>NZ_JAHCTA010000009.1:132143-132483 GCF_018474025.1 Alteromonas oceanisediminis | reverse complement strand
GCAGTTAGTGTCGTTTTACCGTGGTCAACGTGGCCGATTGTACCTACGTTTACGTGCGGCTTATTACGTTCAAACTTTTGTTTTGCCATGTCTATCTTCCCAGCAAAGTGCTATTAGTTACGGTTGTTCACAAATGAGATGGGGAGAAATGGTGCTGATAGGCAGATTCGAACTGCCGACCTCACCCTTACCAAGGGTGCGCTCTACCAACTGAGCCATATCAGCACGAACTTGGAGCGGGCAGTGGGAATCGAACCCACATCATCAGCTTGGAAGGCTGAGGTAATAGCCATTATACGATGCCCGCGTTCCTTATTCTCTGACCCACCTCATAAGAAAG
>NZ_JAHCTA010000009.1:0-132057 GCF_018474025.1 Alteromonas oceanisediminis | reverse complement strand
GAGATTGATGGTGCCGACTGCCGGAATCGAACTGGCGACCTACTGATTACAAGTCAGTTGCTCTACCAACTGAGCTAAGTCGGCACTGCATCAAGTGGCTGCGCATTCTAGTGAAAAGAGACATTGGGTGCAACACCCTTTTTCAAAAAACTTTGTTTTTCTGACTTTATGCCTAAATAAGCAACGATCGGGCGACTTTTTGTGCGTTATCTAGGCTCATATCCGCTAACGCCATGCGGAGTATTCCAAACAGGACAATGTTATCCACAAATATAAATTCATTCCGTGCAGCTTGGTTGAGTGATCTCAGTCGATCGACATCACCGCCGCTGAGGATCACGTCAAATTCGCCGAACTGTGCGGCAAGGAGTTTAGCTTGATGCACGATACCGTGTAATTGTGCCAAGCAGCCAAAATGTAGACAATCTTCCGTATTTTGGCCGAAAGCGATGGTATGCTGATGTGACGGGGCCTGTGTAACGCGAGCCGTGTGACCTGTCACGGCTTCCTGTGCCAAAGAGAATCCCGGCGCGATCCACCCTCCTTGATGTAGCCCGTTGACAACGAAGTCGGCAGTCACTGCCGTTCCAGCGTCAATCACCAAAAAGTTTTGCCCGCAAAGCAGCTGAGCACCAAGCATGGCTAACCAACGATCTACGCCCATTTTTTGCGGGTTTGCATAACTGTTGGTTAAACCTAATGCCGCACTTTGCGTCTGAGCCAGTTCGATTGTCGTGGCATACGGCGTTAGCCTTTTAAGAATAGCCGTGTCGTCACTATCACTGCGCACGCTGCCAATCAGGACACTGTTAAACCGAGCTTTTTTCTCGCCTAAATACGCTAACAATGCATCCACATCGGCAAACGTCATTAGCGGACGCCACCTGACGATATCCATGCCGCTATCTTCGCGCGCAGTGCGAGTCAGCTCCCGACATTTGATGCTTGAGTTGCCAATATCAAGTAACAAGCTATGGCAGTGCACGTAAACTCACCTCACCACCATGAATGGTTTTGATCCCGGCATCCATTTTTAAACGAAGCGCGCCAGTTTCATCGATTCCCAGATTTTTACCCACTAATGCGGCCTGCCTGTCACCAGACTGGACAGTCACGCTCTTCTGTGCAAACACATCCAACTGATTCCAGTCTGTTGCGATTTCGCCTAAGCCGGATTGTTCAAAGTCAGGTAAACGGCGATAGAGTTCGTTCAAAACGCGCGCCGCAAGTGAGTTGCGATCTTGCGTGATGTCGCTTAAATCAGCGACTGGTTGGTCGATGTTAGCATTCGGATCAAGATGTTTTGCCGTTGTACCGTTGTCGGTAATGCCTAAATCGACATTTAGCCCAATGCCGATGATACACGCGACTTCGCCGCCAATCTGGCCTTCAACCTCGACCAATATGCCCCCCAGCTTTTTACCGTATCGATAAATATCGTTTGGCCATTTTAACCCTAAGCCGTCGACGCCAGCGGCTAGCAGGGCTTGCACAACCACGTAACCCACAAACAACGACAGGCCGCCTATTTGTTGATAGCCCCCTTGAAAACGCCAACATAGACTGAGGTAAAGGCTAGCGCCAAATGGCGATACCCACACTTTGCCACGACGCCCGCGTCCTGCAGTTTGCGCCTCTGCCAAGATTGTTTCGCCGTGTGTAATGTGGTCAATTCGCTCTTTCATAAACGTGTTGGTGGACGCAATCACCGGCAATACCGTTAAGGCGTAGTCAGTGATGGGCGTTTGTGTGTCTGACAACGTTTTCTGCAACAAACGTATGCGCGTTTCATCAAGAAGCTCAACGTGGCGGGCTAACTTGTAGCCTTTTCCTTTTACGCTGTAGATATCTAGTCCGAGCGCATTGATTGCGCTGATGTGATTAGCAATAGCAGTACGACTGACCCCCAAGGCATCAGCAAGTGCCTGCCCTGAGTGGAACTGGTCGTCACACAAGTATTGGATCAGGGCCGATCGAATAAGGTTAACGCTGTCGCTCATAATGTCACGAGACCTTTGCGCCCAATTAAACGGACTTCGTTTTCAAGCCCAATGTTGAATCGGGCGAGCACGGTATCGCGGATCTCCCGTGCAAATGCAAGAACATCACACCCGCTTGCACCGCCTATATTGGTGAGTACCAGGGGCTGGGTGGTGTGACTTCTGACACCTCCTCGCGCCTGCCCTTTGAATCCACACTGATCGATTAACCAGGCTGCCGGCACTTTGACATGGTGCGCATCAACACGATAGTGCAGCGCCGCGCTGTGTTGGGCGGCCAACGCCAGCCATTCGGCTTGCGTGATTACGGGGTTTTTAAAGAAACTGCCGGCATTGCCCAGTACATCAGGATCGGGCAACTTAGCCCGGCGCACCCGACAAACTTCGGTATAAATGCTGTGTGGAGTCGGGTCGGTCAGCGCCGCGAGTTCGCCGTAGCTGGTTTCTAAATCAAGCATTTTCGGCACAGAAAACACCACGCGCGTGATAAACCACCGGCAGGGTTGATGCTTGAATACACTTTCTCGGTAGCCAAACTGACATTCATGATTGTTAAACACGACATGTTTTTGTGTGCTGAGATCGTAGGCATGCACGGTGTGAACAAAAGACGCTAGTTCGCGCCCATAAGCGCCAATGTTTTGTATGGGTGCGGCGCCTACGGTGCCGGGTATAAGCGCTAAGTTTTCAAACCCAAATATGCCTTGCTCCATGCAATCAGTAACAAACTCATGCCAATTTTCTCCGGAAGCCACGCTCAGCATGACCTCGCTGGCTGATTCGGTGCGTTCGACCCCTCTGAGTTGATTGCGAACCACGGCCCCTTCAAAATCATCCACAAAAACGCAGTTACTTCCGCCTCCCAAAATCAGCAGCGGTGATACGCCTTGAAGCTGCACTAAATCGTGCTCGTGTTGGATGTCGATAATCCGTTCACAGTGCGCAGCGATGCCAAAGGTGTGTAGTGAGGAAAGGTCTTTCACAGATACCGCATTTCGGTGATTAACTCATGGCGCTATTATGCTTAAGCTTTAGCAGGTTGGCTACGGGAACCTTGTTTGAAGAAACGTTTGCGCAGAATACTCTCTGGCCGCGCGGTTTTAATTCCCTTCACCCGATTAAACACCACCCCTAAAATCGTGACGCCGGAGTCCTGTAAACGTCGTACCCCTTCCACGAAGTCGCCTGAGTCAGTTTTTTCGATATCACACACAATCACAATGCCGTCAACATGCTGGGCTAACACTAAGGAGTCGCTATATTGTGTGACGGAGGGTGCTGTGATGATGAGGCGTTCGTAGAACACCGACAACTTGTGTATTAGGCTAGCGAAACGGGGTTTACTGATATGCTCAACCGGGTCTCGGTCACTCAATCCACTGGGAATAAAGACCATCTGACTATTTTTGCGTCGATGTAGACATTTGTTAAACTTCACGCTTCGGTTAATAAAGTCCACAATGCCCGGATGGTTATCACGTAATTTAAAGCGTGTGGCCATTTCTTGCGTGCGCAAATCACAATCAATCAGCAAGGTCTTCTCAAGGCTACTGAACGATTCAGCTAGGGCAATGGCGACCTCGTCTCGCCCGTCTGATTCGGTCATCGACACAACCACTATTTTACGCAGCGGCTCTGCACTGTCGTTTACCACCAACTTGGTGCGTACAGAGCGAATAGCCTCATCATAACCAAATACATTAGTTGCCGGGCGCTTAAGGCTGAGTTTGTCTTCTTTCCAGTCGACCTTAGGTACTTCGGCAAGCAAAGGCAGGCCGAGACCCGCGAGGAGTTGACGAAATCGATTGCGTCGATCGCGGATCAAATGGATTAGGAGCCAGAAGCCTGCACTGAATATGGTCGAAAAAATCAGTGACAACGCAATTCCCAAGGTAATACGCGGTTTGGTTGGATACTGAGGTTCGATGGCGTAATCAATGATGGCGAATTCTTCCGTTTCACCAATATCCTGCAAAATTTGCGTTTCCTGCATCTTGGCTAAAAAGAGTTCATAAACGCGGCGAGTTGCCTCTACTTCACGCTCCATTCGCGCCAACTGCAATTCATATTTTCCGAGATTGTTAAGCCGTGCGCGCGCGACATCAAGCTGATCTTGTAGCTGTTTTTCCTGCTGGATCAAGCTGTCGTACGCCTGTTGCTTGCCGTTCACAATTTGCAGCAAAACGGCTTCAAGCTCCTGCCTTAGCAAATTAAGTGAGCTTTCCGCCGCCTTGTATTTGTAGTGCTTGTACTTGTACCGTTTTGATACCTCTTCGAGCACTTGCTCTTGCGCCAGTACACGGTTGCGATGATCACGCACCGTATCATTAATGGCGACTTCAGGGATTTGTAGCATCTGCTCAATCCGATTTTCACGGGAAGCGATCTGTTGCGTGATAGACCGCGCTGCGGATAAATTTTTATCCACCACCAGCTTTTGCTCTAAGATTTTACTGATTTCCGTTTTTGCCAAATCGATTTGACTGTTCACATCAATCAAATCGTTCTCGCGCTGAAAGGTTAATAGATTCTCTTCTGATTCCGACAGCTTGATTTGCAACTCGTCCAGCTCTTCATTGAGCCAGCGTGTATTATCGATAGCGCGTTTGCGCGACATTGCATCTAAGTGCGCAAAAAAAACCGGCCCGACGGCGTTTGCGACATCAGCGGCGAGTTTGGGCGACTTTGCCTCATAACTGACTTTGATCATATCAGTGTCGCTGACTTTGCTGATATTCAGGTTTCCCAGTATTTTGCGCGCTACGGCTTCGAGCGTTGGTAAAGTTCGGCTATTGGCTGACCGAAATTCAGGATGCTCCGATATGCCCAGATGTTGAATAAGCTGGATAGCAAATTGCCGAGATTTCATAAATTGGATGTGCGTTTCCATTTTTTTTGCGCTGTTGCTCTGGTAATTATTGGCAACAATGGGAAACGTGAGTTGATTGTCTCGCTGAGAAAGCATAAGCGTGCTTTCAGCACTGTAAATACGCGGCAAATTAACTACGTAGTAAGCACCGACTAACGTCATCAATCCTGCCAGAACGATGATGCGTACTTTCTTTTGCCATAAAAAAATAAGCAAGTCAGAAAGGTCGAAGCTGAGCGCTGTGCTGGGTTGGGCCATTTTTTCCATGGTCAGAAGAGGCTTTCCTCTATGGTTAAAATGTCGCCCGGCATTAGCGGAGTATGCGCCTGTGCTTTGATTTTCTGTTTATCCGATCCGCGAAGGATCAACCAGTTTTTACGCGATGCTCTCTCACGTAAACCACCCGCGATGGCAATAGCCTGCTCAACCGTGAGATCAATGACGTATTCATAGGCGCCCGGGCGAAATACGGCACCGCCAACAAAGAACGCGCGGTATGACTCGACTTTAACGGAGACATCAGCATTGACCAGATAACCATCTTCATACGCTGCCGATAGCTCCTCGGCCAGTGTTTGAGGCAATTTACCAACGACACTCACGGCCCCAATCAGCGGCATTGAAACCGTGCCTGACTGACCTATTTTTTCGCGCAACGCCAGTTCCGGTTCATTGAATACGCTGATCGAGATCACGTCACCCGTGCCTAGCGGGATCGCCACATCAGCAAACACCTTATTTGCATATAAAACGATGCATAGCGCGAAAAAAATTAGAACGCGTACTGCCAATCCAGACTCACTTGGTTTTGGTTGTAATCAATGAAATCATCTTTCGTCGAGACACTTTTGAAATCGTACCTTACTGTCATCGACTGAAACGAGGAAAAACTGAAGGTTAATCCTGCACCCGCCGTGACTTCTGTCAAATTGCGAAAGTCATTTAAATCATCGTATTCAACAAGCGTGTAGCGTGCGCGCAGGTCTGAGTGCCAACGAACGCTGTAGCGATATGTCGCCAGCAACCCTGCTTCACTTTCAACGCTGTCCGACGACAATTCGTTCTGTGTTGCCGTCGCTTCACGACTTGTGTCAGCGACTAGGGTAAAGCGTGCGTTTGGCTTCCACTGATACAGCGCATCCCACAAAAAACTTGAGCGCGAGTCTTGCACATCAAACTCTCGATGAAAACCGCCGACCACCGCGCGTATTGTCGATGCCGCGCTGGCTTGCCAGCTAACGCCGAGCACCAGTTTGTACACCTCTGAGTCTTCAAGCTGCGGATCATCAAAGTCATATTGCGTGGTGTTAAATGACGCAATGAATTGCGTTGCCGGTGTTAGCGAGTAGCCCACTTCAACACCAGCAAGGGTTTCAAAGGTATCAAATCGGGGGGCATAGGGATTGTTGTCAGCGTAACTACGTTCACGAAATCCGCCGCTTAATGTAACGTATCGCTGCAATACATCGGTTCCATAAGTGGCATTCACGCTGCCGGAATTAATCGTAATACGATCTTGCTTAACGACATTCTTGCGCAAGCGTGACAATCCCGTACCGTACTCCTCATCGGCTTGATAATGCTGAGCTTCGGCATCAATCTGCCATCGGTCAGTGATAAACAAACGGGCAAGGCCGCGCACGCGCAAATCAAACTCCGTCGGCTCGTTCTCATAAAAGACAGCACCATCTGGAATATCACTGCCATACCACTGTCTTAAATTTGCGTCATAATCGAGCAAATATTGTGTGCCTTCACCGCGCTTAGTCAGGTAGCCACTGGCATCTAAAAACCCGCCCGTTGCACTCTCATCACTATTCACTGTCGGATTGAGTAGATCGGTGTGGATCGCTCCGATAGCAAGCACCAACGGAGCACGGTCAGTATATATAATCTCTGGTTTTGCAAACGCGGATTGACAGGCTAAAGAACCTACCGCAGCAAAAGCAGCTGTAAAATAAGGCGCTTTTTTGCGGGGCTGCTTGATTGGAAAGAGAGTATGCAGGGTCATTCGTTTTGTCCTGTAGGTGTTACTGAAGGGAGCTGGGCGCATACGCAAGAGGCGCTTCCAACAATATTTGCCGCGCCTCTTCTTCGTCATGATTTACCAGCGCATAGTTGAGGCGATCCATCAACATCACCACTTCAGAAAAATCAATTTTAACTTCATTTGCCCCCATGATGCGGGGGTGCTCTGTGTCAACCTCGGCATCGTCAATGAGTAACTCCTCAAAAAGCTTTTCGCCGGGTCTGAGACCGCTGAATTCAAGTTTGATGCCAGAATCATCCGGGTTTTCACTCAAGCTGTACCCCATCAATTGAGCCATCTTTTTCGCCAGATCAACAATTTTGACCGGGTCGCCCATGTCGAGAACAAACACCTCGCCATCTTTGCCCATTGAGCCAGCTTGTATTACTAGCAGTGCGGCTTCGGGAATTGTCATAAAATAGCGAATAATATCGGGATGAGTGACTGTCACCGGCCCGCCCGCCTTGATTTGACGGTCAAACACCGGGACCACTGAGCCCGACGATCCCAGTACGTTGCCAAAGCGGACAATCGCAAACTCCGTTTCCGAATGAAGCTCGGCAATCCCTTGTACAAATAGCTCAGCAAAGCGTTTCGTTGCGCCCATGATGTTAGTCGGCCTAACCGCTTTATCCGTTGAAATAAGCACAAATTTTTCGACCTCATACTCTGCCGCACATAAGGCCACATTCGCCGTACCGAAGATATTGTTACGAATGCCCGCAGAGATATTGTTTTCAATCATAGGGACATGCTTATACGCCGCCGCATGATAAATCGTCTGTACGGTAAACTTCTTTAAGGTGATGTGTAGAAGTTCATTGTCTTGAACGGACGCAAGTACTGAATTTATTTGCAGATCCGGGTGATTTTTGCGCAATTCAAACTCAATTGAATAGAGGTTGAATTCCGATAATTCAAACAGGGTAAGGCTGGCTGGTTGAATACGGGCGATTTGACGACATAACTCACTGCCAATAGAACCGCCTGCACCAGTCACCATCACGTGTTTACCCGTTACATTGATGTGTAGGAGCGAGTCGATTGGCGGTACTGGTTCGCGACCTAAAAGTTCCTCAATCCGAACCTCACGCAGCTCGTGGATCTCACGCTTTCCTGAAGCAATTTCGGTTACATCAGGCACAGTCAATAGTTCAACGGCGTAGGGCACCAAATCGCCTATGAGTTCTTTGCGGCGTAAATTCGATGTGTTGTTGACCGCCAACAGGATCTTTTTGACCTTGTGTTTTTTTACCAAGCGGGGAATGTGGTCTTTTGCGTGTACCGGTAAGCCGTTGATATTTTTACCCAGATACTTTTTCTTATCGTCAATAAAAGCGACAGGCTGTAGATCGTTGCCAGAGCGCAGAGCATTAGCCAGCGTACGCCCCGCCACTTCGGCACCAAAGATGAGACAGTGTTCTGTGGTTTTATAATGTGACGCTTGATTAGCGAGGTAAACTACCAGCCGTAAGCCGCCAATCAACAATATGGCAAAACTGCAATAGATAAACGGCACGCTGAACGGCACAAACGCACCAAACAAATCACGTGCGAGCAGCAAATACAAGATTGAGGCAAATACCCCAAATAAGATACTCGTTCCGGCACTTAGCGCGAGATGACGTAGCATTTGTCGGTACAAACCGGCCAATAGGAAGAGAGATAATGTCAGCACAACATTGCCAATCATCAACTTTATTTCATCTTCGCCAATCACACTGGACGACACGCCTAAGCGGATCCAATAGGCAAGTACAAATGCCACCACTAAGCTAAACGCATCCCAACTCAGTAAAATGAATCGTTTTGCCCAGCTGGGCATGAGGTAAACACTTGCCAATCTCATCACCGTTAGTTCCTTTTCATCGCCTGCGACATTGCTGATTCAATCGCGGTACACGTTTTATCAATTTCAGCTTGAGTCAAGGTGGGATGAACCATAAACATGATACTCGTCGCACCAAGTTCTTGAGCCACCGATAAAGGTTCAGAAGGACGCCAGCCGGTATCATCAAATGCTTTCTCCAGATAAATCTCGGAGCACGAACCCGCCATGCAGGGCACCTCTTGCGCATTGATCAAGGCGATGATGTCATCGCGAGTAGTCCCTTCAATCAGTGCATCAGGCTGAATAAACACATAGCATTTGTAGAATGCATGTTGCATATTTTCGGGGATGGCAGGGACTCTAAACGCCGCAAACCTTCGGCAGGTCTGCATAATTTGTTCTGCATACTTGGCGCGGGTCGCTCGCCACGCTGGCATTTTTTTCAACTGCAAACGCCCCACCGCCGCTTGGATCTCCGTCATGCGCCAGTTGGTGCCAAAGGATTCATGCAACCAACGAAAACCCGGTGGATGCTCTTTTTCATAAACCGCCTGCCACGATTTACCATGATCTTTAAACGACCATACGGTTTGCCACAGCGATTTATCATTGGTAGTCACCATGCCACCTTCTCCCGCCGTGGTCATGATTTTATCTTGGCAGAATGACCATGCTGCAATATCACCCCAACTACCCGCCGACTTGCCCTGATAGGTTGCGCCATGTGCCTGAGCGCAGTCTTCAACCACTTTTAAGTTATGCTCTTTTGCCAGTGCTAGAATGGGCTCCATATCACACATCCACCCCCCAAGGTGCACGCACAGTATGGCCGACGTCTTCTCGGTAATTTTTGCGGCAATCGTTGAGGCCGAGATATTCTGGCTGTCGCGGTCAACATCGGCGAATACCGGCACTAACCCGGCTAAAACGATGGTTGAAACAGACGCCATGAACGAGCGTGAAGTGACAATCACTTCACTGCCCTTAGGTAATGCTAAGGCTATCCATGCTAAATCCAGCGCAACGGTACCATTCGCCACAGCAACAGCGTACTGCGCATCAGTGTAGGCAGCGAACTCCTTTTCAAACTCGCGCCCTTCTTGTCCCGTCCAATAATTCACTCGGTTTGAATCCATGACGCGAAGTACAGCATCTTTTTCGGCTTGATCATAATCAGGCCAAGGAGAGAAAGGCGTATTCAACATAGTGTTTTAATCCCCTGATAGTTGGGTGTTATTAAATTTCATTGGCAGGCACACCCACAACTGTCGAATTCGTGGATACATCACGAATAACAACTGCGCCAGCGCCCACCGTTGCTTGTTTGCAGATATGCACTCCGGGGATCACTCGGCAGCCGATCCCTAAAAAACTTTCCTGTTCAATGGTAACGCCACCGGCAATCGCAGACGCAGGCGCGATATGCACGAAATCAGCAATGGCACAATCATGGTCAACGGATGCATTGGTGTTGATAATGCAGCCCTCGCCAACGCGCGTGTTGGGATTAATGACTGCGCCAGCGACGACCAATGTTCCAGCACCCAGACTGACTGACGTTGCCACGATTGCACCGGGATGGATAAGTGTCGCGATACTCACCTGATGCCGCATAAGTTGCTCGGTGACTTTGCGGCGTTGTTCGTTGTTGCCCAATGCAACAAACGCCTGATGTGTATCCTGACTGTTTCCCTGCGCGTCGCTGATACGCTGGACACCGTCTTTAATCGTGCCCGTGACTGTGCCACCGAGCAATGCTTGCCCCATCGCCTTTAAATCGTCAAAGTAGCAAATTTGGGTATACCGTTTGCTCAGAACAGCAATATCACCGACCACCTGACTGTGGCCACCAGCACCGAATATGTAGAGTGTGCTAGTCATGGTTTTGACTACCTGTGAAGCGCGTCATTGTTGCCTCGCCTGCTTGGTTAATACCGTCGCGTTTGAATACTTTATTGATGGTCATAAACAGGATCTTTATATCCAACCAGAATGTACGGTTTTCGACATACCAGACATCCAGCGCAAACTTTTCATCCCAGCTTAACGCGTTGCGGCCATTCACTTGCGCCCAGCCAGTGATACCCGGTTTCACCTCATGCCGCCGACTTTGTTCGGTTGAATAGAGTGGCAGATAATCCATTAAAAGCGGGCGAGGCCCGACCAAACTGAGATCGCCTTTCAATACATTTAAGAGACTGGGCAGCTCGTCTACGCTGGTACTGCGTAGCTTCTGTCCAAAGGAAGAAAGACGTTCGCTATCGGGCTTTAATTCACCGCTGGCGTCTCGCGCGTCAGTCATACTGCGAAACTTCAGTAAGTAAAATGGCTTTCCGTGTAGCCCCGGGCGAATTTGCTTAAACAGGATTGGACGCCCGAGTTTAATGGCAACCAACAGGCACAGTGTGACGATAACCGGCATTAGTACAACCAGTGCAGTTAGCGAAACAACCAGATCAAACCATCGCTTTATCACGCATAGCCCCCACTGTCCGCTCGGTGTAAAATCGCAGTATAGAATTCATGCACGTGCCGGGCATTGTCTTCAACATTCATCACGCTGGCCACTTTTATTGCGCCATGCTTGATCAGTTGCTGATTCTGCTCAGGCGACTCAATCGCTTGTATGATCTTTTTGGCTAGCAATTGAGGGTCCTTCGCCGCAGACATGTAGCCGGTCACCCCGTCGATGATCAGGTCAGGAAAACCGCCCACGTCCGTGGTCAGGGTTAGGACGTTGGCGTACATCGACTCGACAGCCCCTCCCACGTTCTCACTATGAGACGGATGCACTGCCAAATCTATTTGGGGATAGAGCTGCGGCACATCAGACCGCGTTCCCATGAACTGGCATAAACCTAGAGCCGTTTTGTCGGCATACTCTTGCACTTGCTGATAATAATCATCCGCACCGTCCCATGGCCCCCCAATAAATACGCAGCGTACCTGCGGGTATTGTTGGTGAACAACGGCAATGGCGTCGATCAAATCCTCATGCCCCTTTAATCCTCTTGACTGCCCCAAGGCTGATTTAGGCGCATAAAAGTAGGCCACCATTCCCACAAGAAACACATCTTCGGGCCAGTTAAACGCAGCGCGCAAATCTTCAGCACGGTCAGTGCTTGCTGCGGTGAAATCCTCAGCATTGACGCCATAATACGCCAAACCGACTTTATCTTTGCTGATACCAAACCGCACTAACGCATCTTGTGTCCATCGACATGACGCCAGGTAATAGTCTCGCCGAGTGGCTGAATAAACATCCAGCCAGCGATACAGCTTATGTTCCAGGTGCAATGGCCCGGGTATGTGAAAAATACGCGGGATCGAGATCCCTTTCATCGCGATGCGCATGAGCAGCGTCGTGGCCACAAAGTGACTGTGAACAATGTCTGGCTGAATGGTTTTAACCAGTGAACGCAATGCGTTGGCCTTAGCAACGTTTTGCCAAGGTTTGCTGACTACCAGTGCCGGATCGAGAATATGTACATGAACGCCAGCAGCGCGGTATTTTTCCACCATCGGTCCGTTCGGCAACGCCAGATGGACTTCGACACCCCGGGCAACCAACTGCGTTGTCTGCCTGAGCGCCCAGCTGGCCCCTACCGCCGTTTTTAATAAATGAAGAACTTTCATGCAGTCGCTCCGAACTGCTGTCTCAGTTCAAAGTAAAACGCAATACGGCGCGCTTCCAACAGTGGCTTCTGGTAGGCCTCGGCGACCAAACGATTGCGTTTAGACATCGCCGTTAATAATGCCGGTGCCTGACTTAACATGGCGATACGTGCGGTAAGTTGCTGCACGTTGTTCGCATCAAACAGACACTGCGGTTCAAGTAGTTCAGGAATACCGCCCACGGCAGAGCCAATAGCAGGTAAGCCGGTCGCCATTGCCTCGATCAATGCGCGCGGCAGCCCTTCCGTGCGCGATGGCATGACAAATAAATCCGCTTCATCAAGTGCAGTTTTGACGTCATCAGCGTTGACCTCGCCCACGAACTGAGTGAGGTGACCAATCGCTAAAGTCTCTGCGAGGGCTTTCATGTCGTCTAAATACTTGCCGCCGCCGAGGAGTGTCAGATGTAACTCATGCCCTTGCTGCTTAAGTTGAGCAACGGCCTCAAGCAACGTGTCTTGCCCTTTATACAACTGGCCAAACGAACCAATAAACAGCAGCTTCTTTGCAGGCTGGCGATATTCGCGAGGTTCTGTTCTTAGCCACGTGGGGTCAAGTTCAATACTGGAGCACGCAATCGAAAATGCCGAGGGCGATGTGGGGTAACGCTGCTGTAGATAATGTTGTGTAACGTAGCTAGCGGCGATCGCGTGTCGGCACATGCGCCTTAATGTCCATGCACTTAGCCAACCAAGCAATTTGTCTGCCGGACCATTAACAATGCCTGACGCAAAAACATCTGCGGGGTCGCCAACCACTTCGAGGCCATAGCGCTTGACTGATGCATTCCCTAAGAGGGCCGCCAGCGTCGCCATCTGAGAGGGCACTCGGAAAATCAACGCATCACCTGGATGCACCGCTTCGTTTAAGGTTTTGATCAGCGTGGAGCTATTGCGCACTAAGCCACCAAGGCCCACGTAGTAGGGCATCGCAACGAATGAAACACGACTCGCATCAGAGCGCTGCCACGATGACTCTACCGTTTCAACGGCCTTCACGCGAGCAACCACTTTAACGCGCTCAAAAACGACTAGATATCGCTCCCAAAATTGAGCCGTAAACGCACTGGGCGTCCAAATAGCACCATCGGGTGATTGGAAAAAACGAAACTCACAGGTAACAACAACATCCACTGAGGTAACCTTTCTTTATTATTATTTTTATTGGTGATGTTTGTCTTAGGTGCCACCGGAATAAACAGTAAAGTGACAAACTATTGACGGTTTGAGTCACTATACATGTCTATTCGACTGCTCGCCACAAACATCATGCCCCAAACCAATACCATCCCCAATATAATTTGCACAGGCACGTGCGTAAAACTGTTGCGGATCATAATAAACACTGGCACAAGGGCAACACCCAGAAAATGATCGAAGCGCACGCGTGACGGCCGATTGTCGAGAGTCGCCATGATTGCCCCCAGTAGCGCGAAAATAAATACAACGCCCTTTTCGCCAAAGTTGATATACGCCTCTGCGACGGGTGAAAAGCCGATTGGTCCAGCCCTTTCCTGTACAACGATATTTAATAAGCGGGGATCCTGTTTAACGTCGCGCCGGTTTAAGCCAGGAATAATCAACGCCAATTGGCGCTCTATCGGCGCCCAGTAACTTCCCCCCAAAAGAAGGTCGTCGCCCTGTTTTCGCCACTTGATAACCTCTTGAACCGCACGCAGACTAGAGCCCATTTCAGCAACCGCATTGAGCGGATTAATCGAGTCGACAGCAGAATAATCACCGGAAATCCGCGCGTTCTTTACGATGCCCGTAGCGACTAAAAACACCAACACGAGCACAATCAGTGTGGGAGTTTTTATGGGTATCATGCGCCGCCCCAGCATGCAGGCAGCAACGGTACCGGGAAACATGACCTCACCGCGCAAACCCAACTTGAAAGCCACCAGCGCCCAAACGGCAAATACAGCGAAATATAGCCAACCAAACCCCGGCCTGTACGACACCGAAACGACGACCAGACCCAACCCGATCAGTAAATAAATATACGCATAGATAGTGCCGTAAATGGGCACCATAGAGAGTAGATTGAGATAGGCACCGTACGATTGGATCACGCCCAGGCTTATAGAAAGGGCGAAGAATATGCCAACCATCAGCATCAGCACCAGACCGCCCATATGAAACATGCGCCGATTAAATACATCTGATGACTGTTGAGGGGGGACACTGAGTATCGAAGATTTGGACAAGATCATGGCGGCCAAGCAAAACGCCGTCATCCCTAGGTTCACCAAATGAATCGCATTTTCCGTCTCTACATTAAAGAACCAGAAACTGATTTGATACTGAATGTCTTCATCTGTAATGGCTTCAAACGCGTTTGCCATAATCAAGCCACCATGGAAAACACCAAACGCAGCAAAGAAGATAAACGAAATGGACCAAATGCCCTTTGGTAGAGCGAACGCCATCAGCACCATCAACACCAACCAGTTCGCCGTCGTGAGCACTTCAAGAGTGTGCCGAGGCGCTTCAAAGACATCAAAGTACGCTGCGAAAGAAATAAGCCCAGCGAGTGACACCAGCCACACACCGATGACTTTATAAAAAAGCGGTTTATTCGGAATAAATGCGACGGAGTTGGTCGACATTGGCATCAATTTGAAAAATGGAGTGAGCGAATTGCGCGCGTGCGGTAGTTTGGTCTGCCGCCTGTAAGTAGGCTTGATGTAACGCGCCAGCCCACTCTGCATCACTTCGCGATAGTTGAAAAGGGATCACCTGTGGCAATTGGCCCGCAATTTCATTGATGCCCGGAATGTCAGAGCCGAGTACCGGTATTCCAACACTTGCTGCCTCAATCACTCCACCGGGCAAGCCTTCCCACATGGAGGGGAATAGCATCGCAGATGCGTTAGCAAGAAAAGGCATCACATTGGATTGCTCACCTAAGAACAATAGGCGATCGTCGATGTTGTGCTCGCGGGCGGCCGCCAGCATCGCTTGTTTCACGTCTTCATTTTCTTTGCCAATAAACACCAAGCTGCCGCTGTTAAATTGAGCAACATACTGAGCAAAAATATCGACCTGCCTGACGTGATTCTTTTGATAATCCATACGCGCGACATTAATGAACACCGGCTCATTCTCACGGATTTCTGGATAGGCTCTCCAAAATGCGGGCTGTACGCTATCGGTGGGTAGAGGAAAGCCGTTATAAATTACACTAAAACGTGGATCCTGCTGTTGCTGCTGTGACCAATAACCGTCCAGCGCGCCCTGACAAACACCGAGCACATGCGTGGCATGTTGCCGAATCAATTTCTTGAAAACGGTATTGCGCAGACGTCGTAATGGGCCCTCGTGAGCCACATCAGTTGTATTGCGAAAATGTGCAATGCGCTTTTTGACGCCAGCCACACGGGCAATAAGCAGCACTAAGCCGGAAACCAGAGAAACATGCGAATGCACAGCAGAATACTGACCCGACGCCAAAAGACGATATAGCGGCCAAAACATGCCCAATCCTAAGCGTACATAGTGGATTTGGCAGCCTTGCTTCTCTAAATCGCTATCCAAAACGCCGCGCTGCGCACTCAACGCAACAAAATCAAACTCAATATTGTGTTTCTGCATTTTCGGTATTAACGACACTGTGCGTAGCTCAGCGCCACCACGGTTCATAATTCCAAATATGTGCAATACCTTCATGCGGAAGCTCTCTTATGTGCGACCAATCGCGCCACTAAACCCCGTGCGCGTTTGTCTTTGAAACAACAGTAAATATAGGCTGCACTCAACGAGCGCTGCGATTATCATCGCATACGCAGCACCAAACAAGCCAAACAATGGCACGCATAGCCATAGCGCAATGACCAAACAAACAAATCCGGCGACTGCGATTCTGGTTTGCACTGCAAATCGCTGTAGAGCCGCCAAACCCGTGCCCAGAAAGATAAAGACATAACGTATCGCTGCCGCGACCATTACCCAAACCAGTACCGGCCAATAAGTAGCGATTTGAGGCGTGTAAAAAAGAGTGAGCACCCACTCACCCAATAAAAATGCCATAAAAATCCCAGTCAAGCCAAGCCCAATGCCTAGCAAGCATAATTTAACAATCGTACGATTAAACTCACCGTGGTTTCCCTGACTAATACTGTTCACTAAGTGAGGCGTCGCAGCCTGAGAAAGACTATTGATTAGGATACCCCCGGCAATCAGAAAATAGCTAATTGTCGCAAAAATCCCCGCCGCCGACGTCGAGTCGAAATGTGCTAATGCATAGTTGGGTGCATGCACGAACAATGCGCCAATGAGTAGCGCAATAGAGACAGTGTAATAACGCTGATAAACAGCGAGCGCATTTCGCATGGACGTCTTACTAACAATTGCATGGAAACTGAACTCAACTGGCTCAGACCAATGGTGACGAAACAGCATCGTGTCGATGGCTGAAAATACGCAGGTTGCAGACACCCAAATCACCAATACAGTATAAAAATCAATGTCGGATGTTGATGCGGTTATCAGGGCAAGAACAGTAAACGTGGCGCGCAAAACCGTGCTAATCGCAATGATTTTAAATCGATCTGCTCGGCGTAAATAGCTATGACAAAATTCGCTCCAGGCATCGCCAAACTTGTAAAGCGCGACCAGCGCGAGAACCGCGATGGGCAACTCTGTGAACACAAAAGGGATAATAGCGAGTATCAATGTCGTCACGCAAATATTCGCCAACAGACGAGCAGCGGCGTAGGACTCAGCGGGTATCGCCCATTGTTTATCGACGATTAACAGTGTTCTCACTTTAAAGCTAGCGAGCAAAAATGCGGGCGAAAAGATAGAGAGAGCCAGCACAAAGCTGCCCAATTGAGCTGGCAGATAGTATTTAGTGATAAGCACTAACACCAGCCAATTACTTGCAGCCAGTGCAGTATTGGCCAGCAGCGTGTAGGTGGAATTGGTCGCGAGCGTATTCGCCATAATTATAGTTATTTTCAGCGATAAAGGCAGTGTAGAACGCCAACCTTATCAGAATCGTTCGACGAGCCGAAGTAATATTTCGTTACGCTCTGCGCCCGATTGAGTATTTTTTTATCACGTAATGACACGAATATAATACGCACAAATGTTTGATCTTTGGACAATCTTTACGTAACTTACATTTGTTAACAAAATTTAACAATTTTTGAACTTGCTTTGCTTTTCTGACTCAAAGCACAGACACCTTTTTTAATCGCATGGATGCAGCCAAGAGAAGTAGTATATATGCGCATGTCGTTGAGTATTTTTACCGTCATCAGTTTTGCGAGTGTAGCGAATCTGGTACAGATTTCTGATGTACATGCTATTGAGCCTGTTCCTGCTGTTGAGCCAGTTGAAGTCGTTAACGCGGACGAGGCCGGCCGCGCTTTAAAAGCGTCATTTATTAAGCGACAGATGGAAAACAACGCCAGCTTAGGGCGTGCTATAAAGTCCATCGCCAGCCATTACCCCCAAGAAATAACCAATATTGTGAGTGTTGCTCTTGACACTTACCCTGAGAAATACAAAGAAATCATTTACTCTGCGATATCTGCTCAACCGATGGCAACCGAAGAAATCGTTAAAATAGCGATAGAAAAGGATGTGAGTGAGTGCCCTAAAATTGTTGAACTCGCCATTATTGCCGAGCCCAGTTACGTGAACTTTGTCGTCACGGCGGCAGCCAATACAACGCCTGAAGAGTTGCAAGATATCGTACGTGTCGCAGTGATGACAGAACCTGATTCGGCGGACAGAATTGTACAAACCCTGTCTAAAGAGCATCCCAATGACATGGTTGAAATTTTACGCACCGCAATTTCCGCAGTACCTTACGTGGGCGAGTATATCGTCGACGGCCTTCTGGCCATGTTTCCTGACGAAGCAGAGTCGGTTGTGGAAACGGCCGTGAGAGAGTCGTCAACCCAGCGTGAACAAATTGTGCGGATTATCGAAACGGCTGAAAACCGTGGTGTTAACACAGAGCAGCTCAGAGCCTCAGCGCGCAAAGGCGGCGCAACCGAAGACGAAATTGCCCGCGCGATAGATTAGTCATCAACTCACAATATCTGTTAACTAATAACAAAAAACCCGGCTTTCACCGGGTTTTTTGTTGTTCAAAGTAATTTCTTACTCTTCTGTTGCTTCAACCACTTCTTCAGTGTCTTCAACAACAGGACGGTCTACTAATTCAACGTAAGCCATAGGCGCGCTGTCACCAGCACGTAAACCACACTTTA
The DNA here is from genome assembly GCF_018474025.1 of Alteromonas oceanisediminis. Classification (GTDB taxonomy): domain Bacteria; phylum Pseudomonadota; class Gammaproteobacteria; order Enterobacterales; family Alteromonadaceae; genus Alteromonas_E; species Alteromonas_E oceanisediminis. The sequence continues at coordinate 113,427 of NZ_JAHCTA010000009.1, read as the reverse complement.
AAATGCGGATATAGCCACCTGGGCGCGTGTCATAACGCGGGCCAAGTTCGTTGAACAATTTACCGACTACTTCTTTATCACCTGTACGAGCCATAGCTAAACGGCGATTTGCAACGCTGTCTTGCTTAGCAAGGGTGATTAACGGCTCGATAACGCGACGTAATTCTTTCGCTTTCGGCAATGTCGTTTTAATCACTTCATGTTTAACCAATGAACCAGCCATGTTTTTAAACATAGCTTGGCGGTGGCTACTGTTGCGATTCAACTGACGACCACTTTTACGATGGCGCATAGTTTTATCCTTCTCTAAAAATCGGACGTTTTAGCGTCTGATCAATCTCTTTCAGCGATGCTCTCTGGCGGCCAGTTTTCTAGGCGCATGCCTAGAGATAGACCACGGGATGCGAGCACATCTTTGATCTCAGTAAGCGATTTTTTACCCAGGTTAGGCGTTTTTAACAACTCAACCTCGGTGCGCTGTACTAAGTCACCTATGTATTGGATAGCTTCCGCTTTCAAGCAGTTCGCAGAACGTACGGTAAGCTCTAAGTCATCAACAGGACGAAGTAAAATCGGATCGAATTCCGGCTTCTCTTCTTTCGCTACTGGCTCTGACATATCACGCAATTCTACGAACGCATCTAGCTGTTCAGCCAGAATGGTTGCAGAACGACGGATTGCTTCTTCAGGATCCAAAGTACCGTTAGTTTCCATGTCGATAATAAGCTTATCGAGATCAGTGCGTTGCTCAACACGTGCAGCTTCAACCGCGTATGAAATACGCTCAACTGGGCTGTACGATGCGTCAACTAATAAACGACCAATTGGGCGATCATCTTCTTCAGAGGAACGACGCGTTGCCGCTGGAACATAACCACGGCCCATCTCAACCTTCACACGCATGCTGATTTCAGTGTCGCCCGTAAGCGTACAGATCAAGTGCTCTGGGTTGACGATTTCAACATCACCGTCGTGCTGGATGTCACCAGCCGTTACCGGGCCCGCTCCAGATTTCACCAAGGTCAACGTTGCTTCAGTTTTACCTTCAAGCTTAACGGCCAAACCTTTAAGGTTTAGCAAGATCTCGATGACGTCTTCCTGCACGCCTTCTTTAGTGCTGTACTCATGTAGAACACCATCAATCTCAACTTCTGTGACGGCACAACCCGGCATAGAAGAGAGTAAGATACGACGTAACGCGTTACCTAAAGTGTGGCCAAAGCCACGCTCTAGCGGCTCCAGTGTGACTTTCGCGCGCGTTGGAGAAACGTTCTCGATTTCAACCAATCTTGGTTTAAGGAATTCAGTTACAGAACCCACAATGTATCCCCTTTAGTTACACTTTACTTAGAGTAAAGTTCGACGATCAACTGTTCGTTTATCTCTGCAGATAAGTCTGTTCTTTCAGGAACGCGCTTAAACGTACCTTCCATTTTAGAGTTATCAACTTCAATCCACGTTGGCTTTTCACGTTGGTCAGCAAGTTCTAGTGCTGCCACGATACGTGCTTGCTTCTTCGCTTTCTCACGAACAGACACCACATCTTCAGCTTTCACGTTGAACGATGGGATGTTAACCACTTTGCCATTAACAAGAATAGCTTTGTGGCTCACAAGCTGACGAGCTTCAGAGCGCGTGCTTGCAAAACCCATGCGATAAACGACGTTGTCTAGACGCTGTTCAAGAAGTTGCAACAAGTTTTCACCTGTATTGCCTTTTAAGCGAGCCGCCTCTTTATAATAGTTGCGGAATTGCTTTTCCAATACGCCATACATACGACGTACTTTTTGCTTCTCACGCAATTGCACACCATAGTCAGACAAACGGCCACGACGGGCACCATGCTGACCAGGCGGTTGATCGATCTTACATTTAGAATCGATTGCGCGAACGCCGCTCTTAAGGAACAAGTCTGTCCCTTCGCGACGGCTAAGTTTGAGTTTTGGACCCAAATATCTTGCCATGATCTTTCTCCTGCTGTCCGTCGATTAAACGCGACGTTTTTTCGGTGGACGACAACCGTTGTGAGGTATAGGTGTCACATCGGTAATGTTTGTGATCTTGTACCCAGTAGCATTCAGTGCACGGATCGCAGACTCACGGCCTGGACCTGGACCTTTAACAAACACTTCAAGGTTTTTCAGACCGTATTCTTGTGCTGCAACGCCTGCGCGCTCAGCTGCTACCTGAGCAGCAAATGGTGTAGATTTACGTGAACCACGGAAACCAGAACCACCTGAAGTTGCCCATGCCAAAGCGTTACCTTGGCGATCTGTTATTGTCACAATTGTATTGTTGAAAGACGCATGGATATGAGCCATTCCGTCTGCGACCTGACGCTTGGCGCGTTTACGCGCGCGAGCTGGTGCTTTAGCCATAACTTACTCCCCGTTATCTCTTAATAGGTTTACGAGGACCTTTACGGGTACGCGCATTCGTTTTGGTGCGCTGACCACGTAGAGGCAAGCTACGACGGTGGCGTATACCACGGAAGCAACCTAGGTCCATCAAACGTTTGATACTCATTGAGACTTCACGACGTAAATCACCTTCAACAGTGAATTTCGCCACTTCGTCACGTAGTTTATCAATTGTAGTTTCATCAAGATCTTTGATCTTGGTAGATTCTGTAACACCAGCCGATGCACAAATGCTTTTCGCACGAGTAGCACCGATACCGAAAATTGCTTGAATAGCAATAACGGCATGCTTGTGTTCAGGAATGTTAATGCCAGCGATACGGGCCATTAACAGCACTCCTCTTAATTAAATGTCAGCGGCCTAAAAAGCCCGATAGGATACTTACCCGCCGACTAAATTGCAATTTTAGGCGTAAAGTCTCTGTTAACATGCGTGGCACAATCGCTGTTACCACGCAAAGAAAACTGAACGCCGCGTTGATTAGCCTTGCCTTTGCTTGTGCTTAGGCTCACTGCAGATCACACGCACAACACCGTTGCGCTTAATGACTTTGCAGTTACGGCACATCTTTTTAACGGATGCACGAACTTTCATTACATCACTCCGTAGTACGCAATCATCAGACTCGACCTTAGCGGCCGATGCCCTTCAGATTGGCTTTTTTCAGAACAGAATCATATTGATGTGACATCAAATGAGTCTGCACCTGTGCCATAAAGTCCATGATAACCACTACGATAATCAGTAGTGATGTACCGCCGAAATAGAATGGAACATTCCAAGCGATCAACATGAATTCAGGCACTAAACAAATAAAGGTTATGTAGAGCGCACCAGCTAATGTGAGGCGAGTCATTACCTTATCGATATAGCGAGACGTTTGCTCACCCGGGCGAATACCAGGAATGAACGCGCCGGACTTCTTCAAGTTATCTGCTGTGTCACGCGGGTTAAACACCAACGCCGTGTAGAAGAAACAGAAAAAGATAATCGCCGCTGCATAAAGCATTACGTACAATGGCTGGCCTGGCGATAGCAATAACGCTACGTCGGCTAACCACGCTGTCGATTCATTTTGTCCGAACCAACTGGCAATAGTGCCAGGGAACAGAATGATACTGGAGGCAAAAATAGGTGGAATAACACCTGCCATGTTGACCTTCAATGGTAAATGCGTGCTTTGCGCAGCGAACACCTTACGGCCCTGCTGACGCTTAGCATAATTTACCACGATACGGCGCTGTGCACGCTCAACAAACACCACTAGGTATGTGAGAGCTAATACAATTGCACCAATCAACAATAAGAACAGTAGGTTAATCTCACCTTGTCTCGCTTGTTCCGCAGTTTGACCAATCGCAGTTGGCAAACCGGCAACAATACCAGCAAAAATCAAAATTGAGATACCGTTACCAATACCTCTTTCAGTAATTTGCTCACCTAGCCACATCAGGAACATCGTTCCCGTCACTAGACTCACTACCGCTGTAAAATAAAAGCCGAAGCCTGGCGCAATTACCAAACCCTGGATCAGGTTGGGTAAACCAGTCGCAATACCAATAGACTGGAATGTCGCCAATACCAACGTTAAATAACGCGTGTATTGGCTGATTTTGCGACGGCCTGCCTCACCTTCTTTTTTAAGCTCAATCATCGGCGGGTGAACCACCGACAATAGTTGCATAATAATCGAAGCTGTAATGTAAGGCATGATGCCCAGGGCTAGTACTGACGCACGCTCAAGCGCACCACCAGAGAACATGTTGAACATTTCTACGATAGTACCCTTTTGCTGCTCAAATAATTGAGCCAACACAGCGGGGTCAATACCAGGGATCGGCACATACGAGCCAAGCCTAAATACAACGATCGCACCGAATACGAACAACAATCTTGATTTAAGCTCGCTCAAACCGCCTTTCGCGCCTGAATCCAATCCTGGTTTAGCCATCTAGCTTATTCCTCTACTTTACCGCCGGCAGCTTCAATCGCTTCACGCGCACCTTTTGAAACCTTTACGCCACTTACCGTTACCGCGCGAGAGATGTCACCGCTCTTCATCACTTTAACGAACTGAATGTGCTTTTTAACCAGCCCAGCAGCTTTTAAAGTTTCAACAGAAACAGTGTCACCCTCTACCTTAGCGATTTCAGCCAGTGTAACTTGGTCAGAAACCATGCTCACACGTGACGTAAAACCGAACTTCGGCAAACGGCGTTGGATTGGCATTTGTCCGCCTTCGAACCCTGGCTTAACGGTACCGCCTGAACGGCTTTTTTGACCTTTGTGACCACGGCCACCAGTCTTACCTAAACCAGAACCGATACCACGGCCCAAACGCTTACCAGAATTTTTCGCCCCTGGAGCAGGAGCAAGAGTATTTAAACGCATCTGTTACTCCTCCACTATCTCAACCATGTATTGAACACGGTTGATCATGCCGCGAACGGCAGGGGTATCTTCTAACTCACGGACGCGACCGATTTTACCTAAACCCAAGCCAGTCAAAGTGGCTCTATGTTTAGGCAAACGACCAATCGCACTTTTCGTTTGTTTGACTTTTAACGTTGCCATGTCTGATTACCCCAAAATTTCGTCAACAGACAATCCACGCTTCGCGGCGACCTGCGCTGGAGAATTCATCTCTACCAGAGCATTGATCGTGGCACGAACCACGTTGATTGGGTTTGTTGAGCCGTAACATTTTGAAAGGACGTTCTGTACACCAGCTACTTCCAATACTGCGCGCATCGCACCACCAGCAATAATACCGGTACCTTCAGATGCAGGCTGCATGTAAACTTTTGAGCCAGAGTGACGACCTTTAATCGGGTGCTGTAATGTATTGCCGTTTAAGTCAACGTCAACAAGATTGCGACGTGCTTTTTCCATAGCTTTCTGGATTGCAGCAGGCACTTCACGTGCTTTACCGTAACCGAAACCTACGCGGCCATTGCCATCACCTACCACGGTCAAAGCAGTGAAACTAAAGATGCGACCACCTTTAACTACTTTTGATACACGGTTTACGGCAATGAGCTTTTCTAACAGTTCACCGTTTTGAACTTCTACTTTAGCCATTATAAACTCCTAGAACTGAAGGCCGGCTTCGCGAGCCGCATCAGCCAATGCTTTCACACGACCGTGATATTTGAAACCGCTACGATCAAAAGCAACGTCTTTAACGCCTTTCTCAATCGCACGCTCAGCAATTGCTTTACCGACCGCCGCTGCTGCTTCTGCATTACCCGTTGATTTCAAACCTTTCTTAAGGTCTGCTTCAAGAGTAGAAGCCGCTGCCAATACTTCAGAACCGCTAGGCGCGATTAACTGTGCGTATATGTGGCGAGGTGTACGGTTAACTACCAAGCGATGCGCGGCCAGTTCACTGATCTTCTTACGTGCGCGCGTGGCGCGACGTATCCGAGCTGTTTTCTTATCCATCGAATCACCCACCTACTTTTTCTTAGCTTCTTTACGCAGAACGGTTTCGTCAGAGTAACGAACACCTTTGCCTTTGTAAGGCTCTGGTGGACGGTATCCACGAATGTTAGCTGCAACCTGTCCTACAACCTGCTTGTCAGCGCCTTTTACGACGATTTCAGTTTGGCTAGGAGTTTCAACAGAAATACCTTCAGGCATTTCATAAACTACAGGGTGTGAGAAGCCGAGTGTTAGGTTCAGTTTTTTACCTTGTGCTTGCGCACGGTAACCAACACCGTTTAACTGTAACTTCTTCTCAAAACCGTCAGTTACACCGATTACCATTGCGTTCAACAATGAACGAGCTGTACCGGCTTGGGCCATTGCATTTGCAACGCCATCACGTGGTAGAGCTTTCAGTTGCTGTTCTTCCTGAACAACTTCAACTGCGTCGTTGAATACACGGGTCAATGAACCGTTTTTACCTTTAACAGTGACCTGTTGACCGGCGATAGAAACTTCTACGCCTGATACAACGTCGACTGGTGCTTTAGCTATACGTGACATTCTACTTCTCCCGTTACGCTACATAACCGATGATCTCACCGCCCATGCCCGCTTTACGCGCTGCACGATCAGTCATCACACCTTTTGAAGTAGACACGATAGCAACGCCTAATCCACCCAATACTTTTGGTAGCTCATCTTTTTTCTTATAGATGCGCAGACCTGGACGGCTTACACGTTCGATTGTGTCGATTACTTGCTTTCCTTCGAAGTACTTAAGTGTCACTTCTAGGGTCGGCTTAACATCACCAGTGACAGCGAAGTCTGAGATATACCCTTCTTCTTTCAATACGGCGGCAATCGCAGTACGAAGTTTAGATGAAGGCATAAGAACAGAAACTTTCTGTGCCATTTGGCCGTTACGAATGCGGGTAAACATATCCGCGATAGGATCTTGCATACTCATATCAGCTACCCCTTACCAGCTGGCTTTTTTAAGGCCAGGGACTTCACCGCGCATAGCAGCTTCACGAAGCTTAATGCGGCTTAGACCAAATTTGCGAAGGAACCCGTGAGGACGGCCAGTGATGCGACAACGATTTTGTTGACGCGACTTAGACGAATCACGTGGTAATGATTGTAGCTTCAGAACAGCATCCCAACGCTCTTCATCAGAGGCGTTAACATCGCTGATAATCGCTTTTAATGCTGCGCGTTTTTCGGCGTACTTAGCAACTAGCTTAGAACGCTTTACTTCGCGAGCTTTCATTGATTCTTTTGCCATAACCCTACCTTACTTTTTAAACGGGAAGTTAAACGCAGTCAGTAATGCTTGCGCTTCTTCGTTCGTATTTGCACTAGTAGTGATAGTAATATCCATACCGCGTACCTTATCTACCTTATCGAAATCGATTTCAGGGAAGATAATTTGCTCACGAACGCCCATGCTATAGTTTCCACGGCCATCAAATGACTTCGGGTTTAAACCACGAAAGTCACGGATACGAGGAATTGCAATTGAGATTAAACGCTCAAGGAATTCCCACATACGCTCGCCGCGCAGGGTTACTTTACAGCCAATCGGATAACCTTCACGGATTTTAAAACCCGCTACAGATTTGCGCGCTACAGTAACAATCGGCTTCTGACCTGCAATTGCAGTCATGTCAGCTTGAGCATTCTCAAGCACCTTCTTGTCAGCTACAGCTTCACCTAAACCCATGTTTAGAGTGATTTTTTCAATCCGAGGGACTTGCATGACGCTTTGGTACCCGAACTGCTTCGCAAGTTCAGCTACTACTGTTTCTTTATAGAAATCATGCAGTTTCGCCATCGTACTCTCCAATTAATATTAAACGAGTTCGCCGTTCGACTTAAAGAAACGTACTTTCTTTTCGTCTTCGAAACGGAAACCAACACGGTCAGCTTTGCCCGTCGCCGGGTTAACTAACGCGATATTTGAAACGTGAATTGATGCTTCTTTCTCAATAATGCCGCCAGCGTCACCCACTTGTGGGTTTGGCTTTTGATGCTTCTTGATGATGTTCACACCTTCTACAATGACACGGTCTTCAGACGCAAGAACACGCAATACTTTACCTTGCTTGCCTTTGTCTTTACCTGCCAATACGACTACTTCATCATCACGACGAATTTTATTAGCCATTATCGTGACTCCTTATAGTACCTCTGGGGCCAATGAGATAATCTTCATGAACGAATCGCCACGAAGCTCACGGGTAACCGGACCAAAGATACGCGTACCAATAGGTTGCTTGTTGTTGTTCAACAACACAGCTGCGTTGTTATCAAAACGGATAGTTGAACCGTCTGGACGACGAACGCCTTTCCTCGTACGCACCACCACTGCATTCAGAACGTCACCTTTTTTCACTTTGCCACGAGGAATTGCTTCCTTGACCGTAACTTTGATGACGTCACCGATATGTGCATAACGGCGATGCGAGCCACCAAGAACCTTAATACACTGAACCCTGCGAGCGCCGCTGTTGTCGGCAACATCCAGGTTAGTTTGCATTTGGATCATGTTAGTGCTCCGCTGTTAAATTACGACTCTCCCGAGCCACTAAAGCTGCTAAAAACTGACCGCTCGTGTATACCGTTAGTAATAACAATGTCGACAAGGCTAGCCAAATTTTAACCATACCCCATAAAAAGGGCGCGAAACTATAACAGAAAACTACGGGGAGAGATAGCTGATATTTGAATTAATTTTAAGCAATCGTCATGGCGCTATTGGGAGACTTTTCTGTTCAACAGGCCAGTGGATAAGTCCTTACTTCGTATTAGTATTATTGGGGTTATCAATCGGATAGCAACCAACTTCACAGGATGCTTATCATGCAATATGAGATGCGAGAAATAACGTTAAATGACATCGAGCAGGTTAGCGGCGCAGGAGTGTTCCTGCTAGTTTGAGGTTGAATTGTGATATTTTCCATCAAATCTTCATCGCTATTAGAAAAAGCTATCTGCATAGTGTGAGGCGTTACCGCGCTTCTGTTCATTTTCATGAGCACAGTATCAACGGTTCCATTGTGGGTACTAACCGCTGTGCTGGTTGGAATCATCTTAATATCAGGTACGATTGGACTGGTCGCTCGATGGCTCTGTGCAATTAACGTAGATTAACAGAGCCGGACGACGTTAGGGTGAGTCACCCACTTGACTGAGTGGGCGACTCTATGCGTTTTATGGCACTTTGAAGTCGTAAGAGTAGCTGAGAACAGCACCTGAGAAACTTCTGTTTCGTGCGAAGACGCCGATATGCCACTCTCCAGCCTCTGGCGTGTTAATTACGCAGGTTTCGTCGTTGCGGTATGAGCGAGAAGAACAGTCGAAATTAGCTAGCGCAGGTTGACCATCCCGGAGCAAGTAAAGGTCAGCCTCTCCCCAACCGCCGCGGGTCTTCACAGTAAAATTTTGTGCATCCGCTGGTACAGACACACTGAAACGTTTCCACGTGTTTGCTGTGTAAGATGTCACAGCTCCTATTTCAACGTGAACGGGTTCCAAATTGCTTTCGTCTTCTTCGAACTCATAAGAGTAGCTGAGCAGTGCACCAGAGAACGCTTTATTTCTAGCATAAACACCGATATGCCATTCTCCCGAATCTGGCGCGTCAAATGTGCAGATCTCGCTGTTGCGGTAGGACTTTGATTCACAATCAAAATTAGTTAAATCCGGTGCACCACTTCTTTGCACATACAAATCAGCTTCGCCCCAACCTCCGCTTGTTTCGACCTGTAAATTTTTTGCGCCAGCCGGTAAGTTAAAGTTGAATCGCTTCCATGTGTTTGCTGTGTAGGCTGACAGTGCGCCCAGCTCCACATGAACAGGATCAACACTTTCCTCGCCACCGCCTTCTTCGCCTCCACCCCCTTGGCTGCCGTCGTCAGCGGCGCAACCATTCGTTTCGAGGTACTGGATCGCATCTTTCACCTGCACAATGCCATGACCGTAGTTAACGTCACGGCCTGTTGTGCCTTTATCAAGTGCGGTGGCATTAAGGGCTTGTCTAATTTCGTCGTTGGTACATTGTGGGTAAAAGCTCCATGCGAGCGCTGCTGCCCCTGAGACATGCGGCGTGGCCATGGAAGTCCCCGATAGCTTGACATACCCACTGGCTCCATAGGTTGATAATACGGCAGAGCCTGGTGCAGCCAACTCTACTTGGTTGTTGTACTGCGAGTAGGAAGCTCTATCACCACGCCAATCGACTGCTGCAACAGAAACGACCGAGTCGTAGGAAGCTGGATAGCCGAAACTCGAGTCTCCATCATTCCCTGCAGCAGCAATCAGCAACATACCATCGGCTTTAAACTGATCCATCGCCGCACGTTCAGCGCCATTTGGGCTGGCGCCCCCCAAACTCATGTTAACGACTTTCGCACCGGCTTGTTGGCACTGAGTTATACCTGAAATCAGGTTAGAGGCCCATGTCCATTTGCCATTATCATTAAAGATTTTGACCACATGCAAATTGACACCGGGAAACACGCCTACTGAACCGTAGCTATTGTCCAATGCCGCAATGGTTCCAGCAACGTGCGTTCCATGACCATCGCCATCGGTGAACCATTCGCCCACCTGATTATTGTTGGCCTCTCCCGTGAGTCCATTGTTTTGATTGGGTAAGTCGGGGTGACCTCTGCTAATACCTGAATCAATGACGCACACAGTTTGCAAACTAGGATCACTTTGAACCACCTGATTTGCCTGGATCATGTTATAGCCGAAGGGAGTACTCTGTGCCAATAGTTCGCGCTGTACATCAGGCGTTATACTTAACACGTTCTTGTCGCTTTGCAACAGCGTCAATGCCTGCTTACTCAATGTCGCGGCAATCATGTTCTGCGACGCCACCATTACGTGCATTTTAGCGCCTAAAGATTCTAACAGCGAAGACGTTTGCTGAAGCGTACTGTGTGCTGTTGTGCTGTCTGAGGAATTTGTCGTTAAACCTTGATTGACCGCGTGTAGATCGCTGGCGGTTTGTTTAAAACGAATGATATAACGCTGGCTTTCTGCGCGTATTGAGAACAGTTGATTAAATGCAGTTTCAAATGACTGCGCGTTAGCTTTACTATTTGGGTCAACTTCTTCAGCAATAACACTGGAAGCACTAATAACCATCGCTGCTGAAGCGCACGCTGCCGCAACAGCTTTTCGAGAAGGGACAAACATAATGGACTACCTCATTTCACCTAGCCTTTGAATATACTCCCTTTTGAACAAAGACCAATTGGATAACCTATCTATGCGTATCCTTAACAATAACTAACCCGTGTTGCGTGGTCGCTCATTGTTGGCAACGCTACCGCTTCTAAAATCAAAAAGCGACCTCGAAAGGTCGCTTTTTATCGAGTATTACCAGTTTGCGTCTATTCGTAGCTATAGGTCATCGTGACGCCGCTGTAACTACTGTAAGCTCGAATACCGATATGCCATGTACCGTCTGATGGCGCATCAAAGGTACAAACTTCATTGTTACCTTCTCTATAAGGGCGACAATCATAGCGGTTGGTTTCAGGCTGTGAGCCTAAGTTAACATACAAATCAGCATCGCCCGTTCCACCAGAAATCTCTATGCGCATAGTCTGCACACCCGCTGGAACATCCCACGTGTAACGCTTCCAACTATTGCGATTACCTGACAAGTTATTAAGTTGCCCAGATACCGGCTCGACACCGGCGCCACCACCGCCGTTGCCACCGCCACTTCCATCGCACCCATTATTGTTCAGGTAGCTGTAGGCATCGGCAGCCTTAACAATCCCATGGCCATAGAAATTATCGCGGCCAGCACTGCCTTTGTCTTTTGCAGTGACGTTTAACGCGGTGCGAATTTGCGAGTTTGTGCATTGTGGGAAGAAACTCCACACTAACGCTGCAGCGCCTGCAACATGGGGTGTCGCCATCGACGTACCACTCAATGTCGCGTAAGTGTTTGTAGGATAAGTGGAATAGACCGCTGAGCCAGGACCGGCGATCTCAACTTGACTATTATACTGTGAGTAGGATGCCCGGCTTTCATTTGAACCAACCGCCGCTACAGACATCACTGCGTCATAAGATGCAGGATAAGACAACGAGCTATTTCCGTCATTACCAGCCGCAGCGACCAACAAAATGCCATTCGCGTTGAACTGATCCATGGCATTACGTTCTGCATTCGATGAACTGCCCCCGCCGAGACTCATATTGACGACATTAGCCCCAGCACTTTGGCATTGATTGACACCATCGATGATATTTGACGCATAGGTCCATTCACCATTGTCATCAAAAATTTTGACGATGTGCATATCTACACCTGGGTAAACACCCACTATGCCCGAGGAATTGTTCAAAGCTCCGATGGTACCGGCTACATGCGTACCGTGGCCATTGCCGTCGTTGTACCAGTTACCTACCGCACTATTATTTGCGTTCCCTGAAACACCATCGTTCTGATCAGGTAAATCCGGGTGACCTAAATTATATCCGGTGTCGATAATGCAGACTTTTCGAGCTTGCGTATCATTTTGCGAAAACTGATTCGCTTGCACCATATTGAATCCATACGGTGTATTTTGTGCCATTAAATAGCGTCGAGAGTCAGTCGATACGCTTTCTATTGCTGGATCAGCTAACAATTGGTTGTAAATCTTCTTACCCATTGAAGCGGAAACCATTCCCTGAGGCGCTAATACTTTGTGCACTGTTGCACCATAGCGACTCAACGTACTTTTTGCCGTTTCAGCATCAAAACCAACAGCGCGCTCTTCGCTGTCTGAAGCACTATCCATCGATTGTTGCTTTTCTGCACCAGCCGCGTGTGTGCTTTGATTCTGCTTAAAGGTTACAATGTAACGTTGCTCGGTTGCTTCTGAAGAAAACAGCTGTACCAACTCGTGTTTCGTTGCGTTGTGTGTGTCTGACGATGTTGAGCGCACTTCCTTCGGCTCATTGTTTGCTGCGCTGACGGCACACGCAATTAACGTCAATGAAGTCGCTAAAACACCCTTTGCGACCTTTCTTGTTGTAATATTTATCATTTGATTTATTCCTGTTATGTAAAGAAACCATCGCGCACTCTGTCGGTGCTTATTCCGATGGAATAACAGGTATAGCAAACCATGTGCCCTAATTAACAGGCAAGTTTAAACATACTATTAACATTTATGTATAATTTTATTTACACAGTTATATTGAAAGTCAGTGTTTACGGGCAGGGCAACTAATTCAGAGCGTTAAATTATATATCCTGCAAGTATGAATGAAGGTGACCCTTTTAATTTTTGCCGACAACAATCTGCTCAAATTGACTGACTACGTTGAAGACTTGTGCAAGAACGTAGTCTTTTCGCTACACATTAGTCCGCTGTCGCACAATTTCATAGAGGCACACACCTGTAGCGACAGACACATTTAAACTGGACACGCTGCCCGCCATGGGCAGTTTGATCAGCTCGTCACAATGCTCTCGCGTAAGCCTACGCATGCCTTTATCTTCTGATCCCATCACTAGCGCAATCGGGCCTGTCATTTTGGTGTCATACAATGTTTGTGTGGCTTCCCCAGCCGTGCCTACAATCCAAACGCCGCTAGCTTGTAGTGACTTCAGGGTGCGCGCCAAATTGGTGACTTGGATAAACGGCAGGGTTTCTGCTGCACCACTGGCAACTTTGCGCGCGGTGGGCGTTAACCCGCCGGCTTTGTCTTTGGGAACAATCAACGCAGTGACACCCGCTGCATCAGCGGTGCGTAAACACGCGCCAATATTGTGTGGATCGGTAACCCCATCGAGGACTAAAAACAGCGGATTTTCATGCTGAGTAACCAATCCCGACAGGTCGCTTTCATCCATCACCTTGCCGGGCTTTGCCTTAGCAACTACGCCCTGATGCTGAGGGCTGCTAACCATGTCGTCGAGCGTTTTACGCGGACAAAATTGAATCGAGATACGATGCTTACGTGCCAGATTGATCAGCTTATGCAATCGTTCGTCGTCACGCCCTTTCAGTACAAAGAGTTCTAGTACTCTTTCTGGCTCATTTGCCAATGCACTTTCCAGTGCGTGAATACCGTACAGCCAATCTATGCGTGCCATTTACCCTTTCCGTCGCTTTGTGTTGGATTTTTTCTTGCGTCCCCCGGCTTTCTTCGAGGCCGGACGACCATCATCTTTCGCAGGAATAGCGGCTTTTGAGGAACTTTTGCTGACGCCTCGTTTACCTGTGCTGCGCTTGCGTTCTTTATGAGGTACATCAAGCAACAAATCAATCTTACGCTCATCCAGATTCACGGCAGCGACTTTGACCTTAACTGGATCGCCGAGCCGATAAACTCGTCCGGAGCTTTCCCCAATCAAACACTGCTTTACGTCGTCATAATGATAGTAGTCATTTTCAAGCGACGTAATGTGCACCAGCCCATCAATGTGATATTCCGTAATACGAATAAACAGGCCAAAATTGGTGACTGAGGCAACAACGCCTTCAAACGTGTCGCCAACATGATCGAGCATGAATTCGCATTTGAGCCAATCAGAGACATCCCGGGTCGCATCATCTGCCCGGCGCTCAGTCATCGAACACTGCTCACCCAATTGTTCCACTTCCTCAGTCGTGTAGGCCTTGCCGCCCGAGTAACTGCGCTTACCAGCCTGTTTCGCAATCACAGATTTTATCGCGCGATGCACGACAAGATCAGGGTAGCGCCGAATTGGCGACGTGAAATGCGCGTAGGCGTCTAGTGCCAAACCGAAATGACCGACGTTGTCGCAGTCATACACTGCCTGTTTCATAGAACGCAGCAACATGGTTTGAATAAGTTCTTTGTCGGGTCGATTTTGAACCTTATTTACCACATCCGTAAAGTCCGTGGGCTGCGCATCGTCGGTAATGCGATGTGAAACCCCAATTTCTTTTAGATATGACGTAAACGTAGTGAGTCGATCCGCATCTGGGCTGTCGTGCACCCGATAGAGCGCGGGCGCTTTGTTCGACTCCAGCAAACGCGCTGCACACACATTAGCTGAGATCATGCATTCTTCGATGAGCTTATGGGCATCGTTTCTTTCCAGCGGCACGATATTTTCAATCTTCCGCTGGGCATTGAAAACGAATTTGCTTTCCATTGTTTCAAACTCAATGGCACCGCGTTGTGCGCGCGTTTTCTTAAGTGCTTTGTACAGATGATGAAGCTCGCGAAGATTCTCCACCTGTTCTTCATAACGCTCTATTAGCTTTGCGTCGCCCTGCAGAATAGCCCAGACTTTGTTGTAGGTTAAGCGCGCTTTAGAATTCATCACGGCTTCGTAGAACTGATAGTCGGTGATTTTTCCCTGCGCAGAAATCGTCATCTCGCATACCATACACAACCGATCCACTTCAGGATTCAGTGAGCACAAACCATTCGACAATACTTCTGGTAGCATTGGGATAACCTGCTCGGGAAAATACACCGAGTTGCCGCGTTTCTGTGCCTCATCATCCAGCGCAGTGCCATTGCGCACGTAATAGCTGACATCAGCGATCGCAACCCAGAGTTGCCAGCCTCCATTGTCTAGGCGCTCACAATACACTGCATCGTCGAAATCACGCGCATCCTCGCCATCAATGGTGACCAACCCTAACGAGCGCAGATCAACTCGATTCTTCTTCGGCTTCTCGTCAACCTCGGGTTTGAGCTTTTCCACCTGCTTCTCAACAGCGGCAGGCCATACGTGAGGAATATCGAAACTGCGCAGCGCCATTTCGATCTCCATGCCAGGCGCCATGTGTTCACCGAGTATCTCGCGAATTTTGCCAATCGGGTTGATGCCTCTGCGTGGCCGCTGCGTGACATCAACAACCACAACATGCCCTTGGCGAGCCCCTTTTGCACATTCAGGGGGAATCAGTATTTCATACGGAATTCGAGCGTCGTCTGGGATTACCAGCCCTACGCCCTGTTCTAGATAATAGCGCCCGACTATCGGCTCACTGCGCGGTTCAACTACCCGAGCGATGCGCGCTTCTGAGCGGCCTTTGCGATCCGTAGCGCCAACATGAGCTTCAACAATATCGTCGTGCAATAAGACCTGCATCTGCCCCGCGCTGATAAACAAGTCTTTATCGCCCTCTTCCGGGCGTAAAAAGCCAAAGCCGTCACGATGGCCGATGACACGACCGCGAACTAACTCAGCCACATCAGCCGCCACATATTTCTTTTGTTTAGTGAACTGAACTTGTCCTTCACGCTCCATAGCGCGTAGTCGGCGCTGGATCCCGATGCGATTATCCTCAGATTTTGCATTCGCTTTTTGGCAAATCTCTAAAAATGACATCGGTTTGCCATTTGATTTGAGGATCTCGGTCAAGTACTCGCGACTTGCGACCGGATTTTCGTATTGAGACTTTTCACGCTGATAGTGCGGATCATCACTCATTAAGTAAACTTTTACCTTTCTTTCTGGTTGTGCATAGTATAACGCGAACCTACCGCATTAGTGCGGATGTTTTTTATTCGACGCCATTGATGAATAATTTAGGAATGAGGATGACCGCGAGACTTTCAAGAGAACATCACAACTCAGGGCGATTTACTCTGCCGCTACATAAGGGTGTTTGCGTAGTGAGCAACTCGTCGTATGTCGGCGTATGACTAGCTATCGAGAGGCTTACGTGCTGCTCTGACCGCTTTAGGGTGCATGAGCTTTTCCAGTTCGCTGAGCTGGTCAGCAATGCGGCTATGCAATGCTTTATCATCGGTAATGGCGTTATATAGCCAGTGATAGGTATCTTGATAATCATAGGGGCTGCCATAGCCGGCAAGAAATAAATCGGCCAACTGCAACTGAGCCTGCATGTTACCCAGCGCCGATGCTTCGCGTAAATAAATTACCGCTCGCGCTTTGTCTTCCTGTACCAATGTCCCCTTAGCGTAGTATCGGCCTAACTGCTCCAATGCGGCGGACAACCCTTGATTCGCTGCATCTCGCATCAATGCCACGCCACGCTTCGGGTCGGCGTCTACACACACCCCCCATGCAAGCATGTCTCCCCACAGGAACTGATAAGCCGGTACCGTCAGCACTTCAGCTCGGGCTTGAATATCTTGCACGAGTTGGCACCTATCAAGCACTACACGATCCAGATGCTCGTTTTTATTAATCAGACGGATCAATTCATCCTGAGAGTAAAGCTGAACCGCTTTGATCTCTTCAGCGGCTGCACTCGCGGCAAAGAATGCGCAAGCGCCAACAATCCAAACTGCCAAAGCACGACGAAGAATAGTGTAGAACATAGTAAAAAAACCTGCCGATTGATAAGTACACAATAGCGCAGATAAATGCGCTATTAAACAGGTTATCGGCGCATAATCCTGCGCCTTGAATCCGCGCTTAGTTGGGGCGCGGATCAAGCGCCAGACGCAGACGCTGGGCGTGCTCAATTAAATCATGGCCGAGATCAGTAAGGTAACCACCGTCGGGTTGTGTCGTGATCCCTTTTGCATAAAGACGAGTCGCGGCATCAATCACAGATTGACTCGCATCGTGGTGAATTTTTAACCCTTGCATCAAACTTTCGGTGGGGAACTTCAACAGCAAATTTAACTCATCAACCATGTCCGCAGAAAATGACATGCAATACTCCTGTATCAATGGGTTAGCAGGGGTCTGGTGCCCTACTTAGCCGCTCGCTATGAAAACATTATCAATTTGCACATTCACCGCCAACGTCATCAGTGATGTCATGCCTGATAACACCACAATTGTGCAATGAAAGCTAGCATCCAATGGCATTTCGCGCATGCGAGTGATCAGGTTTACGGTTAGCGTGGTATAATCCTATTCACTTAACATCGCCAAACAAGATCCTGCCTTCAATATGAAATACAAAGACTTACGCGATTTTATTCATCAGTTAGAAGAGCGCGGAGAGCTTAAACGTATCCGCCACGAGATAGATACCGATTTGGAAATGACAGAGATTGCTGATCGTACTTTGCGCGCCAAGGGGCCCGCACTGTTATTTGAAAATCCCAAAGGCAGTTCGATCCCCGTACTGGCAAACCTGTTCGGTACGCCCGAACGTGTGGCCCTAGGTATGGGCCAACAGTCTGTCAGCGCGTTACGAGAGGTGGGTAAACTTCTTGCCTATTTGAAAGAGCCAGAGCCCCCCAAAGGGATTAAGGACTTGTGGGAAAAGCTGCCGGTTTTTAAGCAAGTGCTGAATATGCCTGCCAAGGTGTTGAAAAAAGCGCCCTGTCAGGAAGTGGTATTAAGTGGCGATGAGGTTGACTTGAATCAACTACCGATCCAGCGATGCTGGCCAGGGGATGCCGCTCCTTTGATCACGTGGGGGCTTACCGTCACCCGCGGCCCGCACAAGAAACGCCAGAATTTAGGCATTTATCGCCAACAAGTGATTGCTAAAAACAAGGTGATCATGCGCTGGTTGTCGCATCGTGGCGGAGCACTGGACTTTAGAGAATGGTGCCAGCAAAATCCTGATCAACCTTATCCTGTTTCAGTAGCGTTAGGTGCTGATCCGGCCACCATTTTAGGGGCCGTTACACCGGTTCCTGACACATTATCTGAGTATGCGTTCGCCGGGCTTCTGCGCGGTGACAAAACAGAAGTGGTGTCATCTGTCAGTAACGATCTGCAGGTACCGGCGTCGGCAGAAATTGTTCTAGAAGGTTACATTCAGCCTGGCGAAACCGCCCCTGAAGGGCCCTATGGTGATCATACCGGTTACTATAATGAAGTCGACGATTTCCCTGTCTTTACCATCACGCACATTACCCACCGTAAAAATCCGATTTATCATTCAACTTACACCGGCAGGCCACCGGATGAGCCTGCAATACTAGGCGTGGCACTGAATGAAGTGTTTGTGCCGATATTGCAAAAGCAGTTCCCGGAAATTGTGGATTTCTATCTCCCCCCCGAAGGCTGTTCTTATCGCATGGCGATTGTCACGATGAAAAAGCAATACCCCGGGCATGCCAAACGGGTGATGATGGGTGTCTGGTCGTTCTTGCGCCAGTTCATGTACACCAAATTTGTGATTGTTTGTGATGATGATATTGACGCACGCAACTGGGAAGATGTGATTTGGGTTATCACCACGCGGATGGACCCAACGCGTGATACCACGTTAATCGATAACACCCCTATCGATTATCTTGATTTCGCGTCACCGGTGTCTGGTCTGGGCTCTAAAATGGGCTTAGATGCGACCAACAAGATGCCCGGCGAAACCGATCGCGAGTGGGGCACGCCCATCCTGATGGACGACGCTGTAAAAGCCAAAGTCGACGCGATTTGGGATGAACTCGATTTGTTGTCATAATAGCGATAGCAACCCTCTTTGTGAGGGTTATTATTTTCACACCACAAGAGAAGTAGACCTTTCATGTCGCATACCGCTCGTTCGCTCATCAACTGCACTATTGAACAGATAAAACCACTGACCCCAGTTGTGTATGAAATTACGCTAGCACCCGATGAACCAGTAGACTTTGTTGCTGGGCAATATGTGAAGGTTGTGATGAGTGATACCGATGCGCGCCCTTTCTCTATTGCGAATGCGCCGCAGCGCTACAACGGTGCTAAACCTGGCAATCATCTCTTTTTGCAAATTGGTGCTCAACCGGATAACCCCTACGCATGGGAAGTGCTGGAAAAATTGCGAGCGCAAGACTCAGTACAATTAGATGGTCCGCACGGTAATGCCGCATACCAGCCCTCATTGAGGCCGCTTCTACTCATTGCTGGCGGCACTGGCTTCTCTTACGTTTATGCTATTCTACAGCAAGCGCTGTTACAGGATCCTGACCGACAGATCGAGCTGTTCTGGGGGGTTCGCCATATCGACGACTTTTATTGTCTAGATGATTTAAACGCATTGAGTGAGCAATACAGCGGGTTTCGCTTTTCGCCTGTGCTGGAAAACGCTACAACTGAATGGCAAGGATTAACAGGCTGGGTGCATACAGCCGTCATGACAGAAATCTCTGACCTGAGTGGGTTTGATGTGTACGTGGCGGGCCGGTTTGAAATGGCTAAAGTGGTGCGAGATGATTTTGGCGCACGTGGTTTGCCTGCCTCTCAGCTATTTGGTGACGCCTATGACTATTTGTAATTTATCGCTCGCAAGATTAACAACAGGACGAATAATGACGACTGCTACATTACCCACCCTTCAGCGCCAAACACGCATGCTCAAGACAACGACGTTTGCGCTGGCCACGAGTGTGCTGTCGAGTGTCGCGTTTACCGCTCACGCCAATACCGAAGAGTTTACTGACCAAGCGGCACTGCACACCATCGCAACAGCGCCTCAGGCAAGTCATATTCAAAAAGATATTCAGACCTTGGTGAATTTTGGTACACGCCATACGCTGTCTGAGACCGAGTCAGAGACGCGTGGCATTGGTGCAGCAAGACGTTGGATAAAAGCAGAATTTGAGAAAATCAGTGCCGAGTGTGGTGGCTGTTTAGACGTGTACTATCAAAGCGAAACCATCAGTGATGAAGCACGTATTCCAGACCCTGTCGATGTTGTCAGTGTTATCGCAATACAGCGCGGACAGACGGACCCCGGGCGCTACGTGATCATGTCAGGCGATATTGATTCGCGGGTCTCCGATGTCATGGATTTCACCTCTGATTCGCCTGGTGCCAATGATAACGCGTCGGGTGTGGCTGGCACGCTCGAAGCGGCGCGCGTGTTGAGCCAATATAAATTCAACGGCAGTATTGTGTATGCCGCATTAGCCGGTGAAGAGCAGGGCTTATTCGGCGGCAAGATCATGGCAGATGCTGCACAAAAAGAGGGCTGGCGCATTGTTGGCGTTCTGAATAACGACATGATCGGTAATATTGAAGGCGTCAACGGCGTCATCAACAACACCACCGCACGCATTTTCGCTGAAGGTACGCGTATGCAGGAAACCGAAGACGAGGCTCGCCTGCGCAGGTTCACTGGCGGCGAGGTAGATTCGCCAAGTCGGAATCTTGCTCGTTACATTGATTGGATTGCTGATCGTTATGTGCCCAATCTGGACACCATGGTGATTTATCGCCTTGACCGCTTTCGTCGCGGCGGTCACCACCGGCCCTTCAACGATTTGGGGTATCCGGGTATTCGTATCATGGAAACCAATGAGCACTACGACCGCCAACATCAGGATTTGCGCACTGAAAATGGCGTGACTTATGGCGACACCATTGATGGAGTTGATTTTGACTACGCCGCCAAGCTTACCGGTCTTAATGCCGCATCACTGGCAAGTTTATCGTGGGCTCCCTCCCCCCCAACCGGTGTGCGTATCAGTGGTGCGGTCAAGCCCAGTACAACGCTGAATTGGAATGCTGTTGATGCCGCAACCAACCCGCATTTAAAAGGGTATAAAATTTACTGGCGTCTAACCGATGCGCCACAGTGGCAGTTCAGCAAGTTTGTAGGCAACGTCACTGAAGCTATGTTGGAAAATGTGGTCATCGATAATTACTTTTTCGGTGTTGCCTCAGTCAGTGAAGATGGCTATGAAAGCCCCGTGGTTTTCCCGGGGGCAGCCGGTGCATTTTTGCCCGATCCTTACGCTGAGCCAAGTAGCAAGCGCTAATGATGCTGGGCACTATTCGTAAAATGCGCGTGAGCACCACGCGTCAGGATGACGGCTCTTTTTTAGCCAATTATCAACTCCCTGTGGGTGATGAGGCTCTGGATATGACGCCCATCATCGGCCAGCCCATTTCGGTAAAACATAGCGGCGTTATTCACTGTGTACACTGTGCATCCAAAACGAAAAAGAGTTTCAATCAGGGCTACTGCTATCGATGCCTGATCAAACTTGCTCAATGCGATACGTGCATTATCAAACCCGAACTTTGCCACTACGCTCAAGGTACTTGTCGAGAGCCGCAATGGGGTGAGGCCAACTGCTTAAGTGATCATTTTGTGTACCTGTCCAACACAGGGGCGCTGAAAATTGGTATTACGCGACATGTAACGGATGGGGTTTCCTCGCGTTGGATTGACCAAGGTGCCAGCCAAGCACTCCCTATTTTGCGCGTATCTGAACGCTTGATCAGTGGTTTGGTTGAAACGGCCGCAAAAGGCCACATTGGTGACAAAACGAATTGGCGTACAATGCTCAAAGGCCAACCCGAGCCACAAGACATACAAGCACGAGCCGAGCATATTCTAGGGTCGCTGAGTGAGGATATTGAAACCATCATCCAGCAGCATGGTTTGCAATCAGTTCAACCGGTTGAGAGTGAGCCCGTTCGTATCGACTATCCCGTTATTACCTATCCCGACAAGGTGAAGTCGATCAATCTGGACAAGACCCCAGAATTTAGCGGCACATTGTTAGGCATTAAGGGCCAGTATTTGCTATTAAACGGTGACCGCGTGATCAACATGCGCAAATACGCGGGCTATGAACTGGAAGTCAGCGCTTAAGCAGCGCTGCCCGCCAACTTTCGTTTGAGCTTAAGCTGCAATACCGCCACGGCTGGCAGAAGAAAAATCAATATCACCGTACCGAATAAGATCCCGATACCCAGCGATACTGCAGTAGGCGCCAAAAATTTTGCCTGTACACTGCGCTCAAAGATGATCGGTGTTACACCAAGAAATGTTGTGAGTGACGTCAGCAATATAGGACGAAAGCGCTGCAATGTAGCTTGCTTAACAGCTTCAACAATTTCCTTACCCTTTTCCAGTTGAGCGTTGATAAATTCTACCAGCAGTAACCCATCATTGATGATAACGCCCGACAATCCAATCACGCCAAACATCGATAACAAGGTCAGATCAAACCCCAACAGAAAGTGGCCTAACAATGCCCCCATAAAGCCAAAGGGTATGATAGACATGATAATAATAGGTTGGCTGTACGAACCAAACACCAGTGCCAGCAACGCATAGATCGCAAATAGCGATACCACAAAATTCATCGCGATGGCTGGCCCTGCGCGTTGTTGCTCTTCCTGATCGCCGCCGACGCCGACTGACACATCGGGGTATTGCGGTTTAAGCTCTGCCCATGTTTGCTCAAGGAGCTGAGAGGTAACCTCGCCGCCAGTAATAACTCGCGTGTCCACGTCGGATGAAAGCGTGATTACCCGTCGCCCATTTTTACGTGCGATGGAGGCGGGTGAATCGCCAATAGTGACATTCGCAACAGCCGACAAGGGAATCGCTTGCCCCTCTACTGTTATACGCGTTTCATTTAATGTGTCTAATGTAGACCGCGCATCATTGCTAAGGCGCACGCGCACTTCTATTTCTTCTCTATCACGCTGTATGCGAGTTGCCTCGGCACCGAAGAATGCAGCACGAACCTGAGTTGCTAGCGTTTCCAGATTAACGCCGTAATTCAGCGCTTCGGGCTTCAATGAAATTTGAACCTCTTCGGTGGTATTGAAACGATCGTCACGGATATCCGTTACTCCATCAATACCCTCCAGCGCCTCTCTGAGCTTACCGGTTACCTCGCGCGCTTTTTGTTCATCGCGAGAACGTACTTCAATCGCGACTGCTGCACCAGCACTGACTAAATTTGAACTAAACGTAAGTTGCTTGGCACCAGGGATTTGGCCACTTGTCTCTCGCCAAGCACGTTCAAAGTCCACCGCAGAAAAGGTGCGCGTCGCAGAATCTTCTATCTTGACGGTCACGT
The DNA here is from genome assembly GCF_018474025.1 of Alteromonas oceanisediminis. Taxonomy (GTDB): domain Bacteria; phylum Pseudomonadota; class Gammaproteobacteria; order Enterobacterales; family Alteromonadaceae; genus Alteromonas_E; species Alteromonas_E oceanisediminis. The sequence goes on along the minus strand of NZ_JAHCTA010000009.1, from coordinate 89,886 downwards.
ACGCCAGATTGGATGCGCTACCTGAGGTTGTCGAGGCGTTGGGATCGCCCCCCCCAATTTTAACCCCTCGAGTAGAAAATATACCGTCAATCACCGTGTCATTTGGGTTGTCTTGCGACGGCGAAAATGACTCAGCGGCTTGCTGCGCCGTTTTCTCCAAAAAATTAATTTCATCACGTGTCTGCACGTCTGATGCCCGATTCGACAACACTAACTGCGCCGTTACGTAGTTCCCCTCTATGCTGGGAAAAAAGACAAATTTCACTGCACCAGAAACAATTAACAGCAATGACAGCATGAACGCGGCGATAAAAGTGCCGACCATCAGCAATGGATAGCGTACCGCCTTATCCACTGCGTACGTTACCGGGTTATCAGTCAACCACTTTAACTTCGCCGCCGTCCATTCACGTGCAGGATCAGCAATGCGCCGCAACGAGAACGAGCCGGGGGCTTTATCATGCAAGTTAGACAGGTGCTTAGGCAAAATGAAAAATGCTTCAATTAACGACAGTATCAATACAAAAATGACAACCGCCGCAATGGGGCCCATAAATTGCCCATAAATGCCGGGGATAAAGAGCAGCGGAAGAAACACGGCTACCGTGGTTAGTGTGGATATCAACACGGCCATTGCCACTTGAGAGACACCGTTGTGGGCTGCCTCCATGGGCGAGTCGCCCTGCTCCTTCCTTGAAAATATGTTTTCCCCCACGACGATGGCATCATCAACGACAATCCCGATCGCTAATATGAAGCCAAACAATGACAGTTGGTTAATGGTGTAACCGGTCAGTGAGAGCAACGTAAAGCTACCAACAAACGAAACCCCTACGCCAAAAGCAACCCAACGCGCAATGCGAAGATCAAGCGTCAGCATCAACAGCAGTGCTACTAGCGCAAGCCCGATGACTGCATTGCGGGTGAGCAAATCGATTCGGCTTGACAGGTTGGAAGACTCATCTCGCCACACCACCGCCTCAATCCCCAGCGGTAAACCCGTTTGCTCTGCTTGCTTAAGAACGCTTCGAGTTTGTTCAACCACATCAAATATCTGTTCAGTGCCAACACGATAAACGCTCAACACCACCGCTGGCTGGCCGTTGTAATAGCCGGCTTTGGGGTCATCCGACAACCCATCAGTGACAGTGGCGATTTGATCAAGACGAAGCGTCGCGCCGTTATCTCCAGTGCGAATGATGACGTTCTCAAATTCTTCGCCGCGCTTGTTTTCACCTAACGTTCGTACCAGTTGGCGTGATTGATCACTCTCAATTTCTCCACCGGATAACTCAAGGCTTTGCTGGCGTACCAAGCTCGCTATTTGCGGAAGCGATAACTGATATTCTCGCAACGTATCTTGCTCGACTAAGATATCAATCAGATACTCAGGCGCAGATTCTATGCGTACATCTGAGATCGATGCGGAATCAACCAGCCTGTCTCGGATCCTATTCGCTTCCTGCTTGATTCGATTCGCATCCACGGGGCCGGTTAGTACCACTTGAATGGCTAATTCGTCAGGATCAGCAATCGCCACCACCGGGCGTTCAGCCCGTTGCGGGAAAACGGTGATCTGGTCGATTTCATTTTGGATATCGTTCAAACGCACATTCATGTCTTCGCCCGCGTTTAAACTGACCAGCACGCTGCCAATGTTTTCTGACGAGCTAGACGTGATTTTGCGTATTCCTTCTAAACCCTCAAGCTGCTCTTCAATTGGGATCACAACAGCCTCTTCCACCTCAGAAGGACTGGCACCGGGGTAGACTACCGAAACATTAATGGCTTCAATGTTGAGTTCTGGGAATAGCTTTACGGTGATGTTTTGGATCGCAATAAACCCTAAAAGCACCAATAACCCGGCAAACAAGTTGGCGAATACGCGGCTCTCCAGCGCACGTTTAATGAGATACCCCATGCTATTGCGCCTTCGACGGTGCTTGTATTGTCACCGCCATGCCGTTCGATTCTTGAACCAACCCGGAAAGTAACAGAGGGGTATTGGCAAGTGATTGCTCGCCAGTAAAAAACACCCTGCCATCACGCCGTTTAAGCGGCGTTACTGCAACTTTTTTAAGCGTTTTCGATTGTTGACCGGTAATGGTATAAACAAACGCATTTTTGCGCACCACACCTTCGGCCGCTGAGAACAGCGGTTTATTGAGCATCACAGGCATGTCGGCGTGCAGATAATCACCTAAAAAAAGCGCTGTGTCGGCTTGCTGGTTAAATAAAGCGCTCAAGGAAAACCGTAGTGTGACAGTGCGTGTTGCACGCTCTATCTGAGGCTCAACATCAACCAATCTGGCTTGTTGACCGAAGGTTACCTGCTCTTTACTGATGGTCGCGAACAGTGCCTTGTCATTGTCTGCAACTCGCTGGCGATGGGCTAAAACCAAATCGGCATCACGCTGAGGCAAGCCGACCAAAAGCTCCACAGCGTTAACATCAAACAACTCCGCAACACTTGCGCCAACTGACACAAAAGCTCCCACGGTGACATTGTCAACAATAACCTCGGCATCAAAAGGACTCATCACCCGTGTATCCTCCAAGCGTTTCTGAGCCAGCGTTAAATTCGCCTGCGCTTGTTGCAACTGTGCTTCACTGGCAGCGAATTCGATGGAGGCATTGTCCAAAGCGCGTTGTGAGGTTGCGCCTGATTCAACCAGTTGTTGCTGCCGAGCCCGCTCACGCGCAGCTTTATCTACACTCACTTTGGCACTTGCTACCGCGGCTTCAGCCCGCGCTAACTCAGCGCGATACGTTCGATCGTCAATGGCGAAAAGCACTTCGCCCGCGGCAATACGTTTGCCGGGCGAGAGTTTAGGATTAACCTCCACAACACGACCCGAGACCTCAGCAACCACATTGATTTTTTCCGTTGCTTGCACAAAACCGCTGCCCCTCAGCGTGAATGGCTCGGTCTCTGGGCTTGCAACACTGCTTGTGACAAGAGGCGGTGTTGCTTCTTGTTGCTCAGGCTGTTCTTGCTCAGTTGTGCAACCACTGAGCAACATGAAAAGCACTAATGTCGGTATAATAAAAGCCAACTGCTGGGCTTGAGCTTCAACTTTTGGCCTGACTAATCTCCTGAATGCTGTCACTTTGGCTCCTTTTGACACGCCTCGACTCCGGTAACACGATAAATTGTGCAACGCTATGTTAGTGTTGGTTACGTAAACGATGATTCAAAGTTCAATTGGCTAGTATTTGGCAGCCAAAGCGAGCGTAGCAGCAAGAAGTACGCCCAATCTGATGTTGCGCTGTGCCAGCACGACAAACATGAGAGCGTTGCTGTGAAGTAAAAAATGACTAAAATCCGGCGCAACCACGTACTATGGTGTGATGTAGCGGAATTTGAGGAGTAATGTGTTGAGCATGTGGACTAAGAAATCTCTGTTTTTCAGCTGTGGGCTTAGCCTAATTGCATCGACTGGGGTCGCATTCGCACAGGATGAAACACTGAAGCTGGTCACCACGGAGTGGGAAACTTTTACAAGCGACGGTTCACATTCTGCGCGCTTAAATGAATTTGTCGCTGAAGCGTTGGGACGCGCTGGTTACCATGCGAACATTACTATCGAACGACCCGCCTTTGCGGGCAGCGGTCTCAACACCGGAAAGTACGATGGCCAGATCGACTTCATCGACTTAGACAAAACGCATCCTAACTTTGTCTATTCCTCAGTTTATTTTCCAATACATTTACATATCATTGGCAAACAGGCATCTGTAGAGAGTGTGCGGAGTTTTGCTCAAATTCGTGACAGTCGCGTTGCTGTTGAGAATCGATATGCTGCCACCCCGCCGCTGCGCTTGATCAAAGATGTCAAGTGGTCGCGCAACCCAACCACCTTCGAATCCATAGCCAATATAGCGGGAAACAGAAGTGACTACTTACTTTCAGATAGTTTGATGTTGGTTGAGTTTAATCGATTGCTCAAAGATCGCGGCGAGCAACCCCTTCACCGAAGTATTAATCCGATGTTTACCACCGGCCTTCAATTGTCATTGAATAGGTCAATTACAAACGCCACATCGATAATATCAGCTTTTAACCAAACCGCCGCTGAAATGCTCGTTGACGGCAGTATCAATACATTGTTCGGCATCCAGTGGATAGCTGCGGATGTTGACAATAACGGCACCAGCGATTGGATCACATCGTCAAATACCTTCCACTCAATCGCATTGATAGACAACTACCCTGAAAGCATTGGCGAAAATGTTTACCGTTGGGACAGCAGCGCGCTTGATAGTACATCGACCATACTCATCGACGGTAACACGTTTAATTCATGGGGTGCAGCCCGACAGCACCTACTAAACAACGTCGATGAATCATTGCAATCTCGCCGCAGCAGTTTTCTCGATAAAGATGCTTACAAACGGATTTTAGATAGGTGGTAGTTATAAGGCGGCTGCCACGACAGGGTTATCATATTGAATCGCCACCAATAAACTAGAGACTTCCCAGCCGTTCTTGGTCACGGTTTTCATACTCTATTGGTGACGGCAGATTATTGGAAACATGCTTGCGTTTGCCGTTATAAAACATCTCGATGTAATCAAAGATATCGCTTTTGCCCTCCATTCAAAAATGCATCACATATGATACATAAGGTAATCATATGTTTTATATATGACTCACTACACTACTTGACCAGAGCAGTTTAAACGAGCAATATATAGAACATAAGACTTAATAACGTTTCATATGTGACACAAATGCCAAGATCCACAGTCAGAAGTTACTCCCGTTACACCGAAGAAGCGCTAACGTTGCTGGCGAAGCTCATTCGTGCCTCAAGACTTGAGAAAAAGATGAGTGCGCAGGAAGTTGCAGACCGTGCAGGCATTTCCAGAGGGATGCTCTCCCGCATAGAAAAAGCAGATCCTAAATGCGAAATAGGAGCAACTTTTGAGGTAGCCAGAATCGTCGGTGTAACACTGTTTGAGGCAGAGCCGAGCCGACTCACTATGCAGATCAGGCAAATTGAAGAAAAGCTGTCACTGCTGCCTAAAAGTGCCCGAAAAACGAGTAAGGAAGTAATAGATGACTTCTAAACAGGATTATAAAGAAGCATTCGTCTGGATTTGGCTGCCCGAAGAAACCCAGCCTGTTGTGGCAGGTCGTCTCGCACCTGACGGTGATAATTTGATTTTCAACTACGGTAAAAGTTACTTAGAAAGGTTGAATGAGGCAGTGCCTATCTATGAACCTGAACTCCCCCTGCGTCCCGGTGCACTTCCGTTATTAGAAGGGCTCAGTGTGCCCGGCTGTATCCGTGACAGTGCGCCAGATGCATGGGGCAGACGCGTTATTATCAACCGACGCCTCGGGTATAAAGGTGATGATATAGATACGGCTCAGCTAGATGAGCTGACCTATCTTCTGGAATCGGGGTCTGACCGCATTGGTGCATTAGATTTTCAGCTTTCTGCTACCGAATACGTGCTGCGCTCTGCAAAGAATGTCACCATGGAGGAATTAGTAGAATCGGCAGAACGCGTTGAAAAAGGCGTACCACTAACACCCGAGCTAGATCAAGCCTTGTTTCATGGAAGTTCGATTGGTGGCGCACGCCCTAAAGCTCTGATGGAAGAGGACGGAATAAAATACATTGCAAAATTTTCTGCCAGTAATGATATCTACAGTGTTGTTAAGGCTGAATACATCGCCATGCGATTGGCCAAGCTGGCTGGACTTGATGTGGCGCCGGTCAAACTAACCAAATCCGCGAATAAAGATGTACTGCTGGTAGAAAGATTTGATCGTGTGGCTTCAGAGAAAGGCTGGGAAAGAAAATCTATTGTGTCAGCACTTACCCTGTTTGCACTGGATGACATGATGGCGCGGTATGCTAGCTATGAGACACTGGCAGAAATCATTCGACACAGATTTACTAAACCGAAAGAGACACTTCGGGAACTATTTTGCCGCCTGACATTTAATGTTCTTTGTGGCAATACAGACGATCATGCTCGCAACCATGCAGCGTTCTGGAATGGGCACACGCTAACATTAACACCAGCCTATGATATATGCCCTCAGGGTCGTACCGGAAACGAAGCGTCTCAGGCAATGCTGATTGCAGGTAACAATAAAATGAGTCAACTCGCGACATGCCTGCAAACTGCGCATAACTTTTTGCTATCGCAAGAGGAAGCTAAGGCTATTTTTGAACACCAAATTCAGATCATTAAAGATAACTTTGATGCCGCCTGTGCCGAAGCTGAACTTTCTGAAATCGATAAGCGGTTGTTTTGGCAGCGGCAGTTTTTAAACCCTTACTCGATGACGCAATAGCACCCAGCGCAGCGTCGCTATTTCCCGTTTCTTATTCGAACCAAATCCTTGACTGTATCTACATCAAGTACGGCCAACCCGGCCAGCTCTGCCCGCCTCATACCTGACGCATAATACATCTTAAGCACAACTTTATCGCGCACACCTTTGGGTTAGTAAAGTTCAGTTTATTGAAAAGCGATTCAAGCTGCTTACCTGTGAGTTTGGTGATAAAATAATATTCACCCCACAGCAAAAGGGCTTCTCCACCAATTAAAATGAGCCTATCAGCTAGCTCTTGAGGAATGACTGAAAGTAGTTGGGTGGCTTCTTCGAGTGTGTCGAAAGGGTTTATTTTGGTGTTATGCAAAACCAAAGCTAACACGCTCTACACGACGGCGGTTGGCATTAAATTGGCAAGGTGAGTTTTGACGTTCTTGGTACGAGCGCATGCGAAGCGAGTCCTTCTCTTGAAGGCGCTTTTCCATAACATTGCTCATTTCTGGGCGCAGATTACTTCGCATGGTTGTACTCAATAACTATTGCACGTGTACTAGTATGAGTTGAATCGGCTAAACCAGCAAATCTAAAGAACGTCAACAATCCTGACATAGCGAGTTATTGCCCGATCGGCATCATGTTAATGTGCACCTACGCGGTGACTTCACGGTACACATACTTGCTTGCCGCGTTTTGTTCGTGGGTCAAATAGCCGCGCGGGTTATACCGATACTCCACAGTCAGGCCCTGACTGTGACCGCTTGCCGTCGGATAGGTCATCGACGTTAGCGTGCCCGTAGCAGCGTCATACGTGTGTGACGTAACATAGCTTGCACTGCCCATCGTCACGGTTGTGCCGGTTACCCGTGCTGCCGTGTCGTAAGTGTACGTGCGGCTGTGCCCGCTCACCGTCTCACTGGCCAAAAGTCCGCGGGTGTTAAACACAAAGGTGGCCGGCGCGCCGTTACTGCCATAGCGGTGGGTGACCCGGCCCAGATGGTCCATATCGTAATAAATGGACTGATTATTCGCGTCAGTTTCTTTTTCCAGCTCACCGAAATCATTGTAGGTAAACTGCGTGGTGCCCTGGTTAGGGTCGCTGACGTGGCGTTTGCGGCCCAGGGCATCATACCCGGCCGTAATCGTGTTGTTGTTAGCATCTTCGATGGCAATCACATTGCCAGTGCCGTCGTAGGCGTAATGTGTTTCACCACCCTGGGTGTCCACCGTATTAAGCCATAATCACGATTTAATTTGTCGGCCAATCTAAATCTTTTTTGCGCTTGGCAAAATACTTCAGAAATAAATCGTTCTCACGGCAAAACTGCGCGGCTATGATGCCACTGTCGTCATGTTGTTTGAACAATGCCTGCCACTGCTGGGTTGATCGCTTCACCTCGTCGCTGTCTCCTGATGCTCAAAATCAAGAGTTTGGCGCTGCTAAATTCAGTTGGCTAGGTGGGGATCGCCGGATGCTTATTTTTGTTTGAATAGGTCTTGCCATTGCTCAGTTGTACGGATCACCATGTTATTTTCTCCTGATAGTTAAAATCAAGATTGTGGCGCTGCTAATTTTTAATGGCTCAGTGTGTTTGTCCAGACGTTTACCCCTTAAAATACAAACCCCTCCGAAGAGGGATTTGGTTTCAAATTATGTTGGGCGCTTTAAAAGAAACTGAATTTAGTCAACGTACTAAGTTGAATGCATTACTTTCGTTGACCAAAATCACATTGCCCATACCATTGAAGACTAGTGCTTTTCTCTTACCTTCTTCATCGATAAGCAAAATAGGAGAGTCATCTTCCATAGCGAGAAAGCTATCCCAATACTGGAGAAAATCCGCCCACCGTACGGCGAAAACATACTGGCCTTTAAAAGCAAAATGAACGACCAAGTCTCCCTCAATATTGATAAATTTTTTCAACTTTTGAGCGAGTTCTTTATTGGAATCTTCGTTATATGGCTCCAGCCACCTTCCTATATCAATGCTTTTTGATGAAACAATCCAGTTACTTTCTGGTAATCGAAAATAGTTATTAGAATGCTCATCGATATTTTTTTTCCAAAATTTCTTAGAATCATTGGCACCCAGAAATTGAACAACCCCAAAAGGTACACTGTCAAATAGCGATTTGAACTCTGTTTTCTTAACATCAATGTTTTCCATAATAATTCTAATTCGCCCTATTGTAGAAAATATGCCCACCAGATTTAGCATCTTTCCATTTTAAATGCTGCAAATTGTTCCCGGCTCCTAACTCTCTCGCGTTCTGAACATTATGAGCCTCATATCCTTTTGAATAACTTGTGTTAGTGTAATTTTTGTACCGATTCATATTTCCTCTTCCTTCCAGTAGAAGTTGCTTCGCATCAGTAGCGGTCTCAGTGCGAAAGTTTAACTTCGCCTTACCCATAGACGATAATTCGTTCACAGCTTGCTTCCACTCGCTTGTTCCTTGACGAATGACTGGCAAATCGGAAGCAGCTTCAATGGTGTTTTTGAGAGGTTTGAATTTACCTGCTGCGAAGCTAGCCCCTGCTTCAGCAAGACCGGATACATTACCCTGAGACATTGCGACAATTCCTTCTCCAATTGCCTCTCCTCCAGACATAGTTGCAATTGTGTCAGAAGATACAATACCTCCCAGATTGTTTGACATATCTTCAGAAGCCAAACCAAAAATTTCTGGGATGTATTCACTTGCGTTGCTCCATATTTCATTTAAACCAGCGGCAAAATCACCAAAGTTTGGAGTTCGACCTTGTTGATTACTTGACTGCGCTAGCTGGCTTTGCGACCCAACATCCTGAGGCGCACTACCGCTCCTGTTTTGAGACTGCCTTTGCGCTGATGCCGCATCAAATGCGCCATTTCGCGCCGTTGCAGGCGTGTTGTCACCCCGGCTGTCGGTTCCCGGCCCATTATGATAGCGGTCATTATCAACAATTGTTTCGAGCTTGCCACGTTTTTGTTTCGTTTCCGGCTCATACCCAGTCGGGTCAGTGCCAGACAGTGGGTTGTTCATGATGTAGGAGTACGGGTTAATGCCCTGACTGCCACCATGCACAAAAGGGTCGACACTTAAGAACTGACCCACGTTGTAATCATACACCCTGCCATTCATGTGAATAAGCTCAGCCTGGTCAAGATGCTCATGGTCCGTAAAGCCTCGCACGAGGTCTTTGCGTAGCTCAAACACGTTGTTGCCAAGGGTGGCCGGGCTTGTGCTCGACCAGTCGCCGGAGCGGGGTTTACCAAAGGGGTCAAAGTAACGCCGTGATACCGCCCGGTTCGCTTCATCGGTAAGGGTCACTGCACTGCCTAGCCGGTCACGGTGAGTAAAGGCTATCTTTTTGCTGCTGCCCAGCGTCACAATGGCCACATCACTGATGTAATGCTCAAAGGTGGTTTCACCGCCGCTGTGTTTGATTTCAAAGTGCTTGCCAATGTAGGTGGTCGTCGTGGTAACCGTTTCACCCCCAGTGGTGGCGGTAGACACCTGCCGGTAGCGGGCCAGGCTAGCATCGTAGCTGAAGGTGTTTGACGCGCCGTTGCGGTTTATCAGCGCGGGCTTGCTAAATACATTGTAACTCACCTCCAACTGGCCATTGCGGTGGGTCTGATTGCCTTTGTTGTCATACCCAAAGGTTGCACTGCCACCGCCTTTAAGCGCCACCGACTGAAGTTTATTGCTGCCGGGCGCGTAGGTGTATGCACTGGCTGATGTCGTGGAGTAGTCAGTCTTTTTCTTCAGGTTACCCGCGGCATCATAGCCGTAGTCTATTGACAGGCTTTGCCCATCAAATGCAACGGTTGAGCGGGTCAGGCGGTGCAGGCTGTCATACTGGTAGGTGTCTTGGGTCGTGCTGGCCGAGAACAAATCGGCATGGTTGGTCACACTCTGTAAGTTACCAAAGCTGTCATAGCTATCGTACGTCAGATAATGGTCGTAGCCCGCCCGGGTGGACGTCATCTGGCCGGTTTTACTGGAATACTCATAGGTACCGAGTAAACCGTTATTGTTTATCCTCGCCGCCGTGATACTGCCAAACGCATCCTGCGCGGTGACTTCACGGTACACATACTTGCTTGCCGCGTTTTGTTCGTGAGTCAAATAGCCGCGCGGGTTATACCGATACTCCACAGTCAGGCCATGACTGTGACCGCTCGCCGTCGGATAGGTCATCGACGTTAGCGTGCCCGTAGCAGCGTCATACGTGTGTGACGTAACATAGCTTGCACTGCCCATCGTCACGGTTGTGCCGGTTACCCGTGCTGCCGTGTCGTAAGTGTACGTGCGGCTGTGCCCGCTCACCGTCTCACTGGCCAGCAACCCGCGGGTGTTAAACGCAAAGGTGGCCGGCGCGCTGGCTCGGACCTGTGTTACTTATCCTTTGTGTTTTACTCGAACATAATTATGTGGATTTTCTTGACCTACCCATTTTGCAACTTAAGCTCTTTACGGCTCTGCCCAAAAGCCTTTCGGAGATGCGAGAACATAGATAGCTGAATAGTCTTCCCCTGCAATGATGAAGTAAAGAAGCCCTCTCTTTTTAGAAACTGAAAACTGGATCGAGTAGGATAGGTCTTCTTTACTGACCCCTATCACTTCAACTGCATCATATTGATAGTCACCCCACGACCATTTCGCACTGGTGCTGAAATCGTAGTTTTTCCTAATCATAAATTTAAAAGTATCAATATCGAGGCATTGATTTTTGTATCCTTCACACTGCAATACCTTCCCTCTTCCCTGAAAGGTGTCGCTTCCTACTTTAGTATGGATCTCTCCGTTGCTTAAAATGGAAATATCAGCTCTAGTTCTTTCAAACAATTCCTCTCCAAAATAGTCACCTATTCCAATATTTTTATTATTCTCGATACCGCTCATAGACCTGTTTTCTGAAAAAATTTGCATGTATTCAATCGTAGTATTCGAACTCACAGCACAACCATTGAGGATGCACAGGGTCAAAATTAGAAGAACTTTCACGTTATTCTCCATTTTTGAAAAGTTGTACGTAAAAAATGTCTGCATTGCTTTCCGCAGCTTCTCTTCCGCGCTTATCGAAAATTCTTGTATTCAACTCAGTCACATGACCCAACTCATGACCAACTACATATTTGAAAGCATCAGCTCTGAAGAATTTGCCGTGGCATTCATTAGGCAATGCTGATAGTCCCTCAACCGCCAGTTTACTGCAGCAAATTTATCCTGCCAAACAACATAATTCTGCAGTCGAACTAATTTTCGAGAGTACAGATAGTAGTATTTGCGGAAAGCGGAGTGATGAAAACACCGTTTCTGAGGTGAGGTTGGTGAAGGCAGATTAGGGCGGTTCAACACTGACGGTGGTAGCGTCCTTTCGAAATTTCAAAAAAACGCCTGCAATCCCGTTTGTGCTCTGCCGAGGATCAAGCCGTGCACATCATAGGTTCCTTCATAGGTGTTGACCGTTTCCAGATTAATCATGTGTCGCATGATGTGAAATTCGTCGGCGATGCCGTTGCCGCCGTGCATGTCGCGCGAGGCTCTTGCGATGTCCAACGCTTTGCCGCAGTTATTGCGTTTGACTAGCGAAATCATTGCAGGATCAAACTGACGAGAGTCGATCAGTTGGCCGACGCGCAGCGACGCCTGTAAACCCAACGTTATTTCGGTTTGCATATTGGCTAACTTGGTCTGAAACAACTGCGTCTGGGCAAGTGGTTTACCGAACTGGTGCCGGTCAAGGCCATACTGACGGGCTGCATGCCAGCAAAATTCAGCCGCTCCTAACGCGCCCCACGAAATGCCGTATCGTGCCATATTTAGGCAACTGAATGGTCCTTTGAGGCCGCGCACTTCCGGTAACATGTTTTCATCAGGAACAAAGACATTGTTCATCACAATCTCGCCGGTCATCGAGGCTTTGAGCGATAACTTACCCTGGATCTCTGGTGTGCTAAGCCCTTGCATGTCTCTTTCTAAGATAAAACCACAGATTTGTCCGTTCTGTGCATTGTTTTTAGCCCAAACAACAAACACATCGGCGATAGGAGAATTGGTGATCCACATTTTGCTGCCACGTAATCGATAGCCGCCGTCAACTTTTTCTGCACACGAACGCATGGCTGCGGGATCTGAGCCCGCATCGGGCTCCGTTAAACCGAAACACCCAATCCATTCGCCAGTAGCAAGCTTTGGTAGAAATTTTTCTTTTTGGGCATGTGACCCGAAAGCATTAATCGGATGCATAACCAGTGATGATTGCACGCTCATCGCACTGCGATAGCCACTATCCACCCGCTCCACCTCACGGGCGATCAATCCATAGCTGACGTAATTGACTCCCGCACAACCAAATCCATCAATCGTTGAACCGAGCAGCCCGGCTTCACCAAATGCGCGCATGATCTTCGGATTGAACTCGCCATGGCGGTTCGCCAACAACACATTCGGCATGAGTTCAGCTTGACAGAAATCGTGAGCACTGTCGCGCACCATGCGCTCGTCTTCATTGAGTTGCCCGTCTAGCAGTAGCAGGTCGTCCCAGATTGCGATAGGTTCAGACATAAAAATCTCTCACATAGCGTGGTCATCAGGCGCCAATCATACCAGTAAGGGAATACTTCGCCTATGGACGCAGATCAACAGAGAGTCAATGAGTGTCTTTATTGAGAGCAGTAACGTTTGCGAGAACAGACAACAAACCACGTAAATGAGATTAATCCGTGCGTTTTACGGTAACCACAGCAGCGTATTGAGAAAAAACTGAAAAGAAAAAGTTAGGGGATAAAAAATAAGGGAATAACAGTGATGGCCAAGCGGCCATCACTATGAAGCGCAATTAGAGCGTTTCTACGTTGGCTGCTTGAAGACCTTTTTGACCTTCTTCAACGTCGAACTGAACTTTTTGACCTTCTGGAAGTGTTTTGTAACCTTCTGCAACGATTGCGCGGAAGTGTACAAATACGTCTTTTCCACCGTTATCTTGTGTTAGAAAACCATAACCTTTGTCAGCGTTAAACCATTTAACGGTGCCTGTAACTTTAGACATGTAAAACCTCAAATAAATTGTTTCTGCGCAAAAAAGCGCGTGTTATATCTTCGATGAACTTGCTTATATGGAGGGTCAACACGTACGAAATGGAAAACGTCTTACAGCAAATCACTAAGTAACTTGAGAGGTTTAATATCACTTGCAGTTCTAACTCTATACACACGTCTATCAAAGACGCGTTTACTATACCACCAAATATTCAATAAGCTACAACAATTCGCGATCTAAACAGAAAAGATCATCAAAGCGTCACAATTGAACTCTGCATTCAATGCACATTACCACTTTGATTTTGCTTGAAAATACGCATAAACCCACGCGCTTACACCTAAAATGGCTAGTACGGCGGAAGGCCACCAATGTGTTGTGCTCAATGGCATCAGTGCCGATAGCACGAACATGGTTGCGCCGACCGATGTCATCAGCACCGCTTTATTCTGTTTGTGCTGAAGCTGTACTTGTTGCTCAAATTGACGTTGCTGCATTTCTGGCAGGCGACGCAACTGGTACAGGCTATCGTGAATGAGATCAGGCATTTCAGGGAGTTTTTCAGACCAAAACGGCAGGTTCTGTTTCACTTTTTTAAACATTGCCGTAAAACCTATTTGTTCCTTCATCCAATTCTCCAAAAATGGCTTGGCCGTTTTCCATAAATCTAACTGAGGATACAATTGGCGTCCCAATCCTTCGACATACAGCAAGGTTTTTTGCAGCAAAACAAGTTGAGGCTGCACCGTCATGTTAAAGCGCCGAGCGGTGCTAAACAGTTGCAATAACACATTGCCAAAAGAAATATCCGCCAATGGTTTTTGAAAAATGGGCTCACAGACCGTGCGGATGGCCATCTCGAATTCATCAATATTGGTATCACTGGGCACCCAGCCAGAATCAGCATGCAACTGCGCGACCTTGCGATAATCACGATTGAAAAAGGCGATAAAGTTTTCCGCCAGATAACGTTTATCCTCACGGTTAAGCGTGCCAACAATGCCAAAATCGATCGCTATGTACCTCGGATCTGCAGGGTTCTCTGTCGCGACAAATATATTGCCAGGATGCATGTCAGCGTGGAAAAAGCTGTCTCTGAAGACTTGGGTAAAAAAGACTTCTACGCCGCGTTCGGCAAGCACTTTAAAATCGGTATTCTGTGCGCGTAGTGCCTCGACATTGGCGATGGGTATACCGTAGATGCGCTCCATCACCAACACATTAGTGCGACAATGATCACTGTAAATATGCGGAACATACAAGGCAGGCGAACCATCGAAATTGCGTTTGAGCTGGATCCCATTCGCGGCTTCGCGGAGTAAATCCAGTTCATCTACAATGGTCTTGCGATATTCACCGACCACTTCAACCGGGCGTAAACGCTTGCCATCAGGCAACCACTTTTGCAACACGTGCGCGAAGCTCTGGAGCAAATCAATGTCAGCTTGAATGGTCTCAGCGATGTCCGGCCGAAGTACTTTTATCACTACAGCAGTCTCATCAAGGCGCAGCCGCGCACTGTGCACCTGAGCAATAGACGCTGACGCTAAAGGAATGGGATCGAACTCGCTGAATAGTTCTTCCAGATGACGTAAACCCAACGCGTCTTTGATGATCTGTTGGGCGAGATCCGTATCGAAAGGCGGGACTTTGTCTTGCAGGTAGGCGAGCTCGTCAGCGATATCGGGAGGCAATAGATCTCGCCGCGTAGACATCATCTGACCAAACTTGATGAACACGGGGCCAAGTGCCTGAAGCGCTAATCGAATTCGCTTTCCGGCGGGTTCTCCGGCGTGCTTGTTTCGCAGCCAAAACAAACAATGTCGCATGGCGCGCGCATACCATGGCATAAAACGCTTAGGGATCTGGTCATCTAAACCGTGCTCTAACAAAACTCGATTGATTTTATAAAGCCTAAACAGCCGCATCGTCCTAACGCCCATCCAATTGGGCTACACGCGCTGCCAGACGTTCAACAGCATTGCGCGTATCACTGACCTGATCGCTAAAATGCATCACTTGCAGTTTGTGCGCCGCAAGCTTTTTTTCATCAATCAAGGCCGTACCCAGCGTTTGTAGCGCGTTTTCATGTTGATTTTTGAGCACCTGCTTGGCTGTTTTGACACTACGCACCACGTGATGGGCAGCGACATCACCCACATACGTTGATAAAACCTCTTCCCAATCGATGCTTAGCTGTTGAAACAGCGCGCTGGCATGCTGAGCAATGTGAATATCACCCTCTAAATCGAGCTTGCCTTCGCGGATTAAGCGAGTAATTTGACGGCTATCTTGCAGCGTAGGCAAAATACTGAGCGCTAACTTCAGGCGACACTCCTGCCCGTTGTCACACGCGTTCGCGTGCTCCCAGGTAGACATATATTGGTGTAGCGACACCGTGTGTTCGAAGGCCAGTTCAATCGGCCAAGGCGATTCTTCCAACCAAATGATCAAGCGCTTTCCGTGCAGTTTGGCCATACGCTCGCGCGTTTGAGGATCAAGCGCTAAAGCGCGATTTATAACCGGCTCAACGGCGCCCAATACGAGTTGCGCGGTTGGCATTAAAACTTAAACCCACGATGCAGAGCCACAATGCCGCCGGTCAAGTTGAAATATTCGGTACGCTCAAAACCGGCATTATCCATCATGCCTTTTAATGTATCTTGATCGGGGTGCATGCGAATTGATTCAGCAAGATACTGATAGCTTTCAGCATCGTTCGCGACCAGCTCGCCCATGCGAGGTAGTACGTGGAATGAGTACATGTCATACACTTTACTCAACCAATCCTGCGTTGGTTTGGAAAACTCCAACACCAGTAATCGCCCGCCCGGCTTTAACACTCGATACATAGAGGCTAGCGCCGCATCTTTATCAGTGACATTACGTAACCCGAAAGCGATGGTGATGGCATCGAAATAGTTGTCTGGAAAGGGCAACGCTTCAGCGTTGGCTTGTACATAGTCAATATTGCCGAATATGCCTTGATTACGTAATTTATCTCGCCCGACTCTCAGCATAGACCGATTGATATCCGCCAAAACAACCTGACCAGAGTCGCCCACAAGCCGCGAAAACTTAGCGGCTAAATCACCGGTGCCGCCAGCCAGATCCAAAACGCGTTGACCGCTACGCACGCCGCTACAATCAATAGTGAAGCGCTTCCAGACACGGTGGATCCCCATAGACATCAGGTCATTCATGACATCATATTTTGCGGCCACGGAGTCAAACACGCCCGCCACCATGCTCGCTTTTTTATCGGCATCAACCTGCTTAAACCCGAAATGGGTTTGCTGACTATCGGTCGCGTTGCTGGGCGAGGTGGTGGATTGTTGCTCAGTCATTGCAATGCTGCCTTATGCGTGGAGTTGGCGTAACGAATTACCACAGAGTTTAGCGAAAACGTAATCTGAACGACAGGCTTAATTGATGTGATTGTCGCCGCAGCTGTAAGCAACAAGTTGACTGAGCCCTTGCAAACTCCAGCCACTTTGCGCCTGCCAATCTAAGAACGTTTGGTTAATTGCGTTCAAACTACGTTTAGACCGCGCTGAGCCCTCAATCAATTGATGTTGAGTAAAGTAATCCTCAACATCCTTACTCAGTAAAAACGTGTCTTTACCCAAAAAACGTAAAGCATAAGGCCCCGTGTTTCCCCCCAAGCGTGCGCCGTGTTTCTTCAGATAATCCCAGAGGCCGATAATGTCGTGCGCTGGCCATTGCGCAACAAATGACGCGAAACTGCCGTGTGAGCGCTGCACGTCAGCTATCATTAACGCGTTATCACGAATTGTTTTCACTTTGTTGTAGTTTCGGATGATGCGCGGATCTGCCGCTTTTCGTTCCAGCATTTCATCCGGCATCAACAATACTTTTTCAACATCAAAGCCAAAGAATAACGCTTCAAACTCAGGCCATTTTTGACGAACGACACGCCATACGAAACCCGACTGAAACACTTTTTTGGTAAATTCAGCTAAAAAGCGATCGTCGCCGATTTGGCTGATCGCCTCAGCATTCAATGGTTCGCCGATTAACGCCTTCAGTTGACGCTCTCCGCCTTTCCGCTCGATTGCGCGAGCTAAAATGCGCTCGAAGGGTTCAGGCGTGCTCACGCAGCAATCCCACTGTGGCGCAGCAATGCCGCGACATCAGGCTCTCTGCCACGAAAGGCAGTAAAGCACTCTATCGGTTTTCGGCTGCCCCCCATTTCTAGCACATGATGCAGAAAATCCGCCCCGGTCTTAGGGTTAAAGATACCCTCTTCCTCGAACCGGCTAAACGCATCTGCAGAAAGCACTTCCGCCCATTTATACGAATAATAACCGGCTGCGTAACCGCCTGCGAAAATGTGAGAAAAACTATGTTGGAACCGATTAAACGAGGGTGGCTGAACCACGGCGACCTGCGCACGCACGTCGTCTAAAACAGCCTGCACATCCACATTACCCTGACCTTGATGGATTGCCATATCAAATAAACTGAACTCCAGTTGACGCACCATTTGCATCGCTGACTGGAAATTCCTCGCACGCAGCATCTTATCCAATAAATCTTTGGGCAGCGACTCGCCGGTTTGATAGTGGCCTGAAATCAGCGCAAGCGCTTCTTTTTCCCAACACCAGTTTTCTAAAAACTGACTGGGCAGTTCAACAGCGTCCCATGCCACGCCATTGATGCCAGAGACACCTGCCACATCGATTTTAGTCAGCATGTGATGAATGCCGTGACCAAATTCGTGAAATAAGGTCACCACTTCGTTGTGGGTGAACAACGCCGGCTTATCGCCAACCGGCCCGTTAAAGTTACAGGTTAGGTATGCCACTGGTGTCTGAAGTCCGTTGGCAGTCACACGCCTTACCCGACAATCGGCCATCCAGGCGCCGCCGCGCTTGCCTTCGCGCGCATAGAGGTCAAAATAAAAACTGCCACGCACAGTGCCATCTTTATCAACGATGTCATAAAAGCTGACGTCATCATGCCAACAGTCAATACCGTCGCGAGGCGTGATACGCACCCCGAATAATCTTGATACTACGCTAAACAGGCCTGAAACAACCTTGTCTTCTGGGAAATAGGGCCGCAACTGCTCGTCAGAAATCGCATATCGCTGCTGCTTCAATTTTTCACTGTAAAAGCCGATATCCCACGCATTAAGCTTTTCCTCGCCATACTCTGCTTTGGCAAACGCTTTCACATCGGCAAGATCGCGCTCAGCCTGAGGTTTCGATTGGGTGGCTAAGTCATTTAAAAAATCAAGGACCTGCTGAGGCGTATCAGCCATTTTAGTCGCCAGCGAAAGCGCAGCGTAGTTTTCAAACCCAAGCAATTCAGCAGATTGCTGACGCAACGATAAAATATCTTGAATACGTTGCGAGTTATCAAACTCACCTGCATTTGGCCCTTGGTCTGACGCCCGCGTTGAAAACGCGCGGTACATTTCTTCGCGCAATGCCGGATTTTCAGAATACAGCATAACCGGCAGGTAACTGGGAATGTCGAGCGTAAACAACCAACCTTTTTTCGACTTGCGAGTGGCGGCCTGCTTGGCGGCAGCAATCGCAGACTCGGGTAAGCCAACCAATTCATCTTCGTGCTCAACTAATTTAGTCCATGCCATCGTTGCATCTAGCACACTGTTGCTGAAACTGGATGAGAGTTCAGATAAGGAGGCCTGAATTTCAGCATAACGTTGCTTGTTTTCTGTGCTCAGCCCAACACCGGATAATGTAAAATCTCTTACCGTGTTATCAACATTTGCCTTCTGTGCTGCCGACAATGTTTGATACTCGTCGCTTTGCTGCAGCGTTATAAAGGCTTTGTACAGCCCTTCATGCTGCCCCACCCAAGTGCCGTACTCTGAAATTAGTGGCAAGCAAGCGTCGTGCGCCGTTCTCAGCTCATCGCTACTGACAACTGAATTCATATGAGAAATTGGCGACCAGTAACGATTCAGGCGATCATCCTGAGCTTCCAGTCGCTCGACCAATGACGCGTAGCTGAAGTCACCATGGCTGACTACCGTTTCAATCAGTTGCTTCGCCTCTTTGATCAACTGTTCGACAGCAGGCTTAATGTCTTTCGGTTTAATGCTTGAAAATTGAGGTAGTGGCTGTTGTTGCTCTTCAATGGTGGATTGCACGTAATAGAACTCGCTTGCGTTATGCACGGTAGCAATATTTTGAGGACGATCAACTAAAATACAAGGGGTAACGACTGCTGCAATAGCGCCATTCAATCGTTCCCAAGCAAAAATGTCGCAACTGTCACACTTGTCACTTATGCAAAACCTAGTATACTGCTCTGCGTGCTGGGGCAATCAGGAGATAGCATTGAGTGATTCGGAAGTTCGATCATTAACCACAGGTGAAATAGCAAAATATTGTGGCGTTAATCTACGTACCGTGATCCGGTGGTTAGATGCTGGAAAATTAAAAGGGTACAAGCTGCCGGGGCGAGGTAATAACCGGGTTTTACTGCCAGATTTCATTCGTTTTTTAAAAGCACACGATTTGCCTATCCCGCCAGAGTTGAACAAATCTGAAAACCCGTTAGTGTTAATTGTAGACGATGAACTTTCGATGGCAAAAGCGATACAACGAGTTGCGCGCAAAGCCGGTTTACGTACATTGATTGCAACGGGCGGTTTTCAGGCAGGTCTGATGCTTAGTATGCACAAACCGGACATTATGACTCTGGATCTCAGCATGCCGGGATTGAACGGGTTCGATGTTATACGGCACACACGTCAACAGGACTCATTACAACATGTCAACATTCTGGTGATCTCTGCGTTAGCGCAAGACAAGCTTGATGAGGCACTTTCGTTGGGGGCAACAAAAATCTACACGAAACCTTTTGATCAGGCTCAGTTACTCACTGAGTTTGAGAACGCGACGCGTTAAAGCCACGACTATGTACTATTTTGTGCAGAAATTAATGGCGTTTTCACTGGCGGCGGTAGTATCGGTATCGGTGGCCCATGCACAATCGCTTACGTTTGCTGTGGTGCCTCAGCAGTCAGCACACAAGTTAGCGGAAACATGGCCGCCGCTGCTCGCAGAGATTAGCCGCTCAATCGGCACCCCGATCCAATTTATCACCGCAAAAGATATTCCAACATTTGAACGACGTCTCGCCCTCGGGCACTACGATATCGCCTATATGAACCCATACCATTATGTCGTGTTCAGTCATCAAAGCGGCTATCGCGCGTTGGCAAAGCAGAAAAATAAGCTTATCGAAGGGATTGTCGTGGTGCATAAAGACAGTCACATCGACACGCTTGCTGCACTCAATAACAGAATGCTCGCGTTCCCCGCCCCAGCCTCATTTGCAGCCACGATCATCGTTCAGGCCAAATTGAAGCATGAGGGTATTGCCATTCGTCCCCGCTATGTGTCTTCACACGATTCTGTTTACCTGAACGTTGCGCGTCAGTTTATGCCCGCTGGAGGCGGCGTGGCGCGCACACTCAATGCGGCGCCTGACGGTGTCAAAAATTCGCTGAAAGTGCTGTGGCGCAGCCCACCTTACACCTCTCACGCCATAGCAACGCACCCAGCAATATCAAACCCCACACGTAAGCGGTTACTTGAGGCAATGCTAGCCATCAGTGAAAATCCCGAACAACGACAATTACTTAGCCAAATCCATTTTTCTGGATTTGAAGCAGCTGACGACGCTGAATGGGACGATATACGCGCACTGGACATCCAACACGCGACAGGCGAATTTGTCGAATGAGGCTGTCACTGCGGACCAAAACGATTGTCGGCGTTGCACTAATAGAATTAATACTTCTGGTTATTCTCATCGTGACGGCGATTGGTTTTATGACACAAATCATTGATGACACGCTGACAAAGCGCGCCAAAACGACCGCTGAACTCTTCGCAACCACCACCAAAGACGCCGTATTGTCGTATGACTTAGCCAGTTTAGACGCATTCACCAGCGATTTAATGTCGCACCCCGACATCGCGTATGTAAGGGTGATTGGGCAAAATGGCGCGTTGTTCGCTTCAGGCGGCGATCCTGCGCTGGTGAATCGAACGTTTGTTGAAGATAGTCAACTGGCCGACGTCACTGATGGCATATTTGATACGGCAGCCGCTATTTTCGAAGATGAATTCGTTTTTGGGCGAGTTGAAGTCGGGTTAGGCATTCAATCAACACAGCAAGCCATTGCCACCGTGCGCAGGTGGTCACTGTCGATTGCGTTGGTTGAACTGGTGTTGGTCGCAGCTTTTTCGTTTATTCTGGGTTCGTATTTAACCCGACAACTGAAAGCACTCACCGCAGGTTCACGCCGCGTAAGAACTGCGCTGCAACGTGGCAATTTCAAAGACTCAACGATACAGGTTGATGTCAAAAGTGATGATGAGTTATCTGACCTTGCCAAATCTTTCAATCGCCTTGTTACTGCGCTCCAGCATGAGCTGGCTGTCAATGCGCAGCAGCGGCGCGATTTGACGTCAATGAATCTCGAACTCGAAGGTAAGGTGCGCAGGCGCACGCAAGCGCTCAGTGATAAAAACGCTGAACTGTCACAAGCAAACCAACACATGAAGGAAACTCAGCAACAGTTACTTCAAGCGGAGAAGCTAGCTTCTGTTGGCCAATTAGCCGCAGGCGTTGCTCACGAAATTAATAATCCGGTTGGGTTTATTGCCAGTAACTTATCCACATTAAAAGATTACGTGAGTGCCTATCAGTTGCTCATTCATCACGCTCAGTTACTGGCTAACTGTGACGACGATGCAGCCTTCGATACGACGCTAGCAGAACTGCGGCACATCATTGAAAGGGAAGATATCGAGTTTATTGATCAAGACGTTCACGCGTTGCTGAATGAGTCTTCAGAAGGGCTAAGACGCGTCTCAGAAATCGTGAATGGCCTGAAATTGTTTTCGAGAATGGATTCGCAAGAACGTCAGCTTTTTGATATTAACGCCTGCTTGAAGACCACCCTGAATATGGTCAATAACGAGCTTAAATATCACTGCGAAATTGACACGCAGTTCAGCGATCTGCCCCATTTACTCATCAATGTCGGCCAGTTAAATCAAGTGTTTACCAATATTCTGATCAATGCGGGGCACGCCATCAAAGCCACCGGCAAATTTGGCCAAATTACAATCAATACGGCCACACGGGGGCAGAATGTGGTGGTTGCCATTTGTGATAATGGTACCGGCATTCCTGAGGAGATCAGGCGTGACATTTTTAATCCTTTTTTCACTACCAAAGCAGAAGGCAGCGGTACGGGGCTGGGGCTGTCTATTTCCATCGGCATTGTTACCGAGCACGGAGGTACTTTGACCGTCGACAGCACGCTGGGTAAAGGCAGTTGTTTCTCAGTGTGCCTACCGATCTCTCGCGAAGAGGAAGCACACAAATGACGAAGTCGACTGAGACGCCAAAACCCACGGTTTTATTCGTTGACGACGAGGTTAATATTCTTCATGCGGTAAAACGCGCTTTGCACAAGGTCGACATCGAACTCTTGCTGACAAGCGATGCGATAGAGGCGCTCGATATCCTTAAAAGCCGACACGTCGACGTGATTATTTCCGATATGAAAATGCCGAGCATGACTGGTGCGGCGTTACTAGGCAAAGCCGCAGAAATACAGCCACATTCGTTTCGGGTTATTTTGAGTGGTCACGCTGATGCAGATGCCATGTTGTCGGCGATTAACTTGGGTAAAGTGCATCGATATCTGCATAAGCCATGGGACAATGGCATCTTACTTGACGTTATCAGTGAAGGGGTTGAGCGCACCACATTGCGCCGTGAAAATGCCCGGCTGCTGGCACTCACCCAAGCGCAAAATCAGAAGCTAAGAGACAACAACGCTGAGCTTGAAAAGAAAGTTTCTCTGCGTACCAAGCAAATTAAACAAGCGCTTACCAATATTGACAGTCACAACAAAGCGCTTGGCAAAGTACTTTACAACGTGATCGTCAAGCACCCACATATCGATGGAAAATTTGCACGACAAGTGAGTGAGAGCGCACAGCAACTTGCCACCGCTTTAGGATTGAGTGAGTCGGAGCGTCATGACATAGGGTTTGCGGGCCTGATTTGTGAACTCGGGTTGGTCGGTCTCACCCCTGATATTCTCCTGAAACCGTTCAACGAGCTAAATTACGAGCAACAACAGCTGTTTTTAAGCCAGGCGGATTTGGCGCGATTGATACTCGCACCGGTTAGCGACTGGGAATCCAAAATACATTTGATTGCGCACCAGTTTGACCGTGTCAATCAAACCCCTGAACCCCCAGCCGGTGCTCGCATCATTTCAATTTGTCGCGATTACTGGCGTTACCGGCTGGGTCGTATCACTGCTCAGCCGCTCACGGCACTTGACGCACGCAACGAGTTAACTAAATATGCCGGCGTGCGTTACGACAGCCATTTTTTAAAGACCTTCATCCAATTGGATATCAGAACGCTCGAACAAACCCATCAGGGAAGAATGCGTTCGCAGGATTTAGCGCCGGGCATGGTGCTTAAATTTAACCTGTTCAACGAACAGCATATTCTGTTGCTACCTGAGGGGCACGTATTCACCGAATCCAGTATACAAAAGCTCAAACAATTTGAACGCGGGCACGGCACCGAATTTACGCTCGATATTCAGCTTAAAAAGACGCAGTCACCGAGTGATCAGGAAAACGAAGGTACGTAGAGCCTGCCCTAAAGGCTGTGAGTTTTTTTGTTTGAAAGTTTTTTCTGTGTAAAGCTATCTGCTATCGCAGTATGTACGTTTAAGGAATCAACAAAGATGACAGAGTTTGACTATATTTGTATCGGGGGCGGTAGCGGTGGTATCGCCTCAGCCAATCGAGCGGCGCGTTACGGGCAAAAGGTTGCGCTGATCGAAGCCAAAGCGATTGGTGGTACCTGTGTCAACGTGGGCTGTGTCCCGAAAAAAGCGATGTGGTATGGCGCGCAAGTGGCTGAGGCCATTAATACGTATTCGGCCGACTACGGTTTCGATGTGACGCTTAACCAGTTTAGTTGGCAAAAGCTTATCGAAAGTCGAGATGCTTATATTAAACGTATTCATGGATCGTATGATCGCGTCCTCTCGAACGCTGGCATCACCCGCATTGAAGGCTTTGCCACATTTGTGGATAACCACACGGTTGAAGTTAACGGTGAACGTTACACTGCGAAGCATATTTTGATCGCAACAGGCGGCCACCCCAATATTGATGATGTTCCCGGTGCCGAATACGGCATTGATTCAGACGGCTTTTTTGCGTTAACGGAACAACCCAAACGTATTGTAGTCGCAGGCGCTGGTTATATTGCGGTTGAGCTGGCTGGCGTTATGCACAGTCTAGGCAGTGAAACCCATTTATTGGTACGTAAAAATGCACCACTGCGAAGTTTTGACCCCATGATTACGGAAACGCTCACTGAACTCATTCAGCAAGATGGCCCGACGTTGCATACCCATCGCGTGATCAAGGCCGTTGAGAAAAATGCCGATGAAAGTCTGACGGTAATCCTTACAGACGGAGAAAAAATTGAAACCGACTGCTTAATCTGGGCTATTGGTAGAAGTCCGGCAAACCATGGGATTGGTTTGGAAAATACCGCGGTTACGCTGGACGATAAAGGCTATATCGAAGTCGATAAATATCAGAACACCAAAGCAGAAGGCATTTATGCCGTTGGCGATTGTGTGGGTAACATCGAACTGACGCCAGTGGCGGTTAAGGCCGGTCGACTATTGTCTGAAAGATTATTTAACAACAAGCCTGAAGCACATATGGACTACAGTTTGGTGCCGACAGTCGTGTTTAGCCACCCGCCAATTGGCACGATTGGTTTAACCGAACCACAGGCAATAGAGCAATACGGTGAAGACGGCATCAAAGTCTACAATTCAAGCTTTGCGGCGATGTATACTGCAGTGACATCGCACCGTCAGGTAACGAAGATGAAGCTGATTTGCGCAGGGCCGGATGAGAAGGTGGTAGGTCTGCACGGGATTGGTTATGCGATGGATGAGATCCTGCAAGGGTTTGGTGTCGCCATCAAAATGGGCGCAACTAAAGCGGACTTCGATGCCTGCGTTGCTATTCACCCCACCAGCGCTGAAGAGTTTGTCACTATGTAATCAGCTAATGCCCTACTGCATATTGCGTAGGGCAAATACTAGCGCGTTGTGAGACAAGATATTCATCCAAACCGTGAACCTGCTCCGCACTGAGCCGAAGACCCAGTTTGGAACGTCGCCACAGGATTGCCTCGGAATCTCCTGCCCACTCTGAGTGAACCAGATAGTCTACTTCGGCCTGATAAAGCCCCGCACCAAAATGAGTGCCTAGATCATTTAACGATGAGCTTCCATATAAAAATCTCTCACAAAGCGTGCCGTAACTTCGCACATAGCGACGCACCAAGGTAGGCGTTAAAAAAGGATATTTTGCGTGCAGGTGCACTGCATAGGTTTCTTTATCAGAAAAATCGCCACCTGGTAATGGCGCGGTTTTCGTCCATGCCTTAGCGCTTATTTTAAGGGTATCGCACAGTTCATCGACGGCCTGCTCAGCCAACTTACGATAAGTGGTAATTTTGCCACCAAATACATTCAGCATAATGGCATCGCCTTTGCCACCGCTGATTTTAATTTGGTAATCGCGACTCAGCTCCTGTGCAGACGCATTGCCTTCGTCAAGCAGCGGCCTAACGCCTGAGTAATGGTGAACAACATCCTCACGGCTTAGCGGCCGCTTGAAATAGTCGTTGGCGATGGTCAAAATATACGCTATTTCAGCCTCGCTGATCGACACCTCAGCGGGGTCACCTTGATAGTCTTCGTCCGTGGTGCCCACCAGCGTAAAGTCGTCCTCATAAGGAATAGCAAATACAATCCGGCCATCCTTGTTCTGCAAAATATACGCTTCACCCGAATCGTACATTCGGTTCACGATAATGTGGCTCCCCTTGACCAAGCGCATTGATTTTTTCTTAGGGCTTTGCACCACGTCGTTGATAAATTGCGCGGCCCATGGCCCGGCCGCATTGACGATGGCTTTAGTGCGAACAGTGACGGTGTCGCCATTTGCTTGTTGTAAAGTAACCAGCCAATGATCGCCCTGTTTTTGCGCTGTTGTGCATCGAGTGTGAGTCAGTATAGTGGCACCTAGGTGCTGAGCCTGTAAAGCATTAAGAACGACTAGACGCGCGTCGTCTACCCAGCCATCTGAATACTCAAAGCAGGTGGATATCGAGGCATTTAAGGGGCTGCTCGAATCTGTCTGCACGCGGCGAGAGCCAGGCAACATTTCACGTTTAGCCAAATTGTCGTAAAGAAATAGCCCTATACGGATCATCCATGCCGGGCGCAGATGTTTTTGATGAGGAAGACGAAAGCGTAGTGGCCACATGATGTGAGGGGCTTTTGTCAATAAAATTTCGCGCTCTGCCAATGCATCTCGCACCAGTTTAAATTCATAGTGCTCCAAATAACGCAGTCCACCGTGAATAAGCTTGCTGCTGCGCGAAGATGTCGCTCCTGCTAGGTCCCCCTGTTCACAGAGCAATACCGACAAACCTCGCCCTGCCGCATCTGCCGCAATACCGACACCATTGATACCACCGCCAACAACAACAACGTCTACGGATTCGGTTATCGTAGTCTGGTTTGACATGCCCTATCCCCTGCCTTAATCGTTTTAGGCCAATAATGTAGCTAAAAATTCGATCAAACGCAAATTTATGAACACAAATGAAATTCTAGTTTTCGTTTTTGTTCGATTTTGTCACGATGGTCAATTGTAAGTCATGGGTATCGATAATCGTCTGCAAGCTTTTCGGAGGCGACTCGTCGGTCACGAGATGATCCACTTGGCTGAGGTGGCCTTGTTCAACCATTGCATGTCGTCCAAATTTAGCCGCATCTGCGGCTAGAATAACGTGGCGTGAGTGCTTGAGAATAGCCTGCGAGACTTTGACCTCGCGAAAATCGAAATCCAACAAAGCACCGTCTTCGCTGATACCACTGATCCCAATGACACCATAATCCATGCGGAACTGATTAATAAAATCACAGGTTGCTTCGCCAATAATGCCGCCATCACGAAAACGTACCTCTCCAGCAGCAATAATGACACTGAAATCCTCTTTGCCACTCAGGATCGTGGCAACATGAATATTATTAGTCACAATACGCAAATTGCTGTGGCCCAACAGCTTTTCTGCAATGACTTCAGCGGTAGTTCCGATATTAATGAACAGCGATGAGCCGTCAGGGATCATAGCGGCTACTGCTTCGGCAATTCGCTCTTTTGCGATAAGATTTTCCGCTTTCCGCTGCTGATAGGGCGTATTCTGCGCGCCGCTGCCTGAGCCTATCTGCCCGGCTCCCCCATGCACTCGATGCAGTAAACCTTTTTCAGCCATGATATTTAAATCGCGGCGAACGGTTTGTGGGGTCACTTTAAAATGTTCAACCAACGCATCAATTGATAGGTACTGACGGGCGATCAGCAACTTTTCTATCTCAGCGTGGCGTTGTGTTTGATTCATGCTATCTCAGGTTTCCTGCGTGATGGGGTTGAAACCAACTTGCGAAACTATCGCAAGTAAACCGTGGCTTCGCAAGCGTGCGATGGCTAGCGTCAATGGATAAAGATGCGACGCTTTGTGAAGCATTAGCAATTGCGCGCCAATATTGATAGATTCAATAAAGGATCATTCATCAACCTAAGTGATATGTGCTAGTGGAAGAAGAATTCGTTTTTGCCGCTGATGACTACGCCGAACCGTTATTACCGACGGGGCAAGCGTGGAAGCTACTCATTATTGACGACGAGCCAGAAATTCACACGATCACACGTATGGTGATGGCCGACATGCAGTTTGACGGTCGTCACATTGAATGCATCAGCGCCTATTCGGCGTCTCAGGCGCGAGAAATCCTATCAAAGGATGATAATCATGACATCGCTCTGGCAATTGTCGACGTGGTGATGGAAACCCAAAATGCGGGCTTGGAGCTTATTGAGTGGGTACGTACTGAGCTCAATAATCATACTGTCAGGCTGGTATTACGAACCGGTCAACCGGGTGAAGCACCGGAAGAAAGCGTGATCCGCGATTACGACATTAATGACTATAAAAACAAAACCGAGCTCACCGCTCTACGATTAAAAACCGTCGCTTACTCGGCGTTGCGCAGTTACCGAGACATTAAAATCATTGAGCGCCATCGCAGCGGCCTTGAACGCATCATTGCAGCAACGTCTGAATTTATCGAATGCGAAACTCTGCCACAGTTCGCGTCAACTATTTTGCGTCAAATCTCAGTCATACTCGGGTTAGAAGAGCGCGATATTGTCTGCTGCGCGGTGACTCACGATCACGGTATGGCCCCCACGCGTGGCTTAAATGTTTTAGCCACCAACCAAGACCATTTGGTCGAACAGACGGCCGCTCCGAATAGCGAGATCATGACACGTGTCGCCAAAGCGATTGAAAACAAACAGAGCATTCATTCTGACGACTGTTTTATTGGCTATTTTACCACCAACCGGGGCACTGAAAATTTACTCTATGTGTCGCGCACTGAAGCGCTTGAGCCTGTTCAACACCATTTGCTGGAATATTTTGCGCATAATATAGCGGTCGCTCACGAAAACTTAAGTCTCCGAGAGACCATAAAAGAGTCGCAACGTGAATTATCCTATGTCATTGGTGAAGCGGTCGAAATGCGCTCTAGAGAAACCGGTAGTCACGTTCGCCGGGTCGCCCATATAAGCTATCTCCTTGCGAAGCTAATCGGTATGAACGAGCACGACGCTGACATGATCAAGCTAGCCTCACCGCTGCATGACGTCGGTAAAGTGGGTATACCCGATAAAATACTGAATAAGCCCGGCAAGCACGACGCCGATGAATGGGAAATCATGCAAGAGCATGCCCAGATTGGCTATGAGATGTTGCAAAAATCTCACAATCCTATACTAAAGCTCGGCGCCACTATTGCTCAACAACACCATGAATGTTGGGATGGCACAGGTTATCCCAATCAACTCAAAGGCAAAGACATTCATATCGCAGGCAGAATATCGGCTGTTGCTGATGTTTTTGACGTGCTGGGAAGCCGTCGCTGTTATAAAGAGCCTTGGCCCATGGCGGATATCGTGGCCCTGTTCAAACAAGAGCGAGGAACTCGGTTCGACCCCGCGTTGGTAGATGCATTACTGGCAAATCTAGACGACTTTATCGCCATTCGCGAACGCTATCCTGACTGACCTAACATTCTGATGCTCAGCGCTGCTCGGGCCCAGTGTCGATGTGCACTTTAGCGCGCAACCACGCGGCTTGGTCGCGCATTGCTCGTCGTAATCGTTATAAATATGTTAATCTTGAATTCGATAATCAGTCGAATGCTAAGTCAGCTATTTGACCCACGATTGAGACCCGACAGAGAAACCTGTTGGGTAACGCTACTGGAACACAACTTATGATAAAAAAAACTACTGCATTGGCAGGTTCACTGTTATTGAGCCTGACGCTTTCTAGCGCCGCCATCGCGCAAAGCTCGACAGAAGAAGAAACCCAATGGGATATTTTAAACCCACCTTTTTCATTGTCTTCAGTCACTATTGAAACTGACGAAACGACATGGTCAAGTTTAGATATTACGCCCGATGGGCAGCGTATGGTATTTGACATGTTGGGCGACATCTACATCGTTGATTCAAACGGTGGAGACGCACAACCGTTAACTCAGGATTTTGCCTGGAACATCCATCCCTCAGTAAGCCCCGACGGTAAAGAAATCGCCTTTATCAGTGATCGCGATGGCTTGAGCAACGTGTGGGTAATGGATATTGACGGCGACAATTTGCGTCAGGTTACCTCAGAAAAGGAAAACACACTGCACTCCCCAAAATGGAGTCCAGATGGCGATTATATCATCGCCACCAAAGGGATCATGTCGTCACGTAGTATTCCAGCTGGAGAAATTTGGCTGTATCACAAAAGCGGCGGCAGTGGCCTGGCGATCAAAGAGCGAATGAACGGCAAGAAAGACCAGAAGAACATTGCCGATCCCAGTTTTTCTCCAGATGGGCAATACATCTACTATACGCAAGATATCACGCCCGGTAGCACATTTAGCTATAACCGCGATCCCCTAAAATCTATTTTTGCAATCACGCGATTTGATCGTGAAACAGGCGAAGAAGAGCGTTTTATTTCCGGTACCGGCGGCGCGGTCGTTCCGACGCCTTCTCCGGATGGTAAGTACGTCGCGTTTGTACGACGCGTTACCGAGCGCACAGCACTGTTTATTAAAGACCTTGAAACCGGTCAGGAAAAACCGCTATTTTTAGGTTTAGAGCGCGATATGCAAGAGGGTTTTGGTACTGAGGGTTACTTCGCCTATTTCGACTGGACACCGGATAGCCAGTCGATTGTATTTTGGACAGGCGGTAAATTTCATAAGATTGACGTACCGAATAGTACCGCGCGCGATCCAAAGTTAACGACGCTAAATGTGAAGGTCAACGCTACGCTACAATACGCCGATGCCCTGCGCTTTCCTGTTGAAGTCGCTCCCCAAACCTTTGATGTTAAAGCCATTCGGTGGTCGCAACAGTCACCCGACGGTAAACATATTCTCTTTCAAGCATTGGGCAAACTGTATTTACATGACATCAAGTCAGGCGAAGCGAAGCGTCTAACCAAGCAAAATCAACATGATGAATTTTATCCGCGCTATTCCAATGACGGAAAATCCATTGTTTACACCACGTGGAACGACGAAGAGTTAGGCACTATTCGCATCGTGTCGGCGCAAGGCGGCAACGGTAAGGTGGTGAGTACAGAGCCGGGTCGTTTTGTTGAACCCAGCTTTTCCAGCGACGGTAAGCTTATTACGTATCGCAAATTCAATGGCGGCTACCTGCTCGACCCCGCTTACTCAGTCAATCCTGGCATTTACGTGCTGGACTTGAAAAAGCAGTCAGCAGTACGCGTCGAAAAAGGCGGCAGTGAACCGCACTTTGCGGGCGATAATTCGCGTGTTTACTTCACTGAATCTGTTGGCGGAACGCCTTATCCGGAAACACAATTCAGTTCCGTTAATCTCAACGGTGAAGATAAGCGAGTGCACCTCTATGGCGCGGACAAGATCAGCGAATACCGTTTATCGCATGATAAGCAGTGGGTGGCCTTTGTGCATCAATACAATGCTTACGTTGCACCGTTCGTTGATAACGGCAAAAAAGTCACCTTATCACCCGATATGAAGTCGTTGCCCGTCACGCAAATTTCGGCACGTGCAGGAGAGTACCTTAATTGGCAGCCTGACAATCAGACGGTTTCGTGGTTTCACGGACCGTATTTCTTTAAGCGCAGTATAAAAGAGGCGTTTGATTTTGTGGCAGGCGCCCCAGAACAATTGCCTGACGCAGAAAAACAAGGCGTCAACCTGTCGTTTAGCGTTGAGACCGATAATCCGGAACGCCTCACGGCGCTAGTTGGCGGTAATATTGTCACCATGCGCGATGCAGATAATCAGCAGGAAGTGATTGAAAAGGGTGTGGTATTGATAGACGGCAATCGAATCGTCGCTGTAGGTTCACAGCAAGACGTTGAGATCCCGGGTGATGCCCGCCGTGTTGACGTCAGTGGCCATACTGTCATTCCTGGATTAGTTGATACTCACGCCCACGGCGCGCAGGGTCGCAATGAAATCATTCCACAAAAAAACTGGAGCCAATATTCAAATGTCGCGTTCGGCGTCACTACCATCCATGATCCATCAAACGACACCACTGAGGTCATGGCTGCGGCGGAGTTGCAACGTGCCGGTAAAATTATCGCGCCGCGCATCTATAGCACCGGCACAATTTTATACGGTGCAGAAGCACTGGGTTACAAGGCGATTATCAACGACTATGACGACGCGTACTTTCACGTACAACGGTTAAAAGACGTGGGTGCCATTTCTGTCAAAAGCTACAACCAGCCTCGTCGTGACCAACGTCAACAAATACTGGAAGCGTCTAAGCAACTTGAGATGATGGTGGTGCCCGAAGGTGGCGGTAAATTCCAGCAAAATATCTCGATGCTGGTCGATGGCCATACTGGGCTTGAGCATTCGATCCCTATCGCGAAAGGTTACAACGATCTAACGCAATTGTGGAAAGCGACTCAGTTCGGCTACACACCCACCTTTGTCGTGTCTTATGGCGGGTTAATGGGGGAAGAGTATTGGTATGACCGCACCGATGTATGGAAAAATGAGCGACTGATGCGTTACACGCCTAACTTCCTCATTGAGCGTCGCGCCGTACGCCGCCCTACTGCACCCGATAACCAGTATAACCATGTTAATGTTGCAGAATATGCCAAGACCTTGCGCGATAATGGCGTGCGAGTGCACATTGGCGCACACGGACAACGGGAAGGCCTGGCCGCACACTGGGAACTTTGGATCATGGAGCAAGGCGGGTTTACTGCATGGGAAGCAATTCGCGGCGGCACCATCGACGGCGCAATCCACCTCGGTATGGACGCCGACATCGGTAGTATCGAAGTGGGCAAGCTGGCTGACATGGCAATTATCAAAGGCGACGTGCTAAGCGATTTAAAACGCAGCGAGTATGTGACCTACACCGTACTTAACGGTCGAGTCTATGAAGCAGCAACGATGAATGAGTTGGATAGCAAAGTTGCTCGCAAACCATTCTTCTTCGAAGACAATAACCAGTTGTTCCTGCCTGCGGACACGGAAAAAGAAATCGAAGCAAAAGCGACCAAGTACCACTGGAAGCACTAACGCTTTCGCTTAAGCGCTTGTTCAAATCCCCGCCAGATATTTCTCGCGGGGATTTTTTTATCCGTCTGTAAAGACAACCTCTCTCACGCTAGCGACATCACTCTCACTCAAAGGACATCCACTGTGCAGTTCACGTCTGACGGGGCCTCAGTCGACTCTACTCTACGTCAAAACCGGGCAGTTGCTTAACTTTGATTCCGTCAACAGGGACAACGTTGATGGCCAAGCAGGTGTTTTTTAAACCACTTGGCAGAGAACATATCACGATACGCGAACAGGCAGATGTCAGGGATCAGACGTCAAGGAGTTCACCACAGCATAGGAATGCTGGCATAGCGAGATGTGTAATTAACAGGGACTTACAGTGAGTCGCTGGCACGGACAGCCAGATAATCCATGGATGGATAACTCACTCTTTACTGACGAAGGAGCTAACAGTGACAATCTCATTGTTTCGACAAAATGCCATCAATCATCTTAAGCAACGTTTGCATGGCGATGTTTTACTGCTTCCTCAGACCTCAGCAGTTGTGCTGACCAATAGTATTGTGCTTTGGGTCATTGCCTGCTTAGTGTGGCTGGCGTTAGGCAATTATGCACGCAAAGAAACCGTCCAAGGTTGGCTTGAGCCACCCTCGGGTATCGCCAAAATCAGCGCACCGCAACAGGGTATTATTCAAGCGATCCTGGTTGCGGACGGTGCCAAGGTGCAAAAAGGTGATGCACTGATGAGAATAGGCACCGAACGCCAGCTGACAGATGGTCGCAGTGTTGAGCAGGCGCTATTGAGTCAATACAGCCAACAACTTGACGACATCGACGTTCAACAGGCTCATCTACAGGCTATCTACCGCGTTGAAAGTGCAGCGCTAGACAAAGCGATTCAGGTTGGGCAGAGCGACGTCGAACGAATTAATCAACAGTACATCGCGTTGCAGCAGCGTGAGGTTTTGGTGAACAACCGTCTTCAGCGACTGCGCAATATGCATATACTTGGGCACATTGCTCAACATGATATTGATTTACTGAGCGAGCAGCAGTTGGGTCTACGAGGCGAGATCCTCAGTCTTGAACGCGAACGTTCAGCAGCACGAAGCCATGTTTCCCAGTTGCTTTCCGAGCGTCAGATTTTGCCGCAAACCCATGAACAACAAATCACACAACTCAACCGCCAAGTGGGTGAACTCCAACAGCACATCACGCAAGTGAGCGGGCAGCAGGAGTACATCATCAGCGCTCCCAAAGACGGTTTTGTCACGAATCTTCATGCTCGCCTGGGCCAAACTGTCGCGACACAACAACCCCTGATGACCATTCTGCCATCAGATGCCGACCTTCAGGCGCAAATGCTTATCCCTGTGCGCGCGGCGGGTTTCCTGTTCCCCGGTCAAAAAGTGGATATACGCTACGATGCGTTTCCCTATCAGAAGTTTGGTCTCTACCGCGGAACACTCAGTGCGGTAAGCAACACGGTGGTCCTGCCGAATGAACTGACCAACGCGCCGGTTGCGTTTCAGGAGCCTGTTTATCTAGTGAGTGTCGAACTCGATTCCACCTACATCCACGCCTTTGGCGAAAAAGTACAGCTGAAGTCTGATATGACGTTTTCCGCCGATATCGAAATTAGCGAACGATCGCTGCTGGAATGGATCATTGAACCCATTCTTAGTTTACAGGGGAAACTGTGATGCTGGCCAAGTCATTGAGCGCCTCACCCAGAGCTGAATCATTACTGCGCTTTGTCCATCGCCGCACACTGCCACTCATTGTACAGACTGAAGCGGCGGAATGTGGGTTAGCCTGCGTCGCTATGGTTGCGGGGTATCATGGGCTACACACCGATCTAACGCGTCTGCGCCATCGCTTTTCGATTTCGGCGCATGGTGCAACACTCAAACAAATAATGTCAGTGGCAGAGCAGCTTTCATTGACCTGCCGCGGCCTGAAACTCGATTTAGAACACCTGCCACAGTTGTCAACCCCGTGCATACTGCATTGGGAAATGAAACATTTCGTTGTGTTAAAACGTTGCCATAAAAACGCGATTGTTATCCATGATCCTGCCGTGGGCGAACGCCGCATCCCACTGTCTGAGGTCGATAAAAGTTTTACTGGGGTAGCGCTAGAGTTAACGCCCAATGAATCATTTACGCCGAAAAAAGATAAACAGCGCCTGACGATCCAGCATTTTTGGTCGAACATCACTGGCATAAAACGCAGTCTAGGAGTGGTTTTAGCCCTGTCTCTATTGCTGCAAGTGTTTGCTATTGTCAGCCCTTACTATATGCAAACGGTGATTGATGATGTCATCCTGCGCAGCGATACCAGCCTGCTCACCGTGCTTGCGCTCGGCTTCGGATTGCTCCTGCTCATCGAAACCGGAACGACCGTATTGCGCCGAATTACCATTTTGCACCTTTCCAGCAAACTCAGCATTCAGATGGCTTCCAATGTGTTTCATCATTTGATCCGTCTTCCTATGGATTACTTTGCAAAACGCCACATGGGTGATGTGGTCAGTCGATTCAGCTCACTTGGCACTATCCGCGAATTACTGACGACAGGCTTGGTCGCTGTCGTTATTGATGGATTGATGGCGCTGATCACGCTGTGTGTCATGTTTGTTTACGATAGTACCTTGGCATTCATCGTGGTCGGTGTGGTGTTGCTTTATGCGCTGTTGCGCTTTTTTCTGTATCGCCCCATCCGCTTGCTCAACGAAGAGGCGATTTTGGCGAGCGCAAAAGAAAATAGTCACTTTATGGAGTCCGTGCGGGCAGCGCAAACCATCAAGTTGTTTGGTCAGGAAAGTGAGCGTCAACACCAATGGCTAAACACGCTCGCGAAAGCGATGAACAAAAAGATCCAGATTGCACGTTGGGATATTGGCTTTGGTACCGCTAATCAGCTTCTTTTTGGCCTTGAGAACATTCTGATTGTGTTTTTCGCGGCACTCGCCGTTATGAGCAACGCCATCACGGTCGGCATGCTGTTTGCCTTTGTGAGCTATAAGTCACGCTTTATCAGTGCAATGGACGGGCTCATCGCTAAATGGATTGAGTTCAAAATGCTCGACCTTCACTTCGACAGGCTGGCCGATATTGTTTTCACCACGCAAGACCCGATGCTTCTATCTAATGATTCGATAACCCACCCGATCAATACGCAAAAGTTAACCGGCGAGCTTGTCGCAGAAAACGCCAGTTTCAGTTATAGCACGATAGATGCGCCCACTTTTTCGCAGTTAAATTTACGCATACATGCTGGCGAAACACTGGCAATTGTCGGCCCGAGTGGCAGTGGAAAAACCACTTTGCTTAAATGCTTAATGGGGCTTTTTGCACTGTCTGGCGGTCGCATATTGATTGATGGTACCGACATCAAAGAGCAACCCGCTTATCGCTACCAAATTGCAGCCGTGTTGCAGGACGATCAGCTATTGAGCGGTTCCATCGCTGACAACATCGCGTGCTTTGATGACAAAGTGGATCTTGAACGCGTGGTGTGGGCCGCTCACATGGCTTGCGTTCATGATGACATCGTTGCCACCAGCATGCAGTACAACACCTTGGTTGGTGATATGGGCACGAGTCTTAGCGGAGGGCAAAAACAACGCATTCTTCTTGCTCGCGCTTTGTATCGCCAACCGACCATTTTGTTTCTGGATGAGGCGACCAGTCATCTGGACATGACCAATGAAAATCGGGTGAATCAACACCTCAAACAATTAAATATTACTCGTGTCGTAGTGGCTCATCGACTACACACGATTAAAACCGCTGACCGTATCGTCGAGATTGCTGACGGCCGTTTAGCAGAAAAACAGTTCGAACAGCTCGGACACTATTCACTACCTCAACACCCAGGAGAAACACCATGAACATTAATGAGCAATTAGAAACACTTTCACGCAGAGAATTACAAGTGGCCATGAAAATTATGGACGGTTTGCCCAATAAACTCATTGCACGGGAGCTATTCATCAGTGAACGAACCGTCAAGTTCCATTGCGCGAACATTTACCGCAAACTGGACATTAGTAATAGAGGCAAGCTGATGGCCGCTTACTTCAAGGCGATATATTCAGGATTAGCGGCGCACTAGCGCTGTTCCACAGCGGGATAGCGTGTAATGATGACGCCTGTATTTAAACTAACTGATGTGGAAGCGGCTTCGCTAACCATATTTCCCAACCGTTGGAGACATTAGCGTGGGCCTATTAATTGAAAAACTACCGTTTTACCGCGAACTCATTTTGCTCTACTCACTATTTAGCTTATTGGCAGTGGGCGGTTTTTGTTTTTTTTATTTTCTCGTCACTGCACAAAAACCTGACTTTTGGATGGGCTTTTTTATCTGCAACATGGTGTGGATATTGGCGATGCGTAGCGCGGTAAAACATTCTTATTTGCGTGGGGCTTCTGACACGCTAAAAGATATGCCCTACAACCGTGACGGTATCAAATAGCACGGCATAACCGCGCTTCAGTACAGGCGACAGGGAGTTGGCAAGTGCTAAGCTGTAGGTGCTTGCTTGATGCAATCAACGGTTGTCACCGATGCGACCAACGGTTGCCACCGATGCGAGCCTCAGCAGCACCCGTTGTTGAGTTAATAATGATTTAAATGGAGTTAGACATGAAAAACGTAAATATTGAAGAAGTAGCCACACAAGACTTGGCCGATGTACAAGGCGGCGCTAAATCGGCGATTCCTTTTCCCTACCCAGGCGACAACGACGTGAAACCCAGTCCGATTATTCGCCCACCTGTCGCCTATACGCAGGCATTGGGTGAGGATGGCGGCAGTTTACCAGAGCCTGATTTACTGTAGGCCTGCCACTGAGGATTGTGGGTGCTGTGGCTACAGGCCCAGATCCTCGTTCACTTAATTGGTACTTTACCAGTGAAAAACCTTATGCCGAAACAATGTACTGTTATCCTTGGCTGCCAGCACGAACCTGAGGTTCAGCAGGTCACTCAAGCCTTACAACAACAAGGCAGGTGTGTTTATCACTTTGATACGCGCGAGTACCCTCAGCGCAACCCCATCGATTTCCGCGTAGAAAATAACATAGGCAGTATCACACTGAGTGAGCAGCGCATCAGTTTTAACCGCATTGGTTCAGTGTACTGGCGGACGATATATGCGCCGCGGCCGATCAACGATACCAATGCTGACACCGCGAACAGTGTTTGCATGCTCAAAACATTCCTAGATACCCCCACCATACACTGGGTTAATCCTCGCGCTGCCATCGAAAGCCATAAGATAAAACCGCGCCAGTTGTATTATGCACAATATCTGGGAGCGTCAATTCCTGCCACCTACGTCGGAAGCTCGCTCGACACGGCCATTGCGTTTGCGTCGCAATATGAAGAGGTTGTTGCTAAACCGACTCATGGCGGATGCCATACGATTGTTCTCCCCCAGTTAGGGCAACGCAACGAGAAACTGGCCCAACTCCTGTCGAGCGGGCCGTGGACTTTGCAAGCTTACATTGATGGTGAAAACATCCGGACGTTTGTCATTGGTGATAAGGTCTACAGCGCGCTGATCCGCTCTAACAGCATCGACTATCGCGATGATAAGCTGGCAGTGGCACTCGCTATTCCAACTCCCCGCGCTATCCAGCAATTAGCTAAACGAATTATGCGCGGATTTGGAATGCAATGGACTGCAATAGATTGGCGTCGAACCAGCGACGGGCGTTATTTCTTTTTAGAGGCGAACCCAAGCCCGATGTTTGTTGAACTTGAACGCGCCACCGGCTTACCCATTACAGAAGCACTAGCACATTTATTGTGTAGCACCCCAAACACCCGTCAGGGGCGTTATGTGACATCGTTACAGAATGAACCGGCTTAAATCTTCGTTATCCACCAAAGCGTTAAGATGTTCATTCACGTAGTTCTCATCGATGGTCACTTTCTCACCGCTTTTTTCTGATGCATCGTAAGAAATGTCTTCCATCAAGCGTTCAAGAACTGTGTGCAATCGGCGTGCACCGATATTTTCAGTACGTTCATTCACCGTCCATGCAGCGCTGGCGATACGCTGAATGCCGCTGTCAGTGAACTCCACATCAACACCTTCAGTTTTCATTAAAGCGACATATTGCTCAGTCAGCGAAGCATTGGGTTCAGTTAAAATGCGCACAAAATCTTCGACTTTAAGGGCTGACAATTCAACACGAATGGGTAAACGGCCTTGCAGCTCTGGGATAAGATCAGAGGGTTTACTCATCTGAAATGCACCGGATGCAATAAACAAAATATGATCGGTTTTGACCATACCGTGTTTAGTGGATACCGTTGATCCCTCTACCAATGGTAATAGATCACGCTGCACCCCTTCACGAGAAACGTCTGCGCTGCCGGTACCTTCACGTTTACAGATTTTGTCAATCTCATCGATAAACACAATTCCATGTTGCTCAACGTTGAACAGGGCTTTCTCTTTCAGCTCTTCCTGATTGACTAGCTTGGCCGCTTCTTCCTCCACCAGTAACTTGAACGCATCCTTGATTTTCAGCTTCTTGCTCTTTTTCTGTGAGCCCGACAAATTCTGGAACATTCCCTGAAGCTGGTTGGTCATTTCTTCCATGCCCGGTGGTGCCATGATCTCAACCCCAACCTGCGGCAACGCAACATCAATTTCTATTTCTTTGTCATCTAATTGGCCTTCGCGCAACTTTTTTCGGAACGCCTGTCGGGTGTTCTTATTGGAGACCTCTTCAGATTCACCGAACACGTCTTTCGGTGACGGGATCAGCGCATCGAGTACGCGTTCTTCCGCTGCTTCTTCCGCGCGATATTTGACTTTGGCCATCTCCTGCTCTTTGGTCAATTTAACTGCGATGTCTGCTAAATCACGAATGATCGACTCAACTTCCTTACCAACATAGCCAACTTCTGTAAATTTTGTCGCTTCAACTTTTATAAATGGCGCATTGGCCAGTTTCGCTAAACGGCGGGCAATTTCTGTTTTGCCCACGCCAGTGGGGCCGATCATCAGGATGTTTTTCGGGGTCACTTCTTGGCGCAACTCTTCGTCCAGTTGCATGCGTCGCCAGCGATTGCGCAGCGCGATAGACACTGCGCGCTTTGCATCCTGCTGACCAATAATGTGACGGTCCAATTCGTGGACAATTTCTCTGGGTGTCATTTCGGACATAGTTAATATTCTCTACAAAATAGGGGGAGGTGGCGAGCTAATAGCTCAGCGTTTCAACCGTGTGGCTGTGATTGGTGAAGACACAAATATCGCCTGCGATCGACAAACTTTTCTCAGCGATGTCACCCGCACTTAATTCCGTGTTTTTCAGCAAGGCAGTCGCTGCGGCCTGCGCAAAGGGCCCGCCAGAGCCAATCGCAATCAAGTCGTCTTCAGGCTGCACAACATCGCCATTACCCGTAATGATGAAAGAAGCAGTGTGATCAGCCACTGCCAATAAAGCCTCGAGTCGGCGTAGCATCCGATCGGTTCGCCAGTCTTTCGCTAGCTCTACCGCAGCGCGAGTAAGATGCCCCTGATGGATTTCCAGCTTGCTTTCAAAGCGTTCAAACAGTGTGAACGCATCAGCCGTACCGCCAGCAAAACCGGCAATCACCTTATTGTTATATAGACGGCGTACTTTCTTGGCATTACCCTTCATTACAGTATTACCGAGTGAAACTTGCCCGTCTCCCGCGATCACGACTTCGTTATTGCGCCGCACCGACACGATTGTGGTCATATGAAATCCTCTACGTACTCAATGAGGACTAGGTGGGGCTTTCGGGCGGCTTTTCAAGTCGCCCGACAGGTTCACTCGCTCTGCTAGGTTGTCCAGTAGCGAATTTGGCAGGTGCGAATACCCGTATCCCGAATGGTATGTCGGCCGCGCTCAGCGTCTCGTTTACTGTCAAAGGGACCCAACACTACACGATACCAACGCCCATTGCTTCCGTCACTGGGGCGCACGGCAGCTTCAAGACCTACAAAGGCAATTTGCGCACGCATTTCTTCAGCTCGCGCTTCTTGCCGGAAGCTGCCGCACTGCAATAAATAGCGTTTCGTTGAGACCGGCCGTTCCGTTTCGTCAATTTCGACTTCGTAGCCTGGAAGTGTCTTAATAAAGTCCCATTCTTCCTCAACCAGCTCTGGAAGTTCCTCTTCAGTCTGTGGTGAGACTATCTCGGGCACCTTCACTGGCGCTTCAGCATCCGGCGCGTTGTCTTTGATTTGCCATAAAAACGCGATAAAACCCATAATGAGTACCAGCGCTATAACAACACTAACCCACGGCATAGGTTTCTTTGGCGGTACTTTTTTTGAAGGGCCACGGCCCCGCTTCACATAATCTTTTTGCGACATTTTACTCTATACGGTTCAGACTGAGTCACCTCGATGATTGACGCGCTAGGATACATCAGTTGGCGCCACATCAATAGACCAACGCACCTTCTTTCCTCGTTTACTTGCTTCAATCACCGGTAAACATTCAGCGATGCTGGCATGCAGTGTTTTACGCGAATAACATTGCACGGTCAGCAACATGCGAAACCGGCCTGCGCGCTTAAACTGCACGGCAGGAAAAGGACCCAACGCCTGTACCGCAGCGTTGTGAGTAAATAACGCTTTTGTCTCATTTAAAAATTCAAACGCCGCATTCAACTCAGTCGCTTCTGCGCGAAATAAAGTTTGCTGCACAAAGGGTGGGGCATGAGCTGCCTTGCGTTCAGACAACGCATGACGAGCAAAGTGAGCATAACCATTGTGAATTAAATCTTGTAGTAGAGGATGATCTGGGTGATGGCTCTGCAGCCACATTTCGCCATGGCGGTTTTCTCGCCCAGCACGACCGGAAAGTTGAGTAATTAACTGTGCCAGTTTCTCAGTGGCGCGCACGTCCACGCTAAATAGGGCACCGTCTACATCCATGATAACGACCAAAGTGACTCGTGGAAAATGATGGCCTTTGGACAGGATCTGCGTGCCAATCAGTATTTGATGCTGGTTGCGGTTAATGGCGTCTATCAACTGAGGTAGCTTGTCTTTACCGCGCACGCTGTCACTGTCGACCCGCACGCTGGAATACTGTGGAAATAGTCTTTGCAGCCCCTCTTCCAGTTGCTCGGTACCAACGCCTTGGGAGAGTACATCGTGGCTAGCGCATTGCGCGCATTGACGGGGCACAGGCCGAACATTTTCACATCGGTGGCAGTGCAATCGCCCCACACTTTTATGCACGGTAAAGGGTGCATCGCAGCGCTGGCAGAGCTCAACATGCCCGCAGGCGTGGCAGACAAGCGAGGGCGCGTAACCCCGACGGTTCACAAAGACTAAAACCTGACCACCTGCACGCAAATGCGTTTGCATTTTTTGCACCATCGGATCGGCTAATCCATAGCTGAGCGAATGACTACGCACATCCATGATATTTTGTTGTGCCATCTTTGCATGGCCAGTGCGTTGGTGTAACTGCAATAACTGATATTTATGATGCAGTGCGTTATTCAGTGACTCAAGCGACGGTGTGGCACTGCCCAATATCAAGGGGATCTCATCTCGTTGTGCTCGAACGACGGCAACATCGCGAGCGTGGTAGCGAGGGCCATCTTGCTGCTTGTATGATTCATCGTGTTCTTCATCGACGATAATCAGCCCCAGTGACTTGAACGGGGTAAATACGGCGCTGCGCGTGCCAATCACTAATCCGATTTCGCCACTTCTCGCTTGTTGCCACACGGTTAATCTTTGTCTGTCGTTCAATCCGGAATGCAGCAACCCAATCGGTAATCCAAACCGCTGCTCAAAACGCTTTACCGTTTGTGGTGTCAACCCAATTTCGGGTACCAAAACCAGAACCTGCTGCCCTTTAAGCAGAACCGGCTGAATGGTTTGCAGGTAAACTTCTGTCTTACCGCTTCCCGTAACACCTTCCAGTAGATAGGTGATAAAACGCCCTAGGCGCGCTGTGACGGTAGCAATCGCCAATGCCTGCTCTGATGTCGGCACCGGTATATTGCCCAACGAGATATGAGCTTGCCAATCCAGCGAAGGCTCGCGTAGCACAGACTTGCGCACGACAAATGCACTGTCACAGCAGGCTTTTATTACTGCTAAACTGAACTGCTCTCGGGCCTGCTCTAACGGTATCGCGCCTTGGGTAAGCAGTGACATCAATGCCTGTTGCTGCTTAGCGCGCATCTTTTGTTCAAGTTGACGCTCGCCTTTTGGGGTGAGTTCCAGCATTTCGATGGTCATATCGGGAAGCGGCTGAGCGCGACGCAAACCCGCTGGCAGCATGCTGGATAACAAGTCACCAAGGGGGTGGTGTAAATAACCTGCCAACCATTGGCCTAAGGCGAGCATCGGTGCGTCGAATACCGGCTTATCGTCAAGCACTGATTTAACTGACTTAAGCTTATCATGCTCTACTGAAGCATCACCGCGCGACGCAATGACAATCCCCACCAATTCGCGGCGACCAAATTCGACCAACACGCGCGTACCCGGCAATAGGGACGGTGACAGGTAGTCGAACAGTTTTCGCATGGGAACTGGCAGCGCCACCTGAACTATTGACACATAGACCTCGAAATTGAGCAAAAAATAGGCGGGAAAGTCATAAAATCACTTGATCGATACAGGCCTCTACATTAATATGCGCCGCTCTTTACGGCAACCGCCCTGTGGATTAATACCGCACCGGCGCGAGCATATTTTTATAACGTATGGTGTTCAGCTTCGGGCGGAATAGCGATACGGCCTTAAATGAGGTAATCCCATGAAACAAGATATCCATCCTAAGTATGAAGAAATGACAGCAACATGTTCTTGTGGCAACGTGATCAAGGTCC
Organism: Alteromonas oceanisediminis; assembly: GCF_018474025.1. Taxonomy (GTDB): domain Bacteria; phylum Pseudomonadota; class Gammaproteobacteria; order Enterobacterales; family Alteromonadaceae; genus Alteromonas_E; species Alteromonas_E oceanisediminis. The sequence goes on along the minus strand of NZ_JAHCTA010000009.1, from coordinate 45,889 downwards.
GTTCGACCCTTGGCAAAGACATGAATCTTGACGTTTGTTCAGCGTGTCACCCGTTCTACACTGGTAAGCAGCGTAATGTTGATACCGGCGGCCGTGTTGATCGCTTTAAGAAACGTTTTGGCGCGATGAGCAAAAAGTAAGGCTCTCGCACCGACTGGAAAGCGCCTATTCGGCGCTTTTTTTGTGGGCAAATTCGGTCTTCAGTGCTGACGCTATCCAAAACGACTCGCATTCTGATACCACCACACGAGATAGCAATAAGCCAAGCACAACCCCCACCCCAATAGCGACCACTGAGCCATCGAAAAGATAGTAACCACACAGCGCTAGCAAACACACACAGAGCACCGGCGATAACGCCGCAACGGCAGAAAATTTCCATCTCGCAGTCTGTTGGTACGCTTTTTCCAACACAGTGAACTGAGACTCTCTGGGAAGGTGCTGGATCGACTCGAATCGATCAATAAATCGTTTTATGTTCATGTTACTACTGCCGCTGCTGTGCCTTATCAGACAGCAGGCGAACCAGCTTTATGCGTAATACGCGATTCATTCTGAGCTCCTCTTCTTGTGGATGACAGCATAGCGAGCTTTGTTGCAGCGATCCATCACCAATGCACGTTTTACTTCACCACATAAGGCAATATTGGTGTCTCAGTCTTTTTGGTCTTTAGTTGATTCAGCGGGCTTGGCGGTACTTCACGTTATTCCAGTTGCAGCACATTATTCAATCGTCGGCATTGGGATCTCGGCCATTCCAGCATAATGCAGAAATTAAAACCCAATAAGCTTTCATAGGTCATTATTTATACATTCACGCAATGAATGTAAAGAATTTTCCATTTCTTGTTGAATGGTATTACCTTTTATTTGAATTATGGTAGCGTCAATAACATCGTCACATCCGATATGCGCTGTGACATCGGTGTGCTACATTGCTTAAAACAATAAGGCGACTAATCGCTGTACCCTACACACTCTCTATCAAGGATCTTTCACTTATGTCAGATTTTCGACAAAAAGCACTGGATTACCACGCTAAACCCACTCCGGGTAAAATAAAAATTGAGCTGAGCAAGCCAGCGACGAGCGTTAGCGATCTTGCGCTAGCTTACAGCCCGGGGGTTGCCGAACCGGTTCGCGAAATCGCCGATGACCCGGAACTTGCCTACAAATATACCGCTAAAGGCAACATGGTGGCTGTTATTTCAAACGGCACTGCCATTCTAGGCCTGGGCAATCTTGGGCCTTTAGCCTCGAAACCGGTCATGGAAGGTAAGGCGTTATTATTCAAGCATTTCGCCGGTATCGATTCGATTGATATTGAAGTGAAACACCGCACGACCGAAGAGTTTATCAACACGGTAGCCAATATCGCTGATACCTTTGGGGGTATTAACTTAGAAGACATTAAAGCCCCTGAGTGTTTCGAAATTGAACAAGCGTTAATCCAGCGCTGTAAAATTCCAGTGTTTCATGACGACCAACACGGTACCGCCATTGTTACTGCGGCGGGTATGCTCAATGCGCTCGACATTCAGGGCAAAGAACTCAATGAGTCTGTTATCGTATGCCTCGGTGCAGGCGCGGCGGCAGTGGCCTGTATGGAATTGCTGATAAAATGCGGTGCGCAACGTGAAAAAATTTACATGCTGGATCGCAAAGGCGTGATACACACGCGCCGAGACGATTTAACGCCGCACAAACAACTGTTTGCCAACAACACGGACAAACGCACGCTGGAAGACGTGATGGATGGCGCTGATATTTTTGTTGGTGTGTCTGGGCCTGATCTACTACCCCCAGAAACCTTGGCGCTAATGGCACCAAATCCTATCGTGTTTGCCTGCTCAAACCCGGACCCGGAAATTAAACCCGAACTGGCGCATGAAGTGCGCGACGATTTGATCATGGCGACGGGTCGATCCGATTACCCGAATCAGGTCAACAACGTACTGTGCTTTCCATTCATTTTCCGCGGTGCGCTGGACGTGCGCGCGTCGGCTATCAACGATGAAATGAAAGTCGCGGCTGTCGAAGCGATTCGTGAAGTATCGAAAATGCCTGTGCCTGACTCAGTACTCAAAGCCAGTAATTCAACATCACTCACCTTCGGAAAAGACTACATCATTCCTAAACCAATGGATCCAAGATTGTGCTCGAAGATCGCCACCACGGTTGCCCAAGCAGCGATTGATTCGGGTGTGGCAAGGCTTGAGGCTTTACCGGAAGGCTACATGCAAGATAAAAATTAACACGGAAAACGCTCAGTCAGGCCTGCGTGTTAATCGCTGGCCTTGCTATCGTCCAGATCATTCTCTCCCTGAAAATCTTCGATGCCCATTTCTTGCATGATGCTGCGGGCTTCAGAAGGGATCCTATTTGGATTATCTTTGCGCAGATCATCGTCATTTGGTAATGGTTGCCCGGTAAATGCGTGCAAGAACGCTTCACACAGCAATTCAGAATTCGTTGCGTGTCGTAAGTTATTAATCTGGCGTCGGGTGCGCTCGTCCGTCAATGCTTTAAGAACGTTCGTCGGTATTGAGACCGTTACCTTTTTCACCTGCTCACTTTTCTTTCCGTGCTCTGCGTAGGGGTGAATGTATTTGCCATTCCACTTTGCCATTGATCAGCCTCTAATGGTTTTTGTTATTGACGTATCATTGTAGTCTTATGCTGCGAAATTCTAAACGTTGTAGCCCAAAGGTCAATCAGCCATTCGGTGAAGCGTGACTGAATATGATTGGTTAGAATGCCATTGGAGCCATCATTTAATCTGACTTTCTTTAAAACAGAGCGTGATTAAACGTAATCATCTTTGATGTACGTATCGCGGACATGACCAAGGGAGAATCGTCACGCTGCCTCTGCGAAGAAGAGTCATCGTGGCGGAGGCCACGACCTCCTTGGAATACAGTAAAGCCGATTAAAACCGATTCACAGAACCGTTATAGTGAAATGAGCTGGGGAGTTTTAAATAGAAAGATTTCAGATGGATTCGATAGATGAAGTAACCCTGCTCGTATATCATTGCCAATACCCATAAAACAACACTGCACATTGGCGTTACCAGCAACCTCGCTCGACGAATACATCAATACAAAAATACAGTCTACATAAGCTGACATATTTCAAACATTTTTTCAAAATCGAAAATGCCAGATTAGGAGAAAAGTGATTGAAAAATTGGCATAGAGCGTGGAAACAGCAACTTATCAGTACAGAGAATACCAATTGGGAAGATTTGTCCGCAACTTTGGTAAATTAATAGTAAGCCTTATTGAGTTCCATGGAGGTCGTGATTTTCATCACGATGACGATTCTTCGTATTTTATTTTGTTACTACTGCCCTTGACCTTTTACTACCTGCCAAGTTGAGCCAAGCTCCTTACACTTAAACGCCAGATTAGCTATAGCGACTACAGATGAATGCTTGACTCAGTGCATGAATGCAATTACTTTAGACGTCTAAACGTCTATATGTGAAAAAACAAACAATTATGGTCTCTTACGCACAGGGCATTGACGCTCTTAACCAATCGCTTTCTGAACTCAACAACATCGACGTGTCATTTGAATTCTTTCCGCCGAAAACGCCTTCGATGGAAAACACGTTATGGAAATCGGTAGAGCGTTTGGCCCCACTCAAACCTGCTTATATGTCGGTGACTTATGGGGCAAACAGTGGTGAGCGTGAACGAACTCATGATGTGGTTAAACGCATCCAGCATGAGATCGGCGTACCCGCCGTTCCCCACCTGACGTGCGTTGATGCCACCAAAGAAGAACTGACTCAAATTGCGAAAGACTATTGGCAGAACGGGATCAAGCGCATTGTCGCGCTGCGCGGTGACTTGCCTGAACAGGGGCAAAAACCCGATATGTACGCATCTGATCTGGTTGCCTTACTGAAAGGCGTCGCTGATTTTGATATTTCTGTCGCCGCCTATCCGGAAAAGCATCCAGAGGCACGTAGCGATCAGTTTGATTTGCTCAATTTAAAACGCAAAAATGAAGCGGGAGCAAGCGAAGCCATTACCCAGTTCTTTTTCGACACGAGTGTGTTTTTGCGCTTTCGAGATCGTGCGGCAGCGGCGGGTATTGATCTGGATATTGTGCCAGGTATTCTGCCTGTTACGAATTACCAGACGCTACAGCGTTTTGCTACGATGACAAATGTGCACGTGCCTGCATGGTTGCACAAACAGTTTGATGGTTTAGATGAAGCTGATCAGACAACGCGTAATCTGTTGGGGGCCAACATTGCGATGGACATGGTTAAGGTCTTAGCCAAAGAAGGGGTGAAACACTTTCACTTCTACACGCTCAATCGCAGTGAATTAAGTTATGCGATTTGTCATATGTTGGGTTTGCGCGCCGATTAGCGGTACACTGGCAATATTGTGAATTCGAGTGAAGCAATTAAAAGCCTGTATGAATGATGCCCAAATGTGGTGGAAGCGCCGAAAACCACAGTTTTTCGCTGTCGCGAAGACTTTCATCGCGCGCAGTAAAGAAGACAAGATAACCGTATCGGCCGGACACCTGGCGTATGTAACGCTACTGTCTCTCGTTCCGTTCATCATGGTTTTTTTCACCGTAATGTCGGCTTTCCCAGCTTTTGAAAAGGCTCGCGAAAAACTCGAAAATTTCATTTTCAACAACTTTGTTCCCGCTTCTGGCGATGTAGTACAAAATTACATGTCAGAATTTGTTGGTAACGCATCGCAGATGGGCGCGGTAGGCATATTGTCACTGCTGATCGTGGCGTTACTGTTAATCTCCAATGTTGATAAAACGCTTAACGCCATTTGGCGCACGCCCAGTGAGCGCCCAATCGTGTATACATTAGCTATCTACTGGATGGTTATATCACTTGGCCCCATGTTAATGGGTACCAGTGTAGTGGTGAGTTCGTACCTTATCGGGCTGGCTAATTTTGCTGAAGAATACACGCCCGGCTTGGGCACGATGCTGTTGAGTCTCGTTCCAAGCGTTCTGGCACTGTCAGCCTTTTTGATTTTATACATGTTGGTGCCGAACCGGCGGGTGCGCTTTAAGCACGCGATAAGCGGTGCCATTCTGGCCAGTATTCTCTTCGAATTTACCAAAAGAGGGTTCTCGCTTTACGTGACGTCCTTCCCGTCTTACGAATTGATTTACGGTGCACTCGCCGTTGTACCGATTTTGTTTGTATGGATTTATCTATCGTGGATTGTGGTATTAGTCGGCGCAGAGTTCACCTGCGCCGTCACCGAAGTGTTTGAAAAGCCTATCTCCCAAGAGCCACGAAAGGTTACCGAAGAAGAGTAAAGGCTTTTGCTTATCGGCCACTGACGTATTCGTCATAGGTGCCTTGAAAGTAACGTAGCTTTTGATCTTTGATTTCGATGATCGATGTGGCCAGTGTCGAAACAAATTCACGGTCGTGGCTTACAAAGATGAGCGTACCATCGAAGTCTTTCAGTGCTTTGTTGAGCGCTTCTATGGCTTCCATATCCATATGGTTGGTGGGCTCATCCATAATGATCACATTGATTTCCTGCATCATTAACTTACCGAACATCAAACGGTTCTTTTCGCCACCGGAACACACGCGCACGTCTTTAACAATGTCATCCGCGCTAAACAACAGACGCCCTAAAATAGCTCGTACCGCTAAATCATCGTGCTGCGGCGTACGCCATTGCGACATCCAGTCAAACAAGTTCATCGGCTCTGCAAAGTCACGGCCTACATCCTGAGGTAAGTAACCGATGGCGGCATTTTCAGACCATTTGATCACACCATTGTTGGCGCTCAACTCATTCACCAAGCAACGTAGGAGCGTGGTTTTACCGGCACCGTTTTCACCAATGACCGCAAGCTTCGCGCCCGCTTCCAGAAGAATATCGCCGCCTCTAAATAAGGTTTTACCTTCAAAACCATGTTCTACATCGTGCAACTCCAGCGCCAGACGATGTAACTTTTTGTGCTGTTTATAAGTGATGTAAGGTGATTGCCGACTGGAAGCAACCACGTCTTCCAACTGGATTTTTTCCATGCGTCGTGCGCGAGAGGTAGCTTGCTTCGCTTTAGACGCGTTGGCAGAAAACCGATTTACAAAGCTTTGCAGTTCTTCAATTTCAGCACTCTTCTTGGCATTCTCATTAAGCAGTTGCTCTTGTGCTAACGACGCCGCAGCCATATAAGCTTCGTAATTACCCGGATAAATACGTAGTTCGCCATAGTCAATATCGGCCATGTGCGTACACACTGCATTTAAGAAATGGCGATCATGCGAAATGATAATCATGGTTGATTTGCGCTGATTAAGCACATCCTCTAGCCATTTAATCGTGTAAATATCCAAGTTGTTGGTTGGCTCGTCCAGCAATAAAATGTCGGGCTCGGAGAAGAGAGCTTGTGCAATCAGTACACGCAGTTTTAAGCCCGGCGCGACTTCCGACATCAGACCGAAATGAAAACGCTCATCAATGCCCGCTTCAACCAAAAGCTCAATAGCACGGCTTTCAGCGGTGTAACCGTCCATTTCAGCAAATTCCGATTCCAGATCGGCGACTTTCATGCCATCGTCTTCACTCATTTCAGGCAGAGAATAGATCCGATCGCGCTCTTTTTTCACTTCCCAAAGATGTGTATCACCCATGATCACCGCATCGACAACCGAATACTGCTCAAATGCAAACTGGTTTTGATTCAATGTGCCAATTCGCTCGCCGGGCGAAATCGATACGTTTCCGGAAGTGGGTGTTAGTTCGCCGCTCATGATTTTCATCAGGGTAGATTTTCCACACCCATTTGCGCCGATTAATCCATATCGATTGCCGTTGCCAAATTTTGCCGAAATGTTTTCAAACAGCGGCTTTGCGCCAAACTGCATGGTGATGTTTGCTGTGGTGATCAAAAGATGAATTCCAAAAAAGCGAGAAATGGGGTGGTTAAAAAGCGCGCGCACTTTACCCTAAAAGGCGCTTTCGATAAACCTTAACACCCAAAAAAGTCTGGATTTACACCGCAGAAAGAAAAGACAGCGAGGTCAGGGCCAGCAGAATGCTAGCCCTGATGTACTATTTAGCCTTGAATGGTTTTTATAAATGCATCAGATTGGGCAATCGCCGCATTCATCTCTTTGATTAACGCGCCTACATCCCGAGTGATTGTTTTTAACTCGCCTTGCAATGCACCCACCGCACTGGCATTTAAATTGTGCTTAAGATAGAGCACATTGTCTTCGAGCTTTTCCAGCACCGGCGACATGCTGCGCTCAACTTTACGCATGGCTTTCAGCATGTCTTTATACCGGCGTTGGGTGTCTTTCAGCTGTCGCTCGCTGTCGCGCTTTAAATTGGCGTTCGAGTAATTGTCTAACTCAGATTCCCATTCATCGAACAGGGCTTCTGCAACGCTTTCCACACTGTTGATGCGGTTGGTCACGTCTTCTGCAGAGGCCTTACTGGATGCATACTCGTCACTGAGCGTTTCATAAACACGCTGAAGCTCACCACCATCGAAATTAATCAGCGAACTGAACTGTTCAAGCGCTGAGGCGAACTGCTCCTGTGCATCCTCCTGACTTTCGCGGGCATCTTCAACACGATCAACCAAAATATCGCGTTTTTCCACACCAACTTTTTCCCAAGCCGCATAGTAGGCAGACTGACAAGCTGAAAGCAGCACAATGGCTGCGATCAGCGAAAATAAACGAATACTTAAATATTGACTCATTACATCCCCACTGGACGATAGCGTGCGGCGCTGATAATTGACCACAAATGAAACACGGCCCCAACAGGCCATAAGAAGAACAAAATAACCGTAGCAGCAGCACCGTAACAGGCCCCTACTATCAGGAAAAACATTAACGCAGCCAAAATGCGGCCTTGAACTAATTGGCCTAAACCGGGGATAAAAAAGCTGCAAATCGCAGCGATCACGTTACCACCTGAACCTTGTCCTGACATACTTCCTCACTTTTGCGGTTGAATTTATGGTAAAACTGTTCATAACATAGGTGAACGTTAGGTAATAAACAAGTTTAATGCCAAAACTGTTTCCAAGTCTCACGCCTTTTAGCACTGAGCAGTTGTCAGTAGACCAGCGGCACACGCTTTATCTCGAATTGAGTGGCAACCCTGATGGTATTCCTGTGCTCTACATCCACGGTGGGCCGGGGGCTGGGCTATCACTGAGCTACCGCAGCCTATTCGACCCAGAGCGTTACCTTATCATCGGGTTTGACCAACGCGGATGCGGAAAAAGCCAGCCTTTTGCCGATCTGAATGACAATACAACGGATGATTTGGTCGAAGATATTGAGAAAATTCGCCACTATTTAGGCATTTCCACTTGGTTATTGTTTGGTGGGTCTTGGGGAAGCACGCTCGCACTCGTATACGCCATTCGGTATCCTGCTCATGTCAGCGGCTTGATACTGAGAGGTACTTTTCTTGCCCGGGCACAGGATACCGCTTGGTTTTTAAGCGCTAGCGGCGGCGCAGCGTCGCTTTTCCCTGAACATTATCGCGCATTTACACAACTACTCACCGATACGCAAGACAGCGAACAAGTGTGTGAACAATTTTATCAACTATTTACCCACGCCGATCAAATTAAACAAACGCAAGCGCTCAGGCTGTGGTTTAGTTGGGAAGAGAGACTTTCGCGATTGACTCTGCCGTTTCCCATGCACATCAGTCAACGTGATTTCCATTTTGTGAAAAGCCTGGCTTTGCTGGAGTGTCACTACTTACGCCACCGGTGTTTTTTGCCTGAAAACTATATTCTTGAGAATCTTCATCACATCACCCATTTGCCAGCGACTATCATCCATGGCCGCTACGACATGATTTGCAAAATGGAAGCCGCTTATTCGCTTCATCAACGCTGGCACAACAGTACATTGCAGATTATTCCTGACGCAGGTCATAGCCTGTCTGAAACGGGTATAAGCGCGGCCTTGGTACAGGCTACTCAAGACTTTGCTGCATTTTTGCAGGCAAACCAGTAATCTTTTCATTGTCGCAACGTTGTACAGAAGGTAAAACATGATCGGATTAATTCAACGCGTCACACAAGCTTCAGTGAGTGTTGATTCGCGTATCGTTGGCAGCATTCAACAAGGCTTGGTTTTGCTGCTTGGAGTAGAGAAAAGTGATACTCAGGCTAACGCACAAAAACTTGCACAAAAAGTGCTGCGATATCGCGTGTTTGCCGATGACCTTGGCAAGATGAATAACAGTTTGGTCGATATCAACGGTCAGCTTTTGGTTGTTTCTCAGTTCACATTAGTCGCCGACACACAGAAAGGGAATCGTCCGGGCTTTTCTCGTGGAGCACCGCCTGCGTTGGGAGAGGCGCTGTATGAACATTTTATCGATGCGGTTCGCGCACATATCCCCAACGTGCAAACGGGGGAGTTTGGTGCCAACATGCAGGTCAGTCTGGTCAACGATGGGCCTGTGACTTTCTCACTTCAATGCTAAGATAACGTTTTGTTCTATCACGCTCGTTTACACTGAGGTCGCTTTGTTCAAAATCACAACACCCGCTACCGACGAACAATTTCAGGCTTATTTTCAGTTTCGTTGGGAAGTCCTTAGAAAGCCATGGAACTATCCACCCGGCTCTGAGAAAGATGAGTATGAAACCGTCAGCGAACATCGCATGCTGCTTGACGAGGAAGGCAATATTGTGGCTTGTGGAAGAGTTCATCTGAATACGTCTGAGGAAGCACAGGTTCGGCATATCGCGGTCTCTGCTGAACATCAACGTCAAGGCCTCGGGCAAATGATTGTGTCAGCCTTGGAAGATGTTGCTCGCTCTTTAGGCGCCGAACGAGCCATCACAAACAGTCGTGAAACCTCTATCGCGTTTTTCCAAAGCTGCGGTTTTGAAGTGGAAGCGGAAGCACCCAATGAGCTCAATAGTTTAAAGCGCTCTCAAATGGTGAAACCACTGACCGACAACAATGTTTTGATGCGCCACCCTAAATGGTGTCAAGAACTACAGTCTATCTGGCATGATACGATACCGATCAGTGACCACATGGGTATAAAAATCTACCGATATACCGGTCGGACATTTGAAACCCGTGCTTCACTGAATAAGAACATCAACATTCACGGTACCATGTTTGCCGGTAGTATTTTTTCCCTTGCCACACTGACCGGATGGGGGATCATTCACCTGATGTTGAAAGAGCAAGGACTGCTGGGCGATATTGTATTAGGTGACGGCGATATTCATTACCACAAACCGATCACGCGCCAACCTCGAGCCATTTGCATTGTCGATGCAATTACGGGTAGCGTCGACAACCTACGCCGAAATAAGAAAGCGGTCCTCAAGCTTCAGGTGGATATACTAGACAACGATACCCCTGTTGCAGAATTCAAAGGTGTGTTTTGGGTATTACCGGTCAACGCTAAATGATAGCGAGAGGCCTATTACTTATCGTTGCCCTGAGTTACAGCGTAATGGCAGGCGCACAAAATGTGCAAACCATCGTGCTCTCTCGACATTTTGAAAAAGTTGACGCTGATACTGATGGTAAGGCCTTTGCCGACCCCGCACTCACTGCACGCGGCCAACAGCAGGCGCTGGCGTTAGCGAGTTTATTGGAACCATTGAGTATTGAGCGGATATTCAGTACAGACTATCTTCGTACTCGCCAAAGTGCTGCGCCAACCGCCAAATCGCTGGGATTGCCGGTAGAGATTTACGACCCTCGTCAACCTGAGTCGTTAGTCGAGCAGCTTCGGACTGACCAACAAAACAGCCTCATCTTAGGCCACAGTAATACCATTCCTGCACTCGTTGAAAAACTCGGTGGCTCAGCAATGCTGCTTGCAGAAAAGGATTATGGGGTTGTCTTTATCATTAAGATCGACTGGGATGTGTCGGGAGATACCCCTTCGAAAACCTCAGTGGTATCATCGCTTGAGCAACTAACAGTCGACTGAATCACCGCTTGCGGTTATTTAGAAAACAAAAAACCGGCGATGAAGCCGGTTTTTTAACACTAAAAGTACGCTTTTCTACTAAGCAACCATTGCTGCCTGTAGTTTCTTCATGGCGTTCTTTTCAATTTGTCTCACGCGCTCGGCAGATACTTGATACTTATCAGCCAAATCTTGCAACGTGGTTTTGTCGTCTGATAACCAACGCGTCTCAATAATTTCCTGACTGCGTGAATCCAACGTTCTTATGGCTGAATACAAACGCTTAGAGGCACGTTGATCCCAATTACTATCAATAACGTCTTGCTCAACATCAGCAGATTTATCTTCCAGAAACTGAACCGGTGCAAAGCTGCCGCTTTCATCATCGTCAGCAGACAAATCAAACGCCTGATCCTGACTACTCATTCGGGCTTCCATCTGCAACACTTCTTTAGTGCTTACACCAAGCTCTTGAGCCACTTTCTGAACTTCGTCATGGGTAAACCAGCCCAAACGCTTTTTCGCCTTGCGTAAATTGAAGAACAATTTGCGCTGAGCCTTTGTGGTTGCCACTTTAACAATACGCCAGTTTTTCAGAACGAATTCGTGTATTTCAGCTTTGATCCAATGCACAGCAAAAGACACTAAGCGGACTCCAACAGTGGGGTCGAATCGTTTGACGGCTTTCATCAACCCAATATTACCCTCTTGGATTAAATCAGCTTGGGGTAAGCCATATCCAGAGTAAGACTTGGCAATGTGCACCACAAAACGTAGGTGTGACATCACCAATTTTCTGGCAGCACCGAGATCATCTTCATCACGAAGACGCTGGGCTAAGGCTTGCTCCTCTTCAGCGGTCAACATATTGATCCCACTGACAGCTTGAATGTAGCTTTCTATGCTACCACTGCGAGGAACAGCTAATGCTAAAGACTGCATTTTTGTACTCATTTGTTACCTCTATCCATCCAGAAATTGTACCAAAGGCAGTTAAATTTAGCCAATGGCCTCAGGCGTTAATCGAGTAAATTTCTGAGCCGTTAATCTTATCTGTTACCCAAAGTAACACAGAATGGCGCAAGACTAACGGTCGCATCAGAAATATAATATCATTCTATGTAATATCAAGACCCATGATTCAAATAAAAAGTTTCATTCTTGTCTCTAACAATTCGACTATTTTTTGGGCATAATACGTTGCCTTTTGTACGTTAACCTTTGAGATAACGATCGCATGTTCGCATATATTGCTCGACAGCCTATATTTGATACTGAGCAGAACGTGATTGCCTACGAACTGCTATTCAGAGACAGCGAAAAAAATTGCTTTCCTGATATCTCCGCCGATGAAGCCACGTCTAAAATTCTGACATCAAGCCATCTATCGTTGGGCATTGAAGAAATTTGCAGCAACAAAACGGCTTTTATTAATTTCCACAAAGACACGCTGTTGTATCGTTTTCCGACCTCATTAGACGCAAATGCGGTTGTCATCGAAATACTTGAAACCATTGAAGTGACCAAAGAACTGGTGTCTGCCTGCCGCCATATTAGAAATCTTGGCTACAAACTCGCTTTGGATGATTACGATTTCGATCCGAAATGGGACGTGTTCCTGCCATTTGTCGATATCGTTAAAGTCGACATTCAGGAGTGCCCGCTAGCGACCACAGAGCAGCATATTCATAAGTTGAAAGAGCATAAGGTGAAGTTGGTCGCCGAAAAAGTTGAAACGCTGAATGAATTTCATACCTATCGCGAACTGGGTTTTGACTATTTTCAAGGCTATTATCTTGCCCGCCCAGAAGTGGTAAAACACAAGCAACTAGGTGCTTCTAAGTTGTCTTTGTTGGAACTGGTTTCTGTCAGCTCTTCGCACAACTTCGATTACGATAAGGTGAATGAGGTTCTGCAGCGCGACGTGGGGCTTTCTTTTATGTTGCTGCGCTTTATTAATAACCCGTTCTTTAACAAGCGTAACCGCATCAATTCACTTCGCCACGCGCTGACTTACATGGGTGAAGTGGAAGTTAAAAAATTTATTGCGCTATTGGCATTAGCTAATTTAAGCGACGGCAAGCCGCATGAATTAATGCACATGTCGCTGGTACGGGCGAAATTTTGTGAACTCCTGTCGATTAAGTTGAATCAACATGAAAACCCACCAACTGGGTTTTTAACGGGATTATTTTCCCTGCTCGACAGTATTTTGGAGCAAACCATGCCGAGCTTGGTTGAAAAGCTGCCCGTGGTCGACGATGTCAAACAGGCCCTGCGCGGAGAACCCAACGTTTTGCACGAGTGCGTTGTAGTTTCTCGTGCCTTTGAATCCGGCAATTGGCCAGCAATTGAAAAATTCTCAATAAAATATAAAGTGGATAAAAACGTGATCCACAGTTTCTATAATGAAGCTATTAAGTGGGGTCATGCCATGCAGATGAGTGCACTAAACCAATGAAACTCTGTAGGTTACAACGCCTAGCAGCTATCAATTCCCTAAGGACAGGATACTAATATGTTCGCCTTTATCGCGCGCCAGCCCATTTTGGACAAAGAAAAAGATGTATACGCTTATGAACTTATGTTTCGCGATGGGCAAGAAGGCTCGTATCCTGAACATGATGAAAAAAAATCAGCGTATATTGCTCAGCATTTTCATGCGCTGGGGCTAGACGATATCAGTGGGGATAAAAAGTCATTCATTAGCTTTACACCCGAAAAACTGATTACCGGGCTGCCATCCGATTTAGATCCTGATCGCATTGTGATTGAACTTAACCGTGACCCGTCGGGCGATGCAGGCTTGATGGATGCGTGCAAACACATCAAAAATTTAGGCTTTCAGTTAGCGCTGGATGATCCGCAGTTTTTAAATCGACAAGCCGCGTTGGTACCGCTTGTTGATATTGTCAAAGTAGATTTGCACGCTATTCGCCTTGAAGTCCTGGAATCTCAGTTGCCTCGTTTGGCTGATGCGTCTGTGGATTTAATCGCTGAACACATTAACACCTATGATGATTTTGCCAATTCGCAATCGCTCGGCTTTCAATTCTTTCAGGGCTATTTCTTTTCGCAGCCAGAGGCGCGCCTACAACGAGACCTGCCTGCGAATAAACTGACATTAATTGATTTGATGGGCGAAAGTAGCAATGAGCTGTTCAATTTTGAACGCATCAATGAAATTATTGAACGCGATGCGGCGTTGTCTTATCTGCTACTACGTTTTATCAATAACCCACTGATCAACAAGCGGTATAAGATCAGTTCGCTACGGCATGCTCTGAATTACATGGGCGAAGTTGAAATCAAAAAATTCATCGCCTTGCTGTCATTGGCAACCTTAAGCGATGAAAAGCCCCTTGAATTAACCCATATGTCGCTAGTGCGCGCTAAATTCTTTGACTTGCTCTCACAACGCAGAGCGTTTAGAAGCAACCCACCGGTGGGATTTCTGATTGGCTTGTTCTCGTTATTGGATGCACTACTGGATCAAGACATTGCTGACATACTTCACCAGCTTCCACTGTCTGATGAAGTGAACCAAGGCTTACTCGGTCAAAGTGCGGAGTTTAACCCGTATTTTATTGCTGTACGCGCGTTTGAAAGTGGCTTGTGGCTCAATGTCATTAAAGTGGCAAAACAGCTTGAGATCGATCAAAAAGAACTTCACGGACTCTACAATCAAGCCATTGTATGGGGTAATGGCGTGCGCCAGACGTTATCGTCTAACTTTCCGAAAAAGCTCGTAAGGCCGGAAAAAAGCGCCTAAATCTTTATTTTGGTTCGATTTGTTTTACGTGGCGTTGAACTGAAATAAACGATCCCAGCAAACCCAACAAAATTGACACACCCAACATAACCACCAGCGCCTGCGCATCAAGGCTGGTAATGTTGAATTGCTTTTGATACAACTCGGCAAAGCGCTCAATACTCGCGTCCATCCACCACAATATGGCGAGTACAGCGAACCACGCGATCAGGCCGCCTAATAAACCAAACCAAAATCCGGTGTACAAAAATGGCCTATGAATAAACGCATCCGTCGCGCCCACTAATTTCATCACAAGAATTTCGTCGTGCTTGCTAAGAATATTTAAGCGAATAGTATTGCCGATAATCAACACGACAGCCAAAAAGAGCAACAAACCAATAAAGGTGACTAATTCACGTGCCACATTCACCAACGCGTACAAGCGTTCCAGCCACTCTATGTCTAGCTTACCGATATCAACTTCGCGCTCTTTGAGCAACTTATCGAGTAAAAGCTGAGCCGCTGTCGGACTAGAGTGCATCGTGGTAGGCGTGACCAAGATCACATCGGGAATGGGATTTTCATCCAAATACGCAATCGCATCACCGAGCCCGGAAAGCTTTTCAAACTCGATTAGCGCTTCATCTTTGGGAATAAACACCACGCTGTCTATTTCATCGAAGACGGATAGTTTGTTCACCAGTTGCTGCGACTGTTGTTGGGACACCGTAGGTTTTAGAAACAGTGATATTTCTGAGGCTTGTTGCCAGCCCTCACTCAGCTTTTCGACATTCGCGACTAAAATATACAAGGTGCTGGGCAAGGTGATGCTTAAGCCCAATACGCCAATGGTCATCAGCGACGCTACCGGTTGCCGCCATAGCTCACCTAAACTATGCACAGCCTGACGCAAATGATTGACAAAAAACATTAGAAATCGTTGCGAGAAGTTCACTTTCGCGCTGCGCGCTCCGCCGGTATCTCGTTCCTTAAAGAGCAAGCTCACGCGTCAATCTCCCCGTCACTCTCAGTCAAGCCATCCGTAATCATCTGGCCGTTCTTCAATGTCAGTGTGCGGTACCGCATGCGAGCAATTAGCCCTAGGTCATGCGTTGCGATCAACACCGATACACCGGCCTGATTAAAATCTTCGAATAAGCGTATGATTTCCATAGATAACTTCGGGTCTAGATTACCTGTGGGTTCGTCTGCCAACAGTAATGGTGGCTTGTTAACCACCGCTCGAGCGATACCAACACGTTGTTGCTCTCCGCCGGATAGCGCCATTGGCAACTGACGCTGCTTGTCGGCTAGGCCCACCATTTCCAGTGCGGCATCCACGCGTTTGTGAATTTGTTTGTGTGAATAGCCCTCGATGACCAATGGCAAACTCACATTGTCGAACACGGTTTTATCCATCAGGAGGTGATGGTTTTGAAAGATCATACCGATGTCGCGGCGTATATAAGCCACTTGGTTGCGCGAAATTTTACTGAGGTCATGCCCGTTAATGAAGATTTTACCCACTGTGGGGCGCTCCATGATGCTGATAAGCTTAAGTAGCGTGCTTTTACCTGCGCCTGAATGCCCTGTTAAAAAGCCCATCTCAGCTTGTTTGAGATGGAAGCTGACTTTTTGCAGTGCTCGCTGGCCACCAGCGTAGGTTTTACTTACTTGGGCGAACTTGATCATAATTTCAGTTTACCTTATCAGCGCGCTACTCGATGTTTTCGTTTTCGGCAAACAACGCGTCGATGAATTCACCGCTATCAAACCGACGGAGATCGTCTATCCCTTCTCCCACGCCGATGTACCGGATGGGAATGTTAAACTGGTCCGCTATCGCGAAAATCACACCACCTTTGGCAGTACCATCCAGTTTGGTCAACGTTATACCCGTTAGCCCAACCGCTTGATTGAAAAGCTTGGCTTGGCTAATCGCGTTTTGCCCAGTGCCCGCATCCAGCGCAAGCATCACTTCATGCGGTGCGTCAGGATTGATCTTTTTCATCACGCGAACCACTTTTTTCAACTCTTCCATCAAGTTATCTTTGTTCTGCAATCGCCCAGCCGTATCTGCAATTAACACATCAATGTTTCTGGATTTCGCTGACTGAAGTGCATCGAACAGAACTGATGCGCTATCTGCGCCGGTATGCTGGGCGATAACCGGAATATTATTGCGCTCACCCCACACTTCCAACTGCTCAACGGCCGCGGCTCGGAATGTGTCTCCAGCAGCTAACATCACCTTTTTACCTTGCTGTTGGTACTGCTTAGCAAGCTTACCGATGGTAGTGGTTTTACCTACACCGTTCACACCCACCATTAATATTACAAAAGGCCCAGTGTCAGTGTTCAGCGATAAGGGTTGCTCTACCTGCTGCAACATGTCTCGTAGTTGCTCTTTAAGCAAGCTGTACAGCGCCTCGCCATCTTTTAATTGTGATAGCTTAGCCTTTTCAGTCAGGTTCTTAATGATTTTTGTCGTTGTGTCCATGCCCAAATCAGCGACAAGCAATTGAGTTTCTAAATCTTCATAAAGTTCGTCGTCTATGGTTTTACCGCGAAATAAAGCGACAAAGCCGGTGCCAATATTTTGCTTAGTACGCGACAAACCCGCCTTTAAACGTTCAAAAAATTTAGGCTTCGGTGCTGGTGATTCGGGCTGCGCGGGCAGCTCTGGCTCTGCAACCGGTTCGGCGTGGGCGTTGTTCGGCTCGCTTGGCAGTGAGGCGGTATCTTCCGGCTTCTTTTCGACACTGGGTGTTGTTGGTTTATTCTTCTCTTTACTAAACCAATCCAAAAATTTCGACATTTAATCGCGTTTCCATCTCTACGTGGGTGCCAGTTTCAGCTAAACTGGCAGCATTCATTGTACTAACTATATCATTGACCGACCGCATGAAGCGAGATACAAAAATGCCGCAACGGCAGCGCAGCAAACGCTCCGCCCAAGCTCAACAAAAAGGCAGTATCCGGATTATCTCTGGTCAGTGGCGAGGACGAAAGCTACCCGTGCTCAGTGCGCAAGGTTTGCGCCCGACTACCGACAGTACCAAAGAAACGCTATTTAACTGGTTGATGCACGATGTCTACGATGCAAACTGTTTAGACTTGTTTGCCGGGAGCGGCGGGCTGGGGTTTGAGGCGCTGTCGCGGGGTGCTGCCTCAGTTACAATGGTGGAACAGTACCCGCCGGGCGCAGCTCAGCTCCGTGAGAACGCACAGCAACTTAAGCTGAGTAGCGAACAGCTTGAGGTTGTTCAGGGCGATGCGCTACGCTATCTGAGCGCGTGCCAGCGCGCCTTCAATATTATCTTTCTTGATCCTCCGTTTGAACAGAATCTGCTACAACCCGCCCTTGATGCTATTTTCAGTGCCGGATTGCTAGCGACTGATGGCCTTATTTATATCGAAGCTGAAAAGGCGCTGGATTTCGATGCAAGTCACTATCCTCTCGCGCTGAAAAAGCAGAAAAGCACGCACCAAGTGACTTACTCGTTGTGGTCAAGCAGAATCGGCTAGAGCCTTCTATTGTCAAGCCTCCAGCCTAAAACGGTTAAGACGATTTTTGGTACGACCAGTAGATTTTTTAACCGCTTTGCGTATAATGCGCACGTCTTTTATATTGAATAAGCCGAGTATTATGTTCAATCTTTTCGCAAAACCCGTTCGACTCCTCACTTCAGTGACAGCGCTGTCACTATTTATCATAACGCCTGCATTGGCGGCTGTGATCAGTTTTGACAATATCAGTGACGCTAATGCCATCGTATTTGGCGACTTCGTGGGCAAATACAATGACTCACAAGGTTCATTGATTGTTGGCGGTAACGCAACATTAACGGGCTACACGGTTGGCACCCTGAATCAAGCTGACAAACGAGCGCTCACGGTGAGTGGTAATCTTGATTTAGTGGGCGGCGATGTGAATGGACTGGCTTATGTTGGCGGCACTGCGTCAGTGAGTAACACCAATGCGCTGCGTGCAGCACCAGAGATGGGCATCGCTTCTCAAGCGCATTTTATTTCACTGTCTGAATCACTGAGTGTTGCAAATAATGCCAATGCAAATGCTAAGTGGAGTCAGTTGACGCTGCAAAGCGCCGCGTTCCAAGACACGTTGATTGCACATATTTCGCCGAGCCAGTTTAGCGATTTCACGTCCGTGTTTACTGCGCCGGAACAGCTTGGTTCCAGAATCGTTCTCAACATCAGTGGCAATGATATTACCATGGGCGCCAAAGACTGGTTGCTCAAAACCACTAGCTGGTTACAGCACGATGCGTCCAATGTTCTGTTTAATTTCTATGAGGCGACGTCATTAACCATCAATACATCGCTGTATGGTTCGGTTTTAGCGCCGAATGCCGATGTTTTCGGTACTGGGGGTATGATCAATGGTCAGTTCATTGCCAATAGTTTTACGACGGGGATCAACGGTGGCACGCAACTAAACTATGCACCATTCAACGCAGATGACACACCACCGCTTGACATAAAACAGGTCAGCGAACCCCATGCCGCCGCGCTATTATTGCTCGGGCTGGGTGCATTGTTGATAGGTCGATTCAAACGCTCTAACGTATAATAGTGACCTGAGCCCTAGTCCCTTTAGGGCTCTATCCCAATATTGCTGGCGCCGTCATGGTGTGCCAGTTGTTGAAGTTGCTCAACCGAGGGCAAATCGCGTTTGGGCACGTTAAGCACAGCCAACAACTGCTGCTGAAAGTCGACTTCACGCTGCATTAAAGGATGCGCTTTAATCGCCTCATTACTGAGATCGTCACCTTCGGTGGCCAGAATGACCAGTTCAACACTGCCTTGCGACAGTTTACTCACAACAACCGCACCTGCATCCTCTTCTTTTGCCAGTAGGTTAAGTGTTGCTACCATACTCATCGCACAATCAATGGCGGGGTAAACACCGAAATTATCGTGATCTGCACTGTGTGGTGAAATTAATTCAACTTTTTCTCGCAGTAACGCCATATTGGTCGTGATCTTCTTTCCGCTGATAAGTGCCTGATAAGCCAGCCAAACCTGCGCCAATGCTTTGGACATCTGACTCTCATCGTCGATTGATGCCACTTCACAAAACAATTTAAAATTGGGCAGTTGACGTTCAAGCATCGTTGCACAAAACCCGACTGCCGCAGCGAGTGGAAGCTCTCTTACCTGTGCAAAAACGGTTAACTTCTGATTCATCGTGCTAACTCCGAGGCGTGAATTATGTAGGCGCTAACGCCGTCCAGTAACATCTGAATGGCAATCATGATCAGGATCATTCCCATAAGGCGCTCCATCGCGTTCAGCCCGCGCTCGCCTAATAGTTTGTGAAATAACCCGGAGAACATCAGTATAAGGGCAGAAACTAACCATGCAGCACCTAGCGCAAGCGACCAATCGAGCATGCGTGTTGGATCTTGATTGCTTAACAAAATGAGTGCTGCAAGCGTACTGGGGCCCGCGATCATGGGAATAGCCAAAGGTACGATAAAAGGTTCATCGCCCACCGCTAACCCTGTTACGCCACCCGGCGTGGGGAAAATCATACGCAGGCCTATTAAAAATAGGATAACCCCACCGGCAATACGCACGGTCTCCTGACCTACGTTAAGGAAATTGAGTACCGCTTGGCCTGAAAACAGAAAAATAAACAAAATCGCCAGTGCGATGAGCAGCTCTCTGATTAATATAATCCGGCGTCGCTTTGGCTCTATCATTTTTAGCACAGACATAAACACCGGCAGATTGCCTAGCGGATCCATGATCAAAAACAGCATGATCGCAGCCGATAGCGTATCCATAAACATTCCTCGGTGACGTGCCTGCACAACAGCAGCATAAATTTATTTGGCGCGCATTATAGCGAAAATTACCGATACGGTTTACATTAATGAACTAAACCTTAAAAACAAATGATAGAGGTAAAGTCATGAGTCTTATGAATGTCAGCGAAGTTGCTGAATACCTGGGCGTGCAAGAAATTCGTGTTGAACGACTGGAACGTGAAAGCTTGCTAATAGCAAAAGAAAAGGACGGTAATGACAAACCCCTCTTTGCCCGCGAAGATGTTGAACGTTATAAACAGCTAGCTGAACGCCTCGGCGGTATCTAACCTTCAAGCGACTCAAAGTAAGAATGCGAACCGCTTATGCAGTTCGCATGACGACGCTCTACAAATCCACCAGCGCGCGTGCGATTGTGCGGATCCCTTGGCCCGTCGCGCCGGCAGGCATGGTACTTGTCGCACTGCCATTGTAGGCAGCTGCCAGATCCAAATGCGCCCACCCCTGACCATTGCGATCAACAAATCGTGAAAGGAAACCTGCCGCATTTGACGCACCACCGGCTCCACCGCCTTTAACCGCCCGGCTGTTTGCTGTATCAGCAAAGTTAGAGGGGCACTTTTCTTGATGCCAAGTTGCCAAGGGCAATGGCCAGGTCAATTCATGTTCTGAAGCTGCACAGTCGAGCATTTTCTGGCGCAATGCATCATCTAACGTAAACAGCGCATTGTAGTCGTTCCCGACAGCCGCGACGGCCGCCCCCGTTAACGTGGCGGCATCGATGATAAGCGGTGCTTGTGTTTCGCTCGCAGCCAACAAGCCATCTGCCAGAACCAAACGCCCCTCCGCGTCAGTATTTACGATCTCAACAGTGAGCCCGTTTTTGTACGTCAATATGTCGCCCAGTTTGTAAGCGTGGCCACTGATTAAGTTCTCAGCACAGCATAAGTACAGCTTGACGCGCTTCGCAAGCCCTCGTGAAATAGCGAGCCCAAGCCCACCCACGACGGTGGCAGCTCCGCCCATGTCACACTTCATGTCCAACATGCCCTGACTGGACTTAATACTGTAACCGCCTGAGTCGAAAGTAATACCTTTGCCCACCAACGCAGCGTCTACTGGCGCGTCAGCGTTCCCGGTAGGATTATAATCCAGCTCTAGCATGACGGGTGGACGCTCGCTGCCGCGACCGACGTTATAAATACCTGTCCATCCAGCTTGCTGTAATTCATCACCTACGATAAAACGGGTTGACGTATGCTCCGGCGCCAGCGATGACAGCCACTCTGCTGATGCATTGGCCAAATACTCAGGGCTCATAACTTCAGGTGTTTCATTGATTAGCTCACGTGTAAACATGAGAGCTGCAAGCCGTTTTTCTAAATCGGCCTTGTCGGCATTATCGCAAAAATGCACCTTGGTCTGGCTCTTTGCTGACAGAAAACTGCTCACGAAAGCCCACTGTTGTTCACTCATCCAGTCGCCTTCAAGCGCAATGGCAGTCAGGGCGTTACTTTCAAGTAAGCGTGCCGCTTTTTGTATCTCCCGAGAACTTAACTTATTTGCTTCTATGTGTATGGTTGCGCCCTTGCTGTCATAGGACAGTATGGCTTTATCACTCCACGCCCCAGAGGCAGGCTGATGTGAAAGTCGTAAACTAAAAACCGACATGATGATTCCTTTTTGATAATCTGTGGCTGTACTCTACCAAACCCACACAGGGAATCCATGCATTTCAAAGCGCCGTTACTGCGCGGCACGTTAATAAAACGCTACAAACGCTTCTTCGCTGATGTCGAGCTTACTGATGGTACGGTTGTCACTGCGCATTGCCCCAACACGGGCGCGATGACCCATTGCGCAGAACCGGGTTTTACCGCGTATGTAAGCGAATCGACTAATCCGAAACGAAAGCTGAAATACACGTGGGAACTGGCGCAAAACCATAAAAAAGAATGGATTGGTATTAATACGCATCGTGCTAACAAATTAGTCGAAGAGGCGTTGTTGGCGCGGCACATTGAGCCACTCGCCGGTTTTGCTCAGGTGCGCAGAGAAGTTAGGCCGCAAGGCGCTCAGTCACGTTTTGACTTTCTCTTGTCTGAACCTGTCGCTGACGCTTTACCGAAAGCATGTATCGTCGAGGTTAAGTCAGTGACGTTGAATGAAAACGGGGTGGGTTACTTCCCCGATGCCGTCACCGCGCGTGGTGCCCGGCATTGCCTTGAGCTTGCTGAATTTGCGACAGAGGAAACCGCATGTACACTGGTCTTTTGCGTTCAGCACAGTGGCGTGAAAGAGGTTAACGTGGCCAAACATATCGACCCCAACTACGCCGATGCATTGAGGCACGCGATGGACTCCGGTGTCAATGTGATTGCATTGGGTTGCACAATCGACGATAAAAAAATGTTTATAAATCAAACCCTCAACACCGTTTTTTGAAAAAGCGGTTGATTTTTGCTGAGACAGCGCCATATTTGCCGCTTGATTTTTGAATGTAGTCAGCGCTAATTTACATAGCCTGCATTGAATTAAGCGCGGCGGCCTGCCATTAACACCATCATGGCCCGCCGATAAAGACTGGGCTGGTACACACGTCACATCAGCGCCGGTCCTTTCTGGGAGAAGTGTCAAATGCCAACAACAAAAGAAAACAAACCGTTGGGCTTGCTAGCACTGGCAGGGTTGGAACCCTATCAAGAGTCTGCTAACGAAGAGTACATGAATGACAAACAAATGGAGCATTTCCGTTTGATTTTACGCGCATGGCGCGATCAGCTTCGTCAAGAAGTGGACCGCACCGTTACTCATATGAAAGACGAAGCGGCAAATTTTCCTGATCCTGTTGACCGTGCAGCACAAGAAGAAGAGTTCAGTCTTGAATTACGCACACGCGACCGTGAGCGCAAGTTGATTAAGAAAATCGAGAAAACACTTAAACGCATCGAAGATGATGATTTTGGATTTTGCGACTCTTGCGGCATCGAAATCGGTATTCGTCGTCTTGAGGCGCGCCCCACGGCTGATTTGTGTATCGATTGCAAAACCATGGCTGAGATAAAAGAGAAACAGCTTCAGGGTTAGTATGCCATGTCGCGCGCTGACGCTGGCATAAATACAGGTTCAAACTATGTGGGGCGGTTTGCCCCATCGCCCTCGGGGCCCCTGCACTTTGGATCACTCACCACTGCACTTGGTAGCTACCTTCACGCAAAGCAGCGCCGCGGAAAGTGGTTGCTGCGGATTGAAGATATCGACCACCCGCGATCGGTTCCCGGTGCAGACGAGCAGATCAAAACGTGTCTGCTCGCACATGGTCTTGAGTGGGACGGCGAAGTCCGCTATCAATCTCATCACCATGACGATTATGCAGCCGCACTGACAAAACTCGATGCGCACCTTTATGAATGTGATTGCACTCGGGCATCTATTCGCCAAAATCAAGGAATTCACGATCCGGCCTGCCGCAATCGAGCGCCACAAAACATGCCGTTTGCATTGCGCTTTCTCAACCAATCGCCACGTTCTACTTTCACAGATGAATTGCAGGGCAGCGTTGACGTGGCTCACTCACTCGCATCAGAAGATTTTGTGTTAAAACGCCGCGACGGACTTTATGCCTATCATCTTGCCGTGGTTTGCGATGATATTTTACAAGGCGTGACGCATATTGTGCGCGGTGCTGACCTTATCGACACCACCTTCTGTCACTTGGCACTCTACGAAGCCTTGAACCATACACCACCGTCCTATCTTCACTTACCCGTGATGAGCACGTCTGCACAGCAAAAACTGAGCAAGCAAAACCATGCCCCTGCGGTTGATCATCGCCATGCAAAACAGAATCTTATTCACGCGTTGCTCCAACTCGGGATCACCTGCCCCAAAACGCTGTGCAATGATTCGGTACAGGCTATTTTGCAATGGGCGCTTGAGCATGTTGACTTCGCTAAAATCCCGCGCGTGCGCGAAGTGATTGTTCCTAAGGGCTAAGCAGCTTATTATACGCAGTTATCACAGATAATTTGTGGCGAAGGAGCCAACGCTTATCATCTCAAAAGTATTCAATAAAATGCGCAACGCTATTCGATCCGAAAGCAGTGCATTGCGGACTGCGCAAAATAACCAGATCCAGCGCGTTGTCATCCCCCGCGCTGAGCATCCGGTTAGCCGCACCGACATCAGTGATAATGCACTTAAAGTGTTACACCGGTTGAACGATGCTGGTTTCGACGCTTATCTCGTAGGCGGCTGTGTACGAGATATTATGCTTGGTCAGCAACCTAAAGATTTCGATGTGGTCACCAATGCTACGCCAGAAGAAATTAAAGCCCAATTTCGCAATTGCCGACTTATAGGCCGCCGTTTCCGCTTGGCGCATATCCTGTTTGGGCGCGAAATCATCGAGGTGGCTACGTTTCGTGGCCATCATGGCGCCGACGAGAAGCCCACCGAACTGGGCCGCAGTAGTGATGAAGGGCAACTCACGCGAGATAACGTTTTCGGTAGCATCAATGAAGATGCTGAGAGACGGGATTTCACGTTCAATGCCATGTACTACAGTGCCGCCGATTTCAGCGTAAGTGACTTCGCCAACGGCGTGCAGGCAATAAAGCGTCGCGAAGTAGAGCTCATAGGCGATCCTGAAACGCGCTATCGCGAAGACCCAGTAAGAATGTTACGCGCCGTACGATTTGCTGCAAAGTTGAATATGAAAATAACGCCGCGAACGGGCGATCCGATCCATACGCTCTCCGGTCTGCTTAGTAATATTCCTGCGGCGCGTTTATTCGAAGAATACCTAAAGCTGTTTTTGTCTGGCAATGCCCTCAAAACCTTTGAGTTAATGCAACACTATGGGTTGCTCACACCACTATTCCCTCAATTAAAAGACAGCTTAAGCAAACCAGACAGCCGCGAATATCAACTGATAGAACAGGTACTGATCAACACGGATAACCGTATTAATAATGAGCAACGGGTCACTCCAGCCTTCCTATTAGCGGCTTTTTTGTGGTATCCGCTTGAGGAACATTCCCAGCGCTTAATCACCGAATCAGGTCTGCAACCACACGATGCATTTTTACTCGCCATGAGTGATGTGCTCGGCAAGCAAACCCAACGTATTATGATCCCCAAGCGGTTCAGTACGGCCATGCGTGAGATTTGGCAGCTCCAGTGGCGACTGCCTAAACGCTATGGTCGCAGGGCATCGCAACTGCTTGAGCATCCTCGTTTTCGTGCTGCGTATGATTTTTTATTACTACGCGGTGAAATAGAAGGGGGCGATACGTTAGAAGTTGCACAGTGGTGGACGGCATATCAAGACGCTAGCCCGGACGCTCGCCGAAAAATGGCCAACAGCGGTGGCAAAGGAGGGGCTTCACGTCGCCGTCCTAGACGCCCTAGAAAGGCAAAGAAACCCGATGCATGAGCAAGTATTTATTGGTCTGGGCAGCAACTTGCAGCATCCCAATTTTGGCTCGCCACAGGCTCAAATTGAACGCGCAATTAAGATTCTTGCTGCTCAGGAGCAGTTGACGGTCATATCCGTCTCATCGATTTATGCCAGCGCGCCGATGGGGCCTCCCGATCAGCCAGATTACGCCAATGCCGTTGCACAGCTGAATTGCGCAGCCAGCGCCGATGAGTTACTCGATTTGTTGCAGCGCATTGAGTTAGATTTTGGGCGTGAGCGAAAACAAGAACGTTGGGGGCCCAGAACACTTGATCTGGACATATTGCTGTTTGACCAACAAATGATCCACAGTCAGCGACTTACCGTGCCGCATTACGGGATGGCCGAACGTGAATTTGTTCTCGTGCCATTGTACGAATTGGCTCCCGACATGGTCATGCCCGACGGCCGCCCAATAGCTGCGTGGGTTGCGCAATGCTCGCTCAAAGGATTAAAGCGTGTAAAGTCACTCCATAAGGATACCAGTAATGCAGAGGAATTGAGTTCATGAAAGCAAAATCGATTGCCGACATTCAGGCAAAAAAGGCAAATGACGAAAAGATAAGTGCGCTTACAGCTTATGATGCCAGCTTTGCTCAATTATTTGATCAGGAAGGTATCGATATCATTCTGATTGGCGATTCTCTGGGAATGGTACTTCAGGGTCAGCCCGATACGCTCGGTGTTAGCATTGACGACATTAGCTACCATACGCGCAGCGTAAGACGAGGCGTAACTCAGGCGATGGTTGTCGCTGATATGCCCTTTATGAGTTACGCGACTCCAGAGCAAACTTACCAGAATGCCGCCAAGTTAATGGCAAATGGCGCGAGTATGGTTAAATTAGAGGGCGGCGACTGGTTAACCGAGACGATTGCAGGTCTCAAAGTGCGTGGCGTTCCGGTGTGTGGGCATTTGGGGCTAACCCCCCAGTCGGTGCACGTGCTGGGCGGGTTCAAAGTTCAGGGTAGGCAGGCAGCGCAGGCTGATGAGCTGGTCGAATCAGCGATTGCTTTGGAACAAGCCGGTGCACAGATGTTAGTGCTTGAATGTGTACCAGTCGCATTAGGTAAGCGCGTTGCAGATGCGCTAACCATCCCTGTTATCGGTATAGGTGCGGGTGTGCATTGCGACGGTCAAATACTGGTTATGCATGATATGTTGGGAGTCAGTGCCAATTACATGCCGAAGTTTTCCAAAAATTATCTGGCTGATTGCGGCGACGTGCGTCAAGCGGTTAGAAACTTCATCGACGAAGTGACTCACCAAACCTTTCCTGGCGAACAGCATAGTTTCAACTAAGATCTGACCTATGAAAATTATTGAAGACATCATGGCGATGCGTGAGCAGCGCCGGAAATGGCAATTGAATGGCGATGTTATCGCCTTTGTACCGACGATGGGCAATCTACACAAAGGCCACTTGAAGTTGGTTGAACACGCGCAGCGTCATGCTGATGTGGTCGTAGTCTCGATCTTTGTAAACCCATTGCAATTTGGACCGGATGAAGACTTGGACGCCTATCCGCGCACCCTTAAGAATGACTTCGACCAGCTCGAGGCAATGGGTGTTGACGTGGTGTTTACACCGCTCGCCAGCGATATTTATTCGCGTGGCTTGGAGCAGCAAACCTTCGTTGAAGTGCCTGGATTGTCATACATGATTTGTGGTGCGAGTCGACCCGGCCACTTTCGGGGGGTTGCTACCATCGTGTGTAAGCTATTTAATATGGTACAGCCGAATAAAGCTTATTTCGGTGAAAAAGATTTTCAGCAACTACAAGTCATCAAAGCCATGGTGACTGATCTCTCGATGAATCTTGAGATCCACGGTGTACCGACTGAACGCGAAAGTGACGGGCTGGCGATGAGCTCACGCAACGGCTATCTCACCACAGAACAACGTCAAATTGCGCCCCAGCTGTTTGCCTGTATCTCTGAGATGGCAGACCACATCATTCAGGGACGAAGAGACTTTTCATTGCTTATCTCACAGGTCAAAGCAGAGCTTGTTGATGCGGGTTTTAAGCCGGATTACATCGAAGTTCGCGCCGCCAACAGCCTGCTCCAGCCCGGCCACGAAGATTATGACTTGGTCATTCTTGCCGCGGCATTTTTAGGAAA
The DNA here is from genome assembly GCF_018474025.1 of Alteromonas oceanisediminis. Classification (GTDB taxonomy): domain Bacteria; phylum Pseudomonadota; class Gammaproteobacteria; order Enterobacterales; family Alteromonadaceae; genus Alteromonas_E; species Alteromonas_E oceanisediminis. The sequence goes on along the minus strand of NZ_JAHCTA010000009.1, from coordinate 17,809 downwards.
AACGCGGCTAATCGATAATGTTCAAATTAGGCTGTAGTTTAGCCTAGGGTCTGTTGTTCTTTCATATCATGCAACGTAGAGGTCCCAATAGCTCACAACAAAAAGCGTGGATTATTGGGACTCGACCCGAGCGCTGGGCCTAAACCTTGAGATTAAGGCACTGTTGGCCAGCTTTAATTAAGATAAGCTATCAATTCACAGTCTTGCAGAATGCTTATCCCAAGTTTAGGTTAAATAGTTTTGCAGCTTTGTCCACGTCTGTGTGGTTTGAGCAATGGTAAGCTGCTCTTCAAGAATATGCGCTAAATCTTCATCGGTCGTGAGTGGATTGGCCAATACGACTCGAAACACCGTTACTGGCGAATCTGCGTAGGTGTGGGTCGAAAGTCGGGTTCGAGATACAAAAGATTTACCTGCTTCGCGCTGCTGTTTTTGCACGGTCACAGTCAATTGATCAACGAGTTCATTGATGACTTGTCGCTGCTGATGTGGTGCCCGTTGTAGCGTCTCGCTGAGGCCTTGCGGCAGAACCCGATAGGTGAGAAGCGACAGTGTTGGCGAGGTGACCAGTTCAAAATTAGCGTGCTGCGTAATCAAATCAGCAAAACGGCGTGCTTTTTCGATACTTTCATTAATCAGCAGTTCGTAGCCTTCCCGCCCCAATATATGCAGCGATGCATACACCAGCATGGCCATTCCATTGCGCGAACCTTCCAGCGTGGTTGAGCCAAGATCTTTAGAACCTTGTCGTAAAATATACTGAGCATGATGACGAACCGAATTACTGTGCTTTGGATCTTTGAACAACGCCATTCCTGCACCCATTGGCACATACATCTGTTTATGCGCGTCGAGTGTAATCGAGTCAGCACGTTCAATGCCCTTGAGCTTATCTCGGTATCGTTCAGAAAATAAGGTGGCACCGCCCCAGGCTGCATCAACATGAAACCAGCAACCAAGCTCTTTTGCCACGTCTGCCAGTTCATCAAGCGGATCAACATGGCCGGTCTCGGTGGTTCCAGCAACGCCTACGATAGCTAATAATTTCTTACCCGATTGTTGATACTTCTTGCCCTCTGCTAATGCTTTTTCGGCCGATAACGTCTGAGAGGGGCAATCGAGAGTAATCATCGAATCCCGGCCCACACCGAGAAGATCCATCGCTTTCGCTAACGAGTAATGACCTCGTTTAGAGCTAATGACGCCTATACCTTCGATGCCGTAATGGCGGTAAGCATTGGCGAGTCCAGCTCTTGAAACGCCAGAAAAGCCTTTATCTGGCCCAAGCAAATTGTTACGCGCAACCCACAGCGCCGTCATATTGGCGACGGTGCCCCCCGAACAAAAAGCCCCTAAAGAATGCTGCGCACTGTGCAGGTGTTTTTGATAGAACGATTCTGGTTGTCGGTAAACCAGATTATGCATGATACCCAACACTTGTCGTTCCAAAGGCGTAAATGCCTTTGATGTTTCGATTTTAACCAGGTTCTGATTCAGCCCCACCATCAGTTTTGCCAATGGCAGGTGGAAATAAGGAAGCGCTGAGGTCATATGACCAATAAACGTGGGTGAATAGGTGTTCACTGAATGCGCTACCAGTTTGTCCAGTAGTACTTCCGCGTGTGTCGAAACAAACTCAGGCGACTCAGGCACCACAGCACTGTCAAAATCTTTCTCGATTTCTTCCAAAGACGTCTTTTTGGCAACCACATGCTGAGACAGAAAATCCGCAAGATTGTCTGATAACTGCTGCTCAATTTTAGCCAGCGTAGAGCTTAATTGCTCAGGCTTGGTGAACACCCGAATAAGGTGGCTCATACTGACTTGTGCTTTACTCACACAGGATCCTTAAACACCGTAGATTAGAACGAAGACCAAAAGATTTGGTGATCGCGGACTTTACCTTAGATGGCACAATTAACCAAATTATTGCCACTCATTCCGACTATAAACCCGCGTGGCGTTCCGATTCCAATCTGCTATAGTCAGTACCCAGACATCATGGGATATCTACTGAATGCCAATAAAAGAGATCACAGAAAGTTTTACGCTTGAACGAATTGTGCCTTTTTTTCAGCCAATCATGGATTTGCACGCGGGTAGCGTGTGGCGCTACGAATGTCTGGCGCGTTTAATCAATGAGCAGGAACATACGTTTCTACCAAGCCAATTTTTGAGTTTAGTTGAGCGTAACAATTGGGTATATGCGCTGACCGAAACGATGATGCTACAAAGCGCACAATACTTCCGCCACAATACGATGCGCTGGAATATTAATCTCGACACACAAGATTTACTCAATCCCAATCTAATGCCTTTCATCAGGGATTTGATTGCCGAATATCCCCACAGCGAACGTATTAGCGTAGAGTTAACCGCGCATGCTGCGTTAAAGCATGAACGTGAACTTACGCAGTTTGTCTCTTTATGTCAGGACTGCGGCATTGGGGTTTTCATTGATAATCTGGGCGCTTCCTCCGTCAACATTGGACGACTTCTGCGCTTGCCCATCACTGGCGTTAAGCTCAGCGGTGCGTTGATCCAACACTGTGGGCAAGATGCGGCCGTCAGAGACTTCGTTGAGCACGTGTGTGAAAAAGCCCATGAATTTAACGTTTGTGTGGTTGCTGAACACATCGAAGATGAAGCCGCTTTAGCCTTAATAAAAACGCTGTCAATTCGATATGCTCAAGGCTTTTTGTTTTCCCATCCCTACCCCACAGTCAAGCCAACTTCCTAGTTCAACGCAGCACGTAACTCCCAACAATCCTGCTGGCTTTCCTGATACTTACGTTCAAACGGCGTCAGTGGCGCTTGGTTATCAATCTTGCTGATACAAGAGGGCTTATCATAAACGCTTAGCGCAATCCCAAACTCCTGCAAATAGAGTAACCAATTGCTGCGAACACGGATCTCGCCTCCCAATGCCACGATATGAGGCAAGGACGAACTGGCATGCCAGCGTTTTTGTAACTGCGCCGGTTTTGGATAGGGATTCGGGTAAAGCAAAAATTGCCGAGTGGTGCGCCACTTGTGCTGCACCGCCAAATGCCAGAAATCGATCACATCAGCACGCACAGTGCAGTAATTTTGCGCCGTAGTGGCGTAATGGTCGTGCTTATTCAATCTAGCGGCTGATTTGTCGATACCGATAATCCGAGCATCAGGATAAAGCCGGGCAATCTTGGCAGTGCTCTCGCCCACGCCGCAACAGGCATCAATGATTAACTCTCCCCGCCAGTCGCCTAACCAATCGCTGACTTCGCCAAAAGCATTCTGCGTGTGCTCACTGACGGGTTTGTGTGTGTGACTGTCTCGGTAGCGCAATGCCAATTCAGCGACTTTTTCGTGCGGCGCAAGTTGTGTGGTCGTAACAGCTCTTGCTTGACTGTGCACTAGCTACGTATTCCGGTGCCACGTTGCAGAAGCACGTAGGCAATACTGAACAAAATGGCGTTAAAGCCAATCAGTAGCGCTACAGAAATGCCAACATTCACGTCAGACACTCCCAGAAAACCATACCGAAAGCCGTTCACCATGTAGACCACTGGGTTTGCTTTGCTTACCCATTGCCAGAACTCAGGCAGCAAACTCAACGAGTAAAATACCCCACCCAAGTAAGTCAGTGGGGTCAGTACAAAGGTCGGCACCATACTGATGTCGTCGAACGTTTTTGCGTAAATTGCATTGATCAATCCCGCCGTAGCGAAAAGGGTGCTGGTGAGGATTAAAGTCAGAATAATCACACCGAAGTGGTGAATATGTACATCAACAAAAAACATCGACACGCAGGTGACGATAACGCCGATGAGCATTGCCCGCGCGACACCGCCGCCAACGAAGCCCATGATGATGACCCACGTGGGAACTGGCGCAACGAGCAATTCCTCGACGTTACGCTGAAACTTGGCACTGAAAAAGGACGATGACACGTTGGAATAGCTATTGGTGATGATTGCCATCATGATCAGACCCGGCACGATAAACTCCATGTAACTGAAGCCGCCCATGGTGCCAATTCGACTGCCAATTAAGCTACCGAAAATCACAAAATACAAACTCATGGTGATAGCCGGTGGCACCAGGGTTTGGATCCAGATGCGTAAAAAACGCGTGCACTCTTTAATCCAGATAGTGCGTAACGCCACAAAATATAGATGATTCATGCCGCATCCCCCTGAGCCTGTCTTCCCGACTCTACCAACCGCACGAACAGCTCTTCCAAGCGGTTTGATTTGTTGCGCATACTCATGACTTGCACACCTTGGGTACTCAGTTGAGTAAACACGGGATTAAGCCCTTCTGACTTCTCCACATCGACTTCCAGCGTATGATCATCTATCAGTCGAGATGTAAAACCGTTTAATTCGGGTGCGCTCTTCACCGGCGCAATATCCAGCACAAAAGTTTCTACATTCAATTTCGAAAGCAGCGACTTCATACTGGTGTTTTCGACAATGTTGCCTTTATCAATAATGGCAATATTGCGACACAACATTTCGGCTTCTTCAAGATAATGGGTAGTCAGAATGATGGTAATGCCTTGGTCATTGATCTGTTTTAAAAACTTCCACATTGAACGGCGTATTTCGATATCCACACCGGCGGTAGGTTCATCGAGGATGAGCATTTTGGGTTCGTGCATCAGCGCGCGAGCAATCATTAAGCGGCGCTTCATTCCACCCGACAATTCACGCGCAGCCGCGTTGCGCTTCTCCCACAGGTCCAACTGCTTCAAGTAGACTTCCGCGCGTTCCTTCGCGACCGAACGCGGTACGCCATAATAGCCGGCTTGATTGAGCATAATCTGTTGCAGCGTTTCAAATTGATTGAAATTAAATTCCTGAGGCACCAGCCCGATACACGACTTCGCGCTTTCAAGTGCTGTGTCAATGGAATGTCCAAACACATTCACATCACCGCTGCTTTTGTTCACCAGTGAGGCGATAACGCCAATTGTGGTTGACTTGCCTGCGCCATTCGGGCCCAAGAGTGCAAAAAAATCACCTTCCTTGACTTGAAGGTCGACGCCTCTGAGCGCCTGCACGCCACCTTTATATGTTTTGGTGAGGCCTGATATATCCAGTGCAAACATGTTTCATCCAGTGTCAGTACAAAGACAGCTTTGCTGCCTTTTAAACGGTGAAGAGTTAAGTATAACCATTATGCCAAAATTCAAGTCTCCGTGTCAGACTGAAAAAACCTCACATATAAAAAAGCCCAGCGTTATTTGCTGGGCTTTGGTGTTATCGGTTGGATAGCAAGCTATTGTTTCGCGGTCAACACTTTACCGCGAGGTGCAATCATCAGCACTGCTTTGCGGTCAAAGAAATACTGCTCAAGTGACTGCTCATTCGAAGCACCACGCTCACCCATGCCGCTGATTGAAATTTTATCAGCGTCAACGCCTTGGTCTAACAGGGCCTGTTGTACCGCACTCGCCCGCGCCTGAGACAAGGCAATATTATCGGCGTCATTGCCACGAGGGTCGGTATAGCCAGTAATGTGCACAGCTAAGTCATCAAAACTTTTTAACAGCTCACCAACCAAATTCAATTGCGTTGCGTACGAGGCTTCCAATTGACTCTTTCCAGTACGAAACTGCACCGTTGTTTTCAGCTCTGGTAACAGTTGTGAGACGGGTTCGCTTGCACTGACCGTTTGCGTCATCGCTTTTTGCTGCCACGCAACCAATTCCTGATTCAGTGCAGTTAGCGAGCGCTGGCTTTCTGTCAATGCGGCTTTAGCCGAGGCAATTTCCTGATCTTGCTGCGCACCATTCCCCAGCATTAACCCAATAACGCCACCAACCACAGCACCGATAGGACCTGCTGCAATCGCGCCCATAGTGGCACCGGTCGCACCGCCAACTAATGCGGTGTTCGATTTGGACTCATTCTCACCTTGCTTCGCTGCCGCTAAAGGGCTCACGGTTAACGCTAAGGCAATCGCTGAGGCAGTAAAAAGATGACGTGTTGTTTTCATGATAATTTCCTTTCGTGGCTGAACCACAGTCTGTTTTTGTTAGGTTGATTAAAACAATCAATCTTGTCACCACCATGGCTGGATTGAGGCAATCTGCTGAACAATTATGTCGACATTATGGCGAAACCGGTTGAGACCAAATCATTCGGTTTGTAGCACCTAATGTGGCGAAAATGTGGCAGCATCGTGGAATTTGTGTCACGAAGTCAGCAGCATTGCTTTTCTGCGGTACAATAGGGCTTGGGCAAATATTAGTAACAACAACATGAAAAAAATTGTACTGGTTGAAGATGATGTCGCGCTAAGAGAAAACTACACCGAAGCGCTTAAGAGCCAGGGGTACCACGTCACCGGTTACGATAATCGCGCAGATGCAGAGAAAGCACTGAATGAGCGCCTGCCCGATTTGGTGATTATTGATATCGGCTTAAAACACGAGCATGACGGCGGATTTCGTCTGTGTCAGGCGCTTCGACAAATTTCAGCCAGTTTACCCATTATATTTTTTACGGCGCGCGATAACGATATTGATACCGTCTGTGGGCTGCGCATGGGCGCAGATGACTATTTAACCAAAGATATTTCATTGCCCCACCTGCTTGCCCGAATTTCGGCATTGTTCAGACGGCTTGAGCTCAGTAATAAGCCGATCGACCAAAGCAGCATTATTCACGTTGATGAGCTGTCCATTGATAGTAATCGCATGCAAGTCAGTTGGCGCGACGTGCCGGTTGACCTGACCGTCACTGAATTTTGGATGTTATTTTCTTTGGCAAAACATCACGGACACGTGAAGAGTCGTCAGCAATTGATGGATGACTCAAAAATGGTGGTCGATGACACGACGATCACATCACACATCAAGCGTATCCGACAAAAATTTGTGCAAATCGATCCACACTTCGATGCGATTGAAACGCTCTATGGTATGGGATACCGCTGGCGTAGCCCAACGACCTCATAGTAATGAAACTTCGTTTACGCGTTCCCATCCGTTTTCAACTGCTGTTGATGTCAGGTTTTCTGCTCGCTATTCCGCTCATCGGTTATCGCTATGTGTGGGAGTTAGAAGCCTACTTGCGCAGTGGTCAAGAGCAAACCATGATCGGTACGGCGCGAGCCGTGGCTACTGCACTGCACGAGCGCGAAAACTTGTTTAGCTCGCCCGCCACCCAGCGCGAGACTGTGCGGCCGGGGACCGATCTTTACGCTGTTCCGATGCGAGAACCGATCAAACTTGATGGGCAATTTAATGACTGGACGTCAGCATTACCGCTGACGCGCTTTTATGATGAGCAACATCAAATACCTGACATCGGTCAAGCATCAATGTCAGCGAATACGTTGTCATTTACCCATGCGGTGGGCAAGTATCAGCAATGGGTTTACGCGATGTTTGCGGTTAAAGACGATGTCTGGGTTTTTCGTGGGCCAAACTCTTTAGCTGTTGATGAGAGTGACCACTTACTTATTGCTATGACTCCACAAGACTCTGAGGTACAGCGCTATGTGATTTCACCGCGCGCTAGCGGCTGGGTTAATGGCTACCAATTAAAACCTGGTGTCGATAATTATGAAGCACTACGAAATGAAAACCGCATTCAAGGGCGCTGGGTGGATACACCCGACGGCTACAATATCGAAATTCGATTTCCGTTAGCCATGACATCCGGTGACTTAGCGTTTGCGCTTGTCGATGTTGACGATTCACGCCGGCGAACGAAAGTGGGCGCTATCGGTACCGCTGACCCTAATCAACAGGAGTCTTTAGGTACGATCGCCACACAGTCAACGGACATTGAGCGATTGTTGAAGAGCCTGCAATATACTAATTCACGTGTTTGGGTGGTAGACAAGCACCTGCGCGTGCTCGCCCGCTCTGGGAGTATTCAGGATGCCGTAGGGTTGCAGCCCGTGCGCAGGCAGTCGAACGCGCCTCGATGGTGGCATCAACTGGAGCAAAACTACCTGTTGCCGCTGTATTACACCGTTCTGACGAAACCAAGTAACGACTTTATCGATGAATTGGATAATGCTTATGCGCTGCAAGGCAAAGATATCGCCAACGCGCTGACAGGTCAGGCCGATGCATTGTGGCGGCTCAGCCCAGACAATAAAGCGGTCATCTTAAGCGCAGCTCACCCGATTTATTTGGCCGATAAAGTGATTGGTGCTGTGATCGTTGAACAAACGACCAATGGCATTCGAACCGTTCGAAATCAGGCATTGGAAGAACTGTTTCATGGCATGTTGGCGGTGATGACCTTAGCCATTTTAATGATCATGCTGTTTTCAACCCGAATTTCGAATCGTATCCGTCGACTGCGCGATCAGACCGAGGCCGTGATTGATGACAACGGCAAGATCATCGGCCAGCTCAAGCCGATGGCACGATTCGATGAAATTGGCGATCTCTCTGCATCCTTCGGAAATGTGTTAAATCGGTTGAGTCACTATAACCAGTATCTGGAGAACATGGCGTCACGCCTATCGCATGAATTGCGCACACCGGTGGCGATTGTACGATCATCTCTGGAAAATTTGTCGCTCGCAAAATCTGCCGAGCAGCAACAGCCATTTGTGGAGCGCGCATTAGGCGGCATCAACCGGCTCAGCCATATTCTGACACGAATGAGCGAGGCCACTCGGCTGGAATCGGCATTGGCCAGCACCGAAAAAGTGTCTTTTGATGTTGTTAGCGTGGTGAATGGGTGCGCAGACAGCTATCGAACCATCTACACCGCCAATGAGATTACTTTGAAGTGCAGTGCGCCTCAGATACCGCTAAACGGCGTTCCCGATTTGTTCGCGCAAATGCTCGATAAAATTGTCTCAAATGCGGTTGAATTCAGCAGCACAAGCACGCCCATCACGCTGCACTTGTGGCGCGAGGGTAATAAAGCGTTTCTTACCGTGACTAATCAGGGCCCGTTGTTGCCCGATGGCCTGCAAAATGAGCTTTTCCAGAGCATGGTGTCAGTCCGTTCTGCACAGCTGAACGAACCGCCCGGCTCAGTTCATTTAGGCTTGGGGCTGTACATTGCACGCATCATTGCTGAATTTCATCGCGGTGATATTAAAATAACCAACTTGCCGGACAAAACCGGCGTGTGTGTGATGTGCAGTTTTATGTTGTAAACCAGCTCACATCGCTTAATTGCTGATAAAACCATTGCGCAGCCTTGCCTTGAGTGTCTTTGCGTTTGGCGATATACAAGGGAATTGGCGGGCGTGGGATATCAGTGAATTTGATCACCAGTTCACCATTTGCAAGATGCTGGCGGATCATATGCAAAGGTAGAAACCCCACCCCTACGCCACTGACTTGCGCAGCAATTTTATGCGCCATTGAGGTAACGTGAACGGTTTGCCGAGCGGCAAACAGGCCTGATGAACGATCCGGTAGTGTTCGCGATGAATCTTTTACGACAATCGCGGGGTATTGACTGACATGGTCGCTGGCAATCGGCTCTTGGGCAGACGCTAAAGAATGCGTTGCCGCTACCGCAAAGACAAACTCAGCATTGGCGATTGGCTTTACATCATAATTGCCAATGGCAGTTTCGCCACTTAACCCCACGGCGAGATCAGCTCGCTGCGTAGTCAATGCATCCCACCCCCCGCCAAGTACTTCTTCTAATAATTGGATATTGACCGGCTTTTGCAGCTCGCAAAACCTAGCAACCGTTTGCAACACGGGTTGGCACGGCAATACCGTATCAACAGCAATGGTCAAGCGAGGCTCCCAACCGGACTCAAGTTCTTTGACTTTTTCAGTTAGCCGCTGTGCGGCATCCAGTAGCTGTTGCCCTTCGGATAGCACCAGATGCCCTGCTGCGGTTAGCTTCGCCCGATGACCTGAGCGATCAAACACAGTAACGCCCAGCTCTTGCTCTAACTTGCTGACCGTGTAGGTAAGTGCAGAGGGCACTTTAAACAGCGCCTCAGCGGCAGCCGCAAAGCTGCCTTTCTGTTGTATCGTCGCAATGACCTTAAGTGCTTCCAGACTGATGGGGTAGGCCAAATCTTACACTCCTATTAAGGAAGGTCGAAGAATAATGCATGCACAGCGTGTTCTGAGTGTTTGGTGAGCTGCAATTGCGCCTCATCCTTGATGGTCGCTCCATCACCGGCCGATAAAGCCACGCCGTTAACTTCCAAACTGCCACTTATTACATGCACATAGTAGCGCCTTGCTGACGCCAAGCTCACATCTACCGCACGACGCTCTGTTAAGTACAGTTCGCTAAGCTGAGCATCCTGTTTTATTGACAGCGTACCATTTTGACCATCCGGAGTGATAACCGGCGACAGCCCTTCTCTTCGCGCGAAGCGTTTTTGCTGATACTTCGGTTGTCCGCCCTGCACATTCGGCTGGATCCATATTTGCAGAAAGTGCAACGGTTCTGTGGCAGAAGCATTGTACTCACTATGCATAATACCACGCCCAGCCGACATCAGCTGAAATTCACCGGCTGGAAGACGTTGCTCATTGCCTTCACTGTCTTTATGGATCATCTCGCCTTGCGTTACAAAGCTAATGATTTCCATGTTGCTGTGGCCGTGTGTGGAAAATCCAGCGCCTGCGCTCACTTTATCATCATTTATCACGCGCAAGGCAGATACGCCCATATGTGCTGGGTCATAATACTGCCCGAACGAAAAGCTGTGCTGGCTATTCAACCAGCCAAAGTTTGCGCTACCACGTTCATTCGCCATTCTTGTAGTGATCATGATGATACTCCTCAGATTAACAAATCATTTTTGGAAAAGGCTACCGCTTAGGTAGCCTACACTTTTGCACTGATTACACGGTCTAAAGACCATCTACCCGCACCACTCATACCCAGTGCAGCGACCATGGCTAACAGCGCCAGACCAAACTCATAACCGTTGTTACTCATGAAAAGGCCATTTGGCCAATGCACCGTAAAAATTGCCACCAGCATGGTGATGGCCAACACTATCGCACTCGGGCGCACTAGCAAGCCTAACAATAACAGAAGCCCGCCAAAAAACTCCGCACTGCCCGCCATAAGCGCCATAAAGTAACCTGGCTCTAAGCCGATGGATGCCATCCATTGGCCGGTACCCTCTAGACCATACCCGCCAAACCAGCCGAATAATTTTTGCGCTCCATGGGCAGTAAAGATGATGCCTGCGACTAAACGCAATGCCACAGGTGCTAAGGTTTCATCTGTTTTAAGTACAGTAGATACGATTGATTTCATAGCTTTAGTTCCTTGTATTGTCAAAATATTTAAATGTTCAGCTGAGCTGATATGTAAATTATGGTGTGAGTAGCGCACCACTGAAAGCGGAACATTTTAGACAACTCATTCAAATTTTTTGAATTAAGGCTTTCAAGCCTCGCAGGGGCTAAATAATTAATGGATTACCAATAAGCTTCTTTGTGGAACTCGCTGTGCGTATCCGAGTCGATAAAAATCATGCTATGTTTATTCATGCCAGCCCCCAAATGATTTAGTCTTAAGCAAACTAATTATGGTTCCGGTCGGCACCCGATGGCTTTCAGCTAACCCACGAAAATGCCCAGGCTAGGATTTCACAGGAAGTCATTGTGTCTATAACTGTTTTAGAGGGTGTATGAGACTCGTTTTATTTTTTCTTTTCTTTATCAATGCTAATAGCTTTGCAAATCCTTTGGTTCATGAGTTATTGGAAGTAAATGGTATGAAAGAATCTTTTGCACAGTACGAAGGAAAAATGACAGATATACTCATCATGAGTGATCCATCACTAGAGCCCCATAGAAGTACAATCGAAAAATGGGAACAAAAATACTACTCATGGGTACCAGTGCGTAACAATATGACGCCGATTTATTCTCAAAAGTTTAATCAACAGGAGCTAAACGAACTAATTAGATATTTTAAAAATGGCGCTCCATCTTCTTTTCTGGAAACGCAAACAGGTAAAAAATATCAAGACTTAAGACCTGAGATAGATAAAGAAATGATCGAATATGGGCATCAATACATGACCAAGATAAGGCCTTATTTAACTCAGATGATTGAGGACACAAAGCCGTCATAACTAGGTGCTTTGCAATTTCACGCTTATACAACGCTATTGAATACCGTCCGCATTTTGGTCAACGCTCGACTCCGCGAGGATTTTATCTCGACGTTTGGCGAACAAACGCGCCAAACGCTTCATGCTTACAGTGTTGTCTTTTTCATCGATAATATCGACACCGAGTAGTTTCTCGAGCAAGTCTTCCAGCGTCAATATCCCTTCAATGCCGCCGTATTCATCAACCACCAAAAGCATATGCACTTGATTATCAATGAAATAGTTGAAGGTTGAAGACAACGGCATGGTTCCCAATAACGTCACTAATGGCTTTACGTATTCACGCAACGCTTTAGCACCGTTCCCTCTAGCCTGTGCAAGCAATAGGTCAGTGCGCATCACGTAACCGGTGATTTTCTCGTTATCGCCGTCTTCAAAAACGGGGATGCGCGAAAACTCAATACCTGAATGTTTGTGAAAAAAGACTTCAACGGCGGTATTTTCGTCGACTGAGAACACTTGAGTACGATGTGTGACAGCTTCCTTCACTTGTAGCTTATGCAGGTTCAATACGTTCTGCACAAAAGCGACTTCCTGTGATGCCAGTTGCCCCTCTTCAGCAGAAAGCTTAGCCATTAATTGCAGCTCATTGCGATTTAAGCCTCTTAACGGCGAGTCCTCTTTGAAGCCTTTAGTGAGATACGCTGACATTTTTACGAACGGATACAGTGCGATGATTAGATACTTCAAAAAGAATGCCGTCATTGGCGCAAGTTGACGCCAGAAAGTGGCTCCTAACGTTTTAGGGATAATTTCTGAAAACACCAATATCAGCAGGGTTAGGACAGCGCTGATCAACCCAAGATAAGCATCACCAAAAACCGCCGCCGCTTGCGCCCCCGCACCAGCTGCGCCCATTGTGTGGGCAATCGTATTTAATGAAAGAATCGCTGCTAAGGGCTGGTTTATATCAACGGTCAGTTTTTCAAGTAACTTACCTGATGGCCTTTTCTGCTGTTTAAGTGACGAAATATAGGCTGGCGAAATACTCAGGATCACCGCTTCAGCTATTGAGCACAAAAATGAAAATCCGAGCGCAACGAGCACATATACCAACAGCAAAAACATGACTAAGTCCTTTGTTAATTAAGTGTCTATTATGCAGTGCGCAGCTTGAGGAGCAAGGGAATTTCAATTCGTTCGAAAAAGCAGCACCAAAGTACTATATTCAATCGCAGCGCCACATTCTATTGTTAACATTCAATTAACATAAAAGAGAATTACGGCGATGAAATCCTTATTAAAAATTACCTTGTTAATGCTTGTTGCTGTGTGCTCAAGCGCGGTTTTTGCCTGTAAAGATGCTGTAGTATTGGTGCACGGGAACACCGCTTCACCCGATAGTTGGGACGAGACCTACAACTACTTGCGCAGCAAAGGCTACGCAGCGAATGACATCCTACGGCCCAATTGGGGCAGCAAAACCTGTGCAGCATGCAATAACCACCGCGGCGCTGAGGAAACGCCTGTACGTAATGCTATCCAATCTGCACTGAGTCGCTCGTGCACAGGACGTATAGACGTGATTGGGCATTCGATGGGAGCGACTTTGGCAGCACAGCAGATAGACAAACTCGCCGTTTCAAACCGGGTTGACGCGTTCGTTGGTATCGCTGGCGCATTTCGTGGATTGCGCACCTGCGGTACATACCCTTTTAATGTTTGGTCATCCACGTGCGGTCGTTATGGATTATCAATTCAAAGCCCGTTTTTAGATGGATTAAGCGGTGCTCCTCTGGGTGACAGAGTGTATTCCATCAAAAGTAATATCGATCAGATTGTGTGCGCTACCGGGGTGTGCAGCGTTGGCGGCGTGCACAGCAGCAGGATTTGGAATGAGAATGCATCTTATACCTATGTTTTGGGTCATTTTGGGTTGCAAACCGATACCGCCGTGAAGCAGTACCAATTGATTAAATAAGGTGTTATTGCACTCACAGATCTTTTGCTAATAGTGATACGTTCAGGCTATGATCGGGGAACATGGATAGCCCCTCCAAAAAAGGATTTCTGCATGAAATACGCCGTTGCAGCACTGTACTTCTTCACAACCTCACTATTGGCAAATGAAAATCTGGTCAACGCCTTTGCGCAAATGCCTCAAGTCGAATCGATGCAAATCTCTCCTGATGGACAACGACTGGCGTATAAGCAATTTAATAAAGGCAATTATGCTATCGTCATACAAGGGTTAGCAGGAAGTGAAAAGCCGGTCGTCTTTGCCGTCAATGAAGGCGATATTCGCGGCTTACGCTGGGTCAGTGACGAACGCATGATGTTTTCGTTGTCCATTCCCTATTTCAACGAAGCTAAACAGATGTGGGTTACGCTTTTCCGTACGGCACTGTTAAACGCGCAAACCGGCGAAGCGTATTGGCCGTTTACGGGAGAGCGATATCGGTACAATGTTCAAAGCGCTCAACTCGTTCATACCCTGCCAAAACAGCCTGACGCTATTTTGGTGTCTAACTATTATCGTGCCGGCGCCAGACAACCTCAGAGTATCGGTTTGTTTAAAATTAATCTGTCTGACGGGAGCCAGACACTGATCAAGTCGTTTTTCAGCGCTGAATCTGAGGGATACCGTTGGATCGTGGACGATGAAGGTGAGCTTTTAGGCTACCAACAATTTGACGACAACAGCGAGCAATGGCAAACCCAATGGCGAGACATCGAGACCGATGACTACTCACAAGCAACGATTGACGACAAGCGTGACTTGGCTATGCCACAAATCATTTCTGTCAAAGGGGAAACTGCGTATATTTTAAGCCGGTCTGCATCCTCTACATTAGGGCTCTATTCAGTGCCGCTGAATGACTTGCAAGGAAAACCTACTCCGCTGGTTACCTTCGACACATTTGATACTTATGATGCCTATCGCCAAGACTTGCACACGGGCAAACTGGTTGGCGTATCGGCCATAAGAGACCACTTGGAGCATTTTTTTGTTTTCGATGAGCCGTTACAAAAGGTTTATGCCGATTTAGTGGCCACTTTCCCTGATTCACAGATCGAAATTACATCCTATTCGCGCGACCGCAACCGCTATACTTTACGGGTGAGCGGCGGCGGTTTTGCGCCACAATATTTTTTCTACGATCAAAAAGCGGGCGAATTAAGTTTGCTGGGCAAATCCTACCCTCGAGTAAGCGGTGAGATGCTAGGGCGCACACAAGCATTTAACTTTGAGGCAAGTGATGGGAAAACCATTTATGGATACCTGACGCTACCGCAATCCACTGCTGAAAAATCGGAGCTATTAGTGCTTCCCCACGGCGGACCGCACCGCCGCGACGATGCTGCGTTCGACTGGCTCCGCGACTTCTTTGTTGCGAATGGATACGCCGTCTACCAGCCCAATTTCAGAGGTTCTGAGGGTTACGGTTCAGATTATGAGGAAGCGGGCATTGGTGAGTGGGGGCAACGGATGCAACAAGATGTGTATGAAGGAACACGCGCCGTAATGGAAAGTGGCAAAGTCGCGAGTAAAAAACCCTGTATTCTGGGCCATAGCTATGGGGGTTATGTGGCGATGATGGCTGCAGTAGAAGCGCAGTCTTTATATCGCTGTGCGCTTTCATCAGCTGGGGTGAGCAATTTGAAGCACCTCATTCAAATTGAAGAAATTAAAGGCGCCGACCCTAAAATATTGGCCCAACACTATATTAAAGGCGATGACGTAACCGCTAAGCTTAATCGGGTCTCTCCTGAGCTATTGGGCGGAAAACACACGCTACCTCTCATGCTCCTTCACGGCGAACGCGATACCGTGGTACGCGTTCAGCATTCAAAAAACATGTATGCGCAACTCGCCAATCAGGGTAACAACGATGCGCTATTGTTGATTGCGCCGTCAGCTGACCACTGGTTTACACAGTCTTCGACACGCCAAACTTTACTTGAGGAAAGCTTGGCATTTTTGCAGCAGCACTAATCGTAAAGTTTGAGCATTTGCTAAACGTTTCAGACTAGGTTTAAGCAAGCCGCGCAGAAAGCTATGGTTCTACCAGGCTCGTAACGCGAGCTTGATTAGAATACTCCTGCAGCGCGGAACGAATAATACCCCAATGGCTTTCGCTGTGAGTCTGTTGGTAGGCCTGATGCATAGTCGGGGCGGTGTACACTGCCTCAAGTGCACGGTTAATTTGTGCGATGTAACGCCGCGATGCCGGCTGGCGATTGCACATGACATGCGCTTTTGCCAACTTGGGAACGCCCTCGATAGTATAAACTCTAAAATTTTGTGGCCCATACTGCTGTCGGTGAGCAGCCTCTTCCGCCGGCGTAAGCAGCGCAAATGTAGCGCGACCTTTCGCCAACATTTTCGCTTGGGAATTGTTCACATCCGCAGCATACCGCAGCGCTTTCTGGTCAGCATTGATGGCAGCAATATGATTATCTAATGCATTGCCATAAGACGCGTTCGCAATGACAACAATATTTTCATGAGGTCGGGCATCAAACAGTGCCGATAAGGACATCACCTCACCTTGCTCATTTAAAAACCTGCGATCAATCGGCGCGGAGAGCGCCTGTTGGTATAGTGCGTGGCTGATGCCAAACGCGATGGGCAATGAAAATAGATAGGCTTGTTGTCGTGAGAGCGTTTTGCGCCGAAACAAGGCACAAACCGGCTGGCTCTTCTGTAGCAATCGGTCGGCGCGCGCCAATGAGGTAAACTCAAGATTTACGCTCTGATCCATTTGGGCAAAGAGTAGTTTGTGAGCTTGAGTTAAAGGTCCCAAGACCGAGTCCGACGCTAAGTCGTCTTCAAAATCGGTTTTTGTATGTAACACTAACACGGCGGGTGCAGGTACGTCCGTGTCATCGCCATACACGCCAGCACTGATAAAACAGAGTAATAACAAAATTATTACAGTATGCACGTGCATTGCTCATTCCCTAGGATATGATCAACTATAGGGGAGTAAAGACACAACCGCAACTGACTGTGCTCGGCGTCGAAAGTCGCTGCTGTCTACCGCACTCCCAGGGCAGTTATACAAACTGCCTACAAAAGCGCCGTGGTTGAAACGGCTATAATGAGATTGTGAAATGTAATCGAAGGACTTTTTGTATGACAAAAATCAAATACCTCTTGGCCGTACTTTTTCTTATACAAGGGTGTGTAACCTACACAGATGGCGAACGCAAACAGGCCAACGGTGAAGAGCCTGCTAGTGTGTCATTCGGGTCTACGTGTCATATTGGTTACTGCCAAGAGTGTAAAATCAGTGCGTGCCCATTAGGCCGGCAAGATCTTATTGGCTCAGCGTGTTCGTGTCGGACGCGTATGGGCGTGATGAATGGAGTAGTTGGTGGTTAACTTCCTTTTAAATCGCTGTTGTTCCCCGCACTCCCAGCGTAGTCAGGCAAATTGCTTACAAAGTCGCCGTCAATACATCCTTGTAGGCTGCGTGTTTGGCATCCTTGCCAAACAGCCTTTGACGCAACAAGCCCAACTTCGCTTCCCTGCTACCACTCTTAATGTTTTGACTACGTCCTACGTTTCAGGCGTACAGCAGTGGGATTAGCCTTCGCAAACCATCGTCTGCAGGGAAGCAGATGTCGAGCCTACACGGACGTATTCACGGCGTGTTTGAGAAGGCTAAACCCGCTCGTCAATGAGTCAACAGAGCAAATCGCACGCACAAAAAAGGCCGCTGATGCGGCCTTTCGAATACACTGTGTGGGTGCCCGCTTACGCTAGGATTTTCGCCACAAC
>NZ_JAHCTA010000008.1 GCF_018474025.1 Alteromonas oceanisediminis | reverse complement strand
CAACGCGCTTGCCCCTGCTTAGCTTCCCGCACCCAGCGAAACACCTGATTCGTATTAATATTATTTTCTCTGGCAATTAGAGATACTGAACGCGATGATGACGTGGCTCGATGAACGATATCCATCTTCCACTGTGGCGTAAAAGCTCGTCGTCCTACTGAATCAACTTGAATGTCCAACGATTGAGATCCTGTTATAAGTTTGCTATCTCAATAGTTTGCCTTAACTGCTGCTAGATTTAAGGTGTGCTGGCCGTACAGTTACAATTGATGGCACGTTTATTCCTTTTCTATCGTTATTAGTCAGGAAAACTGATCTTACCTAAAGTGACGTGCGGATGGTCGCTTGCTTTTTTTAAAAACTCGCTATCGGAACACAAGGTTTCGTTGGCTAAAAGTGCAAATAATACCGCTTCTTTTGCATCGGGGTTTATTCCCAACTTACCAATACTTTGCATCGTTATATTTGTGTTTAAAACGCTTAATTTTTGCTTAATTTTAGTCATTAGCAAAGGGTTGTGTACGCCGCCCCCACTTGTGTAAACATGCACATTCATCAGGCCTTTGGTGTGCCTAGCAATAAAGTCGGAAATAGCGCTGGCGCTAAAGTCACACAATGTGGCCATAGTGTCAGCGTGATTGAGTGTTTCGCATTTAGCTTGCTTTTTACACGCAGCTAAATACGACAAGTTAAATACCTCAGGGCCGGTTGTTTTGGGGGCATCTTGGAATAAAAAAGAAGAACTGAGTAACTCATCAAGTAAGTGTTTATTGACCTCGCCCTTAGACGCTAGCTGTGCATTTTTATCATAATACTGGCCTACAAAATGCTGTTGAATATAAGCATCCATCATGGTGTTGCCTGGGCCTACATCTGAGCTAAAAATATGCGAGAAACTGGCGTTTTGAGGTATGAAAGTTAAATTGGCAATACCGCCCATGTTCAATAACATTCGATGTTCGCTAGGGCAATTAAACAATAGATAATCCCCGTACATCACTAGAGGCGCACCTTCCCCCCCTGCGGCAATATGCTTTTGCCTAAAATCACTTACCGTAATAATGCCTGTTTTCACTGCAATGTGGTCACCATCACCAATTTGCAACGTGGCGTTGGGATAAGCTTCAATTTGATGCTGGCTTTTGGGGCAGTGGTAAATCGTTTGACCATGGCTGGCGACTATATCGACGCTTGATGCTGACAAACCAAAAATCTGTAGCGCCTTATTTACTAGCATGGCATGTTGCTCGCCAATCCAAGCATTGAGTAAACAAAGTGTTTCAATACTGCCGTGCGATTTTGCAAAAACCGTTTTAACCTTGGATCGAAAATCGTCGTCATAATCTAGGGTGATAAAACGCTTCACCTCGCATTTGGTCGCCGTGCCGCAGCCAGAGATGTCGCACACCGCCACATCAAGACCATCCAAAGAGGTACCACTCATCAAACCGACAATAATGCGCTTTGGTTTATTTGCAATTTTATAGAGTTTATCAATATGGGAATGCATACTGTGTGGTTTCCGACGCAGACAATTTTTGTGCTTTTAGAGAGCATAAAAACTTGTATTAAAATTGGTATTTATTTTTCTAAAGAAAAAATACCACCTATCGATAAGCTGGGTCAACAATACAGTAAGCATGAATCCCAAGCGCGCGAGAGTAAAATAGTTGTTTGACATTTATAATGCGGCTAAATTATATTCAATACAACTAAGATACAAGTTGAGTGTTGGCTTAATGCCAGTGCTTTATTTACTGAGTGGATTAGTACCTTGAGACTTTATGATTCTTATTGTCACACACATAAAAAAATAACGACCTTACACTATCAAAGGGATTCACATGAAAACTTACTCATTAAGACCCACCGCGAAAGGCATTATAATTGCGTTAACAGGCTCACTACTGACCAGTATGCCAAGTGTCGCTCAACAAAATAGCAATTCTGCTGATAAGCAGGCGCAAGAAAAAGCCGAAGTGATTACTGTTACCGGTTCTCGCATTGCAAGAACTGAGCTCACCGCAACTAGCCCTGTGTATACGGTGAATGAACTACAACTTGCAACCGACCAAGTGGTGAGTGTAGAAGATATACTTCGTAAATTGCCGCAAGCAGCAGCAGGCGCAAATAGCACCGGTGCCACCGTTGGCGATTCGTTGGGGGCAAGTACAATTGATTTAAGAGGTTTAGGCCAAAACCGAACCTTAGTACTAGTAAACGGTTCGCGCGTCGTTCCGTTTAGTTTTAGAAATGCCGTTGATGTCAATGCCATACCAGCAGGCTTAATTAAGCGGGTTGAAGTTTTAACCGGTGGCGCAGCAGCTGTTTACGGCGCAGATGCCGTCGCTGGCGTTGTTAACTTTATATTAGACGACCAATATGAAGGCTTTGAAACGACTGCAGGCCTTGAATATACAGATGGTGGAGGAGAGGTTTACAATCTAGACGTTACCATGGGTGCAGGCTTTGATGATGGTCGGGGTAACGTTACCGCGTATGTGGGTTATTCAAAACGAGAAGCACTTTTAGCTGGCGACCGAGATTTCACCCGTGGCACGGCAACCAACGTTGCCGGCAATGGTGGAAACTTCACCGATGTTGCGAGTGGGAATAGTTTTGCATTTAATAACGCAGGCGATTTAGTCGATGAAGCGCAGTTTGACGATATCGCACCAGAGCGCTTTTTGCTCCAACCCATGGAGCGTTTATCAGGCAATGTCTTTTTCAACTATGATTTAGTAGAAGATACCCTTCAAATGTACGGCAGAGCCATGATCACCCAGGTTCGGGTAACAGGCGCAGGCTCGACTGGACAAACGCCAGTATCGGTTAGCGAAACCATTAGCATCAGTCAAGACAGCCCATTTTTAACGGACGCGGTTAGCGACTTATTAACGTTTGATGAAAACGGGATCGCGCAAGTGGCTGTGCAAAAAGGGCTTGGATTGGGTTTGCAAGAAACCCGTACCGTACGCAACACCTTCCAATTTCAGTTAGGCTTTAGAGGGGATATTACCGACTTCATTGGCTGGGATATTTACGGTCAGTATGGTCGCACCGACGGTACTGCAAAAGTATACAATAACGCCATTCGTCAAGATTTTCAGGGGCTCGCTAACACACGCAATATTTTTGGCCCGACTGACTTCAGTGATTTAAGCTCCCCCATTATTCACTCAAACCGCGAACGTATTCAATCGGTCATAAACCTTACCGTGTCGGGCGACAGCGCAGACTTTTTCGAACTGCCCGCTGGCCCGATTGGTTTTGCTATTGGTTATGAATACCGAGACGAACAAGGTACTCAAACACCGGGCACTGCACTGTCGTCAGGAACGGCTTATGGTTTAGGCGGTATCTCATTAATTGACGCTGAGTTTGATACGAAAGAGATTTATGGCGAAATACTCGTGCCCTTATTAAGCGATATGCCATTTATAAAAGAATTATCGGTTGAAGCGGCTTATCGAAATTCAGACTATTCGAATGTAGATTCCGCGACCACTGATAAGTTTGGCATTAGTTGGGCGGTAAATGATCAACTGCGCTTTAGAGCGACGCAACAGACCGCCATTCGGGCGCCTAATTTAGGCGAGTTTGCAGGGCCAGAGGTTGGCTTGTCGCTAGCGTTATTCGATCCTGAAAGCGCAAGCTTTATACCTCGATTAGGCGGCAGATTTGACGGTGATCCCTGCCTCGATGGTCGTGGTGATGCTGCGCAGTGTGCACGTTTAAATGCAGCAGCGCCGGGTACTGAATTTGATACTTCGGCAGCGCTATACACCTTTGGTGGTAATGACACCATACAACCTGAAGAATCCGAAACAACGAGTATTGGGGTGGTGTACACACCTGATGTTGCTGAAGGGTTAGACATTACGCTTGATTATTATGATATTGAAATTACTGATGCGGTAAGTCAAATTCAACCTATTGCAGCGCTCACGAGTTGCTACATAGATGACCCCTTTGAAGGCAATCCACTTTGCGGTGCAGTATTGCGCGACCCAGCGACCGGCTTAATAAGCCAAACTTTGGTTAATGATTTTAACTTAGCTTCCTTAACACAATCGGGTTTTGATGTGGGTGTACGTCTACAATTAGGTACCTTAGGTGATTCGTTTGAAAATGTAACTTTTTCGTATCAAGGCAATATTGTTGATGAGCAGAGTCGTCAAAACAATGCGACCGTTGCTGCACTAGATTGTAAAGGGACCTTTGGTAGTTCGTGTACAGGCGATTTTGCGAGTATTTTACAAGCCGATTATCGACACAGAGCCACCGTTGACTTTGAAGTGTCTGACATAGCTGTTCAATTAGGCTGGCGCTATATTGGTGATGTCGTGTTAGCAGGTCCGAGTAACGATGTGGATATTGACGCACAAAGTTATCTTGATGTGTCGGCAACTTATCGCTTTGCAGATGCCTATGAAGTAACCTTCGGTATTGATAACTTGTTAGATGAAGAGCCACCACTTCCTGAGTCGGGTGCTAATTTCTTTGGTACTGTAAGTGATTACGACACTATTGGTCGAACTATCGGTGTAACCTTTCGTTTTAGACCTTAATAAATAAAAGTAAGGGCGGCAAATTGGCTGCTCTTGCTTAGCTGTACGTAAATTAGCCGTGCTATATTAATCATAAACGATGTGTAGGGAGTTTAATTATTAAAAGTATGTTTTTAGACGACATGCAAATAGATAACAGTACATCGTCGCCATTGTATCAAAAAATTGCCAATGAACTAAGAAAACAAATTCTTAGGGGGCAAGCGCCGATTGGCGAAGCAATACCCTCAGAACGTGCCCTGCGAGAAAAAACAGGCGCTTCAAGAGTTACCGTACGAAAGGCCATTGATAAACTTATCGACGAAGGTTTGCTGTTTCGAAAGCACGGGTCTGGTACCTTTATTAGCGAAAGAATTGAGCATAAAGGGGATGACCTATCGGGCTTTACTGACGAGATGAATAATTTGGGCGTGGCGCCCAGTTCAATTTGGTTGGTCAAAATACATTCGTCTGCAACCTCAGACGAGGCAGAAGTGTTACGACTCGAAGAGGGACAAGAAGTATGCCGCTTAGGACGAGTGCGTTTATCGAACTCAACCCCAATGGGCTTCGAAAACGCCATTATCTCAGCCCAGTATTTGCCCAATTTATCAAATATCAAAAACTCGCTCTATCATGCGCTTCAAATTAACAACTGTGCCCCCGATCATGGCGAGCAAAAAGTGACGGCCTCTATTGCTACAGAAACAGAAGCAGGCTTACTATCTATTCGAGAGGGCGACCCGGTTCTTCGCATCGAGCGTCGAACATTTTTAGCAGATAGCACACCTTTAGAATTTACGCGTAGCGTTTACCGAGGGGATAAGTACGTGTTCACCTCTCAGCTGCAAAGTTTTGGCAAAGGTTGGTAGGTTAAGTGGTACACATACCTGACCAATGTATTAGCTTAGCTATTTTACGCGGCCTCGCGATAGCTTCCCATGCTTATCGTGATTTATTAAGCGAGCATCACTTAGTACAAAGTATGAGCCGTAAAGGCAACTGTTGGGATAATGCGTGTGTCGAAAGTTTCTTCCACTCACTGAAGGTCGAAGCCATCCAATATGACCCTATTATGAACCGAGAAACCATGAGGCAGCATGTATTTGAATATATAGAAATTAATTACAACAAAAAGAGAAGGCATAGTGCTTTGGGCTATCTAAGCCCTGAGAAATTTGAACGACTAAATGTCGCTTAACGAAGTGTCCGCTATTGATGGTTCAGATCAGCGTATGCTAGGGCATGATCTTTGCACCAAAATATTGTCATAGAAAGCGTTCTATCGCTCCTTCATTTGCAGTAAAAAACATGCATCAATCAAACGGCACGTAACTTGTATCGCTGAAAAACTGAAATAAATAGTAGGCTTCTAACCAGTACCGATAGGGGGTTGAGCTATGAGTCAATCAGCAACGTTGTACAGAATGCACACCGATGAGCATATTTGTCCGTTTGGTTTGCGTTCGAAAGACTTACTCGAGCGTAAAGGCTTTGAGGTCGAAGATCACACACTGCGCTCTCGTGAAGAAACGGACAAATTCAAAGATAAGCACGATGTCGAAACCACGCCGCAAACTTTTATCGATGGCAAGCGCATTGGTGGCTACGATGAACTGCGCAAGCATTTCAACATGGGTGAAGCGGGCCAAACCGGTACCACTTATACGCCTGTGATTGCTATTTTTGCAACCGCATTTTTGATGGCACTGGCTATCGTGTTCGCTCAGGCAGATAGCCTGGAAGCGCTTGCTTCAGTCGAGGTCATCACCACTTTTGTGGCACTGAGCATGTCGATGCTGGCCGTGCAAAAGTTACGTGATCTATATGCGTTTACAAACTCCTTTATTACTTATGATTTGCTTGCCATGCGCAGTATTCGCTACGGATACGTTTACCCCTTTGCAGAGGCGTTTGCCGGTATTGGCATGCTTGCTGGCCTGTCAGGATTCTTGGTCGGCCCGGTCTCACTGTTCATCGGAACCATAGGTGCCATATCCGTGTTTAAAGCCGTTTACATCGATAAACGCGATTTAAAATGCGCCTGTGTGGGCGGTGACAGCAATGTGCCTCTTGGCTTTATTTCACTCACTGAAAACCTGTTTATGATTGGCGCGGGGCTGTGGATGCTCTACCGCGCCATGGCAAGTTAAACCTTCATCGCTGGCCGCACGATGTGTCGCTTGCGCCATAAAAAATAAATAGCGGGCAGCACCAGCAGCGTGAGTACCACTGCACTGACCATACCACCCACCATCGGCGCTGCGATGCGGCTCATTACCTCTGCGCCCGTTCCCGACCCATACAAGATGGGTAGCAGACCGATGATAATGGTGGTTGCTGTCATCATGACGGGCCGAACCCTACGGCCCGCGCCATACAACACGACCTTACGTAGCCTTGCGGCGGTGAGATGCTGATCACGTGACCGACATTGTTCGACAAGTGCATTATACGCCTGATTGAGGTAGACCAGCATGATGACGCCAATCTCAACCGCCACTCCCGCGAGTGCGATAAAGCCCACGCCAACGGCGACTGAGAAGTTGAACCCTTCCCAATACATCAGCCAAATGCTGCCCACCATCGCCAGTGGCAATGTTCCCATGATAATGGCAACTTCAACCACGTTGCGGAAGCTGAGGTAAAGCAGCACAACAATAATCGCTAACGTAAGCGGGACAACGAAAGACAGCTTCTCTTTCGCGCGCTGCATGTATTCATATTGACCAGACCACGTGACCGAATAGCCTGCAGGCAGCTGTAATTTTTCATTGACTGCCTGCTGCGCCGCTACCACATACCGGCCTATATCGACGTCGTTGATATCCACATATACCCACCCATTGGGGCGCGCATTTTCGCTTTTAATACCCGGTGGTCCATCTTCAATCGATATGGCCGCAACGTCTCCCAGCGCGATACGTTGACCTTGCGGCGTGACAATGGGTAACAATGACAGAGACTCTGGTGACGAACGGTACGACTGAGGATAACGAATATTGACGGGATATCGTTCAAGCCTTTCTACACTTTGTGTGACGTTGACACCGCCCACAGCGCTGGCAACAATTTGCTGAACGTCTGCGATGTTCAACCCATAGCGGGCGGCTTTTTCACGTAAAATGTCAATCTTAATATAACGCCCCCCTACAACGCGTTCTGCATAGACCGATGCGGTTCCCTCGACACTGAACAGAATCGATTCAAGCTGTTGCCCAATGGTTTGAATAGTGGCGAGATCGGGCCCGCCGATTTTGATGCCTACCGGTGTTTTAATGCCGGTAGCTAACATGTCAATCCGCGTTTTGATTGGCATTACCCAGGCATTGGTGAGCCCCGGTAAGTCGACCAGTGCGTCAAGTTCCTTAATTAAGTCATCCGTGGTCATCCCTGTACGCCATTGATCCTGAGGTTTCAATTGAATAAAAGTTTCGATCATGGTTAAAGGAGCGGGATCTGTCGCGGTCTCTGCACGCCCGACTTTACCAAACACATTTTCAACTTCTGGCACTGTTTTGATTAACTTGTGGGTTTGTTGCAGCAGTTCGCGCGCTTTGCCTATAGAGATACCCGCATAGGTGGTTGGCATGTAAATTAAGTCGCCTTCATCCAGCGGCGGAATAAACTCACTGCCGATTTTATTAATAGGCCACAGGCCAACAACAAGCACCCCAAAAGCCGCCAGTAACGTCAGCTTCGGAAAGCGCAGTACCGCTTTTAATGCCGGCATGTATAAATAGGTCAGGATGCGGTTGACCGGATTTTTATGCTCAGCAAGCACTCTACCGCGAATGAAATACCCCATCAGCACAGGCACTAACGTGATGGCCAGTGCCGCAGCGGCAGCCATTGCATAGGTTTTGGTATACGCCAAGGGCGAAAACATACGCCCTTCTTGCGCTTCCAAGGTGAATACGGGCATAAAACTCACCGTGATGATCAATAAACTGAAAAACAGCGCAGGCCCCACTTCGGTGGCAGAATCCACGACGATTTTCCAGCGGTTCTCACGCGTGAGTGGGGTTTTCTCCATATGTTTATGCATATTTTCAATCATCACGATTGCGCCGTCGACCATGGCACCTATTGCGATCGCGATCCCGCCCAACGACATAATATTGGCATTAATACCTTGCACGTACATCACAATAAACGCAGCGAGTATGCCCACCGGCAAACTCACTATCGCCACCAAGGATGAACGCATATGAAACAGAAATGCGATACACACCAACGCCACCACGGCGAACTCTTCAAGCAACTTAGTGCCAAGATTATTCACTGCGCGCGTGATCAGCGCAGAACGGTCGTAAACCGTGACGACCTCAACCCCGTCAGGAAGCCCCTTTTTTAACGCGTCGAGTTTTGCCTTGACGCCATTGATGGTTTCCTGCGCATTTTCGCCATAGCGCATGACAACAATCCCGCCAACCGTTTCACCCTCACCGTTGAGTTCAGCAACACCTCTGCGCATCTGCGGGCCCAGTACAACGTTAGCAACATCACGCACTAATAACGGGGTCCCCTGCCCGTTCACACCCAATGGAATGGTTTCGATGTCTTCTTTATTTTCAATATAGCCTGTGGCGCGCACCATATATTCAGCTTCGGCCATTTCTATGACTGAGGCACCAACTTCCTGATTGCCACGTTTTATCGCAGTTTGAACATGCGCCAGCGGAATGCCGTAGGCGCGCAATTTTTCAGGATCCACCAGCACTTGATACTGTTTTACCATACCGCCCATCGTAGCCACTTCAGACACGCCGGGAACGGTTTGTAGCTCATACTTTAGGAACCAGTCTTGCAGGCTACGTAACTGAGCGATGTCGTGCTTGCCAGTTCGATCTACCAAGGCATATAAATATACCCAGCCGACACCGGTTGCATCGGGCCCGAGTTGTGGGCGCGCATTGTCAGGTAGGTTCGGAGCGACTTGCGACAAGTATTCCAGCACACGGCTTCGCGCCCAATATAAGTCGGTGCTATCGTCAAAAATAACGTACACGTAAGAATCGCCGAAAAACGAGAAGCCTCGCACTGTTTGCGCGCCGGGCACAGACAGCATCGCTGTCGTCAAGGGATAGGTGACTTGATCCTCGACCACTTGAGGGGCTTGCCCTGGATAGCTGGTTTTGATGATCACTTGCACATCAGACAAATCGGGCAGTGCATCAACGGGCGTGTTCTTTAGTGCTAGCAGGCCACCGCCAACAATGATTAACGTTGCCAGCAGAACAAAGAATCGGTTTGAGACTGACCATCGGATCGTTGCAGCAATCATGGGTGCGCTCCGTGATCATGGTGGGCTTCGTGATCATGCTCATGCTGCTGAGCATCAATATCGATAATTTTGAATTCACCATCAGACACTTCAAAGGTAAAAGTAATGCTTTCACCCACCACAAACTGCTTAGGGTCGAGTGTTGAGGCCATACTGAAATCCATGGTCGCCGCTGGTCTATCCCATTTAAGTATGGCATCGCGAGAAATATTGACCAGACGCGTATGTTCATCCACCGTGTTGATCACACCTGAGACTGTGGCAATGTCTGCGTGATGCTCATGGGTATCGGCTTCATCGCTTTGCATACGGCGAAAATCAGAACGAATACTACTCTCTGAATCGAGCAAAAAGTGCGCAGAGGTGACAATCTTATCGCCCTGACGTAACCCCGCGCTAATTTCGGTAAAGTCGTTGGCAACCATACCCACATCAACTTCGATTGACTTAAACTGCCCATCGCCTAACGCCAGAACAACACGATTTTGCGTGCCTGTACGGATCACCGCTTCCGATGGCACAAACACATGGTCTGACGCAACATTGGCGTGTAATGTCACTTGGGCAAACATGTTCGGCTTAAGCGCATAATCTTCATTGTTTACGCGCACTCGCACACGTAAGGTACGCGTGCTTTGCTCCAATGACGGATAAATGTAGTCCACCTTGCCTTCCCACGTTCGGCCAGGCAGATAATCTAACGAGATTGTGACCGGAAGCCCTTCTTTCACCAATGCCGATTGGCTTTCAAACACCTCAGCCTCAATCCAGACTTGCTTCAAAGCCCCAATAGAGAACAGTGTATCGCCAGGCTTGATGTAAAAGCCCTCGCGAATGTTTAGATTGTCGACAAAACCGGTTTGAGGCGCAGAAAACGTAATGGTTTGCTGCACTTTTTGAGTTGATAATAATAATTGAATAGCGTCATTCGGCATTTGAAGCGTTTCTAAACGCGCCCTTGCGGCCTCTATCAGCGCAGTGCTATCGCGGCGCTTTGCTATCAACAGTTCCTGCTGAGCATTGACCAACTCTGGTGAATACAATGCATACAGGGGGTCTCCTTTTTCAACGTATTCACCGGCTGCTTTTACAAATAAAGCTTCTACCCACCCTTCAACACGCGGATGAATATGCACTAACGTGTCTTCGCTATAATTCACATAACCGACTGTGCGTATCGGCATGTGCAGCGACATCTGCCGCGCAGTTGCTATTCTCACACCGAGGTTCTGCTGCACATTCGGCGCTATTTTAATGCGACCCGGCTCAGCGTTTTGCTTCTCCGCCTCTGCATAAACTGGGACTAAGTCCATCCCCATCGGAGACTTTCCGGGTTTATCGCGTTGGTAGTTGGGGTCCATTGGTGCAACCCAGTAAAGCGGCTCTTCAGGCTGTGTTGCTGACGTTGTTGGCGTTGAGGGTGAAAGCAGCGCATAGCCGGACGCCGTCAAAACAGCACCAACGAAACACCCCACCATCAACGTTTTAAATGTATTCATGGCTGTTCTCCGCGGTGTGTTATTGGAATGTCGGCAGATGGATTTAAGTAATAGTGAAGCCGGATCTGGTTTTTAGCCCATGCAACATCAATGTCAAGTGCATCCACCCGAGCGTTCAGGTCTGCAATGCGCGCCCGCACGACTTCGGCAAAGTCACCATCATCATTGGTGTAAGCATTCAGTGACGCGGTAGCCTGCTCTTGTGTTAACGCAAGTAGCTCATCTTGGTACAGCACTCGTCGTTGCGAGAGACGTTGACGTTCAGCATACAGTGCTTGGCTGGCAGCGATCATTTCTCGCAGCGCCAGTAACCTGTCAGTTTTGAGGGCTTCTGATAGGTCGACGGCAGCAGCCACGTCTTGATCTTGCCGTTTATCGGTAAATAGAGGTACATCAAAACTCACCCCAATAGACAGAAAATCGGCGCGACTCGTTCCGGCAGGTGTATCATCACGAAACGCATAGCTGGCATTGAGTGCCCACTGAGGCTGGTACTTTTCCTGAGCGAGCGCGATACCGGTTTGGCTGACGAGCAGACGTTGTTCAATGGCGCGCACATAAGGATGCTGCGCTAACCATTCAGCTAATGCGCCAAAATCTTTGCGTTCGATTGCGTCCAACGCAGGACTCGGTAGAGGTTGAATATCCGGTAAATTCTCAGGCAGCAACAGTCTACCCTGCGCACTGTTCCCTATGTTTGATGCCGATACATCGGTGATTATCCACTGCATCAACTGACCGACAGCACGTTCTTCCAGCGCACTTAATGTGGCAAGACGATCTTCTAAACGTGTTAATTCAAGTTTTGCCTGAACGACATCCTGCTGCCGCACGCGCCCTACCGCCGCTGAATAGTTTGCAGTTGCGATATCACTCAACTGCTGAAATAAAGCGCGATCCTGCGAAATAAGCCGAATGCTTTGCTGCGCTCGGTAGATATCTAACCAGATTTCAGACACGGTCACGCGTGTTTTGGCAATACGGTCGGCGCGTTTGAGCGGGTGCTCAGCGGCCTGTTGCGCGAGTTGGCGCGAACGAATAGCCAGCGAATCGCCGCGCGGAAAAACCTGTGACACGCCAGTCTTGAGCTGAGTCATCGGCTCTTGATCCAATGCAAACCCATTCGTCGGTACATTCGCCATACTCAGACTCACCACAGGATCGGGCAGACTCGCCGCAGCAACACTGCTGGACAACATGGCTCGTTGCCTTAATTCGCTACCGGCTAACCATGGATCGTTGTTAACGGCTATTTCAACGGTTTTAGACAACGACATTAAGGGGGTACTTTGCCCATGAGCCACGCCGACGGCAGCTATTGCCATACCCGTGGCAACGCCACGCAATAAATAGGAAATCATACGGGTTCTCTCAGTCAATTCTGAACTTACAGCTTGTTTGGCAGGTTCAACCAAACGAGCTAATAACGCCGCGAAAAAGGCGGATCTATCCTGTTAACTGAGCGTGTGTTTCGGAGGGCGCTGAGCAGCGCTTAAAAAGATGTGATGTAACGAAGGATTATAGCCGAAGCTGCTGGAAGCGATGTTCAGTGCCGAACCCTGAGGAGGATCCGACAACAAGGCAGCATGAAACACGCCGACAGGGCAACAACAGTCTTTTTCACAACATTCGTCGCCTTGAGGGCTTGCATTTTGTTCCATCATGTCATGGTGACTATGCATCATGTTGGCAGGCATTGTTTTGTCCGACGCGTCTGCCATCATCATGTCACTACAGGGTGTTTGCGCAGCCGCAAACGATTCACTTAGCGGTGCGCCAAGCAAAACTATCACCATGATGATGTCAACGAAAATGCGTTTCACGCCTTACCCATCCCAGCCTGTTTCGACCACGCGGCATTTAGCCGCGTACCCAATGTAGTCTAATAGTATGAACAAAATCCCTGTGAAAAGCCACAACCTGTCGATGTTGCCTAACCCCCTTGTTAGTCAATCAGCGTGAGTTCTTCTTCCTCAAGGTCAACGCTGTTGTTACGTAACGCTCGCGCGGCCTGCACCATATTCTGTAAAGCCGGAAGCACCTCTGCCCACGCGCGCGTTTTTAAACCGCAATCGGGATTTATCCAAAGTCGCTCACGAGGAATAGAGCACGCCGCTGTCTCAATCAAGCGCTGAATGCTTTCAATCTGCGGCACATTTGGACTGTGGATATCATATACGCCAGGGCCGATGTCGTTTCGGTATTGAAAGCGTTTAAATGCCTCTAACAATTTCATCTGGGAACGCGAGGTTTCAATGGTGATCACATCCGCATCCATGCGCTGAATGTCAGGCAGGATATCGTTGAATTGCGAATAACACATGTGCGTGTGAATTTGGGTGGTATCTGCTACACCGCTGGCACACAACCGAAATGCATCGACGGCCCAATGTAGATAAGCTTGCCACTCAGATGACTTTAACGGCAACCCTTCCCGAAGCGCAGCTTCATCAATTTGAATTATTCGGGTTCCCGCCGCTTCAAGTTCAGCAACCTCTTCACGAACGGCCAATGCCAACTGTTTTGCAGTGGCTTCCCGCGTTTGATCGTTTCTCACAAATGACCAGTTCAGCAAGGTAACCGGTCCAGTCAACATCCCCTTAACCGGTTTACTGGTGAGCGATTGGGCATATTCGATCCAGCGTGTTGTCATACTCCCCTTGCGACTGACATCCCCATAAATAATCGGCGGCTTTACACAGCGAGAGCCATAACTCTGTACCCAACCGTATTGGGTCGTGAGCATACCGTTAAGGAATGGCGCAAAATACTCGACCATGTCGTTGCGTTCCGGTTCGCCGTGCACGAGTACGTCCAATCCAATCGCTTCCTGCTGCTGGATCGTTTCCTGTATAACGCCCTCCAGTGCCTGATGATAAGCGCGCTCATCCATAGCACCTGATAAAAATCGACGTCTAACAGACCGAATAGCTTGGGTTTGCGGGAAGGAGCCAATCGTTGTGGTAGGAAACGGCGGTAGTTTCAGAATGGCTCGCTGCGCCTGAATACGCGTCGCATAGTTGCTGTTGCGAGCCAACCAACTGACATCAACCTTAGCAACACGTTCCTGTACATCCGCGTTGTTGGCCAAAAGCGAGCGTTGACGAGCTTCGATAACTCGCGCGTTTTCAGCCAGCGCGATCGTCAATTCATCGTCCAATGGCGCGTGACTATTAGGTTGCTTATTGAGCGCAAGCTTCAAAATGGCGAGTTCCTCTAACTTCTGTTCTGCGAACGCAAGCCAAGGCTTTATTTCAGGGTGAATGTCTGTTTCAGCGTTAACATCAACCGGGCAATGCAATAATGAACAGCTCGGCGCGACCCAGAGTTTCTCACCTTTTCGCTGCGCAATCGGGCGCAGTAGCGTTAGCGCTTGCGCAAGGTCTGTACGCCAGACATTGCGGCCATCCACAATGCCCACCGACAACACCTGCGACGCATCTAAACGTTCGGCGAGAATGTCGACCTCGTGTTGTGCTCTCACAGCGTCGATATGCACGCCCTCAACCGGTAAAGAGCACACGAGATCGAGATTGCCAGCCAGCTCGCCAAAATAGGTCGTCAGTAGCACATTCACTGGGCTATCACTTAAGCGTTGATAGGCATATTTGTACGCCATTTGCCATTGCGCATTCAATTCCGTGACCAGCGCCGGTTCATCGATTTGCACCCACTGCACACCCGCCTTGTTCAATCGCGCCAGCAATTGGCTGTATTGCGTGAGCAGATCATCCAGCAAATCCAGTTTCTGGCTATCGTCAGTCACCTTCCCTAAATGCAAATAGGTCAGCGGTCCAATTAGCACTGGTTTGACTTCAAACCCCAGCCCGCGAGCGTCACGTATCTGTTGAAGCAGTGAGTCAGCCTGCAGTTCGAAGCGAGTTGTCGATGAAAATTCAGGCACAATGTAGTGATAGTTAGTATCAAACCATTTCGTCATCTCACCGGCATGGGTAGCGCAACAATCCTGCGCGGAAGCGCGACCGCGTGCAATGCGAAAATAGCGATCCAGTTCGTGCTCACTCGTTCCCGCTCTGTCTGGCACATTGCCCAACAGAAAGCTCATGTCGAGCACATGGTCATACAGCGAAAAATCACCGACTTGTGCGAAGTCTAAGGACTCCAACGCCGACAACTGTTGCTCGCGTAGGGCGGCCACCTCACGATTGAGTTCCTTTTCGCTACATTGGTTGCTCCAATACGCTTCGAGTGCGCGTTTCAGTTCGCGATTTTTGCCGATACGAGGAAACCCCAAATTATGTATTTTAGCCATCTATACGTCCCTCAGTTAAGTGATGAGGCATCCTATCGCGGCTAATCAATTAGAAATAATGGTTTATTTTCATTAAACAATGAATTAAATTCATCGAATTAGTTATCAAGATCACGGCTCGTCTTATGATTGATCGTCAGCATTTGCACATTCTTCACGCTATTGCTCATACGGGTACATTGACAGAGGCCGCCAGTGAACTGTGTTTGACGCAATCGGCGCTAAGCCATGCCATCAAAAAGCTCGAACAGCAGTTTGCGATTAAGGTGTGGAACAAAAGTGGGCGCAGAGTTCAATTAACCCAGTCAGGAGAGTTGCTACTGAGTTTTGCCAAACGCGTATTGCCGCAGTTTGAGCACGTTGAAACGCAATTGCAGCAGATTGCTAAAGGTGAACGAGGTACGTTGCGCATTGGTATGGAATGCCACCCGTGTTATCAGTGGCTGTTAACGGTGATCAAGCCGTACATTCAACAGTACCCTGATATCGATGTTGATGTGCGTCAACAGTTTCAATTTAGTGCACTGGGTGCATTATTAGAGTTTGATATTGATCTTATTATCACCCCTGATCCTCTACATCATGAGCAAATTGACTACCAACCTGTGTTCGATTATGAGCATGTATTGGCAGTATCTGCACATGCCAAACTGGCCGACCGGGCGTTTGTCGAACCGATGGATTTGCGTGATGAAACATTGATCACCTACCCTGTCGAACAAAGTCGTCTGGATATTTTCAGCCGGTTTTTAACCCCAGTGGGCGGCAGTGTGAAGCGGCACAAAATTATCGAAACTACCGAAATTATGTTGCATATGGTGGCAGCAAACCGTGGGGTCGCCGCATTGCCGCGCTGGCTTGTGAACCAGTACGCGCCGGTTATACCAATTAAAGCCGTCAGTCTAGGTGAACACGGCATTCAAAAATCAATCTATCTGGGTACACGCAAACACGGAGATAACCCACCTTTTTTGCAGGCATTTACATCACTGGCCAAGGCCCGTTGATCTTTACCCTCGCATAAACCACGGGCGCTGTGATAACGTCGCTAAGCGCTGTTGTCAGTTTGCTTCAGGATTGCATGATGTTATTCGTAGACCTTCTGTTTCGTTTTACTGCTGTTGGCATGATTGTATTGATCATGCTACTGGCATTTCGTGATTTGCGCCGCACAACGTCTTTCTGGCTCTTAATTTTCACCAACCTGAGCCTGTTGTGTCATTACCTCGGCGCCACACCGTCAGGGGTTCCGCTTCCTGATGAGCTGCGCATTGGCTTGCGATTGGTTGACACAACGCTTTTACCCATCACCTGGTTATTCACGCTGTCGCTGTATGCACAAGATTTTCGTGTGCGTGGCAGTCACATGCTTATTCTGCTGTTGGTAAGCGGTTTGATGCTGGCTGAGCGAATGGTGTATTTTGGGTGGCTGCCGGGTTTACCTCGGTGGTGGCCTCTGTTGATCACCATCACTGCTTTTGGTCTGGTGAGCCATATGTTGTGGGAAACGTGGCATGGCCGACACGATGATCTTATCGATAAACGTCGTTTATCCCGCACTTATGTCGTGGTTACCCTTGCCGTGTGTATCGTTATTGCCATCGTGCTTGGGTCGTTCATTATGCCTGAGCAGCAACATTCTGTCGTCGCGATCAGTCTATGGCCGACGCTGCTCCTGATGGCCTATTGGCTTTTTAATATCAGCCCTACGGCATTGACGTTTCAGCAACAAAGTCAAAACACCGCCGTACTGAGTCACCGCGATCAACAACTACAAAGTCAGCTCGATGACGCCATGACACAGGATAAAGCGTATCTTGATGGCCAACTAACCATTTCAACACTATCGAAACGGCTTGGCGTGAGTCCGACACGATTACGCGCATTTATCAACCAACAACTAGGCTTTACCCACTTTAGTCATTACATTAATGCGCAGCGGATTGATGCCATCAAACACGCATTACGCCGCAGCGACAATGCACACATCCCGATTCTGACAATAGCACTGAATCATGGCTTTAACTCGTTACCGCCATTTAACCGCGCGTTTAAACAACAGGAAGGGATCACACCGACAGAATATCGCGCAAAACAGCGTGAATAAGCTAGAGCACGCTATAATCGACCAGCATTTTTCATAAATCGACCAGACGCTACCCCCTGATGTAACTAGGCTTGAGCTTTCACATTATTGAAGGCACACGTTTATGACCACGTTGAAGAAAATACTGCTCACGGTAGGTATTGTTATTGTTGTAATGACAGGCTTGTCTGCACTGGCACTAAATTATGAGAGCAATCAATACTGGGGGGCGCACACGGATGAAGTTGATGCTTCTGCCTTTGCACGCCCTCAAGCACCATTGGCGATAATGAATGCCAATGTCCTCTCTGCTGATGGAGAAACGTTTTTATCGGATCAGATGGTTTTGATTGAAAACGGCCACATTACCGCCGTGGCGGAACACATAGATTTGCCCAGTCACATTCAACGTATTGATGCTGAAGGGCAATTCGTTATACCGGGCCTGACTGATTCACACGTGCATTTGTGGCAAAGTCCGAATGACCTGATGTTGTATTTGGCGAATGGTGTCACTCATGTCAAAGAGCTCAATGGCAGTGAAGAGCATCTGCAATGGAAAGCGGATATTGCTGGAGGCAGACCGGGGCCAGATCTGTTTGTCGCCACACGCCGGCACAACAGCCATGGTGTGTATGCTGGTTGGTTCCATCGTTGGACGGCGAAAATGAACCCAGTACACGATGTTGACGACATTGCGGAGCATGTCAGCTCAATCAAGGCACAAGGGTTTGACGCGATTAAAATTTATACGCACCTCACTAAGCCTCATTTCGAGGCGTTTGATCAACAAGCGCGCCTTCAGCAGGTTAAACTATTAGGCCATATCCCGAGTGCTTTAACCCTTGAAGACGTTTGGCATTCTGAATTGAATGAACTCGCCCATATCGAAGAGCTGGTGAAAGCCTTGGATCGCGAATTTGGGGGTTACACGCGGCACAACACTGACGAATTTTTAGCCTTTGTCGCCCGCCGAAGCGACGCCGTGGCGCAACAGCTAGCCTCGTCTCAAATGGCAGTGATGACCACCGTTTCTTTGATAGAAACCTTTGCAGAACAAAAAGCCAGTGTTGAAGCTGCCCTGAAAACGGTAGAACTTCCTTATGTAAATCCCGGTATCGCTGAATCAACATTTCCTTCCATACGCGTTATGGGATGGTTACCGGATGTCAATATCTACCGTCTTCCCGAAAATTACCCCGACGATAAAGTGGCTGGTAATCAGCGCTACTGGCAGGCTTACGCCACCGCCAACCATATTTTGCTGCGTGCCATGAATACCCATGGCGTGAAAATCATGGCGGGCACTGATGCCAATGTCCCCGTTATGGTGCCTGGTTTTTCAATGCATCAGGAGCTTATGTCACTCAACAGGGCTGGCCTTACAACAGCTCAGGCACTGCGCTCAGCTACCGCTACACCCGCTGACTGGATGGGCATAAAAAGTGGTCGCGTTAAACCTGGCTATCAAGCCGACATTGTCATTCTTAATGCCAACCCGCTGGACGACATTCGCAATACCGGTTCAATTGCATCGGTGATCAGTAATGGCCGCTATTATGATCGAGATACGCTGAACGCCATGCTGAAAGCCGTGAAAGAAGCTAACCAGCACAGCAGAACAAAACCTATCGCTCATTTACATTAGTGAGCGATTCGTAAGATGACCGTTTTGCTACCCAACGCTTTGATTTTATGCTTGTATTGTAGCCACACAATCAAGCGAAGCAGAGTATGACCCAAACAGCATTGTTAGCCATTGACCAAGGCACCACGTCCAGCCGTGCCATCATCTTTACTCAGGATGCACGGATCGTGTGTAGTTTCCAGCAGGAGTTCGCACAACATTACCCCAATGATGGGTGGGTTGAACACGATCCCGAGGAAATCTGGTCAGCCACATTAGCGGTATGCCAACAAGCGCTGAATCAGGCGAAGAACGAAGGCGTCACGGTTGCCGGAATTGGCATCACCAATCAACGCGAGACCACCCTGATTTGGGACAGGGCGACGGGTAAACCGATATATAACGCCATCGTATGGCAAGACCGGCGCACTGCCACAGAGTGCGAGCGATTGTCAGCTGCCGCAGTCACCCAGAATATTGATGTATCTCAGCTTTCTGGATTACGTTTAGATCCCTACTTTTCTGCCACCAAAATAGCCTGGATCCTAGACAATGTAGAGGGCGCCAGAGCTCGTGCAGAACGCGGAGAACTCGCCTTTGGCACCATCGATAGCTTTTTGATCTGGCGCTTAACCGGCGGTGAGGTGCATGCCACGGATTCAACTAATGCCAGCCGCACCAACCTCATGAACCTGACATCACTGAACTGGGATGCGCAGTTGCTGGCGTTTTTTGATGTGCCTCCCCAGATATTGCCCGAAATCCGCCAAAGCGCAGACGACTTTGGAACAGCGAAGTACGATGTACTTGGCTTCGATCTACCCATACGCGGTGTGGCAGGCGATCAGCAGGCCGCCATGATTGGACAGTGTTGCTTTACCAGTGGGAGTTTAAAAAGTACTTATGGCACAGGTTGTTTCGCCTTGGCGAACACCGGTGATAAACCTCTGTTTTCGCAAAATCAGTTGCTCACCACTGTCGCCTACTCTATTCACGGTGTAACGCATTACGCGATTGAAGGTTCGATTTTTATTGCCGGAGCAGCGGTGCAGTGGCTACGCGACGGAATAAAGGTGATTAATCATGCCAAGCAAACACAAGCGTTGGCAAAAACCGTTGAAGATAGTCACGGTGTGGTATTGGTGCCCGCCTTTGCGGGTTTGGGTGCGCCTTATTGGGATCCGCGTGCCCGCGGCAGTGTATTCGGCCTGACTCGTGCCACCACCGAAGCTCACTTGGCACGTGCAGCACTTGAATCCGTCTGTTACCAAACCAAAGATTTGCTATCCGCCATGGAACACGACGGTATCGGTATTGAATCGGTGCGTGTGGATGGCGGGATGGTGGCCAATGACTGGGTATGCGATTACCTTGCCGATATTTTATCGGTGCCAGTGGTTCGCCCGCACGTGATGGAAACAACCGCGCTTGGCGCTGCGTATTTGGCGGGTTTAGCGTTAGGGTTGTATGAAACGACAGAGCAACTGTGTGAACAAAATCCGATTGACAAAACCTTCACCTCTACCATGACACCCGAACGCCGCGAAGCATTGCTCACGCGATGGCGAAAAGCGGTTGAGGCCACGCAATTATTTGCTCAACATTCAGCGTAATCGTGCGATAACTCTTTAAGGAAATACAAATCATCAGCCTATGAATATAAAACTCGCGCGACAGTCCAAAGTGCTGATTATCGACGATCAGGCACTGGCAAAAGGCTATATGAAGTACTCGCTGGAAGAGCTGGGCTTCGACAATATTCATTACAGTGATGTGGTTTCTCACGCGATGCAAACTGTGCGCAGAGAGCATTTTGATTTGATCATTTGTTCGTACGATCTTAAAAACGAGCAAGATGGCTACTACCTTTATGATCAACTCAAAGCTGACGGTGACATCGCGCCCAGTACGGCATTTGTGTTTATTAGCGCAGACA
The DNA here is from genome assembly GCF_018474025.1 of Alteromonas oceanisediminis. Taxonomy (GTDB): domain Bacteria; phylum Pseudomonadota; class Gammaproteobacteria; order Enterobacterales; family Alteromonadaceae; genus Alteromonas_E; species Alteromonas_E oceanisediminis. The sequence continues at coordinate 163,701 of NZ_JAHCTA010000008.1, read as the reverse complement.
CCACGCCCGACATTGTGCACAGCATTGTAGAGCTACAGCCTGATGACTTTCTCGCCAAGCCCTTTACGGTGCGCGAACTGGACACCCGCCTTTCGCGCGTACTGATGCGAAAAAAAGCGCTAAAGCCTATTTATGAATTGATGGAACGCGATAAGCCAGAGAAAGCACTCGTTGCATTAGAAAACTTTTTGAGCGAACCGTCTAACTCAGAATTCTTTCCGCTTGCCCTGAGAACCAAAGGCGAACTGCTTGAACGATGCGGCTTTCATCAGCAAGGCAGTGAATTCTATTCTGCCATTCTCAACGTGCAAGCGTTTGCGTGGGCTCAATTGGGCCTGGTGCGTTGTTTAATTAAACTGGACCGCGACGACGACGCCGAGAAATTAATCTTGTCGTTGGCATTCAAACCAGACTGTAAACTGGCAGCTTATGATTTACTCGCAGCGCTGCAAATCAAACAGCACGAATTTGATGATGCGCTGGAGAGCGTGGTTGTTGCCACTGAAGTATCACCACGCAATATTCGCAGGCACAAAACCGCATTGGATTTGTCACGCATCGTGCATGATTATGCAGCGCAGTTCGATGCAGCGAAGCGTATCGTAAAATTCGCTAAGAATTCTATTCACGATAAGCCGGAGAACTATTTGACCGTTGCCCGGGCGGGGATCGACTTTGCAATGACCGCGGATGAAACGCAAACACATAAACTGATCAAACAAACCACGGAATACTTGCGGCAACTAAAATCTTCGTTTCCCAAAGCCGATATTGAAGATCAAGTCAAAGTCATCAATGCTCGCTTAATGTATCTTGAAGACGAAACGGAGAACGCCAAGGCACTTTTAAGCCAATTGAGCAACGACAGCTGGGATTCAGAGCCGATTGAAGGTTTGCTGGATAAAGCCAAAGCATTTCATGAAGTGGGATTGCACGAGCACTCTTTACATATGCTCGACGCCATTGAAATACGCTGCCGCAAGAACGCTGAACAAGGCGATCTATTTATGCACTATGTCGAAAAGGAGAAAATCGAGAAAACGGCCATCCAAACAAGTCCGAAAGAGCTCAACAACCAGGCTGTTAAGCACTATGAAAAAGGTGAAATAGAGCAGGCTCTGACCGTGTTTAGACAAGCGTTTACCGTCATGCCAAAAAACCCGTCCATCGCATTAAATTTGCTGCAAGCCACGGCGGCTGAAATAAAGGAATTTGGCGTAACCGCAAACGCCCCCAAATTAATTAAAAATTGCATTTTGACCATCGAAAATGGCACCCTGAACGCCGATCAAGAACAGCGTTATCACAACGTGCGCAGCTTTCTAAAAGATGTGGTGTAAGAGAAGTTAGTAGGCGCGAGTTTGTATTGAGCCCACCTGCAACAAGGGTGATGCGTCCAGTTCATCAGCATCCATCATATTGGCGACTCGCTGCATTGAGGCGATTATCATGGTTTGCTCCCATTGCTCAAGATGCTCAAAGCGACGGATAAAATGTGCTTGCAATGGCTGGGGCGATTCAAGCAAGGCACTTTCACCCTGTGCTGTCAGGTGCAACATCACCTTGCGCTTATCTTCTTTCGAACGTTCTCTGGTGACGAACCCCCGGCTTTCCAAGCGGTCAAGAATGCTGGTCACGGTTGCCGAGCTTAAATTGATGGCGTCGGCGATGTGAGATGCCAACACACCATCCGTTGCTTGGATCTGGTGAAGCACCAGAAGTTGCGGGCTGGTTAACCCGGTTTCTTTGCTGAGCTTTTTTGAATATAGATCGATCGCTCGGATGACGCGCCTCAGCGACACCAATAAGTCATTACATTGTTCCATCGTTTACTATTCCTCTTACGCTTTCAAGCACCGGCATTTTTGCTGCCATTATCGAAGTGTCAATTCATTCGTTTAGCTTTATTGCGTTACCACACCAATGAATAAACCCGCGCTCACTCACCGAAACACTAACGACGGCTAATTTACATCACTTCCGCCGCATATTTATTTCAAGACTAAACATTTTAACCCTAATTACTTTTATAGCGTAAAACATTCTGTGCGCATTTAACAGCCCAAGCTCATTAAACCCATGTTAATTAGATGTAAATTATTGTTTTTTAGTACTGAAACTTGATCAATCAGCATAAAATAAGGCACAATATGATTCGTACACTAATTATTAGTTTTGAATTTAATAAGCGTCACTTCTTTTCTGATCAAGTGAGCGCACTAAGGGGTTTGTTTACGCATGGATACATTGCAGTGGATATCAATCGCGACATATTTTATCGCCATGCTTGGTATTGGTTTGTTTGCGTATAAGACGTCAACAAGCGATATGTCCGGTTATATTCTCGGTGGCCGCAAAGTTAGTCCACAAGTGACTGCGCTCTCCGCGGGCGCATCAGACATGAGTGGTTGGATGTTGATGGGCTTGCCGGGCGCTATGTTCATTGCGGGTTATGAAACTATCTATATTGCTTTGGGCTTATTGTTGGGTGCGCTACTGAATTATCTACTTGTCGCACCAAAACTGCGAGTCTACACGGAGGTTGCTCACGATTCTTTGACCGTACCTGAGTTTTTTGCCAATCGTTTCGATGGAAATAATCAGAATGTACGGATTGTATCAGCCGTTATCATCGTGATGTTTTTCACCCTGTATACGTCTGCCGGTTTAGTCGCCGGCGGTAAGCTGTTTGAATCGGCGTTCGGTATAGATTATCACCTTGGTCTCGTTATCACGCTGGGTGTCGTTGTGTGCTATACGTTATTAGGCGGTTTTTTAGCGGTGAGCATGACCGACTTCGTTCAGGGCTGCATTATGTTTATTGCCCTTGTGCTCGTGCCCATTGTCGCTTATCAGAATTTTGATAGTTTTGGGCAGATGAACGAATTCGCAACGCAAACGATACCCACGTTCTCGAACAGTCTTGAGACGGTAACCGCGTTGGGCATCGTATCCAGTTTGGCGTGGGGTTTGGGTTATTTTGGTCAACCCCACATTATTGTGCGCTTTATGGCGATCCGCTCCGTGAAAGCGGTGGCAACGGCCAGAAATATCGGCATGAGCTGGATGCTTGTAACGATTATCGGTGCATTGGGCACCGGATTGGTTGGCGTTGCTTATGCGAACAAGTTTAATTTTCCGGTCGCTGATCCAGAAACGATTTTCATCATCTTTTCTGAGATTTTATTCCACCCGCTGATCAGTGGTTTTTTAATGGCTGCTATTTTGGCAGCAATCATGAGCACAATCTCTTCGCAGCTATTGGTTTCAGCGAGTTCGCTGACTGAAGATTTGTATCTTGTGTTTAACAAGAATAAAGAAAATGCTGCGGATAAATCCGTGTTGATTGGTCGACTTGGCGTTGCCGGTGTCGCCATTGTCGCGCTGTTGCTGTCGTTAGATAGCGATAACAGCATCCTTAACCTAGTCAGCAACGCGTGGGCTGGTTTCGGTGCTGCTTTTGGTCCTCTAGTACTGTTTAGTTTGTATAAATCCAACCTGACGCACAATGCCGCAATCGCAGGCATTATTTCTGGCGCAGTCACCGTTTTATTCTGGATTTATGCACCGGTACTCGCCGATGGCGCGTCACTGAGCAGCATTGTGTATGAAATCGTACCCGGCTTTATTATAAGCAGTATCGCCATAGTCGTGGTCAGCGCCATTGATAAGGCGCCTTCGCCCGAAACACAAAAATTATTTAATCGTACACATAAAATTTTGTCACAGAATTCATAAACTAACCGAGGTTATTGTGGAAAGAAACAACTGGAAACGCATCGTTATTAAGTGCGGCAGTGCATTGATTGCACCAGAGAAGAACGGCTGTAGTAGCCACTATTTGTTGAGCATCGCGCATTTTATTTTGCGCTGTAGAGAAAAAGGGATTGAAGTTGTTCTGGTCTCTTCAGGCTCTGTCGCTGCTGGCGCGCATTTATTTGCTGAGCAAGAGAGAACATTGCCGATCAAGAAGGCAATGGCTGCTGCCGGTCAAACTGAGATGATCGCCACGTGGGATAAACTGTTTGATTTCGCCACTGCGCAGATCCTGCTCACTCACGCTGATTTGCGTGATCGTGAACGTTACGTGAGTGTTCGCACCACCATTGATAAGCTCGTGGAGTCTGGCATCTTGCCGATTGTCAACGAAAACGACACCATCACCACCGACAAATTAAAGGTGGGTGACAACGATAACTTGTCTGCCATGGTGGCGGCTGCGTGCGATGCAGACGCGCTAATTATTTGTTCTGATGTAGATGGTTTATACGATAAAAACCCACATAAGCATGATGACGCAAAATTACTCGACTCCATAACGCATATCGATCAAAGTATTTACGATATGGCAGGTGGTGCAGTGAGTGATGTGGGCACGGGCGGCATGAAAACTAAAATTCAGGCTGCCGAAAAAGCGGTTTCACACGGAATTGATACCTTCATTATTAATGGATTTACAGAGTTGTCTTTTAACCAACTGCTTGCGGGCAATAATCCTGGTACGCACTTTAAACCCCACGCTGCGCCAATGAACGAGCATCAGCATTGGATGACACACACGTCAAACGCGCAGGGTGAGTTGGTTGTGGATGATGACTTCGACTCGGCGCTAACCGAAGAAGGTGAAGAACTTACTGGCGCGAGTATTATTGAAGTTAACGGACAATTCAACGTCGGCGACACAGTGTTAGTGCGCAAAGACGACGGTACGAAGTTGGCCAAAGCAAAGTCGAACTACAGTAGCTGTTTGCTCAATTTTATTGCTGAACAGCCCGACAAAAAGTTCGCAGACGATTTTCAGGATACCACTGGGCCAATATTATCAGTTAAGAATATCGCAATTTTGGAGAAGCAATGAGTTTGATTACGGAAATTTCAGCATCAGCCGCCAAAGCGGCTCAAACGCTCGCTGTGCTCGATGAATCAGCAAAAAACGCAGTATTGCGTGACATGGCAACCGCGCTACGAAACAACAAAGATGCCATTGTAGAGGCGAATAAGTTCGACCTTGCCGAAGCGGAGAAAAACAATTTGGCCGCATCAATGGTTGACCGCTTAACGCTCAATGACGAGCGTATTGAAGCCATGGCTGAAGGGATAGAAACCATTATCTCGTTAGACGACCCTGTCGGCACTGAGCGCGATCTCGGCACGCGCCCCAATGGCATCAAAATCAGTAAAATGCGTGTACCACTGGGTGTAGTTTGTATGATTTATGAAGCTCGCCCGAACGTGACCGCTGACGCCGGCGCACTGTGCTTTAAGTCTGGCAATGCGGTTATCTTGCGTGGTGGTAAAGAAGCGCTGAAAAGTAGCCTTGCTATTGCAGAACTTTTACAAGGTGTATTGAAAGAACACAAGTTGCCTGAAGCGCTTATCTCGGTGATCCCCGACCCTGATCGCAGCCACATGATGGAACTGATGGAACAACGCGATTACATTGACGTGATCATCCCACGTGGCGGTGAAGGCCTGATCAATTTCGTGACTGACAACAGTAAAGTACCTGTTATCCAGCACTTTAAAGGTGTGTGTCATTTGTATGTTGATAAAGAGGCGGACCTCGACAAAGCGTTGGATATCCTCGAAAACGGAAAAACGCAACGCACCGGTGTGTGTAATGCGCTGGAAGGCCTGATTGTGCACAAAGACGTCGCAGATACGTTCCTTCCAATGGCAGCCGACATGCTGGGCAAACATAATGTAACGATCAATGCCTGCGGAAAATCTGCCAGCTATTTCAAAAATGCACATACGTTGCAGGAGGACGAGTTTGGCGAAGAATATCTTGACCTTGAAATCGCCGTGCGCACCGTGGATGATTTTGATGCTGCACTTGAGCATATTCACCGTTTTGGGAGTAACCATACTGAGGTTATCGTGACCGAAAATACCGACGCCGCACGAAAATTCCAGCGCGCCGTCGACGCTTCGGTGGTCATGGTCAACGCGTCTTCGCGTTTCTCCGACGGCAGCCAATTAGGACTAGGTGCCGAAATTGGTATTGCTACCACCAAACTGCATGCTTATGGCCCTATGGGATTAGAGTCACTGACGACTGAAAAATATCTTGTCGCAGGCACAGGACAAATAAGAGCGTAAGCAGCTCTAATTTTATGTAAACATGTAAAAACGCGGCTTGTCAGCCGCGTTTTTTTATCTGCGTTAACACTCGCTACATGTCGCCATAACGATAATCATCATGCGTGTCATACCCGTTTGAATTCGGGATTAGCAACTCCGCCTGACGACGCTAAAACTTGATAGGAAATTTATCTCCTTTAGTAGAGCGTGTTGACCTTTGCGGGTATTCTTATTTCGATTTGAGATCCACGAAGTTTATTGAGCAACCGATTTAGGTTTGTACACACGTACACTGAAATCAGCGCCTACGAGCGACAACGTTTTCAGCAAACGCTGTTTCTTGGTTTCCGATATCTGCCAGTAAAACGGAGTCATCATTAATAAGTTCTCACGCTGCTCAGCCGTTGCAAGTGTGAAGTCAAAAGCGACTTGGCGGTGCGCGATCTGTTCAAACCCTTCTGGCGCCGCGTCTGTTTGTGTGTGTAGCTCGGGTTGATCGTACACACTCGCTTTTAGCGCATACAAATGACGCTCGCCCGGCTCTGCGACCAGCCACACGCCATCGTCAGTTAAAATCCGCCTAATTTCCGCCGGGCTACTGGGCGCAAACACTTGCACAACACCCTGTTGACTGCTGGCAGGTAACGGAATGTTAAAACAGCTCGCGACGGCAAATGCCCCGACTTTATGGTGCTTAGCGGCTTTTTGTACCGCCGGTTTTGAGATGTCGATACCCTGTAAACTGTATTCAATGCTTTCGCGATCCAGGCGTTTTGCGATTTCACCCAAGTAATACCCTTCGCCACACCCGGCATCAAACAGTCGTAGCGGTTTTGGCGCTAAGTTAATCAACAGTTCTGACAGCGTATCCGCGAGCGGTTGATAATAGCCCGCTTGGAGAAAAGCACGACGTGCCATGATCATGTCATTGTTATCACCCGGCGCTTTGCTGTTGCGCTGCTGAGCGAGTAGCAGGTTGACATAACCTTGTTTAGCAACATCATAACAATGACCGTTCTCACAGCGCCATTGTCGTTGTGACAAGTGCAGCGGAGTTCGGCAGGCAGGGCATTGCCACACAGGCTGTTCAGGAACGAACGAGTTCATAAGCTCATTAAGACGGTGATATAGGGTGAACTTGCACTAGCCGCTTAGAGTAGCACGCTCTGTGATCAATGCTCAATGGAATAGGTATCGAGCTGCATGTCTCCTAATGGGTCACGATGCAGGCCACGAGAAATGAAGCGCATACCCAATTTCTTCATAATGGCTATGGACGCGCTGTTCTGCGGTAAAGCTACCGCACTGAACTGCCGGTATCCATGCAGGTCGTTCAGGCTTTTCATGATATGTGCAGCAGCCTCTGTTGCGAAACCCTTACCCCAGGCAGCGCGCTTAAATCGCCAGCCCAATTCAATGTCGATGTCACGCAAGCACTGAGACGAGTCGAACAGTTTGTGTTCGTCAAAGAAACCCATGGGCCTTACCAATACCCAGCCGATAAAATCCTCTGTATCAGTACTAAAACAGCCCCATAAGCCCCAGCCTTTCGCGGAGTTTATATACGCAGCGAGGCGCGGCGAAAATACAGTCGTTATGTCGCTCCACGACGTCGGCTTGCCGCCTGAAATAAACCGCATAACCTCGGGATCCTGATCCAAACGATATAATAAGTCGGCGTCTGCAAAAGGTTTTAACATGCGAAAAGTGAGTCGGCTCGATGGTGTGATCAAATTAGCCTCCAATCATTGCGAGATGCTGGGTTGCACCGGTAAAGCCGGCATCTAAATAGTGACTGGCCTGCTTATCTCCCAGCAACTGCTCGAGCTGAGAGGCAAGTGCGTCAACGTCGCCCGCACGAATGGTATCTCGCAGGTCTAGGCCCTGCTCGGCGAACAAGCACAAGTGTAATTTTCCCGTTGCTGATAGCCTTAAACGATTACAGCTGGCACAAAAATCTTTGCTGTAAGGCATGATCAGCCCAATTCGACCCGCAGATTCAGTATGATAGAATTCTTCGGCTGGCCCTGCGGCTTTGTCACGCAGAAAAGGTAGCCAACCATCCTCTAGCAGACGGGCCTTAATGGGCTGGCCCGACACATGTTCGCGGTCAAAAAGACGCTGATTATCGCCAGTTTGCATTAATTCAATAAATCGAAGCGTGATCGGCAGAGCTTTTATCCACGCCAGAAAACGCTGTAATGCTGAGTGGTTAATGGTCTTCATCAAAACCACATTGACCTTCACTTTTATTCCCAGACTCAAGGCTCTATCAATACCGCGTAAAATCTGAGGAAGGTGATTGTGCCCAGTGATCGCATTAAACATTTTGGGATCAAGACTATCGATACTGATATTGACCGAATCCAAACCACAGTCCGCCCAGGTATCCACTGATTTTTCCAATGAAAAGCCATTGGTTGTCATTCCGATATGATGAATGTCTGGGTGAGCATGGATACGCTGAATAATGTCTGGCACGTCTTTGCGTAGACTGGGCTCGCCGCCCGTCAGCCGGATTTTATGCGTACCTAAACTGGCAAAGGCGCCGACAACGGTTTCAATCTCCGCGGGTGACAGAAAGCCACTCGGCTTGCCACCTTGGTAACCATCAGGCAGGCAGTAATCGCACCGATAATTGCACACATCAGTGATGGACAGGCGCAGATAATGAAATCGACGCCCAAATGAATCGTTCAACACATTAAACACCTTTCCAAGTTAAAGCTTTCGCTTTGGTGGGAGGCTGCTTAATTTCTCAGGCAACCCTCGCAAGGACACACTACCTTGCTGGCCTGCACACCCTATTTAGTTAACGTAGGTGAGCAGGCTCGGAGTTCGAATTTTGCGCTGACCACTATAGCGTGGGCGTCAGGTGCTTTGCAATTGTTGATGTATGTTGCTCACCAGTTCATTCGGCAGACAGAGTTGATTGGCCAACGCATCTAGGTATTCCGCCGAAGCGGGTTGCTGCAAATCGATTGCACTGGCGCTTGCCGCGTACACTTCGATGCCAGATTGTGCATCAGGTACCTGATTAATCAGTTCTGCGAGGTTGAGCGGCTTGCGCAACTCATCGAATAGTAGCGCTTTTTCGTTGACGGACAAATCCAGTTGGTCAACCTGCTCGAAAATACGCTGACGCTCGCTTTCATCAATGTGTCCGTCAGCATAGGCGGCGGCAATCATAGCGCGCATGAGCAGCATTTGTCCCGATTCATTGTCCTCAACCACTTCATCAAAAGACTGCTGGTTCAAGCGCGCCGGGGTAAAGTCAAACTGCTGAGCAGGGCTTTGCTGTCGATGGTCGGGCTGGTTAACACCCCTGCGGCGTGGGTCGGGTGTGTAAGTGTCAGACGATAAACGCCCGGAGGTTGAGTACGTACCGGGGTCAGGAATATCTCGTTGGTTTGCGTGATGCGGGTGTGCCTGAGATGTTGGTGATGGTTGACCTTGCTGCTGATTCTGCGAGTACTGTTGATAGGCTTTCCAAGCTAAGCCACCTACCGCAGCCAACGCACCGTATTTCACGACTTTGCCACCAACCTTGCGACCCTTCTTACTGGCGACCATACTGGTTAAGCCTCCGCCGGCAACGCCGCCTAGAAATCCGCTGAGCGCACCCGTTTTAGATAAGCCACCGACCAATTTTTGTAAGTCTCGCATGAACACCTCCAATTATTTTCACACTACCATAGGGTATTTTATCATCAGTGAATACCCGGAGTTTGTTACAAGATTCTTCGAGAAAGCTGATCTATTAAAATAGTCGTAACCGGTGATCGTTGATCTCTGTCCTTTCAGGCAGTGTTAGCACACTCCCATTTTAATTTAGCATACAGACTGCATGCACTAAGCATACTTCGCGTAGGCACGCGGGCGGCCGGACATATCGATAATTGAAAGGAGAGAACAATGGGATGTATGAATATGGAACCCGACTATAACAAATACTCAAATCAGGAATTGCTTGAGGCTCTTGAAAGTATTGATGAGATCAAATATTTTGATAGAGCTAAAAACATAATGCTGCTTTATTTGAAGAGCGAACAAATTAAAGTCGACGAATTACGGGATAGATACAAAGTCGGAGAAGTGTCAGCGTTGAGCGACGTAATGACTTTCCCGATTTCGCTGTATGGCAATGACAAAGAAATGTCAGAAAAGATTCATTATATTTTGCAGAATATGTGAACTGAGACCAGCCTGCAGGCACATTAATCTAACACTCAGAACCTAGATATGGATACTCGGAAATAGCCCAAATTGCTAGATGGAATTATGTCTAACCTAATTTATGGCATACTACCCCCACGAGTCACACCATCAATTATCAAGACCACAGGAATCTAATGCGCGGTTCTCGCACTTTCAACGACGAAGATAAACCAGTCAACTGGCATGTGTTTAAAAAGTTGTGGCCTTACCTGCTTGAATTTCAGCGCCGCGTTTGGCTCGCATTGTTTTTTTTAGTCGCCGCTAAGCTCGCCAGTATCGGGCTTCCGTTTGTGCTCAAACATATTGTTGATGATCTCAATATGGAAAGTACTGAAGAGCAGTTGTTGGTTATTCCAATAGCGCTGATCATTGCTTACGGGGCCCTACGACTTGCCAATGTATTGTTCGGTGAAATACGCGACACCTTGTTTGGTCGCGTCACCGAAAGAGCCATGCGTCGACTGGGTATGACAGTTTTCAAACACCTGCACAGTCTTGAGCTTGATTTTCATCTTAACCGCAAAACCGGCGGTTTGTCGCGTGATATGGAGCGCGGCACCAGTGGCATTAGTTTTCTGATGCGGTTTATGGTGTTTAACATTGGCCCAACTCTGCTCGAGATTGTATTGGTTGTGGGGATCCTATTTGTGAGTTACGGCGTTCAATTTGCAGCGGTCATCCTTACGGCTGTTGTGCTGTATGTCCTGTTTTCCGTCAAAGCGACCAATTGGCGTACACGATATGTTCGCGAACTAAATCGTGCCGACAATACCGCCAACACGCGAGCAGTGGATAGCTTACTCAACTATGAAACGGTTAAATATTTCAATAACGAACATTATGAAGCCACACGCTATGACAGCAACTTAGCCGACTGGGAAAACGCTCGGCGTAAAAACAGATTGTCGCTTCTGGCGCTGAATGGCGGTCAGAATTTGATTATTGCTGTCGCGATGACCAGCATGTTAGCGATGGCTGCGTTTAATGTGGCCGATGGCAGTATGACAATTGGTGATTTCGTGTTGATTAACGCTTTTACTATGCAAATCTTCATGCCGCTTAATTTCCTAGGCTTTGTGTATCGAGAAATACGCGGTTCATTAGCCAACATTGAAAACTTATTCGAGCTTCTTGATAAAGCGCCTACCGTCACGGACAAACCTCATGCCGCTGCGCTGACCGTACAGAATGGCAGTATCGAATTTGACAACGTGACCTTCGGTTACCAAGCCAACCGCACGATTATTAAGGGTGTGTCGTTTACTGTCAGAGCCGGTTCAAAAGTAGCAGTTGTGGGCGAAAGTGGTTCAGGCAAATCAACACTGGTCAAGCTGCTGTTCCGCTTCTATGACCCAACCAGCGGTGTGGTTCGGATTGATGGACAATCAATACATGAAGCCACGCAGGCGTCCGTACGCAAACACATAGGCATTGTGCCGCAAGATACTGTTCTGTTTAATGACAGTATTGTTGAAAATATTCGCTATGGACGACCGGATGCGAGTGACGCTGAGGTCGATGAGGCGATCCAGTTAGCACACTTACAGCGTTTTATTGAGTCATTGCCGGAAAAAGGCGACACGCAAGTGGGTGAGCGTGGTTTGAAGTTATCCGGTGGCGAAAAACAACGTGTTGCTATTGCCCGCACGATTCTTAAACGCCCGCCTATCATGGTTTTTGACGAGGCCACATCATCGCTTGATTCTCAATCAGAGCAAGCGATACTCGGTGCCCTGCGCGATATCGCCAAAGGCCACACCAGTCTGATGATAGCGCACAGGCTATCCACCATCGTCGATGCAGACACGATTATCGTATTGGATAAGGGTGTGATCGTAGAGCAAGGCAATCACGCAGACTTGATTGCCAGACAAGGCCACTACGCTGCCTTGTGGGCAGCGCAGCAGAAGCAGGATTAACGACCTTTTTTAAGGTGATCAGCCACGAGGAATGCCATTTCAAGCACTTGATCGGCGTTGAGGCGCGGATCACACTGAGTCTGATACGCCTGTGCCAAGTCATCATCACTGATTTTGTATGCGCCGCCAGTACATTCAGTCACGTGCTGGCCGGTCATCTCAAGATGGATGCCGCCAGCGTGCGTACCTTCAGACTCGTGCGCCGCAAAGAACTGCTGGATCTCTTTCAGTATCGCATCAAAATCACGGGTTTTATAACCACTACTGGCCTTAAAAGTATTGCCGTGCATGGGGTCTGAACTCCACACAACGTGCCGCCCTTCCTGTTTGACACGACGCAGTAGCGCGGGCAGTTTTTCCGCTAAATTATCCGCGCCCATACGGGTGATCAACGTCAGTCGACCGGGATCATTTAACGGATTAAGCGCGTCAATCAGTTCAATGAGTTCGTCACCTTGCATGCTAGGGCCGATTTTGACACCAATCGGATTGTGAATGCCTCGGAAAAATTCGATATGTGCATGGTCGAGCTGGCGGGTTCGTTCACCAATCCATACCATATGTGCACTACAATCATAAGGTTTACCCGTGAGGGTATCGATGCGCGTCAGCGCTTGCTCATAGTTGAGTAACAAAGCTTCATGCGAGGTAAACAAAGAAGTCTCGTGTAACGTGCCGCTATTGTTGGCATTGATGCCAATAACATCCATAAACTCCAGCGTGTCTTGAATGCGCACAGCCATGTCATGATAACGTTCTTTCAGTGGATTGTTTTCCACAAACGCCATGTTCCAGCGATTAACCTGATGTAAATCCGCCAGCCCGCCTTGCGCGAACGCGCGCAACAAGTTTAACGTTGAGGCACTGCGATGGTAAGCATCAAATAAGCGATTCGGATCAGGTCTACGTGCCTCAGGCGTGAATTCAAAACTATTGATAATATCACCGCGATAGCTGGGTAACGTGACGCCATTGATGGTTTCTTCATCCGATGAACGCGGCTTGGCATATTGCCCCGCCATGCGCGCCACCTTAGTCACAGGGCAACGACCAGCAAACGTCAGCACGATAGCCATTTGCAGTAGTACCTTAAACGTATCGCGGATCTTAGGCGCGTTGAACTCATCAAATGACTCAGCGCAATCACCGCCCTGTAGCAAAAAGCCCTTGCCCAAACTGACATCGCTAAGCTGTTTACGCAGTTGTCGGGTCTCTTCGGCAAAAACCAGCGGCGGATAAGTCGACAGTTTTTGCTCCACAGAGGCAAGATGCACTTGGTCATCGTAACGAGGTTGTTGCAGTATCGGTTTTTTGCGCCAGCTATCAGGCCGCCATTCGCTCATTGAGGGTGTTCCATCCAAATTATGTCAAGCATGAGAGCCTACCACAGACTGCTAAGGCTTGTTGACTACCGGAAGCAAGAATTCGTATGCATTTTCGGAATAAATCAGATGAAAATCACACTTTAGCGTGGTCTTCAGGTTGTTGGGCGTCAGTACACTTTTGCTTTGACCACTGGCAATCATCTGACCGTTAAGGAGCAGTGCGACATGTGAGGCGTGATGATAACTGGTGTTCACATCGTGGCAGCTCATGACGACCACATTGCCCTGCGCGACAAGACGCGATAGTAATTGGAGTAGACACTGCTGGTGCGCAACGTCCAGGCTCTGTAGCGGTTCGTCTAATAACAAGACCCCTTCACCGCGCTGAATGGCTGGCCAAATCTGTAGCAAACAGCGCGCGATGTGCACGCGTTGCTGTTCACCGCCGGAAAGTTGTAAAAGTGACTGCGCAAGTAGCGGCGACAGTTCCAGCGCATCTTCAATCTCCGCAGGGATACGTGCCACTTCGGTGTAAAAGTGCAATATTTCAGCAACTGTCAGGTCAAACTGGCAGCTGACCTGTTGGGAAAGAAAACAGCGCGACGTAGCTAACTGTGCCAAAGAGTATTGACGCAGATCGACATTATTAAGTTTAATTTGCCCCTCAGTGCCGTTGTTGAGCAACCCAGCCATCGCCAGTAACAAGGTGGTTTTTCCAGCACCGTTTTCGCCCACTACATGAACACACTGCCCGCTTCGCACTGTAAAAGAAATATCCTGCAGACGATTGTCACATTGCACGTTCTCTAGCGCGAGGCAAGGAGGCTTGTAAGATGGATTCATTGTCATGGCCCGTTAACCTCTCATATCAGGCTGAGAGGCGAAATTGACCGCGCATCAGCACGAGGATAAATAATGGGCCACCGATGGTTGCGGTTAGCATGGATACGGGTAGCGTAGTCACTGCCCAGCTTTCCGACGCAAGCGCAATGAGTAGCATTAACAGGCTTCCGCACAAACCCGCCGCAGGCACAATGAGCCGATTATTGTAGCCCAATAATAACCGTAACAGATGAGGCACTAACAACCCGACGAACGCAATCGAGCCGGCCAGTGACACCGCACCGCCCACCGCAATGGCGCACGCCAGTAGTAAACGTTTGTTCAGTGTAGAAACATTGGTTCCGGCGGCGCGTGCAGCATCCGTACCGAGATAGAGCCGATTGAGATGCGAAAGGTTGCTTAAAATATATATCAGTGCTGCGCTGATCAGTGGCACAGCAACCACCAATAATGCGGCATCCGCCTGATGCAAACTCCCCATCAACCAAAAGGTTAAATTCCTCAGCGCTTGAGCATCAGCAAAATAGTACAACCACGCGATTATCGCACCACACACCGTCGAGATAGCGATACCTGCAAGGATCACGGCGACCGGCGATGCTGGCATTCGCTGCGCTACGCGATAAATCAGTAGCGTCGAAAACAAAGCCCCCATGAAACACGCTAGAGGCAACACATAGTTCAAATAGGCCAGTTGCCCGGCGATGCCAGTGAGAAGTACAAGCGCAGCCATCAAACTTGCACCACTGCTAATACCAATAATACCCGGGTCGGCCAGCGGGTTGTTCAATAGGACTTGCAGACAGGCTGCGCTGGCTGACAAGGCAAACCCCACCAACATGGCGTTGATCACCAGCGGCAAGGTGAGCTGTAAAAAAACATGCTGACGCAGTGACGCATCATCGATATCGCTGCCCACTGCGGCAAATATGGCAAGGGTAGTAACCCCGATCGCTCCACCCAGCAACAACAATATGCGCGGGGATGACACAGAACGTCGCCGCAACACCCTACTCCCTCAGTTTAGCCAGCAGTCCGTCAGATGATTGTTCTATGAGATCCAACACTAAGTCAAAGCCGCGCTTTCCGCCGTAGTAGGGATCGGGTACTTCATCAAATTCGCTATCTGCAAAATTGAGAAACAAATGCAGTTTATGTTGATGTTCTGGCGGGCAACGCTCTTTTAAATTCTGCATGTTTTCATGGTCCATACAGACGATGTAATCAAACTTTTCATAATCGCTGTCATCCACACGACGACAGGCTAAGCCGGAAAAGTCATAACCGCGCGACGTGCCAGCGTCTTGCGAGCGTTTATCTGGCGCTTTGCCGATGTGATAGCCATGCGTTCCTGCAGAATCAATATGAACCTCAACGCCCAACGCTTTCGCTTTATGGCGAAACACAGCTTCCGCCGTGGGCGATCGACAAATGTTGCCCAAGCAGACAAAAAGTACGGACACCGGTGAAGGCATAAAGAGCTGTCCTTGTAGAAGAGAATCGACGAAGATTACCGCCATTCTATAGGCTATGAGAATTTGTGCAACGCACAATCGGTGTCTTGATGATCATGCTCGATTGATTGTTTTCACTGCCTCGCTGGCGCTATAATACTCCGCAAATTCGTTTAATTAACAGGGAATTACGATGCGACATATTCTGATGTTGAGCAGCTCACGCGCTGCTGATGAGCCCTACCTTGAACATGCTAAACCCATGATTGCAGAGCACCTTGGTGATATCGTGGATGTCGTGTTTATACCCTATGCGGGCGTGACAATGATGCTCGATGAATACACGGAAAAAGTGCAGCAGGCGCTACCGTCGCTGAACGTCAAAGGTTTGCACGAGTACGCCGATCCGAAATCGGCTATCAGCAACGCGAAGGCGGTGCTGGTCGGTGGCGGAAACACGTTTCATCTGCTCTACCAGTTATATGCCTTTGAACTGATCACGCTCATTCAACAACGTGTGAATACGGGTATGCCTTACATCGGCTGGAGTGCAGGGTCGAACATTTGTGGCGAAACAATCAGAACAACAAACGACATGCCAATCATTGAGCCTCCCAGTTTTAATGCGCTGCATTTTTTAGCCGCTCAAATCAACCCGCATTACACTGACTATCAACCACCGGGGCATAACGGCGAAACACGTGATCAGCGCCTTGCCGAGTTTACGCAGTTAAATCCGAAAACGCCGGTGCTGGCTATTCGTGAAGGTACGGCGCTATTACTTTCCGGTGATAATTTAAGCCTGAAAGGTCAGTTGGGCGGTTTTGTCTTTTTAGGTTCGGATAAACACCCCATTGCTGCCGGTGATGATCTTAAGCAGTACCTCGGCGTATGATCAAAGTCCTCGTCGCGCTGCTATTCACAGCCGGTCTGATTGCTTATGCGGTCTTTTGGAATGAAGGTCGCAAAGAAGTATTCTATTTGTGTGGTAACTTCGCAGAGGGCACGTCATATGCCAGCGTCGACAGACAACTGAAAACGGCCAATCGGTTAACCATTGAAAAATCGGTGCTCGGCACGCAAATCAGCTTACGTTTTTACAGCAAAATACGCCCGTCATTGCACCAGTGTCGCTTACGCTTCGACCGCAACGACAAGGTATTATCCCGTACCTACGAGTAACGGAGCAATATCAAGGTACTGCTCTGCGCCCAAAGTATGCTCAAACGGATTATTTGGGTCATTGTTCAGATAGGGAACCTGCCCTAAAAGCGGTGCGCCGAGCAGATGGCTGAGCGTATCGATATTGTCTTGCAAGTAAGGCATGGTAGCGCTTAGATGGTTCGCTACCCAGCCAGCCAGCTCAAACCCATCGGCTCGCACCGCGCTTGCGGTTAAGAGCGCGTGGTTTAAGCAGCCCAGTCGCATGCCCACAACCAGAATAACGCGTAAGGGCAACTGCCGCAAAATGGAGGGAAATGTATCTTGGTGGCTGATTGGCAAAGCCCATCCACCAGCACCTTCGGTGATCAGAACATCGGGTTGATAACTGGCTAATTGGTGCCAACCGGCGATCACCTGTTCTGAGGCAATCGGTTGTTCAGCTAATGTCGCGGCGATGTGAGGCGCAATGGGTGGAGCATACGTGACCGGATTCACTTCGATGAGTGGCGCGCGCACACTGCTGCAATGCTGTAAAAACAACGCATCGGCGTTTTCTAATCCTCTGGGTGTGCTCTCGCAGCCTGCGGCGATGGGCTTGTACCCCAGTGTGCTAAGCCCGCGAGTGGCGAAGGCCTTTAGCAAACCACCGGTGACCACCGTTTTACCCACGTCGGTGTCAGTACCAGTGACAAACAAACTCTGCATGGTATTTATCCTTTTTGAAGGTGCCAAAAGTCGACCTGGTAAGTTAAACGCAGCCCTTGCGGTGTTGAATGATACTGCTGCCACCACGCTGACAATTCGCGCAGCGTGGCACGTGTCAGTGGCTTATTTAGATTTTGCTGAAGCGTACCGGCACCAATGTCATTGATCGAATGGAGCAGCGCAAAAATGTCACTGTGCAGAGTCACAAAGGGTTTAGTGTGATGATCCACTACGTGCAACTTTGCACGCTTGAATGCGTCAGCCCACGTTGCCATAGCGGGAAATTGATTCAGCCGTGCCCGTTGATCAACATACGCCCACCCGTGGGCCAGTTCAGGTAAGCCTGGTGAACTCAAAATGGCTAGCCTAGCAATACCGTGCCATGCCAGCACCCGTGCTAACTCTGTAGCGCATTGCATTGGCGAGCTCACCCACTGCAACGCCATGCTCGATACTACCCGCGAAAACTGCGCGTCAGCGAAAGGCAGCGCTTCTGCATCGGCATGAATAAATAGTGGGGCAATTTGACTGACGTGTTCGTGTGAGCGTTGACTATTGCGAACAGATTTTTCTACCATCCCGAACGCGATATCAATACCCACCCATTGTTCTGCCGGGTGGCACATGCGGGATAAATAGCCGGTGCCACAGCCCAAATCAAGCCCTTGTGAACTCGGTGGATCGGTTCGACTCAACGTCGTGAGATAGCGTGCAATGTCTTGTTGAACCGCAGCACGCGCATCATACACTTCGCTCCCTCTGGAGAAACATTGCCCCACGGCACGCTTATTCACACACACTCCGCGAGCATGTTGCTCAGAACATGCCGTTTGTGCACAGCTATTCAACGCGTGTGTCATCGCTGGATCGCATGGCATCGCGCACGATACACAGCGCATCAACCAGTGCGTCAATATCTTGGGACTGGTGCTGAGCCGACAGTGTAATACGCAACCGGGCGGTCCCCTTAGGCACTGTTGGATAACGGATTGGAGTCACCCAGATGCCCAACGCTTTAAGGCGTTCAGCGTACGCTAATGTTTTGTGTGCTTCACCAATGATCACCGGCTGAATGGCCGAGTCCGAACCGCTAATTGCGAATCCAGACGCCTGCATTCCACGCGTGAAATGGGCGATATTGGTATGCAAAACCTCACGTTGCTCACCTCGCTGGATAAGCTTCAAGGCCATAGATGATGCCAGTGCTTGCGCCGGCGGCATAGCCGTACTGTAGATATAGTGTTTGGCAAATTGGGTGAGATAATCAATGAGCGCCGGGCTCCCGGCCACAAACGCTCCACCGGTGCCACACGCTTTGCCCAACGTGGCCATAATAATCTGACACTCATTTTGGGTGGCACTGGCAGCGACACCCGCCCCGTGCTCACCGACCACGCCAAAACCATGTGCATCATCGATCATTAACCACGGTGCAGATGATGTGGTTGTGTGCGAACGTACTGTATCAACCAGCGCGGTTACAGGCGCTTGGTCACCATCCATGCTAAACACCCCTTCCGTTGCAATCAGGCGATCTTTTTCTAGTGCTTTCTTGTCAGCATTTAACAACCTGTGTAGGTGCGACAGGTCGTTGTGATGAAAGCGCTTCAGTGTGCCCTGGCTGTTTCTGGCGCCTTCAATCAATGAGGCGTGGGACAGTTTATCGGCGTAAACAATCGAATCAGGCTTCAACAGCGCCTGACAGATCGCATGATTGGCCGCAAAACCGCTGCTAAACAATAAAACAGCCTCTCGGTTGAGCAGATCCGCCAGATTATCACACAATTGCTGATGCGCGCGGGTATAGCCGGTCACCAAAGGTGAGGCACCACTACCGCCACCGTACTGCGCTAGCCCTTCAGCCCAGCGTTGTAGCACCCGAGGATGCTGGCGCAACCCTAAGTAGTCGTTACTGGAGAAATTAATGTAGGCTGCGCCATCCACCTTGATCATGCCGTGGGCATCTTCCTCGATAACCACGTGTTGGCGACGCAACTGCTCGGCAGCACGCGCATCTAATTCAGTTTGGATAAAAGCAAACGCCATTAAATTTTCCCTTCAGGCCTGCAATAGCATCAAGCCTTATGATGGTAGCGATTACTTAGCCAGCGCAGGTTCACGCTTGGCCTTGGCGGCATCGTAAAACATGTCTGTGTCGGCCGTCTGCGAATCAATTTCGTCGTGCAATGCGGCCGCGTGGGCTTCATCGGAAAATTCTCGTGTTTGCTGGCTATTGATACCCAGCTTTTTAAACAGCAGAACATCTTCGTGTGTTTCAGGATTAGAGGTGGTTAGCAGCTTGCAGCCGTAAAAAATCGAATTTGCACCCGCCAGGAAGCACATGGCTTGCATTTGTTCATTCATCTGCTCGCGTCCGGCTGATAATCGCACGAACGACTTTGGCATCATGATCCGTGCAACGGCAATGGTGCGAATGAATTCGAAGGGCTCTAGATCATCCACGCTGTCTAACGGTGTCCCTTTGACTTTCACCAGCATATTGATCGGTACGCTCTCAGGTTGCTGAGGCAAGTTGGCGAGTTGCATCAGGAGACCAGAACGGTCATTTGCCGTTTCACCCATGCCAACGATGCCGCCGGCGCATACGTGCATGCCAGACTCACGCACATGCTCAAGCGTATCTAATCGATCCTGATAGGTGCGCGTTGTGATCACATCGCCATAAAACTCCGGCGAGGTATCCAGATTATGGTTGTAGTAGTCCAGCCCAGCCTGCTTGAGCGCGATGGCCTGATCGCGTGTCAACATGCCCAGCGTCATACAGGTTTCCAGGCCGAGCTTCTTGACTTCCTTGATCATGTCGATCACGTACGGCATATCCCGATCTTTCGGATTGCGCCATGCAGCGCCCATACAAAACCGCGTTGACCCTGTCGCGCGGGCTTCTTTGGCACGCTGGATGACTTTTTCAATTTCAAGCAAACGCTCTTTTTCAAGGCCCGTATCGTAGCGCGCACTTTGCGGGCAGTATTTGCAGTCTTCCGGGCACGCACCGGTCTTAATGGATAGTAACGTGCTAACTTGGACGTGATTCGGATCGAAGTGCTGACGATGTACACTCTGCGCTCTGAACATTAAATCGTTGAACGGTAACGCAAATAATGCATTAACCTCTTCGAGAGTCCAATCATGACGAACAGATGAATCAGCGAGCGCGGCAGACATAGCATAACCTTTACATAGAAAAATGACTGGCTTAGTCTATGCGGCAACAGCAGCTTGTCAACTCTGACCATTGCACACACTTTACTAACGGTTGAAAATTGAACAATATTGAATTTGACCGCCAGCATATTTGGCACCCTTACACGTCAGCGACCAATCCCTTGCCCTGTTATGAAGTCGCTTCGGCGAAGGGAGTGACGCTAACACTTGCCGACGGCACCGAGCTGATTGATGGCATGTCGTCTTGGTGGGCGGCAGTTCATGGGTATAACCACCCAGCGCTGAATTCCGCCGCCCATCAACAGATTGATACGATGTCGCACGTTATGTTTGGTGGGATCACGCATCAACCGGCTATTGATGTCAGTAAACAGTTGCTTGCCATGCTACCAGATGGGCTGGATCGCGTGTTTTTAGCAGACAGCGGCAGTGTGTCTGTGGAAGTTGCGATCAAGATGGCAGTGCAGTATTGGGCCGCACAAGGGCAACCCAATAAGCACAAATTACTCAGCCCCCGTAATGGCTATCACGGCGATACGTTTGCGGCCATGTCGGTGTGTGATCCGGTCAATGGTATGCACAGTGTGTTCAATCAGGTGCTCAAGCCTCAAATTTTTGCGCCCAGCCCACAAACCCGCTTTGAATCGACGTGGAATGAAGATGAGATGCTGCCGGTTATCGAGTTATTTGAGCAGCACCATCATGAGCTGGCCGCGGTCATTCTTGAGCCCGTTGTGCAAGGTGCTGGCGGCATGAGGATGTATCACAAACAGTATTTGAAACGCATGCGCCAACTGTGTGACGAATACAATGTGTTGTTAATTTGTGATGAGATTGCCACTGGCTTCGGCCGTACCGGTCAATTGTTTGGCTGTAACCATGCGGATGTAGTGCCTGATATTATCTGCTTGGGCAAAGCATTGACCGGTGGCTATCTGACGATGGCCGCGACCGTGTGCAGTAACGACGTGGCACTGGGAATATGTGAAGGCTCACCGGGTGTCTTTATGCATGGCCCTACCTACATGGGTAACCCCCTAGCCTGCGCTGTGGCCAACGCTAGCCTCACCTTGATTAATCAAAACCATTGGCCACAGCAAGTCGTCCAGATAGAGACTCAACTCAATGCAGAACTTAGCGAATGCCGCGGCCTTAGCATCGTAAAAGATGTCCGCGTTTTAGGTGCTATTGGTGTGGTAGAAACCCAGCAGGCACTTGATGTAGCCCAACTGCAGAAACATTTTGTCAAACACGGGGTGTGGATAAGACCTTTTGGCAAGCTTGTCTATATCATGCCACCTTACGTGATTACACCGCAGCAATTGAGCCGATTAACTTACGCGATACTGCACACGTTAAAGCACTTTAGTTAATAAATAGTGACGTTGTTTCTGCGCAGAAACCGATGGAAAAAGTTACGATTGCGGTGACGAATGAACAGATAAACTGTGACGCTTAGCCTTTCCAGCTAGCGCAATTTAGAAATCCACCGTAATTTGTAACGTGAGCAAACTGATAATGACGATAACCACCAGAATAAACAGGTTTACTCCAGTATGGTCGTGCTCGCGACGTGAGCGTTTGCGATTCAGCCAGAGGCTAACTAACGTCATCACAAGCGCGCCCTGCAGCAAATAGTTTAACGCCAACGCGTGATCTTTCGACCAGTTCTCACGCCCATCAACACCCCAGAATGACTGTAACCCGGTCACTAATTCGGGGCGTGCAAAATGAAACATCACCAGTGCTGCAACGAGCGCGACCCACGCTAAAATATTCAACGTCACGGCTACTTGGTACACTCGATCCTGAATACGCGGTAATTCGCGCCGATCGCGCCCTGACATTTGCCGATACTCCGCGTCTGACAAAATGCCCGATTTCGCTTGTTCGCTGCTGGGTTGATCCGATTGCATGATGCGCCAAGGCCTCATAAATTTTGCTAACCGCACACGCCACATTTATCCACATGGCAAAAACTGGATAAACCGGGTAACGCTCCGTTTTCACTTGTTTCATCAATAAAAACAGCGAAGTCACTCAAAATAGCCAAAGTAAACGGAAACCGACGCTAGCATAGTTGCTTTGTATCAGTATACTACGGGGTTTTATTTCGCTTTGTCTATTGGAGATGTTATTTATGCCGCACGCCTCTGTCGTCGACGTGCTGAAAGGTCAATTTGACGTGGGTCAAACCGTTACCGTTAAAGGTTGGGTTAGAACACGACGTGACTCGAAAGCTGGCCTGTCTTTTCTTGCTGTGCATGATGGGAGTTGTTTTGATCCTGTTCAAGTCATCGCATTGAATTTGCTGGAAAATTACGCCGACGTGCAAAAGCTCACAACCGGTTGCGCCTTGATCGCTACCGGTACGGTTAAAGCATCTGAAGGTAAAGGCCAATCGGTCGAAATCGAAGCCACTGAGATCGTGATTACGGGTCTGGTTGAGAACCCTGACACCTATCCCATGGCGGCAAAGCGACACAGCATTGAATATTTGCGCGAGCATGCGCATTTGCGCGCACGTACCAACGTGATTGGTGCGGTAACTCGGGTTCGCAACTGTCTGTCGCAAGCCATCCACCGCTTTTTTCATGAGCGTGGCTACTTTTGGATCAGCACGCCTATCCTCACAGCCAGTGATACCGAAGGTGCCGGTGAAATGTTCCGCGTTAGCACGCTAGATATGCTGAATATCCCTAAAGACGAGCACGGCAAAGTCAATTACGCAGAAGATTTTTTCGGTAAGGAAACCTACCTCACCGTGTCTGGCCAACTCAACGTAGAAACCTATGCCTGTGCGATGTCAAAAGTATACACTTTTGGCCCGACATTCCGTGCAGAAAACAGTAACACCAGTCGCCATTTGGCTGAGTTTTGGATGATCGAACCGGAAGTTGCGTTTGCCGATTTAAACGATATAGCCGGGTTGGCTGAAGACTTGCTCAAATACGTGTGTCAGGCTGTGCTTGAAGAGCGTGCCGACGATATGGCGTTCTTTGCTGAGCGTATTTCAAAAGATGCGATCACGCGTTTACAGAAGTTGGTTAGCAGCGATTTTGTGCATATGGATTACACCGATGCCATCGATATTCTTCAGGCGAGCGGGAAACAGTTTGAGTTTCCGGTGGAATGGGGCGTCGACTTATCCTCCGAGCACGAACGTTATCTTGCGGAAGAGCACGTGGGTGCGCCGATCATCATGAAAAATTACCCTAAAGATATCAAAGCATTTTACATGCGCATCAACGACGACAACAAAACGGTTGCTGCCATGGATATTCTGGCCCCGGGTATTGGTGAGATCATCGGTGGCTCACAGCGTGAAGAACGCCTTGATGTATTTGACCAACGTCTCGAAGCCATGGGCTTAGACAAAGAAGACTACAGTTGGTACCGCGACCTTCGCCGCTATGGCAGCGTTCCGCACAGTGGTTTTGGCCTTGGCTTTGAGCGATTGGTGGCCTACGTGACAGGCATGCAGAATGTACGTGATGTGATTCCTTTCCCACGCACGCCAGGCAATGCCGACTACTAAATTCAGCGCGTTACGATGGCTATGACTCGTTTGTCGTTCACTGTACGGTGAACGACTTTTGGGTCAAATCATTCCAATTAACTGATTGTTTTCGGAGATAAAGTTGTCGAATATCTACCGATTGAGCACTGGTGTAATGTTACGCAATCCACTATGCTGGCAGCATTGAATGAATCACCACGTACCTTATGTCGGAGCGAACAACACTCACCTGTGAACACTGCCAAACCACCTTCTCTGTGCCGGTTTTGCAGCATCGTGAGCGTGCTCTGTGTCCCCGTTGTGGTAATCAAGTCATGTCTTACCGCCGCAACAGCGTTGAGTTTAGCCTTGGCTTTGGGCTAGCCGGGCTCATTTTTCTGCTGCTCTCTATTCCCTTTAATTTTCTGTCATTTCGCGCCAGCGGCCAACAACATTCGATGGAAATTATTCAAGGCTTACTAACCCTAGTCGACATTCACTACACATCCTTAGCGATCGTGACTGCGCTAGCAACCTTGGTGCTACCCGGCTCAGTATTACTGGGTATCTGCGTTTTACAGTATCAACGGCTGTACGCACAACCGAGTTATTTCAGCGCGCGCGTGTTTGTGTGGGTACAGCGCCTATTGCCCTGGAGCATGGCGGAAATATTCTTGGTCGGCACGCTGGTTAGCTTGGTGAAAATCACGTCACATGCGGATGTTTTGTTTGGCATGTCCTTTTTTGCCTACGTCGCCTTTACGCTGTGCTCTGCGTTTACGCTGATGTATTTCGATCGGGCAGAAACCACACTCTGGCTTGCAGAAACCTATCAGGAAACACACAAGCCTTTGGATGAACAAAGCGCACGGTTCAGTATTCAACATACATGGGCGCTGCTATTAACCGCGGTATTGTTATATATTCCGGCGAATTTATTGCCGGTGATGCACACAAACCTGCTGGGGCGTGATGAGCCGAGCACAATCATTGGCGGCGTGCGATTGCTCTGGCAGGAAGGCTCCTACCCTATTGCCAGCATTATCTTTATTGCCAGTATTATGGTGCCAGTGGCAAAATTGATAGCCCTTGCCTACCTGAACTATACCGTGCAGCGCGGTGATCTGCGCTACCAAAGCGCGCGGGCGCGAAGCTATCGCATTACCGAGTTGATTGGGCGGTGGTCAATGATTGATGTATTCGTTGTCGCGATTCTGGTTGCATTGATACAGCTAGGCAATACTATGTCTATTTATCCTGGTCCGGGTGTATTGGCATTTTGCGCTGTGGTGTTTGTCACTATGGTGGCGGCAATGACCTTCGACAGTCGATTAATTTGGTATACAAGAAACCGACATGACAGAACCGCTTGAACAAAGTGCTATTGTGAAACCCGCTGCTCGCTTTTCCAAAGTGTGGTTTATTCCGATTGTCGCACTGCTTATTGGCTTATGGATGGTGTTTCAACAATGGCTGACCCAAGGTCCATTGATCACCATTGAATTTCAATCTGCCACAGGGATTGAAGTGAATAAAACCCCGATTAAAGCGAAAGATCTCGACGTGGGTATTGTCAAAAGTATTGAGTTAAAGCCCGACCTAACCGGGGTTATCATTACCGCACGAATGGATAATACCGTTAATGAATTGCTGACTACCGATACAGAATTCTGGGTAGTATCGCCACGCGTTTCGTTCAGTGGTGTGTCGGGCCTGAACACGCTGTTGTCAGGCAGCTATATCGCTATGGAGCCAGCGAATAACGGCCAGCAGCGCAGCGACTTTATTGGTTTGGAACGTCCTCCGGTTACGCCGTTAGGTACGCCGGGACTGCACGTTACTTTAAACAGCGCAGACGAATTTGCGTTTAAAGAAGGCGATCCAATCGTGTACAAAGGCTTCAAAGTTGGCGAGTTTGAAGATATTTACTTTAACATCGAAGAGCGTGTGGTGTATTACAACGCGTTTATCGAAGCGCCCTATCACAAGCTGATTACGGAAAACACGCGTTTTTGGAATGTCAGTGGTGTGAAATTCAACCTTGCCTCTTCGGGTATCTCCGTCGAGACGGGTAGCTTAGAAACATTACTCACCAATGGTGTAACGTTCGGCATCCCTCCCGGCTCACCTGCGGGCGAACAAATTAACAAACGTACGCATTTTGATATCTATAGCAGTTTTGAAGCCGCAGCCGATGAGCGCTTTAAGCTTGCCGCCGAATTCATGCTACTGATTGATGATACCGTGAGGGGTTTAACGGTTGGAGCGCCCGTAGAGTATCGGGGAATTCAGATTGGCGAAGTGTTGGCGATTAATGCGGTAAGCCCCCTGCCAGGCACCATGCTTGAGAAAGAATACGCCATTCCTGTATTAATCAACATTTACCCCGGTAAAGTGCGCCAACCAGATAATCAAGCCGGGCTTGAGTTTGTGCGGCGTCAGATTAACCGTTGGGTAGAAAATGATTTGCGCGCCACGTTGCGTGTGGGTAATTTTTTAACCGGCGGGCTGTTTGTAGACTTGCAACATGTAAAAAACCCACAGCCTTTCACGCCCATTGCGCTATTGGATTACGACTATATTCCTTCAGCATCGAACGAGTTCACGCAAATCACGCAGAAAGTCGACGCGTTATTAAATAAACTCAATAGTATGCCTCTAGATGATGTGGTCGCTGATATTCAGCAGGTAATTGCAGCCATGTCGGCCACGGCAGAATCGGTAGCGCAAACCAGTCAAAACTTTGATGACAAAATTAATCAATTTGATATTGCAACCCTCAATCAGCAGATTGAAGATGTCACTGCGCAAATGCAGCAACTTCTGGCTGATTATGCAGAAGGGTCTGCCACCTATTCGAACGTGAATGGCAGTATGCGCAATCTGCAAGATACATTGCGCGAGATCCAGCCAATCTTGATCCGTCTCAAGGAAAAGCCTAATGGTCTGTTATTTGGCGACAGTAGCCAAGAAGATATCCAACCGCAGCGTAAGGGAGATCGCAATGACTAGTATGACAAATCGCTTAACCCTACGGCGACATTGGTTGTTGACTGTGATCAGCGTGATCTTGATCAGTGGGTGTGCATCACAACCCATCGAAATTAATCATTATCTGCTGAATATCGTCAGGGACACACCCACAACGGCAAATACATCTGACACCGTATTCGTGAATGTAAAGCAGGTAAACTTGCCTGAATACCTACAGAGCCGCAGTTTGGTCATGCAGAATGATGATGAAACATTATCAATCGCCACTAAGCATGTATGGGCCGAGCCTCTCGACGCGGATTTTGGCATGTTGCTCGCAAACTCACTCAGCCAGTTCCCTTCACTGAGCGGATTCTACCGAATGCCTTCTCGCACCCATTCAACCATTTCCGACAATGCAAAAATTTCCATCGTGGTTAACGTTGAGCATTTTATGCCGCTTCAGCGAGGTGACGTTGTGCTGTCTGGGATTTGGATGACTGAGCACGACGGGAAACTGTCTGCGCCGCACTCATTCCAGTATTCGCGCCCACTTGAACAGGATGGTTATGCACATTCTGTGGCACGCATGCGTACGCTGGTGTCCGAACTGGCTGATGAAATTGCGGCGACGCTGACTAAAACAAGCCCGCAAGGTTAATCGTGAAAAGCTTTTCCCGCTTGAAATCAGCAGCACAGCGCTACGCTCGCGCGGGTTGCTCTAAGTCGTTCGACGCGGAAACCAACCGACGCGTCATTGTGGTTAACCTATTTGCCTTTGTCGGTAGCAGCTTGACCTTGGTTTTAGGGGTTCGTGCTGCATTTGCGCAAGATTGGTTGTTAGGCCTATCGCTGGCGGTTGCCAGTTTACTGTTCTTTACCACCCGCTGGCTTCAGGTGGTTAAACAAACCCTCTTTGCACAGCACGCAGCGGTAGTTATTCTGGTGATGTGTTTAATGGTGCTGACACTGTTTTTAGTGATTACGGGAGGCAACAGCAATACAGGCCCGCTATGGCTGTATCTGGTGCCGCCTGTTAGTTTATTTTTAGGCGGGTTTAAACGCGGACTAACGTTGGTCGTCTTGTTTACCGCGCTAGTGAGCGTTGTGCTCTTCTACCCCAACGACGGTTTACTTCTAACGCACTACAGTGTTGAATTTAAAACAAGACTACTCTATTCGTTCGCAACAATCGTATTTTTGTCAGGGCTTTATGAATACAGCCGAGAGCAGAGCTATGCTTACGTTGACAAAATGCGAGACGAGTTTGAGCATCAGGCGCTGCACGATCAAATGACCAAGCTGCCGAATCGCCGGCATATTAACGAACAACTTAAACATGAATATCAGCGTATGGCGCGCAGTAATGGCTGCTTTTCAGTATTGCTGGCGGATGTTGATCACTTTAAATCGATCAATGATCAATATGGCCATGATTGCGGTGACGAAGTATTAAAAACACTCGCGAAACGATTCCAGAATGCGATTCGAAAACAGGACATGGTCGCACGCTGGGGCGGAGAAGAGTTTCTGTTCATGCTGCCTGATACGGGCTTAGAAAACGCGCATGAACTGGCTGAGAAAATTCGGCTGAGTATCCATGAAAGCCCGGTATGGCAAAATCAGCATCCGATCAAAGTGGCGCTCAGCATTGGCGTTGCTGAGGTGAATAAAGACACCAGTATCGACCAAGCAGTTAACTTGGCCGATAAGCATCTTTACATGGCGAAACATGAAGGACGCAACCGCGTTGTGTCTAAGGCGTCCGGATCCAGTTAGTAGGCGTTTTTGTTCACAAACCCATTGACGACGGTCGACAAAATAATCTTAACATCAAACCACAGCGACCAACGGTGTATGTACTCAAGATCATACTCCACACGTTTCACCATCTTATTAATGGTTTCAGTTTCGCCACGTAGCCCATTAATTTGCGCCCACCCGGTAATACCCGGTTTCACTTTGTGACGCAGCATGTAGCGCTGAATAAGTTTGCGGTACTGTTCATTGTGGGCAACCGCATGCGGGCGTGGGCCTACAATCGACATTTCGCCGCGTAACACATTAATAAACTGTGGGAGTTCATCTAAAGAGGTCTTGCGAAGAAAGGCGCCGAGCGGCGTGATCCGTGCATCATTTTTGGTCGCCTGTTTAACCGTGGCTCCGTTGTCAGCGGTGGTCATTGAGCGGAACTTATACACTCTGATTTTTTTACCATCTAAGCCGTATCGGTCCTGCTTGAAAATCACAGGCCCCGGTGAGGTTATCTTAACCAACGCAGCAATGATCAGCATGGGCACGGCTATAAGCGCCAGAATCAGGCTACTGAAAATCACGTCTTCCAGGCGCTTCAGCACGTCGCTGGCTCCCTGAAAAGGTGTATCGTAAATGCTCAGCGCCTGAATCGAGCCGATATTTTGCCAGCGGGCATTGATAAGATTGTAGATAAAAAAGTTAGGAATGATTGAGACGGTTGCCGTGGTATCACTGCACTTGTCCAGTACCTGCATAATGCGTTTCTCTGCGCTCATGGGCAGTGCAATGTAGACATAGTCAACTTCATTGCGACGTGCCATTGCAATTGCCTGATCAACACCACCAAGTACTTGCCCTCGCACGTCATACGGCAAGCGCTGTGGTGCGCGATCATCAAACAAGCCAATACAAGAAATGCCTAGCCCCTCCTGATCGCGCAATTGGTTTGCCAGCGCCAGACCTGACGCATTGGCCCCTATCACCAGCGCGCTACGACTGTTTCCACCGCCTTTACGATATACCGTTAACATTTGCCGGAACCCAGCGCGCCACAGTGTGAGCGCCGGATAGGTCAATACTAACCACAGCAACACTTCCGTCGGGCGCAACATGTTGTATCCGGTGAGTGCGTAGGAACCGGCAATTACCATGAAAGACGTTATCGTCCAACTGGCAACCACATGTTTCAACAGTTCTCGCAACGGCGATGTACGCCAAGAACGATAAAGCTCCAATCCCTCCGCAACCAGCATATACACGATGATGCTGGCACACAGCAATATCATGGTGTTTGGATTTGGTGCCAGCTCAAACGCTAGCAAAGTAGAAAAAAAAGTGAGTGTGATCACCACCAAATCGACAAGGCGATAAAGTGATGACACGCTGCTTTTATTGGCTTGGATAATTCCTACATTGGACATGGATGCGTTCCCCTGCAAATCGACATCGGCTGTGTGAACTGCTGACTTTGCAAACCCTGCGCCACAAAGTTCACCCGCAGAGTAATTTCCTCAATCGCGGCGCCAGCCCAATAAATATCGGCCCTTGAATCCACTGGCACGTATGTCGCATAGACTGAGCCAGCGCGGCGCATAAGTCGCGCATGACTTCGTTGTGTTGAGCTTGAATAACAGGCGTAAATCGCCCGTCAAGTCAATGCTGACAAAGGCTACGGATAAAATCACTCATGTTCGCGGCGTAAGAGTCACCAGCGCCGTGTGTCGACGTAAGGCCACACTCTTACTCTGTGCCAGACGCGTGCGTCAACGCTTGATAAAAAGGGAGCAATTACCATGGACAACCGATTGTATTTACACACCTTAGATTGTTTTTTTGCGCGCACACAACGCTTCAAAAAGATCATTTCCCGCAGCGCATTCGTGCTGATGTCGCTGTTAACTGCACAGGTCACTGTTGCAGACCCGCAACAGGCAGTGAATCCGCAGTATAGAGTGAACACTGGCGATACCATTCAAATTAATGTGTTTGGTCAACCCGACTTGAATGTCGTGGCGCAACTGCCTGACAACGGCGTGGTCAATTACCCATTTCTGGGCGAGCTGAGGCTCGCCAATAAAACTGTCGCCAACATTGAAGAAACCATTTATGACGGGTTGCTCGGTGACTATCTCGTTAACCCGTCGGTGCAGGTCAATATTGTAGAGTATCGCCCATTTTTTATTTCTGGCGCGGTGAATAAGCCCGGCGGCTACCCTTTCCAGCCCGGTATCACCATCGCTAAGGCCGCGGCATTGGCCGGCGGCTTTACCGAACGTGCCGCGACCAAGAGTTTCCGTGTTGAACGCGCAATCGGCGAACGCACCATTGATGTTGTACTAGGGCCTGTGGATGCTATCCAGCCAGGTGACATAGTTACGGTCAAACAATCCTTTTTCTAGCCGCAGGATGCCCCTATGAATAACCAACGACTTTCACGCACACCAACCCTTGCGCCAACCGCGGCCGAGCCGCTCAATGCCGAGCTGTTGGACATTGATCATTATTGGCAACTGGTGAAACGCAATCGTTTTGGCATTGCTACGTTCGCACTGTTTTTTACCGCAGTAACAGCCCTCGTACTCCTTTTCATATCGCCCCGTTATATCGCTACCGCATCGTTGCTGATTGAAGCGGAACAGACAAAGTTGCTGTCGATCGAAGAAGTCTACGGGATGGATTCCAGTCGCAAAGAGTACTACCAAACACAATTTGAGATTCTGAAAAGCCGTAAGATTGCTGCATTAGTCGTCGACAAGTTAAATCTTGTTGAACATCCGCTGCTCGACCCACAAAACGACAGCGAGTCCGCGTGGCGGCTGGAGAGTGTTAAAAATAAGCTGCGGCAATGGCTCAAAGCGAACGTCGATTTTCTGCCAAAATCGCAGGACAAAACCGCCAGTGCGGCGGAAAAAGAGCAATCTCGTCGCAAAACCGTGGTGAGCCGTGTGATGAAAGATCTGACCATTAAACCGATCACTAACACACAAGTGGTTGAAATTAAATTCGAAAGCGAATCACCCAAATTGGCTGCGGCCGTCGCGAATGCGGTGGCTGAATCCTATATCGATAGTTATCTGGATTCTAAACTGGAGATGACCAATAAGGCGACATCCTGGCTAAACCAAAGTATTACTGGCCTACGGGAAAAGCTTAATGATTCAGAACAAGCCTTGTCTGACTTTTATCAACGCGAACAAGTTGTTGATATTGACGGTGTAATGGGTTTGGCCGCAGACGAACTACAACAACTATCAGACCAACTGACCATTGCACAAAATGAGTATAAAAAACAAGGCTTACGCTTCGACAAAATCGCTCAGTTTAACGGTGATACAGAACGCTTTTCAGATTACCCAGAAATCGTCAACAACGCCACCATTCAGGGGATCAAACAATCTGAGGCGGCAGCGCAAAGTCGGCTATCGGAATTGTCAAACGTGTATGGCCCAAAACACCCAACGTTAATTTCAGCAAAAGCGGAACTGGCTTCCATACAGGCCAACTTACGCAATGAAATGACGCGGGTCGTTAGTAGCCTATCGCTGGATCAACAAAGCAAGCAAGACACTATTTCCCGGCTGAAAGAGGCCGTTAATGCCGCTAAAGCACGTTATCGGGAACTGACACAACTGGAAAACACCCGGCAAACATTGCTACGTAATGTCGAGGTTAACCGCCAATTGTATGATTCTTTCTTTACCCGCATGAAAGAAACTGCGGAGCTGGGCGGTTTTGAAAGCGCCAATGCACGCATCCTCGATGCGGCGAACCCTCCACGTATTCCAGCGAAACCTAAGAAAACCCTGTTGATTGCTGGCGCGTTAATTTTCAGCGCCGGATTAGCGATTTTCTTGGTTATTGCCGCAGACGCACTGAGCAGTGGTATTCGCTCACCAAACGACGTGGAGAAAAAATTAGGGCAACGTTTGTTAGGGGCGATCCCCAAACAGAAGCGCTGGTTCTGGCAGCCTAAACTGCTCGATCTCAGACTTTATTTCGCCACAAACGCTAATTTGTTTGGCGAAGCGTTTCGTTCACTTCGAACGAATCTGAGGTTACTGGAGCAAGGCAAATCTCAACATGTGATCATGCTGACCTCCGCCTTACCTAAGGAAGGAAAAACCACGACAGCGATTAATATGAGTTTTAGCCTCGGGCAACTAGGCAGTGTTATTTTAATCGACGCCGACCTGCGCCGCGGCGATATAGGGCGTCGGTTTGGCCTTGTTCCCACCGTGCCGGGCTTATCTGAGTTGCTGAGTAAATCTTGCCGTATCGATGAATGCATCATCACCGACGAAGACAGCGGTATTGACCTGATCAGCGCAGGCTCCAATGGCACTCACCCGCAGGAAATGCTGGCAAGCTCTGACTTTAGGCGCTTAATCGACGCACTGAAAAAGAATTATGACTACGTGATTATCGACACGCCGCCGACCCGCGCAGTGGCTGACAGTATGGTTGTCAGTGCGCTGTGCGATACCACGCTGTTTGTGGTCAAAGCGGATAGCACCGATGCCAAACACATTAGCCGCTCAATCGACCGGTTTGAACAGCTCAATCAGACTGTCGACGGCATTATCCTGACGCAATTTGACCCACTGTACGCAGATGACAACGCTGCGTATTACGGCATCACCGCGCTTGAGCAATACTCGCTGAACAAGCCCGGTGTCACGCGTGCTGGGGCAAATGCAGCATAACATTCACGCAAAGACCTACGTGCGTTGACAGGTCAAATGGCGCGGATAGCAGACAGATCGACGCTTGTTTTGATGTTGGTGATTGTGCTCATTCGCGCTTGTTTTACGCAATGCCGCATGGCTGTTGACGTTAGCCGGTGACGACCCACAATGGCACTGGCTTTGCAATGGCCTGAATTAGGTGGCTACCATTAGATTACAGGGATTAGAACATTATGCGCAAAGCAACAATTCTGCACGACAGCGCTAAGCCACGTGTCATTGCGATTGTGATTAATTCATTGGAAGGGGGTGGCGCTGAGCGAGTTGCGTGCCATTTATTGAAGTGGCTTCATCCTTACGCTCAGCAGCATCAGGTTCAGTTTCATTTGGTTTTGCTTGACCGTGCGCAAGAATCGCAGCAATGTCCTCCATTCGTGCAAAAAGCCTGTTTAGATAGCAAACAGTCGTTGCTGAAAAGTGTACGAAAATTAGATCGTTGGGTCGCTCAGTATCAACCCGACCACATAATCAGTTTTCTCACGCGCAGCAATATCGCCAGTACATTGGTCAGCAAACGTCACGGCATTCCCTGTATCATCAGTGAGCGTGTGAATACGACTTCACATTTAGGCAACGGATTGTCAGCGAGCATTAGCAAAATGCTGGTTCGACTATGCTATCCCCTGGCTAACCATATTGCTGCGGTATCAACCGGCGTTGCCGACGATCTGGTTGAGAATTTCGGGATTTGTGCCGAAAAAATCACCGTGGTCTACAACGCCTACGAGCGTGAGGCCTTAAATCGACTGGCCGATTTACCCTGCCCTGATTTGCCTGAGCAACCCTATATTTTAGCGGCCGGAAGATTAACCGCGAATAAAAATTTCAGCCTATTATTGCGTGCCTTTGCGCGCGCTGCATTGCCGTTCCAACTGGTTATATTGGGTCAGGGCGACGAGCGAGTGGCCTTGGAAAAACTGGCATCAGACCTTGGTATCAAGGAAAAAGTGCTCTTTGCCGGCTTCCAAAAAAACCCTTACCCCTACTTTAAACACGCTACCTTTTTTGCCTCAAGCTCCAATGCAGAAGGCTTCCCAAACGCGATTGTCGAAGCGATGACACTGGGGAAAGCCGTGGTTGTGACGGACTGCCCTTCGGGCCCGGCTGAGATCCTCGGCGGGCAAGGTAGGCCTGATACACAGGGAATTAAGGCACATTACGGCATTTTATGCCCCTGTAATGAGGAAACAGCCTTATCGGAAGGGTTACAATTAATGGCTCAGCCTCAAACCCGCCAACATTACGAGTGTCAGGCAACTCGGCGCGCCGCAACATTTACGCCAGAGCGCATGGTCGACAGCATCACACATTTGATTGAATCGACCGGATCAACACCTCGGCAGCGGCAACGCAGCATCTCTCATGTTTGAAATCGTTAAAATCGCCCTTGTTCTCCTCAGCGCCGTGCTGCTCTATCGGGTCGCCAGACGCTGCGAAGGTTTCACTGTGTTTGTGATGGTCGCACTGTGGCTGCGCTTTGCGCTGTCTGCATTTCATACGGTGACCTACCCGCCGCTAGTGGGCGGTTTATCGATCAATGCTATTGGCTCAATTTTTGTTGTTGCGGCTGGCTTCTCCCTGCTACCGCGGCAACTTTTTCTCTTACGGTATTGGCTACTTTTCTATGCCTTCGCGCTCATCGTTGTGTTAAGCGCCGCAATCAATGCTCAAGTGGGTGGCTTTATTGTCGTGGTGGTGAAGTGGCTCTATTTTATGGTGTTAGCCGGTGCATTGTTCCTTGCCATTCGGCGCGCTGGGCTTGATCCCGTATTACGCGCTCTGCTGGTTTCGTTTGTTTTGCCGGTTTCACTACAGTGCCTGTCTATCGTGTTGGGCGAGGCGAAGGCCGCAGAAAGTGACGGCTCGGTAAGTTTCATTGGCGGCTACCATCACGAAGCCGCATTTTCGATGATATTGGTTGGTTTTGTGCTGAGCATTTGCCTGCAAAACCTGCGCAGTTTCCCGTGGCAAAACAGCCTATTCTTTATCGGCGTGGTTCTCCTCTTTTTGACCAACTATCGCACCTCAATGCTCGCCGTGTTGCCCATTGTTGTGATCTTCCTGTTTTCCTGGTTTGAGTCAAAAGTAGCAAAGCGCTACCAATTCTTCAGTATTGCCGCATTGGCCACGTCAGCTGTGGCGGTTGCATGGATGTTTAAAGACAGTGTGGCTGAGCGCTTCAACGATATTTACGTGGTCGCATCACACTGGCGAGAACTGATCAAAGCACCGGTCTACTTTACGGATTGGGAACAGGATCTATTTTCAGCACGCGTGTATCTGTGGAGCCAGTATCTATCGGCTTGGGAAATGGCTGATGCCTCGCAACGTTGGTTTGGTGCCGGGCCTGAAGCATGGAACGGTGTATTTGAGAAATATGCGCACAATACGTTTATTTCCTATTTGTATGAATACGGCATTTTGGGCTTGACCTTGTTTGGTGTATTTAACGCCGCACTGTTACGCAGTGCATGGCGTATTGCCGATGTGACCTTACGCAAGAAATGCTTCTTCTCACTCCTCGGTTTTTTGATCCTCAATCTCGCCACCATGCCACTGTGGAATATTGAAGGCTTGATTGTTTACGCCATTATCTGCGCTGCCATTTTTGCTCACCAACCGGTCGTAGTTCATCACTCAGCTTATCCTCTTAGGCTTGCTCCGACACCACTGAAAGGAGTTTCGACATGAAAATTTGTGCCATTGGTTTACGTGGTATTCCACACGTTATGGGCGGTATTGAAACTCACTGTCAGGCGCTTTATCAGCGTTTAAGCGAGCATGCAGACATTGTTGTTTTGGCCCGTTCGCCCTATGTAAAACAGCGCGCCGTGTACCGTGGTGTCAACGTGTTACCGGTATGGACAATTCGCAATAAGTGGCTTGAAACGGCACTGCACACGTTTATCGCACTGTGCTACGCGCGCCTGTATGTTAAGCCTGATGTCGTGCATTTGCATGCGATCGGCCCCAGTTTATTTACGCCATTGGCGCGCTTGCTTGGTTTCCGGGTAGTGGTCACGCATCACGGCGCCGACTATAACCGACAAAAATGGAATACGCTCGCTAAAACGCTGCTGCGCTGTGGTGAGTTTTTTGCGCTTCATTGGGCGCATGATGTGATTGTTGTCGGAAAATCTTTAGCTCATGAGCTGCAGCAGCGATTTCCTCGCAAAGCGCCACACATCCATTTTATTCCCAACGGCGCCAATGCCGATTTTAGTCGAGAAGCGCCTGACATCGAGGACTTAGCCCTCGGGCTTTTGCCCGAAAATTACATTCTGACTGTTGGTCGCCTGGTACCTGAAAAAGGTTTTTCTGATCTCATTGAAGCACATAAGCGCAGCGGGATTGATATGCCGTTAGTGATAGTCGGCGACGCTGACCATCAAGATGAGTACACGCAAACACTGCGTCAGAGTGCCGATCGGCGCGTTATCTTTGCGGGCCGACAGCACGGCGATGCTTTGCTCGCACTCTACGCCCATGCCGAGCGCTTTATTTTACCGTCATACCATGAAGGCTTACCCATTGTGGCATTGGAAGCGTTAAGCGCCAACACGCCGGTGTTACTCAGTGACATTCAGCCCAATAAAGACATCGGCCTCACCAGTGCACACTATTTTGAGACTGGCAATATTGATGAGCTGGCAAGGGCATTGACACGCTTTTTACCGCCGGTAAACGGCGCAGCCATTCTGGATAAATTTAATTGGGCAACGATTGCCGAATCTACATTGCACGTTTTTAAAAGTTCCGTTTTTCATTCACAACAACAGAGTGCCTTTAGCAATGAATAGCCACCTGCGCGTTAGCGCCCTGATCATTACCCACGAGCGTCCTGACTATTTGTATCAAGCGCTGAATAGCGTATTGGATCAAACTTACCCGCCCAGCGAAATCGTGATCGTGGACGACGCCTCAAGCGCCGATTACCGCAGTGTGCTGGAACAGTTTCCACACACGCATATTCGTTATCACCGCTTGCCAACGCCAAGCGGAGCGAACACCGCTCGAAACATTGGGGTCGCCATTGCGCAATATGAGGTTGTGGCCTTTCTGGATGACGACGACAGCTGGCATCGCGAATTTATCAGTGAGCATTTGAAAGCCTATGCAGTAGGTGCCGATGCCGTGGTGTGTGGTCACTCCATCATGTTTAGGCATCACATCTCGCATATTAATCCGCAAATCCGAGTGAATGAACAATCGCTACGCACAGGCAACGCATTCAGTGGAATGAGTGGGTTCAGTGCAAAGCGCCAACACTTGTTAGACATTCCGTTCGACGAAGCATTGCCGAATGGCCAAGACTGGGATTTGTATGTGCGTTTTGTGCAGGCAAAACGCGTGTTTGTGAATATCCCGAAGGCGCTGTTTGACTACCGTGAACACACTGAAAATGGCATCACCGCCAGAGTACAAAAACTCACACCGGCGCAAGGCGAGATCCGTTTGCAATCCGCACTCAAACATCGAGAGTGGTTGGGTGATTATCATTTTAAACGACGCGTTGCACAGCAACTGCTCGCGTTTCTTCCCAAAAAGCGCCATAAGGCGGCATGGCTGGCCACTGCGATACGTCATGCTGGTTGGTGGAGCACACTGACAGCACTCGTTGAACTGGCGAAGAACAAACTGGTGCGGCAACGCCGTTATCGAAAGGGAGCATTCCAATGAGCCTGGTATCAAGCATGACGCAAACACTGAAACAAAAAGTGTTAAACCATCCTAAAGTTGCCTTTATTCACGTCCCAAAATGTGCAGGCGTGTCTGTCTATGATGGCATTTTCAAAAGTTTGTACCCCGCCTACTTAAAAGGCACGCCCCTCGTGACGCACATTGATTTAAAAGGCAGCAAGCGTGCAGAGTCGCTCTTATCCATCGATATGATGCTGGCGCGACAGATTAATCTGGTCAGTTTCATGCACCGTAAACACAGCCTATTCGTCACCGGCCACTGTTATGCAGCGCCACAGGTTGTTGCAGATTTTGCTGACTGGGATTTTGTCACCGTTTTGCGAAATCCGGTTGACCGGTTCATTTCGGAATACATCTACAACACCTATAAAACATCTGACTGGCATACCAATACCAGTAATTTCGAAGCGTATTTAGACACCGAAAAAGCGCTACGCAGCGGCACAGGGTATTGTCGATATTTCAGTGGTTACGCGTTCGAAGATATTCTGACCCAACCGGATGATGCTGTGGTAAAGGCCGCAATAGCGAATTTAAATCGCTTTGCCATCGTCGGGCAACTGGAAGCTATGCCGGTATTTTCTGCTCAATTTGAACAACGTTACACACGCTCTCTGAAGATCCCGCGCGCTAACACCAGCCCAAATCATCGTTTGGCGGATGAAATTAAACACAACCGTGTGTACCGAGATCGCATTGAAGCGTTGTGTGAGCGTGATACAGCGATTTATCAGGCCATGTTTAAAGCCGCGCCGCACGCGCAGGCAGTTTGAGAGAAAATATGACCGCAGAAACAGCGCCAACTACACTGAATCGTGTATTGAAAAACACGTCATGGTTAACGTTAGAAAAAGTCGCCAGCATGGGCTTGAGCTTTTTTGTCACTATGGTGATTGCGCGTCAATTAGGGCCCGAAGCATTTGGTCAGCTCAACTTTTTACTGGCGGGGGCGGCGCTGATCCCACCACTCGCCTCTTTAGGCATGAATGCAATTATTACCCGTGAGTTATTAGACGCGCGCCACACGGAAGACACCATCTTATCCACGACCTGCGTTTTTCGACTCCTTGCGAGTATTGCGAGCGCTTCGCTGTGTGTTTTGATTGTGGCGAGTACTGTTGCGTTAACACCCGCTGAATGGACTTTACTGGTGTGTCTGGCATTAGCCTCAAGCACGTATGGCCTGCAGGCATTGGAGTTTTGGTTTCAGGCGCACATGAACATTCGCCCTGTCGTCATGTGTCGCTTTGCTTTTATGGCTGGGTTTGCGGCGGCAAAAGTGGCAGTGGCGCTAGCGACACAGTCCTTCTTGTTAGTCGGATTGCTATTTGCGGCTGAATTAGTCTTTATTGGGGCCGTGTACTGGCTGTTATACACACGTTACCAACGCCATATCAGTTTCAGTCATGTCAACTGGCACTATGGCGTCGCGCTATTTAAACAGTCATTTTGGTTGGTGCTTTCTGGATTTGCCGCCATCATTTATTTGAAGATTGACCAACTGATGCTTGCCAGCATGACGACGCGCGCCGAAGTGGGTATCTACTCTGCTGCGGTGCGGTTGTCGGAAGTCTGGTATTTCTTTGCGACCGCATTTGTGACGGCTATTTTTCCGGCGTTACTGTCACTGCGGAAAAAAAACGAAGCTCGCTATCAGAAACGGCTCCAGCAGAGTTGCAACTTACTGTTTGGTGCTGCGTTGCTTATCGCCATCGTCATCGCCAGCATAGCACCGTGGTTGGTTAACCTATTGTTCGGCCCAGCATTCAATGGCTCAGCATTGGTTCTGCAATTGCACGTATGGGCTGGCGTTTTCATTTTTGTTCGCGCGCTCGCCAGTAAATGGCTAATTGCAGAACACTTACTGCAGTTTTCCTTGCTCAGCCACGGCGTAGGTGCGGTGATCAACGTGTTACTCAATCTCGTGCTTATTCCATTGTACGGCGGTGTCGGCGCGGCGATTGCAACACTCGTTTCCTATGCGGTAGCGGGGTACGGCGTATTTTGGTTGGCTAAACCTACCCGCCCGATGGCGCGCGTGATAACGCAGTCTTTTAACGTCGTCAGCGCGTTAATCGACGCGCGGCGAGCAGTCAGTGGCTGGCAACAGCGCCGCCAAGGTTAAGGAATCCTTTATGTCGCTTCGACCCCAACTTATTCAAATCGCTAAGCAAATCAAGCAGCGCTTATTGCACGTTGTGCATCAATTCGATGACGCCACGATCCCACTTTTCGCCTCACACGGGCGCCTTGCGTCGCTGTATTACTGCGTCTTTAGCCGTCGGTTTGATCGCGAACATCTGGCCGTGTTGCAAGGCCGCATTCGTTACAAACAATCGCTTCGCGACATTGGCGAAAGTTGCGTGCTGTTACGTCGTAATATTCACCGCTTAGAGAAGGGGTTGATCATGCGCCCCCGCCGCAGTGTTTTTGCCGAAGGGTACATTGGTGAAACAGTCAGTTGTTTCCGGGATTGCGTGATGGCCAAGCGCTTAGATCACGAAGAACAAAAATGGGCGCATGATGTTTTGTGTCTTTACTTTGATGTAGTTAGTGCGACACCGATTGTCGACACCCAGCGCAAAGCGTTTAGCGCGATCAGCTCATCCGGCGCACAAGTCAGTTCAGTGCCCTATGCGCACGACACATTGCCGAAGTGCCCGTTGGATTACGACGAATTGCTGACGTTGTTTAAACGCCGTCGGTCTGTGCGCTGGTATCAACAGAAACCAGTTGAATGGGGCAAACTTCAGCAGGCAATTAACGCCGCGAGTTTGGCGCCATCGGCCTGTAATCGACAACCGTTTAAATTTTATGCGTTCAACCATCAAGACAAAGCGGTTGATATAGCGGCCTGTGCGATGGGCACTGCCGGATGGGTAAACAATCTGCCGTGTTCCGTTGTGGTGGTGGGTGATTTGAGTGCGTATCCGAAAGAGCGCGATAGACATGTCATCTATATCGACGGCGCGTTGGCTGCGATGCAATTTATGCTGGCGTGCGAGACGCTATCGCTTTCTACTTGCCCCATCAATTGGCCAGATATCGAGTCGCGCGAACAAATGATGAGTAAAAAACTCAACCTATCGCCCTATGAACGCCCGATTATGCTGATTTCAGTGGGGTATGCAATCAAAGATGGCGGCATCCCATTCTCACAAAAAAAGAACGCCGACACGCTGCTCAAGCAGCACTAATTCACTTTCAAGGAACAGGCTATGAATATTGAAATTCGCGGTACACAATTTGTCAATAAAGGCGCAGAACTTATGCTGCATGCTGTATTGCAGGCATTGGCTGAATGGCGTAGTGACATTAATGTTGTGCTCCGCCCCAATCGTCAAACACCTTACGCGTGCATCGCCAATGTCGGCGCATACAAAAAACTTATGTTGCAAAAAGGCCCCTTAAACCTTAACCGCTTCAGCGATTTGATACCCCAGTCATGGCGTAAGCAGATGGCGCAGCAATGGGGAATTATCACTGAGGCCGATATTGACGCCGTACTGGATGCCTCCGGCTTTGCATATGGCGACCAATGGCCAAGCCGTGTGATCACTCAATTGTGCGCAGAACTGCATCGGTTTGATCAGCGCAATAAGCCCTATGTATTGCTGCCACAGGCACTGGGCGCTTTTACTCGGCCTACCGATGTGCACGCGCTACAACGAGCGCTGCCTAAAGCCTCGCTCATTCTTGCCAGAGAAGCCTCAAGTTATAACCATGTGGCAGAGTTACTTTCTGACCAGTCGAATCTTCGCCAATTTCCGGATTTCACCAATATCGTTAAAGGCCGATGCCCGGACTATTTTACCGACGGTAAATCAACCTTGTTGCTCGTGCCCAACAATAAGATGGTGAGCAGTCAAAACAGTAACAATCTGTGGGCCACTCGTTACCTTAACCTGTTTGTTCAACTTTCAGAATTAGGCATTGCAGAAGGTTTAACGCCTGTGATCCTGAATCACGAGGGCGCGGGTGATGCGCCTATCTGTGCTGACATTGCCGCTGCATGCTCACAACCATTGAAGATTATTGAGGAAAATGACCCCTTGGTGGTCAAAGGGATCATTGGTCAAAGCCGCGCAGTGGTGTGCTCACGCTTTCATGGTTGTGTCAGCGCTCTATCACAAGGCGTGCCGTGCATTGGAACCAGTTGGAGCTTCAAATATGAGCGTTTATTTGAAGAGTATGAGCAGCAAAAATTTATGCTTCAGGCTGACAGTAGTGTCGCGGAAGTCAATGCGCTCTTTACGCACTTGATGGCGCAACAAACAGACCCAGACAGAGGCCCTATTCTGGCCTTTAAACGTCGCACAGAGCAAATGTGGCAAACCGTTTTTAGCGCGCTGGATCAGCAACTCCCCGCGCCTAGTCATGCTGTTAATACCCGCCGCACACAAACTGTCTAGCCCAGGTTTTGTCAGCGGCTCGTATTAGCGACCGTTACGCTGAATCACCTCAGGAAAACCTGGGGCGAGCTATGTCATAGTTCCTGAATGTACACATCATTCATCTGTGGTGGGTAGCAGGATCTTTAAGCCTTCGTACCAGGCCAAGAACGCAACTGTTCCATGAGTTTCATTTTCAAAATACTGTTGTACAGCTATTCCTTGCACGTTTTCTATGACAGAAAAAGCGAATGAGGTACCCCACTGATAGTTTGCTAATCCTATTTCACCCAGATGTGAATTATTTGCAAAAGCAAAATATACGTTGGAACTGAGACTCACAGGTCTCGCTTTCTTGCTGTAGGTGCGATTCAGGTAATCGTTGTCCCAAAGTGCCGTCGGATCAATTATCAGGTAATCTGTAAATGATGACGGAGAGTTAAGAAGTACGTTCGACGCGAACAAGCCGCCAAAGGATTCGCCTACTAATAATCTCTTACTAGAAGTTCTGTAGAGCCGGTCGA
Source organism: Alteromonas oceanisediminis (assembly GCF_018474025.1). Lineage (GTDB taxonomy): Bacteria > Pseudomonadota > Gammaproteobacteria > Enterobacterales > Alteromonadaceae > Alteromonas_E > Alteromonas_E oceanisediminis. The sequence continues at coordinate 120,215 of NZ_JAHCTA010000008.1, read as the reverse complement.
TTTCAGGTATGAGCTCTCGGTTTAAGAAGTCTTTCGGTGGATGTCTCCGTCTAGTAAGTAAATGACTGGGTATGACTTTGTGCCATTGTCGTATGTCGGTGGCAAATAGACCAAAAAAAGTCTTTTTTCGTCCATGAGCTCTGACTCTATCGATGTTGAAATCCCCAACTCAATGAGTTCTGAAGCAACAGAGTTCGTCGCAAGAACAAAAGTGATGAGGACTGAAAATAATGTATTCATACCGACTTCCTTGATGTGTATGAATTTTCAACAACAGTCGCAGGCCCGCGGGATAAAATGCTGAAGTCGCAGCTCATGTAGACAGCCAATTATAATCCATGGTGGCGTCTTATATGCTTTATTTTGCCGAGGTCATTAAACTCCAATGACATAATATTAATCGCCGTATATTCGATAGGTTTGTCCATATGACTGGGTTGCCCTTTCGCATGCTCTTTGAACTTAACAAAAGCAACATTCCGGCCAACCATTAATTCTAAAATGTCTATGTTGCTAAAGTATATTTTGTCGTCTAACTTCGCGACCATTCCAGAACGCAGCTCATCTTTACTCGTGACGAGCACGTTAAATTTAACGTGTTCATCCTTAAATTCGTCTGCCAAGAACGAAAGAAAGTAATCAATGTCTTCTTTAGTCGAATCAGGTTGCTGGCGCTGATTTTTTGCTTCGATAAACTGCTGAGTTAATTTTCTTACTTCTGATTCTGCAAGTGGGCTGGCTGCATACACAGATACAGAAATTAGATAAACAACTAACATTGTAAGTACATTTTTCACTGAATTTTCCTTAATTTTCTAGTAGCGGGGAATTGTCTGCTGACGGAAATGACGCCGTCGCTATTGCGTATCAAAGAGCGATGAGATCAAGTTTAGCGCTTTGCTAGGCCCCTCCACAAAATATCAATCTTCCTATTTTTTTTGCGAAACGCAACCTGAAAGATAGAGGTTGAGCAGGCTCAGATATGGGAAATCGTCTTTTGTCACTGCTTTAAAGTAGTTTTTAACATCCTCGCTTAAACTTGTTGCGACCGGCTTTTGGAGTTTGCTGGTATACGGTTTTCTGCGAGAGTTTACCAGAGGCAGTTTGTGTCCACTAATAGACACCCACTCGGAGAAGAAAAGGCGGTGTCGTCTGATCTTTGCCTGCGGGCGCGCTGACATGAAAACCATGAAGGATATGCTCGGGTGCAAGGGCCACATCAACGTAAGGATCTCGTTGTGAACCCAATACGCTCGACAGGGTCTGTGGCGAAACTATCCAGCGACTATTTTCAGCCAATTTCGCCTCTGCATACGGCGCCTGCCGAGTACGATTATAGATAAGATTATGGACAAAGCGGTTGTCGGGGTATTGCTTGGGATCATAAATACCCAACCCCACCAAATTCGATGAACGCTGAGTGATAATCACATTATTGCGCACATCAGCCCAGAATGTATTGTCGCCTTTGACCGATGACGCTGCGATGCCATTTCGGTCGACGTTAATCCAATTTTGTAATACAAAAACCTGGCCCTGTGGCGCACTGCGTAAACCGCCCAGCTTGATTGCGGTCCACTCATTGCCGTCTTGGTCGCCCAATGAAGTGATCGCGTTGTTAAAGAGGTAACTTGGCCCACGCCGGTTGGGCAACGCACTGATACCCACATACCCCTGCGAAAGTTGATTGTTGTACACCAATACCCCGCTTTGCCCACCGTCAATTTCAATCAAGTCATCGTTTGCGTAAGCGATTTGATTATTATGAATAGCAGAGTCACGCACAAACCCACCGAGTAATTCTGTATTTTTTCGCCCTTCAATTGCATCGTTGAAGCGGTGTTGGTCACTTCCCTGAATACGGTTGTGGCGAATAATCACTTGGCCCTGAAACTGTTCATTTTTATGCTGTGCCCATACCTGAATTGCGTTTGCGCCTTTCGGGTGGCCATGAGTCCAACTATTTGCGCCATAATTGGGCGAGTGAATGTGGCAGTCTTCAACGGTGACCACACCCGATTTGTCGATATCGATGCCCGCATCATAATTTATCGGCGTTTTGCTTTCAGGTGTCGCATAACCGCGCCCCTTCTTAAAAACTGTTGGTACTCTGCCCCATTTTGAAATATCACAGCCGGTTATCCAGATATGGTGAGAGTTACGCATCTGCACGCCGTAGCGCCACCCGCCGTCAATCACGATATCTTTGAGTACCACATAGGCATTACCTTGTAAAAAAACCGCTGATTCAAGTTCGTCAGCTTTGATGACTGTGTTGGGATCGCCTTGTATCATTGCCCACGCGCCCGGTGAGCCATTGACTTTAAGCGCTTTGAGATTGAGCTGTCCGCCTTGATAGATGTCTCGTAACGCAATCACCTTTTGTGGATCCACAGCGGGAAACTGCGATCGAGTTGTGAACCGTTGTATCCATTCCTGACCTTTTCCCTGATCGCGGGCTTGCACTTTTACCTCGTATTCAGTGCCTGCACGCAAATGCAATAAAACCCCCTGCCATTTTCCTGCAACTGGCTCCCACACCATATCAAACGCCGGTGTCCATGCGTGCTCCGTAGTCGGTTTGTAGTAAAGTGCAATCTGTTCAATGTCTTTGTTTGCACTTAACCGCACACTGGCTGACTCAATCAACGGCACTAACGACAGCGCCTGCGACATCGAGTTTGTTATTGCAGAATCCTTGTCACTGGATTGTGCCATTGCCGCTATGGGCAACACCATTACACTCAGTAGCATCGCGGTAAAAGACAAACGCCGCGTAGCCCGGGGTAGCCGCGCGTTAGAAAAGTACATGTGCATGGGGTATTGCTCCTGTAACGAGTTGTCATGGGTGCCTCACGTAAGGGATAAGCACAAACCATGCTGAAATGGCAAAACAGGAATAACAGTTCGTTACATTTGAGGGATCGTTTTATGCGGCGAACGCGTTATCATTAGCATGTCATTTATTCAATACAGTGTGCTATGAAAACGATTTGGAAAGTTGCTATCCCCTTCGCCGTACTCATTGGCGGGTTCGGGATCAAAACCGCCATCGAAGCGAGCGGTAAGGAAGAAACATCACAAGCGCAGGTGGATACGCGTCCCTCTGTGCGAGTTGAAGCGTTAAGCCCGATTGACTACACCGTAACTATTGAAAGTTTCGGTGAAGTCAGGCCATTGGAAAGCACCACTATTGCCGCACAAGTTGCAGGGGAAGTTGTTAGTTGGCACGCCAATTTTGTTCCCGGTGGCGTCGTCAAGCGTGGCGATTTGCTGTTCAGTATTGAAGATGACGCCTATGTTGCGGCCAAATTACAGGCGGAATCTGAGTTAATTGAAGCGAAATCGCAGCTTATAGAAGAGCAAGCCCGCGCTGATGTTGCAGCCCGTGAAGCGCGCAATATGCCTAAACAACAGGTAAGTGATTTGTATTTACGCAAGCCCCAGGTATTGAGTGCGCAAGCGCGCGTCAAGTCCGCCGAAGCTCGCCTGCGGATCGCCCAACGTGATCTCGATAATACTCAGGTAAAGGCTCCTTATGATGCGCTGGTAGTCACCCGCGATATCGGCGTAGGTCAATACGTGAATGTGGGGATGGACGCAGCCCGCCTACACAACATTGAGGCGGCCGAAGTGGTTTTCCCCATCGCCGGGTTCGATGGTCAGTTTTTACCTGAATCACTGACGGGAAGTGCAGCCCAAATCGTAACTCGCGGAAAGAACTCGATCGCGCGACAAGGCGTTATAAAACGTGACCTTGGCGTCGTGGATGAAGCGACGCGCATGACCAATCTGGTCGTGCGCATCGACGACCCGTATGGACTGGAATCCAACGAGCCCGCGTTAAAATACGGTAGTTACGTGGAGGTGTCTTTTTCAGGCACAACCCTCGATAACGTATTCAAAATAAAGCAAGACCTAGTCAATAACAATCGCGTGTGGACGCTCGACGATGAGCAAAAAATGGTGCAACGCACCGTTAATGTGGTACGCGAAGAGGCGGATACATTTCTTATCGACAGCGGTTTAAGCACGGGCGACAGGTTGGTGCTGACATTGCCGGAGTATCCTCAGAATGGAATGGAAGTTGTCGTGATCGATGAGAAACAGCCACAAACCGCTGCACGTACAGAGTAGCCAGGTAGCCTATAATGACCCCAAATAACGACACTCAACGCGGTATCATCGCATTTTTCGCGAACAATTCAGTCGCGGCCAACCTCATTATGGTGTTTATCATCATTATGGGCATTGCCAGCTATTTCACTATCCAACGTCAGATGTTCCCCAACATTGAAATCAATTTCATCAATGTGAGCGCACAATATCGAGGGGCGTCACCTCAGGAAATCGAAGAATCGATTCTGATCAAAATCGAGGAAGCGCTTAAAGACGTCACTGAAATCAAGCGTACGGTTTCCAGAGCGTTTCGCAATAGCGGGCGGGTGACTCTAGAAATCCACACCGATGAAGATCTAACCGATGTGCTCGACAAGGTGAAACTGCGCGTCGACAGCATTGCCACCTTCCCCGCCGATATGGAGCCTGTCACCATATCGCAAATTGAGTTTAAGCAGGATGTGCTGGAACTGTCGCTGGTTGGCGACCTTTCTTTGAAAGAATTAAAGCCGCTAGCCAAGCAAATTGAAGATGAGTTACTCCAACTGGGTAATGTATCTTTGGTTGAAATGGGTGCACCGAACGACGAAATCGCGATTGAAATTCAGCCGGATATGTTGCGCAAATACAACGTCACTATTGATGATATTACCCGTGCAATCGGACGCTACTCGGCCAATATTTCAGCCGGACAACTGCGTACTGATTCCGGGCTGATTTCAGTGCGTGTCGAGAACCAGATTTATAATGGCGCCCAATTTGGCCGCATCCCAATCAAAATAGGCGAAAACGGCGCGAGGGTATTGTTACGCGATGTCGCTGAAATCACCGATGGCTTCGAAGAAGGCGAGCGCTACTTTAAATACAACGGCCAGAACGCCATGTGGATGGCTGTGAAAGCGACAAAAACGCAAAACATGGTGCCGGTTGCTGAGAGTGTGAAAAAGTATATTGAACAACGTAACAAAACTTTGCCCGACGGCGCGCAGATTAAAATTGTTGTCGATATGACGTATTACCTTAACGCGCGACTGGATATGATGCTCAGCAACCTGTTTCAAGGAGCTGTATTAGTGGCGTTACTGCTCACTATTTTCCTGCGCTTTAGGCTGGCATTCTGGGTGATGGTGGGGCTACCGGTGTGTTTCCTGGGTGCGGTAATGATGATGCCGGTATTTGGCGTGAGCATTAATATCCTCTCACTGTTTGCATTCATCATGGTATTAGGGATTGTGGTCGACGATGCCATCGTGATTGGAGAAAGTGCCTATACTGAAATTGAAAGTAAGGGCGGCGGCGTAGACAATGTGGTGCGTGGTGCGAAGAAAGTAGCTACTCCCGCAACCTTCGGGGTACTGACGACCATCGCGGTGTTCTTACCCTTCACACAAAGTTCTGGGCCAGAAGGCGCTTTCTTTTATAATATTGCGGTGGTTGTTATCTTGTGTTTGGTTTTCAGTTTGATTGAGTCCAAGCTGATACTGCCAGCCCATTTAGCCCATACCCGCTTTTCACCGGTGAAACAAACGAGTTGGCGTGCCCGGTTCAATAAACGCTTTTTTGGGTTTGTAAATGGCCCCTACCGTTCCTTTGTTTCCCGTTGCGTGGAAATGCGCTGGGCGGTGCTTACCTTTTTCATTGCCATGCTTATGGTCACTATGGGGCTTATCAACGCGAACTACGTGCGCACAGTTCCTAACCCGAAAGTACCACACGACTTCCCCAGCGTTCGTATTGAAATGAACGAAACCGTTTCAGATACCGCAACGATAGAAGCGCTGCAAACCATCGAAAATGTCATTTGGCAAATTGAAGAGGATATTGTCAAAGAGTATGGCTCGGGCATGATCCGTGATTTACTTGCTTTCAATGAAGACCGCACCGAAGGACGAATACTAGTGCCACTGGTCGGTGAGGATGATCGTCATTTTGATACATTTGAACTGGCTCGACGCTGGCGTGAAGCCATACCGGCCATACCGGGCATGAAATCGTTCGTTGTACAGGATGATGTGAATGGCGGCGGTGATGATGGAGAGTTCGGCTACTTGTTGTTTGGCCCTGATTTACAAACGCTGAATGCCGCAGGCCGCCAGTTTATTGAAATGTTACAACAGCAGGAAGGGTTGTTCGACGTCAGCTCCACCATTGACCCGGCCAGTAAGGAAGTACAGATGACACTGCGCCCCGTTGCCTATGATCTGGGTCTGGACATTGCCAATATCGCCAGCCAGGTAGGAGCCAGTTTCTTTGGTGGTGAGGCCCAGCGGGTTATTCGGAATGGCGAAGAAGTGCGTGTGATGGTGCGTTACCCGCGCCTGACGCGCGAGCAGTTTTCCTCGTTAAAGTATGCTGTTATCACAACGCCGTCGGGTCGTGAAGTCATGCTGGGGGATGTGGTTGAGCTAACGGAAAAACCCGGCATTAGCTACATTCGCCGCGAGGCGGGCTATCAAAGTGTTTACGTGTGGGGCTCGATTGATGAGCGTTTAGTTGAACCCAACGAAGTCGTGGAAGAGATAAAGGAAAATCTGCTGCCTGAATTGTTTAAGCAGTTCCCCGGCGTGAAAACTGAGCTGGGGGGTGATATAAAGGAACAGCAGGCACAGCAAAACGAACAGGTCATGTTTTTCATTGCTGCCATGATCATGGTGTACATTCTGCTTGCAGTGCCGCTGAAGAGTTATGGGCAGCCATTGATCATTATGTCGGTCATTCCATTTAGCTTTACTGGCGCAGTCTGGGGTCATTTCTTCTTCGGTCTGGACTTAAGCATGATGTCAACCTTTGGCCTGATTGCCGCCGCCGGGGTCGTGATTAACGACAGTCTGGTGATGACCGACTTTGTCAATCAGCGACGCGAGCAAGGTTACTCGATCAAAGAAGCGGTTTTGGAAGCCGGTTGTGCACGTTTCCGAGCAATCACATTGACGTCCATCACCACCTTTGCGGGGGTGTTGCCTATCATGTTTGAAACCAGCTTACAGGCATCGTTCGTGATCCCCATGGCAGTCGCACTGGGTTTTGCGGTCATGTACGCCACCATCGTGACATTGGTGCTCGTGCCCTGCCTCTATCTCATCCTAATCGATTTACGCAAACCTTTTTCGTGGGTTAAACGTAAAGTCAGCTCGCGCAAACCGCACGATGCAGACCCAAGCAATCCAGTGGCAGCGAATAAATAGCGTTGTAGAGAGCGGCTAGCATTATTTCAATAGGAAGTGCTAGCGCTCTTGAAAATTGCAAAAAGCCCCCTACGCTTTATTCATGGTGTTTGGAAATTAAGGGATAGCAATGACACAAACTCAAGATAACGGCGAAAATGCGGTCGGCAATATGAAAGCGATTGAAACTGCGATTGTTAACGAAGAACCGGACCGCTTAAAGTCCTTGCTGGCAGGGCGCACGCTGGACAGCCTACAAAAAAGTTACCTGATTGATTTAGCCAAGTTAAACGGAAGCCCTGAAATCGCGGACATCGTAGAAAATGCGCCTGTAAAACCGTAGGGCGCGTAGAGCCGTCGGTTGCCTCAACGTCAGGATTAATCACACCCGCGTTCATCCGCCATGGCTTGATTAAATGTGGTTAGGGCGATAAAGCCTTGCCCTACTGACTCAAAGAAGGATGCCAAGCGCATACTGAGTAGAGGTGTTTGTAGCCCTGTGAGATTGATGGCGGCAATGGTTCCCTCTGGATCTTTCGGCCGGTTCACAATGTATTTCCGCAAAGACACGATCGTTTCATGGATTTCATGGGCTGAGAACTGACTGAGATCGAGCGCGTTATATTCAATGCTAGCCGCACGTTGGTAACGGGAGCCTATGGGTATTTCAGCGGTCACGATACCGATGTCGGATATGGGTGTTTGGTGTTCTACCAGTCTTGCCAGTAGTTGCCCCTCTACATAACTGTAATGTTGTTGAAAACCGTAAAGATCGTTGTATTCAAGAATGTCGGCAGCACTTCTGTCATCTTGCATAGGCGCCTGAAACAGTGCTATTGATCGCTTCGCAATGTGGGCAACATCTTTGCCAGACGATTGCGTAAAACGACACAGAAAGGCGCTCGTGGCAGCTAGGCGTTTATTTAATGTGGCTGGTTCATTATTGGTAAAAACCAAATAGACGTAATGACCATAGCGGTCAGACTGTAGCTCAGACGGCGAGTATAACTGGGTTAACATGGCAATTAATTCAGCTTTCTTGGGTTTGCCCATGATCCCCAGCAAACCACTGAGCGCGTTAAGACCAGAACCATATTTTGCATTCGCGTTTTCAGGCGCTACATCTACCGCTATTTTTTGAGGCGGGTTAACGCGAGGCGGGTTAACGCGAGGCGGTTCCACGCTAGGCGCGCTAGTAGACGCCGCGGGAGTCTCGGGAGGTGACGCTTGCCGCGTGCTTTGGCATGCGACTAACGTGAGCAATGCGAAACACATGATAATATGGCGACGTTTATGCATTAGGTTTACCGCTGTCATCATTCACCAATCGTTTCAGGCTTTTGATTGACATTTTCGCAACGGCGACCAAGAAAATACTGCAAATTGACACGCCCAGCATCATGGTGCTGTTTAATGTGCTGTCGATGATTAAGTCGTAATAAAGCCACACGCACAGCGATATAGCGAAGGCGGCCAGGATACCGGGAACACCCAACCAGTCTGTGAACTTACTACCAATGTCAGAAAAAAACGGCATGCATCAATCCTTGAGCCACGCTCACTATCGATACAACAAGCATTGCAGCGAACAGCGCAAAGATCAAATTTTAACCAAATAAAGAGACAAGGCTGCTCTTTCGGGCGTTTGTGCTAGGGCCGGTTGAGCTCTGCGATACAAATTTTGTTCACACTATTGCGTTTAAAAGGCACTAAATTAACGGTTTTGTAAATCAGTGATTGAACCACCGTACAATGCCGTGTGTAATGACGTCATTCGCCGCTAGCGATTAGAGGGTAAAGCAATGAAACAGCGCTGGATTGAGTTTATTTTACGTCACCCATGGTGGGTGCTTGTTTTAAACGTTGTATTGCTCGTGGCACTTGCTGCTGGCGTGCAAAATCTATACTTCCGTGGTGATTACAAAGTTTTTTTCCAACCCGATAATGCGCAACGCATGGCGTTTGAAGAAATGCAGAATATCTTCAACAAAAATGAAAATGCCAGCATTGTGATTGCGCCGAAAAGTGGCAATGTATTTACCCAAGAGACGCTCACCCTCATTCACGATTTAACGGAGGCCTCTTGGCAAACGCCGCTGTCTACGCGCGTTGATTCTATTAGCAACTTTCAACATACCTACTCTGAGTTTGATGACTTGATGGTAGAAAGCCTGATAGATTCGCCCTCTGAGCTTACACCAGAACGTATTGCCAAAATTAAAGCGGTTGCGTTGGCGGAGCCCAATCTGCGTGACCGACTCGTATCCGACTTGGGCCACGTGGCCGTTGTGAATATCACGGTACAATTGCCCGACGGTGATCAGACTAAAGAAGTTGACCAAATCAGTCAGTTTGTGCGCGACATGACGGCTGAATTTGAAACGCAATACCCGGATCATACGTTTTACTTCACGGGTATGGTGATGTTAAACAATGCGTTTCAACAGGCAGCAAATCATGATGCACAAACACTGATCCCTCTGATGTTTGTGACCATCATTGTCGTCATGTGGTTATTATTACGCTCAATATTATGTACTCTGGCAACACTTTTGGTGGTTGTGCTGTCCATTGCAGCGACGATGGGATTTGCGGGGTGGAGTGGCTTTTTCTTAAGTATTTCGACGGTTAATGTGCCTACCATGGTAATGACACTGGCCGTTGCTGATTGCATTCACGTGATATCGTCGATGATGTTTGGTTTGAGAGAGGGAAAATCCAAAGCAGACGCGTTGCGCTATAGTCTAGATATAAATGTGATGCCGGTGATCATCACTTCGGTAACAACAGCCATTGGATTTTTAACCCTCAATTTCTCACCCGTGCCCATCTTGCAGGATCTCGGTAATCTGACAGCGATTGGCATGATGCTGGCTTGCTGGCTTTCGCTAACGTTCTTACCGGCGCTACTGAGCGTTGTCAAAATCAAAGCACCGCAAAATCAAACCAGCGACAAACGCTGGTCACTTAAGTTTGCCGACAGCATCATCACGCATCATCGCAAGATTCTGCCCTACAGCATTGTTCTCTTTGTGGCGGCAATCACCTTGGCATTTACTAATCAGGTGAATGACATTGCGATCGAATACTTTGATAAATCCAGTGAGTTTCGCCAAGGTGCCGATTTCCAGACGGACAACGTCAGCGGTATGTCGAACATTGATTTTGCTATCTATACCGGAGAAGCCAGTGGCATCAATGATCCTAAAGTCATGCGCGCTATCGACGCTTTTAGCGACTGGCTGCGTCAGCAGCCCGAAGTCGATCATGTCGCTACGTTGTCAGACACCATGAAACGTCTGAATAAAAATATGTATGGCGATGATCCCAACCGCTACGCTCTGCCGGCCGATAAAGAACTATCAGCGCAATATCTTTTACTCTTTGAGATGTCGTTGCCCTACGGTTTAGACTTAAACAATCAGCTCGACATTGATAAATCAGCAACGCGCGTTGTGGCCACGTTACAAAATTTAGGCAGCGCAGAATTTACCGCATTTGAACAGCGCGCCTATGACTGGTTTAATCAAATTGCGCCTGAGCTACGCATTACAGCGGCCAGCCCACCATTGATGTTTGCTCATATCGGCGAGGCGAATATGCGCGGTATCATTCAAGGAACCTTATTTGCCTTACTGCTTATTTCCGGTCTGCTGATGATCGCTTTAAGGTCAGTAAGAATGGGCTTTATCAGCTTAATCCCCAACATGTTGCCCGCCGGCATTGGCTTTGGAATTTGGGCCTTGATTTCAGCTGAGATTAACCTTGCCCTGGCGGTCGTGCTCAGCATGACATTGGGTATTATTGTGGATGATACGGTGCATTTTCTGAGCAAGTATAACTACGCCCGACGTCGAGGCGACAACGCACAAGACAGTGTACGCTATGCGTTTTCAAGTGTGGGTAGAGCACTGGTGATCACCACCGTTGTACTTGCGCTAGGCTTCTCGACACTGACCTTATCAACATTCGCCTTGAACGCTGATATGGGCTTGCTAACGGCAATTATTATCGTTGTAGCGCTTCTGGTTGACCTTATTTTTCTGCCGGCCGCATTGGTATTCTTCGACAAGAAAACCACTCCTGCCCCTGCTGTACAGACTGGATAAAAAGTGGATAAACACGAATTTACACAAATACGCAAATTCATCGTCAAATTAGGAAAAATGCTGCACAAGTACGGTACGCCGGCGTTTCGACTTGAGGCACATCTCAATGAGGTTGCCGCCCATCTGAATGTGAGAGCAGGCTTTATCTCCACCCCAACGTCACTCACATTCGTGATCTGGAGCGACAAGCATGAAGATGAATATAATCATGCCGCCCGCGTTCAGCCCGGTGATATGGATTTGGGTTCATTGTCGCGCACGGATGAGTTGGTGAATCAGTTATTGGAAAACAAGCTGACATTAGAGGAAGCCGACCGCCAACTGACGGAAATTGATAATCTGGGGGATTTTTATCACCCACTGGTCAGCTTCTTTGCGTTTGGCCTTTCCACGGGGGCTTTTGCGATTGTCATGGGTGCCAGCTTGCATGATGCGTTTGCTGCCGGTGCCATTGGCCTCATTATGTATTTGTTCGCTGTTTGGGCAACTCGCAGCAAGCGCGTCAATCACATGTTAGAGCCTGCTGTCGCGCTCGTTTCAGGCGTTTGCGCCTGTGCCATTAGCAGCTTCATTGACCCAGCAATTAATATTCGCTTAGTTGTCTTGTCGTCGATCATCATCTTCATTCCTGGGTTGGCATTGACCATCGGGCTGGCAGAGTTATCTTCAAGACACCTTGTGTCCGGCACCGCCCGCGTGATGGATGCGCTAATGCAACTGTTTAAATTATACTTTGGTGCCTTTCTGGGAATCGCTTTGGGCTTCGCATTGTTTAGCGAAGTAACCCTTGTTCCCACCGAGCCGCTGCCGAAATGGGCCGCATGGGTTGCCGTACTGATCTTGTGTTCTGCACTAAATGTTATCTTCAAAATTCGTATTAAACACGCACCGTGGGCCGTTATTTGCGGCTTCGTCGGTTATTTTGGCACCTACTGGGCCGCGAAATACCTTGAGTTTGGTTTAGGCACCTTCGTCGGCGCGTTTGCGGTGGGTGTGTACGCCAACCTATTTACACGCGTGGCAAATGCCCCTGCCAGCATCGTGCTCATGCAGGGGTTAATTGTTCTGGTACCGGGCTCAAAAACCTACATTGGCTTAAATTCGTTTGTCTCAGGGCAAGACTTTATGCAGACAGAGCATATTGGGCAGGAGACGTTTGTGATCTTTATGTCGTTAGTCGCTGGGCTTATTTTTGCCAATGTGATCATGCCGACCAAGAAGGCACTGTAGGATCAGCGAAATCGTTTTTAATCAGATAACCCACTTGACGACACTTTCAACGTCGCTGTTGCCAGGCTCACCTCAAGGAAAAAGGCGATTAATCCGCCAGTGATCAGCACCAGCCCAAAAATGAATGTAACCAGTATGGTCACGTCTAAACTGGTGTCGATAAGTCCGTTTAACAACAGCAGAATAACGTCAACACACACGGCCACGGCCGCCCCCGTGAGAAAGTTAATCGACCAGTTAGCAAAACGCATACGCCGACGCAGCGATGTCATTTCAAGCCCTTGCTGGCTCCTCTGTGCGGGTGAAGTCTGTTTCTGATGCTCCTCAATCCACCGTGCCCGATCGATGATACGTGCCAATCTACCCGTGACGACATTGATAATCTGCCCAATACCCACCAATAAGAATACCGGAGCCAGCGATAACTGTATGAGTTCGACAGCTGAATCAGTGAGATGAATTTCCATGTTCGCACCTTTAACGAAAGTCAGCGTAAACGCTACCACTAACCTCTCTCAGGCTCAATTTAAACTGTTCCGACACGACTAAGACTTATGTAAACCAGCCGAATACGGTACTATGCGCGCTACATTAGCGCGGTGTTGCGCCAACTGTAATCCAGCGGAGAAGACTATGTTGATTTGTGGCGTTGATATCAAAGGAACGGAAGCAGTGATTTGCCTGTTGGAGTATCGTGAAGGGGTATTTTTTATGCCCGAGTGTCGAGCTCGCAAGGTTGAATTCAGTAAACGCAACCGACGCACCGATTTGAGCTATTTCCAGTCACAATTTCGACAATTGATGAAAGACTACAAAGTCGAAAAAGTGGTGATTAAAGAGCGCCCACTCACCGGAAAATTTTCTGGCGGCGCGTTGGGGTTTAAGATGGAAGCGGCCATCCAATTGATCAATGATATTGATGTGGAAACCATAAATGCGCAAACATTGAAAGCCTCTTTAAAACGCAACCCTATCACTGTCAGTTTTGCAGAAACAGGCTTAAAAGTGTTTCAAGAACATGCGTTTGCAGTGGCGCACGCTGCACACATGGATATTGTTTATCCTCCGGCGTAATGTGTTAACCTGAGGGTTAGTATTCATCAGCAGTGATGCCCATGCGTTACCTTGTGTTTGCTCTTTGCCTTGTTATTAGCAGTTGCAAAACCGCCGCAGACCTTAAACCTGTCACTGTAGTGATTGGAAGCTGGTACGGATTTTATCCACTTTATTACGCCATCGAGCATCAACTCGATGAAGCTTTTGGCTTACGTGTTAAGGTGCTTGAACCTACCACCATTGCTAATTTGCGGCGAAGCTACCTGCGCGAGCAGGTCGATTTCACGGCGACCTCCATGCTGGAGTTCACCAATGCATCGACCTTAAGTGGGTTGGAGCTGTTCCCATTTCTTATCACTGACTACTCCAATGGCGGTGATGTCATTGTCGCGAAAAAGTCGATTCAACAGGTTTCGCAACTCAAAGGCACTCGAATTGCAGCACCGAGTCAGGGGATCGCGGAGTATATACTCTCAATTGTGTTCAACACGGCCGAACCACAAGAATACATTACTCAGATCCGCATTCCCGAAACCGAGTGTGGTGAAGCCTTTGAAAAAGACATGATTGATGCATGCGTGACTTACCCTCCGGTATCTACCTACTTGTTGAGCAACCCGGACCTTCATACGATTTACACATCGGCAGAACACCCGCAGCGCATTTTTGATGTCGTGTGGGCTAAACCGCATATTGCGCCTGAAGTGCAAGCGCAATTTGTCGCTATGTGGGATGCTGCGGTGGATAAAATACTCGCAGATCCGCAAATGTTTAATCAATTTGTCGCCGACATTGCGTCAGTATCGGTCGACTCTGTGGCAGAGACAATGGCTGGCATTAAGCTGATTGACGCCAATGAACGCGCCAGATTGCTGGCTGAGCCGCAGAACTTAGGCGAAGATTTGGTCATCGCCTGCGGTGTCGCAAAAGGTGAAGGTTGCCACCGATTCGCCAATGCCTTTGAGCCACGCTAAATGATCCGCTTGCCGATTGTTTACAAACTTTTTGTCCCTGTCAGCCTTTTGTTTATTGTGCTGACAGCGGTCGCGGCAACGTGGCTGTTGAGTGAGTTTCGCCAGCAGCAAATTGACACAACAAAAACGAACTTAGTCGGTATTGCCTCGCAAGCCGCCATGCAATTTGATGCATCGATTGATGAAGAAACGCTAAAGCGTGTTGCGACCATGATTGCGCTGAGTGATCACGTGCTCCAAACGACTATCGTTTCCCCTCAGAATGATACTATTTTAGCGACAAGCCGTTATCGTCATGCTAATCATCAACTTCCTGATCTGCCTGCGTTAATGCGCTCCGCCTATGCGAAAGTAAAATACGGCGGCAGTTGGTATTTCACGCCAATTGTGGAACAACACTATGCATTGGCTTATCCGCTGGTTGCCATCGCGCAAAACGGGATTGACAGTAATCAGTTTGTGCTTTTGATCTATATCGACACTTACGAATTAGATGCGCAATTTACCGACTATCGCAATACCGTGATAGTCATCTGCAGCGTTTTTCTAGCCGTGCTGATCACCGCCCTATTCGGACTTATTCACTATTTTGTGCGTAAACCGCTGAATACATTTGAATCAGCGCTACGTAAACAGACCGGCGGTCAGTTCCAATTAGTCAATATTCACAGTAATGACGAATTCTCTGACATCGCTATCGAGTTCAATCGCATGCGCGAAATAGAAGTTGATAGTCTGGCCGCAGCGGAGCAAGCCCGTCAGGCAGCAGAAGCTTTGGCTGCGCAGAAAACACAATTTTTAGCCAATATGAGTCATGAACTGCGCACGCCCATCAATGGCATTCTTGGTTTAGCCCAATTGATGGAAACCACGCACGATCCTGAACGGCAACGAAGTTACCTGACCAAATTAATCAGCGCCTCAAATATATTGCTCTCCGTCGTCAATGACATTTTAGATTTTTCAAAGCTCAGTGAAAAAGGGATGCGCTTACGTGTCAAAGAGACAACGCTGTTTGAGCTGTTGGAAAATTGCGTTTCATTGATCACAGTATTAGCCAATAAGAAATCCATTCAGTTTAAACTGACTATCAGCAGTGCCTGCCCTTTCAGTGTGCACGTAGATGCCGAACGGACTCAGCAAGTACTGCTTAACGTACTCAACAATGCCGTAAAATTTACTCATGAAGGCGACGTACATCTAACCGTGAATTTTACGTGGCATGATGCGCACAGCGGTGAATTGATGTTTATCATCAATGACTCGGGTGTTGGCATCGCTGAGCATGAGTTGCCTCGCTTATTTATGCCCTTTGAACAGCTCGATAACAGTGCTTCTCGCAAAGCCGGTGGAACCGGTTTAGGGCTGTCTATCAGCAAACGGTTGCTGGAGCTGATGCAAGGAAAAATCTCTGTGCGCTCAGAGGCCGGAGAGGGTACTGAATTTACGTTGAGGCTGCCGTGCCAAGCAAAATCAGTAGAGCAAGCAGTTGCTGACGCAGAGCAGCGGTCAGGCCATGCGAAAGCGTTCTCCTTACCCGCGCAGCCATTGCCTCGCCGAGTAGCGTATGTGGTTGAGGTGATCAATCAGCATGTTTTCACTTCAAATACAGTGCCAGAGACAACGCCAGTCGATGCAGTCTTTCCTGAATACCCGCTACCCTGTGCGCTGGTTGATGAGCGGGCGTTACTCGACACGGCGTTTGGAAGCGAGCGAACCCTGCAGCCTCGTGTTGAAAATGAAGACCGGGAAAATGCGGCGCACTCGACATCGCAGGCAATCAATTTGTTGGTGGCCGAAGACAATGACATTAATGCGGTCGTGATCCAGGAAATGCTGATACAACTGGGTTATTCATCATTACTGGTCGAAAATGGGCAACTTGCCATTGATGCGCACAAAAAACACCAATTTGATCTGATCCTGATGGACATTCAAATGCCGGTAATGGATGGGTTAGAAGCAACACGGCAGATCCGTCAATTCGATACGAGCACGCCCATTGTTGGGCTGAGCGCCAACGTGTTGCCAGAAGATAGAGAATTGGCTGAACACGCTGGCATGACCGATTATCTGAATAAACCCGTCAAAAAACGCGAGCTGGAACAGATGTTAAGCCGCCATCTCGTTAAATAATCCTTCAAACGAAATGTGTTTGTAGATATCCACCGAACGCTTAAGAAGCCTTGCCACATCGCGTGCTGAAATTAATCCTCTAATTTCATGCTGCGTTCTGTCTGTTACCAAACAATGCTGCTGATGGTTGTTTTGCTGCGTTTCCAGAACGTCGCTAATGGTGGCGTTGAGCAATTCCCCGTAATCGAAACTGCACAAACTGGCACGGTGCTGCATGAAGTCAGACACGAGCAAATCATCTCGCGATTGCCCTTGCGCAACACGCATCATTATTTTGTCTTCCGTAATATCGTTGTAACTGACCAGACCGACAAAATTGTCATGCTTGTCTAACACCAGTTGTAACTTGACGTGAGCCTGGCGCATCAAGCGCTCTACGTCTGAGGCTTTTTGGCTGGAACTGATCACAACCGGCCTATGTTGACGGAAATCAGTAAACGCTGCTACTGCAGGCATGTGTACTGATAAGGAAGTATTATTTTCAGGCCATGCGAGATGGTCACTATTCTGAACGGCATAAAGTGATAAAGCATTCATAGAAAATCTCCAACAATGTAGTTTGACGCAAAGGCGAACATTCGCGCGTTAATGAGTGATAACTACAGTTTGGAGATAGGTGGTGCGCGAATGCGCTCGTTGCCGTTAGAAAAACGATGCCAGAAACCCTCTGGCGCTCTTAGCGCAACATTATTAATGTTGTGACTAGCTTGAGTCGCAGAATAATCAACGTACCCGTCTACGTCAGACGCGTCGCTTTCCGCTGTGGAGTCAGCGCTAGTCAGCGCCAGACTCAAGTCATAATTACCCTTTTCAAAGCTGTCATCAAAGGAACTCGTTCCGGCGCTACACGCCGCAGCATTGATTAAACACGAAAGAATTAGCAGCCGGAAAAACACAACGTATCCTTTAGCGGTGAGTAGACGCCGATGCATCACAGCCTTCGCTGTCGCAACGCGCTTCCTGTTGTTGGATCTTTTCCAGTTTCTTTAATTTCATGATCCGCGCACCAAATATGCGCTCGACATTTTTACGGCCTAAATAGGCAACGGGCGAATAAGGGTAGCGCTTTTTAAATAACTTCGATAATTTCATAAGCCTCCCGAATAGCGGACATTAAGCACTGAGCAACGGAAATCAGGAAAGTAATTGCCTGTGACGCTACACCAGTGGTAATGCGTCGACAATATGACGTACCACGAATGTGCGGGGTACTCAGTGTGACTGGTTAACAACGTGCGTTTAACACGCGTTTTTGTATAGCACTCTTTTTGTATTCCGTACTCTTAGTATAGTCCCATCCCGCGAAATATAAAGGGTTAATTAAAACAACAAATTTTAATCGTCACGAAAACAGGTCATTCTCGACGTCATCAATACAAGTGCTGGCGGTTTGAAGAACACAGCACCGACTGAGCATTGCAAGGCCGCATGCTCAGTCGGCGCTCAATAGTTGATTACATACCGTATTGATTAGAATCGGTCAGCATTCATCACCTTAACCCATGCACTAACGAAGTCTTTGACAAACTTCTCGTGGGCATCATCAGCGGCGTACACTTCGGCAATAGCGCGCAACTGGCTGTTGGATGCAAATACCAAGTCAACTCGGCTTGCCTGCCATTTGGGTTGACTGTCACCACGTTGACTACCTACGAAATGCCCTTCTTGCTCTGAGTCCAGCGACCATACGGTGTCGACGTCGGTAATATGGATGCAAAAGTCAGGCGTTAACGTTCCCACCTGATCAGTGAGAACGCCTATGGGTGAGCCCTCATAGTTAGCGTCCAACACCCGCATGCCTGCCACTAAAACCGTCATTTCTGGCGCGCTGAGCCCAAGCAATTGCGCTTTATCTAACAAAAACTCCTCTGCCGGCATGGTGTACTCTTTTGCCGCATAATTTCTAAAGCCATCGACTTTCGGTTCGAGTAAAGCGAACGATTCTGGATCGGTATGCTCTTCTGATGCATCGACACGTCCAGGAGTGAATGGGACTTCAAGGACCACACCGGCTTTTTCAGCAGCGCGCTGCACACCGATGTTACCGCCCAGAACAATCAGATCAGCCATCGATACCTGAATACCTTCCTGCGCGATGCCCTTTTGAATATCCTCGAACACAGCCAACACTTTGGACAATTGCTCCGGTTGATTGACAGGCCAGTCTTTTTGAGGTGCTAACCGAATTCGTGCGCCATTAGCCCCACCACGATAATCAGAGCCACGGAATGTCGCAGCAGATGACCACGCGGTATAGACAAGTTCTCGATCGCTCAGGCGAGAAGCACCAATGGCTACTGCCAGTTTCTCAATATCACTGTTACTTAGCGTGTTATCAGCACTGGGCAGCGGATCTTGCCAAATCAAATCTTCATCAGGTACGTCGCTTCCCAGATAGCGCGATTTCGGCCCCATGTCACGATGCATCAACTTAAACCATGCCCGTGAGAATGCATCAGCAAACTCTTCCGGATGCGCATGAAAATGTTCAGAAATTTTGCGGTATTCCGGATCCATTTTCATCGCCATGTCGGCCGTAGTCATCATGATGTCGACCTTCGTATTGCTATCCTCAGCGTCGGGGGCGTGATCTTCGTCCGCCAAATCAACGGCCTGCCACTGTTTGGCGCCTCCCGGCCCGGTGACCAATTCCCATTCATAACCCAATAACACATCAAAGTAACTCATGTCCCACTGGGTAGGTGTGGGTGTCCAAGCACCTTCAATACCGCTGGTAATGGTATCGCGCCCCTTGCCGCTTCTATGGCTGCTTTGCCAGCCCAACCCTGCTTGTTCAATCGGCGCAGCTTCCGGTGCTGGCCCAACATGGTGCTCAGGGGCTGCGCCATGCGCCTTACCGAAGGTATGACCACCCGCCGTTAGCGCGACCGTTTCATAATCATTCATGCCCATTCGCTTAAACGTTTCACGGATGTCTCGCGCGGACCCCAAAGGATCAGGCTCCCCATCGGGGCCTTCGGGATTAACGTATATCAACCCCATTTGTACCGCCGCCAACGGCTGCTCTAACTCGCGATCACCGGAATAGCGCTTGTTGCCAAGCCATTTATCTTCTGCCCCCCAGTAAACATCTTCTTCAGGTGCATAGATATCGGCTCTGCCACCGCCAAAGCCAAAGGTTTTTAAACCCATTGAATCGAGTGCGACGTTTCCCGTCAGCACGAAAAGATCGGCCCACGACAATGCGGCACCGTATTTGCGCTTAATGGGCCATAAAAGACGACGGGCCTTGTCCAGGTTGCCGTTGTCAGGCCAACTGTTAAGCGGTGCAAAACGCTGATTGCCGGTATTAGCTCCACCTCGGCCGTCTGCTTCGCGGTAGGTTCCTGCTGCGTGCCACGCCATGCGGATCATAAATGGTCCATAGTGCCCATAATCGGCAGGCCACCATGGCTGTGAATCCGTTAACATGTCAGCGATATCTTGCTTGACAGCGTCTAGGTCAAGCCCTTTGAACGCTTCAGCATAGTCAAACGCTTCACCCATTGGATCAGCGGATACAGGGTGCTGGTGTAAAATGCCGATATTGAGTTGATTCGGCCACCAATCGATGTTCCGCGTGCCACGGTTGCCAGCTGTCGTATTCGCACCGTGCATAAAAGGACAACCGCTTGATTTCTGTTCTGACATCATATTTCCTTACTGTTGAGACGCTTCTTGGAGGTTACGTCTAGGATTTTACATGAGGATAGGTAAAGAACTGGCGAAACGAAAATGAAGATAACCAATCTGTTTAATTGATTAAATAGATTAGAAACGCCGCATTAATCGCCAACGCTAGAGCGCGTTGATAACGATTAATACGGCGCGGCTCATTGGTTACGCGCGTACTTAGAATCGATAACTCACAGAGGCTCTTAGACTGCGCGGCTCCAATATGTGGTAGTGCTGGTCTTCGACGCCAATAGCCTCACCCGGGAGCCGGCTTTCGTAGAAGTAATCAATATCATGATCCTGACTATCGAATGCGTTCAGCAGCTCCAGAGAGACGGTGACTTGTTCGAACGTATAACCCACTTTAGCATTAACCAGCGTCGTCCGATCCGACGTTTCCCTACCATCTTCTACTAGCGGGCGCTCGCCAAAATGGCGTAGGCGAACGCTACCAAACCAACTGTCGCTTTCGTAGTTTACGCCCGCTTGCACGACTTGCTCAATCGCGCCGGGAATGTGATTTTCGCCTGACGGCAAGTCGGAAAACTGTGCGTCAGTATAAGCATATTCCAAGTCCACAGCCCATTGTGAAGTGATGGCGTAGTAGGCTGTTAACTCGATACCACGGCGCTCAGACTCGCCACTGGCCTCGGTGTTACCAGCATCTCCAACAAACAGCAATTCGCTGTCTACATCCAGTGCCCACAATGCAGCTGATAAGTGCATGTGCTGTGACAGCTCTGCTCGCACACCAACCTCATACCCTAGTGAATCCACAAGAGGGTCAACCGGCTGCACAGCGTCGCCAGACGCAGGATCGACTTGTTGTATTGTTCCGCGTGCATCATTTGAATGAAAGCCCTGACCAATAGAAGCGTAGGTTTCAACCGCGTCACTGAACTGATAAATCAGACTCGCTTTTAACGACACATTGCTATCGCTCTCCTCGCCACGATTGGCACTCAAATCTACACCATTAACGTTGGTGTCGATTAAACTGCGCACGTCAAAGTCGTAGCGGTCGACGCGAGCACCGATGACAGTGCGTAACGACGGTGTCCAAAACGCCTGATTTTCAACATACAACCCAGCACTGCGCTCCATTACTGAGTCGCTGCGGATCGCGCCTCGGCGCAGACGTTGTTGCGTTGCATGTAAGCCAACTTCGTCAATATTATCCACCTGCAGTTGCACACCTACGGTCGTTATTGCATCAATGCTACCCAGAGGAGTTGCCATTCGCTTCTCGGCGAAGCCGCCATACGTCGTGCGATCATCCACTTGCTCAAACTGGTCACCGGCTGTGGGATTTTCCAGAAAATAGGTAAAATTAGACCACAGGTTCAAATCATAACTTATCCAATAAGCCCCGAGTGTAATGTCGTTACTACGCCAAATAGTATTCACGCTGTATCGACTGCTTTCTCCACCCGTGGTGGTATCTATTGAACCAAACTCGTCGATTAAACCGCTCTGCACTGCGCGCAGTGGAATTTGGTCAGCACTGTTCCATTGGTTGTCATAGCCCATTACGCTGACACTTAACTTACCGCCTAACAACGGCGTTGAATATTTAACAAACGCATTGGTTTTATCGACGTCTTCATTGATATCGGTCCATGGGCCACTGTAAGTTTGACGTTCAAGTGCATAATTCAGCGTTCCATCAGACAACTCTGCGCCCTGTGTAATAACACCGCGACGATACCCAAACTCACCCACGGTTAGTGACAGCGTTGGATCAGAAACCGCGCTGGTTGTATTAAACCACGCACTACCTGAACCGCTGAAATCGCCGACATCACTGTAGTAAGCGCCTTTGCGATATTCGAGAGAACCAATCGTTTCGGGAATGATGAAGTTCAAATCTGTGTAGCCTTGGCCATGGCCATGCGTTCTTAGGTTGACGGGCATGCCATCAATCCAGGTTGCAAAGTCAGTGCCGTGGTCTAAATTAAACCCACGCAGAAAATACTGGTTTGCTTTGCCCGATCCACTGTGTTGCGTGACTGCCATGCCTGGCACAAGCTCTAAAATATCACCTGTGCGTAGCATAGGACGAGCCGCAATGTCTGCTTGTCCTGCATACCCTTGGGAAGTAGAAATGGCTTCGCCGATTAAATGAGTTTGCCGCCCTTTTACACTGATCGACTCAATTTCTGCCTGAGAAGCAACATGATCAAGGGTTGGATGAGCAAAGACCATGCTGCTCATTAAAGCGGTAGAAACCGCGCTCGCTACGCTAATATGGCAAGACTTTGTCAATATCCCTCTTTTTTTCGTGTTCATAAGCTATCCTTTGTGTGTGAGTGCATCTGATCAAACAAGTTGATCGTTATTTAAATACACATACTTAACACCGATAAGGCCTCGTTTTTCCATGACAAATAATGCAAAGAAAAGCGCACAATGGCTTGCACAAGCCCCATCAGCATCGCCAGCTCCGACCTTGGGAAAACGAGAAATAGAGGTAATGGAGCTGTTTTGGTCTCAAGGTAGCGCATTGCATACCGCCACCGATATCCTTCAGGAATTGAATCAACACGCAGGCGCCGCCGATGACACGATCACGCTGAATACGGTGCAAAGCACTTTGGAGCGGTTAAGCCGCAAAGCGTTGCTTAAGCGAACAAAGCAAGGCCGTGCTTACGCATATCAAACGGTACAATCAAAACATACGGTCATCAGCCGCCTTATTGCAGAGATCAGTGAGGAAATCAGTGACGATGATCCTAATGTCATGCTCGGCGGTTTCATTGAATTCTTGGAAACTCGCCACCCAAAATGGACGATGCCCTTAACGCTATTAGAAGGTATGAGTAAACTTGCACGTAAAACCGTGGGCAATTAAACGTGCAGCAGTTATTTCTAGCGTTGCTCGCCACCGCGATTTTATTTATCACAGCCAGCTACGTTAGCAGTGTCATTTTTGTTGCAACCAAAACCCGCTTGTCTGCCGCCTCGCCTGCTGCGCGATGTTTGTGGCTGTTAGGGTTAAGTTTAACGCCGGTCATCATTACGGTGATTTCGGCAGTGTCATTAGTGTTCCCCGAACAGGTGAATTTGTTTTCACACATCACGCACTGTCACGGTGAATCCTGCAGCCCGCACGTACCCGCTGAATTAGCTCACAGCGCTTGGGGAACGGCGATGGTAGTCACACTGTTGGCTGCTACAGCAGTGCCTTTTTTGCTTATCAACGGCTATGTATATCGTACCGAAAAGCGACTTGCCACGCTGAGCGCATTATCGAGCGATAAAAATAAGTCTCCCCAGTTCAGATGGCCGTATTCGGTTTTGGAACACAGCACACCAACGGTTTTCTCCGCCGGTTGGCTACGCCCCAGAATTTTCGTATCTACGGCGGCGTTATCGCAGTTTGATAGCGCCGAGTTAACCAAAAAATTAGCTTACGAGCACGCCAGTATGGTGTATCACGATCGTGAACAAAAACGTGCCATTCATGAATTAAGCCGTGCGTGGCCATCTATGGCAAGGCAGAGATTGAAACGTGTATTCGCTGAAGCTGTGCATGAGCGTCAGCGTCATGCTGCGAAGCGATTGCTTCAACAAACTGGAAACGACGCTGGGCAAGATGGTTTGTCATCAAAAGTACCAACGCAGAGCACCCAGTATGTGATAATTGCTTTGCTCGCGATTTACACATGGGCAATGAGTGTCACGCTGACAAGTGCGCTTCACTGGTTTGTTGAGGGAATGTAGTGCCGTCCTTGGCGAGAGATTAGCGTTGGGGAAGGTCTAGCTTAGTTATCCAAATCGGCGGCATTGAATTCGGCGTAACTTACACTGCCATCGCCATTGGTATCAATTTGGTCAAAGTTGCTGGCGAGTGTAGTGTGCACTCGAGCTTCTTCCATGGATATGTAATTGTTGTTGTCGGTATCAAGCGTGTCAAAAAGTTCGCCCATGGCGTTTGCCGAAAACGTGGTACCCACAGAAAGCGCTGCGGCTGAAAAAACAATAGATAGCTGTTTCAGTGAATTTTTCATAATAAGTTCCTCACGGTTATTCAAGGTTTGGACCCTCATTGTGATGAGTCACTTATCGTAATACACATGCTGTGCCATTAACGTTTTATCTAATTAAATCAAAGAGTTGAAAACTATTTGCGCGCAACAGTCTGCCTAATCTGTCGGTCGTTGCCGACAATCTCGCTGTGTAAACTTTACAATGGCATTAAGCTATTGAATTTCAACAATTTATGAGCAATTTTGGTGTGGTAGATTGACTACATAATGGCGCAGAGCCAGAGTCTACTGGTGATGTGATGTGCATCAAACAGTTCAAACAAGACTGTGATTTTTACACAGCGCAATGGACGGCATAAGAAGCGCCGCTACCTTGGAATAAGTGGCAGCGGCACAGGCAGTTTTCTTTAAAACTGGTAGGCAACGCTAAAGGTTGCGGTACGGGGCAAAATAAAACGGCCATTGGGTGAATTGACACTACGAGGGTCGCCCTCAGTCAGCGCATCTTCGTCAGTCACGTTTTGCACTGCGACTTCGAAGCTAAACCCTTCGTAAGCGTACATGATCACACCCACATCCAGCTTTTCATACCCCTCTAGAACGACCGAGTTTGCATTGTCAGAGAATCGATCATCAACCATCGACAGTGTGCCATACACGGTGCCGTAGTAATCGCCGAGATCAAAGTCATAGCTAGGTGTCACGCGAATTTGCCAGCCAGGCTGACGCTGCGCTTCGTTACCCTGATTGTCGGGGCTCTGTGTGATCTCGGTCTCTTGCAACGTAGCGTTTAGCGTGACAGAGAAACCGTTGTCAGCATAGTATGCGCCGTCCAACTCTATCCCGTAAGCTTCGTTGGTCAACACCTGAACTGGGGCTCCGGGTTGGGTTTGGAACGTATCACCTTCCACCTCGTTGTAAAAACCCGTGGCATAAAGGCTAAAATTGGCTCGCGCTAATTTATAACCCAACTCGAACTGAGTCACATCAACGATCAAGTCTTCGCCCGCCTGAAAACGACCAAAGTTATCGCGTAAGTCGTCAAAATAAGGCATTTTGCTGCCTTCGCTGTATCGAGCAAAAACGCCCATGTCTTTTTCGAACTGCCAGTTTGCACCTGCGGTGAAAGCGACATCCGATTCATCATACTGAACCGCTTTAGTGATTACGCCATCGAGACCTTCGTCGACGGTATATTCGATTTCGTGATCTTCACTGCGCACACCAATATCGGCTGTCACGGTGTCTGTTAACTCATACTTTAACGCAGCGTACAACGCGGATGTAGTGCCGTCGCCGGTAGAGTTAATATCGTAGTTCCACGCACAACTGTCTTGATTGTCATTACAGTCGATACCCGTAAGATTCTCGCCTCCACTGGCGATCACATGATAGGAATGGTTGCCCAGTGCCCACCAGTCGTTGGAAGAAAAGTTTGCGCGGTAGTAGCCCAGAGTCGCTTCATAGCGATCGCCAGTTTTGGTCAACGCAAGATCATTGGTAAATGACTCTATGTCTTTGAGCACGACCCAACGACCAATTTGCTGAACCAACGTATCGCCTGCATACACATTACCCGTCACAGCACCCTGTGCATTAGTGCCATTGTCTGCCACGCTGGAGAGCGCAACGGGATCGCCATTGGGCACCAATCCAAAGGTATTGGCTTCACCAGACGTGTAGGCAAACCGATCAACGAATGACCAGCCCTGCCCCAGATCAAGCTCTACGCTGCCTCCTGACACCGCACCATCCCACCCTCGACCGCGACCAAAATCAAACGCCTGACTTTCACCGTCTGGACCAAATTGAACCGTTGCCTGGCGATTTAACGTGCCGATTTGGGTATACGTATTGTCAACGCCCTCTACCAGCGGTGTCGGCAAATACCACGTGCCGTGGTCATCGGTCACGCGAGAAAAAAGGTTGATCTTGCCGTTGTCGAGCTCTTTCGTAAGGTTGACGGTAAACTGGTGGCCTTTTTCCGATGTAAATCCAGCATCGCGGATACCGGGGCTCTGCTGAATATAGCCGCCCACCATAAAATACAGATCTTCAGCGACTTCACCACTTAATACGCCGTCTACCCGTTGCAAATCGTAATCTGAGGTTGTGTATTTAAATGACCCTTCGGTCACTTCGCTACCTTCTTTCAGGATGAAGTTAGTGGTAAGCCCCGGCTGACCATTCGACACGACCGAGTTAGGACCACCACGAAGCCCCTCCATAAACTGAATCGTTTCATCGATTCGAAACAGCGTGGAATTCTCCAAAAACGAAATGGTTGGGGGTGGGAATACCGGAACGCCCTGTAATTGTAACGTTAGAAAGGGCGCGTCGCCTCCTCCCGGAAAACCACGCACAAAGACATTGGCGCCAGATACGCCGCCTGAACTTTCAGACCAGACGCCAGGAATAGCGCGAAACAATTCGGCTGTGCTTTTCGGGGCGAGTCGTTTGATGTCTTCTTCGCCCAGTGAGGTTGTCGCGTAACTGGATTCTACTTTGCGCTGTGCTTTACCACTGGCCGTTCCTGTGACAACAATCTGTTCAAACAAATCGTCTGCGGGTTCATCGCCCGTATTTGTTTCCTGCGCCGTTACCGTTGACGAAAGACTAAAAGCCGTTGCGACAGAAATGGCAAGTACGCTTTTGGTTAAAGGAGTTTTTGTCATGAGTGTTCACCTAGTTGGGAGTCCTGATGTAAACTTTATGTAAAAATGTAATCGTTTGCAATTTATTTTTGCAATCGATTACATTTGATTAACTCTGCGCCGTGGAAAGTTGATGTTAGTTGCTGAAAAGTCATCCGATTCACGCTATATTAATCAATGACATAAGGTGCAGATTGTGAATATATCAAAAAAATTAACACTGGCCGATTTGGCCAAGCTCGCGAACGTATCCACCGCCACGGTATCCCGCGCGCTGAATAATAATCCCCTGATCAAACAGCAGACGCGTGAACGAATTAATGCATTAGCAAAGGAACATAACTTCAGTCTGAATGCGGCAGCCAGCCGATTACGCACTCAAAAAACCAATGTGGTGGCAGTGATCCTCAACATCATTGACGAAACTGAGCAAAGCATTACTGACCCTTTCTTGCTCAAGGTTGTCGGCGATCTCAATAAAGCATTGAATCAGGCTGGCTTCGAATTACTCTTGTCGAACTCGGCGATGGCCCGAGATGATTGGGCGCGCTACTTTATTGATGGACGGCGCGCCGATGGCATCATTGTGGTAGGGCAGGCAAAGAACGACGCCAAGGTGCGCCAAACCGCTGCGCGACACGTGCCCCTCGTGGTATGGGGCGATCCACACTCAAGCGCTGGGTATGTCATCGTCGGCAGTAACAACCAGTTAGGCGGTTTTACCGCCACGCATCATTTGCTCAATAGTGGCTGCCAGAAGGTGCTTTTTCTGGGTGATCCCGAACATGCTGAAATGTCTGAACGTTACCGAGGCTATCGCCAGGCTATCGCTGAGGCGAAGCTGGAGTATGATGAAACACTGACACTGTCCATTGACATCACCAGCACCGCCGCCTACGAAGCCATCAGTGCGCACATTATTAGCCGAGGTCTTACCTTTGATGGCATTTTCGCATGCAGTGACATGGTGGCTCTAGGTGCAATGAAAGCGCTTAAAGAACGCTATATCAATATACCTAACGAGGTTGCCATCATTGGATTTGACGACATAGCGCTGGCAGAGTTAATGCACCCCGCGTTGTCGACAATCAAACAAGACACTGCGGCCGCGGCTGAACATATTGTTGCCCAATTGTTGGCGCAATTAAACGGTGATGCAGCAGAATCGGTCATGATGGACGTTAAACTTATACCGCGCATGTCGACACGCCAACCACCGACTGAATATCGCTGAAACTAATTTAAAAGCAGTCTGCACCATAGCGAATCACAAATGCAATCGTTTGCAATTATTCTTAATTATGCCTACACTCTCGGCATAAAAACCGTCTGAGCCCACCATTTATGTCTCGATACCTCATCATTTTTGCGATTGCAGCCTGCTATTTTGTGTTTGCTATTCTGCTCAATAGTGTGGGCACAGTGATTTTACAATCAATTAACTCATTTGATATCACTAAGACCGATGCGGGGTTGTTAGAAGGGTTCAAGGATTTATCAATCGCCATAGTGTCTTTTCTGGTCGCTTCGTTTGTGCCGCGAATTGGCTATCGATTTGCGCTTGCGGGTGCATTGCTATTGGTCACCGTAGTTTGTTTTATCACCCCCGGTATCGCCGAATTTTGGGCGTTTAAGTTACAGTTCGCCGCGATTGGCAGTGCTTTTGCTTTCGTTAAAATTTCGGTGTATTCCGTTATTGGCCAACTGTCGCCGACCGTCAAAAGCCATTCCTCACTGATGAACTTTATCGAGGGGCTATTTATGGTGGGGGTGTTGAGTGGGTACTGGGTATTTAGCGCCTTCATCGATCCACTCCAACCCACGTCGCTGGGCTGGTTAGCGGTATACTACTGGTTGGCAGGTTTGCTTTTAGTTACCACGCTCATTGTGCTTGCTGCCCCCATCGCTAAACCACCACAGCAACTGCCAAAGCCTGTGGTGCGTGAGTTTGTCGATATGTTGCAGTTGACCTATCAACCCCTGGAGCTTATTTTTGTGATTTCCATCTTCATGTACGTTTTGATTGAACAAGGCATTGGCACATGGTTACCCACCTTCAATAGTCAGGTACTGTTTCTGCCTGCTGACGTTAGTGTGCAGCTAACCAGTTTGTTTGCCGCGATGATTGCCTTGGGTAGACTCAGCGCAGGCGTGATACTGCGAGTTGTCGACTGGTTTACGTTTTTAGTTGTTTGTCTTATTGGTATTGGTGCAGTACTGCTTATCTCGTTGTCTATGACCAATAACGTACCCAACGAGCAAGTCACTACTTTGATGCAAGCACCGTTAGCCGCATTCTTGATGCCTGTAGTCGGGTTAATGATGGCGCCTATCTATCCCGTCCTAAACTCTATTATTCTGAGCGCATTGACGGTATCGAAGCAGCCGCAGATGACAGGACTCATTGTTGTTTTCTCTGCATTAGGGGGCACAACGGGTTCATTAATTACCGGAAAACTGTTCGACACGTTCGGCGGTCAGCATGCGTTCTATCTGATTTTAATACCAATTACATTGT
The DNA here is from genome assembly GCF_018474025.1 of Alteromonas oceanisediminis. Lineage (GTDB taxonomy): Bacteria > Pseudomonadota > Gammaproteobacteria > Enterobacterales > Alteromonadaceae > Alteromonas_E > Alteromonas_E oceanisediminis. Next base: position 90,591 of record NZ_JAHCTA010000008.1, on the reverse strand, counting down.
TACTCATTTGTTTAGTGCTGTTTAGGCGTGCAAATCATCGCGTGGCTCAGCATGCAGCGGCTCAAGAACACGGCGTAAAATAACAATGAGCAGACGTAATGAACACGATGAGTGCATGCGATTTTTTAACAGCTCGCTCTTTCACGACGTGCAGACCAGTAACGTGTTTGCGGACAGTAAGACATTTGCTGACGCAATACCGACGCACAGTTTCACGTATGCCGCTAATGCCTACTTGAGTGAAAAACACCTGCAAGATTTTGATTTGCAGCAGTTCGTGCAAACGCAGTTCAGCTTTGCCCCTGTCGGTGAGGTATTGGGTACTCCCAAACCACAATCACTGACTGACTATATTGAGCAACAGTGGTCATTGCTCGCCAGAGCTGCCGATGTTGAGAAAAATACGACGCTTATTCCACTCAGTCACCCTTATATTGTGCCCGGAGGTCGATTCAGAGAGATCTACTATTGGGATAGTTATTTCACCAGCCTCGGGCTGGTGTTGAGTGACAAAATGCCGCTGGTACAATCGATGATGGAAAATTTCATTGAGTTACAACAGCATATCGGACTCATCCCCAACGGCAATCGCTACTACTACGCGACGCGCACCCAGCCGCCAATATTATCGTTATTGCTTCAGCTCATCATTGATACCAGCGATGACGTTAAAGTGAGTCAAAATGACGCGTTTTTCATGCGCAGTCTGAAGGCTATCGAAACTGAATATCGTTTGTGGATGGACGGTGCAGACCAGCTTTGTAGCCATGGCGATAGCCACCGGCGAGTGATCAACGTGCAGGGCTTCACACTCAACCGGTATTGGGATGATGCCGACGGCCCGCGGCCTGAGTCATACCGTGAAGATATTGCGTTGGCGGCAAAAGTCCCTGACGGGGAAAAAGCTGCATTTTACCGGCATTTGCGCGCGGCCTGCGAATCTGGATGGGATTTCAGCTCACGTTGGCTACGCGATCCCACTGACTTTAGCTCAATTCACACAACAGATGTCATCCCTGTTGATTTAAACGCCCTGCTTTACTTAGTAGAGCGGCATCTGGCTGGCTTTCACCAGCGATTGGGTCACTGCCGCGAGTATCGTCGCTACACCGCGCTTGCAGACGACCGACAAGTGGCGATAAACACACTGATGTGGTGTGAACAGCATCAGCTGTATTTTGATTTTGATACGTCACAAGAGATCCGCTCATCCACATGGTCACTTGCCGCTACTGTTCCGCTGTTTGCTGGGCTATGCAGTCATCAGCAAGCACGTCAGATAGAACAAAATTTGCGCACGCACTTTTTAACTTCCGGCGGGTTGATCACAACCTTAAACGACACAGAGCAACAATGGGATTCTCCGAATGGCTGGGCCCCACTACACTATTTCGCTGCCCAAGGGCTTGCACGCTACGGCCTAACCGCTACCGCCACACACATAAAGACAGCTTGGCTTAGCACAGTAAATACCCAATTCGACCGTCACCAGAAAGTTTTTGAAAAATACAATGTCGTCACTCCTTCTGCGCTTGCGAGCGGCGGAGAGTATGATGTACAAGAAGGATTTGGTTGGACAAACGGCGTTACCCTTCAATTTGCTCACGACTTGAGCCTGTTCTAGCACCGCTGCCGTATTACCCAGCCTTTACGTTCAAATCTGGCGCGCTGAATGATAGCATGCGTTTTTCTCACCATGAGTTGGCCTCGTGATCACGCTGTTGTTTCTCTTCAATATTGCCGCTACCATCGCGTTTGCTGTGTCAGGCGCCCTCGTTGCAGCCCGCCATCGGCTCGATTGGATTGGTTTTGTATTTATGGCCTGTATCACAGGCATCGGTGGTGGAACGCTACGCGACACCATTCTTAACGTCCCGGTGTTCTGGCTGGATGATTATCACACCATTTTAGTCTGCAGCGCGTCAGCTATCCTGACGTACTTTGCGGCAAAACATATCTCGCGGCGCTCTAAACCGCTACTGTGGGCTGATGCACTGGGGATGGCCTTATTTACGGCGCTGGGCGCGCAAAAAGCCATGGCACTGGGCATGAATATCCCCGTGGCAACCATTATGGGTGTGTTTAGTGCCTGTCTTGGCGGAATCATTCGGGATGTGATCGTGAATGATGTCCCCGTTGTATTCCAACGAGAGATTTACATCACGGCTTCGCTATCTGGAGCCCTCACCTACTGCTTACTGCATACTTATCTGCCATTGAACGAAAGTGTTGCCTTAGTGGCTGGAGGCTCCGTTGCATTTACCGTGCGTGCGCTGGCAATCACGCAAAATCTGACTATGCCAGCCCATCAAGGGCTGGATGACTAGGCCTAATTTTTACGGCTATATCACCTGGTTCGGATAAAATATTCCGTTAGAGAGCAGTCAGCGATTGTGGCGTAATCGCGTTGACTTATTTAGTTCTTTTTTTGTTCATGAAAGTGTCATTCTGCTGCGCTAGCGTGTAGCTCTATTCATATTGAAGGAGTTACCCATGGGACTCAGCGTTTGGCAAATCGCGCTTGTCGCACTGATTTTTATTCTGTTATTTGGCAGAGGTAAAATTCCTGCCTTGATGACCGATTTGGCTTCAGGCATCAAAAATTTCAAGCATGGGATTAAAGATGACGCTGAGCCGTCTTCTTCACCCCCTAACAACCTAGACGCCAACATAACGGCAGAAAAATCGAAGCAAGATAACTAAAGCCTAAGATGAGGCGACTGTATGTTTGATATCAGTTGGTTGGAGCTGGGCTTTTGCGCAGCCTTCGCGTTGATCGTTATTGGGCCAAAAGATTTACCGGTCGTGTTTCGCTGGGTAGCCAACGTGATCCGCGCAGCGAAAAAAATGATGAATGAGGTTAAAGGCAGCGTCACTCAGCTTGAGCGCGAAATTGGCTTAAGCGAAGGTAATCACAAAGCCGACGCTGCATTTGACCAATACCTGCCAGACGAAGTGCGTCAACACTTACCCAAAGACTTCATTCCCGGCAGTTTATCGCCAGACTACCATCATCAGCGTCGTCTCTCGCAATCGCGTAGAGACGAGCAGCCCGATACGCCTAAAGCCGAGGCCCCCAGTGAATAGTCCTGAAACGGAAGTGAAGACTCCCCTACTCACACACCTGCTTGAGTTGCGTAAACGGCTCATGCTGTGTTTACTCTTTTTTGCGATTGCGTTTGGTATCTCCTACTATTTCGTCGAAGCGGTTTATGCCTTTTTACAGCAACCGTTGCTGCAAGCCTTCCAGGGCGACAGTGAGCGGCGGATGATTTACACCGGCCTGCATGAAGCATTTTTCACCTATCTCAAACTTTCTTTTTTCAGTGCGCTTTTTTTCACCTTGCCGCTGGTGTTAAACCAAATATGGAAATTTATTGCACCGGGGTTGTATCGCCATGAGCAAGGCCACTTTCTGCCTTTATTCATCTTAACGCCGGTGCTGTTTTTTTGCGGCGCGGCGCTGGCGTTTTACTTTGTGATGCCGATGGCGTGGGAGTTCTTTGTAGGCTTTGAAACGCGTCACTCTGAGCAAGCCATTGCGGTTCAGCTTGAAGCGCGTGTTAGTGAGTATTTGTCACTCGTGATCCAGTTAATTTTGGCCTTCGGACTGTGTTTTGAGTTACCTGTTGCATTATGGGTGGCAGCGAAGGCTGGTTTACTTTCGCCAGACTCGCTCAGTCGCTATCGGCGCCACGCCTATGTTGCCGTATTTCTGGTCGCCGCTTTTATGACCCCTCCCGATCTTATCTCTCAAATCGCGTTGGGCGTGCCGGTCATTTTACTCTATGAGTTTTCAATTCTTTTGATCCGCTGGAGTCAGCGTGAGCCTGCGCCTCAGCGCAACAATTCGCTTGTCAAATAAAATCACTAAATCTGTCATCTAACGATCACCATACTGTCAATTAAGTGACCGAAATTTGTCATCTGAGCACGCTACTGTGATCCGTGTCGGGTTGTTGTCAATCGAATGATTGAACCCTTTTTCGCGGTACAACAAACTCTTAAGGACCAACAATGAAAGCGTTACATGACTCAATACCAGATATCGATGCAACCGCTCTCCCGAACGAGCCAGCCAAATCGATTTTTTCAAGACGACAAGTACTGAAAGGTTCAGCAACGGTAGCGGCAAGCACGGCCTTTGTGGCATTAGCCAGCAAGGCAAACGCAGCGTCACTTCCTTATACTGATAGCTATGGGCCTCTATCACCCACGTTAGATAAAGCCACGGGTTTACCCCTTATTTCGCTGCCTGAAGGCTTCGAGTACACCAGCTTCGGTTGGACCGGGCAAATACAAAACGATCGCCTACCGACGCCAACGGATCATGATGGAATGGCGGTGGTCGCTGCGAAAGGTAATGTTGTTGCCATCGTGCGCAATCACGAGTGTTCCGAAGGCGAAGGGCCTAAATCTTCACCCAGAGGAAATCGTGGTGTGTATAACGACGTACAACACGGCGGTACTTCGACACTGTTATTCGACGTAGTCAAAGGCGAATTTTTATCCTCGTACAACAGCCTTGGTGGCACTATCAGAAACTGTGCAGGCGGCCCAACGCCGTGGGGAACCTGGATGTCGTGTGAAGAAACATTCCATGCGTGGAACCAAGGCCCTCAAGGATTTAATCACGGCTATGTGTTTGAAGTACCCGGGTTTGGCTTGTCGGATGGCGTTCCAATCCGCGAAATGGGTCGTTTCTCGCATGAAGCGGCTGCGGTCGATCCTGCCACGGGTTTTGTGTATGAAACTGAAGATGCCGGTTCATCAGCGTTTTACAAATTTGAGCCTGCTGGTGAATGGGGTGATCTGAAATCAGGCGGAACCCTTTACGCAATGGTGTTAGACAACACCAGTCGCGTTGATTTACGTCAGGGATTGGCGGTTGGCACAACGTGGGATGTTACCTGGCAAGAAGTGCCCGACCCCGATGCGATGAGCCAGCGCTGCTACGACCAAGCCACTGATGCTGCAATCGTTGAGCGCGGCGAAGGCTGCTGGTACGACGATGGCAAAGTATATTTTGTGTCTACCTCGGGCGGCGCCGCAAACCTGGGTCAGATTTTCTGCTATGACCCGCGTAAAGAACTCCTCACCATCGTTTATGAATCAACTGATGCCGCTGAAATGGATGGCCCAGACAACATTGCGATCAGCCCTCGTGGCAACATGTTGTTGTGCGAAGATGGGGGTTCAAATCCGAAGCGTTTGATTGGTTTGACTCAATCGGGCAATACCTTCCCGTTCTGCGAAAACAACATCAATCTGGATGCAGGTGATTTAGCGCTTATCGATTCGATTTACCCTGGCACACAAGCCAACTTCTGGGACAGAGTCGGTGAATCGACGGATGGTTCAAATCGACGCAGTTTCACCAGCCGCGAATGGGCAGGTGCTTGTTTTTATGGGCGCTGGTTGTTTGTAAACATTCAGTCACCAGGCGTTACCTTTGCGATTACTGGCCCGTGGGAAAATGGCGCGTTGTAAGTCGAGTTATCTCTTGTTGAATCACGCAGCGCCGTAGAAGGCGCTGCTTTTAAGGAATTGCTATGAAAAATTGTATTAAAATGAGTTTAGCGGCGTTAATGCTAACGGTATCGGGTATCGCAAACAGTGCGATCATTAGCGCTGATTTGGATACGACCTACACAGGTGACGTTTTTGGCGATAGTGGCTGGTTAGACGAGGACACGTTTAACGATGCGATCGATTTCTACGTTTTTGATATCCGCAACGCTGGTGAGTTAAGTATCGACGTCGTCTCAGATATTGCCTTTGGGGCGAGCTTGTATCTGGGCGAGATCACCGAAGAAGCGGGTATCGTGTTTGATAATGATGGTGACTTCTTTACTTTCTTTGAAGATTTGACCTACGTGGGTGGCTTGTCTGCGCTGTTGCCGGCGTTCGGCAATGATACGCTGTTGATCAATGTGATGATGCCTGGCATCTACACCTTGGCTGTGGGTGGCGCTGAAGGGCTTGGTTTACCGGGCGAATTTAGCTACTCATTGAGTGTCAGCAACGCTGTTGCTGCCGTACCTGAGCCACGTACCGTTTTTTTGATGGCTGCGTTTATTCTGGCTATGGGCGCATTGAGACGTCATCAGCAACTCAATCGGTAGGCCGAAGATTAAACCCGCTTTTTAGCGGGTTTAACTGTTCAACACGCTACTCAAACCAACGGTTGTACAACGTTTTCACTGACCTGACGTTGGCCCAGCATGTAACGCCTTCAGCTTCTCGCCAAGCAGCGATACAGCCGGCTTCCCGCCTTTAGCAAGTCCACGGATCGTGAGGCTAACAACCCCCTCAACGCTCGGGTCATACACCCATATAAAAGCCGAGCTCGCCGCTTGGCTGCCACAGCGCTTATCGCCACCCGCCTGTTCACCCGCTTTCAGCGCAGCCATTAATCGCGCGGAAAAATGCGCCTGACGGCCATTGAGAAAGGTTTCATAGGCATCTGAAATGACATCGGGGCTGACTAGCAAATTGCCCATTACAATGACGTCTTCCCCCACATGATGACCGCTGTAATCTTTAATTTGGTCACCTGAATTCACTAGAGGTTGAGCACCTTCTGCAAGACTAATAAGACCTATCTGCTGCTGTTCAGGCGAATACTTATCAACCCGCATTTCGTTTAAAATATGCGTCAGAGATTGATCGGTGTGCATCAGTTCAACGCCTTTCATGCGCGCAAAATAATTGCTCGCCGCCTGAACAACCACAGCGCCCTTGCCGGGTACGATAGACGCGATCCCCGATACATCGGACGTACACGACGCGCCCGCCACGCCCAATTCACCGGTTTGCTTATCCACAGCTAAAATAGACCAGGTGGCGTGCGTGGTAAATGAAAGAAGCATCGTTGCTGTTACGGCGACCCATTTTATGCAATTCACTACACCAGAAAATGTCATGTTTCACTCCCAGAGTTGAGGTACGTAGTGGGTTTGTCGTCACCCGCGATGCGAAGGTTTAAACCGAGCATAAAATAAACTTACCTAAGACTTACCGTCTTTATCGTTTCAGCAGCTTTTCACGCCATACGTTTGCTAAGACTGGGTGCTCTTTTTCACTGCGCTGTCGGACTGCCACGGCCATCGGCCGGTCAATTCCAAATCCAGCGTAAAGCTTAAGAATGTTCGGATCAGAACGATAATGGCAAGGACACCGACTGACTCAAACGACAATGTCACCGCGACTGTTTGAATGATGTCTGCTGCGACTAAAAATTCAAGCCCCAACAGAATGCCTCGGGCTAAGTGATGCCGAATTTGCATCAGTGCCTCAGTGCCAAGGTTTCGTTTAATCGTGATAACCGCCCCTTTTGCAATCGCACTGATCGCGGCAAGTACAATAATAAGAATCCCCAGCGATTCGATAAAAATCGCGCACATTTCAGCAATAGGTTTAATCATCTCCGTCATAAGCGGGTCCTCTCTCATACAGTTCATGGGCAAGCGGTCACTCAAACTCGCTCTAGTGTAAAATAACGAGAACCTCGTTAAAACCTACTGTGATTTGCCGGCGATGAAACTGCAGAAGCCGCTGTACACCGGTTCTTTTTGGAATAGACGGGCAACCTGATTCAACGACATCGCCTGCTAGTTGCGTTGTGTATTGGACGAACGTCAAAGCATCAGAGCGTGTTAATCGTTTCGGTACTGAAAAAAAGGGCTAAAATCTTTCAAATTCGTTGCTGACCTCACCACGCAATGATATGTTATACTATAACACTATTGAATTGGCTAACTTGAAACGTTGGCGTTAATCAACCAAAGGCTTTTTATGTTTCGGTCATGGCTAAATCTCGCGGATAAAGTCGCGGTAGGAATATCCGCACTCTGCGTTATTCACTGCCTTTTATTACCTGCTCTGTTGATCATATTACCTGCCATATCCAGTGTCGGCATTTTTGGCGATGAGCAGTTCAATTGGTGGTTGCTCGTCGCCGTAATCCCTATCAGCTTCGTCGCCATCCTTCTGGGCTTTAAGCATCATAAAGATTGGCATGTGGTTCGCCTTGTCTCAACGGGGATCATGATCCTCACGCTGACTGCATTGTTCGGACACGATGTGTTCGGTGAACAAGGGGAAGTTGTAGCATCAGTGATTGGCTCATTGCTCGTCGCTTACGGCCACCTAAGAAATTTCAAATTTCGCCGTATTCACACAAACTGCCAGGCCCGCTAATGAACATGTCTGAACAACAATGCCCACATCAAGGAGCCCTGAATGAAAAATAAACTGTCCGTAACAGTACTCTCTGGTTTTTTAGGTGCCGGAAAAACCACTGTTTTAAGTCATATTTTAAACAACCGCGAGGGCAAAAAAGTCGCGGTGATTGTTAACGATATGAGTGAAATTAATATCGATGCATCACGGATCAAGAACGAAGTGTCGCTCAGTCGCAGTGAAGAAAAATTAGTTGAAATGAGCAATGGATGTATCTGCTGCACACTCAGAGAGGACTTGCTGGTTGAAGTCAACAAGTTGGCCGCCGCTGGCAAATACGAATATTTAGTGATTGAGTCAACGGGTATATCTGAACCGCTACAGGTTGCTGAAACATTTACGTTCGCAGACGAAGACGGCATATCGTTGTCAGACGTTGCAACACTAGACACCATGGTCACGGTGGTAGACGCCGTCAACTTCATAAAGGACTACGACGAGGCGGTGTATTTGCAGGAAACGGGAGAACATCTTGGCGAAGACGATGAGCGAAGCGTCGCCGATTTGCTGATTGACCAAGTTGAATTTGCAGATGTCATTTTGATCAGTAAAACAGATTTAGTCGATAAAGAAGCCATAGAACGATTGACGGCCATTTTACGCAGTCAAAATACGTCGGCCAAGATTATTCCCATCATCAACGGAAAAATTCATCTAGACCAAGTACTCAACACCGGCCTATTTAATTTTGAAAAAGCCCAGCAGGCTCCGGGTTGGTTGAAAGAAATGCGCGGGGAACATGTGCCAGAAACCGAAGAATATGGTATCAGCAGTTTCAGCTATTCGGCACGACGTCCGTTTCATCCGCAAGCATTTTATGAGTTTTTACATGGCAGCAAAAATTACGGGAAACTGTTGCGCTCTAAAGGCTATTTTTGGCTAGCCACACGACCCGGGTGTGCCGGTCAGTGGAGTCAGGCTGGTGGGATTGCTCGGTATGGGTTTGGCGGCTTATTTTGGAAAGCCGTACCGGCAGAACAGTGGCCTACGGAGCGTGAATACCTCGATGCCATTGCTGCGCTATGGGAAGAGCCATTCGGCGACATGCGGCAAGAACTGGTTTTCATAGGCCAAGATCTCGACAAACAGGCCATGATTGACGCACTTGACGCCTGCCTGCTCAGCGACAGTGAAATGCTTCTGGGTAAGTCTCACTGGAAAACGCTGGCAGACCCCTTTCCAGCATGGGAACAAAGTGCATAACAAGCGGGGTCACCCTGCGGAAAATAATCGAATTAAATTGTGATTAAATCAGAAATATACGTTTTTAGCTGATGGAACGATTGGCGTTAACATTGTCTGAGTATCGTAACGCAACAGTAACCACAACCTAATGAAGGAATCTTTATGAACACATTGTATTCAACCAGTATCGGCCTTTTATCGCTCGCCACTGCCGCATCACTCTCAGCAGCCCCTATTACGGTGGCAGAAGTAGAGGCGGCGCAGAAAGCGTGGGGGGATGGCATTGTTAAAATTGGTCAAGCTAAGGATGCTAAAGCTGCTGCGGTAGCGCATATCGACAAATTTTACGCGTTCGATAGCGGAACCGTCTTGTTTAAACCAACATTGGCCTCGGTAGATCAGTTCCGTGGAACTGAAAAAGAGGCACTGTCTTATTTTATCGGTCAGGACATGAAGGAAGACAATGGTTTCGCGCTGGCCCCGTATACCAATGTAAGATGGGAAAATGAAGGGATAATCACTGACGGCGACTCAGCGATGTCGATGGGCAACTACTTTTTTACCAAAACAAACGGTGAAGAAGTGAAAGTTGAGTACAGCTTTGGGTATATGAAGGACGACGAAGGTAACGTCAAGATAAACCTTCATCATTCATCGTTACCTTATACACCCAACTAGTTTCACATCAAAACGAACTAAGGCCTGCTTCTCAACAGGCCTTTATTTTATGAGTTTGGCGGCAACTCACAATGAAAAGTAATCGTCAGTTCGCAGCAGTCAAAGTCACTATAGGAAATTTTATGAAAGGTTTTAAACGCTCAATGCCAGCCATCGCAGTGGCAGTCTCATTGTCATTGCTTGTGGCAGGATGCTCACGTATTGACGAACAGGGTTCACCGGAAAGCGCATCAACGCAAACCTCTGATGCAGAGAAATCCACCAGTACTCAGGCTAACCCGTTATTGCATGAGTGGGATACCCCCTTCGGCGTGCCTCCGTTCTCTGAAATAGAGAATAGCCATTTTCTTCCTGCTTTTGATGCTGCCATCCAAGAGCATCGCGAAGAGATCCAGCAAATTGCCAATGATGACAGTGTCCCTAATTTCGAGAATACTCTGGCGCAAATGGAATTATCAGGAGACAAACTCACCAAAGTGAGTCGCGTGTTTTTTAACCTAGCCAACACAGAATCAAACGATGAACTTCAACAGCTACAACGCACCCTATCGCCCAAACTCACTCGCCACAGTAACGCCATTCTGATGAATGAGGCCCTGTTTGCCAGAATAAAAACGGTATACGACAGCAGAAACTCAGCCGGATTAAATGCAGAACAAATACGATTGACCGAGCGCACGTACGGCGACTTTGTTCGGGCCGGTGCCAACCTTTCCGATGAGGATAAAGCAACCTTGTCAGAAATCAATGAATCGCTTTCCAGCTTAACGACCCAATTTGGCCAAAACGTATTAAACGATACAAAGGCATTCAGCTTAGTGCTGGGAGAGAATGATTTGGCGGGTCTTCCCCAGTCATTGATCAATGCTGCTGCGGCACAAGCAAATGCTCGTGAGCTTAAAGGCCAATATGTGATCACATTGCAACGTTCGAGTGTTGAACCTTTTCTCCAGTTCTCAGAGCGCCGCGATTTGCGTGAAAAAGCGTTTAAGGGCTGGGCAAACCGCGGAGACAACGATAATGAATTCGACAATAAAGCGATTGTTGAAGATATTGTTAAGTTAAGAGCAAAGCGCGCGCAGTTACTGGGCTACAAACACCACTCTGACTATGTGCTTTCAAATACCATGGCGGGAACGCCTTCTGCCGCGATGGATCTTCTGCTTAAGGTCTGGGAACCGGCCGTCGCCAAAGCGGAACAAGAGCAACAGTGGATTGAGGAACTTATGCAGGCTGACGGCGTGGAGTATGAGCTTATGCCTTGGGATTGGCGATTCTACGCGGAGAAAGTCAGGAAGCAACGGTTTAGCTTGGATCAGAGTGAGATCACACAATATTTTGATCTGGAAAACATGATCGACGCTCAGTTTTACGTGGCAGAACAATTGTTTGGCCTGACGTTTAAAGAGCGATTTGATATCCCACTCTATAATCCGGTGGTCAGAACCTGGGAAGTTCTCGACGCGAACGGCGATACCGTTGGCCTCTTTTTCGGCGATTACTACGCGCGCGATTCAAAGCGCTCTGGCGCTTGGATGAGTGCATTCAGAATGCAGCAAAAACTTGCCGGTGATGTCAAACCACTGATCCTCAATAACATGAATTTGAATAAACCGGCTAAGGGTGAGCCGACGTTGATGAGCTATGGTGACGCGGTAACGCTTTTTCATGAATTTGGTCATGCGCTGCACGGGTTATTGTCTAACGTGACCTATCCGACCTTATCCGGAACCAACACACCGCGTGACTGGGTTGAGTTTCCTGCACAAATTTACGAACACTTTATCGCGCAACCGCAGCTTCTGAAAAAGTTTGCCCGACACTATCAAACTGATGAACCCATGCCGGATGAGTTAATCCAGCGCATTAAAGATGCGAGTACGTTCAATCAGGGTTTCGCCACCGTCGAGTACACAGCGTCGGCGCTGGTAGACATGGCATACCATCAACTTACATCGGTTGATTCGCTAGATGTCAGGGCGTTTGAAGATAAGGTATTAACCGAATACGGTAAACCTGACGCCATCATCATGCGCCATCGCAGCACACACTTCGGGCACATATTTTCCGGCGGTTATTCATCTGCCTACTATGCCTACATGTGGTCAGAAATATTGGATGCCGATGGTTTTGACGCGTTCTTAGAGAAAAATGACATTTTCGATAAAGAAACATCACAGCGACTTTATGACTATGTATTCAGTACGGGCGATACTCTGAATTACCTAGATGCTTACGTGGGTTTCCGAGGCCGTCAGCCCTCTACAGACGCTTTGTTACGTAATCGTGGACTTGATGAGTAACTAGCAAGACGTTGGGTGTCTTATCTCGTCCTCTACTCTCCAAAAACACAAAACCCCGCAATAAGCGGGGTTCTCTATTTTGGCGGAGAGAGGGATTACTCCGGGCATCCTGCCCTTCGCCCTTCGGGCCGTGCTAAAGTATTTGTAAACACTGTAGGTGAGATAATATCAACGCAGCGCCACAAATATTAGAAAGATAGACATTTTCAAAAGAAAGCTAACAAGGATAGGATATCAGTATCTATTATCCGCTCGGGAGTCGCGCAGAACATGTTTTTGAACAATGAATTAGTAGATACCTTTTTGAAAGGCTTGTTATTAACCTCGTTCGCTATGGTTTGGGTGGTTATCTTAGTGCGAGTGAACGGCCTACGCTCATTCTCCAAAATGACTAACTTTGATTTTGTTATGACAGTTGCAATTGGGTCTTTGTTAGCAGGGGCGAGTCAGTCCAACTCATGGTTGGACTATTTTCAGACAATTCTGGCTATGGCCACTTTGTTTATTGTTCAATGCTCGGCTGCCAGACTTCGAAAGGCCTCTGATTCTATTGAATCGTTGATGCAAAATTCGCCGGTGCTACTAATGAAAGACGGTGAGATAATTCACTCGGCGTTAACCGAAACTCGTGTTGCACAAAGCGATCTAATCGCCAAATTACGGGAAGCGAATGTTCTGGCATTCTCTGATGTTCGCGCAGTAGTCCTTGAGACTACCGGGGATATTTCTGTGCTACATGGCTCTCACTGTGCAGAAGAGCTGTTAGATGGTGTAAGAACTACGACCACCTGAACTTAAATCGAGCACTGTCTAATTCCTGCGTCAGATATAGGGGGTGCTAATAAGCTCAATGAGTTGTCAAGCTCGTGGAAACTATGTCAGAAAATTCAGGGTCGTTTACACAATCCTGAATTTACAAATATACAGCGACAAGTTTTACTTTCAGCAATAATATTTATACTGGATTCTCCTTCAAATAAGTTAATGCCAATGCGAGTCGCATCGTGAGTTATCGAATTGCAATAATCGGTGGCGGGCCTAGTGCTCTTTTCACTGTGTATCAACTATCGAGACGTGAACTAGACGGCCTGAGTATAGATATTTATGAGCAATCTTCATGCTTAGGATACGGTATGCCTTACGGACCGAGCGGTGCGGGACACGAGCATTGGAGCAATGTTTCATCAGACGAAGTTCCGCCACTCCCAGAAAGCCTTAAAGACTGGATAGCGTCGCTACCAGACTCAGATATGCACGCCTTCGGGATGGATAAGTCTGCGTTTCATGAGAAACAGGTCGTTCCTAGGTTATTGTTAGGACAGTACCTTCATGCACAATTCACAAAGGTCATTCACGTCGAGCGCAATCGGGGTATCCCTATCAGGGTTCGATTAAACAACCGTGTTTGTGACATTAGTTACTCATGCGGGTCACAAAAATTTCATGTTATTTGTAGCGAACCACCTGGCCAAACGTTTGATTCGGTTATTATCTGTACCGGTCATGTATGGCCTAAATCCACTGAAAATGGTTGTGAAGGTTTTTTTGAGTCTCCTTACCCACCTTCCAAGTTGGAAAAAACGTTCAATCATCCGGTTGCGTTGAAAGGAAGCTCGTTAACGGCGATCGATGCCGCTCTGACGTTAAGTAAAGCGAACGGCAAATATTCACGCGTTGGCAGGCGCTTGCAATACCAGCGGAATGCTGAGAGTACAGAATTCCAATTGAACATGTTTTCTCTCGGTCACTTCCCAAGTGTCAGGTTCCACATTGACCAACCGATGATGGAGACAAACGATACTTTGTCGGATGAATCTATCCAGAAGCACAAAACCGATAATAACGGGTTCATCTCGCTAGATTTTTTATTCGAACGTAATTTTAAGCGTTTACTCATGCTGAGAGACAACCTGCGCTACCGGGCGGTGATGGATAAAAATGTTGAAGAGTTCTGCCAGTGGGTAACCGCTTCGCGAATGGAGTTCGACCCTTTCGCTCTTCTAAAAGCTGATTATTTACAGGCCGAAAAATCTATTCACTTTCAAGAATCCATTGTGTGGAAGGAATTAGTGACCGTGTTAAATGCTACGTTAAACGAACCTGCGAAGTATTTCTCTGCCGAAGATTACCTTCGGTTTAAGAATATGTTGGTGCCCCTTATCAGCGACATCATCGGCCAAATACCACAATCATCTGCGGAACATTTACTCGCACTGCATGAAGCGGGAGTACTAGCGTTAGCGGTTACGTCTAACGATAGCAAGGTGGAGGTAATCGACAACCATGAAATTCGTTACGCTTACACCACTAAATCAGGTATTTGTAAACATCAAACGTTTAAGACCTTCGTCGATTGCACTGGACAAGTACCTCTCGGTCACAAGGATTTACCCTTTCGTTCACTACTAGAAGATGTCGATATAGGTTCAGCAGCTGTGCGATTTCGCGCTAGCTCTACAGCTATTGAATCAAGGAATATCAACTCTATTGCGGTAAGAACTTATGACAATTCGATATTTTACCTCATGGTTGGAGGGGTTGCTATCACCGATAGTTTTCAGTTAGTACTCAGTGATGGCCGGGTATTCGACAACTGTTTTATCACGGCGGTACCTTTTATCAGTGGCTTTAATCCAGACTACTCTGGACTAGATATTTGCCACAACGCTGCTGTTTTGATCGCCGAAAAAATCGAAAGTGTATTAACAAACCCCTAATTAAATTCCCGTTGCTAAATTACGCGACTTGTACATCGGCGTTTCGGCTAGAGCACAGCAGCATAGGCAGAGTGGTACTGGTGAAGTCTATGTTATTGTGCGCTATTTCTCGTTATTTATTTATTTCGATTATCTTGTTTTTACATTTTTTACTCTAAACATTTGAATCAACAATACCCAATCGAAACGCGTGCTTTTTCCTCAAACGCGTTGGCATGTAATTTGTTAGTTTGCAAAGATGATTTACTTAATTCGACAAGTTTGAATTCAGGTGGTTGCGTCAGCAAAGTCAATTGAATAAGGAGATAAGAATGATATTTTTTGAATCCTGGAGTGAAATTTTACGGGTAATTGTATCTGCTCTTGTTATTTATCCATTCCTAATATTGACCACTACCGCGATGGGAACACGCTCGTTTGCCAAAATGAATAATTTCGACTGGTTGGTAACTATTGCAACCGGCTCTATTTTAGGTGCGGCTGTGATGTTAAAAAACGTAGTACTTCTTGAGGTTATTGTCGGTGTCAGCACGCTATTGTGCCTTCAATACTGCTTAACCTATGCAACAGCAAATTTCTCAAAAGTGAGTCATGTCATTAAAACCTCCCCCAAAATGGTTGTTTATCAAGGGGAATTTCTGCGTGATCATATGAAAGCGGAGCGTGTTTCAGAGGACGAGATTAAAGCGGCAATTCGTAAGGCGGGGTTAGGTGATGTTAAATGCGTTCAGGCGGTAATTTTTGAATCGGATGGCGAGCTAAGCGTGATTTGCAACAATCAGTTTAATAACCCGCTCATTTCCGATATAGAGCGTTAATAAGTAACACTCATGAGTTATGCGGCGTATGAAGTGTTACCAGAATCGCTCCCCGACAACAGTAGCGAGCTGCAAAAGCACTGACACTCGTAAAGTGATAGCGCTCTTTCCAATAGCTGCAAATCTCCATATTCGGTTGAGGGAAACGGGAGTAGCTCGTTGAGTACGTCTCGTTGAAAAATAACGGATTCGAGCCGCAGTGGAAATGAATGACTAAATTTAGGCCGTTCAGCTTCCGAATATGAAGCACACACTAACTTTTCATCGCCTAACCTTTTTATAAGACTCAACGTGTGTTGCTCATCAATAATATCAACATCGTTTCGAAAGCTAACGTAATCGCTTTTCGACGTAAGCAACGCTTTGTTTAATGCTGTAGATTTACCGTGTGCGTTATGATCGATATAGATCACGCTGTCTGATTCAATCTTTAGCAGCAGCTTTAGCCCAAATCGTCGTTTGTAGTTGATTGATGAGGTATCCACAACTGTTATCTTAATTTCTTCAAGCGATGAGGAAAATGCGGATAATATTCGTCGTACAGTGGCGAGTGCCCCTGTATTGTTATTGGCGGTATGAATGATAAAGGCATTTTTAAAAGTTTTTGCGCCAGTCATCGCGATAACTCATCCAGTAGTAAAAACATCAACTCAGCAAAATTCAGGCCGTTGCGAGAAAGAAGATTAAGTGAGTAACCTAGCGCAATAGTCGTGTTACCTGCAGTAGAATCCCCGCTCACACTTGGTAAATTTTTCAGGTATTAGTGTAATAATGGTGTGCTTATTTCGTCGTTAGATCTCTTTGGCCCGCTTGAGCGCTAGATTGAGCTGGCATCGCCCTTGCAATAGCTAAAATGAAAATATGATTTCAAAGAACAGCTAAAACAAAATATAGGAGCGAGATATGAGCAAGGTAATAACGGGGCTATTTATGGATTCGGTAAAAGCGAGCGACGCCATAATGCGTTTAGAGGCTCATGGGGTGATCCATGCTGATATAAGTATTGTCGCTAACGATTCTTATTCTAAAGAGGATTTTGCAGTCTCCGAAGGTAGTAAAGCCGCAGAGGGTGGTGCTATCGGTGCGACTGCAACCGGAATTCTAGGTGCAGTAGTGGCTGGGCTGACCGCCGTTGGTGCAGTAGCGACGGGCGGAGCAGGGATTATTGCCACTGGACCACTGGTGGCCGCTCTCGCAGGCGGTGGTGCCGGTGCGGCTGTAGGCGGTACAATCGGAGGCATTATTGGCTCATTTATCCCCGAACACGAATTAAAATACTACGAAGATGCTATCGAAAAGGGCTCCGTTCTCGTAGGCGTTAAATACGATAATTACGACAAAGATGCCGTTGAAAAAGCTTTTGAAGATGCGGGCGCAGATAAGGTATCGAAAGCTTAAGCAAAGATGAAACATACCGGCGTTGGAAGATTTTTTTCAACACTATAAGCTGCACGTGATAGAACCCCGCTTATGCAGGGTTCTCTGTTTTGGCGGAGAGAGAGGGATTCGAACCCTCGTTAGGTTTAACCCTAAACACACTTTCCAGGCGTGCGCCTTCAGCCACTCAGCCACCTCTCCAAAACTGTTATTCTAAAAGCTTTCGCCCTTAAAATGCGCGCGTATAGTAGGGAAAAGCGCGTGGGTTATCAAGCGTTTCCTTTGACTTTCAGTTTTAAGTCGGCCGCAAAATCGAGCATTCTCGTTAACGGCTTCATGGCTTTAACGCGTAAAATGTCATCAACCCGTATTTCGTGCTGTTGATGATTGCCCGTCAGCGCGCTGTAAATAGCCTCAAGGCCATTCATCGCCATCCATGGGCAGTGAGCACAGCTTTTACACGTTGCGCCGTTACCGCCGGTTGGCGCTTCAATAAAGGTCTTATTGGGTGCCTGTTGCTGCATTTTGTAAAAAATGCCTCGATCAGTCGCCACAATAAAGGTCTGATTTGGCAAAGCTTGCGAGGCACTGATCAATTGCGTGGTCGAGCCAACTGCATCGGCCATGTCGACCACGCTAGCTGGCGACTCTGGATGGACGAGAATTGCAGCATCAGGATGAAGCTTCTTCATATCCCGCAATGCCTGTGCAGAAAATTCATCATGCACAATACATTCGCCCTGCCACATCAGCATATCAGCGCCAGTTTGTTTCTGAATGTAGGCGCCTAAATGCTTGTCGGGCGCCCAAATTATCTTTTCGCCGTTGGCTTCAAGATGATCCACGATTTCCAGTGCAATGCTGGATGTCACCACCCAATCCGCTCTTGCTTTAACTGCCGCCGACGTGTTGGCATAAACGACGATGGTATGATCAGGGTGTTGATCGCAAAACGCGCTGAACTTGTCTGCCGGACAGCCTATATCCAAGGAACAAGTCGCTTCAAGTGTCGGCATCAATACCGTTTTTTCAGGGCTTAGAATCTTAGCCGTTTCGCCCATGAACTTAACGCCAGCGACTATCAACGTTTGCTGCTCAGCATCTCGCCCGTAGCGCGCCATTTCAAGAGAATCCGAGATGCAGCCACCGGTTTCTTCAGTAAGAGCCTGAATTTCAGGATCGGTGTAATAGTGCGTGACCAATACCGCATTTTGCGCTTTCAACAGGCGTTTAATCTCACTTTTAAGCCACGCCTGTCTATCTGCACTGAGCTTTTTCGGCAATGCAGGGAAAGGATAGTTGACTTCATCGATGCGGAGCGTAACTGCCATAATAAATCTTCTTCGACTGTAAAAAAAACGGGGGTACTGCTTGCCCCTGATATGCTGCGGATTATACAGCAGTGTCATAAAAATTACATAATTGAAGGTTGTGCCAAAAAGAGAACCAATGGAAATAACTTAGACAGGGTTTCTTCGTTGATGGTGGGTCGTGCTGGATTATTCGTATCATCCTGATACTCACCCTTCGGGCCGTGCTAAAGCACGTTCAAAATTGTTCCTACAATTTTGTCGAACCGCTGCGCTGGTTCGCATCCAGATGAACAGGGTTTCTTCGTTGATGGTGGGTCGTGCTGGATTCGAACCAGCGACCAATTGATTAAAAGTCAACTGCTCTACCAGCTGAGCTAACGACCCTTAACGAAGATTGTTGTTGTGGGCTTGAATGGTGGGTCGTGCTGGATTCGAACCAGCGACCAATTGATTAAAAGTCAACTGCTCTACCAGCTGAGCTAACGACCCTTAACGAAGATTGTTGTTGTGGGCTTGAATGGTGGGTCGTGCTGGATTCGAACCAGCGACCAATTGATTAAAAGTCAACTGCTCTACCAGCTGAGCTAACGACCCTTTCAAGCTGTTGCGTTTGGCTGTTTGACTAGCCCTTGGCAACGGCGGCATATAATACTTATTTAAGCGCTCGGTGCAAGATAAAAATGACTAAAATCGAAACTAGCCGGTTATCTGCTTAAGAACTAAACAAACCGATGAATTAACCACCGGTTTGCGTCAGTCTGTTTTCTGCAAGCTTTCGCGCTGATGAATCAGGATATTCAGTCACAACGCGATTAAACATTTGTGCAGCTAGCGCACCATTTCCCAGTCGTTCCGCAATAATCCCAAGCTTGAGCAACGAGTCCGCTCGCTTTGTGCTGTCAGTATATCGCTGTACGACGGTTTCAAACTGGATCTTTGCCTCTTGCCAATTCTGCTGATTAAACAACAATTGCCCTAACCAGTAGTACGCGTTAGCGGCGTATTGAGAGTCTGGATATTGGCGGATAAACTCACGAAAGGCCGGTACCGCTTTGTCATAATCCCTATCCCTGAGAATAAGGTTCACGGCAGCTTCATACGCTTCGGCTTCGCTATCAGAAGAAGGTGGTTGAACTGATGAAGGGGATTGACCAACATTGCCTGTACCCGCCGTAGGAGGTGAGTTAGGCACCGATGCCGCAGCTCCTTTGAGCGCTTCAACACGCTTATCAATCTCTAGATAAAGCTCGCGTTGTCGTTGCAAGACTTTTTCCAGCTGATTGGTATGAACCTCAACAGCGCCGCGCAACTGATCAATCTCGCTTTGCATATTGTCAAGCTGAGCCTGAATGCGATGCTGGCTTTGCGTTCTGGAGTCAACAATGCGTTCGATAGCGCTCAATCGAGCTTCAAGATCGCTGGAGTTAACATCGATCACTGGCGCTTGCGCCATCACCGCAGCGCTAAGGAACAAAGAAGCGGCCACAAGGGCCGCTGACTTCATGTAACCCATTACTGGTAAACAACTACACCGCGACGATTTTGAGCGAACGCGTATTCAGTTGCACCCATAACCGCTGGTTTTTCTTCACCGTAAGACACCACTGAAACCTGTGATGAGCTAACACCCGCATTCATCAAATAGGTTTCAACAGACTTAGCACGACGCTCACCCAACGCGATGTTGTATTCTGGTGTGCCGCGGCTGTCAGTGTGACCTTCAATCACAACGCGCTGTGACGGGTTTTGCACCAAGAACGCAGCGTGCTTATCCAATACTGGGTAAAACTCTGCTTTAACGGTTGAGCGGTCAAAGTCGAAGTAAACCGTTTGTTCATTTTTCAATGCTTCAAGCTCACGCTGGGCAGTTTGTTCTGCACGTTGCATGCGCTGAGCCGCTTCTGCTTGCACACGAGCCTGTTCAGCTTCACGCGCTGAGCGCTCTGCTTCTGCTTGCTCTTGTGCTACACGGTTGCGCTCTGCAGCCAACTCTTCTTCGCTAGGGCCTGACGAACATGCCATAAGTGTAACAACTGGCAGCGCAATCACTAACGATCTCATAAACTTGTTCATTTGCATTTTCTTTTCCTTATTGTGTGTAAACCATTAAAACAAAAACGGTGACCAGCTTGGCGACTTCACCTGCCCATTCGCGGCAGGCAATCGCGCTTTAAAGCGCCCATCAAGTGACACAAGCGATAATACTTGTCTCCCTTCATGCAGCGTACTATAAATTATCATACTGCCATTGGGGGCAATACTTGGTGACTCATCCAAGAACGTTTTAGTCAGTACCTGAATTGCACCGTCTTCAATTCTTTGACGTGCTATATGGTAATCACCTCGCGTGCGATTTACCAACACCATTTCTTGTCCGTTCGGTGAAATAGCTGCACCGAGGTTCATTTCCCCTTCGTATGTCAGCCGTTGCACTTTCCCCGACGATAAATTTACGCGATAAATCTGAGGTTTACCACCCCGCTCTGAACTAAATATTAAGCTTTTTCCATCCGGCGTCCAAGTTGGCTCTGTATCAATGGTGCGATGGTTAGTGATCCGGCGCAATTGTCGCGAGGCAATATCCATGATGTAGATCTCTGGATTGCCGTCTTTCGACAGCACCATGGCTAACTGTTTCCCATCGGGAGAGAAAGCCGGCGCACCGTTAATCCCAGGAAAATCCGTTAAACGCGTCCGCGTTGTGGTGTAAATGTCCTGAATATAAATTTGAGGCCGTTTGTTTTCAAAGCTCACATAGGCAAGCTTGTCACCCGAGGGCGACCACGTCGGTGACATCAATGGCTCAGGAGAAGATAATAGACGCGTTTCGTTCGCTCCATCGTAATCAGAAATCACAAGCTGATAGGGAAGATCGGTCGTGTCACGATCGCGCACAATCACATACGCCAGTCGAGTTAAAAACGCGCCACGCTCGCCGGTCAGTTTTTCATACACGGCATCGCTGATTTGGTGGGCGTGCTGACGTAAATCATTACCGTTTATCACGGCATTACCACGTGCAATAATGTGATCGCTATTCGATTGCAGTTGTCCATTCACGAGCATTTGCGTGTTACCACCGGTGATTTGCCCACGCAGCACATCAATCAATTCATAAGTCACGACGTATCGGTCGACTGATTGCAGTTCTATTCGGCCAACTAAGATGGTGTCAACGCCGGTCGATGCCCATGCGCTGTAGTTGGTTTCAGCATCCGCCGAAGGAAACTGCGGCATACTGCTCATTGAAATCGGGCTAAATTTACCACTGCGACGCAAGTCATTGATGATCACTTCCGTTACGTTTTCAGGTAGTAAGCCCTCTCCTCGCCATTTAAATGGCACAACCGCAATGGGGCGTGCGCTGTCAACACCTTCGGTGATCACAATCTCAAGCGTGGCGTGCGCACCAGCACTCGTTATAAAAGCCGTTAAGGCGAACAGTAGTCGGGTTAATTTCTTCACAGTTTCACCGTTAATGTTAAGTCTTTAAGTTGGTTGTAGACATCGAGATCATCCGGCACGGGCATTCGGTCTGGCCGCAGTACAGCACTGCGGGAGGCACGACATAATGCGTCATCACCCGATAAGATAGTGACTTGCGTCACTAAACCGTTGCTCGCTAAGCGAATATTCAGTCGACAGGTTTTCCCCTTAAAACTGATGTCGTCATAGATGTAGCGATTAATCGTTTGCGTAATCAAAGCGCGGTATTTTTCGACTTCGCTGAGTACCTGTTGCGAACGACGCTTTGCCTGCGCCGCCTGCTCTGCCGCAAGCTGTTCCTGCATGAGTTTATCCAGCGCTTCCTGCTCTTTACGCTGTGCTTCCTCTTTCGCTTTGCGCTCTCGTTCGGCGCGCTCCCGGGCTTCCTGCGCTTTCTTGCGTTCTGCCGCTTCTTTAGCCTTACGCTCAAGCTCTCGTTGTTCAGCTTGTTCTTTGGCCTGCTTTTCCTTGCGTGCTTTGTCAGCGGCCGCTTTTCGTTTAGCTTCCCGCTCAGCTTCACGACGACGCTCTACTTGCTGTTGGCGCTCGCGCTCTTCTGCCTGCGCAGCCGCTTGCGCAGCTTCACGCGCTTTTTGTTGATCGTGAATTGCCTGTGCATCAATAAACTGCGCTTGGATCACAGCTTGTGGCTGTGCCATGTCTGGCAGCTCGACTTCGCCAATCACAACACTCAGCATCAGTATCGCCGCTATGCCCAGATGTAGCAGCCCGGATTTGGCGAACGACTTTTTATTCTCCGTCATACACGCATCGCATCGTCTGGATTAACCATCAACCGGGTCTGTCATAAGCCCCACCGATGGCACACCCGCGCGTTGTAACAACACCATGAGTTGGATAACGTCATTGTATGGCACAACGCCATCCGCTTTCACAACCACCGGCGTGTTAGGCGCTTTTTGTAATTGCGCAGCGACTAGTGTTGCGAGATCGACAGGGTCCATGGCCTGTTCGTCATCGTCACCAATGTTCAGATAATACAAGCCCTGCGCATCGATAGAGGCAATCATCGGGGGATTGTCTTCCTGCTCTATCATCTCCGCGTTCGCATCAGGTAAATCCACTTTAACGCCCTGTGAAACGAGTGGCGCAGTCACCATAAAAATGATCAGCAGCACAAGCATTACGTCGATATAGGGCACAACGTTAATTTCTGAAACCGGGCGACGGCGTTTTCTTACATACATAAGGTTATTCGCTCTTGTCTACTGCTGGGTAGCGCTAGCAGCCAATGCCTGGCGCTGCAAAATCGCGGAAAACTCTTCCATAAACAAACCATAATTATTTTCGAGCTTCTCGACCTGATTACTAAACCGGTTGTACGCAATAACGGCTGGAATCGCTGCGAACAGGCCAATTGCAGTCGCAATCAAGGCCTCAGCGATACCCGGCGCAACCATCGCCAGCGTCGCTTGCTGAACTTGCCCTAATGCGATGAAGGCATTCATAATGCCCCACACGGTACCAAACAAACCGATATAAGGGCTGATAGACCCCGCTGTTGCCAGGAAAGGGAGATGTGTTTCGAGTTTATCGATTTCGCGCGACATACACACGCGCATGGAGCGGTATGTACCATCGACAATAGCCTCTGGTGCGACATTCGGGCTTTTGCGAAGACGCACAAACTCTTTGAATCCCGCACAAAAAATGCTGCTCATGCCACCGATGGTTTGGCGAGCGGATAATTCTTGATAGAGTTTATTAAGATCGGCCCCGGACCAAAAGCGATCTTCAAACGCAAGCATCTCTTTATTCGCGCGCTTTAAGATACTGCTGCGTTGAAAAATAAATGCCCATGACACAATTGAGATGGTCATTAGTAATAACATTACCAACTGCACCACAAAGCTGGCCTGCAAAAACAGACCGATAAAAGTCAGATCAGTCGACACGTTTCATTTCCCCTAAAATATCAGCCGGCACTCGTGTGGGTTTCAGCGTGTTTACATTCACACTCGCCACCCGAATTTCAGCATCAGCCACAGTGTTATCCTGTGAACCTATTATTATTTGTTTAAACAGCAAACTTGCGCCTTTGCAGTGTACAAGCTCGGTGCGAATTCTCAACAGCTCGTTGAAACGGGCTGGCGCATGGTTATGCATCTCAACGCGTTTGACGACAAAACCAAGCGATTGTTCCATTAACTTGTCTTGCTCAAAACCTAATTCACGTAACCATTCAGTTCTGGCTCGCTCAAAGAATTTCAGGTAGTTGGCATAAAACACGATACCACCTGCATCGGTATCTTCGTAATACACCCGTATTGACATTTCACTCGATCGATATGAATAATTACCCATGATTAGTTTTTCGCATCATTTGTCAAACCAGCAACACCTTTTATTATAGTGAATATCTTATTGAAACCAACAGATTTGAAGCATTTACACAGCACACTAAAGTTTAAAACAAATTTTTAACAGATTAGTTTTTTTAATGGTTATTCAAATTAATTCTCAATTGTGCGTTTGAAAAACGTCGTTATAATGCGCGCATCTGTCACCAAGACATCTGATTTTCCTGTTGACATGAGTTCCCTTGGATTTATTCCTTCCTTAAACACTTGTTGTTTTGCCCGCTGCTTCAGCGGGCTTTTTTTTTGCCCTAATTCTTCTCTTTATGGCCTTTGAAGCCAAAATGTTCATAAGCCCGTGATGAGGCGACTCGCCCGCGAGGCGTCCGTTGCAAGAAACCCTGCTGGATTAAAAAAGGCTCTAAGACATCTTCAATGGTGTCTTTCTCTTCGCCGATTGCTGCCGCGAGATTATCTAACCCGACGGGCCCACCATCAAACTTATCAATAATCGCCATCAACAGCTTTCTGTCCATGTAGTCGAACCCTTGTTGATCGACGTCCAACATATTCAGCGCCGCAGCGGCAACGGATTGCGTAATTTCGCCCGATGATTTTACCTCGGCGTAGTCGCGTACACGGCGCAGCAACCGGTTCGCAATACGCGGGGTTCCGCGCGAACGTGCTGCAATTTCTCCCGCGCCTTCGGTAGCCAGCGCCATGTTTAAATACCCTGCACTACGCGTGATAATGCTGGTTAAGTCTGCAACATTGTAAAACTCTAATCGCTGCACGATACCGAATCGGTCGCGTAAGGGTGAGGTAAGTGAACCGGCTCTGGTGGTTGCACCAATCAACGTAAATGGCGGTAAATCAAGCTTTATCGAACGCGCTGCAGGGCCTTCACCGATCATAATATCGAGTTGGTAATCTTCCATCGCTGGGTAAAGGATTTCTTCAACCACCGGACTCAACCGGTGGATTTCATCAATAAAGAGCACATCATTCTCTTCTAAATTGGTCAGCAGTGCGGCCAGATCGCCGGCTTTTTCCAGCACAGGTCCTGACGTAGTCTTTATATTCACGCCCATTTCATTCGCCACGATATTGGCGAGCGTGGTCTTACCTAAACCCGGTGGCCCAAAAATTAGCAAATGATCCAGTGCATCGCTACGATTGCGAGCCGCCTCAATAAAAATCGACATTTGTTCGCAAACATGTTCCTGGCCCGTATAGTCGGCTAACAGCTTCGGCCGTATGGCACGGTCAATCGCTTCTTCTTCAGGTTTAGCGCTTGCGTTGATAATACGATCAGCTTCAATCATGAACTTTTCTCTAAATCATTGAGCGCAGCGATTCACGGATGAGCGCCTCACTGGTCATGTTTTCCTGGTAAATGCCATTCACTGCTTTACTGGCTTGGGCTGGTTTATAGCCAAGAGCAACCAGCGCACTGACCGCCTCTTCTTTTGCATCGTTTAGTGGCACTCGCGCGTCGCCCTCAATCGGTGAGAGCACAATGCCGCTGTCATCCACTGCACCGGCTGTCAATTCCAGTTTTGCGAGTCGGTCTTTCAGTTCAACCACTAAGCGCTCGGCGGTTTTCTTACCCACGCCGGGTAACTTCACTAAACCACTCACGTCTTCAAACCGGACACATTGCATAAACTGAGCCGCACTCATGCCAGACAATATAGTGAGGCCCAGTTTCGGCCCGACACCATTGGCTTTAATCAATTCGCGAAAAAGTGCGCGTTCGTTCACATCGATAAAACCGTATAACAACTGTGCATCTTCGCGCACCACAAAGTGTGTAAAGACAGTCGCTTGTTGCCCGACTGCTGGTAGTGCATAAAAACTCGTCATGGGTAACTGCACTTCGTAACCAACACCATTCACATCCAATAGTATTTCGGGTGGTTGCTTGCTGAGCAAAATGCCTTGTAAACGGCCAATCATTTAATTTTCTCTATCGTAGTCGACCGCGAACGGTCTTTGACGCCTGCCCCGACAGTCGGATCAGACTTTGTGTAGTATGAGCATGACACAGCGCTACTGCTAACGCATCGGCTGCATCACTTTGCGGCGTTGCGTTAAGATCCAGTAAATGAGTGACCATGTGCTGTACCTGCGATTTCTCTGCACTACCTCTTCCAACAACAGCTTGTTTTATCTGTCTTGCCGAGTACTCCGCCACCGGTAACGCACCCTGAGTCGCGGCAACGATTGCTGCGCCTCGCGCTTGCCCCAGCTTCAAAGCAGAGTCAGGATTTTTGGCCATGAACACCTGTTCGATGGCAAACTGATTGGGTGAGAATTCTTCGATAATGGCGCGAACGCCACAAAATATTTGATTCAGACGATTATCAAGTTCGCCACTCACTCGGATACAGCCACTGCCCATGTAATAAGGCTTGCCTTGCTGATAGCGCAACACACCGTATCCGGTCACCCGAGAACCGGGGTCAATACCTAGAATGATCATGCAGGCTCCGGTACAAACCGCTCAATAGCCAGGCGATTCGTTTCTGACCAAACCGTTTGCATGGCTTGCGCTTTGGATTGCCATTCAAAGGCGCTATGTTCAGTCAGCGTGATCGCGACATTGCTATCAATACAGGCCGCAAATACATATTCCGTGTTGCTCGTCACTCCTTTAGGGTATCGGTACAACCAACGCGAGCGAATTTTATACTGATTGATGGTATGGCAGTCCTGAATCGCCAGTTTTCGAGGATCTAACTGGATACCCGTTTCTTCCATAACCTCACGATAAGCGGTTTGAAGGGGCAGCTCATCTTCTTCAACGGTCCCGGTTACCGACTGCCAAAAAACCGGGTCATCGTTGCGCTGCAATAACAGCACCTGACTGTGTCTGTCATACAAGATTACCAGCGCTGACTCCGGCCGTTTAAGTGCAGTCAATCAGTTACTCACTTTTATCCGCGCTGTCAGACTTACGCGCTATAACCGCCACGCCAAGTTCAGTTAACTGTTCTGGATTGGCGGCGCTTGGAGCATCAGTTAAGGGACATGCAGCCGTTGTTGTTTTTGGAAAAGCCATCACATCACGTATTGAAGTTGCACCCGTCATCAACATCACCATGCGATCTAAACCGAATGCCAACCCCGCATGTGGCGGTGTGCCATACTTCAATGCCTCCAACAAGAAGCCGAATTTCTGCTCCGCTTCCTGCTCGTTAATGCCGAGCAATTCAAAAACCGTGGCCTGCATTGCAGAGTCATGAATACGGACTGAACCACCGCCCAGCTCCACACCATTTAGCACCATATCGTAAGCATTCGACAGCGCATTGGCTGGATCGGCCTTAAGCTGCTCTGCGGTCAAATCTCTCGGTGCGGTAAACGGATGGTGCAACGCATGATACTGACCATCAACCGCCTCAAACATAGGGAAATCGACAACCCACAGCGGCTTCCATTCACCCTTAAGTAAATTCAAA
Organism: Alteromonas oceanisediminis; assembly: GCF_018474025.1. Lineage (GTDB taxonomy): Bacteria > Pseudomonadota > Gammaproteobacteria > Enterobacterales > Alteromonadaceae > Alteromonas_E > Alteromonas_E oceanisediminis. The sequence continues at coordinate 62,688 of NZ_JAHCTA010000008.1, read as the reverse complement.
TCTTCACCTAACTTAAGACGCAGTGCGCCTAAAGCCTCAGTGACAACGTTTGCTGAATCTGCACCGAACAAGAGGATATCACCATCAGTAGCACCACACCGACGAACGAGTTGTTGCGCGACCGATGCGCCTAAAAACTTAAGCACGGGCGATTGCAGCCCGCTTTCACCGGCGCTGATGTCATTCACTTTCATCCACGCCAGTCCTTTAGCACCGTAGATGCCGACAAACTTCGCGTAATCATCAATTTGTTTGCGAGACAACGACGCACCACCGGGCACGCGTATCACCGCAACTCGTCCGTTGGTGTCGTTTGCAGGGCCGCTGAATACTTTAAACTCAACGTCCTTGAGCAGGTCAGCAACATCAACCAGTTCCAGTGGATTGCGTAAATCTGGCTTGTCGCTGCCAAAACGACGCATCGCGTCGGCATAGCTCATACGAGGAAACTCACCCAAGTCAACATTAAGCAATTGCGCAAACAATTGGCGGATCATATCCTCAGTGATTGCCATCACGCCGTCAGCGTCTAAGAACGTGGTCTCAATATCAATCTGAGTGAACTCAGGTTGGCGGTCAGCGCGTAAATCTTCATCGCGAAAACACTTCACGATTTGGTAATAGCGATCCATACCTGACATCATCAATAATTGCTTAAACAGCTGTGGTGATTGCGGTAATGCGAAAAACTCGCCTTTGTGAGTGCGGCTAGGCACTAAATAATCACGAGCACCTTCTGGGGTTGCCTTGGTGAGGATAGGTGTTTCTATATCCAGAAAGCCATTATCTTCCATATAACGGCGCACAAACCCTGTGACTTTGGCACGAAACATTAATCGCTGCGTCATTAACGGTCGACGCAAATCTAAATACCGATAACGTAAACGCTGCTCTTCAGAATTGTCCTGATTTGAATCCAGTGGCAACGGTGCTGACGCATTGAATATTGAGATTTCTTTGCCCAGGATCTCAATCTCGCCCGTTTTCATGTCTTTGTTTATCTGACCTTCTGGGCGCTTGCGCACTTGACCAACCACTTTGACACAAAACTCATTGCGTACCTTGTTGGCGGCACTGAATTGGTCAGCCAAGTCGGGGTCGAACACAACCTGCACCACACCCTCGCGATCACGGAGATCAAGAAAAATAACTCCGCCCAAATCGCGGCGTTTATTTACCCACCCGCACAGGGTGACGGTTTGCTCAAGATGAGATGCGGTGATGTTGCCGCAATAGTCGGTGCGCATTAAAAAACCTCTAAAAGCTCAGTCACAGCTAACCACTACTCAACACAATTGAGTTTAACCAGCTGACAAATTATTGGAAATCGGGAACATAACCCAAGGCCGCATAGTATAAACAAATGCGCCATAAAAGCACTAGGCGTATTGGTCTTTGCGGACTCGTGGGTTTAATGCCTGAAGGTGGCAGCTTCCAAAGAATGCTTTTTCATCAGCTTATGCATATCGGTGCGGTTTCGACCAGCCATTTCCGCTGCTCGAGTGACATTACCATCGGTCAATTTTAACAGCTTAAACAGATAGTTCTGCTCGAACGCATCACGTGCCTCGGTTAACGACGGCCAACTCTGAGAAGAGGAGGACAACGCCTGCTCAACGAGATGAGCAGCGATAACGGGTGTGTGCGTCAGGGCGACGCATTGTTCTACGACGTTGACTAACTGGCGCACATTGCCAGGCCAATTTGAGGTTGCAAGCAATTGCATTGCGTCATCGGAGAACCGGCTTACGTTGACCTGATGACGCGCGGCACTCTTGTGCAACAGGTTGCGCGCCAATAGCGGAATGTCCTCAGCACGCTGTTTCAGCGTGGGCAATTTTAGATTCACGACATTAAGGCGATAGTAAAGATCTTCCCGGAAGTCTCCTTCTTTCATTTCTTTTTCGAGATCTTTATGCGTCGCTGAAATAATGCGTACGTCTATATCTATCATTTTACTACTGCCAACCGGGCGAATTTGCTGTTCCTGTAAAGCGCGCAGTAATTTCACTTGCAACGTCGTTGGCATGTCGCCAATTTCATCAAGGAACAAGGTGCCACCGTCGGCTTCACGGAATAACCCCTGATTAGCGTGCACAGCGCCAGTAAACGCACCTTTAGTATGCCCAAATAGCTCAGATTCGAGCAGGTTTTCAGGCAGTGCGCCGCAGTTAATTGCCACAAACGGACGGTCGCTGCGCTTACTGGCTTTATGGATCGCATTCGCCAATAGTTCTTTACCGGTTCCGCTAGCCCCCGTTATCAATACACTGACATCGCGCTGGGCGATACGATGTGCTTGGTCTAACATCTGCACCATATCGCTTGACCGGGTAATAATTTCGCTGCACCAATCGCTGTGGGTCGACTCACGTTTGTGGCCGAGTGCTTTATCCAGCAATTTACGCAATTCATCATGATCAACCGGCTTGGTCAAAAACCCAAATACCCCGCGCTCAGTCGCGGCAACCGCATCTTGTATCGTGCCGTGCGCGGTCATTAAAATGACTGGGATGTCTTTTCTTTGCGACATGATTTCTTCAAACAGTGACAAACCGTCTAAACCGGGCATGCGTAAATCGCTCAACACAGCGTCAAAAGCATGTGCATTAACGTGTTTCAACGCCGCTTTTCCATCTTCAGCGGTGATTACGTCAAAGCCTTCACCTTCCAGCCGGATGGTCATTAAGCGCAGTAAACTCTGATCGTCATCGACAAGTAACAAGAGAGGACGAATAAGCCCTGATTTTTTTACCATTCTGCTAGCGCTCCGCGTTTTTCTCAAGAATAGAGGCTTCAACATTGAGTAGTTGATTGACCTTTTCTTCGTTCTCTAGCAATAATTGCGCCTGTTCTTTAATTTGCCCCTGCTGACGAGCATTCACTTCGCTTAGAATGGTAATAGCTGACTCGTACTCCAGGAGTTGTTGACTGGGTTTATACGCTATCGCATCGAGTCGATTGGCCCATTCAGGTGCCAACTTTGATTTGATCTGATTAAAAGTGGACTGCGCTCTTAACCTATCCTGATACGGCGTATCCATTGGTTGCGACAGAATGAATCGCCTTAACTGACCCATCACATCTGTACCTAAGTCTGCCATACTCGCTTTACGCTGCTGCCAGGGCTGTTGGGTGTGTGTCTCCCACAGATTAAACCAATACTCGGCGTGGCACTCAGGCTCAGAAATCTGAACGGATCCATCAGCAATCACACACTGATTACGCTCAGGCTCGCTAGTGGATACATGCTGGGATTGCATCAACTCACACCCGTACATCAACACAGATGCGCTTAGCACCAACCCAAATTTACACAGTTTACGTCTCATATTCCTCTCGCAGACGGTTTTGGTATCGTGACGCGAAAACACACGTCAGCATAAATAACATCGACAATCTTAACGCTGCCCTGCATTAAACGCGCACAGTCAGACACAATTGATAATCCCAATCCAGCGCCTACAACGGAGTCATTGCGGCGTTCTGTACCACGATTAAAGGGTTCAAATAAGGCGGCTTGATCAGGTTGCGCGATTTTCTTACCCCGATTTGCCACATCAATCACATATTCAGAATTTGAATCATGGATCTTAATACTGATTGGTCTTGATTTCGCGCCGTGCGCAATCGCGTTCGACAACAGATTATCCAAAATTCTCCGAAATAGTTCAGTATCAACATGTATAACATCCACCTGAATATCCACTTCAACGGAATGATCGTTTTGACTCAACGCCAAGGCATTCTCGTGTAAACATTCATCCACTATCAGTTTTGCCGACACGTCCACAAAGTCAGGCTCAGCCTGCTGCAACAGTAAATTGTAATCGAGCAGGCTTTCAACTAACGTGTTGAGGCGCTCAGTACTGGATATCAGCAATCCAACGACCTCTTTCTGGGCTGGCGACAGCTCCCCTACCAGTTGCTCATTGAGCAGCGAGCACCCTTCTTTAATGCTGGCGAGTGGCGTTTTCAATTCATGTGACGCATGCCGCAGTAACGCTGTGCGCAAATGTTCGAGTTGTACAAGACGATCCGCCAGCCAATGTAAATCTTTTTCAATACCAATCAGTTCCATCGGGCCATGTCGGCTGATGGGCGGGAGACTGGATTGTTGTTTGGCAATCGTATGGATCACGCGTTTGAGTTTTTTGAATGGCTTGACAATGAGCTGGCTGGCAAAAATTATCAGTAGTAAGGATACTATCGCCAGCATTGCCGTAGACCACGCCTGATCCTGTTTTAAAGACAGCACCGTATTTTGTTGAACACTGATACGATCGGTCACAGTGGCGCTCACACTGGCGCGCAGTTGGTTGACGTAACTGCGAAATTCAGCAAGTTGCGCGTCCAACAGTAGTTCGTCATTAATATCAGCGTAATTGCTTAAGCGTTCAACGCGGCGAGCCAGTCGGCCACATGGCGGTTGCGCTGCGAGTGTCGTACACAAGCTGCTGACATCATTAAGGTAACTTTCCAGCGTTTCATCAATCATCACCGCCAGATTTTCATTTTTGACAATAAAATATTGCCGGATCAAGCGTTCAAGGTCGATAGCGCCGCTCTCTAATGAACGCGAGCCACTGACGATCGAAACGAAAAATGCGTTATCCTCGGCAGTCATTTTCGCCACGCGAGCGAGATCACTTTGGCTCTGCCAAAGTAAGGTCACCAGCGGAATAAGTGCAACAAAAAAACTAACCAGCGTGAGCTGTCGAAGTGAGCCTAGCTGCAAGAGAACAACCCCAGAAGCAATGTGCTATTAGCATTACATAGGAACATAACGACGGCAATGCTCAAATGCGGTTGAACCCCAAGCTCAAATGTCTCTAATTGAAGACACCTGACTGTCGCATTTTATCAATAGGGAATGGATAGTTGGTTTTGATTTGCCTCGTCACTGGGAATATCAAAGTGCGGGCTCAACTGGAGCAGAGCTTCAATGGGCAACGGCTTACTGAAAAAGAAACCTTGTAGATGGTCGCAACCTTGCGACAGTAGGTATTCAATTTGCGCAGGGTTTTCGATGCCCTCCGCACAAATCGTCAGGTTCAGGCGCTTAGCCAGATCGATGATGGTTCCCGTTACCATTCGACTGCGCTCGGAAGTTTCCAGCGCTTGCACAAATTGGCGGTCAATCTTGAGTGTGTCGATACTGATTTGGGTCAGGTATCCCAGCGAAGAGTAGCCGGTGCCGAAGTCGTCTAATGAGATGGCACACCCCATGTTACTGATGCGTCGGAAAAACTTATCACTGGCCGTGAAGCTTTCAAGGTACGCCGATTCAGTGACTTCTAACTCAAAAAAGCGCGGATCGACATTGTATTGTTCAAACAGATCATGAATAAAATCGAACAGGTTTGCATTGCGCAAATCAAACGCGGATAAATTTACCGAAACACGGAAGCGTTGCGAAAAATGTTGTTTGATCTCGGGCAGGTCGATGCAGGCGCGCTCAAGCACCCACGCCGTGATAGAGGGAATTTTACCACCCTGTTCTGCGATCGGGATGAATTCAGCAGGGGATACATCGCCAAGCACCGGGTGGGCCCATCGCAGTAAGGTTTCAAATCCAACGATGCTGCCCGAATGGGCAACTTTGGGCTGATAATGAACTTTAAATTCGTCGTTCGTGATGGCCGCATTAATACTATTGGCTATCATAAGTTTGCGTCGGTGATCCTCATTCATGGTGGAATCGAAAACCGTATACGTGCCCTTGCCCGCCGCTTTTGAACGGTACATCGCGATATCTGCGTTACTGACCAGATCATTGACATCAAAATTCGCATCTACCGCTTTAGAAATGCCAATACTCACACCCACATACAGATCTAGCCCGTTATAGCAAAACGGTTCTTTAAAGGCTTCAATCAAACGTTGAGCCATGCGATGAAAATTCTGCTCTGATGTTTCTCGCGCAGGAATGACCAGAAACTCATCACCGCCAAGACGGGCAACCAGATCGCCATCACGCATGAGCGAGCTAACGCGCCCAGCAACGTCAATCAATACCTTGTCGCCGGTTTCATGGCCTAAGGAATCATTAATGTTTTTGAATCCGTCGAGGTCGAAAAACATCAGCACCAGGTCTTGCTCAGCGCGCAGCGCCCGAGAAAGTTCCAACTTTAATGTGTCCATCACAAATTGACGGTTAGGCAAGCCAGTGAGGCTGTCGTAATTTGCCAGCCGCGTCATGGTGCGTTGCTGTTCAATCAGTTTGGAGGTTTGTTCACGATTAATGGTGAGCTCAGACTCAATCGTCGCAATCATTTTGTTCACACTGTTGACCAGTTGTGTTGTTTCATTGTGACCTGAGACTTTTAATCGCTCGCTGTAATCTTTAGTGAACTGGATACGCCGGGTAAACTCGGAAAGTTTCGCCAACGGCGCCAACTGTTTAGACAACACGCCGTAGTACACTAACGCCATTAAGACGATGACGAAAATTATCGTTGGTATTGTTGTCGCAATCAGCTCCTGCTGACTCTGGCTGAGTTGGTCAGCCATATGAGTGACGATCAGAAAATACCCTTGCAGCGCGCCACCACTGGTGATTTGTTTCACGCTGAACAAATACCCATCCGCGTAAAACTCGGTTAACGGTGGTTCGTTAATCGATTGACTCAATCGGGCGACGGTTTGCTTGTCAGCTCTGCCGTCTTGACCAATGTATTGATACAACTGGGTAAAATCGCGGTCATACACATTGGCGAACATGACTCGTTCATAGGCTTCAAGGCGCAGAAGTGTGGTGGTTACCCCAAATTCGTTGGATAGATTTTCTTCGCTTACGTTACGTTCACTAAAAAACGGTTCCAAATCGGTGCTGATATTACGAGCCAGCGCAGACAAATCGGCCGAACTGGATTGAATAAATAACGATTCATGTCTTTGTGCGGTGAGGTACAGGATCAGTGCGCTGAAAACGATGGCAAACGCGATAGCAACGGCGGCTAACGCACTGCGTATCGTTCTGAACACTGGAATGCGCATTATTCCTGTTGAGCCTTTACATTAAGCTTGGTTTTAATGAATACACTGTGAGGCACATAGAGAAGATCCGCAATCTGTCGGATGGTGGATTCTTCGTATTTATTTAAGTCGTTGTCGATAAAAGCGACTTGCCACAAGCGAGTCATCAGCGCGGTTCGTTGTTCTGATGAATACTGCTCTTTTAAAACACGCGTGAACTGAATTAAATCCACGGCCTCTTTAGCGTTGGATTTTCCGGTTTCAGTCAGTGCGTCCAGTTCTTCTGCTGACAACGAGAATTGCGACTGCAACATGTCTCTAATCGCAGATTGCTCGCGGTTATCGATTTGATCATCGGCGCGCGCCACTTCAAACAACAACGCAGCCGTTGCGAGTTCCAACGTGTGCTCGACGTTGTCGGGGTTTTCTGAGGAATGTTTAAAAAAATCAAGAAACTGCTTAATCATGAGAGCCCTCTCCTCGGCAGATAAGATCGCAGTATACCAGCCGCTTGCTCGGTGTCGAACCAAACCTGAGGTTATTTTCAGTCGATATAAAATTGAATTTTATTTGTTAATGATATTGATTCCCATTTGCATTCATGTTTTACTAGCCACTCATTAACGCACACGGCGTACGCGTGAGTTGATGAAATTTTCACAATCGCTGGTATTGTCTCCACTGGTCCTGACAGATGTATCAGCGCTCCATTTCGATGGAGCTTAAGCTTCGCTGCCGATCGACGGGTCCTGATTTGCAGCGGAGCTTTTTTTAGTTGTTGGGAAACAACATCATGTGTTCCAGCGCTAAGCGAATACCGAAGTATTCACCCACGTTGTGGTCGTGGTGACTGGGTGCAAGGCATAACACCCGTTGAGCTGGAACCGGTTTATCACGATTAGTCTCGGTCAATAATTCTAGGGTGTAAAGAATATGGGCACCGCGAAAGATGCGATTTACCACCAGCGCTTTGAACGGGCTGCTGTCATCGTGAAGGATATCATCAGGACGCACTAGCAATTGCAGTTGCTCGCCGACGTTGCGGTGTTGGCTCCCCTCACAAAAATACGCTTCGCTGGCATTAAAGTCGCCAATCGCGGTATGAATGAATCCCCCCTCGCTCAATATCGCTTGCAGAAAAACACCCTCTCCAATAAAGCGCGCAACAAATGAAGTCGACGGCTCATGGTATAGCTCATAGGCCGTGCCCCACTGATGCATTTTCCCCCCTTCCAGAACAGCAATCTTGTCAGCAATTGCAAACGCTTCATGATGATCGTGCGTGACAATAATCGCGGTGGTGTTGACCTGTTTTAACAGTCTGCGAATTTCCCCTGCTAGCTGTTCACGCAACCGAGTGTCTAAGCTTGAAAACGGTTCATCGAACAGGATCACCTCAGGCTCTGGCGCTAACGCCCGCGCGAGGGCAACCCTTTGCTGCTGCCCACCGGACAATTGATGAGGGAAATTCTGAGCATGTGATGTCAGGTTGACTAAGGCAAGGCACTCTTCTACGCGCGCCGCTCTCGCAGTCGTGTCTAAATGGCGCAATCCAAATGCAATATTCTGCGCAACCGTCAGGTGTGGAAACAGCGCAAAATCCTGAAATACCATGCCGATTTGCCGCTGCGCGACTGGCTTGCATCGTTTAGGGTCGCTGACCACTTCGTGGTTCACCAGAATACTTCCTTGCCGAGGCTTTTCAAACCCAGCAATGGTGCGTAGCACCGTGGTTTTACCACAGCCAGAGGGCCCTAGCAGACACCCAATTTCTCCACGCGCGAGGGAAAAGTTTACGTCTTCAATCACTGGTGCGACGGTTTTAGCATAGCCCACCGTGAGTGATTTTACTTCAAGCATATCAAGAGTATCCTTTGTCCAGCGCTTTGGTTAATACAACGATGGGGATAAGCCCAACCAACACGATAGTAATGGCTGGCAGTGCGGCGTCAATTAAGCGCTCGTCTGACGCCAACTCATAGGCTCGCACGGCGAGCGTATTCACGTTAAATGGCCGCAATACTAACGTGGCGGGCAATTCTTTAAGCACGTCCACAAAGACCAGCAGCGCGGCACTGATAACACTGGCGCGCAACAAAGGGGTATGAATTTTTGCCAGAAGGCGAAATTTACCCGCACCCAGCGTGCTGGCAGCATCATCAATAGCGGGTGAGATACGCATCATACCTGATTCCGTGTTTTGCAAGGCGATGCTCAAAAATCGTATACAGTAAGCGAGGATCAAAGCGACGGCTGTACCAGAAAGAACAAGCCCAACATAGTCGCCGGTTAAAGTATGGCTAAGGTGATTAAGTTGAGCATCGCCCCACCCTAACATGATTAAAACACCTACCGCGATAACCATACCGGGGATCGCATAGCCAAGGCTTAACAGACGCAACTGCCACCGGCTCAAACTGGACGCACTCCAGCGTTGTTGATAGCTGAATACAATAGCGATAACAACGACCAGTACAGCGGTCAAGATGCCCAGCGAAAACGTGGTGGTGATCAAGTCTACAAAGTCTCTGGCCCACAGCTGTTCATATTGACTGGCTGACCACCACAGCAATTGCACAACGGGAATAACAAAACCCAATATCACCGGCAGCGCGCACAGAAATGACACCAGCGCACTTTTCCAACCAACCAACGCGTCACGCTGATTCGACTGTTGTTTTGCGCCTTGTTGATAAAAACGTAATTTTTGCCGACTGTGCTGCTCGAAGACTAATACCAGCAGCACAAACAAGCACAAGATCGCCGCAAGCTGGGTGGCAACATTGCGATTTCCCATTGCGTACCAGGAGCGAAAAATGCCCGTAGTGAACGTATTAATACCGAAATAGTGAACGGTGCCGTAGTCAGCCAAAGCTTCCATCATTGCCAGTGCCGCACCGGTGAATAGCGCAGGGCGCGCCAGCGGCAGGCTGACCTGCCAAAAGTGACTGGCACTGGTGCGACCATGTAATGATGACACTTCCCGCATACGTTGTGACTGCTCACTGAAAGCCGTTCGCGCTAAGATATACACGTAGGGATACAGCACCAACGACATTAACAGGATAGCCGCAGGTAAGCTGCGAATTTCTGGGAAGTAATAGTCGCCGTAATTGACGTTGAACCACTCGCGCAGAAGCTGTTGCACGGGGCCCGCAACATCTAGCATTCCTGTGTATGTATACGCGATGATGTATGCAGGCATAGCCAAAGGGAGCAACAATGACCAACGTAAAATACGCCGGGCAGCAAATTCGTAATGCGTCATGCACCAGGCCGTCACACTACCGATGAGTAAAGTACCTATTCCAACGCCAAGCGTTAAAGTAAGACTGTTGGCGACGTAATCAGCAAGCACTGTGGAGCGTAAATGCTGCCACGCGCTGACTTCAGGAATAAAAAGGTGAGAAACGACGATCAGTAGCGGCGCACAAAGCACCGCACTGATTAAAAGAAGAGAACCTCGCCAAACACTTATTTCCAACCGGCGCGGTCCATTAACATCAATGCTTGCGCATTTCCTTTACCTACCGCCTTCAACGAAACAGATTGTGGCTTAAACTCACCAAATGCCTGCATTAGTGGGCTCCACTCTACTCCCTCGAGCACTGGGTATTCGTGATTTTGCTGCGCATACCACTGTTGGCTTTCTGGCGTAATCATAAACGCCATTAATTGAAGTGCGGCGTCTTTGTTGGGCGCGTGCTTAGCCACAGCGGCACCGGATATATTAATGTGGGTGCCAAAGCTGTCCTGATCCGTCCACACCACTTCGACTTGCTCTGCCTGCGCTTTTTCAGTGGGATCATCTGAGCTCAACATGCCTGCCAAATAATAGGTATTGGCGATGGCAATGGAGCACTGACCCGCGGCAACAGCCTTGATTTGATCACGGTCGCCCCCTTTCGGACTGCGTGCCATATTGTCAACAACGGCCTCCGCCCAATTTTCCACTTTGTCTTTGCCTGCATCGAGCACCAAGGCGGCAACCATAGATTGATTATAAATATTGCTCGATGACCGCACACAAATCTGGTCTTTATAGTGTGGCTTAGCCAAATCAAAAATACTCGTGAGATCAGCCTTATCAACTTTATTCGGATTAATCATCAATGGTCGTGCGCGCTTGGTTAGCGCGTACCAATGACCCGCTTCATCGCGCAGGTGCGCAGGCACTCCCTGTGTTAACACATCAAGCTGTATCGCCTGTGTCAAACCCGCCTCCTGTGCGCGCACCAGACGCCCTGCATCTGTGGTGAGCAAGATATCCACTGGGCTAAATTGCCCTTCAGACTGCATGCGCGAGATTAATGCGTCTGCATTACCGGTGACCAGATTCACTTCGATTCCAGTGGATTCAGTGAACTGATCTAGGAGCGGTTTAATCAGCGCTTCTTTACGCGCGGAGTACACGTTAACGACCTCATCTGACTGCGCCACCGCATTGCTAGCCGCAAACCCGGATAAGGTAGTCGTTGCAACAAGTAACATGGAGATTAATTTCATAACAAAGCCCTTTTTTGAAAATGTTTTATTGATAATAATTCTCAATTACATTAAACGCAATAGGCAACCTCATCTAGACCGGTATACGTGCGACAGCATGTCGGCCATTGTCGATGAACGTCAGTGTTTCGCATAATTCCCTCAGCATACTGATGCCGCGCCCGTAGGTTTCATCAGAAGGCACTTTCTCTAACGCTAGACTGTCAAATCCTTCCCCGCTGTCGGTAACGTGCACCGTGAGAAGGCGTTCCCCTACATCAAATTCAGCACGCAGTTCAATATAGCCGGACTGTAGGTCAGCCAGATTCTGTTCGCGCTGCTCGTAGTACGCCATAAATCCTTCACTGGTGCGTTTCATACTGGAGTCCATACCGAGTACCCCATGCTCAAGTGCATTGCTGTATAATTCGGTGAGTATGGTAAATAGATCGGAGCGGATCCAGGATAAGCCGCGCTGACTGCAGATAAGCTCAATAAAATGCTGTACGCCCTCGCCTTGCTTAAGTTCGTTATGGTGCAGTGTAGCGCTGACTGAAAATGGGAGTGCTGTGACAGGTTGATTGCGCCTGAGAGAGGTTAACGCCTGACAAGTAAACATGGTTAACGTGATATCATCATGTGGTTCGTTGCCGCCTAAAAACTGCTTTAGCGGCGCCATCAATTCTTCAACAGACACGGAGGGGTTGCCCACGAACCAGCGCTCTATCCCTTCTTCCCCAAACATCTCTCCCTCAGCGTTGGTGATCTCTATCAATCCATCGGTGAAAGCCAATAAACGCGAACCCGGTTCCGTTGAGTATACTTCGTCTTTGTCGTCAAACTCATCGGCTTGTAAAATACCCAGCGCCATGTGTTGGGAGCCAAATTTTGTGACCAGTTCGCCGGTGGGCGACTGCAACAACAAATTCGGCATGCCGCCATTCCACACATTCAAACGACAACCGTTCTCACTGACTTCAACGATAGCGGCGGCAAAAAACATATTGATCGGGAGAAGGCTTTCAAGCGTCGTGTTAAGCGTTGACGCGATTTCAGACACAGACAGACCTTTCGTGGCCATCGCCTGAAAAGCTTTGGTCACCGGTAGTGCACCAATCGCCGATGCAAGCCCGTGCCCGGTGAAGTCTCCAATCAAAAAGTATAACCCACCGTTCGGGCTGGCCTCACACAAAAAAACGTCGCCGCTGAACTCCGCTGCGGGGAAGAGTCGATAATCGAAATACCGAGTCACCAGCGGATTGTTAACAATCGCCTGGCTAAAAATATGCTCAATAATTTCGTGTTCGCGCTCGATGGAATGACGAAAATAGGTTAATTCTTTGTTCTGTAACTCAGCTTTTTTACTCAGTTCTCGGGTTCTGGCGTGTGCTCTAACTTTGGCCAGCAGTACCGTCTTATTGAACGGTTTCGATACAAAGTCATCACCGCCAACATCAAGACATTTGGCAATGGTTTCTTCATCATCTAAAGAAGTGATAAAAATGATGGGCAGATAGACGTTATCGTTGGTATTTTTCAATTCTCTGGCGACATCAAAGCCGCTCAGATCGGGCATCACCACGTCGAGCAAAACAATGTCAGGCTGGATTTTTGAGGCTAATACAATCGCTTCGTGCCCTGAGCGCGCTTCGTAGACGTCCAGCAGACCATCTTCTTCCAGCATGTGCACCAGTAAAAACCGATTTATTGATTCATCATCAACAATCAATATTCTCATAACCGGCAGACTTACTTAATGTCGAATTTTTTATCAAATCGTGAAATGGTGAGTATTTTGAGCACTTGAGGGCGACAGTGTGTAATCCGAATAGTCGGAACGCTGTCTTTAAGCACTTTTTGCATATTCAGCAGCATCCCCAACGCGGAGCTATCCATGTATTCAGTGTGAGCGAGATCAACTTCAACCACGTTGACGGACTCAGGAAGATCGGCATAGGCTTTTCGAAAATCCTGTACTTTACCGAAATCGAACTTATCGTCCATTTTGATAACCAGTAGCTTCTCATCCGTTGAAAGTTGCGTTTCTAAAGCCATCGTGTTTTCGCCTGTGATTGGGTTAACATACAAAACTTCTTTGGTTTATTATGACCTTAAGCGAAAACGATTGAAACGGGTTTTTACGTGAAACCGCAGCGGGGAGAAGAAATGTCAAATAGTCGATTGGTTTACTCTACCGATTCTGGCCGTATAGCGCCAACTAAGGCACCAGCTCCGGTGCCCACTTCTGACGGGATTGTTCGGATCCACAAGGAAACGAAAGGGCGTAAGGGCAAAGGGATGTCGATCATCAAAGGACTTCCCTTGGATGAAAAAGCGCTGAAACATTTGTGTAGCGAGTTAAAAAAGAAGTGTGGTTGTGGCGGCTCGGTGAAAGACTTCACTATAGAGATTCAGGGTGATGTGCGCGAAAAGCTAAAAGGTGAACTTGAAAAACTCGGTTATACAGTAAAATTAGCAGGCGGCTAGCTCTACTGCTATCCTAGCCCCCTTACGCCGTCATTACATTTGAGAACATCATGGACAAACTTTCCCTTTCTGACCTAAGCATACTGCTGGTCGAACCGTCAGACACACAGCGAAAAATCATCACCTCGTTATTGTTGAAAGAGAATATCGATTCAGTGGATGCGGTGTCTACCGTGGGTGAAGCTGCGGCGGCACTTAAGAACCATCCCACCGATTTGGTTGTCAGTGCCATGTATTTTGAAGACGGCACCGGACTCGACTTACTCAAGAAAATCAAGCAGGATAAAGAACTTGCGGCGACGCCTTTTATGCTGGTATCCAGCGAGAATCGACTCAGCAAACTGGAAGAATTTAAACAGGCGGGGGTTGCTGCCATTCTGCCCAAACCCTTTGAGCCATTGCATCTCTCTCGTGCGCTCAACGCCAGTTTGGATTTGATCAACACCGATGAGCTGGATCTTGACCTCTTTGATGTCCATGAGGTACGTGTTTTATTAGTCGACGACAGTCGCTTAGCGCGCAACCATATCCGCCGCGTACTTGAAGGTATGGGGTTACGCAAAATCAAAGAAGCTGAAAATGGTGCTGAAGCCCTCACCTACATAAAAGATCACCAATTCGACCTTGTCGTGACCGACTACAATATGCCTGAAATGGACGGTCGGGAGCTTTCTGAGTTTATTCGCTTCAACCCAGAAACAACCCACATTCCGATCATCATGGTCACCTCTGAAGCCGCTGATAGTGCACATATGACGAATATTCAGCAGACGGGTGTGAATGCTTTGTGTGATAAACCATTCGAGCCGACGGAAGTTCGCGCCATGCTGGCGGCACTGCTCAGTGAGTAACCGTGCAAATTTTCTGCGGGTGATCGGCGCTTTGTCGTTGACTTCAGCGACGTTGCACCATACAGTCAAGTGATGAAAACACACAACAATGCCATCCGCTTTTTTACTAACGGCTTTATGAACGACTGAGCTGGGCGGTTTTGTGCGTAAACTAAACCTCCCGCTGCGGAGGTTTTTTTATAACTAAAAGGAATCAGAATGCCAACAGATGCGCTCTCCCCGCTCCGCGAAGCGATAACGCGAGTGGACACTGAATTGCTTAGGTTACTCAGCGAACGTCGCGAGTTAACCAATCAGGTAGCGGAAACCAAAATTGAACATCATATTCCCGTGCGCGACCAACGCCGTGAAGAGCAACTATTGGTCCGCTTGATCAAAGAAGGTAAGCGCGTTGGACTAGATCCGCATTACGTCACTCAAATTTTTCATGCCATCATTGAAGACTCCGTTTTAAACCAACAAGCACTGTTGGCTGAAAGGGCTAACCCCGGCAGCGCGTTGCCGTTGAACCGTGTCGCGTTCTTGGGCGACAAAGGTTCGTACAGTTACCTCGCTACGCAAAAGTATTTCAGCCGACGCCCCGGTGAATTACTCGAAATAGGCTGCCAGAGCTTTTCAGAAATCGTCAAGAAAGTCGAAAACAACGAAGCCGATTACGCTGTGTTGCCCATTGAAAATACCTCGTCAGGCAGTATTAACGAGGTGTATGACCAGCTTCAACACACATCATTAAGTATTGTCGGCGAGCTGACCCATCCGATTAAGCACAGTATGTTGGTGGCGTGTGAAACAGCTTTATCCAGTATCAAAGTGCTCTATGCACACCCACAGGTGTTCGCGCAATGTAGCCACTTTCTAGCGGAACTAGGCAATGTTGAAGTGAAGCCCTGCGACAGTACCTCAACGGCCATGTTGACGGTGAGTGAGTCAAATGACCCGACGATTGCCGCGATTGGCAGTGAAGCGGGTGGCGCGCTTTATGGGCTAAGCGCGATTCGTTCGAACCTTGCCAATCAAAAAGAAAACCATAGTCGCTTCATCGTCGTTTCACGCAAATCGGTAAGCGTTCCATTACAGGTTCCTGCTAAAACCACGCTCATCATGTCAACCGTTCAGAAGCCTGGCGCGCTGGTTGAAGCTTTACTGGTGCTCAAAAACAACAGTATCAACATGACGAAGTTAGAATCACGGCCAATCACGGGTAACCCGTGGGAAGAGATGTTTTACGTCGACGTAGATGGCAATACTGCCGATGGCCCGATGCAAAACGCATTAGAGCACCTGGCAGGGATAACGCGTTACTTGAAAGTGCTGGGTTGTTATCCAAGCGAAGAAATTAGCCCTACCCGTGTCGCCGCGGTGAACGCTCTGGCAGAGTGAGGACAACAGGCGCTGGGAAGCAAAACGCGCATTTCATACGATTACGAGGGCGGCCGTTTACAGACGGCCCTAGGGCCTGCCCCAGGGACGCGTCGGCTAAGATTCATTTCTGCTTAGCAACTTATAACCCTCAGCTTCATAATCATTGATGCATTTCTGGAATTTGTTGTGAAGCTTAATTTCGTCAAAGTAGCCCAGCGCGTAAGCATCACACTTAACTTTCATTTTTTCGCTGTTTTCCAAAACGGCTACCATCTTTAATTCCGCAAAACCTAACTTATAGGCCAATTCAGTAAACTGCGAATACACAACAAAAAGAAGCGAAACCAGTAGCGTGGCTGTGATTAATTTTTTCATTTTTATCCTTAAACCATTATGACTCTTGGAGCTCAGCAATAAGTAAGCCAATCGTGTCAACCCAGATATCTTAAGAGTTTCAGAGCATGCGCTTCAATTTAAAAAGCACATATTGCTAATAAATAGTCTAAAATGCTAAAAATTAATGAATAAGTGATATTCGCAGACACGGTGGACTTATTCGTTTATGCGCAGTTTGGGTGAGCTGAAGCCTTTTGCGTGACTTCAACAATCTTGAAGTTTGAACCTAACCGACTAAAAGCAGATCATTAGCGCAACATCTGGTCATCGTCAGCTTTGAGTAACAGCTTTTTGCTGTCAACCAGACACTTTTTAGCGTAATCACCTAACCAATTGCCTATTTCCAGAAACTGTTTGATGAAGTCTGCTTTGTCGCCGGTTCGAAATAAATCGAGTGCTTCGCCGAAACGTTGATGAAAGTTTTCCAGCAACCTGACGTTGCGCGGATCGTTGAAGATGATATCAGCGTAGAGCTTCGGATCTTGAGCAAACAACCTGCCCACCATCGCCAACTCAAGACGGTAAATCGGTGAACTGAATTCGGTTAGCCTGCGCAAATCCGGTGCCTCATGGGCCAAATGAGCGCCATACACAAAGGTGTTGAAATGTCGCATCACCTGAATAAAGGCCATGGCCTCATCGTGCTCCTTTGCCGAACACCGCTGCACCTTAGCACCCCATACCCGCATCTGCTCAATCAACCAGTGGTAATGTTCAGATTGACGCCCATCGCACACCACCACAACTTGCTTTACCATGCCTTTGGAGTCTGGACCAAACATAGGATGTAAGCCCACGACCGGCCCTGAGTGTTTTACCATCATGGCACTTAGCGGACTTTCTTTGATACTGGTAATATCAGCCAGAACGCAATCATCTGGTAATGGCGGGAGTTGGTTTATCACCGTGGACGTAAGCGTGATAGGAACACAAACCAGCACCAGATTTGCCTGTCTAAACAATTCAGGGGCTCGCGGCCAATCCTCTTGCTCGACAATGGTCACTGGATAGTGACTGCGTTCAAATAGTTCGACGAAAATCCGACCGAGCGCGCCACGTCCACCCACAATGACCACTTTTTGTATTGCAGGGTTAACCTGCAAAAATTGCCCATCTTGCGTCGCGTAAGACTCTCGCATGATTCGCCGCAGTAAATCCTCGACCAACGAGGGCGACACACCGGTGCGCAATGCCTGCGCCATCCTTCGTTCAAGCAACTCAGCTTCCCGCTCTGGCACATAAATTGGCATACCTGTGCGGCTTTTTACTTCCCCCACTTTTTTAGTCACTGCACTGCGACGCTTTAACAAATCGACCAATTGTTCGTCCAATTGGTCGATTTGCAGGCGTAGCTCAGTCAACTCTTCAGTGGCGTCGCGCTCAGACATTACCGTTCACTTAAAAATTTGCTTTGACGCATGGGTAACACCGTGATTAATTTATCTCTGGCCTGGCTCACTACCTGCTCAGTGGTAGCCCAATCAATGCAGCCGTCAGTGATTGAAACGCCATAGCTAAGATCAGCACGTGCAATACCGTTACTTTTTTGATTCCCTGAATTTAGGTGACTCTCTAACATAATGCCAATAATTGACTGGTTGCCCTCAAGAATTTGATTCACGACATTTTGAGCTACCAACGTCTGCCGTTTGAAATCCTTGGCCGAATTTGCATGGCTGCAGTCAACAACTAAGCTTGCGGCCAGGCCTGCGTCCGCGAGTTCTTTCTCGCAATCAGCGACACAAACACTGTCATAATTGGGTTGCTTTCCGCCGCGCAGGATCACGTGCCCATCTGGGTTTCCTTGCGTTTTAATAATACTCACTTGACCCTGCTTATTAATACCCATAAAACTATGCCCTGACGCGGCTGATTTAAGCGCGTTAATAGCAATCTCAAGACTGCCATCGGTGCCGTTTTTAAATCCTACCGGCATAGACAAACCACTGGCCATTTCTCGATGCGTTTGCGACTCACTGGTGCGCGCACCAATAGCTGACCAACTGAACAGCTCCGCCAAATATTGTGGGCTAATGGGGTCAAGCGCCTCAGTCGCTAGCGGTAGCTCAAGTTCAGCCAACCAGATAAGTAGCTCGCGTGCCTTACGTAAACCAGCTTCAATATCAAAACTTCCGT
This sequence comes from Alteromonas oceanisediminis, assembly GCF_018474025.1. GTDB lineage: Bacteria > Pseudomonadota > Gammaproteobacteria > Enterobacterales > Alteromonadaceae > Alteromonas_E > Alteromonas_E oceanisediminis. The sequence continues at coordinate 43,993 of NZ_JAHCTA010000008.1, read as the reverse complement.
CAAGGTGTGGGTCGTTTATTAACCCTTTCCAACCGGTGGTAGTGCGTGGTTTTTCAAAATAAACGCGCATCACGATATACAAGCTATCTTTGCAGGTTTCGTGCAACTCCTTGAGCTTAAGTGCATATTCTTTTGCTGCATCGGTGTCATGGATCGAACACGGCCCGCACACGACCAATAAGCGATGATCTTTGCGATGTACAATGTCTGAAATAATCTGGCGCGACTGACCAATCGCTTCAAGTGCTTTTTGGCTGACCGGAAGTTCGTTCGCCAGTGCTTCTGGCGTGAGCAGAACCTCTTCGGCAGAAACATGAATGTTATTTATTGAGTCCTTTAACATGAAAATCTCGTTGTGATATGGATGAATGGTGGCTGTTGCCGCAGAACTACAGGCTATGGTTCAGGAAGGGCTTCTGCTCTGTAATTATTATTTTACACTTCAATAAATCACAATAGCCTGCATGCTATTGACTTTTTAACAAGTAACAGATGCTAAAGCAAGCTGATTCGTGACTATCGGATTGCGCGATGCTGACGGGCATCGCGCAATCCGATGATATTGGCTGGTTTAACCCGCCGCAGGATACACGTAGCTAGATTGAATACCCAATGGAAGACCCAGACCCCAATAAGCCAGCAAGAACACTGTCCATACTAAAAGAATAGTAATACTGAAAGGTAGCATCAGTGAGAGCAATGTGCCTATTCCCGTTGACTTAACATAGCGCTGGCAGTAGACCACGACTAACGGGAAATATGGCATCAGTGGTGTAATAATATTGGATGAGCTGTCGCCGAGGCGATAGGCTGCCTGTGTAAGATCAGGTGAAATATTCAATTGCATCAGCATCGGCACGAAAATAGGGCCTAACAGCGCCCACTTTGCTGATGATGAGCCAATAAACAAATTAACAAATGCGGTCAGAAAAATAATGCCGACGATGGTTACCATGCTGGGTAACGCCAGCGCACGAAGCACTTCAGCACCTTCAATCGCCAGCAATGCGCCGAGATTTGATTTACCAAATGCGTCAATAAACAAAGCGCAGAAAAACGCCATCACAATATAGTAGCTCATGCCCTGCATCGCTTTGGTCATGCTGTCGATCATGTCTTTTGTTTTCTTGTAAGTTCCCGACATGTACCCGTAGACAACACCCGGCATTAGAAACAGTAAAAAAATGAGTGGCACAATCGACTGCATAATCGGTGCCGCAAAGGTGGTCAACTCACCATTTGCATCCCGCATTGGTGACGTTTCGGGGATCAGTATCAATACTAATGCAACAATGCCTAACAACATGACTACCGAAGCGGCCCTTAATGCTTTGGTCTGCTTCGGGGAAAGATCTTCAAACTTAGGAATGTCTGCGGGATCACCATCGACCTCCACGTCTTTTAGTCGTGGTTCAATCACCTTATCGGTGAGATACCAAGCAATTGACACAATCAGTAAGGTTGACGCGGAGTTAAAGAACCAGTTGTTCAACGGATTGACCTGAATGGTAGGGTCAATAAGTTGCGCAGCACTTTGCGTAAAACTTTGTAGTAACGGGTCAATAGCGGAGGGAATAAAGTTCGCACAAAACCCGCCACTTACCCCCGCAAATGCGGCGGCGATACCGGCAAGCGGATGTCTTCCCATTGCGTAAAATATCACCCCGGCAAGTGGAATAACCAAAACATAGCCGGCGTCTGTTGCTGTGTGGCTCACGATAGCCACAAGCACGACCATGGGCGTAAGCAATTTTGCGGGTGTTGAATCCAGCATGCGCTTAAGGCCTGCACTGATAAAGCCGGAATGCTCAGCTACACCTACACCAAGCATCGCAACCAATACAACGCCTAACGGCGCAAAGCCAGTGAAAATAGTAACCATTCGGCTAAGAAAATCTGCCAGAGAGTCGCCAGTCAGTAAATTGTTAACCACCACCGGTGTACCCGTACGCGGGTCAATGGTGTCGAACGAAATACCTGATAGTGCGGCTGATAACCCCCACACAATCAATAAGCAGATAAAAAATATGATGGCAGGATCAGGGAGTTTATTTCCCACGACTTCGACTTTGTCGAGTGCGCGGGTCACCCAGGTTGAGTTTGCTGTTGTCATTCGGTGGCCTTGAAGGTTGTTTTTATAGTCATGAGCGTCTTCGCTCTCTTCTTCATATTTATTTAACCACAGCAGGTTGAAAGTGGCACTCTGTTTTAACTTTATTCGCGATTAAATTGCGTTGCGGCCTGTAAAGATTTCGCCTGCGGCGATGTCACGAGTTACGGTGACACCCGCGCCGATGATAGCGCCATCACCAATGGTAACGCCGGGTAGCACAATGACATTCGCCCCCAGCCAGACATCGTTGCCCACCATCACCGGCGCAACCAGTTGAATACCCGATGCTCTTTTTTGCGCATCTTTAGGATGCGTTGTTGCGGTGATCACACTATTCGGGCCGACCATGACTCGGTCGCCAAAGGTGACTCTCGCCCCATCAAGAATGACTACATTGTGGTTCAGGTAAAGTTTATCGCCTGCCACGATGTTATTGCCGAAGTCACAGGTGAATGGGGTTTCTATGATTGCTGTTTTGGCAAACGGCAGCAGCTTTGCAAGGGTTTGTTTGCGTTCAGCTTTGCTATCGGGCGACAATTGATTGAGCGCAAAGCACAGCTGCTTGGCGCGGTGCCGCTGTTGTTTTCGACTGGAGTCCATTGGCAATAATTCGGTTAGCGGGACCATGTAGACTTCAATAGACTCCAATCAAGGTGGCGCCCATCGCGTGACGGGCGTTAAGCATCACTTGAGCGCAAAGCTCAGTGTGCGTATTGGCGACGGCGCATACACATTAACATTAAGCCGCCAACAAGCGCCAGCGCCAATGCTTCGGGCTCGGGAACTGATTGGGCTTCAAGCGCTTTGATTGAAAACATCGCTCGACCGTTAGGATTAAAACGGGTGCCCGCGTAATTCGGATCCAGCGCCCAGCTAAATGTGGCAGTTCCTGACACATCAGTCAACGCTTGGCCGTTTTGATGCTGCAAATAGAATGTAGATGGCGTATCACGGGTGACACCAAAATCATTTCCATCGACTGAAAATGTTAGACTAGAGGATGAAAAAAGCCCATCAAAACCACTCACATTCATCCAAATACCCAGTGTATTCCACACACCCGCAGCAGACGTATGGGTGAGAATGAAGTCATCTAACTTAAATGTTGTTGTGGTGCCTGAACGACTTAATGACCACGTAAACTGATGAGAAAACAGTGCGCTGTTGCTGAGCGATTTCCAAGCAAGGTCGCGCGTTGTATTATTGCCCCATTGTTCACCATGAGTGAGAAACACGTCCTTTCCAGCGGTAGCGCCAGAGGATAAATTTTCATCCACTTTCACTTCTGAAAAAAACAACTTTTTGTAGTCGCTAGGTTGTTCGACCAAGATCAGTGAGGCTAATGACGGCGTGGAAAACACACCCGCTAAGCTCAACAAGACTAAACGCAGAAAAGACATGATTACCTCTTATGGAGCCGTTGCTCCAACAACAAAAGACATCACCTGACACCATTATCAGCTGAACGAGTTTCAACATGGTCCACTGATAGGATGATATAATGAAAATACTGTGCCAGAATTTTATTTTATGATTTTCAAATGGTTAGAGATAATCCAACACCGCACTGTAAAAATACCTGACATCCGGTGTAATTGATTTTGAGCGACAAAAAAGCCCGCGTGATGCGGGCTTTCGAATTAGTTAACGTTAACGCAGAAATTAGTATTTTAGTTAAGCTTCTCTTTGATACGCGCAGATTTACCTGAACGCTCACGTAAGAAGTAAAGCTTAGCACGACGCACGTCACCACGACGTTTAACAGAAATCTCAGCGATTGCAGGGCTGTGAGTTTGGAACACACGCTCTACACCTTCACCACTAGAGATTTTACGTACTGTGAAAGACGAGTGCAGGCCACGGTTACGCTTCGCAATAACAACACCTTCATACGCCTGAAGACGTTCTTTTTCGCCTTCTTTAACACGCACTTTAACGATTACTGTGTCACCCGGACCAAACGCCGGCACATCAGTTTTGAGCTGTGCTTGCTCAATTTTTTTGATGATATCTTGACTCACTTTACTCATCATATCCTCTCATTGAGTTAACTGTCGTTGTGCCGCTTCCACGCTTGCTGAAATTCATCTAGCAAACGTTTCTGCTCCTCAGTCAGAGCTCGATGTTTAATTAATTCAGGGCGTCTTAACCAAGTTCTACCAAGAGCTTGTTGCAGTCGCCACTGCCTGATTTTTTCGTGATCACCGCTCAGCAAGACACTGGGTACGGCTTTATCACCCAACACTTCGGGCCTGGTGTAATGAGGGCAATCGAGTAAATTCTGACTAAATGAATCTTGCTCTGCTGATTGATGATGACCCAAGACACCGGGCTTTAACCTGGCAACCGCATCCATCAACACCATAGCAGCGAGTTCACCGCCGCTGAGCACGTAATCACCGATTGACCATTCTTCGTCAATGTGGTTTTCAATCACGCGCTCATCAATACCTTCGTACCGACCACACACTAATATCAAACTGTCCATCGAGGCCAGCTCAATAGCGCCAGCCTGATCCAGCTTTCTGCCCTGAGGCGATAAATAAATCACCTTAGTGTTGCCACTAGCCGCTGCTTTAGCAGCCAGAATTGCGTCTGTTAATGGCTGAACCATCATCAACATACCGGGACCACCGCCGTAAGGCCGGTCATCCACGGTACGATGTTTATCGTGGGTATAATCCCGAGGATTAAAGTGAGAGAGTTCCAACACACCAGACTTAACGGCTCTGCCAAACACTCCCTCTTGGGCGATGCTGTTAAACATGTCAGGAAATAAACTGACCAGCCCAAACCAACTCGTCGCTGGCATTAAAATCCTGGGTCCCAATCGACCGTGATAGTCTTCGCCTGCATATCCACCGATTTGATCACGCTCTCGCGGATAAAGGGCAGCATGCGTTCTTTCTGACCAAAGGCGTCATTGCTTTGCGCTTTTACCAACATGACATCGTTGGCGCCAGTTTCAAACATTTCCTTTACCGTGCCCAACCCGTAGCCATCCAGTGTTTCCACTTGCATGCCGATCAGGTCGCGCCAGTAAAAATCGTCCCCGTCTAACGCAGGTAGCTGGTCTGACTGAATGCTGATATCGCAGTTTTTGATGCGCTCTGCATCATCGCGATTGTCGACACCGGCCAATTTCGCCACCAAGGTTTTGCCGTTTGGACGCCATTGCTCAATCAGGTAAGTCTTCGCATCACTCAGTATCCACGGAGTGTAGTCAAAAATACCTGTCGATTCATCGGTATAGCTGTTGATTTTAACCCAACCTTTAACGCCATACGGCGCGCCGATTTTGCCAATCACCAGTGTGTCAGACGCTAGACTCATCTATACCTCTTTCAGGACTGCTTACGCAGTCGCTTTTTTTGCATCTTTTACCAAGCGTGATACACGGTCAGAAAGACCAGCGCCCTGCCCAACCCAATGCTCAACACGATCAAGATCTAAGCGTAAACGCTCTGCCTGACCTTGCGCTGTAGGATTGAAAAAGCCGATGTTTTCAATAAAACGACCGTTGCGCGCGCGGCGACTGTCTGCCACCACAACTTGATAAAATGGGCGCTTTTTAGCACCACCACGCTGTAAACGAATAATAACCATAATTGCCTCAACTCGTTGTAGCGTTACCGTTAACTAATTACCTAACATCGATGGACTTAACAGCCCCCGAAATTAAGGTCGCGAGATTATACGGAAATTGACCATGGAATCAAGGAGAAACTTAGCAAGATGGCGAGGGTGTTTTAGCCAGACTGTCTGAGGCTTGCAGGGTTTTCGCTAAGTACCGGTTAAATGACGTTATCCATTGCTGAGGCACTGCCGCTTTAGAAAATATAAAATGTACTTCAGTCACGTGGAGTGACACCGGCGACACAACCCACGTCGCATTAGCTTGCTGCGAAAAAACGGTACACAAAGCCCCTTTGTCATCAATGACCATATCGACGCGACCTTGCTCAAGCAAGGCAACTCGTTGGGGTAAATCAAACTGATGAACAAAGGATGTTGGAAAGCGCGATTTGAGTGACTCGACCTCTTCACCAAAATAGCCATGCGTATTAAGCGCCACTTTTTTACCGCTTCTCAACGCTTCTTCCATACTCACCAGAGAAACCAAATGCATATCAATCCGATAGATAAGACCGACCGATTCTGTACGATAAGGTGTTGAAAAATGATAGTGATCTGCGCGTTGCGGGGTATAAGAGGCTCCTAACGATACGTCAAACGTACCTTTAGGCAATTCTTTGGCGACTCTCTTTTCATTCATCGTCAAAACTTCCAGTTCACACTCCATCGCCCGCAGTGTTTCATGTAAAACGGCATAGTCAGAACCTGCGTAATGATTGCCCGTTGTTCTATAAAGATAGGGCGGCCAATCTCCACTGAAGGTCATCACGATAGCATTATCACACATTGGCTTAGCACCAGCGGGCATCGCAAAAAACACAATGGACACCAGTGTAGAGAACACCCACAAACGCGTGACAATGATGCTCATGATTATCGAGGCGGGAACATCCCGCCGGGGCCACCCATGCCGCCGGGTGGCATCATACCGCCCATTCCACGCATCATCTTTTTCATGCCGCCACCGGACATTTTTTTCATCATTTTTTGCATTTGCGTGAATTGTTTCAATAAGCGGTTCACATCCTGAATTTGCGTGCCTGATCCGGCGGCGATGCGTTTCTTCCGTGAGCCTTTGATTACATCAGGGCGCTGGCGTTCGGCAGGCGTCATCGAGTTGATAATCGCTTCCATCTGGTTGAACTGTTTGTCATTGGCTTTTTCTTTGATCTGTGAGGTCATCTTGCCCATGCCGGGCATCTTGTCCATTAGCGACATCATGCCCCCCATGTTGCGCATCTGTTCCAGTTGCTCCTTAAAGTCCTGCAAATCAAAACCTTTACCTTTCTGAACTTTACTGGCCAATTGTTGCGCTTTTTTCTTATCGACCTTGCGTTCAACTTCCTCAATCAGCGACAACACATCGCCCATGCCCAGAATGCGGGATGCAAGCCTTTCTGGGTGGAAAGGTTCAAGTGCATCAACCTTTTCGCCCATACCCAAGAATTTGATAGGTTTACCCGTGATATGCCGCACAGACAACGCCGCACCCCCGCGGGCATCGCCATCGGCTTTGGTTAATATGACACCGGTGAGGGGTAACGCCTCATTGAATGCTTTGGCGGTATTGGCCGCATCCTGCCCCGTCATCGCATCGACGACAAACAACGTTTCAACAGGGTTTACCGCTTTATGAAGCGCCTGAATTTCAGACATCATCTCGCCGTCAACATGGAGGCGACCGGCAGTATCGACCAACAATACGTCGAAAAACTTCCGCTTTGCATGGTCAATTGCTGCTTGAACGATATCAACAGGCTTTTGCAATACGGTTGATGGAAAACACTCTACTTCCACTTCCGCTGCTAATGTTTCTAGCTGCTTGATGGCCGCAGGTCGGTACACGTCAGCACTGACCACCAGCACTTTTTTGTTTTCGCGTTCGCGCAAATGCTTGGCCAGCTTACCCACGCTAGTCGTTTTACCAGCCCCCTGCAGACCCGCCATCAACACGACGGCAGGCGGTTGAACACTCAGATCGAGTTTTTCATTTGCATTGCCCATGACAGATTCAAGCTCGGATTGAACGACCTTAATGAACATCTGGCCGGGCTTGAGACTCTTGCTCACCTCAGTGCCTAGCGCCCGCTGTTTAACCTGATTGACGAAATCTTTCACCACAGGCAGCGCGACGTCCGCTTCCAATAATGCCATGCGCACTTCGCGCAAAGTGTCTTTAATATTGTCTTCTGTTAAGCGGCCTTTGCCACTGACGTCACGTAACGTCTTACTTAAGCGATCGGTTAAATTTTCAAACATGAGTGCGTTTTACTCTCAGAGAATATGCCCGCATTATAACGGAAAGTGATTAGAGTGCTAACCCGGACTTTGCAATGATCTGGCAATTAACACACTGCTTGATTACTATCTACCCTATGAACTCGCGGCAATGAAAACGAATAGGCCGCCTTAACGCATTGCCACACTAAAGGATGCATGTGACGACACCACTGATATTTACGCTCGCAACACTTGCCGCTTTGCTTTATATCGTTTCGACTCTGGCACTGACGGGGCGTTTTTTCCATATCGACGGCCCCAAGGATTTGATGAGCCGGGGATTGGCTGGCGTAGCGGCTTTGCTCCACCTCGTGTCGCTCTATTTTTCAGTCAGTGCCGCAGGCGATATCAACCTGGCACCAGCAGCGCAAAACATGAGCATGACCAACGTGCTGTCGTTAGTTGCCTGGCTAATGACGGTGTCGATGCTGATCAGCAGTTTTTATCTGAAGAATGTCATATTGCTGCCTGTCGTCTTTTGCTTTGCGGCCTTATCGTTGCTGTTGACCATTCTGCTGCCCGCAACCTACGTGGTGAATATCGCCCTAAAACCCGGTATTGTTATCCATATCACGCTGTCTTTGTTTGCCTACGGCACACTGACCATAGCACTGCTGTATGCCCTGCAAGTCGCCTACACCAACACGCAACTTAAAGAAAAAAGCACCGCGTTATTGCATTCATCACTGCCACCGCTGATGACCGTTGAGTCTATTCTCAACAAGCTATTGTCCGTGGGCACTCTGCTATTGTTAATCGCGATTGTCAGCGGCGGGCTGTTCTTAAATAATATGTTCGACCATCAGCATATTCATAAAACCGTCTTAACGCTGATGGCATTTGCGGTTTATGCATTAGGCCTACTAGGCGCTTGGCAATGGGGTTGGCGGGGCCGACCTTTATTGCTGACAGCCGCGATTGGAAGCACCCTATTAACACTCGCTTACTTCGGCAGCCGCTTTGTGCGCGAGGTCTTATTGTAGAATGAGTCAAACAAAAGTTTCACTTGAATCATACACGGCTAGCCACTACATTGGCTTTCGCAAATAACGAAGGGAAAATCTGTTGGACGTTTTATCCACTGGCACGCTATTTATCATACTGAGCGTGCTCATCTTGTGCTCTGCTTACTTCTCAAGTTCCGAAACCGGCATGATGTCGCTGAACCGGTACCGCCTCAAACATCTGGTGAACGAAAATCACAGTGCGGCTAAGCGTGTTCAGGCGCTGCTAGATAGGCCCGACAGGTTAATCGGCCTGATTCTGATTGGGAATAATCTGGTCAATATTGCCGCGACGGTGGTTGCGACTGAAATCTGTATGCGCTTGTTCGGTCCAATATGGGGGCCCATTCTGGTGACCGTTGGGTTGACCTTAGTGATCTTGGTTTTTGCTGAAGTCACGCCTAAGACACTCGCTGCGCTCTACCCTGAAAGAATTGCTTTTCCAAGTTCATTGCTACTTTTACCTTTAATGAAACTGCTTTACCCCATGGTGTTTCTGATCAATGGCATCACCAACGGGCTGCTAGCACTGCTGCGCATTAAACCCACTGACGGCAGTAGCGACTCACTGAGTCGCGAAGAACTACGCACCATTGTGTTCGAAGCGGGCGCTTTGATACCCAAACGCCACCAAGATATGTTGGTGAGCATCCTAGATTTGGAGAATGTCACCGCTGAAGACATTATGGTTCCTCGGAATGAAATCGTGGCTATTGACGTCAACGACGATTGGAAAGACATTCAACGTCAGTTGGTGAATTCTCAACACACACGCGTTTTATTGTTTAGAGATAAAATTGACGACGCCGTCGGTTTCGTACATGTGCGTGATGCGCTGCGCTTACTCTCTAAAGACCAATTCTCAAAAGCGACACTACTGCGGGCTGTGCGGGAAATTTATTACACCCCTGAATCCACTCAACTTCACACGCTCATGTACAAATTTCAGGCCGAAAAAGAGCGAATTGGTCTTGTGGTTGATGAATATGGCGATATTCAGGGGTTGGTGACACTTGAAGATATTCTTGAAGAAATTATCGGTGATTTCACCACCAGCATGATACCCACACACAGTAAAGAAGTTACCGTACAACAAGACGGCAGTGTGCTTGTCGATGGGAGCGCAAACGTGCGCGAACTCAATAAAGAAATGAATTGGAATTTGCCGCTGGAAGGGCCAAAAACATTAAGTGGCTTAGTGGTCGAGTATTTGGAAGAAATCCCGGATAACAAAGTCAGTTTGCGTCTCGCAGGCTATCCAATGGAAATCGTCGATATCAGCGATAATAAAGTGAAAACGTTGCGGGTCATGCCTGATTTGTATAAGGCAGAGAAAGCGAAACTGGATGAATCCTAAACGCTGCAGTTAACCTTGACGCAAACGCTGAATTTTTGATTTGTAGAAACTCACCTTGTCGTTCAGCGAATCCAGTTTACCCATCAACTCAGAAAGCTCTTCATCATCTGCAATATCGGCTTGATTGCGATGTTGTTCCAAAGCTTTTTTGAGTTGTGCGGGTAAAGCCAGCACAGCGTTTCTGCTCATGATCCGTAACGTCAATTCAGTGGTAGTGAGAAGTTATATTGTTATCGGTCAGCCGTCTATTTTCTGAACCTAATCGTGTTGCTGATTTAACGTTATCAACTGACCGATTCCGTTGGCTTTCACTAAATCAATTACCGCGAAGGCACTGGTAGCGAACAGCGGTGGTGAAGAGAGATTGCACAGTTCGGCCGTTAAGAAGCTAACCAGAGGCATATGACTAACGACTAAAATCGAGCGGCAGGTATCACTGGCACCGGCCACAATCCACTGCGCTTCCTTGGCTGAATTCATTGGCGTAACTTGTTCGCAATCGATTTTACGTTTAACACGCAAGCCAACGGTCAGTATGTCATAAGTTTGCTGTGTGCGCCGGTAAGGGCTGATGAGCGCTAGGTCAAATGCGCCCGTGCCGGACATGTGGGTTTCGATTTCCCGCATGGCCGTCGTGACCTGTTGGCGCCCGCGTTCGGTTAACGCCCGCGCTCTGTCGTTCGAAAATGCAGGCTCCGCTTCACCATGTCGAATAATAACAACCCTAGTCGTCGATTGCGCGTTTACATCACTCAAGGTTTTCGCCAGTATTTGTCTACAACGCTCAACATAAGCGTTTAAGAAACTGTGAAGTATTCCCGCTAAAATTACAACTAGTTCACAAGAATAATCACAAAAGGATTGTGCAAACAAACCAATCGACTATGCTCAAACGAATGGTTTTCATCACTCTGTATGACACTCTTGAACCGCAAAAGCTCTCAATGCCAACAATTTGTGCTCGATAACGGTGTAAAGTTGCTTCACGTCAAGACGAGCAAGCCAGGTAAAACGGCTTTCGCTGCTGCCATTGGCTCAGGGCATTTTGATGATCCAGCGGATTGCCAAGGATTGCACCATTTGCTAGAACACATGCTGTTTATGGGCAGTGAAAATTGGCCTGAACCCAATCAGGCCATTGAAACAATAGAACGACTCGGTGGCAGTCTAAATGCGTTTACCAGTACCGAAACCATGACGGTGCAAGGTGAATGTCATAGCATGCACCTGCGCAAAACCTTTTCTGTGCTGGCAGATATGCTTGAACACCCACTATTCAATCACAATGCCATCAATGCAGAAATTGACACCATTGATGCAGAGTTCCGGTTTAAACAGAATGATGATTTGCGGCGGCTCTATCAAGTGCATAAAGAAACGGCCAATCCGCAGCATCCCTTTAGCCAGTTTTCGGTGGGAAATAAACATATTTTTCAGCAATATGATGTAGCGGCGTTGAAACGTCGGCTGCACGCGTTACACGATAGCGCATTTTGCGGGCAAAACGTGTGCGTCACTGTTGTATCTGATCTTGAGATGTCTGTGATTCTGCCCATCGCGAAAGCCACATTAGGTGCTATCCCCACAGGAGAACAGCGCTCTAAGCCGGAGCTTCCGCCGCTTTACACGGCCAATGAGCTCGGTGTTGAAATTGTCGTTAAACCGCTATCAGATACTCGTCGGTTAATCCTTACGTTTGCCTTGCCGGCATTAACGATTGAAGATATTCCCGCACTCGGGTTCATTAGTCATTTACTGGGTGATGAAAGTAAAGGCAGTATCCTCTCGGTACTGAAAAAGCGTGGTTGGGTAAGCAGCTTAAATGCGGGCGGCGGCATAGACGGGCGCAATTTCAAAGATCTCAACATCAATATGCAGGTCAGCGCTGAAGGCGCTCACCATCGATACGATATTGCGCACGCGATTTTCACCTATTTAGGCCACTTATCAGGGGACGAGCCGCAACAATGGCGATTGGAAGAGCGACGAAATATGGACAAGCTGCATTGCCAGCAGCGCAAGGTTCTGGCAACCTCCGAGTTGGCAGGGCAATTAGCAAATGGTCTTTTTCGATTTGATGCTGAGTCGCTCTGTCAGCTTGAATTTGAAGCACCTGAATACAATCTTTCTTCCATTAAGCATTTACTCGCGCAGTTAAATCCCAGCACACTCAGGTTGAAATATATTAGCCAGTCTGTCGCGACCGATAACATAGCGCAGTGGTATGATACGCCGTACGCTATGACCCACCTGTCTAAAGAGACAATACGAGCATGGTCTGCCCCCACCAATGAATCCATTGATTTGCAACAGCTCTCACTGCCTCAGCCAAACCCTTATGTGAGTGCTCATGGCGAACGCCGTTCAGGCGACTTTGCCAATGAACGCCCTAAGCGTTTCTGGCAACAAAAAAATGCTGAGGTTTGGATAGCTGGACATGCCGACATTAAACAGCCACTGGCTGATTGTTATCTATCATTCGAGTTTCCGACACTGGTGTCAGAGCCCGCAATGATGGCAGCCAAAAAGGCGTGGGTGTCTAGCCTTTGTGACGCAATTCAAGGTGACTTTTACGCCGCTGAAATTGCTGGCCTGCACTATAGAATCTATGGCCATCAAGGTGGGTTGAGTATTCACACATCTGGCTTTAGTCTGAAACAGAAGGACTTAGTCAGTAAATTAACTAACGCCCTATTCACGCACTCAATTTCACCTGAGCGCTTTACCTATGCGCAAGACGCGCTCGCCAGAAGCTTACAAAATAGCCTGCTAAACAAACCGGTTAACCGTTTATTCTCCCGGCTTGGCGTACTCATGCAGCGTTACAGTCACGCGCCTCAAGCCGTGCTCTCTGCGCTTAATACCTTGTCGTTGGAAGATACACTGAATTACCGAGCTCAGGCGTTAAACGCGTTTTCAGTACAAGGTTTTTTACACGGTCAGTGGCGAGCCAGTGATGCTGACGCGATCACTACACTTCTGGCTGAAAAGACGCACGTTGACTATGATTACGCCGCTATCAGTCGTGATGTGGTTAAATTAACGCCTCAGTATACGTATTTTCACCATGTTGATAGTCAGCAGTCTGACTCAGCTGCCATGCTGTTTTTGCAAGCGCCCTCCAGTAGCGCATTTCACACGGCGCTAACCATGGTGTTGGAGCAGATGCTCACGTCGCCATTCTTTTCAGTATTACGCACGCAGAAAAAACTGGGCTATATCGTAGGCAGTGGTTTCGTCACGCACAACGCCCGCGCCGGTATGGTGTTTTACGTGCAGTCCCCGTCTGCAGATGCGCAGACGCTGGTGAACGAAATCACACAGTTTCTCATCACCCAACTAGAGCACATCGATTACTATCGCGAGTTTTGGCCGCAGATCCAACAAAACATCATTCGACAACTTCGCTGTACTGACATCAGTTCGACGGCTCGTGCGCAACGTTTATGGATGAGCCTGGGATTGAACGACACGCAATTTAATCGGAACGAGCAAATGGCTAATCACGTCTCGGCACTCACATTCGAGAACCTGGTTGCGCATGCAGTTCAACTGCAGCAGCGTCAATCCTTTGGCGAACTCGTGCTGTTCAGTCATGGCAACGGTTCGGTGGATGAATCATTTGCGCAACGCGATAATGCGAAAATTCTCAATGATGTTGATGTGTTCAAATCACAGATGACTTATCTTTAAGTGACAAAAATCGTAAAACTTGCTTGATATTTGTACTAGAACAATACTTTAGCCCATAAATAGCTTGTACAGTGCAGAGCAACTTGGCATATTTACCGTTGAACGCATGGAACGCAAATAACAAAAATTATAAGGCAGCTAATCGCTGCTAATAGGTATTTTGTGCTCAGCAGTAGAACCCGCGGTTTTACAATACGCTTGTTTATCTTCGCGGCGCTTTTTGCGCTGCCGGTATTTTATGCTTTTTCACAATCCTATCTTAGTCGCCCCTTCGTACGAGCAATAGACGACGCACCTAGCGTCAATCATATTGTGCAGGATAAGTACGGGTTTATTTGGATGGCCAGCACAAGCGGACTGATCCGCTACGACGGATACGAAAAAGAGAAGTTTTCGTTTCAGCAAGACAGTCAGAACCGGGTGCTCTATGGTGATATCAATGCGATAGCAACTGATCAATTAGGCCGGTTGTGGGTTGCCGGGTCTCAGGGACTCGCCCGTTTCGACGCTGATACAGAGCGATTCATCAATTATACAGCGCTAAACAGCCCCCTGGTCGATGGCCATATCACCGCACTTACACAAGGCAATAACGGCACGCTCCTTCTGACCGACCAGCGCGGCCTTTATCGTTATACCGTGGTTGACGACACGATTGAAAGGCTAGACACGCCGCAGAGCAATTTTCCTCAATTTCAAATCAACGTTCTCTACCAAGACAATGAAAAAATATGGATGGGCACGGTTGGGAATGGCGTTTTTGCCTTCAATCCTGATGACCAGCAAATTTACAATTTGGCCAACGAAAACCCATGGAATATGAAATTACCGGTAAAGTCACTGATCACCATGGAGCAATACGCAGGCAGTTACTGGTTGGGAACTGACAAAGGTCTGTTTGAAGTTTTTGACGGTAATCGCGTTCGTGATGTTTTCGGAGACGCCGACCGACCCGATTTAAAAGAATTAATCATACGAGATATCAAACTCAATAACGGGCTGCTTTGGGTGGGTACTTCCAGTGGCTTGCTCTCCATCAACAGTGAAAAGCTGATAGAGCAAACCCTGCTGACCGTTGGGCAGGGTGAAGAACGCTCCATGGCGAATTACGTATACAGTCTACATGTCGACCCGTATGACGTGCTGTGGATTGGAACATGGGAAGGGGTTTATCGAAAACTTCCGATTCAGCCCCGAGCACCAACACTCCTCAGCTCGTTTTATAAAAACGGCACTCGGCATAAATTCGAAAATATTTGGTCAATCGCGCCGCTCTCTGATGGCCGGGTTTGGGCTACCGGTGAACAGGATAAAATTTATCTTATTGATAAATCAGCCGAGAACACGAGTATTTATCAAGGACTCACACAGTCGTCTATCTGGGACCTTGCCGTAGATTTTACTGGTGCAGTTTGGCTGGGAACATCGAATGGAATTTTTCAATATCGGTTGGATCAGCAAAACAAATTAGCGCTAAATGCCCACCTGTTTAAGGGCAGTCTGATTGACTCGATGTTAGAAACCGAACGTTACCTTTGGTTTTGGCACAACAAAAATGAGATCGTGAAGCTAAACGTTGCTACACAACAAACTACGTTTATCAGTAGCCCAGAGGGCGTTAGCACCGCGATTCCGGTAGCAGAGGATGACCTCGGAAGAGTCTGGTTCAATACCAATGCGGGCACCATGATTTTTGAACCCAACACGCAAGTGTTCTCATTCCCATTTGCTGATGATGCTCAGCACCCGATGCATTCAATATTGATCACGTCTTTCTACAGTCATGCCGGTCATTATTACGTAGTAACAGACGTCAACGGTATTTTCAAACTGGAAAAGCAGTCGCTCGTTGTTGATGACAGAAAAGCGTCCAGTAAATCAACTGTGATGGCCGCCGTCGGTGTCGGAAGTTCGATTTGGTACGCTGATTCCAAAAGTATTCAGGAAATCACCCTACCCCGAATGGATCGCGGTGAGTTTATTCCCAGCAATGCTTTGCAGAATAATGAATATTTTGAGTGGTCCGCGGCCGCGGGCCCTGACAATATGCTGTATTTTGGTGGTGCCAGTGGTATCTCTCGGTTTAGCCCGAATTTTTTGTATGAACAAAACGCATCTCAAACGGTACCACCCGCCCCGAAGATACTTGAGTTTACACTATTTAACAGCGCGATTGATTTTGATGACAAATCAACGACTATTTTAGATAAGCCTATTTATCTCACAGACAGCATTTATCTGGAGAACCAAGAAAACCGATTTGGGTTTAAATTTGGAGTCGTCAACCCACTTGCAAAGGAACAAATCGAGTACAGACATCGTTTACTTGGCTTGGATGAAACGTGGAACAACAGTAAAAATGAGCGGTCTGAAACATATAACAGCTTGCTCTTTGGCAATTATGTATTTGAAGTACAAGCTAGAACGCCTGATTCTGGCTGGTCAGACAGCACACGACTTAATATCACCATCGCCCCGCCTTTGTGGTTGCATAAGCATGCTCTGATCTTTTACGCGTTTTTCCTTGCGCTGGCCACCATTTATTTTATCCGCCAATACCAGGCACGTAAGGCTTCACAACTCGCCATTCAGGAGAGCGAAGAGCGGCTTAAACTAACACTCTGGAGCAGTGGTGATGAGCTGTGGGATTGGGATATTTACGCAGGGCAAGTACATCGGTCCAATATGTGGGGCACCTTAGATTTTCCGCAGGACGACATTCGCACCAACTCGGCGTATGAAGCAAATATTCACCCGAGCGATATAGAACGGGTTAAAAACGCGATCCAGGAACATCTGGATGGTAATTCAGAATATTATGAAACCGCCTTTCGCGCGAAAACCTATAAGGGCGAATGGTTGTGGTTGCTTGACCGAGGTAAAGTGGTTAAACGTGACCAGCACAATAAACCATTGCGCATGACCGGCACGTTAAAAAACATTCAGCACCTTAAACAAGCCGAAGAGCAGTTGTACCTGTTTAAACGGTCAATTGAGAATATTTCTGAAGGGGTATTCATCACCAACACCGAGTTCCGCTTTGTATCAGTGAACAATGCGTATTGTAAGTACACGGGGGAAACCCGCGAGAAAGCGTTGGCAAGTTACTTATTTTTTCATCAATACCCTGACGCGTTCACTCAGGAAATTAAAAAGTCACTTCGTCAAAAAGGTAATTGGTCCGGTGAAGTGGAGTCTCTTCGAAGTAACGGCGTTAAGTTCGAGATGGAGCTTAATATCGATGCTGTTTACGGTGACGACAGCAAGATCAGCCATTATGTGGGTGTTTTTTCTGATATCACTTCACGTAAAAATACTGAGAAAGAATTACTCAAGCTCGCCAATGTTGATCCGCTGACCGACTTACCAAATCGCTCATTCTTCCAAGCAAGCCATCAAAACTTAGTGCGCAAGGACGTACCACACACCTTGATGTGTTTAGACATGGATAATTTCAAGAAAATCAACGATTCTTTAGGCCATCAGACTGGCGATATTCTTATTAAACAGATCGCACGACGCGTGCAGCGCGTGGTTGGTTCTGTGGCGACCTGCTACCGGTTAGGCGGTGATGAATTCAGCTTATTGCTGGAAAATCGCGCTGACGTTCACACCATCACGCATTTTGCCCAAAATGTATTAGACACACTTTCCCGCCCATTCGTGATTAATAAACAGGAGTTTGTGCTGAGCGCAAGCTTAGGCATCGCATTCTATCCGGATGACGGTGCGACCCCGCAAGAGCTTTTGAAGAACGCCGACACTGCCATGTACTTCGCCAAAAATAGCGGTGGCAACAGTTACCAATTCTTCAGTGGCGAAATGAATCAAAACGCGGTTCGTCAGTTACAAATAGAAAATTTAATACGACAAGGGCTTCGCGACAATTTGTTCACGGTATTTTACCAGCCCAAAGTAGACATCACGTCTGGCAAGCTGGTGAGTATGGAAGCGTTGGTGCGATTTGAGCACCCTCAAAAAGGTATCGTTTCGCCGAGTCAGTTTATTCCACTGGCGGAGCAAACTGGGCAAATTATTGAAATTGGTGAACAAGTCCTGCGCAAAGCCTGTGAAGACACAAAACGCTGGGTAAATGCAGGGCTATTTGCTGGACGCGTTGCCGTCAATATTTCGGCAAAGCAGTTTGAATTGCCCGATTTAGATGATCGCATTGATAAAACACTTCGCCAAGTTGGCCTTTCGCCACTTCATCTTGAATGTGAACTCACTGAAGGCACCTTGATGGAGAATCCCGATCAAGGCTTAAAGCTCATGCAGCGCCTACGCGAACGAGGGATCCATTTAGCGTTGGATGATTTTGGAACCGGTTATTCATCGCTGGCCTACTTAAAGAAGTTTCCGCTGAACACGTTAAAGATAGACAAAGCGTTCATTGATGATATCGCAGTCAGCAGTGTTGATCGCCACATGGCCGCTGCCATTATTAATATCGCGCACAACCTCGGACTTAAAGTCGTAGCAGAAGGTGTCGAGCATGAAAACCAACTGTCAATTTTACGTCGCTACGATTGTGAAATGCTGCAAGGCTATCTGTATAGCAAGCCGCTCAATGCGGATAAATTCGAAAAGCTACTTCGCGAGAATCAGAAATTACATCAGTTGATTGGCGAGTCTAATTTGCCCTAAGCTCCTTGCTGCTAGGCGCAGCATGTTTTTTCTCAAGTTATTTGTATACCATCCGATAATATTTTTACCCAAGATGACTATGTGCACTTAAAAAAGTGGCACGCCTTTAGCTTAGTATTGGGTGTTCGTCTAAATACTGACGGCAACAACTACAATTAAATAAAACTAGAGGAACATCATTATGTTGAAAGCGTTTGCAGTTGCACTCCTTATGACGTCAGCACAGCCAGCAGTATCAGCTAATGCGGAAGGTGCAAAAGCGCCAACAGTTAGCAAGACTATCGTTGTAGTCGAAGAGCCAGCAGGCAGAAAGCGTCCACGTCACCAGTGGTAAGCACCTAGCTTAAATGGAATTTTTTCTAGGATAGATTTGAATAGAAGAGAGGCATTACGCCTCTTTTTTTTGTCTGATTTTTCATACACCAAAACCCACCACGGCACTGCATTGCCGTTCCTTCTGGCAAAATTAAGCCATTCTTTAATGATATTCTGACTGGCCAACCTTGAGCATCTGGTGCATATCGCACAGTACAGCAGCATACCAATCACATGCGATGAAAGAGATATTTTGTTCCAGTGAAAGACGGACCTTGCAGCTATTTGAGTCTATAGCGCTATTCTGGTTTCGCTTTTCGCACGTTCCTCTGTTTAGGTCAGTTCAACCAGCGCTTAGCAAAAAACCGAGGGAAACTGAATGACCTCTATATCGTTGGCTTTTACAACGATGAGGACTATTCACACCTCGGTTTTTATTAGGATTGACTGAATGGCGTATTCAAACAGTCACCGTTGGATGATTATTTAATAAAACGTTTTGCCCTGCTCAGCCATCGACACTAGCACGTCAGCCGGTTTGAACTTCGCATCGATACTGCTCAGCTCATTGAGTCGGTCAACAACATGTCGGATCCCCAAGCTGTCCATGTACCTGAAAGGGCCGCCAAAGAATGGTGGGAAGCCAATGCCAAATATGGCACCGATATCGCCGTCTCGCGCGTTTCTGATCACGCCCTCGTCCAGACAACGGGCCGCTTCGTTGAGCATCATCAGCACACATCGCTCTGCTATCGCTGGGCTGCTCATCCGTTGCTCAGGTGATATGTTGAGCAATTCATAGATCGAATCATCCACTTCCTTACCTGACTTTTTGCCTTCATATAAATAAAAGCCGCTGCCATTCTTCTTACCTTTACGCCCATCCGCCAATACTTTGTCGAACGCAGCCGGTGCCGTAAAGCGCTCACCGAATTCTTCAACCAAAAATGGGATAATCTTAGTGCCTACATCAATACCGACTTCGTCGAGCAACTTCACCGGCCCGACAGGGAAGCCGAACTTCACCAAAGATTTGTCGATGTGATCGATAGGCTCTCCTGAGAGTAGAATGCACGCGGCTTCATTCATGTAAGGCGCGAGTATTCGATTGACATAAAACCCTGCGCCGTCTTTAACGACAATAGGTGTTTTGCCTTGTCGCTTTGCAAATTCGACGGTGGTCGAAATAGTGTTATCAGACGTGCTCTCATGCGCAATCACTTCCGCAAGCGGCATCTTGTCAACCGGTGAAAAGTAGTGCAGGCCGATCACATTTTCTGGCCGATCCGCCTTGGCAGCAATCTGCGTGATTGGAATTGAAGACGTATTGGACGCAAAAATAGTGGCGTCCTTACAATGATTTTCGATATCAGCAACCATTTGTTGCTTCAATGCAACATCTTCAAACACCGCCTCAATTACCATGTCAACGTCGTTAAACCCAGTGTAATCTGTGCTACCGGTTAACCGCGCCAGCTCTTGCTGCATTTGCGATTTGAGCATGATTTTGCGTTTAACGCGCTTATTTAATAAGTCATAACTGTATTTAATCGCGTTGGCAATGCCTTCTGAGCGAATGTCTTTGATCCGCGCCGGCACTTTGGCTTTAGTGGCTGTTACGTAGGCGATTCCGCCGCCCATCAGGCCGCCACCCAGTATACCCACTTTTTTCACTTTCGCTGGCTCGACACCATCAACACCCTGCTCTTTCTTCATGTCGGTCGTGGCAAAAAAGATGTTGCGTAATTGCAACGACTCAGGCGTCATTAACAGTTCACCGAAATGCCGAGCCTCGACGCGTAAACCATCACGCATACCGTCACTCATACCGGTTTCGATACAATCGATAATGCGTTCTGGCGCTGGATAGTTTCCTTTCGTCTTGGCCAGCGTTTGCTTGCGCGCTTGTTTAAACAAAAAGCTGCGCCCAAACGGCGTCTCTTCCAGTACACGATCAGTGGCACTTAACTTGGGTTTGCTGCGACTCGGCTTAGATTTTTGCGCATATTGAATTGCCACGTCCATAAGAATGGATTCGGGAACCATGTCATCAACGATACCGTACTTCTTGGCCTGTTTTGCGCGAGCAGGTGAACCGGTCAGCATCATTTTCATCGCCTTTTGGATCCCAATTAAGCGCGGCAAGCGTTGTGTTCCGCCACTACCTGGTAGCAAACCCAATTGAACCTCAGGTAAACCCATTTGTGTAATAGATGCATCAGTGCAGACCCGATAATGGCAGGCTAGCGCCAGCTCAAGGCCGCCTCCCAGTGCAGGGCCGTGTATCGCTGCCACAAAGGTTTTTTGCATTTTTTCAATGCGATTAAAGACATCCTGCCCACCTTTAGAGAGCGCTTCTGCATCTTGTGCATTCTCGCACGCTGCCAGCATGCTGATATCTGCACCGGCCACAAACGACTTGGGTTTGCCACTGGTTAACACAACGCCTTTTATGTCGTTGTCGTTCTCAATGGTGTCCAACATCGCTGTGATTTGATCACCAAAGGCTTGCTTGAGCGTGTTCATTGACTCGCCCGGTACATCCATGGTTAGAACCGCTACGCCGTTGTCACGCTTTTCTAGTGAAAACACGTCATTTTTCGTCATTATTCAGTCTCCACAATCATTGCCGCTGCCAGACCACCTGCAGCACACGCCGTCAACAGGCCAGTTCCGCCACCGCGACGATTTAGTTCATTTAGCATCTGCGTAATCATACGAGTCCCCGTCGCCGCAAATGGGTGACCGTAGGCAATCGAGCTACCCATCACATTGAATTTTTCCATATCAATTTCGCCGGTTGCTTTGTCACGGCCTAATTTTTCTTTTGCAAATTTATCACTGGCAAACATTTTTACGTTCGCTAGTGTCTGAGCAGCAAATGCCTCATGCATTTCAATAAGCGTTAAGTCATTTAAGCTCATTCCGGCGCGGTCAAGCGCAATAGGTGTCGCATAAGAGGGCCCCATCAACATGTCTTCCCACACATCGATTGCCGCAAACGCGTAGCTTTTGATGTAACCCAAGGGTTTATACCCTAAGGCTTTGGCGCGACTTTCCGTCATCATTAACACGGCAGAAGCACCGTCTGTGAGTGGTGTTGCATTCGCAGCCGTCACCGTACCGTGTTTCCGGTCAAACACAGGGCGAAGCTTTGCGTAACCTTCCAGTGTTGAATCAAACCGTACGTTGTTGTCACGCTCCAACGCGCCTTTGAATGGTTCAGCGTACGCTGTCATCACTTCATTAGCTAACTTCCCTTCTTCCCAGCTTTGCGCCGCAAGCGAGTGACTGCGGTGTGCTAGCGCATCTTGGTCAGCGCGGCTTATGCCGTGGGATTTCGCCATTTGCTCAGCCGTTTGCCCCATCGACAACCCGGTAGAGTATTCCGCTACAGCAGGAGGGACAGGAGCGAGATCTTTAAGCCCTAACCGTCTGAATATCGAAAACTTTTGACCAAATGATTTCGCTTTTTGTAAATCCACCAGCGCGCGCGCCAAATTTTTTGATACGCCAATAGGTGACACCGACGTTGAGTCTGCACCGCCAGCAACCCCCACTGAAATATTTCCAGCGAGCATCGACTCCGCGATATTAACGGTTGACTGAAAGCTAGTCGCGCACGCCCTTGAAACACTGTAAGCGTCTGTTGAAACCGGCATATTTGTGCCTAACACTATTTCCCGTGCAATGTTAGGGGCTTCAGGCATTTGTACAACCTGACCGTAAACCAGCTGTTCGACCCACTGCGGGTCGACGTTGTTTCTGATCAACATTTCGTTGACCACCATTTTGCCCAAATCTACCGCAGGAACACCATGAAAATAAGTTGCCATTTTGGCAAACGGAGTTCTAAGCCCAGCAACAATCGCAATGCGGTCGCCGTCACGGGTCGTTACGTTTTGTTTACTCGCCATATTTGATTCCATTTGTTACTCAAACCAAGTGGTCTGACCTGTAATTCGTTCGATTCTTACAGACTGGCGCTGAAATATCAATGCCTAATGAGCTATCAGCTTAGTACGTCAATCTGACTTCAACGTTCAATTCGCTTTATCAATATAGACCCGCATGCATGATTTCGCCGCCATGATTTTTCCTCAAAGTGCTTGATATCTTTAAACCAAACCCAATATCTTTGCAAAATTAAACCGATTTGAACTTAATGAGTCAGTGAAGCACCAATAAGGGTTTTGCACGACTTAACCGATTGAAAAGGAATCACTGCATGGCATTAGCGCAATTTGAACAGCTTCAGCAGTATCTAGACTCTCAAGTGGTAGGCCAACGCGGTCTGACTTCCAACATTCTTATCGCACTTCTCGCCGATGGGCACCTTTTGGTTGAAGGTCCTCCTGGCCTCGCCAAAACACGGGCCGTTAATGCATTAGCTGATGGTATCGAAGCAGACTTTCACCGTGTACAGTTCACGCCAGACTTGCTTCCAGCTGATTTAACCGGAACCGATATCTACCGGCCGGAAACAGGCGAATTTGTATTTCAATCAGGTCCTTTGTTTCACAACCTGGTGCTGGCGGATGAGATAAACCGAGCGCCCGCAAAGGTGCAGTCTGCTCTTTTAGAAGCCATGGCCGAGCGCCAGATTACGGTAGGAAACAAAACCTATCCTCTGTCAGATTTATTTTTAGTGATGGCGACGCAGAATCCGTTGGAACAGGAGGGAACGTATCCGTTGCCGGAAGCACAGCTCGACCGCTTTCTAATGCACGTTGAGATCACCTACCCGGATGCAGAAAGTGAACTTGAAATTTTGCGTCTCACGCGCAACGAAGCAAAACACGTCAATGCATCTGTGCCTCAGAGAATTACTCAGCAGGATTTATTCGCAGCGCGCCAGGCTATTTTGAATTTGCACCTAGCGCCGGCGCTTGAGAATTACATTGTTCAGTTGATTATGGCTACCCGCCAGCCGGAAAAGTATGCTGCGGAGCTGGGCGCTACGATTGAATTTGGAGCAAGCCCTCGGGCGACTATTTCTTTGGAGCGCTGTGCACGAGCTCATGCCTGGTTGATGGGGCGTGACTTTGTCGGGCCTGATGACATTCAAGCGGTGTTTCATAATGTCATGCGCCACCGCATCATTCTCAGTTACGAAGCGCAGGCGGACGGTAAAACAGCGAACCAAACGCTTGATCTCATCCTCAACGCGGTGGCTGTGCCCTGATATGTCTGCGTCAGTCAGTCCTCAGCAGATCGCTCAATGGCTTGAGCAATACAAAACCAGCGGAACAACATTGTCTCTTGCTGAGCTATTGCAGTACCGCCACCACAGCGCACTGGTAGATTTGACACCGAAGCGAGCCCCACAGGCTCGCCTTTCAGGTACGTATGTGACCAAATTAAAAGGGCGTGGCATGGAGTTTGACGAGTCCCGCCACTACCAACCCGGCGACGACATTCGCGCGATTGACTGGCGCGTGACTGCGCGAACGGGCAAAACGCACACCAAAATCTATCGAGAGGAGCGTGAACGTCCTGTCACATTGCTCACCGATTTATCCAGCACCATGCAATTTGGCAGTCAGTTTGTGTTTAAATCGGTGCAGGCAGCTCATCTTGCCTCGTTAATTGCATGGGCAGCGATTGATCGCGGCGACAAAGTCGGAGGCATTTCGTTTAATTCGCAAAGCCACTTGGAGTTAAAACCTCGCAGTCGTCAGAGCGCGGTGCTTGCTCTGACACATCAACTGATCACATTGCAAACGGCCAACATGGTTGATGATAAGCAAACATCGGCGCAACGATCGCACTTGAGTTCACAACGCTTTTTAGACGCGTGCCAGCGTTTGAGACGGTTGATTAAACCGGGCAATTTAGTGTGGATTGTATCCGATTTTCATCATCTTGACGCGCAAAGCGCAGCCCTTATCGCTGATATGAATCGTCACTGCGAAGTGCGTGCCTGTGTCGTGGCCGACCCCATGGAACGCGCATTGCCATCGCAGCGCTTCAGGCAAACATTGAATGTGACTGATGGTGAACACGAGCAGACCATCACCCTGGGCAATGCTCAATTGCAGAAGCAATATCAGCGCTGGGCCAATGAGCGACACCTGCATTTAGCCACGTTGCTTCAGCAAGCCAATGTGATGGCGTTTACGTTGGATGCAGGCATACCGCTCTTACTACAAAAACTTCAACCGATTCATTTGTCACAGTTGAAGGTGGCCAGTTAGCTTATGGATCCTCTCGCGCAACTGAACGACATTCAACTGACCGAGCCAACTGGCTGGTGGCCATTGGCATGGGGTTGGTGGGTGCTGATTGCAGCGGCCATCAGCCTATGTGTCGTTTTGCTGGTATATTTTCGACACCAGCGTTTGAAAAACCGTGTTCGCCGGGCCGCCCTCGAAGCACTAGATCGCCTCGCATCAATGCCGCCGTCTGAAACGTCATTCATGGCGATCAACGACATATTAAAACGTATCGCGATCCACTACTATTCGCCCCAAACCGTTGCAAAATTGCATGGTCAGCATTTTCAAGCGTTTTTGCGCGCCCAGCTTCCTGACAAGCGCCGGGCTACCTTTGACCAGTTACTCGGTGATTATTACCATGCTCTTTACGCTGGCAATCCACCTCTTGAGAATGTTTCCGCACAATTGGCGGCTGCAAAGCTGTGGTGTAAACACGCCAAGTTAGATCATGCTCGCGCTGTGTCGGAGGTTCAACATGCTTGAATTTACCTGGTGGCCGGTGCTGTTTACGCTTCCTCTACCGTTCATTTTCTGGCTTTTACCGCGGCGCCAGACTCGCGTGCAGCGAGCACTTTTATTACCGTCAGTACCGGCCAACCTGCCCACAGCGTCGAAAATATCGTCGACACATTGGGTCACGAAAGTGGTGGCGATACTGGCGTGGGTTGCACTGGTAATTGCGGCATCAAACCCCCGCTATCTGGGCGAACCAATCAGTATTCCGAATGAAGCCCGTGAAATGATGATTGCGGTCGACTTATCAGGAAGTATGGAAACAAAGGACATGCAAATCAATGGTCAGCAGGTTGACCGACTTGTGATGATCAAGAGTGTCCTTGAAGATTTTATCTCTCGCCGCGTCGGTGACCGGTTAGGGTTAATTTTGTTTGCTGATACGGCTTATTTGCAAGCACCGCTCACGTTTGATCGCGAAACCGTACGTACGTTATTGAACGAAGCTGTGATTGGATTGGTTGGTGAACAAACGGCGATAGGTGATGCCATTGGGCTGGCCGTTAAGCGCTTTCAGCGTAAAGACGAATCGAACAAAGTTCTCGTGCTACTAACTGATGGACAGAATACCGCTGGCAATATCAGTCCGGATCAAGCGCTGGAATTAGCCAAAGATGATGGTGTAACAATCTACACTATTGGGGTAGCAGCCGACAGCATGACCGTACAAAGTATATTTGGAAGTCGCCAGATAAACCCTGCTCGCGAACTCGATGAAGGCATGTTGACACGTCTTGCCCAGGAAACCGGCGGACAGTATTTCCGAGCGCGTGACCGCGAAAGCCTGGCCCAAATCTATCAGTTACTCGATCAGCTCCAGCCGGTTGAGGGCGAAGCGCGTAAGATGCGCCCCCAAACCGCCTTATTTATGTACCCATTAACGGTCAGCTTATTGCTGACGGTGTTATTGGCGCTAATCGCCATCCTTCCGGCATTGTGGGCGCGTGCAACCAATCGCTTTGTTCCCAATCAATTTCAGGAGGATAAATGACTGTAGACTGGCAATCTTTGCATTTTATCCGACCTGAGTGGCTGTGGGCGTTACTGCCTCTTTGTCTTGCGGTAGTAGGGCTGCGCTTCATCCAACGTCATTCTAGCGGTTGGCAAAGGGTATTACCCACCCATCTTCACCGCGCCTTGTTGGGGAGCAATACCTCATCCAAAAAAACATCTGCCCCACCCCTATGGCTGCTTGCACTGTGCTGGTTGTTTGCAGTGATTGCGTTGGCAGGCCCTACGTGGGAAAAGCTGCCGCAGCCGGTATACAATGTCAAACAGGGCAATGTCATTGTTATTGATATGTCATTATCAATGCGCGCGACGGATATATCGCCGTCTCGGCTCGAGCGCGCTCGGTTTAAAGCGATTGATCTTATTAAGGCCCTTGGTGACGGTGAAATCGGTATGGTCGCCTACGCAGGTGATGCGTTCGTGGTTAGCCCATTGACCGAAGATGCTAACAACGTGATTAATTTGATACCCAGCTTGTCACCCGAGATCATGCCAATTCCGGGCAGTGAGCCGCTACGAGGTTTTGAGGTGGCTAGCGAGTTATTAGACAACGCTGGCTACACACAAGGTAACTTATTCTGGTTTACTGATGGCATTGATAATACCCAGTATGCGGCGTTGGCTGAATTTGTTGAACAATCAGACTATCGACTACATACACTGGCGATTGGTACGCAACAAGGCGCGCCCATTCAACAACTCAGTGGGGAATTATTGAAAGACAGTAACAGAGCGATTGTTATACCGAAGACGGAACCAGCACGATTGCGCGCCGTCAGTCAACGCGGTTCAGGCGAATTTACTTCACTTACCGCCAGTGATGCGGATATTCAAACCCTTATCAGTCACACAGCAGCGTTCGATGATAGTGAGTCAACATCATCGGATAGCGCCAAAGGCGACGTTTGGCAGGATATGGGGCCCTTCTTGGCTATCCTATTGCTGCCGTTTGCAGCTTATGCGTTTAGGCGCGGACTCATTTTTTCGTTCATGTTAACCGTGTTGTTCTTAGCGCCTCTGGGTACACCAGTTGCCGTCGCGCAATCCACCGACACACAGGATCCAGTATCATGGTTGGACAGTGCGTTGAAAACCGACAACCAGCGCGCACAACAAGCTTATGATGCCGCAAATTTTGAGCACGCTGCTAACTTATTTAATGACCCAATGTGGGCCGGCGCTGCCCACTACAAGGCAGGAGATTACGCGGCAGCTCTGGACAGCTACAGCCAAGTCGAATCCGTTGCGGCACGTTACAATCAAGGCAATGCGTTGGCCCAGTTAGGCAAACTCAAAGAGGCGATTGCCGCTTATGACGATGTGATAGCGCAACAACCTGACCACCAACGTGCGATTGAAAACAAAGCGCTGTTAGAACAATTATTGGAACAACAACAGCAATCATCCAGCGATCAGAGCAACGAAGACAATCAACAGCAAGACTCTGAGCAGACCGATGGTGAGTCACAAAGCGATAGCTCATCACAAAATAATGGTGAAGATAATGGCGAATCAGGTGATCAAGAAAACCAAAGTTCAGAGAATAATCAAGGTCAGTCTGAGCAGGAACAAGCTGATATGCGTGAAAACCAAGCGCCGCCAGAATCATCAGAGCGCGAACAATCGCCTCAATCTGATCAACCTGACGCGGAGTCTGACACTGACTCAAGTGATGCTCAGAGCGATATGGATACTGAAACAGAAAATGAGCCGGCAGCGAGCGAACTCGACTCCGCTGTGCCCGACAGTGAGCAGCCTTTAACCGACGAAGAACGAGAACAGCTTCAGCGCATGCAGAATTTGTTACGCCGAGTACCAGATGACCCCGCTTTTTTGCTGCAGCGCAAAATGCAACTTGAGAATCAGCAGCGCCGTCGCGAGCGTGCGCCACCCACCAATCAGAAGAACTGGTAGCCGTATGAACACTGTTAGTCTATTTCTCTCTCGAACACGCGTCGCATTCTGGATAGTGATTGGCGCACTTTACTGCGCGCACATGCCGATAGCACAGGCCGATGTCAGCGCTTTGCAAGCCACGGTAGATAAAAACCCAATCATGTTGGATGAATCATTTACACTCACCGTTACCGCTGATGGAGATGCTGAACGTGATGCATTCGACTCATCAGCGTTACTGAATGATTTTGTTGTTGGGAGAACATCGGTCAGTAGCCAGACGCGGATGATCAACTTCTCGACTACACGTTCAACAACATGGTCAACGGTTTTGTTTCCGCGCAGTACGGGCACATTCACGATCCCTGCATTTACTATTGAGGGGGTTTCCAGTGAACCGTTTAGCGTCGAAGTTGTGCCGGTATCGAACGGCACAGGCCAAGAAACCCGCGATATCTTTGTCACCTCAGAGCTAGCGTCTACCACTGTGTACCTGCATCAACAAGTGCATTACACCGTTAAACTCTATTTAGCCAAGGATATCGAGCGCGGCAGTTTACAGGCTCCCGCGTTGGATGAAGCCGACATCCAACAAATTGGGAACGACGCTGAGTACAGCGAAATTTTCAACGGTAAGCGCTACCGCATTATCGAACGACACTTTGTTATCACCCCACAACGTTCTGGCACATTGACGATCCCGGGTGCTGTGTTTCAGGGTGAAGTGATAGCCAACAGCCGACAAAGTTTTGGTTTCTTCAATCGCACACAAAGCGTCAGTCGCGTCAGCCCTACCCTCGAGTTAACGGTGAATCCTATTCCCAGCGATATAGACGGGCATTTCCTTCCGAGTGAGTTTGTCGATATTCAGGAAGAGTGGAGCGTGAGCGACGACGAATGGCAGGTTGGCGAACCGGTCACTCGCACGCTGACGTTAACCGCCTTAGGTGTGACTGAATCCATGCTGCCCGATATTGACGATCAATATCCACCGGATATTAAAACGTACCCGGATCAGGCCAATACGGCCACCGCCGAAAAAGATCGTCGTTTGATTGCTCAGCGCACCGAGAGCATTGCGCTGATCCCCTCGCGCGCTGGTCAGTTCGTGATTCCGCCGGTTACCGTACAGTGGTTCAATGTGGTAACGCAGGAAACGCAGACAGTATCGCTGCCCGGCCGTTCTATTACGGTTAAAGCGAGTACGACTAACGGCTCTTTGCCAGCGCAGTCACCGGTTCAGCCATCCAATCCGCCAAAAGACGCTGCCGACGATGTGAACAGTCTCGACAACGATGCCATGCAGCCCTCCTTGATCTCCCCTGTGGCGGGGCAGAATAAGCTGCGAACGGCAGATTTTCATTCGTTCAAGAATCCCTGGGTTGGCGTGAGTGTGGGCTTATTGGCAATCTGGCTCATCACGCTGGTATGGGGTTTTAAACAGCGCCGTCATTCCCCAACAAAGGCCAAGCCTTCGCCGACAACGGCGCGCACCGACACGGAAAAAGCAGCGTGGCAGCAATTATCCTCAGCGCTGAAAAGCCAACAGGTTCAGCGTATTGAGCCAGCGCTTAAAACTTGGCTTCAAGCCGTTTCACCATCACACGCCGGACAGCACGATCTCAGGCAAATGGTTGACTCGGTAGGCGACAGAGGATTAAAAGATGCGATTAACCAAATGTATGCCAGCCGATATCGCTCGCAAGCTCAGGAGCAATGGCACAGTCAACCCTTGATGGAAGCATTGGAGTCTGTGAGACAGAAGCATAAACTCGCATCTCACAACGAACAAAAGCTACCGCCGCTTCATCCTCAGTAGTTTGAGATGATGGCCAGCTCGCAATCAACAATGAAGAGGTTTCATATGAAAAATCCGTTACTACTTTCCGCCGTTGCATCCGCTTTATTGCTAAGCGCGTGCTCACCTGCGCCACAGCAAAATACGCAGAATACTGCTTCCGTTGAAGCGCCCAATGCCGCTTCGTCAGCGGAAACACCTCAAACGGAATCTGAGAAGCTGGCGGCATTCTTCGAACGAACGTTTGAGGAAGATCTGCGAGAAAGTCCGATGCGCCAAAGTTATCTGGGCCTGAAATGGGATTATGACAAGTGGGACGATATTTCAACTGCTGCTGTCGATGAGAGAGTCGCGCGCCAAAAAGCGCGTCTCAAAGAAGCAGAGCAGTTCGATACCAGCAAGCTATCAGAAAAAGAACAATTGAGTTTACGCATCTTTCAAACAGCGGTAGCGCGAGAGCTCGCCAACGATGAGTTTCGCCTACACACTTACATCATGCACCAATTCCGCGCCTTTCACACCATGGTGCCTAGCTTTCTTATCAATATTCATCGAGTCAACGAATTATCCGACGCTGAAGCCTACGTAAAGCGCCTGGAGGGCGTTGATGACATGTTTGATCAGGTTATTCAACAGCTCAAGTTACGCGAAGAATTGGGCGTCTATCCTCCGAAATGGGCTTACGACCAGATGATCCAGGCGTCAAACAATGTGATCAGCGGAAATCCGTTCACTGAAAGCGTTGAAGACTCTACCATTTATGCCGATTTTAAAGCGAAGCTTGACGAACTGGCATTATCCAATGCCGAAAAATCTGGCCTATTAAAGCGCGCTCAAACTGCCCTGCTGGAATCCGTTCAGCCAGCGTATGAAAAACTCATTGCCGAGCTTCAGCACCAGCAAACACTCTCACCGGAAGGTGACGGTGTGTGGCGACTCCCAGACGGTGAAAAGTGGTATGAAAATCGTCTGGCGTGGTTTACCACAACCTCACTTGATGCCGAACAGGTTCACCAGTTAGGTTTAGACAATGTTGAACGCATCCATACCGCCATGCGCGGCATTATGGAACAAGTCAACTTTGATGGAACGCTGCAGGAATTCTTTGAGTTTATGCGCAGTGACGATCAGTTCTATTATGAAAACACCGATGCAGGTCGAGACCGTTACATGCAAGAAGCCAAAGCGCATATTGATAATATGCGGGAAAAAATCCCTGAGTATTTTGGGCTGATCCCAGAGGCTGATATGATCATCAAGCGCGTAGAGCCGTTCCGCGAGAAATCGGCCGGTAAAGCGTTCTACCAGAGCCCGAGTAAAGACGGTACGCGGCCTGGTATTTATTACGCTAATTTGTATGACATGCGAGACATGCCGATTTATCAGATGGAAGCGCTGGCATATCACGAAGGAATTCCTGGGCATCATATGCAACGCGCTATTGCGCAGGAACTCGATGGCATTCCCGAGTTTCAGAAGTACGCTTCGTTTACCGCATACACTGAAGGATGGGGTCTGTACACTGAAGAGCTGGGCAAAGATATGGGCTTTTACAAAGATCCCTACTCTGATTTTGGCCGACTTGCCATGGAGCTGTGGCGCGCCTGCCGCCTGGTGGTAGATACCGGAATTCATGCCAAACAATGGTCACGTGAAAAAGCTATCGATTACCTCATTGAAAATCCCCCTAATCCGCAGAACGACGCGGTCAAAGCCATTGAGCGTTACATCGCCATGCCCGGTCAGGCAACGGCTTATATGATTGGTAAACTGAAAATTATGGAGCTTCGTGAACGTGCGCAAACCACCTTGGGTGACGCTTTTGACTGGCGTGGTTTCCACGACGAAATTCTCAAGGATGGACCGGTGCCATTGTCTATTCTTGAAGAAAAAGTCGACGCATGGATCGAGACTCAACGCTAAACCTTCTTAACGGTCCTCCTCAATCGGGTAAATACGCAGCGAATGACCATTGCGTGTTTACCCTATTCACTATTGCTCATTCGGCATCCTTTCCGATAAACCGATGATTTTTATGCCTAATAGGCTTACTATGTCGTGGAGTGGCGACCTCTGCTCGCTATTAAAAGTGGAATATTTAATGTTTGCCGGAAAGAAAAAACCGCTGCGCTCGGTCTCCTCAGACATGATGAGTAAACAAAAACGCTATGAAGCACTTGTGAACGCCACGCATGCGGATGTATTTCGTTATGCCTATTGGCTAATTCGAGACAAAGCCATTGCTGAAGACGTGGTACAGGAAACCTATTTGCGCGCGTGGAAATCACTGGATTCGTTGCAGGATCAGAAAGCCGCTAAATCCTGGTTAATCACGATTTTACGGCGTGAAAATGCACGACGTTTTGAGCGTAAGCAGTTTGATTTAGTCGATATTGATGACGTGCATGTAGAGGACGACATTCACGACAACGAAACAACCTTGGAGCATGCCGAACTGCGAAAGTTAATGGCAGGGTTAAGCGAGGAATACCGCGAACCGCTGATTTTGCAAATATTGTTTGGTTACAGCGGCGAAGAAATCGCAGCTCAGCTTGATTTGAATAAAAATACCGTGATGACGCGTTTATTTCGGGCGCGTAATCAATTGAAAGAGGCATTAGAAAGTCGTAATGAACACAGAGGTCGACACAATGGATGAGCTAGAGTTTAGACGAGCCGTTTATGCTGATCCACAGTCTGATGATCCGCGGATTAAAGAGGCTGCTCAGCGTGATCCGAAAAAAATGTCATTTCTTCAAGAATTGAAGCAACTAGACGCTGACCTTAAACAAGCCAGTAAAGTTGAGGTACCTGAAGATCTTGCCAGCAAGCTTATTTGGCAAGGCACCCTCAGTGACTTTGAAGCGCACAAACGTAAAAGCCGCATGCATTTGGCGCTGGCAGCGTCGGTCGCCTTTGTCGTGGGTATCAGCTTTACCGTGTGGCAACAACAGCGCCACACGATTGACTTTAGTCACGAGGCGCTAGCGCACATGTATCATTCTGAAATACCGCCAGGCGCATCAGCGTCGACCGTATCACTGAGTGATATTAATGCCAAACTAGCGACTTTTGGCGGCACGCTTCTCAGCGATTTAGGCACAGTGAAAGCGGCAAATTATTGTCATTTGGATAATGTACGTTCACTGCATCTGATATTAGATACCGCGCAAGGGTTGGTGTCAGTATTTGTGTTGCCGCAAATGGATAATGGCTCATTTGAACCGGCATTTGCCGATAGTCAGTTCAGTGGCGAAAAATTACCAATCAGTAAGGCGAATGTGCTTGTGGTGGGAGAGAAAGGAAAAGATATTTCCACGGTCAAGCAGCAGGTTCAGCAACGCATGGTGTTTTCTGCGTAGGCAGTTCAACTAAGCCTGTCTTTTGTGTAATCACGGTTGCTGTTATGCTGTAGCGATACAATAATAATAACAACGACTTGATTATGCAAACAGGCACCTTAGTCTCACTGGGAATTTATTTTTTAGCAATGCTGGCTATTGGCCTCTGGGCTTATCGCAAGAATGAGGTCAGCGTTGAAGGCTACATGCTGGGCGGCCGCCAACTAAGTCCTTCGGTCACGGCACTATCTGCAGGCGCCT
Organism: Alteromonas oceanisediminis; assembly: GCF_018474025.1. Classification (GTDB taxonomy): domain Bacteria; phylum Pseudomonadota; class Gammaproteobacteria; order Enterobacterales; family Alteromonadaceae; genus Alteromonas_E; species Alteromonas_E oceanisediminis. The sequence continues at coordinate 9,910 of NZ_JAHCTA010000008.1, read as the reverse complement.
CTGATATGAGCGGCTGGATGCTAATGGGCTTGCCTGGCGCGATGTATGTATCAGGCTTATCAGCCAGCTGGATTGCGTTTGGGCTGACACTCGGGGCGTTTCTGAATTATCTGCTCGTCGCTCCGCGATTGCGTGCCTACACGGAAGTTGCGAACAACTCCATTACCTTGCCCGATTATTTTGAAAATAGATTTAATGATAAATCTCGCATCTTGCGCATTGTCGCATCCATTGTCATCGTGATTTTCTTTACGCTGTACACATCATCCGGTCTTGTTGCGGGCGGGAAGTTGTTTGAAAGTTCATTCGGCTATTCGTATGAATGGGGCTTGTATATTACCGCCGGCGTCGTGGTTGCCTACACCTTGGTAGGCGGGTTTATGGCCGTGAGCGTAACCGACTTTGTGCAGGGCTGTATCATGTTTATTGCACTGGTTATGGTACCCACCACCGTTATCTTCGAGTTAGGCGGCATCACACAGTCACTTGAGTTGGTGACTTCGCAAAGTCCAAACGCACTGGCACTGTGGATAGATGCGGCGACCAACGAGCCTCTCACGTTCATTGGCATTGTGTCGTTGATGTCATGGGGTCTGGGTTACTTTGGGCAACCACATATTATTGTGCGCTTCATGGCGATCCGCTCGCTCAAAGATATTCCGACCGCTCGTCGTATTGGTATGAGTTGGATGATCGTGTCGTTGATTGGCGCATTAGGCACCGGTTTATTCGGCGCTGCGTTAGTTAACTCAACCGACTTGACCCTTGCCGATCCTGAAACCGTATTCATCTACTTAAGCCAAATATTATTTAACCCACTCATCGGTGGCTTTTTGCTGGCCGCTATTCTGGCTGCGATTATGAGCACAATTTCTTCACAGCTATTAGTAACATCGAGTTCTTTAGCCAACGACCTCTACCACTCGTTTTTCAATCGAAGCGCATCACAAGCTCATTTGGTCATCGCCGGTCGGGTTGCGGTTATCACGGTCGCGGTGGTGGCGATTATGCTTGCCTTTGACCGAACTTCGACCATTTTATCATTGGTCAGCAATGCGTGGGCCGGATTTGGAGCGGCATTTGGGCCACTGATCCTATTCTCTTTATTCAATGCCAACATGTCACGCGCGGCGGCTATCGCCGGTATGGTCTCAGGCACTGTCACGGTTCTTTTCTGGATCTACGCACCCATTACCATCGGCGGGCAAACACTAGGTGCCATCATGTATGAGATCGTTCCCGGATTTACCGTATCTACCCTAACAATCCTCGCGTTTATCAAGGCCGCGCCGACGCATGATCCTCACATTGCCAACACTCATCGTGTGTTTGAAGAAAAGCTTCTGCGCGATATGGAATAGATTATGACGTTTTCATAGCGAATTAGCCTAGTCGAACGGATTCGACCTGTGTTATCGTTCTATGTATAGAATTAATTTGCATATACAGATTTCATCTAACATAGAGCGCCTCGATCAATGACTACGTCTATTCCCACTTTAACGCACCTTAAAGAGCTCGAAGCCGAAAGTATCCATATCTTTCGGGAAGTCGCAGCAGAGTTTGATAATCCCGTTATGCTGTATTCCGTCGGCAAAGACTCGTCGGTTTTATTGCATTTAGCGCGTAAAGCCTTCGCGCCGGGCAAAATTCCATTTCCGTTACTTCACGTCGACACCACGTGGAAATTCAAGGAAATGATCAAGTTTCGCGATGAACAAGCAAAAAAACATAACCTTAACCTACTGGTTCACACGAACCCGGACGGTATTGCACAGAATATCAATCCCTTCGATCATGGCAGCGCCAAACATACCGACGTGATGAAAACCGTTGCGCTAAAGCAAGCACTGGATCAATACAAGTTTGACGCCGCTTTTGGCGGGGCGCGTCGCGATGAGGAAAAGTCTCGCGCGAAAGAACGTGTGTATTCGTTTCGTGATGCTAATCACCGCTGGGATCCTAAAAATCAACGTCCAGAGCTGTGGAATATTTATAACAGCCAAGTCAATAAGGGCGAGAGTATTCGAGTGTTCCCGATGTCTAATTGGACTGAACTGGATATCTGGCAATACATTTACCTTGAGAATATCGAAATTCCTTCATTGTATCTGGCTAAACCCAGACCGGTTGTCGAGCGAGATGGTGTGTTAATTAAGGTCGACGATGACCGCATGCCGCTGCGCGAGGGTGAAACACCGATGATGAAATCTGTACGTTTTCGTACGCTAGGTTGCTACCCGCTGACCGGTGCAGTGGAATCAGAAGCCAGCACACTACCTGAAGTTATTCAGGAAATGTTGCTAACGAAAACATCTGAACGCCAAGGTCGAGTCATTGATCACGATTCATCAGGGTCAATGGAGAAGAAGAAAATGGAGGGCTACTTCTAATGACGTCTAATATTGTGTGGCACGAACACGGTGTCGATAAACAGCGTCGCGCTGAGTTGTTGAAACAACAACCCCGCGTGTTCTGGTTCACCGGATTAAGTGGTTCGGGAAAATCGACCATCGCAAATCTACTTGAGCAGAAACTGGTTGAACAAGGTAAACACACCTACTTACTGGATGGCGATAATGTGCGTCACGGTTTATGCGGCGACTTGGGTTTCAGCGCAAAAGACCGCGTCGAAAATATCCGCCGTATCAGTGAGGTCACAAAATTATTTACCGATGCGGGCACCATCGTCATCACTGCCTTTATCTCACCCTATCGAACCGATCGTGAATTCTGCCGCAAGCTGCTGGATGATGGCGAGTTTGTGGAAGTGTTCATTGATACACCGATCGAAGTGTGCGAGCAGCGCGACCCGAAGGGACTTTACAAGAAAGCACGCAGTGGCGACATCAAAGATTTCACCGGCATAGACTCGGAGTATCAGGCCCCGCGAAATCCGGAGATCCACGTAAAGTATTCCGATCAGTCACCTGAACAAACGGCGCTAGCGCTTTACGAACAGCTTGTAAGCAAAGGGTACGTGTAAAATGCAAGACGCCTTATTAGAGCAAGTACTCGATATCGCTAAGCGGGCCGGGGACAAAATCATGCAGATTTATGCCCGCGACTTTGAAGTCACCGATAAAGCCGACGACAGTCCTTTGACAGAAGCTGACTTAGCCGCGCACCACACGATAGTCGACGGGCTCAAGTCAATATCGGACTTGCCTATCCTGTCGGAAGAGTCGGCCAATATTCCTTGGTCAGAGCGCAAAGAGTGGCAACAGTATTGGTTAGTTGACCCACTGGATGGCACCAAAGAATTCATCAAGAAAAATGGCGAATTCACCGTCAACATTGCCCTTATCGACCAAGGCGAACCGGTCATGGGCGTGGTTTATGCCCCAGCGCTTGAACAGAGCTTTATGGGCATGAAGGGCCAAGGCGCGTGGCGAGAAAAAGACGGCACACGCTCGCCCATCAAATCGTTGCCGCACGCAGACGGAGAAACGTGGAAAGTGGTTGGTAGCCGCTCGCACCAGAGCCCTCAGATTGCTGCGCTACTTGAGGCCCTGCCTGGTGAAACCGAGCTAGTGGCAATGGGGAGTTCATTAAAACTGTGTCTCGTTGCCTGCAATGAAGCTCACCTGTACCCCAGAATCGGCCCCACCTCTGAATGGGACACAGCGGCAGCCCATGCGGTGGCTATCGGTGCAGGCGCTCAAGTGGTTGAACTGAGTGAGTCTGATCCTGCTGGCGATGTGGTTAACGGCAATAACCCGGCACTGCGGTATAACCAAAAAGAATCTTTGTTAAACCCCTATTTTCTAGTGAGCAACCCCGCATGAACAACGAAAACGAACTGTTAAAGACCGACATTTTAGAATATTTAGAGCAACACGAACGTAAAAACCTGATGCGCTTGCTGACCTGTGGCAGTGTAGATGATGGCAAGAGCACACTCATTGGCCGATTATTGCACGACTCAAAAATGATCTATGAAGATCAACTTGCCGCCATTACGAAAGACAGTAAAAAAGTTGGAACCACGGGCGAAAAGGTTGATTTGGCGCTACTGGTTGATGGCTTGCAGTCTGAACGGGAGCAAGGGATCACTATTGATGTTGCCTATCGCTACTTTTCAACCGACAAGCGTAAATTCATTATTGCTGACACGCCGGGGCATGAACAGTACACGCGGAATATGGTCACAGGGGCATCGAACTGCGATCTTGCGATTATCTTGGTTGATGCGCGCGGGGGTGTGAAAACACAAACGCGTCGTCACTCGTTTTTAGTGTCACTGTTGGGCATCAAACACGTTGTGGTCGCGATTAACAAAATGGATTTAATGGATTACAGCGAGTCCGTGTTTGAATCCATCAAAGCGGATTACCTTACCTTTTCAAAGCAGTTGAATATTCCCGATATTCAATTCGTGCCAATTTCAGCACTGGAAGGTGACAATGTCGTTAACAAAAGCGAGAAAACGCCGTGGTTTACAGGCACACCACTGATGGAAACACTGGAAACCATTGAGATTGGTGAAGATGCCAATCATGACGACTTCCGCTTCCCTGTACAATATGTCAACCGCCCTCACCTGAATTTCCGCGGTTTTGCAGGCACGGTCGTTTCTGGTGAAATTCAAAAAGGCGACAAGATCACTACCCTTCCCTCGGGGAAAACGTCCACTGTGGCGTCAATTGAAGTGTTCGAAGGTCAACTCGACCGCGCTTTTACGCCACAGGCCGTGACTTTGACGCTTGAAGATGAAATTGACATCTCTCGCGGTGATATGATCGTCAAATCAGATAACAAGCCATTACTCAGTAATGTATTGAAAACCCATTTAGTATGGATGTCTGACGAGTCATTAATGCCCAATAAGCAGTACAGCTTCAAATTTGCCACGAAAACCGTCACGGGCAGCATTTCATCTATCGACCATCAGATTGACGTCAACACCTTGAAGCACAGCCAGGCATTGCACCTTAATCTGAACGAAATTGGTGTGGTAAACCTTAAACTCACTCAGCAAGTGGCGTGCGACCCCTACAGCAAAAATCGCAAAACCGGCGCATTTATAGTGATAGACAGGTTAACCAATGGCACCGTTGGGGCAGGTATGGTGATCGAGGCTGGAGAAGTGAACACCGACAAAGCCGCAAACTATTCTGAATTTGAGCTTGAATTTAACGCACTGGTGCGCAAACATTTCCCACATTGGAACGCGACAGATATCAGTCAATCCTGATTAAGCACACATAATGGAACTAAACCAACTGATTGTGCTGGCGGTATTCGCCGGCACAATCATCGCATTGGTGCTGTCAAACCAGCGCCCTTCAACGATTTTTGCGTCTGCCGTATTGCTATTAATGCTGACTCAGCAGCTCAGTTTTGCTGACGTACTCCAAAATATCACCAATCAGGGCTTAGTGACTCTGGTATTGCTGCTAATGGTGAGCAATGCGGTGGATAAAACAGCACTACTTAAGCGCCTTGGCCGCTCGCTGGTCACGGCCCGCTTCCGACAAAGTTATTGGCGGCTATTTGGGTTGACGTTCTTTTCCTCTGCACTACTGAATAACACGGCCATCGTGGCAAGTTTGATTGGTCCGGTTAAACAAAACCAGTACCATCCGCCCAGTCGATTACTGATCCCTTTGTCCTATGCAGCTATTTTAGGCGGCACGGTGACGCTGATTGGCACATCGACCAACTTAATTGTGGACAGCTTTTTGATTGAGCACGGCCACGAAGGATTCAAGTTCTGGGACTTCACCCTGTATGGCCTCGTTGCAGGGCTTAGCTGTGGTTTACTCATGTTTTTATTGTCGCCCATGTTACCGGCGCTCGCAGGCCAAAAAGCGCAATATCGAGAGTATTTCATCGAAGCTAAAGTGGAACCTGATTCGGAACTCATCGGCAAAAGCGTGGAACAAAATCACTTACGTAATTTACCGGAATTATTCTTGGTCGAAGTGGTACGTCGTGGCGAATTAATCACGCCGGTAACCCCCGATTTGGTCATCGAAGTGTCAGACAAGCTGATTTTTTCCGGGAACGTGAGCAAAGTAGATAGCCTAGCCCATATTAAGGGCTTGCGCCTGTTTGCTGAAACCGATGGATTGCTGCGCGAAAACCTGACCGAAGTTATCGTTTCAAACCGCGCTCAAGTCATTGGGCAAACATTGAAACGCATTGGTTTTAGGGCCTTATTCGATGCCGCCGTGGTTGCTATTCGACGCGACGGTGAGCGATTATCAGGTAAACTGGGTGAGATACCGTTACAAGCAGGTGATTTTCTGCTGCTGGCAACCGGGCCAGACTTTTTTAAACGACACAATTTGAGTAAAAACTTTTTTATTCTTAATGATCAGAAAATTAGCCGCCCTCTTAAGCTTCACAATGAAGTGGTTACCGTTGCTGGCTTTTTGATCACGGTCGGTTTGGCCGCTTTTTCTCTGGTCCCTCTGCCCATCGGATTGCTGTTTTTCATCGCGATACTGGTTGGCTTTAAAGTGACTTCCAATAACGAGATTAAACGTAATCTCCCCCTTAATTTGATCATTGTGATTGTTGGTGCGCTCAGTCTTGCGACAGCACTGGAAAACGTCGGTATCATCGCGTTGTTCACTGAATTTCTCTCGCCTTTGCTGAGTAACACAAGCTGGCTAATGGCGTTGATATGCGTATATGTCGCGACAGTACTATTAACAGAGTTTGTGACCAACAATGCCGCAGCAGCACTGATGTTTCCGTTTGCCTATGGGATGGTAGAGGCGCTACAAGCACCTTTGATGCCCTTTGCGTTAGCCGTCGCCTTTGCAGCCAGCGCAAGTTTTATTTCGCCCTATGGTTATCAGACCAATTTGCTCGTGTTTAACGCCACCCAGTATCGGTTTAAGCACTTCGCCAGCATTGGCCTGCCTATCTCGCTCACCTACTCCACCATCGTGTTAGCGTTGTTAAATTGGGTGTATTTCTAAAGACGATAATGTGCTGACTTCGACCTTGCTCGAGCGAGACTTGAGTAGGGTCGTTGTGAAGCATGGCGAGCATTAGTGATTATCTTTCTGTCAAAAGTAAAGATATTGGTGATTTCACTCTTTTTTTTTTTGGCCGTAACGCTTGGCTTTATTAACAATAAGCGCATCAGGGAAGTCTACTTTTTTAACTTTGCCTCCTGATTTTATGGCGTTAGCAATTGTAAAATCTTTTAAGGTGCCCCATACCGCTTGACTGTCCTCAAAAACAAGATTTGGCTCAGCAAATAACGCATGGATAACATCAATGATTTTTTCTTTGCTGATGTTGTAGCGCTTACCTTTCCCGCTAACTTGGTTTGTTAGGTGGCCTTGCTACTGAAGCTTCCTCTAAACCAAGCGCAATCAGGCCGCATTCGTACAACGGCGGGCTAACGCCGAACGAGTCAGAGAGAAGATACTGGAATTACTATAAACCCGTGGCCAAAAACAGTTGACCACTACATGTCGCATTTGCGTTCAATGTAAGCAACATCATCGTTAATAAAAAGAGCGTCGATCTCATAGTGCACCTAACGCTAAGCTAACGGGCACAAATGCAGCGCGAAAATGGCGGAGCCGCGCTGCGTTTGTGTCCCAGTGACCGAAGGGAACGAGTTTAGCGCTCTGTTATGCAGCGATCCCACTTACGGAGAGATTTGAAACGTCTGCGCGAGTACTCGCATGTTCCATTGTAATAGCGATCATATTTCCATTGGAATCCACATCTAATAGCGTATTTTCGTCTAGGTCTTTGGTTTCAAAAACCTCTCCATCACTAAACTGGATGTAGAGCGTATCCGTGTCTTCAAAATAGCTCATTTTCATGGTTTGAACCTTCTGTCGAAAAAAGCATTGTGAACAGTTTGGTTGTCCCCTAATAAGACAACACGCAAATATTTATCATCCATTTCTTGGATTGCAGCCCACTTGCGTATTCTGCCATCTGCTTGAACGAATGTCTTTACTGGGTTTTCGCAAACGAACTGTATCCATTCGAGCTTAATGGAAGCCCTATCTGGTCGGGATTTTAAATTATCAAAATACTTTGTAGTTTTCATTTTCTACCAGCGGTATAACGCCGACCTAAGCGGCAGTTTGTATTTGCTAAAATCTGCAACAATTGAACGCAGTGAAATGCAGGTTTTAGCAAATGCAAAATGTCCGAAGGAGCGCGAGCGACTGACTTTAGGTCTTTGTTATTTTGCATCTTTCTGGACGCTCCAATCAATTGTGAAACAAATCACCGATACAAAAAGCCCGCCTATCAAAAGCCAAATTCCAAGTTCATCATTGCTGTTATACTTTGATGCAGTAGAACGATAACTCTTTATCATCTTATTGTCGCTCACAACTTGATATAGCGGATGAATAGTTTGAAACTCCCATAGAGCAGAGTCGGAGTCGTTTGGGTCGTACAAGATCTGAATCTCTACGTCTTTCTTATTTAGCACAGACGTCACAGCGCCTATCGCCCAGCAACAGAATGATAAACAAATGTTTTGTCGTACTCTTTGCGTTTAAATCGGAGTGTATCTCGGTTTTTACCCTTTGCTTCAAACCACTCTATTGTTCCAGAAATTTCCTCTAAATCATCGTAACTAGGTATGCCATTATTAAAAAGCACAATCAACAACATCATCCCACTAAATAATAGGCTGTACTGTATTTTTACTTAAATCTTTAAACTTCATGGATGCAAACTAACGCTAAGCTTTGGGGCGCAGGCATGTTGCGATAATTGCGAAGCGCCCACATGCCTGCGTCCCAACCACCGAAGGGAGTGCCAATAGCGTATTGTTAGGTCCTGCAATGCTTACTCCCTATTTTTTATAAATTCTTGTAGCTCGCTCGAAAAGCCTGAAATATGCTGAGGTCCCAGTAAGCCTTCAGATTTCATTAAGGCCAGTTGGAGCATAGCTTTTGACCTGGAATTGTAGTCGAATATTGTGGTGATGCGTTTCTCACCATTCTCTATCAACCTATATAGGTATTGGTACTTTTGGTGGTTTGAAAGGGAATTATCATCGAGTCCTTCGCGAACATCATCCAAAACCTGTTTACAGCATGAATCTAGAGTTGAGGCTTTAATGAGCTTAAAATGCTTCCAATCTGCTTCCGAAATCATTGTTTCCTCCACGAAGGCCTAACACCCACATAAGGGGTAGTAGCACGTGGGCTAAAATCCGAACGAAGCGACAGAGCCCACGTGTTACTGTCCCAGGGAGCTTGCGACCGACTTAATGTGATCGTTATACAACTCTATCATGGTCATCACGCTGAATTAATATGCTCTTTATCACAATGGACAAAACGAAACCGGCCGCAATTGAAAAGTATACTACTGCGTCAAAATATGGAGTTAGATTAAAAGATGGGTCTAAAGAACGAATTATTGAAAATGTCATTAATATTCCACTAACACCAAGACCACATATGGAAATAACAATGCCGCATTTCTATGCGATTTATCTTGTTCTCTGTGTCTGAAAGCATGTACCGAATCACGTGCCATTAATGAAAACATAGAGAATGCGACAAATGCCCAGCCCGGCATTTTAGCGATTTTGTCGCCATGGTCTAAAAATATAAGAGTTATAGCAAAAAGTATTGATGGTAAGAACGAAAAAGAAACTTCCAATATCGCTGAAACGGTTGAATTCCAAACTATCGTGGTACTTTGCCAAAATTGATGCATTTTGTTTCCAAAACTCAAAATTTAATCCTTAGCTAAGTGAGTTGTATAACGCTAAGCTAACGGGCACGAACATGCGGCGACAATGGCGAAGCCGCCGCGTGTTTGTGCCCCAGCGACCGCAGGGAGCGAGTTTAGCGCCTTGTTATATCCCGTTGTTGCCATTTTGACGTGGTCAAGCCAAATCGACCAACCCAGTTAAGCTACTTTTCTCTCATTTCTTACATCTAATTCGTATTGGTTT
>NZ_JAHCTA010000007.1 GCF_018474025.1 Alteromonas oceanisediminis | reverse complement strand
ACAAAGAAACGTCATTGCAGCGAAGGCTGCAACCTCCTTGGGTTGCCAGCAATCCTTTTTCAAATAACTCAAGCTGTGATGCTATGAAGCCAATCCTGTTGTGTAGGGAACTGTGAAAATATACGACGAATATCGGATAAATTCATATCATGTTTCAGACAAAGTCTGATATAAATGAATGTTAATTAAATAATCTGCTCGACCTAGTGACCGCGCTTTGATGCGTTAAAGGGTTTTGCGCATTTTTGAGAAATAGCCATATCATGAAATGGTTGCCTATACTGCTAGCGCTATCGTTACCCGTTGCTTCTGCCACTGATAAGCTTCCCGAGCTTACGTGGTGTGTTGACCACTTACCTGACCGTCACGCTTTTATTGGCAACGACGTTGTTGGGCCTACAGTCGACTTCATGGTAACGCTTTCTAAAGAAGCTCAGTTTACGCTATTGTATGAACGCGAAGCGACATTTGCAGATTGTCTATCATCCCTTGCCGAGGGGCGACACGACTTACTTGTCGCCATCAATTATAGCGAAGAACGCGCCAGATTTATGGATTTAATACCGCTATACGATGCACTGCCAGAACAGTTATTCGTTAAACGGTCCATGCGTTCAGTTAAGACCACGCAGGTTAACAACATCACAGCGGCAACCATCGGCGTTCCAATAGGGTATGTGTTTAATAGCAATGAATTTGCGTTACTGGTGACTAACAACACGATGGTTGAAGTTGATAGTATCGAAAATGGATTAGCAATGCTTTACTACGACCACATTGATGTGCTGATAGCTCCGGCGTTGTCAACGGCTTCAATTATTCAAAAGAATCGACGCTTACAGGAATCTCTCGGTGTGTTGCCGGTAAAGTTAACCACAAGTGAACGGCGCAGTGTGCATTTGGGGATGTGTAAAAGGTGTGACATCAGTGCACCAGTGAGGCTACGAATTACACAGGCCATTGAAAAGCTCAAGGCCGATAATCAGATACTGCCTATAATGTACCCAGAGATACAGTTTAATTATCTTTCTCAGTACGACTAACGGGTTAGTGGCCCCGGTTGGCGGCTTTCGATACGCGCTTTAAGTCAACTAGTCGAGCAAGGCAATATAGGTCGTGTGGCTCTGAATTAGAATTATTTTGAGCCTCGTGAAATATTTCTAGTCGCACTCAGGTCTATTTGATGGAAGGCGTATACCGATTATTTTAACACCCATAGAGCAGGAACTTATCATTATGAAATCAGTAAATAAAACATCTATCGCGACTGCACTCGGCGCAGTGGTTATTGGTTCATTGGCGACAGTGAGTTTGCAAGCAAACGCCAGTCCTTTCGGGGCTCAATCATTAGAAGCGGGTTATCAAACCATTGCTGCTGAAGGCAAATGCGGCGAAGGCAAATGTGGTGGTGACAAAGCGAAGAAAGATTCAGAAGGTAAATGTGGCGAAGGCAAGTGCGGCGGCGACAAAGCGAAAAAAGCCACTGAAGGCAAATGTGGCGAAGGCAAGTGCGGCGGCGACAAAGCGAAAAAAGCCACTGAAGGCAAATGTGGCGAAGGCAAGTGCGGCGGCGACAAAGCGAAAAAAGCCACTGAAGGCAAATGTGGCGAAGGCAAGTGCGGCGGCGACAAAGCGAAAAAAGCCACTGAAGGCAAATGTGGCGAAGGCAAGTGCGGCGGCGACAAAGCGAAAAAAGCCACTGAAGGCAAATGCGGCGAAGGCAAGTGCGGCGGCGATAAAGCGAAAAAAGCCACTGAAGGCAAATGTGGCGAAGGCAAGTGCGGCGGCCAAGCATAATAAGCGTAACGCGTTGCTGAAGTGCAATGTATTTGAAGCCGGTGATGTACCGGCTTTTTTTGTCGTTAGCCATGGTGTCTTGAGATTTAAGAGGTGAATGTATGTCATTGACAGGTGCAGGATTGGGTCTTCGTCGAGAAATGCTGGATGATGTATTGCAATCCATGCCATCTGATGTCGACTTTTGGGAAATTGCGCCTGAAAATTGGATGACTCTCGGCGGCGCCTACGAGAAAAAACTCTCGCGTCTCACGCAGGCATATCAATTCACCAGTCATGGATTGTCTCTGTCGATTGGCAGCTTAGACAAATTGGATACGACATTTGTCAACGATGTGAATCGCTTTTTGCGACAGCACTCGATATCGGTGTATAGCGAACATCTAAGCTATTGTTCCGATAATGGTCATATGTATGATCTGATGCCGATTCCGTTTACACAGGATGCTATCGCACATGTGGTCGAACGGGTTGAAAGAGTGCAGGATATTATTCAGCGTCCTCTTGTGCTGGAAAATGTGTCTTACTATCTGGCTCCAGGACAAGAAATATCAGAACTGGAGTTTACTCAGGAAGTCCTCAAGCGCTCGGGCTGTGAGATGCTGCTCGATGTAAATAACGTTTATGTCAATTCAGTAAACCATCGCTATGACGCCAAGTCTTTCATAAGCGCTATACCGGCAGGCAAGGTGGTTTATGGCCATATTGCCGGGCATTACGACGAAGCGGATGACCTGAAGGTCGACACTCACGGTGCTGACGTAATTCCACAAGTGTGGGAATTACTTAAGTTTGCGTATGAAACCCACGGAGTTTTTCCTACGTTGCTAGAACGTGACTTCAACATTCCCCCCTTGGCTGATTTGATTGGGGAAGTCAAAAAAATCAAACGGATACAGGGTGATGTGTTAAGTCAATCTGCCTCCACTGCGCATCAGGTATTTTCGGCGTGAGTGAGTTCAGTCAGGTGCAACATCAATTTAGTGCTCACCTCAAAGACCCAGAAAATAACGCCTATGATGATGCAGAAGAGCGTCGAATGACCATTTATCGGGAACTCTTCTTTAACAATATCGTCAGCTTTCTTGATAGCAGCTTCCCTGTATTAGCCAGTCTCTATGAACGTGAAAATTGGTTGCGACTGGCACGCCGTTTCTTTGCACAACATCATTGTCGCTCACCGTATTTTGTCGATATCAGCAAAGAGTTTGTTGAGTTTGTCGCAGAGGAATATCAGCTAGAAAGTGATGATCCTATATTCCTACCTGCTTTGGCGCACTATGAATGGCTTGAACTTGATGTATCTATACGTAAAGGCAGGTTCCCTGACAATGCGGGAAAATCACTGTGTGAAAACACGCAGTTGCGTATCTCGCCGCTTGCAAGCTTAGTCAGCTATTGTTACCCAGTGCATCAAATCAGCGCTGACTTTCAGCCAGATGCGCCCACAGATGATGTGTTTATCATTGTCTATCGTGACGCATTGGATAACGTTGAGTTTATACTCGTGAATCAAGTCACGGCGTTTTTGATCAACATCATTGAGCAATTCGAAGCACAAGATCATGAGCATCAGGGTGTACAATACGACGAGCTACTCAATGAGTTACAAACCGCTTTACCGGATTTCTCACCCGAACAGCTTAGCAGCGCACTGGATGATATCCTTGCCGATTTCTCTGACAAAGGCATTGTCTCGCTCGATTAAACGCGATTGTCACTGTCATTTTTGGCCTCATTCGATTACCATTTAGCGCTGTTTTTCGGTTCATCAAAAGGCGTATTACATGGGTAATAACTCCGACTTCAAAGAAGCATTTAACTGGTGGTATTTCGGTGCAATTTTGGTCACGCTGTTAGCGCTGCCTCTCATGCACGTGATTTTGGGCTGGATCGTGTTCTTTTTTAGTAATTAGCATTGAAGACTTATTGTGACTAAGGATTATATAAAATCGGTCGTGAAGACCATTCCTGACTACCCGAAGCCGGGTATTCAGTTCCGAGACGTAACCAGCGTACTAGAAGATCACACTGCATTTAGCAGCTGTATCGCGCTTATGGTAGAACAGTTTAAACCGCTCAATTTTGATAAAGTCGCAGGTACGGAAGCTCGTGGCTTTTTGTTTGGCGCGCCATTAGCGATAGAGTTAGGTATTGGGTTTATTCCGGTACGAAAGCCGGGCAAGTTACCGCGTGAGGTGATTTCTGAAAGCTATGAGCTTGAGTATGGTATCGATACGCTTGAAATTCACCAAGATGCAGTAAAACCCGGTGAGCGCGTACTGATGTTAGATGACTTACTCGCCACCGGTGGAACTATGATTGCGACAGCAAATCTTATCCGTCGTCTTGGCGGTATTGTTGAACACGCGGGTTTCGTTATTTCGCTACCTGATATCGGCGGTGAAGCAAAGCTTAGTGAACAGGGGATCCAATCTTTTGCGCTGTGCGAATTTGAAGGCGAATAAAATCTCATGAGTTATCAGGTCCTTGCGCGCAAGTGGCGTCCACGCCGTTTTTCCGAGTTAGTAGGGCAGGAGCATGTTGTTAATGCGATTTCTAATGCATTGGATAACGACCGGCTTCATCACGCTTATTTATTCACCGGAACACGAGGTGTGGGCAAGACCACTATTGCAAGGATCTTCGCCAAAAGTTTGAATTGCGAATCAGGCCAAAGCGCTAATCCTTGCGGCAAGTGTGATACCTGTATCGACATTGAACAGGGGCGCTTTGTTGATCTATTGGAAATTGACGCCGCGTCACGCACGAAAGTGGAAGATACGCGTGAGTTGCTGGATAACGTGCAATACCGGCCAACCCGTGGAGATTATAAAGTCTATTTGATTGATGAAGTGCATATGCTGTCAAAACACAGCTTCAATGCGCTTCTGAAAACGTTGGAAGAGCCACCGCCTCACGTTAAATTTTTGCTCGCAACAACTGATCCTCAAAAACTGCCAATCACCATTTTATCCCGCTGCCTGCAGTTTAATTTGAAAGCCTTGTCACGCGAACAAATCGCCAAACAACTTGCATTTGTACTCAATGAGGAATCCATTGAACATGAGGCTCAGGCGCTGCAACTGATTGCCAGGTCGGCGCAGGGAAGCATGCGGGATGCACTTAGTTTGACCGACCAAGCGATTGCACAGGGTAATAATCATGTTACTCAAGCGGTTGTGACAGATATGCTCGGCCTACTAGACCGGAATCATATCGTCAAGATTTTGCATGCACTTGCAACCAATCAGTCAAACGAGTTATTTGCGGTGATAGATGACGTGGCGCAGAAGTCGCCAGATTTTTCGCAGATTTTGAAGGAAATAAACGCCACGCTGCATCAAGTTGCGTTAACGCAGATAGTACCGGATGCCTGTAAATTGGACACCTCTCACGCGAAAACAATCTATCAACTATCAAAAATGCTCACTGCCGAACATGTGCAGTTGCTGTATCAGATCGGTGTTGATGGACTGCGCACCCTTGAGTTTGCGCCTGATCCACGCAGCGGTGTTGAGATGATCGTGTTGAGAATGCTCGCATTCAGTCCTATTGCTCCCATTTCTGATACGCAGAAAGTGATTACTCAGGCAAATGCACTTAGCACTGCACAGCCTGATGAAAAAGCCGTAGCGTCTCCAAACGCCACAGAAACATCAACAGTTTCAGTTGACACGACGCGTTCATCTGACTCGGAACTGATGCAACAGAATGCGCCTCAAACTCATTTCTCGAGTAGCGATGATGATGACGAACGACATCAGCAAATGCTGGCGGAACAACTCGACTACGAACAGCAAACCATAGAGCAGCAATCTAAAACGATGCGTTCTACACCCGCCAGCCAAGAAACCAAAGCGTCAGAGCAACAGCCTGTGGCGTCCGCTCCGCCAACATCGCCTCTTGAGCGTACTAAAGCTATGCTTGCGCTTCGCCAACGTATGCAGGAAGAGGCAAAAGAGACCGGAAAAAAGCCTGATAATGCGTCAAAGGAAGACGTACCTGCGTCTAGCTCGGTAGGGCGGGTTGAGCTAGATAGCGTGGATGTGACGCCAGCGCCTGTTGAAAAAAATGCCCCCACGCTGCCGGATTCGACGATGGATATGACGTCACTTTCAGCCTTTTTACCCAACGGTGATAAGTTAATCCAAGCGGCGCAAATCGATGAATGGTCTGCCATCGTCAATCAGCTTTCTATCGCAGCTTTAGTGAAACAAGTGGCAATCAACTCAACGTTTGAAAAAAACGATAATGAGATCACGCTTTTACTGGCCGAGGCTCAGCAGCATTTGCTGTCCAATACGGTTGAAGCACAGTTATCGCAAAGCTTGAAAGAGTGGTTCGGTTGCCCCATATCACTGCGAATTGAGGTGGGTATTCCAACCGACACGCCGTTTCAAATTCAACAACGAATTGATGACGTGCGGCTTGCACACGCAAAAGCGGTGGCGCAGGATGATCCGGCGATCAATCATTTATTATCTGCGTTCAATGCGAACGTGGTTGAAGACAGTATCACTCCCCGTTAAATGAAGAGGACAAAGTATGTTTAAAGGCGGCATGGGTAACATGATGAAACAAGCGCAGCAAATGCAAGAACGCATGCAAAAAGCGCAAGAGGAGCTCGCCAGTATAGAAGTGACCGGTGAATCGGGTGCTGGCATGGTCAAAGTCACTATGACCTGCAATCACAATGTACGTCGCGTCAACGTTGACGCTAGTTTACTGGACGATGACAAAGAAATGCTTGAGGATTTAGTCGCTGCGGCAGTGAACGATGCAGTCCGTCGCGTTCAACAAACAACTCAGGAAAAAATGTCGTCGGTCACCGGTGGAATGCAAATGCCTCCGGGCATGAAAATGCCGTTTTAACACGGGCGTCACGTGCTTATGTAAGATTGTCTCGGTGGAGTGAAAAAGTCACTGGGAATACCTCGATTGCGATTTGTAGCTACTAGTTAACTTTATGATTTTAAAAGCTAAATTATCTGGTTCGATTGTTGCTACAGTGCTGATGAGCAAGAACGTAGGCGCAAGTGCGCCAGTTATTTCAATAAGCTAATTGCAACAGTAAGGACATAGTATGGACATTTTACGCATCATCATCGCAATCCTATTGCCTCCGCTCGGCGTTTTTTTACAGGTGGGGTTAGGCGGCCAGTTTTGGCTGAATATTTTACTCACAATTTTAGGTTATTTCCCTGGGATTATTCATGCGGTGTATATTATTGCGAAACGCTAAGCCGGCGCACGTAAGCGAGGCAGCCTGTCACCCTGATTCACTTAGCCGAGCTGGCGTCTTTAGCGAAATAACTGATGCCAGCTAATTTCAGTCCATTGTTGAATGAATTGATTGATGCGCTGCGGGTACTCCCGGGCGTGGGGGGCAAAAGCGCTCAGCGCATGGCGTTTTCTTTGCTCGAGCGCAATCGCGACGGCGCATTGCGCTTGGGGCGTATTCTGCATGATGCTATGGAACACATTGACCATTGCAGTTCGTGCAGAACGTTCACAGAAAAAACGCAATGCTCTATTTGTGAGCATCCTGTACGCGGCACGGCAGAGACAATCTGTATTGTTGAAGCGCCACAAGACGTTTTAGCGATTGAGCAAACTGCACAATATCAGGGCCGCTACTTTGTGTTAATGGGGCATCTATCGCCACTGGATGGAATAGGTCCTGACGAAATTGGTCTAGAGCTACTCGCTACCCATCTGGATTCTGGGTCAATCAGTGAAGTTATTCTCGCGACCAACCCCACAGTAGAAGGTGAGGCTACTGCGCATTATATTGCCGACATGTGTCGTAAACGCTCTATTTCGGCGTCGCGAATTGCTCATGGAGTCCCCGTCGGTGGAGAACTCGAGTACATCGATGGAAATACCCTTGGCCATGCACTCAGCGGCCGCAGAGCCTTGTAAATTTTTGTACAACAACACTTGAAAAAACCAGTCTAGACCGCACCTCTCCCATTGAAAATAATTCGGTAGCGCAGAGTACACACTCTCGCATTATTAGCTTGATAAGGGAGACTTTGTCCAATGTCGCAAGCGACGCATCAAGAAACTCATGGTTTTCAAACAGAAGTGAAGCAATTGCTTCAACTCATGATCCACTCACTGTACTCAAATAAAGAAATTTTTCTTCGCGAGTTGGTCTCAAATGCCGCCGATGCGGCTGACAAATTGCGCTTTAAAGCGTTAACTGACGACAAATTGTATGAGAACGACGGTGACTTGCACGTTAAGCTAAGTGTCGATAAAGACGCGAAAACCATTACTATCGAAGATAATGGTATTGGCATGACGCGCGATGACGTGATCGAGAATTTGGGTACTATCGCAAAATCTGGAACCAAAGACTTTTTCAGTAAGCTGTCAGGTGATCAGGCTAAAGATGCGCAGCTGATTGGTCAATTCGGCGTCGGTTTTTACTCTGCCTTTATCGTGGCTGATAACGTCGTTGTGCGAACTCGTGCAGCGGGCGTAGAGCATGACCGTGGAGTTGAGTGGACGTCAAAAGGCGAGGGTGAGTTTACTATCGCTGATATTGAAAAAGTGACACGCGGTACTGAGATCGTTTTGCACATCAAAGAGGATGAAGCAGAATTCTTGGATGCTTGGAAACTTCGCTCTATCGTCAGCAAATATTCAGATCACATCAGTATTCCGGTTAAAATGTGGAAAGAGCCGGTGGAAGAAAAAGACGGTCCTGACGGTGAAAAGATACCCGCTCAGCCTGGCGAGTGGGAATCGGTTAACAAAGCCACAGCGTTATGGACGCGTGACAAATCAGACATTTCTGATGACGAGTACAAAGAGTTTTATAAGCACGTTTCGCATGATTACGGTGATCCACTGAGCTGGGCTCACAACAAAGTTGAAGGTAAGACTGAGTACACGAGCTTGTTGTATATTCCTGCCAAAGCCCCCTTTGACATGTGGAATCGCGATCACAAGCATGGATTGAAGCTTTATGTACAACGCGTTTTTATCATGGACGACGCGGAACAATTTATGCCAACGTACTTGCGCTTTGTGAAGGGGTTGCTCGATAGCAATGACCTTCCTTTGAACGTGTCCCGCGAAATCTTGCAAGACAATAAAATTTCGCAGGCGTTGCGTCAGGGTTGTACCAAGCGTGTGTTACAAATGTTGGAAAAAATGGCGAAGAATGATGTTGAGCAGTATCAACAGTTCTGGTCAGAGTTTGGTAGCGTACTGAAAGAAGGTCCAGCTGAAGACTTTAGCAACCGCGAAAAAATCGCCGGATTACTGCGCTTTGCGTCTACGCATGAAGACAGTAGTGCACAGAACGTTTCGCTGGATGCTTACATCGAACGCATGAAGGAAGGTCAGGAGAAAATCTATTATGTGACTGCGGATAGCTATCAAGCAGCAAAGAACAGTCCGCACCTGGAAATCTTCCGCAAAAAAGGAATTGAAGTGCTGTTGCTGTCGGAGCGGATTGATGAGTGGCTGATGTCGCACCTGACAGAATATAAAGACAAAAATTTGCAATCTATCGCGCGCAGTGATGTTGATTTATCTAACTTAGATGATGAAGAAAGCAAGAAGGCGCAAGAAGAAGCAGAAAAGCAAGTTGAAGGTGTGCTAGACAGAATAAAAACGGCGCTGGGTGATAAAATCATTGCAGCGAAGTTTACGCATCGTCTGACGGACTCGCCTGCCTGTATCGTCGCTGATGATAATGGCATGACAACGCAAATGATGAAGCTAATGCAGGCGGCTGGTCAGCCTGCGCCAGAAGTGAAGTATCACTTTGAGATCAACCCGGAACACGGGTTGATCAAGCACCTTGCAGAGTTGCAGGACGAAACGGCGTTTAAACAGTGGACAGAAGTGCTATTTGATCAAGCGGCATTGTCTGAACAAGGCAGTTTGGAAGACCCGTCTAGCTTTGTGCGGAATTTAAACACCTTACTAATGAGCTTGTCTAAATAAGTTCGAACAAGTAGGTTTAACCCTCTAAAAAGCGAGCGTTTACGCTCGCTTTTCTATGTGATTTGCAAAATTGACTGTTATCCACTGCTTTGCAATGATTTACGCCAACCCAAATGAATATCACTGGGTTCGGCTTGTCACTGTAACTCTGAATGTGTAAAGTGCCAGCAGACAATAAAAATTAGCGGAGAACGCATCAATGCGTATCATACTTTTAGGCGCCCCGGGAGCGGGTAAGGGCACACAGGCTCAATTTCTCATGGGCCGCTACGATATTCCTCAAATTAGCACGGGCGACATGCTTAGAGCTGCGATTAAAGCGGGAACCGAAATGGGCTTGGCAGCGAAGAAAGTCATGGATGAAGGTAAGTTAGTCTCGGATGAGATTATCATCGGGCTGGTAAAGGAGCGTATCGCGAAACCCGATTGCGACAATGGTTTTTTATTGGACGGGTTCCCTCGAACCATCCCACAAGCGGAAGCGATGGAAGAGGCCGGTGTTAAAGTTGACTACGTGCTCGAGTTTGACGTGTCCGATGATGTGATTGTGGAACGAATGAGTGGGCGCCGAGTGCATCCAGAATCTGGCCGTGTATATCATGTGGTTTATAACCCGCCCAAAGAAGAGGGTAAAGATGATAAAACGGGCGAGGATTTGGTGATACGCGACGATGATAAAGAAGAAACAGTACGTAAGCGGTTAGACATTTATCATCAGCAAACCAAGCCCCTCGTTGATTTTTATCAACAAGCAGCACAAGACGGAAAATGCCATTATCATCGACTCGATGGCACTAAGCCCGTTGCCGAGGTGAGCGACCAGTTGGCTGGTCTATTAGGTTAGCGAAAATAGGGCGATAGGCCCTATTTTTTTGTTTAAAAGTACGCGCGTGGGAAGGTTGCTATGCACCCAATTAGTCTTGAAATCACCGGCTTCTACGCCAGTCTACTGGCCGTCTGTTATCTGTACCTGTCTATATTGGTTGTCAACGCGCGTCGAAGCGCAAAAGTGAGTCTCGGGGATGGTGGTGATGCTGCTTTACTGCGATTATCACGGGCGCATGGTAATTTCGCCGAATACGTACCGTTGACGCTCATTCTTGCGCTGTGCCTAGAACTGAATACGCAATATTACTGGACAGTGCACATTGCCTTAATTCTACTTTTGTTTGGCCGGTTGGCGCATGCCTATGGTTTGCGACACCATTCTGGCGCGAGCTGGCAACGCGTGGTTGGTATGTTGAGCACCTTCGCGGCAATTATTGTATTAAGCGGCTTTAATTTGTTTTGGCTTTATTTTTAACCAAAGCGTGTACCGCGATCAACAACGCGGCCTAGCAATAAAAAACGGCGCTCAATGAGCGCCGTTTTTCTGTTTACCAGTGAGAAACTATCCAGGGAGGATTTTTCTCAGGCTCACTACACCGTAACTGGCTTTGTTCGAAAATTATTTGTTTTCGAGCAAATTACTGCCAATTTCGATTTTACGCGGTTTCTTCGCTTCTGGAATGACGCGCTCTAAATCAATGTGTAGCAAACCGTTTTCCAAATCAGCTGCGAGCACTTTCACATGGTCACCGAGCTGGAACTTGCGTTCGAAACTACGCTCAGAAATGCCTTTGTGTAAAAACTTGCGCTCCTCAGAAGATTTTTCTTCTTTGGTGCCGCTGATTTGCAGTGAATTTTCTTGCACTTCAATACTCACGTCGTCTTTACCAAAACCAGCAACAGCCATGGTAATACGATACTTATCATCAGCTAAAAGCTCGATGTTGTAAGGAGGATAAGTGCTTTGTTTTTCAGACCGAGTAGCAGCATCTACCAATGCAGCAAGATGGTCCGAACCGATAAATGAACGATAAAGTGGTGATAAATCAATAGTACGCATAGTCATATCCTTTCTATTAAGCAATATGTTTAAGTTAATGTGCCCCGTTCAACGACGGCGGCGGTTTTGACGGCCTCTGTTGAGCACCGACAACTGTAATTTATGTGCTGACACACACTTTTCAATACCCTTAAGCAAAAAAAATTAAAAATATTTTAATGCCAGCGTTGCGCCATTAACGCAGTGCAATAAACCAACGGTCTCCTCGGGGGATGTAAAAATTATCGAGGTCAAACGAAGCCAATACGCGGGTCGCTTTGCCACTCAATTCATGTCGTGGAACAAAACCATACACTCGGGAATCGACGCTATGGTTGCGGTTATCACCTAGCACCAGATAATGGTTGTCAGGCACATCGATGTAGCCAAAAGTTCGCAAACTGCTTGTGGCTTCTGTCAATTGCATAACGTGGCTGTGCCCGGGCAAGTGTTCAACTAACTGGTCTTTGGACATTTCATATTCGACCGCCTCACCGTTCACAAACAGACGGTTATCTTGCATCGCTATTCGGTCTCCGGGTAGGCCAATAATCCGTTTGATCAAGCGAATGTCTGCTGCTTCTGAATTAAAGGTGACGATATCGCCTCTTTGTGGGTCGCCAGTCTGCATGATGGCGATATCCGTGAACGGCACATCAAGACGATAGGCCATTTTGTCCACAAAAACTCTGTCGCCTTCAACAATGGTGGGCAGCATCGAACCACTTGGCACGTGATACCAGTCTGCAATACTACTGCGACACGCAAACAGAAGAAGCATAAAAGTAATGAAGCCGATATTGGCCCTGAACAGTTTGAGTATGTTATTCACAAAATGATTTCCTTGGTTACCGTGATTAAACTACTGACACCAGCCAGGCTAGAAAGTTGCTCCGCGTCGTGTACCGGATCGCCACAATACCGGGTACTGTCATAGATAACTCGGCAGAGGGCGACCCTATCGTACTGCAACTACACACTCATCCAGCCACCGTCTACGAGTAAATCCGCCGCGGTCATGTAGCTAGCGTCATCACTGGCGAGAAATACTGCGGCTTTCGCGATTTCTGTGGTAGTTCCAGAGCGGCCCAGTGGTGCTTGAGATTCTACCATGCTGATAAATCCCTCAAAGTCATCGTTATCCAGATTGGTGTTCGACGCAAAGTTTGTGCGAACAATGCCTGGGCTCAATGTATTCACTCGAATATTATTTACAGCCAGCTCACTCGCTAGAGTGCGGGTAAGCGAGCGGATTGCTGCCTTAGTGGCGAAGTACAAACTGCCTGTCGCTACCCCTTTTTCATGCACTGCTGAACCCGTCAGGATAACTGATCCGCCTCTGTTGATTAAAGGCACCAGCGCTTGAACAGTAAAAAACACACCTTTAACGTTCAGATCGAACTGCTGTTCAAAATCCGCTTCGGTCACATCCGTTAATGGCATGAAAATACCCGAGCCTGCATTGGCAACCAAAATATCAATGTGCCCAAATTGGGCTTTAATGTTTTCAGCCAGCGCATTAATCGCCTTAAGATCCGTTGCATCGCTTTTGACGGCATAAGCATTTTCGCCCAGTGCATTCACGGCCTGATCCAGCGTGCGCTGATCCCTGCCTGTGATGACAACTGATGCACCTTGCTCAATAAATTGCTGCGCAGTCGCCAGCCCGATACCACTATTACCGCCAGTGATCACGGCGACTTTACCCGTTAATTTTTGCATTGTCGTATCCTCTATAAAGTGAGTTTATTCATTGTCATCTATTGCCAATGACACGCTAACTCTACTGGCAGCATAGTCATGTTTGAAATGAAAAGAATATCTAACTATTATTAAAATTTTGCATAATGGGGCGTATGAAGAATATCGATTTAAATCTATTGAAGGTATTTGATGTCGTGATGACAGAACGCAATGTGTCCAAGGCGGCAGAAACCTTGTTTTTGTCGCAGCCAGCGGTCAGTCACGCGTTAACTCGCTTAAGGCATAGCATCGGTGATAAATTATTTGTCAAAGTGCCTAGCGGAGTGGCTCCTACGGCGAGAGCTGTCGAGTTAGCTCAGCCCATCCGCCAAGCTATTGCCATGCTTGAAAGTGCATTGTCTCCCGAGCGATTCGAACCCAGCACTTCAGAACGTACATTTCGAATCGCGGCACACGATTACTTTACGTCAGTCATCGCCGCACCGTTAGCGAAAGCGTTGGCCGAAAGAGCGCCAAACATGAGTGTTCGAGTTAGGCCAACCGCAGGCAGGGCGTTGGAGCAGCTCGACAGGCAAGAGGTGGATTTTGCCGTGTCGGCTTTTGGTGAAATTCCTAACCGTTTCGCAAGTCACGTGCTCATAGAAGACCGCTATGTTTGTGTTCTGTCTGCCCAACATCCGCTCGCGCATAAAAACTTAACAATGCAGGATTATTGCGCAGCACGACATTTGTTGGTTAGCCCGAAGGGCGATGAGCGTGGTTTCGTTGATACAGCGTTAGCGAAGCTAGGGAGAACCCGCCACATTGGTATGATCATCAACCAGTTTTCACCCGCTGGCAGTGTTGTAGAAAACACCGACCTTATCTTCACCGCGCCCCAGCGCATTGCGGAGCGCTTCTTATCTTCATGCCAAGTGGTGACTACAACTTGCCCCGTTGTGGCGCCGGATACGTTTACGACAACGCATTTAGTCTGGCACAATGACTTTGCGGGCTCTTCAGCGCATCAGTGGTTCATTGATACACTAGTCGCTGTGACGCGATGACTGCCCATGGCGCTGTTTGAGTACACCGACAACATCTTCTAAGCCGATGTTACTGGCCTGAAGCAATACCAATAAGTGATAGAGCAGGTCGGCTGATTCATTTTTCAGCTCGTCGATATCTTGCACTGTCGCGGCAAGCGCAGTTTCCACCCCTTCTTCGCCGACTTTTTGTGCAATACGCTTTATTCCCTTTGCGTACAATGATGCTGTGTAGCTGCTGTCAGGATCGGCTCCTTTACGAGCGGCCAACAGACGCTCTAAGTCAGCGATGAAAGTCACGGCTGGGGGAGGTGATTGACTCCAGCAACTTTCTGTTCCGGTGTGGCAGGTCGGCCCTTGAGGTTGCGCTAAAACCAACAGTGAATCGCTGTCACAATCTGCACTGATATCAATTAAGTTCAGGTAGTGTTGGGACGATTCCCCCTTGGTCCACAAGCGTTGCTTGGATCGGCTAAAAAACGTAACACGACCGCTACTGAGCGTTTCGCGCACCGCGTCTGTGTTCATAAATCCTTGCATCAATACTTTGCCGCTGAAAGCATCTTGCACGGTAGCAGGCAGCAGCCCGTTCATTTTATCCCACGCCAGGTTAGCCAGCGTATCGTGTGTGACGGTAAAAGCCATGATTAATCCTTCGCAAAATCGGTTCGAATACTGATGTTCTGTTCACGTAAAAATTGCTTGAGTGCTTCAATACTGATCACTGACTTGTGAAACACGGACGCGGCCAGTGCACCATCAACATCTGCTTGCTGATACGCGTCCGCAAAATGCTGCATGGTGCCAGCACCTCCAGATGCAATGAGTGGGACATCGCAGGCTGCGCGCACTGCCTTAAGCTGTTCGATATCGTAGCCTTGGCGCACACCGTCTTGATTCATGCAATTGAGTACAATTTCACCAGCACCGCGACGTTGGACTTCTCTGATCCAATCCACTGTTTGCCATTGGGTTTGCTGAGTTTTACTCTCATCACCCGTGAACTTATGCACTTCATACTGACCGGTTTCGGCGTTAAAGAAGCTATCGATACCGATCACAACGCACTGTTGCCCGTAAATATCATGCAGTTGATTAATGAGGTCAGGATTGTTCAGTGCGGGCGAATTAATCGAGATTTTATCGGCGCCCATTGCCAGAATACGCCCGGCATCTTCAACCGATTTAATACCTCCGGCCACACAAAAAGGGATATCAATCACTTGCGCAATACGGCTCACCCAACTCTTATCAACAACCCGTGCATCACTGGATGCGGTGATGTCATAAAACACTAGCTCATCAGCACCTTCCTGCGCATAGCGTTCGGCTAATGGAACGATGTCTCCGATAATTTCGTGGTTGCGAAATTGGACGCCTTTTACCACCAAGCCATCTTTCACGTCCAAGCAGGGTATTATGCGTTTTGCCAGCATTGAATAGCCTCCGCGACAGTAAATTTACCTTCTAACAGGGCGCGTCCGAGGATCACGCCTTTTACCCCGGTAGGCTTTAATACGCTGATATCGTCTAGTGAACCAATCCCCCCAGACGCTTGCCATGCGACGGTAGGAAAGCGAGCGCTCATTTCTGTATATAATTGATGGTTGGCACCGGCGAGAGTGCCATCGCGACTGATATCCGTGCACAGAACATGCTGAGCACCAGACGCTAACAAGTCCCCCAGTAAGTCGTCGAGAGCCACGCCGCTGTTTTCTTGCCAACCGTGTGTGGCGATGAGTTTGTTGCCCTGTGCATCAATGTTAATATCAAGTGCCAGTACAATACGTTCTCCGCCATAGGTGGTGAGCCACTGGCGTATCACATCCGGTTGTTTAACCGCTAGCGAGCCAATAACGACGCGCGAGACACCGATATCGAGCAGTTGCTTAACATCTGCTTCATGGCGAATGCCACCACCGGCCTGAAATCGCATTTTTCCCGTTTCTACCATACTTTTTATCAAGGCTAACTGACGCCTGTCAGTATCCTTTGCGCCGGTTAAATCAACGATATGCAACCACTGAGCACCTTGTTCGGCGTAGTCACTGACGACATCAATGGGGTTGACTGCATAATCTGTTTTTTGCGCATAGTCGCCTTGAAATAAGCGGACGACTTTACCGTCGATGAGATCGATTGCTGGAATTATCATTACAAACTCACAAAATTGTTCAGAAGCTTAGCGCCTGCAGGACCTGAGCGCTCAGGATGGAACTGAGCGCCAAAAAAATTATCGCGCTGAATGGCCGCCGAAAATGTGCTGCCGTACTCGCACGTTGCCAATGTATTTGCGAACGGTTTGACTGCGAAACTGTGCACAAAATAGAAATAGCTTCCCGCATCAATACCTTTGAATAGATCGTTCTGATGCGTTGGTGTAACGGTATTCCAGCCCATGTGCGGTAATCGCTTACCTATTGCCTCTAGGCGCTCTACCGCACCGGGTATAAGATCCAGACACTCCTTGCGTAATGACGTGCTTTCAGCCGACCAGCTCACCATCAACTGCATACCTAAACAAACACCAAGTACAGGTTGAGTCAAATCGCGTAGCGTGGGCGCTAAACCCTTAGCATGAATACTGGCCATGGCAGCGTTGGCACTGCCAACACCGGGTAAAATGACTTTATCGGCCCGCGTGATTATCTCAGGGTTGTCACTGACATCAACATCAACACCAAGGCGGTCAAACGCAAATTTGACTGACGCGATGTTAGCGCAGCCCGTATTCACAATCACAATTTGTTGCTTGCGAAGCCCAGCAGCCATATCTATAACGCTCCCTTACTGCTTGGCAGCGCATCACCTTGTTTGGTGATCGCTTGTCGTAACGCCCGACCAAATACTTTGAATAAGCTTTCTACCTGATGATGAGCATTCCCTTCTGTGGTAGAAAGGTGCAGGCTCAGGCCCATAGACTGAGCCATTGAATAGAAGAAGTGCTGAACCATTTCAGTTGCCATTTCACCCACCTGTTCGCGCGTGAAATTGGCCTTGAACACGAGGTGAGGGCGGTTAGAAATGTCCATAATGCATTCAGCACGGCACTCATCCATCGGCAGCGCAAAGCCAAATCGGCCAATACCACGCTTATCGCCAAGCGCTTTTTTCAAACATTCGCCCAGCGCCAGAGCAGTATCTTCAACACTGTGATGATCGTCAATGTGCAGGTCGCCGCTAACACTCAGGTCAAGCTCAAAACCGGCGTGAGTCGCTATCTGATCGAGCATATGATCGAAAAAACCCAGTCCGGTTTCGATGCGCGACTTCTCATCTGAGTCAAGGTTTACGCGAACGCGGATATCGGTTTCAGACGTTTTACGTACGACTTCGGCCACGCGCGAAGAGGCCAACAGTTGCTTTTCAATGCTCACCCAGTTCAGCCCCTGCGGAGAATATTTGAGACCTACAATACCCATGTTCTCGGCAAGCTGAATGTCAGTATCGCGATCACCAATCACGAATGAACGTGTAAAATCGATTTTTCCTTGCTGTAAATAATCTTTGACCAGCCCCAGTTTAGGTTTGCGGCAGCTGCACTGCTGCGAATCAAAATGCGGGCAAATCAACACATCGTCAAACACCACGCCCTGACTGGTAAACACTGACATCATCGCATTGTGTGCCAGCTCAAAATCTGCCTGTGGGAAGCTATCGGTACCTAAGCCATCCTGATTGGTCACCATCACCAAACGGAAACCTGCCGCTTGTAACTTTAACAGCACCGGAATGACGTTCGGCTCAAATTTAAGTTTTTCCAAACGGTCGAGCTGTTTGTCCACCGGTGGTTCTTCTACCAAGGTGCCATCGCGATCAATAAATAAAGTAGGCTGTTGCATTACGCCGTTTCTCCTCGGGTAAAAAAGTCGCGCATTAAACTGAGCAAACGCGTATTTTGCTCCGGCGTGCCCACGGAAATACGCAGGCATTGTTGTAAGTTGAGCTGTTTTGACTGGTCGCGGATCAGTAATCCGTTGTCGACTAAGTCCCGCATAAGCGCATCTTTTGCGGGAGTTCTAAACAAAATAAAATTAGCTTTCTGTGCGCCAACAAGCGTAACCTCATCCATTGCAGATAACGCATCAGTGAGCCGCTGCCGCTCCGTTTCAATGATGTCCACCTGCTCACGCATACGGGCAATCGGGTCTTCACCGAGCGCTTGTGCGGCAATCTGCGCTACAGGCTCAGGGATCGGGTAAGGGGCAATGACTTTCAGTAGCGTCTGTATAATAGCGTCAGAAGCCAGCGTGAAGCCGCACCGCAAGCCAGCCAGTGCAAATGCTTTGGAAAGCGTTCTTAGTATCACCAAATGCGGGTAGCGCTGCAGTGCAGAAGCCCAATTGTCACTGAACGCGAATTCGATATAAGCTTCATCGACGACGACAAGCGCTTTATCTGCGCAGTGCTCAAGCACACGTATAATATCTTCTTTAGCCACCTGAGTGCCGGTGGGATTGTTGGGAGAGCAGATGAAGACCAAACTGACATCGCCAGCCTGTTGGCAAATGCTGTCAACATCTAAACTAAAATCACTGTGTTGAGGTACTTTAATCACGCTCACGTCACAGGTTTCCGCACTGATCGCATACATGCCGTAGGTTGGCGGGCAAATCATAATACTTGAACGACCGGGCCGGCAGAATGCACGGATCAATAACTCAATGCCTTCGTCCGCACCGCGCGTTACCAGTACATTTTGCGGCATAACGCCTGCATACGCGGCATACTGTTCCACAACTGATACCGGCTGGCATGCCGGATAGCGATTGAGCTTAGTGTCGTCAAGCTGATACGGGTTGGCGTAGGGTGACTCATTGGCATTAAGCCAATCCTGACCGCCAGCATACAGCCGCCGAGCTGACTCGTAAGGTGCCAGCGTGGCGATATTGGGATTGGTTAAGCGTGCGATCAGATTGCTCATGAAGACACCCCCGAATCATTGGCTTTAGCGTTAAGCGCGTCGGTTCGCAGAGAAACTGCTTTGGCGTGTGCATCAAGTCCCTCGGCCTGCGACAGCGCAATCAGCGAGGGGGCCAGTGCTTTAAAGCCAGACTCTGTCAGCTCCTGCACGGTAAAGCGGCGCATAAAATCGAGCAGCCCTAAACTAGAATACATGCGTGAGTAACCGTAAGTGGGTAACACATGATTCGTTCCACTGGCGTAGTCACCGGCCGATTCTGGCGACCACTGCCCTAGAAATACCGACCCAGCATGCCGTATTTTGCTTAGCCATCCTCGCGCGTTGTCAGCTTGCACAATCAAATGTTCCGGCGCATAAGCGTTACTCACCTCAATCGCTTCAGCAAATGATTCGGTTAAGATATAACGCCCGTGTTGCATGGCGGCTCTGGCAATTTCATTACGGTTTAGTTGTTCAAGTTGTCGGTCGACTTCACGCGTGACCTGATTGATCAGTTTTTCGCTATTGCACACCAGCACAGCTTGAGAGTCTCGACCATGTTCCGCCTGAGACAGCATGTCAGCGGCGATGAAAGCGGGGTTGGCGTAGGCATCTGCCAACACTAAAACTTCAGATGGCCCAGCGGGCATATCAATCGCTGCGCCGCTTGCTGTCGTGCTGACCTGTTGCTTAGCCTCGGTGACAAAGCTATTGCCCGGGCCATAAATTTTATCCACTTTGGGAATTGATGCTGTACCAAACGCCATGGCAGCAATCGCTTGAGCGCCCCCGCATAGGAAAATCTGCGAGATGCCACACAGCTTCGCCGCGTAACGAATTTCTGCCGCAATCTGCCCCTTGCTGTTTGGTGGGGTGCAGAGTATGCGCTGGCGGCACTCTGCCACTTGAGCGGGAACGCCTAACATCAGTACGGTTGAAGGCAAGGGAGCCGTTCCACCGGGGATGTAAAGCCCCACACTGTCGAGTGCAACTGTGCGTTGCTCACAAAACACACCGGGTTGAGTCTGTAACGTGATATCCGTCGGACGTTGTGCTTCGTGAAAACGCCTGATGTTGTCATAAGCAACATGGATCGCCGCTTTAATCTCTTCGTCTAACTCGTCTTCCGCGCAAGCAAGCGCGTCACTGGACAATGCTAACGCGTTGAGTTTGGCCTTGTCGAACTCTTGAGTGAGGGCTAATACCGCTTTATCACCCTCCTTTTGCACTCGCGCAATAATGCCAGAAACGGTCTGTTTGAGTGATGTTGCGTCGGCTAATGCTGGGCGAGCCAACACTTTTCGTTGTTCTTCAGCTGAGAGTAAATTCCACTTAATCATTGTGATCTGCTTCGCTCGTTAGCTCATCATTTTTTCAATGGGCATGACTAAGATGGAGCTACAGCCTAACGCTTTCAGCTTTTCCATGGTCTCCCAAAACAAGGTTTCCGGGCTGACGACGTGAATAGCGACAATGTCTTCACTACTGGCCAGCGGTAAAACGGTTGGGTTTTCAGCACCCGGTAGTAAGCTTTTGACCTGCTCTAAATAGGCTTTGGGTGCGTGCAGCATAATGTACTTACTTTCTTTCGCTTGCGTTACGCCATCAATGCGAGGCAAAAGGCGATTTATCAGTGCTTGTTTTTCATCGCTTAACGGCTTTTCGCTTTGAATTAACACCGCTTTGGATTCAAACACCGTGTCTTTCTCTTTTAACCCGTTGGCTTCTAGCGTTGCGCCCGTCGACACAAGATCACAGATTGCGTCTGCAACACCTGCCCGCGGAGCAACCTCAACAGAACCAGTGAGCATAACGGCAGTCGCATCAATGCCTTTTTCGGCGAAGAAGCGTTCAAGCAGGAAAGGGTACGTCGTGGCCACTTTTTTGCCGTTTAAAGAGGTAACACTTAGGTACTCAAATTCATTCGGAACGGCAATAGAGAGCCTGCACGCACCGTAGTCTAATTCACGTAACGTTTTGAACGCGTGACTGCGGTTAGAGGCTTTTCGCTCAAGCATTTTTTCTTCAAGCTCATTTTCGCCAATAAAGCCCAAGTCCACAATTCCATCCATGACCAGACCAGGAATGTCATCGTCACGTACTCGCAAAAGGTCGACGGGTTGATTGGTTGAATGCGCAATGAGGAGACGGTCGCGTATCTGTAGTTTAATGCCGATAGCTTTCAGCAAAGCGATGCTATCGTCGCTCAAGCGCCCTGATTTTTGTACTGCAATGCGTAGACGTTTTGCGTCACTCATTCCCTTCTTCCCCTTGTTATATTTCGCCGACCCAAATAAAAAACCCCCGGAAGTGCCTTCCGAGGGTGTCGATGTTGCCGCGCCGCCGGAAGAATCAATAGACCTTCCAGCACAAACCTGAAAGGTTATGCTTTATGGTGATGATGGGCAGCGCGTTTTAAATTCATGTGATTTACTATCCTAAGAAAACGAATAAGACACCAGTGCCGTTCGTTTCGGTGCAAAACATTAACGAAGTGGTAAAGATTTTGCAAATCATTTAGGCTCTAAACTGTATATAGAATTTTTCACCGTCTTATAGCGTAATGTTATAAATTCACTAAGACGCACAGGAGTCAGTCGAAATGAGTAATGATTTGCTGTTCTCAGTTATGCCACGGCGTGGCACTGTGCCGATTAAAGGCGATCGTGGTGAGGTTAAAAAGGTGGATAAGAAAACGCCTATGCACCCCTCGCCATCCGATGAGAACCATCCGAAAGTAGAACGCAGGTTGGAAAAAAAGGGGGATGACAGTCGTCAAAACGAGTCAAGTAAAGGCGACGAACAGCCCGACACGCCAGATTTTACAGACCAACACGTGGGCCTTATCGTCGATACAACGGATGACGAATCCCAGCGTATGGAAAAAGCGACAGCTAATTCCAATGATGAATATCCAAATGGTGAGATCGACGATGAAGATGAGAAAGGCGGAAACCTCGATGTGACTATTTAACCTGAATTCAGGTTATTTAATCGGATGCTATCATTCAGCGCAGCATTAACGTAGGAAGAATATCATGGTCGGAGAAACCAATTTGACGCGCTTACTGCAGAGCATGTCACCAGAGCTTGATGAGTCAGAGTGGGTATTTTGTGTTGTGCCTTCAGTCAGTCAGCTATCCTCAATGCAGCCTGCGCCCAAGTGTATTTTTCGTGAAAAGGAAGGTGTCACGGTGATCCTGACCCCTGCACAGGCAGCACAACATGAACTTGCCTACCACGGCGTCTTTAGGTGCATAACACTGTCGGTTCATTCGAGTTTGCAAGCGGTCGGGCTGACAGCTGCGGTTGCAACAGCGTTAGCGAATGAAAATATCAGCGCCAATGTGGTTGCCGCCTATCATCACGACCATATTTTTGTTCAGTGCAGTGACGCCGAACGCGCACTTAGCACGCTTCAGCAACTATCCGCCGAGCAGTGACGGACGACGTTGTCTGAGCGCCGCTCGCCCTACTGGGTTAGCATCAATCAGAATCCCCAACTGCTCTCATTCATGACAGGTCTGCGTTGATCAAGCGCTTTTAAGCCTTTAATACAGCGGATAATTAACCACAACATCCAGACAAAAATGCCAAGGTAGCCAATCAAAACCACCATCAGTAAAAACGAGATGGCCAAATACAAAAAACCGATCCAAAACGTACGAATTAAAAACCGATAGTGACTGCGCAGCCAGTCCGGCGCATCGTCTTTATTAATATAGGCGAGAATAACCCCGATGATGCCTAAAACACCGGTCACTAAACCCAGTAAATATAAAATGTAGGCGACGCGAGCCGTTGAAGTCGTATCATTAGGTTCGATATCGCTTTGCACATTATTGTCCATGTTGTTCTCCTGAGAATTTTTCAACGTGATATCCCTTGTCAGCTAGCATCTTCAGTACGCTATGTTCACCGGCGAGGTGCAGTGCACCGACAAGAACAAACTCTTTTTCTGGTGAGATAAACATCGCTTCGATCTGTGGAAGCCACCGGTTATTTCTTTGCACTAATAAATCATCGTACACCGCCGGGAAATCATTCACCATGTCGGTGAGTTGTGATTCTGCCAAGCCTTCCATATCACCGGCTCGCCATTGAGTGCGAAGCTCATTTACCGAGGCTGCCAGTGTGTCTATCTCAGCTAAGGTGTAGGTGATTAACTCATTTTCCTCACCTTTCCCTAAGCTTTCCATAAAACTGAGTTGCTCGGTGGGAGATTCTAACCACGCCACTCGCTTGCCATCATTACGCGCACGCTTTGCATAATAATGATCGACGCCATCACTGGTCAAACCGATAAGTTGAAACTCAATATTGCTCAAGGTGAGGGCTAAGAATGACGGTTTGAATGTAACAAAGTTCTGCATCGGCACGCCGCGACTGGTGAAGTGTTTGTCAAGCGCGGCGATTGTGTCATCGTTTAGTGTGCTGTGAAACGTCGTGCCATCGGTATAGGTGAGAGTGTTCATCACTTGCTGTTGAAATTCGGCACTGCTCAACGCATTGATGTCTGTTTCAAAGACGATCCACTCGGCGTCCTGATATGCCTTTTCAAAGGGAGCTGGCAGCGGGTAATCCTGCGAACTGAGAACATGAATAGTGCCGCCGATGTAGAGATATTCATCGCCCTTGCTGACTTTCCATGCCGGAGCCGCTGCGGTGGCCGAAGTGTAACTAAGCAGGGCAATCAGCCCCGCCAGCATGGCGCGTCTCAACATAAACCCATCCTGTTATTCAAAAACAAGATTTAGACTAAACAGCTAGCACTATTTTAACAAGCGTTAATCGGAGAGATTCATTAAAAATAGCTCACTTGCGCACAGCATTAAATAGTCTGCAAAGCACCGCATTATGTCGTGATTTCTATGAAACCTATCGGACGCTTATCGACTAACGGCTTTATTACCATTCAATCTCAATTTCGAGCTTTTCATCACTACTGTCCAGCCCCACCATCTCATCATAGGGGGTGTTTTGCTTTAGCCATACACGTTCAAATGTCTGACCCGCTAGGTACGATTTTATTTCGTTCAGGCAGTCAAAAGCGATGGGCTTATTGGCGCTGTCTTTTAAATAATCACGATGCCCAGCATTGTCGAGCGCAGCAAGGTAGGTACCGCCTTCGATTGACTCAATAAATAAATTCATCGTTCTCTCCGGTTAAGTGCAGTTTACGCGTTTTAAACGCGACGGTGTTTGGAAAGATCAAAACGCGCTAGTCACCCTGTTACGAACACCTCATGGAGAGTGACTCACTGTCGGTACTTTTTTTTGTCTCAATGGCACAATGGTGGGATATCGACATTGCGTGATATGATGGGTAAACAGGCTCTTACATCGCTGCGCTGGGGTGAGGCCATCAAAACATGTCGATTAAAGTGAAGGAATAGCCGATGAGCATTGAGACCGAGCATAAACCTGATGCGCTGTGTGCTGAAACGAATTGCACTGTCGTTGAGCAGGTGATTACACCAAAAACCAAGGAGCTGGGCGGATTTTCGGTTCGACGTGTGCTGCCTGCTCGGGAACAGCGTATGGTAGGTCCATGGTTGTTTTTTGACCATATGGGGCCTGCCGACTTCCCAGCGGGCGAGGGAATTAATGTTAGGCCGCATCCGCATATTCATCTCGCTACGGTGACTTATCTGTTCGAAGGCGAAATATTGCATCGTGACTCATTGGGTTCGGAACAAGCAATCCGCCCGGGCGACGTAAACTTAATGGTGGCAGGTCGTGGCATCGTGCACTCTGAACGGGAACGAGCAGAGGTGACCGCCATTGCGCACCGTTTGCATGGGCTCCAACTCTGGCTGGCACTCCCTGAAGCGCAGCAGGAGATGGCGCCAGAATTTATGCATTACCCCGATGCCGATATTCCCTACGTGCAGGTCGGTGAAGTGATGGTTAAGGTCATTATGGGGCAAGCTTATGGCAAACAATCCCCGGTAAAAACCTTTGCAGAGACTCTCTATATTGAGGCGGGGATGATGCCGCACCAGTCATTGATACTGCCAGCCGCTGAACAGCGCGCGGTTTATGTGGCGGGGGGCACCGTGACCATTGGCAACGCAGTTATCCAACCCTACCAAATGGCTATTTTGTCTTCGAACAAAGAGGCAGAGGTTACCGCCAACACCGCAGCACGAATCGCTGTGATTGGCGGTGAGGTTATGCAGCCACGCCACATGTACTGGAACTTTGCTTCAACGAGTCGGGCACGTATTGAGCAAGCAAAACAAGACTGGCAAGCACAGCGCTTTGAGCCAGTCGTAGGCGACGAGGACGAATTTATACCGCTGCCGGGCTAAGTGCTGTTTATGCTAAGACACTAAACGTTAAACCCGCATTTTGTTCGAGTCGTTTGATTAACGTCTCACCAAAAGCACTGGCCGGTGTTAAAAAGCCGCCTTCTACATCGTTCATTTCAGTGTCATGCGCCAAACATACAGCGGCTTCGCTAAGCATCTTGGCTGTCGAGCCGTACCCCGGGTCACGGTCGCCAGTCACTTTTACCACAATATGTTGTTTTTGCGGCGTACTACCAAAAAGCCTAAAATCAAAAAAGCCATTACGTTGCTCTTCCTTACTCGGGCCTTCTCCGGGCTTGGGTAACACGGTATTTTCCAATAACCAACGAGTGGGGGGCAACGCCGCGCCAACCATAAGCCCCGATAGCGTGGCTGTGACAGCCCAACCCATCAGGCCTCCTTTGGCATTTTTGCCCGTCATCATGGCTTCGTCATACAAGAAGCGTTCGCCATACTCATTGCCAAGCAATGCATTCGAACGGTGAACAACGCGAGTGTTAATACTCGCCATGATAAACGGCGCAACCCAACTGCCGGTTTCCTCCTCGTACTTTGCATGGTTCACATTATTCTGGTGGGCATTGAATCGATGTCCTTCTGGACACAGAGCATAAGGATTCGCCAAGAGTTTGCGCAATTTGGCATCTTTGCTGGCTTGTTTAACCACATTAACTAACGAGGCTACGGTTCCTCCAGAAGCGCCGCCCTTCATGGCTTTAACGCGCGTTTTTACCTGATCGCAAGGCTTACCGAAGCGTTGTTTCGCCTGTTGTTGAAGAAAAAAGACACCCAGATCGGACGGAATAGAATCGAAACCGCAGCAGTGCACAATGCGAGCTCCAGACGTTTTCGCGTCTGCTTCATAGCGGTCGATCATTTTACGGATCCATTGCGGTTCGCCGGTCAAATCTACGTAATCGGTGCCGTGCTTAACACACGCTTTTACCATTGGCTCGCCGTACAGATCATAAGGGCCCACGGTGGAAATGATCACCTTGGTTTGCGCACTCAGTGCATCAATGCTTTCTTGATCGCTCGCATCGGCAATCAGCGTGGGAACGTCTTCAATACCCAACTCATGTTTAACACTGTCTAACTTGTGTTGCGAGCGGGCCGCCATTGCCCATTTTACTTCGTGGCCGGCATACTGTGAGTGCATGTACTCGCACACAATCTGGCCGACAAAACTGGTCGCACCAAACACAATGACATCAAATTCTTTACTCATTCATTTGTCCCTCAAGCTCGTTTCTTGCGGTAGGTAGCTGATAATCATAGGGGTAATAAGTGAAATTTTCGAATTATTTCAATCACCCACAATCTATTCATAAAAGTGAGTGTCAAAACCTTATGCGTTGTTATGCTAGTCTTACATAACAACCGGCTATCGCAGCGCAAGTACACAGGTAGCGTGACAGAATGGAGAGCAAGCATGAGCACATTTCGCCAAACGCAGATTGAAGTACAACAGACAGCGCTGGTTAATACCCGGCAGGTTGAGTCGACATTGAGTCTGGACGACCATCCCAATGCTGTCATCTTACAGGTTGAACAATTTGGCTTCTCAGCCAACAACATTACCTATGCTTTATTGGGTAATCGATTTGGTTACTGGGGTTTTTTTCCGGCGTCAGAAGGGTTTGGTATTATACCGGTTTGGGGATTCGCTCGTGTTGTTGCGTCAAACACGGCGGCTTTGAACATCGGCGAGTTAGTGTATGGATATCTGCCAATGGCAGGCTACCTGTTAGTGCACGCCGACAATATTTCGCCCGCTATGTTTAGCGATCGCCATCCTCAGCGCCGTTCCATTTCGCCGGTGTATGACTTTTACATGCGCTGCGACGCGGACGCAGGTTACAGCAAAGCCATGGAAAGTTGGATATTGACTTTTCGACCGCTGTATACCACATCATTCGTGCTCGCCTACTATTTACAAAATGCTATGCAGGGTCAACTTGAACGTGGCCGCGTCATTTTTACCAGTGCTTCGAGCAAAACGGCTTACGGTACGGCACAAATCCTTAGGCAGTTACTCCCTGATCTGACACTCATTGGCTTAACGTCTGCGGCACAGTGTGATTTTGTTGAAAGTACGGGCTGCTATTCTCAGGTTCACGCTTATGAGGAGGCCGCGGGCTTGTCGGTCACCGAAAACGATTGGATTTTAGACTTTGCCGGTGACCAGCAGCGTTTAAAAAACCTAAGAGAAGGCCATAGTGCCCCTGCAGAACGAACACTGCTGATCGGCGCTACGGATGTCGAGGCTCAGGGAATGCGCGAGCAAACGACGGTTGGAAATGTGTTTTTTGCTCCGGATGTGGTACGGGAATTCAACAAAGATTGGGGAGCCGACACTTTTCAGGCACGCTACGCTGAGCATTGGCAGGGGTTCGTCGAGCATTGCAGTCCATTGTTGAAAGAACAGGAGCATGTAGGCGCCCAAGCGATAGTCAAACAATATCAGCAATTTCTGGGCGGGCATGTCGACCCAACTGTCATGCATGTGATGCGATTCTAGCGTTCTTTCCACCAATGAGTGCGGCAGTGTGGAATACCGCAATCACGTAATAAGTCGGTGAGTTGCTGTCGGTCAGGCAGATTGAGAAAACTACCCACACTAATAGTGTGCTCTGGCGTGATCAACCGAATATCGGGAAGGCACCAATTGTTTTCAGTTTCAATCACGTCGATGTGTAATTCGTCCCGCGATAGCGTGATGTAACTCCGTTGGCTTTTTCCACTGAGTTTGCCGCGCACATAAGTAACCTCATTGGCGGTAACTTTAACCGTTTCAGAGCGATACGTAGCCTGTGATACGCGATACATAATGTACGCCAGTAAGCCTACCTCTATCCCGGCGAAGGGCAATATGACCCACGCACCTACAATACCCCAGGCTAGCGCTATCACCATCACGAAAAAGACCATGATTGCCATCAGATATTTGGTATGCGACCAGCTGGCTGATCGGTTTGGTGTGAGCGTAATCATTACATCGTCGCCCTGATAATCTGTGCTGATCATAAATTGTCGATATCGTGTTTATATTTCAACTGCGCGAAAATCAATACGCGCTGGTCTTAAGCTGAACGTAGTTGCAGGCACAGTGTTGCGACGTCTTAAATGCATTGCAAGGTAATTTGTTAAGGTAAACATAGATAGCATCTCTACGTGTCGTCGTTGAGCTTTGATCAGCGTCGTTACGTATTGGCAAATACGTTATTTTCTGGCAGAGTCGTCAACCCTTGTTTTCGGTGTGTTTCATAGTGAAAAGAGTTTTTCGCCATCCCTTCAGGTTGGCGCTACTGATGGCGTGGTGTGTTTTGGTGCTCTGGCAGCCTAATAGTATTGCGCTGCTTCAAACCTACGGGGCGTTTAGCGCATTGGGTGTGACCGGAGCCATCTTCGCAAATGCGACGGGAGCTGGTGGTGGTGTCGTATTCGTGCCATTCTTTAATCATCTTGGCTTCACTGCTACCACCATTGTGGCCACAAGTTTCGCGATACAGTGTTGCGGTATGACTGCCGGCGCAGTCACATGGTATCGCTTTTATCGCGCTCAACATCGTGCCGACACGCAGTGGTCGAGCTTACTTGCGGTGCTGTTGCTAACAATACCCACCAGTTGGGCGGGCATTTGGACTGTACAGTTACTCGAATTCAGCGACCAGTTCAACCTGCATAAAGATGGCGTGCAGCAACTGCATCTGTGGTTCGGTATTTTTTCGATCGTGTTAGCCTGTGCTATTTATGCCTCTATACCCTTGCTGAAACGAGTTTCATTCAGTACAAGCCTTACCTCACTTGATAAACCGTTACTATTACTGATTGGCTTTTTGGGTGGAATGGTGACCGCTTGGTTGTCGGTAGGTGTGGGTGAGCTGGTCGCTGTGTATTTAATCGTGCGCGGGTTCAACGTGACCTTCGCTATCGCCAGCGCGGTCATCTTGAGCGCGTTTAGCGTGTGGGGCGCGGTTGTTTATCATATCGAGTTTAGTCAGGCCATCTACTGGCCAGTGGTTCTATTCGCTGGTGCTGGCGCCGTGATAGGAGGAATTGTGGCCAAACGTGTAGTACTGATGTTCTCAGTCACAAAGCTCAAGCTGTTCTTCGCTACCTGGGTGCTACTACTGGGGATCAGCGGTTTACCGGTTTTTTAGCGTTAATCACTTGTTGACGTTCGCGTTCATAGGTTTCGTAATCTTTTTGATATTGTGCTTCACATTCCTCACGCTGCGCACCATAAAGTTCAGAACACGTTTGCAGACGGTTTTCCTGCGTCGCGTTGTAAAGTTGTTTCGCGCTACAGCCACTTAACCCCATAACGACGCTGAGCGTGACTAGCAATAACCGCAGCTTTTGTGAAGTTGACATTGATTTATCCATTCTAAGTGCATTCAGATTGTTTTCAGTGGATAGCAGAAGGGCACACCTATTTTATCTCAGCGTCCACTGTGCAATTATGACCCTTATTCTTGTGCTAGGTTCAGTGATTTGCCGCAATGTCTTATGAAAAGTATCCAGTAACGCCGTTTAGTCAGGTGAGTCATCCCGCGTGGAGCAAAGATGCCACTATCTATCAGATCAATATCCGTCAGTTTTCGGCTCAAGGCACATTTGACGAAGTACACGCGCATCTTCCGCGCCTTAAACAGCTCGGCGTAGATATTTTATGGTTGATGCCAATTCATCCCATTGGTGAAGTTAACCGGAAAGGCACGTTGGGTAGCCCTTATGCGGTCAAAGACTTTCTCGGGATAAACCCTGAGTTTGGAGACGCAGAAAGCTTGCGACAATTGATTGAGGCGATTCATGCCATAGGGATGAAAGTCATACTCGACTGGGTACCAAATCACAGCGCATGGGACAACCCATTGACTCAACAGCATCCCGATTGGTATGCCAGAGACTACAAAGGCGATTTTAGACCCTCTCCTTGGTGGGATTGGTCCGATATTATTGAGTTCGATTATAGCCGCAGTGATTTGCGTAGCTACATGATCGACGCGCTGTGTTACTGGGTCACTCGCTTTGATATCGACGGGTATCGCTGTGATGTTGCCGGTTATGTGCCACACGATTTTTGGACTCAGGCGCGCCAAGCGTTAGATAGCATTAAGCCAGTCTTTATGCTCGCTGAGTGGGAGACGCGCGATTTGCATCAGCACGCATTTGACATGACTTACGCGTGGAGTTGGAATGAAATTATGCACGGCATCGCACAAGGAACCGTGTCGCTTAATAAACTTCGTCAATATTATTCGTGGAATGAACGCTCGTGGCCAAAGTCGGCGTATCGTATGACATTTGTGAGTAATCACGATAAAAATGCCTGGGATGGTACACAGCATGAGCAGTTTGGTGATTGCCTTGAAAATGCCATCGTGTTGTCAGTCATCGGTGAGGGCATGCCGCTTATCCATAACGGGCAGGAGGCAGGAGAAACCAAACGGCTTGCTTTTTTCGAACGAGACCCGATTGAATGGCAACCGCACCCTATCGGCGACTTGTACCAGCAACTACTGACTATCCGAAAACGCTATCCAGTGCTGCACAATGGTGAACACGGCGCAACAATGTTGCAAGTTACCCAGGATCAGATGGACAGCGTGTTCTCGTTTGTGAGAGGGAATACTGAGATGCAGATCATGGTGATACTGAATTTTTCAGGGCAAGCAAAAACCGTCAGGTTGCAAGCTGATTTGAGTGTAGGAACATGGCGCACGTTGTTGGCTTCCACGCCCGATACATCCTTTGATAACCCGCTGGCAATAGCGCCATTTAGCTTTGCGATATTCATTAAGCAATACCGATGACAGTTAATTGCTCGAAGAATCTGACGCGCCGAGAGTGAATATTTGGCATAATACTCCCAAACCTGCTTCAACATTGTAGACATGCCAAACATTTCC
The DNA here is from genome assembly GCF_018474025.1 of Alteromonas oceanisediminis. Taxonomy (GTDB): domain Bacteria; phylum Pseudomonadota; class Gammaproteobacteria; order Enterobacterales; family Alteromonadaceae; genus Alteromonas_E; species Alteromonas_E oceanisediminis. The sequence continues at coordinate 158,193 of NZ_JAHCTA010000007.1, read as the reverse complement.
TCAATTTTTTCGCCCTCAGGCCTGTTGGCTGAGCATATCAGTGGCTATACACCGCGTCAGGCGCAAACCGATATGGCGAGTGCAGTGGTAACGGCGTTGCGTGAAAAGTCATCGTTGATCGTTGAAGCTGGCACAGGCACAGGCAAAACGTTTGCCTACCTTGCGCCGGTGCTAACGGGGCAGCGTAAGGTGATTGTTTCTACTGGTACGAAAAACTTGCAGGAGCAGCTTTATCATCGCGATTTACCGGTTATCAAAGCAGCCGTTAGCGGTCAGCGACCGACGGCTTTGCTGAAAGGCCGGGCAAATTACCTGTGTATTCATCGCTTAAAGCAAAATAGTGCAGGTACCGCTTTATACGAAGCCGATACGCTGGCAGAACTGACGGCGGTCAGGGCGTGGGCTGAAAGTACAAAATCAGGTGATATTGGTGAGCTGACTACGATCCCTGAAGACGCTAAAGTTTTACCGCTGGTCACTTCCACCGTCGATAACTGTGCGGGAAAAGAATGCCCTGATTACGAAGACTGTTACTTGGTAAAAGCACGTAAGAAAGCGATGGAAGCGGATATTGTGGTGGTCAATCATCATCTGTTTTTCGCAGACATGGCCCTCAAAGACACGGGCTTTGGCGAACTCATCCCTGAAGTGGATGCGGTGATTTTTGACGAAGCACATCAAATTCCCGAGATAGCCAGCGAGTACTTTGGTGAAACCTTGTCAAGCCGTCAACTGATGGATATGTGCAAAGATGTGTCCATGCTCTACCGCACGGTGCTCAAAGACGCACAGCAACTGGATAAAGCCGCGGAAAAATGCCGAACATTGTTACAAGACTTCCGTCTTTTGTTCCCCGAAACAGCGCAACGCGGTGATTGGCGCAAAGCCTTGATGAATGACGAAATCGATACCGCAATTAAGCGCATCAGTGACGCACTTGATGTATTACAAGAAGTGGCCAAATTGCATGTCGGGCGAGATAAAGACTTAGACACCTTTTATGACAGACTGTCGCAGGCCAGAGATACACTGAAAACATTGATGGACGTCAACAAAACGGGGGTTAGCTTGTGGTTTGAAACCACACCACGCCACTTCATTTTGCACCTGACACCGCTATCGATTGCCAACAAATTTCGTGCGTTCGTTGAAAACGGGGATAAGGCTTGGATATTCACTTCCGCAACATTGATGGTGGATGGCGGTTTCAGCCATTTTCAACGGCGAATGGGTCTAGAGTCAGCAAAAACGCTGATGTTAGACAGCCCCTTTGATTATCAGAAACAGTCGATGCTATGCGTGCCTCGTTTCCTGCCGGAGCCTAATCATCCGCATCGTAATGCCCGTTTGGTAGAAATTGCCCAGCAGATAATCGAAGCCAGCAATGGGCGCTGTTTCTTGCTGTTTACGAGTCACGCTACACTGCGACATGTATCAGCCCAACTGGCTGAATTGACTGATCGGCCTCTGTTAGTGCAGGGCACAACGTCCAAACGGGCGTTGCTACAGAATTATCTGGATGACAAACAATCGGTGCTGCTGGGTACCGGCGCGTTTTGGGAAGGTGTAGATGTGCGGGGTAATGACCTCATTTGTGTGATGATCGATAAATTGCCGTTTGCTTCACCCGATGACCCTCTTCTACAAGCACGTAGCGAGGACTGTAAACGTGGTGGGGGGAACCCGTTCGCGCAAATCTCAATCCCGCATGCGGTTATCGCGCTAAAACAAGGGGCAGGCCGTTTGATCCGAGATGCCAGTGACCGAGGTGTATTGATCATTTGTGATCATCGCTTAGTCACTAAAGATTATGGCAAAATATTCTTAAGCAGCTTACCGCCAATGAAGCGCAGTCGAGACCTCACTGAGACGCTGACATTTCTCGAAACCATTCGTACGGCAGGGGATAACGCTTTGCCAACCACACCCAAAGAAGATCCTGTGGAACTATGACGCACTCAATTTTAGTTATTGATACAGCAACTGAAGCCTGCTCCGTTGCTTTGAAAACACCCGATGACGAGGCACGCCATTTTGAAATTTGCCCGCAGCAGCACAGCCAGAAAATCCTGCCCCTGATCGATCAGGTATGTCGAAGCGCGGGGACGTGTATACAAGATATCGACATACTTGGTTTTGGCCATGGGCCAGGAAGTTTTACTGGCGTACGTATCGCCATTTCGACGGTGCAGGGTTTAGCCTTAGGACTAAATATTCCAGCCGTCGGCGTATCAACACTGGCCGCCATGGCGCAGCAGGTTTTTCAAACGAGTCAGGCTACTGAGTGCTTGGTGGCGATTGACGCGCGAATGGGTGAAGTTTACTTCGCTCATTACCAACACGTCGACGGCATTGCTATGTTAGTGGGGCAAGAAAGTGTTTTATCACCCTTTGATGCCGCTTGTTACGTGCGTGAGCGGGATCTGGCTGCGCTGAAAACAATGGCGCTTGCAGGCACAGGATGGCAGGCTTACCCAGAAATGCAAACCTATATTAGCCAGTCCGGTGGCTGTTTGGTGACATTACCGAATGCTCGCTATATGTTAGCGCTGGTTGAACAGAGTGTGTCGCGTCAACAGCAGCAGCGCGTTGATGAATTGGAGCCGGTTTATCTACGCAATACGGTAACATGGAAAAAACTGCCCGGCAGAGAATAGCGGCAAGCAGCTGCCGCTGATGGAACGGTTATTGCAGTTTTCACACCCTAGTTTGCCCGCGTTAACGCGTTTTGAATGGGTGTGCCTTAACTATCAGGAGCCGTAAACTGCATGGAGATTGAGTCGTCCATTGTCGCCTCACAAAATGCATTGATTATCAATCCGTCCCCTCGACAACCCGAGCGGGAAGCGGAGGCTCGCGCGCAGCAGCAACAGCGTCAGCAAACTGAGCTACCTGCATCACAAACCGTGGTTCGCCAGCGCTCGGCAGAAGCGTTTGAACAAGCTGAACGGTTTAATCAACAAAAACGTTCCGGTCACGACTCGCCAAACCCGCAGAACGAAGCAGCGTTGGCTGCTTATCAAAGTCTAGCGCTTGAATCGCAACGAGAGGAAATCCGAGGTTTGCTCGGCATCGATCTGTTTGCGTAACCCTACCTGAATTCAGCTTATTGACGGCGGAAGTTTGCCGAATTGCGCCGACATTCCGGCAACAATCGGTTATCAACCGGCAATACCTTGCCGTCGTTAAACGTCTTCCACTGTGCTAGGGTGAGTGTTTTGTAAGGAAAACGACGCCATGGCAAAGGTGCATTCTGTGGAGTTCAAGCTTCCCAATGTGGTCATTCGTGGGATCAGTAACCATTTACCGGAACAGCGTTCGGCAAATTCCCTGTTGATCGCATTGCATGGCTGGTTAGATAACGCCAACAGCTTTTTACCGCTGTTGCCTTATTTACAGGACTACTGCGTTATTGCATTGGATTGGGTGGGACACGGGCATTCCTCTCACCGCCCAGCGGGGACAGACTATCACCAACTCGATTACATCGATGATCTGCATCAACTATTTGAACAGCAGGGCTGGTCGGACGCGGTCCTATTAGGCCACTCGATGGGCGGAATTTTATCCACTTTGTACGCTGCCGTTTTCCCTGAGCATGTTAATCATGTTATTTGCCTTGACGCATTCGGTCCTTTAACCGGTGACGAGAAAGAAACAGTTTCAGGGATCCGAGCGGGAATCGCGAGTCGACGAAAAATATCGGCCATGAGAAAAACGCCGACTTCTCACACCACATTCGCTGAAGCGGTTGCCAAACGAGCCGAGATTTCCAGCCTGAGTCAGTCACTGACCGAGACGCTGCTATCACGCTCTGTGACGACGCAAGAGGGAACAGCCTTAAGGGATGACAGTCTGATCATCTGGCGTTGGGATAAACGTCTTCGGCAACAGTCTTTGTTACGTTTGACTGAGGCGCAAGCGCAGGCGATCGTCGAATCTATCGAGTGCCCGGTTACAGCTATCGTCGCGAGCAACGGATTTGTCATGAAGCGCAACTTGATCGAACAGCGGCGAGACTGGTTTAAAGTGTTGAACATTGAAGTCATCGAAGGATACCATCACGTTCATATGCAGGCTCCGCAGCAAGTAGCCACTCACATTAACTCGCATCGAATCAAATAAATAAAAGAAATAATGAATATTAGGGCGCGCCTTGGCAATCACCGTCTAATTTTTATTCGAAAAACTTAAATACCGCAGTTGATGATTTAACTTTGTGTTAACTTTTATTACCATGCATGGCTGTATTCGGCCCGTCTTGTGCCTGAACGCGACGCCGAATAGCCTTAATTAACAATAACAACACTAGCGCTTTGTTGAAGTCGGTTTGTGACTTCATGTTCAAATACGCTTGCAGGAAGGACCATGGATAAGATTTGGCTTAAGCACTATGACCAACGTATCGCGCCAGACATCGACGCAGATGTTTACTCATCACTCATTGACGTGTTCGAACAATCCGTCAAAACCTTTGGTGACAAAACTGCTTATATCAACATGGGTCATTCAATCACCTTTAATGAATTAGATAAGCTCTCAAAACAGTTTGCTGCGTATTTACAGCAATCAGGCTTGAAACGCGGCGACGCCGTGGCGATTATGATGCCAAACCTGATGCAATACCCCGTTGCCATCTTTGGTATTCTACGCGCAGGCATGGTGGTCGTGAACGTGAATCCGCTCTACACGCCGCGTGAATTACAGCATCAGTTAACGGATGCCAATGTCAAAACCATCGTGATTGTTGAGAACTTTGCAACAACCTTAGAGAAGGTGATTGATAAAACGCAGGTAACATCCGTACTTCTGACGTCTATCGGCGATATGTTGCCAGCGCCAAAACGCTGGTTGGTTAATGTTGCGGTGAAGTACATTAAGAAAATGGTGCCATCTTTTCATTTACCTGATGCCAAGCGTTTTATGGATGCGCTGAACAAAGGGCAGTCTTCTTCGTACACGCGCCCTGAGGTCACTAATGACGAGTTAGCGTTTCTTCAATACACCGGCGGCACGACTGGCGTGTCAAAAGGCGCCATGCTGACGCACCGCAATTTAATTGCAAATTTGGAGCAAGTTTCAGGCATCCTTGAAACCGCGATCACGCAGGGTGAAGATATCGTCGTGACTGCATTGCCGCTGTATCATATTTTCGCGCTTGTCAGTAACTGTTTGTTGTTTATGAAGTTTGGCTGTCCGAACCTGTTAATTACCAACCCGAGAGACATGCAAGGCTTTGTCAGTGAGTTAAGTAAGTATCCTTTTGCGATTCTGCCGGGCGTGAATACGCTGTTTAACGGGCTACTCAATACCCCTGAATTCAAAGAACTTGATTTTAGCCAGTTTAAATTTGGTTTAGGCGGCGGCATGGCTGTGCAGCGTCCAGTGGCAGAAAAGTGGCAGGAAGTGACCGGAACGGTGCTTTTAGAAGGGTATGGGCTAACGGAGTGCTCGCCGGTGGTGACGGTCAACCCGCCGTCGTTGGAAGCTTACAAAGGCAGTATTGGTATGCCGGTACCCTCCACAGATATTAAGCTCATGGATGACGATGGTAATGAGGTTGGTGTGGGTGAGGTCGGAGAGATGTGGGTCAAAGGTCCGCAGGTGATGGCGGGCTATTTAAATCGGGCTGAAGCGACCGCTGAAATTTTACAAGATGGTTGGCTGGCGACAGGCGATATCGCTAAGGTAGACGAGCAGGGATATTTCTATATTGTCGATCGCAAGAAAGACATGATCCTTGTGTCCGGCTTCAATGTGTTCCCCAATGAAATTGAAGAAGTTGCGGCTATGCATGAATGGATTGTGGAGGCCGCAGCGGTTGGGGTGCCACATGAGGTGTCTGGTGAGGTCGTGAAGTTATTTGTTGTGCGCCGCGATGAGTCGTTAACAGAGGCGATGGTTATTGAACACTGTCGTTCGCATCTGACGGGCTATAAAATTCCCAAGCATGTGGTGTTCAAAGACGAATTGCCCAAAACGAATGTGGGGAAAATACTGCGTCGCGAGTTGCGCGACTAAGTTGCGGGTGAGAGCCGACTATGTTTGACACACACTATCGGCTGATCACCGAACAAACTGATTTCGAACACCTGTGCGCCCACCTTGGCACGCTGTCTTTTTTTACGCTGGATACCGAGTTTGTTCGAACCCGCACGCTATTACCGCAATTAGGTTTGCTGCAAGTGTTTGATGGCGACAGAGCCTACTTAATTGATCCGCTAGGGCTGACAAATCTGGATGCCTTCGCGAGATTGTTGACAAACAGTGACATTGTTAAAGTTCTGCACGCCTGCTCAGAAGATCTTGAGGTTTTTCTTGCCCATTTAGGGGTGCTACCAGCGCCTATTTTTGATACCCAATACGCCGCTAATTTGCTTGGTATGGGCCCAACGCTGGGTTATGCCAGACTCGTGGAACTCACCTGCAATGTGGCACTGGATAAAGGTGAATCACGCACAGATTGGTTGGCGCGCCCCCTGTCTGAGAATCAACTTCACTATGCCGCGAATGATGTTATTTATCTGCATGATGTGTACCTGCAATTGAGCAAGCAGGTGGATGCGAGCGGACTGCGTGGCCTCATTTACGATGAGCTTGATGCACTAGGGCAGAAAAAAATGGCCAATATGCCACCGGCCATGGCCTATCTGTTAATCGGAAATGCGTGGAAGTTAAATGAGCGCCAACGCTACGTGCTTAAAAAATTAGCAGCATGGCGATTGAACCTGGCCCGAGAAAGAAACAGTGCCATTAACTTCATCATCAAGGAGTCACACCTGTTTGCGCTGGCGCAGTACTTACCCTCAGGCAAGTCACAGTTGTCATCGCAGTGTGGGTTATTACCACAGGAAGTCCGTAAGCATGGTGATACGGTAGTTGGTCTGATTAATCAGTCGCTGGCTAAATACGATACTGAACCGCACAATTGCCGTGTTCCTCCGATTCAACGCTTGACCGAACTGCCGCAATACAAAAAAACGTTGTCTCAACTAAAAGCGCTGTGTGGCCACATTGCTGAACGGGAAAGTTTAACCACTGAGGTAATTGCCTCTAAAAAACAGCTCAATCAACTGTTAAAATGGTGGTGGTTTGATGTCGAAGAAACCAGCGCACAACACTTACTGCCAGACTTATTGATGGGGTGGCGCAAACCGCTTATGGCTGAACCGTTGTTGTCTCTACTTGGTGAGCCGGTTCGTAGTATTGATTAGAGAGTAGATTGCATGACATCAGCAAGTAACGATAAACAAAAAACCGCGGTACCGATGGCGCTGTTTTGCAGCGTCTATAAGACGCCTAAAAAACAGGGCATGTTTTTATACGTGCCCGTGGCGAATGATTTCGCTGATGTACCGGCGGCGTTAATGGAAAAATTTCCTAATCCGCAACTGGTGATGCATATTCCCGAGAAAACCAACAAATCATTGCACATTGATAAGGCAGTCTTGAGTGCCGCTTTTGAGCACGATGGTTTTTATTTGCAAATGCCGCCTAAGCAGGAAAATTGGCTAGCTGAACATCGTCAGGAATTAGGGCTTTCACCACAACCTCCTCGGGAGATCAAATAATGCGCCAGCGTTGGTTTTATCGTGTGTGGCTCATCGCGCTATTGGTGCAGGTTTTTGCCGTCGCTGCGCATGATGAGGTCGAGCAAGACATCGATACCCAGTTTAAAAGTTATGTCAGTGAATTGCGCGCAGAGGCGATACAGCAAGGTTTTGATGACACCTTTGTTGATAAGGCTCTGGCAACCGTTGCCCTGCGCAAACGCGTTATTTCTTCGGATAAAAATCAGCCCGAGCGCAAGATTACGCTTGATACTTATTTAGAAACACGTGTACCCGACTGGAAGGTTAAACAAGCGCTCGACAAGATGGAAGAGCATGCCGCATTGCTGGATGATGTCGCTCAGAAGTACGGTGTTCAAAAACGTTTTATTGTAGCCTTGTGGGGGAACGAAAGTAACTTTGGCCGCATTCAGGGCAACATCCCCGTATTATCTGCGTTGGCTACCCTTGCGTTTGAAGGGCGTCGTGAAGCACTGTTTCGCAAACAGTTTTTTGCCGCGCTACAGATCTTGGACGAAGGCCACATTGCGCTGGAGAGTTTCACCGGCTCGTGGGCGGGGGCAATGGGGCAGAGTCAATTTATCCCGTCTTCATTTCTGACCTACGCCGTTGATCATGACGGCGATGGTCGAAAAGATATTTGGACAAATCCCGCCGATGTTTTTGCGTCTATTGCAAACTACTTAGCCTCTGAAGGGTGGAATGGGCAGCAAACCTGGGGACGACAAGTGTCATTTGTGGGTGACCCGCTAGTCAAATTGAGTGGTTTAGATAAGCGAGCAGCAAAATCATTGGCTGAGTGGCAAGCGCTCGGTGTGCGTCGATTCAACGGCGCTGATCTTCCTGAGGTCGCCATCAATGCAAACCTGATCATGCCCGACGGACCGGCTGGGCGAGCCTATTTGGTTTACAACAATTTTCACACGTTAATGAAGTGGAATCGATCCAGCTATTTTGGTATTTCAGTGAGCTACCTCTCAGAGCGGATCCAAAAAGGTGAGTGAAAGCGTCTATCGACATCGGTTCCGTGACAATCGTGATTGTCATGTTTCAGCAGGAAAAATCGTCTGTGTAGGGCGGAATTATCAGGCACATGCGCGTGAACTGGGTAATGACATACCTCAACATCCGTTGCTTTTTATGAAGCCGCAGACAGCGCTGGCCGATATGCATCAGCCATTGCATATTCCAGCCGGTTGGGGGACCTGCCACAATGAAATAGAAGTCGCTATTCTGGTTGGAAAACCCCTGTCGAAGGCGGACAAAGGCTCGGCAATTAGCGCCATCTGTGGTGTCGGCTTGGGGCTCGATTTGACGTTACGTGATGCACAAACAGCGTTAAAAGCCAGTGGGCACCCGTGGGAGCGTGCAAAGGCGTTTGATCGCAGTTGTCCATTATCCGTTTTTCAGCCGGTGTCACTAGAGAGTCCGCAAGACGGCCAACATTTGCAGGGTTTGCAGCTTTCACTCTCGATTAATGGTCAGTTGCGTCAATCGGGATGCAGTCGCGATATGATTTTCTCGATATTGGACCTGCTGTGCGAAATCAGCGCTACCTTTACACTGGTCCCCGGCGACGTCGTACTGACCGGCACACCGGCCGGTGTCGGGCCACTTCACCACGAGGATGCTATCGAAGCGCGTCTCAGTGGTGCCTTGTTACCCGAACCCATAGTGGTTTCAACCACAGTGATCCGTTAGGAGTTTTTATGTCGCACTCTGAAGAGGGGCCTTTTTGGGAAACTACATCGCTGAGCGACATGACACGCTCAGAGTGGGAAGCCTTGTGTGATGGCTGTGGTAAATGTTGCTTGCATAAGTTTATCGATGACGACACTGCAGAAGACTCGGTTTATGCGGTCTCCGGTACCGACACCTTGTACGAGGGTGAGCACGTTCACTTTACCAACATTGTCTGTGATCTGTTGAATACGAAAACTTGCGCCTGTTCGGACTATCAAAACCGAACTGTACGTGTGCCAGATTGTGTTCAGTTAACGCAACAGAATCTGGACCGTATCTTCTACATGCCGCCAAGCTGTAGCTATCGACGTTTGCACGAGGGGCGAGGCCTGCCGAGTTGGCATCCTTTACTCAATCGCAGTAAGAAGACCGCCATGCATAAGGCGGGTATGTCGGTTCGTGGGAAAACTGTGAACGAGAATGACGTCGACTTGGACGAGTTTCATGACTACATTGCACTGTGGCCATTAGAGGATATCGATTAGCTGACTACGCCCCGCCGTTTATTCGCTTAAACGGCGGTTCGACGAGCCGCTAACTTTGCCGCTAACACAACAGCGAGTAACAGCGTGTAAAAGCCGAAAATTACCATCATCCATTCGGCCATTCCCATACCCGCAAACTGCCAGCTATTCTCGAGGCAATCACCGTTTGCAGCGAAGAGTCGGGGCAGCCACTCGTGAAGTGGAAGCCATACTGGAAAATTCGGCACGATTTCGCACGGCACAAACGGATTTGCTGCTTTGATGATATCAACGTGCTCTTTTGCGATAACAAAGCCCCATACTGATGACACCCCCCAAACAGCATAGCCTAAAGCGCGCGTCAAACGCTGGTTGACCAGCAAAGGTAATAGCGCGGCCAGCAAAACGCCAAACAAGGCTGTGCGCTGATAAATACACATAATGCAGGGGCGCAAATCCATACCATATTGGAAATACAGCGCTGTCAGCTCTAATCCCAAAACCGAAAAGAATAGCAACGCCCAACTCGAACGTTGTTTTGACCACTGGTGTATAAAGTTAATCATGGCGATAAGCACCTAATCCGCATTGGAAAATAGTGAAACATAACATTGGCTTGAATCATACCGTTGTTACCGTGTCGCGGACAATCAATACTCGTTGAAAACAGATCCCAGGCATCCGTTCAGTCATGTTGACGAAAAATTATCCAGCCCTCGCGCATGGCATGACTCTTTGCTCTGCAACGACCGTAGCCTGTGGTATTCTAAGAAACGGGGTTTGCGTTGATTTTGAGCACAGATAGCGGTATTTTTGCGGCGTTTTTTCGCTATGTTAAATTGTTGTTTACGTGTGCTCGGATAACTGCCAAAATTAACTGGTACAATCAGTAAAAACAATAACAACATCACAGGTGTGTAGTACATGATATATAAGGCTCAGAGCCCTGCCGGTTTTGCAGAGGAATACATTGTCGAGTCGATTTGGAGTGGGCGTTTTGCACCGGGCACGATTTTGCCCGCTGAACGCGAGCTGTCTGAACTCATTGGCGTAACGAGAACAACGTTGCGCGAAGTACTACAACGTCTGGCGAGAGATGGTTGGCTAACCATCCAACACGGTAAGCCCACGAAAGTGAATAATTTTTGGGAAACCTGCGGCTTGAACATTCTAGAAACTTTGGCGCGTCTCGACCAGGAAGGGATCCCGGACTTAATTGATAATCTGCTTGCTGCCCGCACTAACTTAAGTGCGGTATTCATCCGTGGTGCGTTGCGTAACAATCCGGAAAAGTCAGTTGAAATAATAAGTCGGTACACGGAAGTTCCTGAAGAGGGGCTAGCGTTTGCCGAGTTTGACTATCAGCTTAATCACGATCTGGCGTTAGCCTCCGGCAACCCTGTTTTTGTGTTAATGATGAATGGTTTCAGAAGCATGTACGCGCGGATTGGCGGCTATTTCTTTTCGCACCAAAGTGCGCGTGATGCGGTCAAAGCGTTTTATCAAAACCTTTTAGCTGCAGCAGAGAAAGGCGATTACGAGTCGGTTCCCACGTTATTGCGCCGATATGGCATTGAAAGTGGTAAGGTTTGGAGTCAGGTTCGCGAGACAATACCCAGTGATTTGGTCGACTAAATTGTTTTATAAATCATAGGGATATGATTTTTCCTCCCATAAATCCTCGCAAATGCTCGGTTTAGTATGCGGTTTCTAATGACGATTTGTATTCTATACAGGAATTAACAAATCAGTCACTGGAGAACATCATGACTAAGACACAACAGATCAAAACAAAGTTAAACGAAGCTGAAGATTTTGCACGTAAAATTTGGTTAGCAGGCCTTGGCGCTTACGGTAAAAGTATCGATGAAGCACAAGGTCGCTATGAGCAACTCAGTGCCGACACGCAAAAAATGTTTGAAGAACTTGTCGTTAAAGGTGAATCTTTAGAGCAAGATGCGAAAGGCAAATTCAAGCAAACAACGTCAGAAGTAGAAGATCGTGTATCTGACGTGCGTAAGAAGCTGGGTTTAGACAGCACTGAAAGCCAGGATCAGAAAATCGAAGAGCTTTCTGCAAAAATCGACGCGCTGACTGAAGCCGTTGCTAAACTTGCTGCCAATAAGTAAGCGCATAGTAGAACGTGTTGACCTTCAGGCGCACTCATTATTGAGTGCGCTTATTAGTCCACGAAATTACGTTTAAGGAGCAAGTATGAGCACCCATAGCAAAAATCCGTTTGTGAGTTTCGCGAATGCTTCATGCGGCCTTGTTGCCGACCAGCTTAGCGAACTGTCTGTACAGTTTGACAAGGCTGTGACGCAGTCGAACGCGCTGTTTAATGAGCTTGCTTCGCGCGGTGAAGTGGTTGAAGCAAAAATTAAAACCCGGAGCCGTACATTGAGTAATCCCATGACATCGTGGTTAAGACCACTTGGCCTAGGCAAAAGCCGCCGAGACGAACAGCTGAATCAGTTGTCGAATAAAGTCGACGCACTGATTGATGTCGTAGCCGCTTTAGCTGAAAAAGAAGCTAAGGCGAAATCAACGACTAAGGCGCCGGCGAAAAAGCCTGCGACGCGTCGAACTGCGACAAAATCAGCACCGAAAGCGGCTGCCAGTAAAACCGCTGGGGCAAAGCCCGCGCGGAAGCCGCGTACCACCAAAGCGAGCACGGCTAAAAAAGCTGACGATGAATAACGCTAAAGCGCCGCCCATGTAGGCTGCCATCGCGTAAAGTACTGTGATGGTTGCCAGAAATTGGTATCGGGCGGCGTGTTATTAGGCTTTACCAATACATCAATTTTAGCTTTCTCGACCACGCTAAATTGCTTGCGTGTTGAGGTAAAATAGAAATTTTCAGCTTTGGCCAACACGTGTTCAGGTTGGTTGACCAAGGCGTCGTTGTGGTCCAACAATGGCAGGCAATGAGGCTCGTGAGCGCTGTTAGGGTTGAGCCCATATACCATCCCTTTGTAATCCTGATTGAGGACACCAAACCCCTGTGGAAACAACCCGGTGATGCCGCTGAAAGACTTCGCTAAAGCCGGCTGAAGAACGCCCTTTTTGCCGAGCTGGTCGACAAGCATGCAATCTTTAGGAACATCTTCACGCACAAAGTGCTGCTTAGTTGAAAATACAACTGACGCGTAAATTTGTGGAATTTTGATCAGTTCGCCAATCCCTTGCATGGGTTTATACGCATCTTTGACCACCTCTAAGGTGGTCGCGTGTGCAAGGATTTGCTCCTCGGGGCTGGCATAGTTTGTGGCGTAATCCACTCCCAGTCCGAGCGTGACGTAATCGACACTGAAGCGATAGTTCATTTTGAGTAATGATGGTCGCTCTTCCTGATTAAGCACCCTAAACGGGTCAAGCTCACCCCGTGCACCGTTCAATAAGCGCAAAGCCAATGGATGTTGTAGTCCTGCGTCCTGAAACAGTGCAGCCATCATGATTGGCATCGCAACCGCAGCAAACCAGCGCTGCTGATTTTGTTCATTTTTGTAGCGCATATCAGGATCAGTAAATGACTCCCAATTCGGCACTTGAGCGAGTTGGTTGCGCAGTACGTCATCAATGAAACGCAAGGTGATAGCCACTTTATATGGCGCTTTCAAACGCTGATGCAGTGTTCGGTAGTCACCTTGGTGGTTTTCTGAAATCAACCACAACGCGGCTAGAAATTTGGCTGTTTTTTGTTGCGTCTCTGTGGGATTTTTCCCTTCACACAATTGATACAGGGTTTGACAGACTTTGCGCACACGATTGAGCCGGTTGTGCCGGTCGGTCGCATCTTTTTGCTTGGAATCATCGAGGGAGGCAATCAACCCCATAAGCCGCTTTTCGAGCACTTCGTCATGTTGCCGCGCATCAGCCAGTTCATCCTGTACCTGAGCAATTTTAATCTTGAGATCCAATTGCTCACGCGTATTTTTGGCGTCATTGATAAAAAATGACGTGGTATCCCGGTAAATGGAAGGCTTGTTTTTATCGGCGGGATAAACCTCATCAACCGCTTGACTAACTTGCTCTAAATAGGCGTCGCGTAGGAATTCGTTGCTCATGCTGACTTAGCGCCCACCAGATGCAGCCCCTGATGATTGGCGAGCACTCGCTGTTCTCTTTGCTTGAGATTTTTTAATGAGCGACGCAAGGTTTGACTGATCAGTGTGCTTCTCTCAATGTAATCGAGCTCTGGCCATGTGGCGCGCTCGCCACTTTTGATCAACTCAGCGATACTGTCAACGGTCGGGTTTGACCATAAATGAGCCAAGCTGCGCATGCCACGCTCAGGAAGAATGTTCACATCGCCCACATATTGTTGGTCGATGATGGAGCGCACTTTATGAATGGCCAGTTTTGCGCCGCGATTGTTAATCGCTGAGCTGAGCAAATCAAACGCAAAAATACTGTTCACTTTCGCGAGGTTGGCCGCATGACGCACCGTGATCCCGGCTAACGTATCAGTGTCTTTTGGATTGCGCGACAGAAAAGGCACTGCCAGCGGATTGGTTTGGCTCACAATACTGTGGTTAACACCGTACAATCGCGCCAGACGCTCAAAAGGAAGGTCGGCCATGAGCGATCCATCAGCAAAGCGACGGTTGGGGATATACGGAATGATATCTCCGGTTGCGGTTTTCGCGCGCAACTGCACCGGGCTAAACACGATGGGGACCGCACAAGAAGCCCGCACCGCTTGCGCAATAATTGCATTTGGCGAGGTTTTCGCATTGAGTAAACGCGAATACTGGTGTAAATCAGCTGGAGACACGGTGACCGTCACATGCAGACCTGTGCGCTTAAAGGCTTCTTCGAATGTCATCACATCGAACAACTCAATCAGCGCGTTTTCTAATTTGGTACTGTCGAATAGACTATTACTGGTGATCCCTTTAAATAATCGCCAGTCTTGAAATTTTTCAAAGATAAACTCGGCATTTAGCACATCGCACAGTTCATCCTGTGTCCGGGTACCCAACATGGCCGCAATGATTGAGCCAGCGCTCGCGCCGCTGATCACACCGGGTAGTAGGCTACGTTCATTCAGTGACTTCACTACGCCACAATGGAAAAAGCCTAAGCCAGCGCCGCCACTGAGCATGAGGCAGCTGCGACCAAACGCGTGTGCAGTTTCTTCAAAGAAAGACAGCTTTTCGTAGAAATCAACGTCATGTTCAGGCGCATTATAGATATCATCCAATGCCGCGACGACCTGTTCGATGAAATCGATAATCAGTTGTTTAGTGCCAATTTTTGATTGATTGCGTAATACCGGATTCGCGATGTTGCCTAAATTACCGTGCAACCCCTCGTGCAATATCGACATAAGTGCCAGAATATCGCCACGACCGCGAGCCAGCTTGATCCGCTGTACGCGTTTACGGATTAGCCGATAGTCATAGTCGCGGCTATGATCTTTAGCTTTCCATTCATCGGCGCCAGACAACTCATCGTGAGCTTCGCAGGCTTCACGATATTCAGCATAAGTTTGAGCATGTTCAATGACGTCTTCTAACTGATTCAATCGACTGCTGAACAAAGGCATACGGCACCATTGGGGAGTTTTGATGCAGCGAGTTTAAACAAAATGATTAGAAACGACTACCCAATTTATTCCACGCGTGTATTGTGTACAATGTGATGAATCATAATAAAAAGGCGTCAAATCGTCAGTATGGAATGGAACCTAGCAACAATAAGCTTGCTGTCAATCCCGCTTATTAGTGCGATCGTCGGGTGGCTGACAAACTTTCTTGCCGTCAAAATGATGTTTTATCCTATCGACTTCGTGGGGGTTAAGCCGTTTTTTGGGTGGCAGGGCCTGATACCGGCGAAACGTAGAGAGATGGCCGAGATTGAGGTTGAGCTGGTGCTGGATAAATTACTCAGTGTCGAAGAACTCGCTGAACGCCTTGATCCCGAGGAACTCACCAAAGCCATTCAGCATCGACTGAAGCAAGTCGTCAGGAAAATTGTCAACGACGTGATGCGCGAATCTGCGCCACAGTTGTGGGCGGGTCTGCCGGTTCAAGGCAAGAATTTGGTCTACGCGCGGATCGAAAATGACATTCCTAATGTCGTCAGAAAAATGGTGGGCGATTTTCAACATAACATTAATGAAATCCTTAACATCAAAGAGCTCGTGGTGGAGCAATTGGTCAATGAGCCTGAGTTAATTAACGAGATTTTTCTAAAATCCGGTGAGAAAGAATTTCCGTTTATCATTAAGTCCGGTTTTTACTTCGGTTTCCTGTTCGGCCTACCGACGATGTTGTTGTGGCATTTTTATCAGGCCTGGTGGATTTTACCCCTTGGTGGGCTGCTGGTAGGTTATGCAACAAACTGGATTGCAATTAAGATCATTTTTGAACCCAAGCACCCAATAAAGCTTGGTCCTGTCAATCTGCAAGGCATGTTTCTGAAACGGCAAAACGAGGTTTCACGTGTTTATTCAGACATTATCCAGGCTCGTTTAATCAACTCAAAGAATATAACCAACATGATCATGCATGGTTCAGGATCTGCCCAGTTGCTGGAGTTGATCGAGTTGCATGTCAACGATGCCATCGAACGTTATGTGGCGATTGCTCAGCCCTATTTTGCCCTTGGCGTTGGGTCAGAAAACTATTTTCGAATGAAAGAGTTAGCGGTAAAGCAAATCTTTGATAACACAGACAAATACTTGATGTACGCCTACGATTATGCCAACAATGCATTGCAGGTGGGCGACGATTTGTGCGGCAGAATGCAACTGCTAAGTCCGGAAGAGTTTGAGGGCGTATTGCGCCCAGCCTATCAAGCGGATGAATGGAAGCTTATCGTCACAGGTGCTGTGTTAGGTATGCTGGCCGGTTTCGGGCAATTGTACGGGTTATTTATCTAACGGTGACTGCAACCCAAAGACGCTAGTACAGGTTAAGGAGAGATACGCACATGAAAACAGCACAACGCATACTCGCAACGTCGCTTGCGCTGTTCAATGAGCACGGAGAAAGTAGCGTGACCAGTGTCGATATTGCCAATGAACTGGATATCAGCCCTGGCAATTTGTACTACCATTTTAAGGGCAAAGAGCAAATAGTCGACGCGCTATACTCATTGCACCGCAGTCAGATGGAACACTTACTCTCTCAGCTGAACAGCGCATCACTTAATCTGGAAGAAAGCTTCTACTATTTTTATTTGCTGCTGGAAAAACTGCATTTATATCGGTTCTTGTATCGTTCGCCTCTGGATCTGATGGAAAAGTACCCGATGCTGCGAAAGGGGCATCATCGCATGGTGTCAGCGTTGGAGCGTGCCTTATTGATGCTGATGCAAAATGCCGTTGAACAAAAATCAATTCGCGCGAAAGCCTCTGAACTGCCCAGCTTAGTTGAGCTGTGCAGTGCTGTCATGTTGCAATCCAGTCAGTATTACCAAATTAAACAGAAGTTTGATGAAGAAACGCAAATTTACAGTGCACTAGGGTTGCTATTGGCACTGCTATTGCCCCGCATCACTATCGACTCAGCGCACCTTAGTCAGCTTCAAAATGACATTGCAGCGCATACCTTCAGCCGACATGAGCAAGGAGTGTTATGAAAAAGCCTGCGCCTAAACCGCTAACGTTTCTGGACAAAACATTCTGGATCACCGAGTCGGCCAACAACCCAAAACATGTCGCCAGTTTACAATTGTTGCAGATGCCTGCAGGTGCAGCAGAAAACTATGTCGAAGCATTGTTTGATGAAGTCAGCCAGCATGACAAAGCGACCGCACCGTTTAATTGTCGCGTCAGCAGTTTTCTGAAATTTCCGCTCCGTTTGGTCACTGTCGATCGATTGGACATGAACTACCATGTGCAACTGCACACCATCGATGATGTCAGCGACCGAGTTGCGCTTGACGCTTATGTGGCAAAAATGCATGAGGTCATGCTGGATCGAGATAAGCCACTGTGGCAGTTTCATTTTATTCATGACGCAAAGAGTGATGTGTACGCGATTTATGTCAAAGTTCATCACATGTACGGCGATGGCGCTTCATTGGTGCGCTGGTTTCAACAAGGTTACATCAGCGAACCGAGCACCGATAGTTTTGTACCTGTCTGGTCTGCCGTGCGCAATCGACATAAGCGTAACAAGGCGAAGCTATGGCGCCGCGTATTGCGCGGAATTGCTGATTTCCTCATAGCCACAAAAGATTTATTGGTTATCTTTATCCGCTTGTTTTTTAAATTGCTGCGTATCAATCGGCATTACATGCCGCTACCTTTTGCAGGCACCAAAACGGTGCTGACGGGGCAGGTGAAATCGGGGCGTGCTGTCGCCACTGTTGACTTCGATTTTGAGCGAGTTCGCCAGTTAGGCAAGCGTACCCGCGCGTCGGCCAATGAAATCTTGCTGTGCGTTTTTGACATCGGTATCCACCGATTTTTACAGGACCACGGACAAACCTTTGAAAAAGCATTGTTTACCAATATGCCCATCAATTTACGTAAACCCGGCGAACAAACATCGGGCAATAAAATTGCGATTGTGCCGGTAGAACTGGCACACGGAAAAACCGACCCCTACCTAAGACTGCGGCAAACTATTAATAATCACCGCATTGTGAAACAGGCAGCGCAGCATGCGAGCCCGGGTGCATTCAGCTATTACACTGTGTTTATTCAATCGATTGCGTTGCTATTTGAGGTGTTGCGTTTATCGAATCTTCCTAAGCCGATCGCTAACCTGCTGGTATCGAACATTCCGGGACCCACCGACATACGCTACTTAAAAGACAGCCGACTTTTAGGGAACTATCCGGTGTCGACCATGACGCCCGGAGGCGGTGTTAACATTACGCTGATGACATACGCAGGCACTGCCAATATTGGCATGGTATGTTGCAATAAACACGTTGAGTCGTTGCAGCCGCTGGCGCAGTACTGTGTCGAGGCGTTTGATTTGCTCGAAAAGTGCGTGGATGACCCGACGGTAAGCGTAGAAGATATGGGGGAGCATATCGCTGATATGCCGGTTTCCATTGTTTCTGAGACCTTAACCGATGAGGCGACTCAAACGGTGTTTGAGCACGAGCGAATTAAAGCTACCGGCTAAAAGTAAAAGCGCAACTCTCGCTCTTCTACCACCACCCGTTTTCCCAGACGGGCAAACAAATTTTGACGCCAGTCGTCATGACTCATCGAGGTGTGGATGTTCTCATTCGCAATGGTCGCGATAATGTGATCTTCAATGTGTTCACGGTGATAATCCAGAATACGCTGTTTACTGCCACCAACATACAGTTTCAAGTAATTGATGGCGCTGTTGGAGGTGCCGCCAGAGATCACATTCAAGGCTGATTTCAATGGCGCGCCTAAAAAACCACTTAACTGGACCGGCGATAAGCTATCGATCAAGCGAGTGGTATCTGATAGTAACGCGTATTCATCATTGATCAAGGCGACAGAATCAACGCGCAATTTATCAATGCTTAACAACTGCTGCTGGGCGATGTACAGCGGCTCTGCCGACACAACAACATTGACATGAGCGCGGTAAATTGGGTTACCCATAACGCGGATCTCCAAGCCACACAATACGTTCAGTTCAAGCCGGTTTGTGCTTTTTGGCATAAATAGCTCACCGGTGATCAGCGTTAATCGGCCTTTACCTACGGGCACGGGAAGCGGCATTGACTGAGGAAAATGCGTGACAATAAGGGCATTAAGCTCAGCTTCTGAAAATTGATCGTATTTAAGTTTACCTAATTTCACCAATAACATGGCGATGGCAACTTTGCAGCGGTCACTCAATGAGAGGGTTTGCCAGGGAATACTCAAAGGCGGCTCTGCGTTGGTCAATGAGGCCTTAATGATGAAAAGAAATAGTGGCTGAGTCAATGCTAATCCGAGCCGCGTGCTAAAGAGCAGATTTAATTGAATTTAGCCGCATTTAATTGTTAACTGCCTGTAACCGTTTTTGGTAGACTGGTAGGACGTCAGACGAGTTGGCGTTGTCCGTTACGAGAAGTAGTATATGCAAACATCAGGTCAAACTTTCGATTACATCATTGTCGGAGCGGGTTCCGGCGGAGCGACACTGGCTGCGCGGTTAAGTGAAAACCCGGCATGCACCGTTTGTTTGCTGGAAGCGGGCAATAAGGATCGCAATCCACTCATTCATATTCCCTTCGGGATCTCGCTGCTTTCTCGTGTTGAGGGTATTGGTTGGGGGTACCATACCGCCCCTCAGGCTCATCTGAACGACCGGGAATTGTTTTGGCCGCGCGGTAAAACCTTGGGCGGGTCAAGTTCAATTAATGCGATGTGTTACATCCGTGGCGATAAAACTGATTATGACCAGTGGCACGCTCAGGGAGCCCAAGGCTGGGCCTGGAATGACGTACTGCCCTATTTTAAAAAATCAGAAGATAACGCGCGTGGTGAAGACGAATTTCACGGTGTAGGTGGCCCGCTCAGTGTCGGTGACCTGCGTCACAAAGATAGACTCTCGCAACAATTTGTCGACGCCGCGGATGAGGTGGGTTTGCCGCTGTGCGACGACTTCAATCGTGATGAACGTGAAGGATTGGGTTTTTATCAGGTTACACAGAAAAATGGCCAGCGCTGTTCAACAGCAAAAGGGTACTTGAGCGAAGCGCGCAAGCGCACCAATCTTACCGTCATGACCGGTGTGTCAGCAGAGCGCGTGCTGCTTAAAGAAGGGCGAGCCATCGGTGTGCAAGCACGCATTGCTGGTCGTGTGCAACGTATACTCGCCAACGCGGAAGTCATTTTGTGTGGGGGCGCGATTAATTCACCTCAGTTGTTAATGTTGTCAGGTATTGGCCCGGCTGAACATTTGCGCGACAAAGGCATTCATTGTCATGTTGACTTACCCGGTGTCGGACAAAACCTGCAAGACCACTTAGATGCGATTGTGCAGCATACCTGTACTGCGCGTGAGGGCTACGCGATTGCAGCGAGTGCGTTACCTAAATACATCAAGGGCACGTTCCAATACCTATTTAAGCGCAGCGGGGTGTTCTCATCGAATATCGCCGAAGCGGGTGGTTTTATGCGTTCTAGTCTGGCTGAAACGGGGCCCGATATACAGTTTCACTTTTTGCCTGCTATTTTGGAAGATCATGGTCGTCATTCCGTCTTTGGCTATGGCTACGGCGTTCATGTGTGCTGTTTGTACCCTAAAAGTCGCGGGCAAATTAGACTGCAGAGCAATCACCCAGCCGACCACGCGCTGATTGAACCCAACTACCTCAGTCACCCTGACGACCAAGCCGTCATGATCGAGGGGGTGCGTAAGGCCCGGGAAATTTTGGCGGCACAGGTGTTTGAAAACAATCATAGCACCGAGCAACACCCCGGAGAGGCCGCACAAACCGATGAGCAGATTTTAGCCTTCATTCGTGAACGTGCGGAAACCATCTATCATCCGATTGGAACCTGTAAAATAGGAGCCGATGATGATCCGTTGGCGGTGGTTGATCCTCAGTTGCGCGTGCGAGGGGTAAAAGGCCTGCGCGTAGTTGATGCCTCGGTGATGCCCTCTTTAATTGGCGGCAATACCAACGCACCCACTGTGATGATCGCTGAACGCGCCGCTGAATTTATCCAACAGACGCAGAAGATTTAACAACACGCACAGTTACGGCGATGCTTCGACATTCCCCCTATACCCGGGTTAAATGTATTGGTGGGGTCAAGCGAGTGGTAAAATTGCTGTAGCGTCTGTTCCGCCTCGTAGAGGTGGCCTACATTATGTTCAGCGGGGTATTTTGCCCCGCGACTGTCTAAATGAGCCAGCATAGCCTTCTTCACGGCAGCAGCATCGCTGCCTTGCTTCAGAATGTAATCCTGATGAAACACATGGCAAAAAAAGTGACCATAATAAAGGCGTTTTTCGATATGCCAATTGATATTGTCTGGCAGGACTTCTACCCAGTCTGCATCGTTGCGACGAAGCGCAATGTCTAGCGCGAGTATATCGCCAACGCGTTTGCGATGGATTAATTGATATCTGATTGCCGCACCTGCGGCAGCGAAACGGTGTAAGTACGCGCTGCGCGCTTCGTCATCGGTACAGGCAAAATAATTGCCATCCACATTGTTAAGTGGTTCGCTCTGGAAAAAATCAGACAAACATTGACGAGCCTCTTCAATGCCCGCATCTGTGGTTTTTAAGATGAGGTGATGTTCGTAGCGGTTTTCGAAATCGAGCAAGCGTTGCGGCAAATGCTCCGGCATTAACGCACTTGCGCTCTGCATCAACCTATCGGTTAAGCCGGTGGGCGCCCAAGGAAGTTTGCTGAGTGTCGCGTCAATCTTGCCTTTCAGGGAAAATAAAGCGGGTAAGCGCGCTGTCCCTAGTTTTTGCACACTTAAAAACGTATCTTTTCCATACTGATGTGCAATATTGAAGGTGTCTCGATGCATATACTCGGCAACGTCAGGCAAGTGCGTAAACGTGCTCAACATAACACGCCGAAGTTTGCTCAATGTATGGGGAGAGTTGCAGCCGACATAAAAGGTTTGTTCACGTTTTGCGGTGGCAAAGGTATCCAGGCGCACAGCGAAGACGGCCAACTTGCCAGCACAGCCACTGGCTTCGAACAGGCGGGTTGGATCGGCATTAAAACGACTTGGGGTGGCAGCGTTCACGTCGCGAACTATGGTTTCATAGTCACTGGCGGACGCTTTAGCGTGAGTTGGGGCCGGTGCTTTATTAAACTTACCCTGTTGTAATCGCGTTAATATCTCAATCGGCTCATTGCCTAGCTCAATGCCAAGATGATTGACCAGCTCAAGCTTGCCATGCTCGTTAACCCGAGCAAACAGGGCAAGTTCGGTGTATGCCGGCCCCCGTTTAACCAAAGCTCCACCGGAGTTGTTTGCAACCCCGCCAACAATAGACGCACCCAAACACGATGAGCCAATTACAGAGTGGGGTGAGCGGCCCATCGGTTGCAACACCGACTCTAATTGGTGCAAGGTTGCGCCTGCAAAACTCAATACTTGTTCGCTCTGATCCAAGACGATAATGTCGTTAATTGCCAGCGTATTAATCACCACTACAGCGCGGTCGTATTGATTGCCACTGGGTGTAGAACCTTCGGTTAGACCCGTGTTAGCCGCCTGCATGATAATAATGCAATTTGCCTCAACGCAGGCTTCAAGCGCCTGCCATAGCTGTACCAATGTTTGTGGGAACAATACGGCTAATGCGTCACCACCACCGGATCGCCAACCTCGTGTAAAATGCTGTTTAGCGTTTGCCCGTGTGGCAATATTTTTCTTGCCTAGAAGGCTGCTTAATTGACTCAGTAACGCGTGCGCTGGCATGCAATCCTCGTTAGCGATTTGGCTGGCTGAACAGATTGACCGCGCACTCACACATTTCATCAATGTGTGTGCGGTCTGCGTAGATCCCATCGATTAACAGGCGGGCAATACCATGCAATGTGCCCCAGGTAACCTGTGCTAACCGAAGCGTATCTTCATTGGCCGGCATTAAGCCTTGTTGTTGCCAGCGTTTGGTCATTGTAACCTGATGTTGAAAGCTAGGATAGGCCACGCTTTTAAGAGACTCTGTGGGCGTCGCATTTTTCCAAAGCGTGCGCCCGAACATAAGTTCATATAACTGCGGGTTGTCAGCAGCGTAGTTGATATAATCGTGTACAAACTGGCGTACTTTATCTCTATCTTTGACCTTGGCTTGGTTAAATATACGCTCTGAAGTGGCATGCCAGCGCGCGAAACCCTGCTCTGCAATAGCACACAATAAGGCATTTTTGTCTTGGAAATGATGGTAGAGCGCTGTTCGAGATACCCCGACCGCGTCTGCAAGTTTACGCATTGACAGTCCATCAATACCTTCAACGTGTAGCATTTCACTCGCTTTTATCACCAATGACTCGCGCAGATTGCCATGATGATAAGGGGATTTATCAGCGCGCTTCGACATGCGTTTCCTAAACCGTGTAAATCAAGCAATAATCAACTTTCGATAGCATAGCATTTTTGCCGCGAACGGCAATCTTGACACTGTCAAAATTAGCCGATATGGTGACACTTTCGCATCGTCGCCTTGAGGATTTTGCTATGACTACCGCAGCAGCGCTTTCGTTTAACAACTTAACCACTATGACGGTCTCCATTGAACACCATATTGCTCATATCCAGCTTTCTCGCCCCGATAAGCTTAACAGCATGGTGCCGGCCTTTTGGCAGGAGTTACCGTCGGTTGTGCGATCTATTGATGAACATTCTGCGGCTCGGGTGATTGTAATCTCTGCGCAAGGGAAGCACTTTAGTGCAGGAATGGATTTGAGTGTATTTGAAAACATGGCCAAGGACTTCAGTGGCGAACCAGCACGTCGCGCTGAACGCTTGCGCCGTATGGTGTTTGAACTGCAAGACAGTTTTAATGCGTTGGAAACGGTCAGAATGCCGGTTCTGGCGGCGGTTCATGGTGGTGCAATTGGCGGAGCGGTTGACATGCTTAGCGCTTGTTGTAGCCGTTATTGTACTCAAGAGGCGTTTTTCTGTATCAAAGAAACCCAAATAGGCATGACCGCTGATTTGGGAACACTGCAACGCCTTCCTCACATTATGCCGCATGGGCTTGTACGAGAGTTGGCGTACACAGGCAGAAATTTGAGTGCTGACGAAGCACTTCGGTGCGGCTTTGTAAATCAGGTGTTTTCTGACCCAATCGCGCTCCTAGAAGGCGTTATGAGTATCGCAAAAGCGATAGCGGCGAATTCTCCGATGGCAGTGCATGGCTGCAAGGATATGATCACCTATGCGCGCGACCACAGTGTCGCCGACAGCTTAAATCACATGGCAACATGGCAAGCCGGTATGTTTCAAATGCCTGATGTTCATACCGCTATACAAGCACAAAAAGAGCGTAAACCCCCTCAATTTGATGAACTTCATACGCGTTTTAGCCGTTTGTAGTTCGCTTTAAATACACTGTTACCCTAGGACCAAATTATGCAAGCACACATCGACCCCGCTGTGAGTACCCACAAGCAGAATGAACACTATCCACACCTGTTCAGGCCGCTGGATTTGGGTTTCACAACGTTAAAAAACCGCATATTAATGGGCTCAATGCATACGGGCCTTGAAGAGGCCCCCAACGGTCACGAGCGCATGGCGGCGTTTTTCGCTGAGCGTGCGCGTGGCGGCGTAGGTTTAATCGTGACCGGGGGCATTGGGCCCAACGATGAAGGCGCGACCCACGCCGAAACTCACAGGCTGGACTCCGATCAAGCGGTAGAAAATCACAAAATTGTGACTCAAGCCGTGCACGATGCTGGAGGCAAGATTTGCATGCAAATCCTGCATACAGGGCGTTATGCCTACAACAAAGATTTGGTTGCGCCGAGTGCGGTCCAAGCACCGATTAATCCGTTCAAGCCTAAGCCATTAGATGCCGACGGCATTGAAAAACAAATAGAAGATTTCATTTTTACCGCGAAGCAGGCGCAGCGCGCCGGCTACGACGGTGTTGAAATTATGGGATCAGAGGGATATTTCCTCAATCAGTTTATTGCAGCGCGCACCAATCACCGTGATGATGAATGGGGCGGCAGTTACGAAAACCGTATTAAGTTGCCAATTGATGTGGTGCGTCGAGTACGTGCGGCTGTGGGTGACGAATTTATTATTATCTATCGATTGTCGATGCTCGATTTAGTCGAGGGCGGTTCAACCTACGATGAAGTTGTCCTATTGGGCAAAGCGATTGAAAAGGCGGGGGCAACGATTATCAATACGGGTATCGGCTGGCATGAGGCAAGGATCCCCACGATTGCCACCAAAGTACCACGTGCGGCGTTTACTTGGGTAACGGCTAAGTTTCGTGAGGCATTGTCGGTGCCGGTGATCACCTCAAACCGCATCAACATGCCCGATGTGGCAGAAGCCGTGTTGGCACGCGGTGATGCGGACATGGTGTCGATGGCACGCCCGTTTCTCGCGGATGCTGAATTCGTTGTTAAAGCCGAACAGGGCAGAGCGGATGAAATTAACACCTGTATTGGCTGTAACCAAGCCTGCCTTGACCATGTGTTCTCTGGCAAAATGACCAGCTGTTTGGTTAACCCACGCGCCTGTCATGAGACAGAACTGGTGATCCAACCCGCGACGCACACTAAACATATAGCGGTTGTTGGCGCCGGCCCCGCAGGTTTAGCTGCGGCCACAACAGCGGCGCAGCGAGGCCACAAAGTCTCGTTGTATGATGCGGATGCCGAGATTGGTGGGCAGTTCAATATCGCCAAACAGATCCCTGGTAAAGAGGAGTTTTACGAAACGCTGCGCTATTACAAGCGCCAGCTTGAGCTGCACAATGTTGCCGTGCATTTGAATACCAAAGTGACGCCGGATACGTTGAATCAAGGCGATTTTGATGAGGTCATTCTGGCTACCGGGATTTTACCGCGCACGCCAGCGATTGAGGGAATAGATCATCCCAAAGTATTGAGTTACATCGACGTTATCAAACACAAAAAGCCGGTTGGTCAGCGAGTAGCTGTGATTGGTGCCGGTGGCATTGGCTTCGATACCTCAGAGTTTTTGTCGCATGGTAAAGCGACACCCAGCACCGACATCCCGGCGTTTATGAAAGAATGGGGGATTGACATGTCGTTCAAAGCCCGTGGCGGCGTTGAAGGTATGCAGCCACAGCCTGAACCTTCGCCACGTGAAATTTACCTGCTGCAACGCAAAAGCAGCAAAGTGGGGTCTGGTTTAGGGAAAACGACAGGCTGGGCACATCGTGCAGGGTTGATGATGAAAGGCGTTCACATGCTCGGGGGCGTAAGTTATGAAAAAATCGATGACGCTGGCTTGCATATTACGGTCGGTGAAGAGGCACAGCTACTCGACGTTGATAATGTCATTATCTGTGCAGGGCAAGAGCCGCTGCGCGCATTGATTGAGGGCTTACAAAAGCCGTATCATCTTATCGGCGGCGCTGACGAGGCTGTTGAACTTGATGCAAAGCGAGCAATCGATCAAGGCACGCGCCTCGCTGCTAGCCTGTAAGGCGATTCATGATATGTTGTTTCGGTTACTCAGCGTGTGGCCGAAGCAACAACTGCGCCTCTTGCTGATCGATACGGAAATCATACTGGCTCAGAATGTTCATGCCCAGTAACCCTTGGGGCGCTCGCTCGCTGTCATCGCCCATCATTTGCGACGGAATGATCATGACGGCCACATCGTCAAAGCGCAATGAGCCCATACTCAAGGTCTTCACGGTAAACATGGGTGATTGAATAAAGCCCGCCGCAGTATTGACCTTAAATATACCGATAAACTCAGACGCCACGTGTCGATTTAAGCGCGCCCAGCTGTCTGCCGTGATCGCCGTTGTTGACGCACCAGTATCCAACATTAAACGCAGGGGGCGTGAATCGATCCGCACATCGACCATATATTGATTGCCAATGCGATCCAGTGGAACGCGCTGCGCTGACTGGTCGCTTTGTGAATCACCTAGTTCAGCGAGTTGCTGGTCTGGATCCTGAGGTCCAACCCGTTGCTGGCGCATGAGTATCTGGCGGATAGACGCGATGGCTGGATCGTCATTGGGTAATGCCGCCAGAGTGTTTTCCATCATCACGGCATTTGCCTGCTGAGCATAGGCTTCGGCAAGCAATACCAAGTAACGTCGTTCATCCGGGGCAATCTGTACCAAAGGTTCAAGCAACTCCGCCAACAAGTTCCAGGCGCGCTCAAAGCGCAACTGTTCGCTGGCATTTTCAAACCGTTGGCTGATCTTTTCGTTGACTTGGTCGCGTTGTTCACGGTTCAGGGGTAAATCAAGTAAACCATAATAATGTACTAGCGCGACCGACAAGGGTTCAGTCCGCGCGATCACTTCGGCTTCTATCATCAAGCCTTCAATATCGTGGGGGTAACGGCGCAAATAATCGCGCAGTTTCGCGATCAGACTTGGCCAATTATCCTCGCGCAACAACGCATAGAGCCGTTCAAGCTGTTCGGTTTTGTTGGTGGAGGATTCGGCATTATCCTGCGTCGTTGACGTGGCTGGAGCGAAAGTGTCGACGGCATCCTGCTCGCCTGATCGATCGGACGCAGACAATGTTTCTAACGGTTGCCCAGTTGAAGAGGGCAATGATATTGAAGAGGGCGCCACACGCGCTAACTTTTGCCAAAGCAACAGGTTCAAACCCACAGAGACTGCTAGCGACAGCAACACCAAGATGCGAAGCACACGCATCAGTTAGCCTCCGCTCGATGTTGTGGCGCATCTGATACCATCGCACCGGCATAAGCGGACTTGAACGCTTCTGGCATACGCTTGGGTGCACCACTGGAAAGCGCAATACACACAAAATCGGTGCGCGCAGTAAACACAGGTTTACCCCGTGTGCGGCAGATAAACTCAAACTGGCGTGTTAAGTTTAATCGGCTGTCGCATTTCACTATCCACGTAGCGCAGGCAATTGTTTGACCGGTATGGCAAGGCAATAAATAGTCAACCTCGTGCCGTCGTATCGCCATACCGCGATCGAGTGAGCGATATTGGTCGATACTCAAGCCCAGTGCGTTGCTGTGCAACCACGCTAACTTTTCAAGTTGAACGATATACGCCACGTTATTAACGTGTCCGTAGTGATCAATAACGTCGGCCTGTATTTCCCAGTCAGCGACAAACGGTTGAGGCAATGGCCAAACTAGTTCACTCATGCAATTGGCTCATCCGGCAATGGGTTCTTCTCCGGCGAATAACTATCATCACATAGCACTCGCATAATGTGGCGTTCGCGGTCGACGATAGGGTCCAGAAAATCGCGCACGTCGCCTAATTGTTTAAACGCCGCAAAGCCGCGCTCTAAAAATTCGTGCAGCGTCAAAACGCCCGCGACTTTAGCGGGCTTGCGCGCTAGTTTGATCAGCATACTGATCCCTCGAACTTTCACCACGTCAGCGAGTAGCATGCCAAGATGGTCAACAATGTCGATTTGAGTGGCGCGATCATCACAGCGCCCCACGTCGCGATACGCGTTGGCATACAACTCAGTATCAATATCGCTGGGCGATTTAATGTCGGCGTTACGACGCTTCACCATCGCATTCACCATGTCCAGATCCAGATCGAAGGACAAGGCATTTAGCCGCAGTGCGTCGTTCAGCGCGTTCAGTGCTTTCTCTGGTAATACGGATGATAACTTAGGGATCACCCGGCTGAGGTCTTTGTCGCGCTGACTAAAATCCTTAGGCCCATAAAGCTCGTCGACAAAAAAAGTCATGGCATCGGCAAACTCAGGCTCTTGTTGCAAATCAGCATGAGTGGTTAATAAGCGGCGACATTGCCACTCCTGTAGCGCGTGAACGGCCTCTAAGCGGCCCATTTTTTGTGCCAGATCGCGGCGTGCATTGACTTTATGGATATGCTGGATGATATGGTCAGAGGTAAGTGACACGGCGTTTTTCATACAAGTTGACAGACCGTTAGGTTGGCGCAACTTGCAGAGTAATACAAGCGCCAAGCAGTTTCTGTTAAACTGCCCGTCAGAATTTACTCACTGCGATCCAACGATAGAAATGACCCGCGTTGCACCCCATGTATCTCAATTTGCCGTGTTGCCGACAGCGGAAGTAGAAGAAACCCAATGTGTGGATGAACTGATAACCCTTTTTAATCAAACCTTTAAAGCGCTAAACACGCGGTTAGTTCGCGGCGCTGGCGAGCCAATTTATCTGCCAGCCGATGCGCAGGCTCACTATCATCGTATTGAATTTGCGCACGGCTTTTTTAACAGTGCATTACATGAAGTCGCGCACTGGTGCATAGCCGGAGAGCAGCGTCGACAGCAGGTTGATTACGGCTATTGGTACTGCCCAGACGGGCGGAATGACGAACAGCAGCAAGCCTTTGAGCAAGTTGAGGTTAAACCGCAAGCGATTGAATGGGCGTTCAGTACTTCTGCGGGGCGTTTTTTCCGTGTCAGTACGGATAATTTGGCGGGGGTCGAGCCTGATCGCACGGCGTTTGCGCACAAGGTGAGCAATGCACTGCAACACTATCTTCAGCATGGCTTCCCCTCACGAGCGCACCAGTTTATTGATGCACTACACACTCATTATCAAACGACGCCACTCACGCTGGAGTTGTGCCTGTTGCACAGTAAGGATTTCAACTGATGCAAAGACGTTTCAAGTTAGGATTAATCGTCAATCCTTTTGCGGGTCTTGGTGGCGCTACGGCGTTGAAAGGCAGCGACGGGAAGGCCACACGCGAGCTGGCACTTAAACGTGGCGCCGAGCCTCAGGCGAATCAAAAAACGCAGCGTGCATTGAGTGAAATTAAACCGCATAGCGAGGATGTCACTATTTTCACGGCGGCGCGGAACATGGGCGAAACTGTTGCGCAGGAACTGGGGTTTAACACGCGCTGTGTTTACACACCCAGTGAAACGCAGACCGAAGCGTCAGATACGATTGCCACGGCAAAGGCACTATTGGAAGAGCGAGTGGATATTATCGTTTTTGCGGGGGGGGATGGTACAGCCAATGATGTGTTTGGCGTTGTAGGCAACACCCTCCCTGTTTTAGGTATTCCAGCCGGTTGCAAAATTCACTCAGGCGTTTACGCTGTGTCGCCCACAACCGCAGGTAAGGTGCTTGACATGATGATCAAGGGCGAATTGGTCTCCGTGCGAGAGGCGGAAGTGCGAGATATTGACGAAGATGCATTTCGCCAAGGGCAGGTCATTGCTCGTCAAGTTGGCGAAATGCAGGTGCCGGAAGAATTGCGCTATGTGCAGGCCGTAAAGATGGGCGGCAAAGAAGTGGACGAGCTGGTGATCACGGATATCGCAGACTATGTGCGAGAGTTGATGGATGAGCACCCTGACACGCGTTTCGTGATGGGCTCCGGCTCGACCATCGACGGTATCATGCAACATTTTGGTTTAACCAATACGTTATTGGGCGTTGATATCGTTCAAGGTGATCGTGTTCTTGCGCAGGATGTTACCGCTGCGCAGTTGATGACGCTGGTAGAACAACATGCACCGATTAAAATCGTGGTCACTTTGATTGGTGGGCAAGGGCATATTTTTGGTCGCGGAAATCAACAGCTCAGCGCTGAGTTTATTCAGCGCGTCGGCAAACAAAACATCATCGTTGTCGCGAGCAAATCTAAGCTGCAAGCGCTTTCGGGAAGACCTCTCGTCGTTGATACCGGAAACGCCACTGTCGATGCTATGCTATGCGGGCACATTAATATTATATGCGGATACCGCGACCATGTGCTGTATTCCGTCACCGACTTTGTAAGCGAGTAAAAAGAACGATGTCAGATTTTGTATCCCATGTGGACAATATGGAGGCAACCCTACTGGGCGCTGTCAATAATCAGGATGATCATGCGCTCTTTATTGCCAGTTATCTGCATGGTCACTTCGACGTGGTCGTCAGCCGTGTTATCAGTCACGCTGAACCTTCACTTAAGCTGCTGGACGAAACGATGCGCAGCAGTTTAGCCGGCGCATTTTCTAATCAGGAATTGATAGAGCAAGACCAACAGCAAGTGTTGACCTTGTGGGATAGTCTGATGCAGGCTGAACAAACATTGCCATAACGACTAAAGCGGCATCAATTTGCCGTAGTTTGGAGAGGAACTTGAGCGCAAAACGGCAAGCGCTGGTAAAAAAACGGGTAAAGGCCGATGTGACCGCGCAAGTTAGCGCTGTGCACGCTGGCTAAGTTCTTGCTTTACCTTCTCGCACGTTAACGTGTTAATCACGCGAGTGAGACCTGTAATGATGAATAACTGTCGTATCTACTCTGCCAGTAAGTGGTTGTGTTTCTTGTCAATACTGCTGTTGGTGGGCTGCGCTCAAACGACTGATGAGATGGCCGCTAACCAATCGCAGCGCGCCACTGTTCCCCCGGCGCTGGGAAATGTAGAACTGCATACACACGAGCTTGCAAACGAACTGTTTATGGGCGTGAGACAAAATCGGCAGTCACGCTACGCCGTCGTGGGTTTTGTACCTGTTACGTCGATGGAGTATGACCGGGCGGCGCAAGGACCATTGATGCTGTTGGGTCACCAGCTTGAGCAGGGCTTGATGACTGAATCGGCGCGTCGTGGTTTGATCACACAAGATTTTAAGGTCTCAAACGATATTTTGATCAGCGATGATGCCGATCGGGTGTTAACGCGAAATATTGAGCAGTTGAGCGGTGTTGAAGTGGTGGATTTCTATATAACCGGCACT
The DNA here is from genome assembly GCF_018474025.1 of Alteromonas oceanisediminis. GTDB lineage: Bacteria > Pseudomonadota > Gammaproteobacteria > Enterobacterales > Alteromonadaceae > Alteromonas_E > Alteromonas_E oceanisediminis. Next base: position 126,149 of record NZ_JAHCTA010000007.1, on the reverse strand, counting down.
ATCGTTGAGCAACAGGAAGGCGCTATCGTTAACGCGCGAATTATCAATGCACGCTCTAAAGATGTGGTTGCTGCGGCAACGCGTTTCTTTCCGGCAGCGCTGTTTTGGCAACGTGAACAAGTCACCACACGTGCCGGGAAAATCTACCGTACGGCAGATGCCCTTTAACTTTCACTTCAATGGTTGAACACATTATGAAACACACACCAATGCCTTCTATACTGCGATTCGCTGTGTCGGTCATCGCGGCGTTTAGCATGCTGGGTTGTTCAACGTCGCCGGACGTCGATACCGCTGCTCAGGCGAGTACCATCAATGATACCCCGGCGGGCATGCAAGTCATTGATATTACTGGCGGAGCAGGGGGCGATAGGATTGTGAGTGCGGACAACAGCAATTCACAGGATAGCGATTCTGCAGAAAGCTTTGGTACCTTTGGCCAACCGCCGGTGTATTCCAGTGTGCAAGGCGCTTACAAAGGTCGGCCATTGACCAAGCATGTGGGTGATTACGTGAAAAATCTTACCCAGGATTTGATTGGCAATATGGATCACATCACCACCAGCACCCCCATTGCGGTCACGCATTTCGCTCTGCTCGATAGCAACCTTCAGGAAACGAACTTGCTGGGTCAGCAAATGGCTGAATCCTTTGTCCATGAGTTGCACAAGTTCCGCATCCCGGTGGTGGACTACAAAGCGACTGATTATGTGCGCGTCACAGAGGCGGGTGACTTTATCTTGTCACGAAATTATCTGGAGTTAGACACCGAACTGCCCATGGATTATGTGCTAACGGGCACCATGACAAAGCATCAGGGAGGCTATCTGGTGAACGCGCGTGTACTCGGTTTTCGTACAAAAAATGTGGTCGCCAGCGCGCAGATGTTGCTGCCGTTTTATGTGGTTGACGCGCTCATCCCGAGTGAGAGCAGTGGCAATGAAGTTAGCGGTACTGTGAAACTGAAGAAAGGCTAAACTACGTTCCGCGCTTTAAAGCCCTGATCAGGTAGCGGTTGGGGTTAAGTGCACTCAATAAGGTGTTCGCCATCGGCAGCGGTTCGTTAAGCAACTGGCTTGCGAGAATGTCAGCCATCAGAGGGGAAGTGGTTAGTCCTCTTGAACCCAATCCCGTCAAGACAAACACGCCAGACAGGTTAGCCGGTTGTTGCGGGAGTCGCTGTGGTCGTTTTCCGCCATAGTCGCGATACTGGTTAGCTTGTTCTTCCACGTCAGGCATGGCGCCCACCAAAGGCAAGTGATCGGGCGTTGAACAACGGATCGCAGCGCGGCCTTGCCCCTCACTATTGATATTGTCTAGCCAGGCCGCCTCAGGCAGGCAGCGTCGATGTGTGGATAAATTTTGCTGGGTCTCATCTTGCCGATAATGTGTATCAATATCATTTTTTACATAGGTCGAACCCAGTGCATGATAGCCATTAAATACCGGTGTCATATAGCCTTTATGACATAGTACAGTGCTTAACGGTGTGAGTTGTGCATTTGTCTTGATCTGTTCCACCTGACCTCGTGTGAGCGCCACCGGAAGGTTATTAATGTGATTGATGTGTGCGCTGTGATGCCCCGTGGCAAACACCACGGTTGCAGCTTTTTTCACCGACTGTTTACCGCGGGAAGTGCAGTGCAGCTCAACCACTTCGTTTGCGCCTACGTTCACGCCATCGACCGAAGTCTCCATGGAATAGTCAACCGTGATTAACGCTTCCGCCGCCTTGAAAAGTGCACTAACCAGTTCCGGTGGGCTTACCCAACCCGCACTTGGAATAAATATTCCGCCTCTTTCCAACGGAATCTGGGCAATCTCTCTAGCCTGTTTGGCGTTCACTGGGTACAACAGTGTGCTCGGCCATACCCCTTTATCGATGAGATTATTCTGGCGCTTAGCGATTTCTGCGCTGAAGTTGAGTAACAGCGCTCCACACCATTCATGTGCAAAGTCGAAGCCTTGCGATAGTAATTGTTGATAAACTCGTTTCGCGTACAAAAAGCTGGCAAGTTGAATTTGACTGTTGTTACTGGCGTCTGCGGTGAGTTGCGGATAGAAGCCGCCCTGAGGATTGCCGGAAGCGCCCATCGCCATATGGCTATCCTGAACGACGATATGGCTGCTGATGCCACGTTTCGCCAACGCATAGCACAGATTAGCAGCGGCCAGACCGCCGCCGATAATTGTCACCGGATGGCCCTGCGCCGTCGGCGGCGTTATGGTTTCAACGGAGCGATTGTAGAAAGGTTGGGGATGTCGAACAGGCAGTGTCGTATCAGTTTCATTCACTCTGCCGGCCAGCATGTCGCGTTTGCGGCCAAACCCTTTACGTTTTTCAACGTTAAATCCGGCCTGTTGTAAACCGCGTTTCACAAATCCAGCGGCGGTGAATGTGGCAAACGTCGCTGTACTTTTACTCAAGCGTCGCATGTGTGAAAACAGGCTGTCTTGCCACATGTCGGGATTCTTACTCGGTGCAAAGCCATCCAAAAACCAGGCATCAACAACACCTTTATTCCCCGCATGCCATTGCGGTAACGTGTTTAACACATCACCTATCCACACATCCAAAACGAATCGCGTTCCGTTAACCACGGTTTCAAATCGATGGCAGCCTTGTACGTTAGTCAGATCGCAGCGAGTCAAAAATGGCTGTAAACTAAAATGTGCAAAGGGTTGTAGCGCTTTTATTAAATCAGAATGAGTCAGCGGAAACTTTTCCGTGGATATAAAATGAAGCTGAGAAAGCGGCGAGTTAGGGCATTGTTGACGGAAACTCAGGAATTGCTCGGCAACGACTAAAAAATTCAGGCCCGTGCCCAAGCCGGTTTCTGCAATGACGAAGTGCGGACCAGCACTTTCTGACCAGCGCTGCCACAACTGATTATTTTCTACGAACACGTACTGGCTTTCAGCAGCGCCATCCTCTTTTGAAAAGTAAACATCGTCAAATTCGTTGGCAAAGGGGCTGCCACTTGGGTCAAATTGAATTTTAGCGTAAGGTTGTTGCACAGGTATGTCGTTAAAGCGTCATATAAATGTTCATCACTTATGATAACGTGATCGAGTGCGAAAGAGCAGACCAGTTTTTCGCAATAAATCGTTACACTACTGGCGTTTAATTTTTCAGGTGAACTATGAGAAGAGCAGTTATTACCGGCATCGGGATTGTTTCCAGTATTGGAACGGATGCACAGCAAGTGACCGATTCACTGCGCAAGGGTAAATCGGGCATCACATTTTCTGAACAGTTTGCAGAAATGAAAATGCGCAGTCACGTTTGGGGCAAAGTCGACATTGATTTGAGCGAGCATATTGATCGAAAAGCATTACGCTTTATGGGAGATGCAGCTGCCTACGCTTACATCGCGATGCAGCAGGCAATTGCCGACTCTGGACTGAGTGAAGCGCAAATCTCTAATCCGCGTACGGGTATTATTGCTGGCTCAGGCGGCGCTTCGTCGGTAAACCAAGTGGCTTCGGCGGATATTTTACGTGAAAAAGGCGTAAAGCGAGTCGGCCCTTACATGGTTACGCGTTGTATGGCCTCTACGGTATCTGCCTGTTTGGCCACGCCATTTAAAATCAAAGGGATCAATTATTCCATTTCTTCTGCCTGTGCGACCAGCGCGCACTGCATCGGCAATGCCATGGAGATGATCCAACTGAATAAGCAAGATGTGGTATTTGCCGGTGGCGGCGAAGAGTTACACTGGACCCTAAGCAGTCAATTTGATGCCATGGGGGCGTTATCCAGCAAGTATAACGATAACCCTAGTGTCGCATCACGGACGTATTGTGCTCAGCGCGACGGCTTCGTCAGTTCAGGCGGTGGCGGCATGGTTGTGGTTGAAGAGCTGGAACATGCTTTGGCGCGCGGTGCGACGATTTACGGCGAAGTGGTGGGGTACGGTGCAACTTCAGACGGGTATGACATGGTCGCGCCGTCCGGTGAAGGGGCTGTGCGGTGCATGCAAATGGCGATGCAGCATCACAACGGGCCGATTGATTATTTAAACACCCATGGTACCTCAACGCCTGTGGGTGATGTTCAGGAGTTAAAAGCGATCCGTGAAGTGTTTGCCGATAAATCACCGCCTATCAGTGCCACTAAATCGCTGACAGGCCATGCACTCGGTGCGGCTGGCGTGAACGAAGCGATCTATAGCCTACTGATGATGAAGCACGGCTTTATTGCGCCGTCGATCAATATTGAGGAGTTGGATGAGCAAGCCGCTGGTTTGGATATCGTCACATCAACTCGCGAAGCGACATTAAATACGATCATGTCGAACAGTTTTGGTTTTGGTGGTACAAACGCCACTTTACTGATGTCACGTTATCAGGATTAATTCAAATTAAAGCAACTCCACAGCCCGCCTCAAGCGGGCTTTGATGCGCCATCATTCATGGGGTTTAATGCCTGAGTGGCTCAGCATTCCAATCGCCCAGCGCTTTCAGCGCATCCATATCAAGTAGTGAAATACGTCCATAGCGCTGCTGGATCAGGTTATCCTGCTGCAATTGTTTCATCAGTTGATTAACCGTTTGCCGTGACATGTTAAGCATCATCGCCAGCGTTTCCTGCGACGCATGTATCTCCGTATTATTCGCCGCTGCTGGGGATTGCCCAAAATTAGAGGCCAGTAAAATCAAGCGCCTGGCGAGTTGTTGCCGTGGCGTCAAGCTTGCGCTGGCGTCAATATAGCTAAACGTTGTGCGTAATCGAGCGCATAGCATCTGAATAAAATAACCATGCACTGCCGGGTAGTGTGCAAGCAGCTCATGAAAATGCTGGCGACTCATAAACGCTAACTGCGCATTGCCTTCGGCTTCCGTGTCGTGCGTGCGTCCCTTGCCGTCGAACATCGATATTTCACCAAACCAGCTTCCCTGACTCAGGTAGGCCAGTACCATCTGTTTGCCTGATCGATGCAAATTGCTGACCTTAACACGGCCGCTCAGTACGCAGTGGAATCCGTCACCCTCGTCACCTCGCGAGTACAGCCGCTGTCTGTGCGAGAGTTCGAGCACGCGAATAGCGTGTAAAACGAACGTACGGCTGCCGTGGCAAAGTTGCTGAAACCAGTCGGTGCTGGCCAGAATGCGTTTTTGCGGTTCAGATAACAAAATCATAACATTGTCGGATCCACGACAGTTTTACCACGAAAACCAGCGTACATTATTACATCAGTAAACTAAACCGTTTCATTTAGGAGTCTTTCAATGTCATCTTCAGTTCAACAATCGGTCAGTGTCGATGAGTGGAATATGCGTGTTGACCTTGCTGCATGTTATCGCATGGTTGCCCATTACGGGTGGGACGATTTGGTCTTTACGCATATCTCGGCGCGAGTGCCGGGCCCGGAGCATCACTTCCTCATTAACCCTTATGGCTTATTGTTTGAAGAAGTCACGGCGTCCAGCTTGGTGAAGGTAGACCTTCAGGGGAATAAGGTAATGGACAGTGAATATGAAATAAATCCGGCTGGATTTACCATTCATAGCGCAGTTCACGAGGCGCGTGATGATGCAAAATGTGTTTTGCATTTGCACACCACGGCAGGGATCGCCGTTTCAGCACAGGAAGACGGTTTACTTCCCTACAGCCAGCAATCACTGTTTGCATTGGCGTCTTTGTCGTATCATGATTACGAAGGCGTGGCGCTTAATCCGGATGAAAAAGTGCGACTGGTTAACGACTTAGGCGACACCAATTTTATGATCTTGCGTAATCATGGTCTACTTACGTGCGCTGATAGCGTGGCGGATGCATTTTTGGGAATGTTTATATTGCAGCGCAGTTGTGAAATACAGATTCAGGCACAAGCGAGCGGTGTTGAATTGAGGGCAATCCCTGCACCGATTCTCGCGGGTATTCGGGCCCAAGCTGACAAGGTAACACGCTCCGCCGGCGGTTCTTTGGCGTGGCCTGGCATATTAAGAAAGCTTGAACGTGACTGCCCTGACTTTAAAAACTAGGCGAAAGCGATGCCTCAACCTGATTTAGCGCAACATGCCAAGCACGCACAGTTTACATCGCTGTTAGGGCATCGCATTGCCTACTGGCGTCATGGTGATGTGGGGCGGCAAACTACCGTTGTGTTTATTCATGGGTTCCCCAGCGCAGCGTGGGACTGGCATAATCAATGGCAGGCCCTGAATAAATCCCATGCGCTATTGGCGATGGATTTACTCGGCTTTGGTTTTTCCGATAAGCCTCATCCGTATCGTTATTCGATTATTGAACAGGCAGACATCGTGTCTGAGTTATGCGTGCAGCAAGGTATTTCACGCTGCTTTGTTGTCGCGCATGATTATGGAAATTCAGTCGCTCAGGAATTACTCGCCCGACAAACTGAGCACACACTGCCATTCGTGATTGAAAAGCTCTGCTGGCTCAATGGAGGGCTGTTCGCCGAAAGCCATCGGCCGTTGCTTACGCAAAAGTTGCTGCACAGCCCGTTAGGCCCATTGATAGTGAACCTCATGAGCAAGGGCACTATGGCACGCAGTTTTAGCAAAATATTTGGTGCCGCCACGCAACCTAAACCGCAAGAAATAGACATACTCTGGACACTGCTGAACCATCATCATGGCCGCCGTGTTCTGCCCGCTTTGCTGGACTATCTTGACGAGCGCCAAACGTATCGTGATCGCTGGGTTACGGCGATGCAGCAGGTCGCTAAAATCAACCGGCAATCGCTGTGTTTTATCAATGGGGTTCACGATCCCATCTCTGGCAAACATATGCTGGATCAGTTTCGTCGTTGCGTACCTGAGGCTGAGACTGTCGCGTTGGATGTGGGTCATTATCCGCAACTTGAAGTACCACACGAGGTCAACAATGCGTTGATTGCATTCTTGAACGCTGACAAATAGTGGCAGAAGGTGGTTATTTTTGTCGTCAAAAGCACAGGCTTTGATTACACTCAAACGTATGAAAATACTGTACGACGATAACATGCCCTTTGCGGCGGAATGTTTCAGTTTGCTGGGCGATGCGCAGGCGTTCGATGCGCGCTCAATCACTCCTCACGATCTGGATGATGTCGATGCGTTAATCGTACGGTCCACATTATCTGTAACACCTGATTTGCTCGCCTTTGCCAGCCAACTCAAATGGGTTGCAACAGCAACGGCTGGGTTTAATCACCTGGATACGGCCTATCTGGAAAATAACGGGATACGCTGGTCATCAGCGGCGGGTTGCAATGCGGTGGCAGTTGCTGAGTATGTCGTTAGTACACTGTTCAATTGTGTGCGTGATGAAGAGGATCCCTTGCACGCACTACAAACCAAGACGGTAGGGATTGTGGGGGCCGGTCATGTTGGTAGCGCGCTGGCTGAAAAGTTGACGGCATTGGCTATTCCGTTTTGCTTATGCGACCCACCATTAGAGGATACGCACGATCCGCGTGCCTTTGTAACCTTAAATGACGCCGTGCGCTGTGATTTTGTGTGTTTGCATGTGCCGTATGAGTCTGATGGTGAGTATGCCACCAAAAACTTGCTCAATGCGCAGATATTGAACAATATGATGCCGTCACAAGTGATCATTAATGCCTGTCGCGGCGGCGTAGTCGATGAAGCTGCTTTTTTGCACCAATCCAACACGCAGCCAGACAGATGTCCTCAACTCATTCTGGATGCATGGCAGGGAGAACCTAACATCAACGTTGAGTTGCTGGCGCGTATCGCAATGGGCTCGGCACATATCGCCGGTCATTCGATTGAAGGCAAAGCGCGCGGCACTTTTATGGCCTATGCCGAGTTATGCCGTTTGCTGGATAAAAACCTAAAACTGCGCTTATCGGACGTGTTGCATCAGCTTGAACCTATCGTGCTATCGGCTGCTGAGCTTGATGATCCCAGCACGCTGCCGAGACTGATCTTTTCGCTATATGATATGAGTCACGACGATAGGCTTTTGCGTTCAGCAATGGCACAATCAGACAGTCCTGCCTCAGCTTTTGTTGCGTTGAGAAAACACTATGCTGTTCGACGGGAGTTTTCGGCTCAACCACTCATTGTGCCGCATCATTTATTACAAGCAAAAACGGTTCACCGGCTGCGTCTTTTAGGATTTCCGTGCAGCGATACTGATTTAAATTAGGAGAGCAATACCTCATGTCACAAGCCTATGATGTTGCCGTATTAGGGGCAACTGGTCTGGTCGGTCAAGCGATGATCGATATACTTGAACAACGTAACTTCCCGGTTGGAACGTTGTATCCGCTCGCCAGTGAGCGTTCAGCCGGTGGTAGCATCACTTTCAAGGGAGAGGAAATTGAGGTTCTAAATGCCGACGAATTCGACTGGGGTCAGGTTCAGCTTGGCTTTTTTTCCGCGGGTGGAAGCGTGTCTGAAAAGTTTGCACCTATCGCAGCCGATGCTGGCTGTGTGGTCATCGACAATACCTCTCATTATCGTTATGAGCCTGATATCCCTTTGGTAGTGCCTGAAGTCAACGCACATGCGCTAGCTGATTTTAGAAATCGCAATATTATTGCCAATCCGAACTGCTCTACGATCCAAATGATGGTTGCACTGAAACCTATTCATGATGCGGTGGGCATAGAGCGCATCAATGTGTGCACTTATCAATCTGTGTCGGGGGCAGGAAAGTCCGCTATGGATGGTTTAGCCCAGCAAACGGCAGCGCTACTTAACGGTAGAGAAGTAATTACAGAGGGTTTCACGCGCCAGATTGCCTTCAACGCGATCCCGCAAATCGATGTGTTTATGGATAACGACTACACCAAGGAAGAAATGAAGATGGTGTGGGAAACCCACAAAATCATGGGTGATGACACAATTCGTGTTAACCCAACAGCAGTGAGAGTACCGGTTTTTTATGGGCATGGCGAAGCGATCCACATTGAAACTCGCCAGCCAATCGACGCTGAAGGGGTCAAGAGTCTGTTAATGAACGCACCTGGCGTTACTCTCTACAGCGAGCGGGAGGATTACCCAACACAAGTGAGTAAAGCCAGTGGTAACGATTCTGTGCACGTGGGTCGTATTCGCAATGATGTCTCCCATCCGAATGGCATCAATTTGTGGGTCGTATCAGATAACGTACGAAAGGGGGCTGCCACTAATAGCGTACAGATTGCTGAAGTGCTGATCCGCGATTACTTGTAGCGTCTGACGTCGGTGGCGAAAACCATTTCAGTTTGGGTGTACTTGAGCCGATAACACCATGTCAGGCACAATAGCCGGGCGAACTTATCCATTGTACGTTATGCGGTGGTTAGTTAGCCCGTTCTAGTTTATAGTTTGGGTGGCCAATGCAGCCTCGCTGTGTATGGAATAACTCTTGCTTACTGAACTTTAGGTGCGTCAATATAACGGCGTAGGCAGCAATAAAAAACGTGTAGTCAGCACGTTACTAAGAAGAATAAGGAACGCGATGAGATCAATACCCGGGCTAATGATGAGTGTGGTTTTCGTCATCGTTTTTGCCGTGGTGACTGACACCTCAGCGCAAACTTCCAGTGTTCAAATTAAAGGCCCTCGAGATGCCCAAGGCCAGTATTCTGGGGCTGAGTACGGGCCAATCGATCCGTCAGATACGTTGTGGCGGATTGCCAGTCGGTATCGGCAGAATAATAATCTCAGTATTTATCAAGTCATGGTCGCCATTTACGACCTTAATCCAGACGCTTTTGAACAGCAAAATTTAAACTTGCTTGTTGATGGCGCTACACTGAGATTGCCCTCAGAACGTTACATTGCGCGAATAGACCGCGAAAAGGCGAGAGCACGCGCTGAACGTGACGATGCGGCTCTACGCAATCAAAGCGCGTCAGCAACCCCACCGCAGTCCAATAATATCAAACCGCCCGTCGAGCTCGTCAACAAAAGCGACTTAACGGATACGAAGAATCAACTCGAACAAAAGCTCACTAAGCTGGATGAGCAGCAACTCCAGCAGTTTGAGCTGTTACGGCAAGAATTTGCCTCTTCAATCGATGGTGTGCAGTCTTTAATTGATGAAAATAGAAAGGTTTTCGAACGTCTCGACGCCGTCAACGAAGACCTACTTAATTTGCGCGCCAAGGTTGATGAACAGGTACAACCGCAAATCGACCAGCAACTCGCGTTACAGCAAGAGCTGTTGGACTTGGTGAAAAGCCAGCAAGCTAAACAGCAAGAAAAAGAACAAGCGTCGTGGTTGAATGCCCTGACCAGTCCGCTAGCACTCATTATTGGCTCGGGTTTGTTAACACTGGGTTTGGTTGGCGGTTTTATCGCTTGGTTATTTAAGCGAAATCGCAGCTCGCAGGCTGGCAGCTCCGAACCTAACGCTCAACCTATCCCTGAGACTGCCGCACAGGCAACGCAAGCACCGGTCAACGACATGAGCGATGCGCTGGTAGACGATTTGGCCACGCCTGATGATGCTGATGATTTGTTCAATGACGATGAACTACTGGATGACGTTTTATCCGAGGAGTTAGGCGAGTCACTGGACGACGCAGTTGAAAGCGAATTGGATAGTTACGCCGACCTTAGCGACGAGATGTTGGTACCAGACGATTCAGACGATGGCGACAGTCTATTCGATGACGATGAGGATGAGTTAAGCAAAGAGCTTGATGACGTGGATATGGATGAGTTGGACGGTATCGATTTGTCTGACGATAACGAGATCGATCTGTCCGATAGCCTCACGGACGACTTAGATGATGAGCTTATTGATGAACTTGATGTTGAATCTGCGCTGACAGAAGACAGTATTGATGATCTATTCGATGAAGATGATATCACTGATCTTGATACGGATCTGATTGATGAATTGACGGGCGATGATGAAGAGGATACAGCAGAGGAACCTGAGACATCAGCCGATCAGGACAATGACACGCTCAGCGCACCAATCGACGACGATGAAGAAAAACCAGAAATTAGTATCGACGATTTGCTGGAAGAGCAGAATCCGAGCAATGCACCCGCGGGTATTGAGGTAGACACTGAAAATGGTGTTTCGGGGCAAATGCTTGAGCAATTAGAAAGTGAAATTGCGACCCAAGGCGCTGAGCTGGACAAGGTAACGGATGAAATCATCGGTGAGCTTGAACAGCTTGAGATGATGCAGGGTATGATGGGTGATGACGACTTCATGGATGAGGACGACACAGATGAAACCGTGCTTGAGGGACGCGATGTTCAGGAGAGTATCCAAACCCTTGATGAATTTGCCAGCGACATTGATCCGCTCGATGATATGGATGATGAAGACGGTGCAAGCGACCCGCTCACTGATGAACTTTTGGCCGAACTGGAAGCAGAAAATCCACCAGAAGCCACCAGTGATGAAAACAGCGATGACGATGATATTACGGTTGAGGATGTTAGCGACCCGTTAACTGACGAGCTCCTTTCAGAGCTTGAAGCTGAGCAAGACTCCAATGACAGTGCGGCTGATGCGCTCAGTGATGAGTTATTGGCAGAGTTAGAAGCCGATGCGAATGACATTGAGTCGGATGCAGATTTTGACGCCGAAGAAACGTCTGTCGACGAGGTTGATAGTGACGTCCCCGACGAAGTAACAGACGAGCTGTTAGCTGAATTCGATCTAGATGATCAAGCAGATAAACACGACGAAGTAACCGTCGAATCAGACAGCGCAGAGCCTGAATTAGAATCGGCCTCTGAAGAAGAGATATTGGACGTTGATGGTCTGGCCGATTCGGTCGACGAAGCAGAAGTAGAAGCGGAAGCACGCAGCGCAGAGCCTGAACCAGAATCAATGTCTGAAGAAGAGATATTGGATGTTGATGGCCTAGCCGATTCGGTCGATGAAGCAAAAGCGGAAGCAGACAGCGCAGAGCCTGAATTAGAATCGGCCTCTGAAGAAGAGATATTGGACGTTGATGGTCTGGCCGATTCGGTCGACGAAGCAGAAGTAGAAGCGGAAGCACGCAGCGCAGAGCCTGAACCAGAGTCAATGTCTGAAGAAGAGATATTGGATGTTGATGGCCTAGCCGATTCGGTCGATGAAGCAGAAGCTGACGCAGTCAGTGCAGAGCCTGAATTAGAATCAACGTCTGAAGAAGAGATATTGGATGTTGATGGTCTGGCCGAGTCGGTCGATGAAGCAGAAGCTGACGCAGGCAGTGCAGAACCTGAACTAGAATCAACCTCTGAAGAAGAGATATTGGATGTTGATGGCTTGGCCGATTCGGTCGACGATTTAGACGACATTCCAAGTTTTGCGCATGATCAAAGTGACGCTGGTGCTGAGCAGGCTGACGATACGATTGATGACAGTATCTTAGATACTGAGTTTGACGAGTTCTCGCTGGACGATGACGATACTCAAAGTTTGCCTGAACAACAAACTGACGCGGCATCTGATGCTGATGAACTATCAGACTTACCGGGCTTAGATGATTGGCTAAGCGACGAAGATGAAGACGATAACGTTGTTTTAGAAGAGATTGAGGGCGCTGATTTCGATGAATTGCTCAATAGTATCGATTCGGAGGTCAAGGGCGAAACTGAGCTCAAACTGGATAACCCTGATCTTGATCTAGATGCGCTGTTTACCGATCCAGATGATGCAGAGAGTGACTTGGAGCAGTCTGAGAATGACTTTGTTGATGTTGATCAACTGCTGGAAGAGAGCGAATTGGACGACGGTATCAGCGCTGACGAGACCAGCCTGAATTTAGAGGCTGCTTTATCTGAGTTTAGCGGAATAGGCGACGACGATGTCAGCGTCGACGTAGACAGCGGCGGTAGTCATTCTGCGAATTTGGATTTAGCCCGCGCATACATTGAAATGGACGAAACTGACGCAGCCATTGAGCTATTGAACGATGTGGTTGAATACGGCAACGCTGAGCAACAGCAAGAGGCGCAAGATATTCTGGCGGCGATGAACAAAGGCGCTTGATTTACAAATCCTGTCACCGCAGTTGGCGCACTGATGCGCTCTGCGGTAAACTCCTGCCCCACAATCATTTCTATCAAATACACGAGGTTCGCATTGCGCATCGTTTTAGGTGTTGAATACGATGGTGCTGAATTTTGCGGTTGGCAGCGCCAAGCTGATGTGAAGACAGTGCAAGGCGCACTTGAGCAAGCATTGAGCAAGATAGCCAATCAACCTATTGGTGTGCATTGCGCCGGACGCACTGACGCGGGCGTCCATGCAACCGGCCAGGTGGTGCACTTCGACGCACCCATTGATCGCCCCGATCGAGCATGGACCATGGGAGTTAACACTAATCTACCTGACGGTATTGCAGTGCGATGGGTGAAACGTACAGGAAAAGATTTTCATGCCCGTTTTTCAGCGATTACGCGTCGTTATCGCTACGTCATTCAAAACACACGATTGCGTCCCGGTATTTTGAATGGCGGGATCACGCACGAATATCGCCCTTTAGATGCAGACATCATGCACAGCGCCGCACAATGTCTGGTGGGAGAGCATGACTACAGTGCGTTTAGAGCCGCTCACTGCCAATCGGCATCTCCATGGCGTCAATTAAAAAACATTTCCGTCCGTCGTTTGGGCGAGTACGTCGTTATCGATGTGGAAGCGAACGCTTTCCTTCACCACATGGTGCGCAACATTACCGGCTCATTGATTGTGGTGGGTTGCAAGGAGAAACCTGAAGGGTGGATTAACACGCTGCTGGAATCCAGAGATCGTACTCAGGCTGCGCCCACTGCAAAACCGCATGGCCTGTATTTGGTCCAAGTTAATTATGCAGCAGCGTACGATATTCCGTGTTACCGACCAGGCCCCCTGTTTCTCTCCTGACTTCTAAGACCAGTTTTATTTTTCACCGTGTCGCATAGTGTGGTCTAATAAGTACATAAAAGTCGACACAACAACAGGACAGTATTGAATGAGCTGGATACAAAAGATCCTTCCACGTACACAAACCTCGACGAAAGGAAATGTTCCCGAAGGCGTTTGGACAAAATGTTCTGCCTGCGACGCAGTATTGTACCGCTCTGAATTGGAAAAGTTGCTTGAAGTGTGTCCAAAATGTGATCATCACATGCGCATCAAGGCTCGCAAGCGTATTGATAGTTTGCTCGACGCAACAGACAGAAAAGAATTAGCAGCCGATTTAGAGCCGCAAGATGTGCTTAAATTTAAAGATTCAAAGCGCTACAAGGACCGGATTGTCGCCGCGCAGAAATCGACTGACGAAAAAGACGCAATGGTCGTCATGCGCGGTAAAATCAAAGGAATGCCGGTGGTGGTAGCCTGTTTTGAGTTCAGTTTTATGGGTGGCTCAATGGCGTCAGTTGTGGGGGCGCGCTTCGTGGCGGCCGTGAATGAATGTTTAGAGCACAACATGCCGCTCATTTGCTTTTCAGCCAGTGGCGGCGCGCGCATGCAAGAGGCGCTATTTTCACTGATGCAAATGGCCAAAACCAGTGCCGCATTGGCTAAAATGAGCAAACGCGGCTTACCGTTTATTTCAGTGTTAACCGACCCTACGATGGGCGGCGTATCAGCCAGCCTTGCGATGCTAGGCGATATTAATGTGGCGGAGCCGAAAGCGTTAATTGGTTTTGCTGGGCCTCGCGTCATCGAACAGACGGTACGTGAAACCTTGCCGCCAGGCTTTCAACGCAGTGAGTTTTTGCTCGAAAAAGGTGCTATCGACATGATTGTGGATCGCCGAGAAATGCGCGACACGTTGCATTCGTTACTCACAAAACTACATCGACATTGATGAATCAGTCGAATTGGCCTCTTGCTCACTGGTTAGATTACCTTCTCGCGATCCATCCCACCGAAATAGATATGACGCTCGATCGTATTCGACGCGTCTATCAGCGGTTTCAGCTTCAATGGAACAGCACGACTGTGATCACAGTGGGCGGAACCAACGGCAAAGGGTCGACTTGTCGATTTCTTGAGGCCGCTCTGCAAGCCAAAGGTTACAAGGTTGGCGTATATAGCTCGCCGCACTTGATTGATTACGAAGAACGCATTCGCATCAACGGTGATAACGTCAGCGCGGATGATGTGTGCCAAGCCTTTCTGCGTATTGAAAGGGCCCGAGGCGACGAAACACTCACTTACTTTGAATTTGGTACGCTTGCTGCGTTGTTGCTGCTGAATAATGCACAGCCAGATTATATGATGTTGGAAGTGGGCTTGGGCGGGCGGTTGGATGCCACTAATATTATCGATGCCGATATTGCTGTAATAACCTCGATCGGGGTTGATCACCAAGCTTACCTGGGCGATACGCGATCGCTCATAGCGATTGAAAAAGCCGGTATTTTTCGCCCCGATATCCCGCTCGTGATTGGTGACGCTGATCCACCGGATACGTTAACTGCTGCCGCTCGCAAGCTATCCAACAAGGTCTTGCAAAAAGGCCATTCGTTTACCTTTACGCAGCCTCATGAGAACGCATGGACGTGGCGGTCCGATGAGTTTCAACTTTCGGCTCTGCCGTTGCCGATGCTACCTCTGGAAAATATGGCTACCGCATTGGCGGTGCTTCAGCAATTGGGGCATCTGGCATGGTTTACTGAGCATGCCACCGAACTGCATCGTTTACTTCAGGAAACCAAGTTACCTGGCAGGCTGCAATGGCTGAAGCAAGCCCCGAACTGGTTCGCAGACGTGGGTCATAATCCGCATGCTGCACAACATTTGCGTAAGCAATTGGAACCTGTCCTAAGTGGCGGAACACTTTACATTATCGTCGGTATGATGAAAGACAAAGCCATTGAAGAAACCCTGTCGCATTTTTTTGACCTGCAACCGCGTTGGTTAACCGTCAGTTTAGACAGTCCTCGTGCTGCAAAATCACACGAACTGGGGCAAGTGCTTGCCAGTCAGAGAGTTGTCGGAGAGTTTGACTCCGTCGAATACGCCGTTAAAGAACTCAAGTCGATGTTACGCCCCGCTGATACGGTGTTAGTCTTTGGTTCCTTTGTTACTGTCGCTGATTTGTTGACATTATCAGGTCAACAACGCCTATAATATTGGCATTCGCTGAGCTGAGGTAAGTTTTTTGTCAAACGCATTACAAAATCGACTCGTGGGAACTATTGTGATCGTTGCGTTGGCGGTCATTTTTCTGCCCGATCTGTTAGATGGGCAAAAGTCCGAAAGCAATACTACGTTTGTGGCTGTGCCGACGCCGCCTGATCGTAAAGCGTTGGTTCAGCCTAAAGAGTTCCCCTCCGAAGAAGTGGCTGCAGCGGCATCTCGACCTTTGGAAATCGTTGATGAGCAACCGCTGGATGAACAATTCTCTGGGTCAGAACCGGTGGAGCCAGAAACGGCTGCACCAACCAACGGCCAACCAAACGCTGATTTAAAGCAACAAACCAACATTGAACGTGACACGGCAGCAGAACAAGATGGTGCTGGTTGGGTAGTACAATTAGGCAGCTTCCGGCACCAAAAAAACGTGCGTGAGCTTCTGGATAAATTAGAAGATGCCGGATACCGAGCGTACAGTAAGCCAGTGGAAACCAGTGTCGGGCGTTTAACAAAGGTGTTTGTCGGGCCAGACTTGCAGCGTCAAAAACTGCAGGATGCTTTACCGCATTTGAAACAGATCACGGGCTTAAGCGGCAAAATCACTGAGTTTAAAGTGTAAATAATTTACCCCATTCACGACGCCGTTTGTAGATTGGTATTCGTGTTCGGTTCTGATAGAATGCGCGCCATTCTGATGAGGTATCCCTTCCTTACTATGATGAAAGCGACGCACGAATGAACTGGTTTGATTTCGCCATTCTTGGCATCGTCGCCTTGTCTACGGTGATCAGCGTAATCCGTGGCTTTGTCAAGGAAGCTATTTCACTGGCAGTCTGGTTTTCCGCGTTATTTGTTGCCAGCCAGTTTTATCCTGACATCGCGGTCTATCTAACACGGATCACCGACGAACTGTTGCGCAATGGTGTCGCCATCGCTATTTTGTTTATTGCCACATTGTTGGTAGGCGCTTTGGTGAACTATGTATTCAGTCAGCTTGTACACGCCACGGGGCTGAGTGGCACAGACAGAGCCCTGGGTGCTGTGTTTGGTGCATTGCGTGGGGTCTTGATCGTCAGCGCATTATTATTTTTTATGGATACGTTTACACCGGCAGCATCGTCTGATTGGTGGGCTTCATCTGTTCTAGTTCCTGAGTTTGCTGTCATTATTGAATGGTTTTTTCAATACATGGAAGGTAGCTCTAGCTTCTTAACGTCAAATTGAGTAGGTAAAATCGCATGTGTGGTATTGTGGGGATTGTTGGCAGAACTGGGGTTGCTCAGTCACTCTATGATGGTTTGACCGTATTACAGCACCGTGGTCAGGATGCTGCTGGCATCATGACGATTGAGAATAACGTGTTTAACCTTCGTAAAGCCAATGGTTTGGTCAGAGACGTGTTTCACACACGGCATATGAAGCGTCTCACCGGAAATATGGGTATTGGCCACTGCCGTTATCCAACAGCGGGTTCGTCAAGCTCGGCAGAAGCTCAGCCTTTTTATGTGAATTCACCCTTCGGTATCGCATTTGCGCACAACGGTAATCTGACTAACTCAGAGGTTTTGCAGAAAGAAGTTTCACGCATTGCCCGTCGTCACATCAACACAACGTCCGACTCTGAATTATTGCTTAACATACTAGCTCACGAGCTGCAGAATGTGAGCAACGATGTGCTATCTCCCGCCGATTTTTTCAAAGTCGTCAGTACGGTTCACGGGAAAATTCGCGGCGCTTATGCGGTTGTCGCTGCCATTATTGGGCACGGCATTTTAGCCTTTCGCGACCCCAATGGTATCCGACCATTGGCACTGGGAAAACGAATCAGTGAACTTGGTGAAGAGTACATGGTCGCGTCTGAAAGTGTTGCTCTGGATGCCGTAGGGTTTACGTTTGTTCGCGATGTTGCACCGGGTGAAGCGGTTTACATTACGGAGCAGGGGCAGCTGCATACTCAGCAGTGTGCCGTTGAGCCAATGACAGCGCCGTGCATTTTTGAGTTTGTTTACTTTGCCAGACCCGATTCATTTATCGACGGTATTTCTGTGTATGCGTCACGCGTTAATATGGGCGTTAAACTGGGCGAGAAGATTAAGCGTGAGTGGGCGGATAAAGAAATTGATGTTGTTATTCCAATCCCAGAAACTTCCATGGACGTGGCATTGCAAATCGCGAATACCTTGGAACTACCTTATCGCCAAGGCTTCGTTAAAAATCGCTACATTGGTCGCACGTTTATTATGCCCGGCCAAACCATGCGAAAAAAATCAGTGCGTAAGAAGTTAAACGCGATTTCATCCGAATTCAAAGGTAAGAATGTATTGCTGGTTGACGATTCAATTGTACGCGGTACCACGTCAAGTCAGATTATCGAAATGGCACGAGAGTCGGGGGCAAAAAAAGTCTATTTTGCTTCAGCGGCGCCTGAAATTCGCTTCCCCAATGTCTACGGAATCGATATGCCTTCCGCCAACGAATTGGTTGCCTATGGTAGAGAAATCGACCAAATCAGTGACTTAATTCAAGCGGACGGTCTGATTTTCCAAGATCTGCCTGACTTAGTCAGTGCGGTTAAGCAGGAAAATAGCGATATTCAGCGGTTTGAAACCTCGGTGTTTGATGGAAACTATATTACGGGCGACGTGGATCAGCGCTACTTAGAGAGTGTCGATGCGGCGCGCAGTGAAAAATCCAAAAAGGCCCCTGTGGTGCAAGCAGAGCTCAGCAATCTGGACGTGCATAACTTTGACCAGATGGATTAAAAAAAACGCCAGCGAATGCTGGCGTTTAACTTTCAACAATGGCCCTGCAAAGGGTCAGTGCGTATAAACCGGGCCCATGCCCATTCCCCACAGCAACACACTGCCGGTCATCAGAATTACCAGTAGGACCAGACCACAAGTCACTACAGAACTGGAATAGATAAAGCCCTTATCTTGATGGATATGCATCATTATCGGCACACCCGAATAAAGTAGATACACAGAATACGTTAATCCAACCAAGCCCACAGCCATGACAAACCACAGGACGGGATAGAGGGCGGCAAAGCCAACCATAAACAATGGGGTAGCAGTGTATGCCGCCAATTCAAGCGATTGCGTGTAAGTTGGAAATTCATCGAACGCTTTTGCAAGCTCATGGGCCAAGATAGCGAGCGCGACTACGCCTGCTATCAAACCAAAGTACATGGCAATACTCATTGTCAGGGCGCTTTGTTGAGTCAGCTTGATGACGTCACCCACACCCACGCTCCAACCGATATGCGCGGCGCTGTAATAGCCTGTTATCGCGGGTATCAACGCAATAATTGCGATATGACTCAGCGCATAAAAGAAACTCTCATGCCGAGCGTCGATTGATTGCCACTCTTCTTTGGGATGCGCATAAATTCCCCACAAGTGATTTAGTATCATCGTTGTTAGTCTCCTGAAGACGGGTTCATAAACGCTACTTAAGGGCGTCTTATTGCTATACGTCAGTGCGGTGGTTAAATAACCCACTGCAATGTAATCAAAGTTTTAATAATTAACAATGAGTTAACATTGATTTTGCGGGATGTGTAAAATATCGTCAAGTAGCAATGACTAATTATTCTGTCTGGTGCGCTTTTTTTGTTTCAGGGGGGAATAGCGTGTGTGACGTTTGCATAGTATCGTAGCGCATGTTCTGAATACTGTTTACGTGAAATGAGGAGCCGTCACATGAGTACTGCGATACAAAGCGTCTCCGATATGCCCGGTGATATCCAAGGTTTTACAACCACACAACAGCAATTTTGGTCATTGCAAATATTTGGCTGGGTAGGCTATTTCATTATTGTTTTCTTAGCCATTATTCGACCACAATTTGACTTTGCGGATTTTGACCTTACTGGGCAATTGATTCACCTCTGTGTTGAGACACTCAGTGGGTTTGCACTGTCATGTGTGCAATGGGCTTTCATTCGCCGTGTTATTCACAAGCCGCTGAATTTAGCTTTGGTATTGAGCTTTGTCTCAGCCGCGGCGCTAGGTATTGTTTTAAACGTCATTAAGCTGGCGTCTTACAAAGCGATTATTTATCAGCAGGTGTGGTACGAGCACCTAAGCATGTTAGAGTTTGGTGGATGGTTACTCTTTTCCATCGCGACGCTATTCGTATTTACTGCGATATTTTTTATCATGCTGTACAACAACCGACTGCAAACAGAACATCAGATGTTGCTGCGCACTCAAACCCTTGCTAAAGAGTCTCAGCTTCAAATGCTGCGCTATCAACTCAATCCGCATTTTATGTTCAATACTTTAAATGCGATATCAACATTGATACTGAAACGTGAAAATGACGACGCCAACGAAATGTTGGATAAACTGTGCGAGTTCTTTCGCTATTCTCTTGAAAATACCGGCAGTGAAACCTGTACACTCAGTGACGATATCAAGCTGGTTAGGCTGTATTTATCCATTGAAGAAGTGCGTTTTTCGAATCGTCTCAATGTCGACTTTGATATATCAACGTCTGCCCAAAGTGCTTTATTGCCAAACATGTTACTCCAACCGATAGTCGAAAATGCGATTAAATACGGGATTGAGTCATGTAAAAAAGGCGGGGTCATCAGTATACGCGCCGATGTACTAAGCGATACGCTGGTCATCAGCGTGATTAATACACGCCATGATAATGCGGTAGATTTACCGAAAGGGTTTGGGATTGGTTTGCAAAATACGCGGGAACGTCTGGATACCTTTTTTGGTGGTAGGACTAGCGTAGAGCTTTTGGAGCATGAAGAAATGGCTGAGGTTAAGCTATCGATGCCGTTTAAACACGTGAGATAAACGAATGACTAAAGTACTAACTGCGCTCGTTGTTGATGACGAGCCATTGGCTATTGAAGGGTTATGCTTGCGTTTGGACAAAATTGCGGGCATCAAGGTGATCGGTGAAGCTGCAGATGGCGATGATGCGATAAGACTTTGCCAGAAACTTCAACCCGATGTGTTGTTTATCGATCTGAAATTGCCGGGGATCAACGGTATCGAAGTGGTGCAAGCGCTACAGAGTGATAGTATGCCGCTGGTGGTATTCGTGAGCGCATACAGTGATTATGCTGTCGCCGCCTTTGAAGTCAGCGCCATCGATTACATTCTAAAACCTGCCAGCTTACACAGACTGCAACAGGCCGTTGAACGACTCCGGGTTCGATATGGATCTCAGGCGCAGGAGCAGGAAAAATTCAGGTTGCTCAAGGCGTTAGGAGATACATCTGGGCTCGCTATCTCTGAGCTGGAGAACTGGCTGGGTTCTGATAAACCCCTACCAACGCCGTTTCGGCAGGAGTTGGTTTTGAAAAACTCAGATCATCAAAAAGTATTTGTTAATGTGGCTGATATTCAATGGATTGACGCGGCTGGTGATTACATGTGTATCCACACCCGCGAGGAAAACTACATCGTGCGGATCACCATGAAGAAGCTGGAAACAGAGCTTGATAGTAAGGTGTTTCAGCGCATCCATAAGTCTACACTGATCAACATTAATGAAGTAAAAGGTATACAACCGCTGCGCAACAACGAAAGTCTTCTCGATTTGGGAAATAACGTTTCGTTGAAAGTCAGTCGAAACTACAGTTCTGCCATTCAAACAATTATCAACGCGCGAAGCCATTCTGCAGGTTAACGTAAAAATGTTTCGTTTTATCGCAGGCTGCGCGCGTTCTGCGGCGATACCGCAAATTCACTTCGTGACATCGCATTTGAATTGTTAATCAAATGTACATACCGCACTATCCTCGACGCAATTGTAATTAATCTGTTAAAGATATGTTTGCTGCTCAAGCGTGTGCCTCGCTGGAGCGACAAACGCACACCACGATTGGGACACTATAATGAAAATATCAGTCAAACCGTTCGCGACCGCTTGCGTGCTTGCATCAACTGTCGGTTTAATCAGCTGTGGCGGTAGCACCACCACTGACTCTGACTTCGAGTCAGTTGACGTGTCAGCGCCCGTTTCCGACTGGCAATTAGTCTGGAGCGATGAATTCGACGGCAACGAGATTAACTCAAACAATTGGACGCATGAAGTCAATTGCGCTGGAGGTGGCAACAACGAAAAGCAATGTTACACCGATGCCGATGCTAACTCATTTGTTGCCGACGGTAACCTGAATATTGTCGCGTTGCCTTCACAAGACGGCGAACCGCTTCCTTACACATCTGCACGACTGGTTTCTCAGAACAAAGCTGACTTTACCTATGGTCGCTTTGAAATCAGAGCGAAACTGCCGTTTGGGCAGGGCGCTTGGCCAGCCTTATGGATGATGCCAACCGATTCAGTCTATGGCGGATGGCCTCGTTCTGGCGAGATTGACATTATGGAAGCGGTCAATTTGAAAACGCAAACGCTTGAAGGCACTGAAGAGAATCGAATTTACGGCACTCTACACTATGGTAAAGGATTTCCCGACAATTCGTCGTCTGGAAAAGGTTATGCGTTCCCCGAAGGCGTCAATCCCGCAGATGACTTCCACACGTACGCGATAGAATGGCAAGAGGGCGAAATCCGCTGGTATGTGGATGGTTACCTATATGCCACACAAATGCGCTCGGAGTTCCGCTTTGATAGTCAGGGGAGAGCTGCCGGACTTAAACATCGTGGCTGGTTTGCTGAATACTTTGACAGCGTTAGCGGCGATCTCGAGGTGAAATGGGAAAACGCACCATTTGATCAGGATTTTTTCTTCATTATGAACGTGGCGGTTGGCGGAAACTGGCCGGAAAGTGTTAATGAGGGCGGCATCGACGCTACTGCATTTGCCGAGGGGCAAACCATGCAGGTTGACTATATTCGAGTGTACGAATGCGCGGCAGATCCTCTCACAGGACGCGGTTGTGAAACGGTTCGTCAAGGCTACAAAGATCCCGATGATGCATTAGTTGAAGGAGCTGCACCTATCCCTTCCATTCCTAGTTTGGATGATTCTGCAAGCGTCGTTATTTTCGAAGATGAACCCAATCCCAACTGGGCGCTATGGGATTGTTGCGGCGGCTCTACGCCAACGGTTGAAATGGACGATGCACCTTTTGGCAATGTGGTCGAATTTACCGTGGGTGCTGAGCCAACCGTGTTGGGGTTTACTTCACGAGAAGAGTTTTTAACCGACGACAATGGGGTTCCTAGTCCTTTTGATGCCTCAGGTATCGTGGCAACACAGGCACTGACGTTTGATATGAAACTCGTCACAGCGCCAGCCAATCCAGACAGCGAATTTTTGATGAAAATTGAAAGTGCGGGAGCGGCCACAGCGGTTGAACTGCCGTTGTCTGCAAGCAGCGAGGGCGCAGTGCCTTTAGTTGGCGAGTGGCAATCTTACACTTTTCCGCTACAAGCTCTCGCTGATGCAGGGCTGGATGTGAGCGCCATTGATGTAGTGATGATCTTCCCTGCCTGGAGCACTGGAGAAGGGGCTGTGTATCGGGTCGATAATGTAAAAATTGGTGATGGGAACGGGGCTGCGTCACCTGAACTTAATGTATTTATCGATGCTGAAAACCCCAACTGGCCATTGTGGGATTGCTGCGGTGGCTCAATGCCAACCGTCGAAATTGATGACGATGAGCACGGCTCTGTCGCTGAGTTTGTCATTGGCGCAGCGCCTACGGTGATGGGGTTTATCTCGCGAGCCGAATTTATCAATGCTGAAGGCGGCGTTGCTAGTCCGTTTGATGCGACCGCAATTCTTTCCAATGGCGTGATCCAGTTCGATATCAAGCTCGTGAACGCGCCAGATAGTGCGGATTCGATATTTCTGTTTAAAGTCGAGAGTGATAACGGTGCGACAGCCGTCGAATTACCCATGACTGAATCGATTGAAGGTTTATCGCCATCCGTTGGCGCGTGGCAAACGGTAACCTTCACATTAGCCGACCTTGCCAATGCCGGACTTGATGTGAGCGCAATAGATGTATTGATGATGTTTCCAGCGTGGGATACCGGTAATGGTGCCATTTATCGAATTGATAATGTGCGGATCTATGATCCCAACGCCTCATCAGGTTTCAGTGGATTTGTGCTGTTTGCGGATGAGGCGCGTGAGCAATGGTCAATTTGGGATTGCTGTGGCGGTACGACCCCATCGATAGAAGCCGATGATACTGAACATGGTGCAGTCGCTGAATTTACCATTGGTGCCACGCCCACAGTAATGGGACTGTTGGCGGATGATGATGTTTATCTTGATGCTTCTACACTCCTGACCAATGGTGTGGTGCAGTTTGAAATGAAGGTTGTTAACGCACCAAACGATCCGGACTCAACTTGGCTATTCAAAATTGAATCAGGTGATACATCCACGGCTGTCGAGCTACCTTTAGCTGATAGTCAGGAAGGTCAAGAGCCAGTGACTGGAGAATGGCAAACGTATACCTACTCGCTCCAAGCACTATTTGATGCTGGTCTTGATGTGACTCAGATTGACGTAGTGATGGTTTTCCCAGCGTGGGGGACCGGTGATGGAGCCGTATATCGTATTGATAACATGATGATCTTTGACCCTACCAGCGTGCCGCAGCCGCAAGGGCTGACACTGTTTAAAGATGCGAGCAATCCTGAGTGGCCAATTTGGGACTGCTGTGGCGGTAGCACGCCAGTTGAAATAGAAGATGACGCAACACATGGTGTAACAGCCGAGTTTTCCATCGGTAGCGAGCCAACCGTAATGGGGTTTATGGCTGATGAGGGGGTGTACTTTGATGCCAGTAATCTGCTGCAAAATGGCATGGTGACGTTCGAAATGAAGGTGATATCTGCACCTTTAGATCCCAATTCAACCTGGTTATTTAAGATTGAAAGTGGTGACACGTCCAGTGCCGTTGAATTGGCGCTAAGCGACAGTCTCGAAGGCGCCGAGCCGGTAGTGGGTGAATGGCAAACCTATAGCTACTCGCTGCAAACCCTCTTTGACGCTGGATTAGATATTTCTCAAATCGACGTAGTGATGATTTTCCCTGCCTGGGCAACGGGTAATGGTGCCGTCTATCGCGTAGACAATGCGTATATCACAGCTCCGTGAATTTCATGACTGAACCAGAGGGACCGCATAGCCCCTCTCTCGAAAAATTTGAAAAAAGTAGACCATTATGAAAAGCAAATTATTGATCAAAAGCCGTTTAGCTACCGCCGTTTCATTGGTGTTTGGCGCGGCTGCAACAGCGTCGGTGTTGGCTCAGGAAGCAGACACAGAGAATGCCAGCGCAGCGCAAGCAGAACAGAATGTTGAAGTTATTCAAGTGCAAGGTATTCGTGGTAGCCTCATTCGGTCGATGGATATCAAACGCAGTTCAGCCGGTGTTGTCGATGCGATTTCGGCAGAGGAAATGGGAAAGTTCCCTGATACGAATCTTGCGGAGTCGTTGCAACGTATCACGGGAGTCTCCGTCAGTCGTTCGAACGGCGAGGGGAGTCAGATCACGGTACGAGGCTTCGGCCCGGATTTTAATCTGATCACGCTGAACGGGCGGCAAATGCCGGGAACGGGCAACACGCGTTCATATAATCTTGAAAACCTGTCTTCCGAGGGCATCAACGCGCTGGAAGTTTACAAAACAGCACGGGCTGAACTACCCAGTGGAGGCTTAGGCGCCACAGTCAATATCGTAACAGCCAAGCCACTGAGCAATCCCGGTTTAAAATATTCTATATCGGCGAAAGGCATCTATGACAGTTCAAATGAAAAAGGTGACGACGTCACGCCGGAAGTTGCCGCCATTTATAGTGATACTTTTGCTGACGACACGTTTGGTATTAGCTTGTCTGCCTCTCATCAAGTTAGGCATTTTCAGCAACAAGGCGCTGCAATTGATGGTTGGAAAGCCAATGTCGCGCTGCCCAATCTTGACGAAGGAGATTTTATTGACCCGCGGGCAGTGGACGCTGAGGGCAATCGTATCGGCAATCATTTCTTGCCTCAGAACCTAGGGTATACCGTTGCTGATTTTGAGCGTTCTCGCACCAATGGCCAGTTAACATTGCAATACGCACCAACTGATGACCTGACGCTCTCACTCGATTACACCGCGTCAGAAGCCGAAACCGGCTCTGAAAGCACCTCGTTTGGCGTGTGGTTTAACTTTGGCGGGAACATTAACTCTTATGAACTTGACGAGCGCGGCACGGCCATACGCTTTAATGAAGCAAACAATGATTATGCACATACGGTTAGAAAAGGCACAACCAAAGTAACGGCTGAGTCTATCGGCTTTAATATGGACTGGAATATTACCGACAGTGTCCACGTTGAATTAGATTATCACGACTCGTCAAATAAGGTTGATGACGGCGCTGATAAAGGCAGCGGTAACAACGGGTTCATTATACTTGGGCCGAATAATCTAGTGTCAAAAACCTATGATTTCAGCCAAGGCGATATTCCTCAAATGGAATTGTTTTGGCCAGACAATAACACCGAAGCTCAGCCGGTTGACTTCGATTCGCAGTTTGCGCAGTTCTTCAATTCACCCGGCGAATCTACCGTGGAGCAATTGCAACTCGATTCAACCTGGATAAGCCCCTATGACACACCGTTAATGAGAATCAAAGCGGGTGTTGCCTATACTGACCAAAACATAGGCGGTCGGTTCGGCTTCAGTGGCAATCAAGGGATTGACGGCTACGACGGTGTGCAAGCGATACTGCCCGATCAGATGTTTACGCGAAATGATACCGGTGATTTTCTGGATCAGTTTGCTGGCGGCGGCGCGGATTTGTTGACCAATTACTACTATACCTACGACTATGACGAAGCGATTGCGCGTCATATCGCATTCTACGGTGATGATTTTGTTGCCGATGCTTATGCTGATGGTATCGATAGCGAAACCAATGTTCAGGAAGAAACACTGAGCGCGTATTTGCAAGCTGAGCTTGAATTTGATCTTTACGATATGCCAGCATTCTTGAATCTAGGTCTACGGTATGAAGAAACTGACGTTACCTCTACTGTTCGACAGCGCGTGGAAGACAAAGTCGTTTGGACAAGTTCAACGGAGTGGGTACTGCAGTATCAAGACATCGAAGATACTTTTGTTGTGGCAGAAGGTGAACATGATTTACTGCTTCCCACCATGGATTTCAGCCTTGAAATTACTGAGGATGTGATAGGTCGGTTATCTTACGGTAAAACCATTTCGCGCGCGCCATTGGGAAATCTTGCCGGTATTCGCACGTTATCGTCTAATCCTAAACCTGGCGCGCGTAGCGGTAGCTCGGGTAACACTAATCTGCAACCGTTTGAATCGACTAACTTTGATGTGTCCTTAGAGTGGTATTACGATGAAGGCAGTTATGCTGCGATCGGTTACTTTAAGAAAGACGTGAAGAATTTTATTCAGACTGACTTCAATACGATCACCGTTGACGGCTTGTACGATATTATTGGCGGGCCTCGTTATCTGCAAGCAGAAGCTGATATTGCCGCACGAGGGGAGCAGGTAACCGTTGAAGCCATCTTTAATCAAATCATTGCTAATGGCGGTGGGAACGGGAATGGGCAGATTGAGCAAAGCGCAGCCGATCCCTTGATCGAGTGGTTGGTGAGCCAACCGACCAATGGTGACACCAAAGCCGTTGATGGCATCGAGTTCGCGGTTCAACATCTGTTTGGTGAGACTGGCTTCGGTGCGGGTGTGAATGCGACATTTGTGAACGGTGATGTTGAATTTGACGTTAATAGTCTGAGTGTACAGTCACCATTGGTGGGTTTGAGTGACTCAGCTAATTTTCAATTATTTTACGAAAACCACGGTGTGTCAGTTAAAGTAACTTATGCGTGGCGCGACAGCTATCTGCTTGGTGTTGGTCAGGCGGCGGGTTCCGCCGATGCCCCACCGCAGTTTGCAAAGGAATACGGGCAATGGGATGTGAGTGCCAATTATGATGTAACCGATGAGCTGACCGTGTTTTTTGAAGGTATTAACCTGAACAACGAAACCGAAGAAATCTATGGTCGTTATGAAGAACAGTTCCTAGCCGCCAGACAATATGGTACGCGCTATATGCTGGGCGCACGGTACACATTCTAAACTTGCAACTTTGCGTGGTGAGTGCAGAGGCTATTGATGAATAACGAGGTTAAAAAAATCGTCATTGTGGGGGGCGGCACTAGCGGTTGGTTGACCGCTGGTTTGCTCGCCGTTGAGCACTTGAGTCATACGGACACCGGCGTAGAGGTGTGCCTAGTTGAGTCACCCACAGTGCCGCCTATTGGCGTCGGAGAAGGCACCTGGCC
Organism: Alteromonas oceanisediminis; assembly: GCF_018474025.1. Taxonomy (GTDB): domain Bacteria; phylum Pseudomonadota; class Gammaproteobacteria; order Enterobacterales; family Alteromonadaceae; genus Alteromonas_E; species Alteromonas_E oceanisediminis. The sequence goes on along the minus strand of NZ_JAHCTA010000007.1, from coordinate 97,890 downwards.
AACCATGCGTGCCACCTTAAAACGCATTGGTGTTAGAGAGACAGACTTTTTTCGCTTTGCCGACGCCTCATTTAAGCAGGGCGCTAAATTTGCACGCTGGGTTACCGGTGCACAAGAGGATGCGTATTATCATCCTTTGGTGCTTCCGCAAGGGTATCAACACACAAATTTAGTGCCTTATTGGCTTGAGCAGTGCCGCGATATACCTTTTGCTGATGCAGTCTCTTTTCAAGCCAGACTCTGTGAACTGGGATTAGCGCCAAAACAATTTACCACGCCTGAGTACGCGCATGTGGCAAACTATGCCTACCATCTAGATGCAGGCAAATTTACCACTTTTCTCCAGCAGCATTGTGTTGAAAAGCTGGGTGTGAGGCATGTACTGGATGACGTGGTCGCAGTGAAATCTCATCCTAACAATGATATTGCTGCTGTGTGTACTAAACAGCATGGTGATATATCCGGTGATTTGTTCGTCGATTGCAGTGGATTCAAAGCATTGTTAATAGGACAGCACTACCAAGTGCCCTTCAACAGTTGTCAAGATATACTCTTCAACGACACTGCGTTGGCTGTTCAGGTACCTTACACGACGCCAGATGCACCGATTGCCTCACATACCATTGCTACTGCGCAGAGCAATGGTTGGATCTGGGATATTGGATTGCCTACACGCAAAGGCGTGGGATATGTGTTTTCATCTGCACACGAAACACTCGACGGTGCAGAACGTACCCTGCGGAACTATGTTAAGGATTCAGGCTGTACGCAAAGTGAATCGCTTGCTGTGCGTAAAATCGATATTATTCCCGGGCACAGGCAAACGTTTTGGCGCAACAACTGTGTGGCTATTGGACTTTCCGCAGGGTTTCTTGAACCGCTAGAAGCCTCTGCATTGGTGCTGGTGGAGCTTGCCGCGACGATGTTGACCGAGCAACTGCCATCGAACCGGCAGGCTATGGACATCATTGCCAAGCGATTTAATCAAAAGTTTACCTATCGCTGGGAGCGGATCATTGATTTTCTGAAGTTACACTATGTTCTCACTAAGCGCACGGATACTGACTATTGGATTGATAACTGTCGGGATGACAGTACGCCTGATTCGCTGCGCGACCTGCTCGCGCTGTGGCAATATCAAAGTCCATATCACGGTGACTTTACCCAAACTGATGAAGTTTTCCCCTCAGCGAGTTATCAATATGTACTTTACGGAATGGGGTATCCGTTAACAACGCCCACAACGCAACGCAAGGCTTTGTCGGATCATCAAAATGCCGCGCAATTAATGCAGCAGAATGCCCAGTTGACCGCAAAGTTAACTCGCGGGTTACCGCAAAACAGAGAATTAATCCAACGCATCTGCCAACAAGGCTTACACGTGATTTAGGAGTAAATTGTGCCTGATAATCATCAAGTACTGGATAATGTCACGCATAAGGACATCAAAATTGATTTGGATAAATGCTTAGAGCAGGAGCGTAATCAATCATTTGCGCGCGTGTTCCCGAGTGAATTCCGTATGTTACACACGTACTTTCCATTGTTTTTTCAAAAAAGAGCGGATACGGGGAAGTTTGAAGCTATCGCCGTTTTCGGTTTTTCGGAACAGCAAAATTTGTGCGTGGATAAACCCGAATGGCGCATTGAGAATAAGCCGTTAACCCTGCGCAGGCAGCCGTTCTTGATTGGTTTCCAAACGCATGAACAAAATGGTGTACCGATGGAAGAGCCAGTGGTGTTTATTGATATGCATCATCCCGGCGTTAATCGCCATCGTGGCACCGACATTTTTTTACCACAGGGCGGTCAGTCAGCCTATTTAACAGAAGCAGCTTCAACACTGAATGCCATTCATGTAGGTCACACTCAGTTAACGTTGCTGGTAGACAACTTGCTCAAATACCAATTACTTGAATCTGTGAACATTACTGTGACTTTGGATAACGGTGAAACGCGCGCGCTGAATTCGCTTTACACGATCCATGAAGAAAATCTAGCCAGTTTAGATGCCAATGCCTTACAGGTGCTCCACAGCCAAGGGCACTTGCAAGCGATATACTGCTGTGTTCTGTCGGCAAATAACCTCAGTCGCCTGATCGATTATCAAAACGCATTCAACCAGCCAGCTGGCATTGGACAATAGCCGTGCCACAAGCCATACAGGAGATACCTGAAACTGAGCACAGTGTCGCGCTAGCAACACTTAGCGAGCGACAATCTCCCTGTGTATTTCGTCAGCTTAATCGTCATTGGCCGGCGGTTTCATCAAGTCAAGATATCTGTACTTGGCTAGAGGAACTGCGACACAGTAGCGTAGATGCTCCTGTTACGGTGATGCATTCAGTCGCTAGCAATGAAGGTCGCTTTTTCTATACCGATGATCTAACCCGTTTTAATTTCACGCGCGAGCGTATGAGCTTTCACCGTTTTTTGAATGCCTTGAAAAGTGCTGCTCAGGGGCAACCCTCTGATGCAATGTACCTAGGATCAGTTGCGATGTCGTATATCGCGCCACGCTTCGCGCAACTGAATAGTGTAAAGGAAATGCAGGATGCGCCAATCAATAGCTTGTGGATTGGCACTCGCTCGCGTATCGCAACCCACTATGATTCTACGCATAACTTGGCTTGTGTGATGGCTGGTGAGCGTCGATTTACCCTTTTTCCGCCAGCACAACATGCTAACTTATATATCGGGCCGTTGGACAATACTCCCGCCGGACAGCCAGTTAGTTTGGTTGACGTGCGTGCGCCTGACTACACTCGGTTTCCGCGCTATAAAGAGGCTGAAAAAGTGGCTTTAGAGGCTACGCTGGCTCCCGGCGACGCCGTGTTTATTCCTGGTATGTGGTGGCACAGTGTTGAAGGACTTAGCGCCGTGAATGCCATGCAGAATTATTGGTGGCGGGATGTCAGTGCTTTCCACGGCGCACCGATGGATGCATTGTTTCATGCCGTTCTTGCTATCCGAGACTTACCCGAAACGCAGCGTCAGTACTGGCAGGAATTGTTCGCTACCTATGTGTTCAACGCTAACGAACAGCATCATATTCCTGATGCAGCACGCGGAATTTTGAACCGTATGGATGAAGATTCGGCGCGCCGACTGCGCGCGCAGATCATGCAGCGACTTAATCGTTAACCCTGCACGGTTTATCGTGAATATGTCTCACTTCGGCGAGCTAGTTGAGATTGAGTCGCAGGTATCGCACGGTTTTTTCCTGACATCGCATTTACATTGCGATAACAAATCGCATCACCGACTATAACCTCGGATACCACAACACGAATCTACTTTAGGAGATTGCTTATGGCGTCGTCACCGATGTCGTCCGCCAGTGAAAGTCATGTCGACGTGTCGAGTGATCAGCGCTTCGCCCTTATTTCATTAACGACGTTGTTTTTCATGTGGGGTTTTATCACCTGCCTGAACGATATTCTGATCCCCTACTTGAAGGGAGCGTTTGACCTAAACTATACGCAAGCCATGTTGGTGCAGTTTTGTTTTTTTGGCGCGTATTTCATTGTTTCCATACCGGCAGGCGCGCTTGTACGACGTATCGGCTATCAGTTAGGCATTGTTACTGGTCTGGTGACGGCCAGTTTTGGCTGTTTTATGTTTATTCCTGCCGCCAACCTGCACATATATGGTTTGTTTTTGGTTGCGCTATTCGTGCTAGCGGCTGGCATCACGATTTTGCAAGTATCCGCTAACCCCTATGTAACCGCATTGGGAAAACCTGATACAGCGTCATCTCGACTCACCATGACTCAGGCTTTTAATGCCTTGGGTACAACGGTTGCGCCTTTCTTTGGGGCTTGGTTGATTTTCAGTGGGGTCGAGAGTGAAATCATCACGTCAGCTGAATTAGTCAAGACTCCTTATCTACTGCTCGCCGCCGCGCTACTGGCACTAGCCGTCGTTTTTGCAGTGCTTAAATTACCCAGAATGGCGCAGCACAACGATATCTCTAAGCCAGCCGTATCAGCGTGGCGCTACTCGCACTTAACACTGGGTGCAATCGCGATTTTTGTCTATGTAGGAGCCGAGGTTGCGATTGGCAGCTTTCTGGTTAACTTTTTGGCCCAGCCTGATGTGGCAGGATTAACCGAAGCGCAAGCGTCAAAAGTGATTGCCTATTATTGGGGGGGCGCCATGGTAGGGCGCTTTATTGGCGCTGTTGTCATGCAGTATATCAGCGCCGCTAAAGTGTTGACATTCAACGCATGTATGGCGGTTGGACTCATTCTGTGCGCAGTCAGTTTCTCTGGACCCGCTGCGATGTGGGCCATTCTCGCTGTCGGATTATTCAATTCCATTATGTTTCCGACCATATTCAGTCTGGCGCTGAAAGATTTAAAGGGTAGCACAAGCCAAGGCTCAGGCATCCTATGTCTGGCGATTGTGGGTGGTGCCATTGTGCCGCTATTACAAGGTGTGCTGGCAGACCAGATTGGTCTGCAATTGGCATTTGCACTTCCTATTATCTGTTATCTGTATATTGCGTACTACGGCGCTTACGGATCACGCGTCAACCTAATCAGCGAATAGAGCGATAACCATGAATACACACTTATCGGCGTCAATTATGATCAGTCTGCTGCTTTCCATATGCGCATTACTCTTAGGATGCGCGCCCACGCCCTCAGAATCGGATACAACTGTGTTAGCGCGCGCAGCGGATGCAGCAAAAGTACAACGAGATTTGGACATCTGGCCCACGCTGAATATTGAGGTGGCCAGCGATCCTAAAGTGGAAGCGCGCGTCGCGCAAATGCTTGCAGAGATGACTCTTGAACAAAAAGTGGCGCAGATGATCCAACCTGAGATACGAGATATTACACCAGAGGATATGCGCCGTTATGGCTTTGGCTCATACCTGAACGGTGGCGGTGCGTTTCCCAATAACAACAAGCACTCTACACCAGCCGATTGGATTGCCTTAGCCGAAGCCATGTATCAGGCATCGGTTGATAGTTCATTAGATGGTTCGTCTATACCCACCATGTGGGGTACGGACGCGGTGCACGGTCATAACAATGTGATTGGTGCGACGCTATTCCCGCATAATATTGGGCTAGGCGCAGCTAATAATCCTGAGTTGATCGAGAAGATAGCCCACATTACCGCCACTGAAGTGATGGTTACAGGTATCGACTGGGTATTTGCGCCTACCGTTGCGACTGTGCGGGATGATCGCTGGGGGCGAACCTATGAAAGTTATTCAGAAGATCCTGCCATTGTTAAATCATATTCCGCCGCCATTGTGAGAGGTTTGCAAGGCCCAGCCGGGGAGGGCTTTTTAGGCGACGATCGCGTGATCAGCACAGTGAAACATTTCATTGGCGACGGTGGCACGGTTAAGGGCGATGATCAGGGCAACAACGTTGCCTCTGAACAGACTTTGTTCGACGTTCACGCTCAGGGGTATGTCGGCGGTTTGTCGGCCGGTGCTCAGTCTGTAATGGCGTCATTCAACAGTTGGCACGGCGAAAAAGTACATGGTCACTCCTATTTACTTACAGACGTTTTAAAAGAAAAAATGGGTTTTGACGGGTTTGTTGTCGGTGATTGGAATGGGCATGGTCAGATAAAAGGATGCAGCAATGACAACTGCGCTCAAGCGGCGATAGCAGGTCTGGACATCTTTATGGTGCCTACCGATGCGTGGAAGCCCTTGTATCAAAACATAATTGCTCAGGTGAAAAGCGGCGTTATCCCTATGGCCAGAATAGATGATGCTGTGACGCGCATTCTGCGTGTAAAAGTGCGTGCGGGTTTATTTGAAAAGCCTAGCCCAGCGTTACGCCAGTTTTCTGGGAAAACGCAGTTGATTGGTCAGCCAGCCCATCGTGACGTAGCCCGACAGGCAGTACGCGAATCATTGGTACTGTTAAAAAACGACAACGGTTTACTACCGCTATCCAGAACGCAAAAAATTCTTGTGGCAGGTGATGCCGCACATAACATAGGAAAGCAATCAGGAGGTTGGACGATCACTTGGCAGGGCACTAATAACAGCAACGAAGATTTTCCCGGTGGCACGTCTATTTATCAGGGAATCGTAAATGCGGCAGGCACAGATAATATAGAACTTGCGCCTACAGGTGATTATACCGACAAGCCTGATGTTGCCATTGTTGTGTATGGTGAAGAGCCCTATGCCGAAGGGCATGGCGATAAAGAGCACTTGGAGTATCAGCGTGGGAATAAAACCGATTTAGCATTGCTTCGAAAGCTGCGCGCACAAGGAATTCCAATTGTCTCTGTATTTATTAGCGGGAGACCCCTTTGGGTTAATCCCGAACTGAATGCAAGCGATGCTTTTGTCGCAGCGTGGTTACCGGGCTCGGAAGGGCAGGGGGTGGCAGATGTTTTATTTGTAGACAGCCAGGGCCTTCCTCGGCACGATTTCGTGGGTAAATTATCATTCTCATGGCCTGCAAGTCCTTATCAAGCGACGGTTAATGTCGGTGATGAAGACTATCATCCATTGTTTCCTTACGGGTATGGGCTTAACTACACGGATACTACTGTGCTTGGGAATTCATTGCCCGTTACATTTGACGTTCCCGCCACACAAAATCAGGACCGCGTCGTTTATTCCGGTAAGGCTGAAAAGCCGTGGCAGTTGAATTTGATTGATGCCGGTCAGCGAATAAATGTGGTGGCAAGCACCATGAAAACAGATTCAGTGAGTTTCCGCACAACCGATCGCATCGTGCAGGAAGATGCATTTATACTGACAGCTCAGGGAGGGGAAACTGCTGGCGTCTCGTTTGATAGCATTAACTTCTTTCGGGAAGACTTAAGTAGTGTCTCGCAAGAATCAACATTGCAGTTTATGGTGCAGGTAAAACAAATTTCCTCGGCCGCTGTGAATTTAGGTATGAGTTGTGAAGCTGAAGGAGACGCATCAGACAGTTGTTCTCATGTCGTGAACATATCACCAACACTGAATGCATTGGCGGGTGGTGATTGGCACAAAGTTCAACTTGAACTGGCCTGTATGACAAATAATGGTGTGAAACTGAGCGAGTTAACCAGCGTCTTTCAAATACAGTCAGCCGCGCCATTTTCGCTTGCCATTAGTGACATACGGATTGCCCCTGAAACGGAAGCAGTCAGGCTCTCGTGTGACTAGGGCCTACTGATGCTCATGCACATAGGCCCTTTACAGTCTTCCTTCAGGTCTGGTAGATACTGACGTGATTTTTAGACGTAAAGCGCTTTAGCGCACCGTGTAAGAAAGACGCTGCGCATGTAACTCTTTACTGCGGTGGTTTTCGTGTTAATCAGGATTATGTTGTAAGTCTCTGGAATATAATGTTTTTTGATTTTTAAACCGTGGCGCGGTTCCTGCAACAAAAATACTTTTTAACTCATGACGTTAAGAGAATTGATGTGGCCACTATAATACACGATGTTTACGTACAAATAATCAGATTCTATCTCGACAATGGCAATGCTGATTCGCTCGCGCGAGCTATTGACGTGGAACTGCAAGATTGGATTGCCAATTGTCCGGGTTTTGTCAGTGCGTCGTTGCATATCAGTGAAGATAATAAAACAGTGATTAACTATGCGCAGTGGCAAGATAAATCAGCTTATGATGAGTTTACGCGCCACTCCAATCAACAACAACTGTCGAACACTATTGATCAATTCAGACCAGATTTGATGGAGTCTGACCCTTTTACATTGGTGGCACAAGCGCATGCTTGAAGCCATATCACTGTAGTGGTTGGCGTGCCGCCGGCTCACGCTTTTCATCTCACTTTTTTTCACCTTCCTTTTAACGCTTAACAAAGAGAGTGTCTATGTCAACGTCCCCGTTGTTTCAACCTTATGATTGGAATGGAGTTTCACTGAAAAATAGGATGGTTCTAGCACCGATGACACGTGGTCGAGCGGGTAAGGATCGCGTTCCTAATGTCATCATGGGCGATTATTACACCCAGCGCACTGGTGGTGGGCTTTTAATTACGGAAGCCTCTTCTGTCTCACCTGAAGGAGAGGGTTGGGTAGATTCTCCTAGTATTTATACGGCTGACCAGGTGCTTGGATGGAAGTCAATTACACAGCGTGTGCATGCAGCCGGAAGCCACATCATCTTCCAAATGTGGCACACTGGACGCGCCTCACACAGCGATTTTCATAACGGTGATGTGCCGTTTTCAGCCTCTGCAAAAAAAATTGATGGCGACAAAGTTCGCACACCGAACGGCAAAAAAGATTATGAAACGCCGCGAGCAATGAGCAAAGATGATATCGCTCGCACCATCGCTGACTATAAACAAGCGGCAATTAACGCCAAAGAAGCCGGTTTTGATGGTCTTGAGGTACATGCGGCAAATGGCTATTTGATTAACCAGTTTTTAGATGGTCGCAGTAATCAGCGTGATGATCAGTATGGCGGTAGTTTAGAAAACCGCTACCGCTTGCTGGATGAAATATTGGACGCCGTCATGGAAATATGGCCCGCCGAAAGAATTGGCGTGAGATTGTCGCCAAACGGCGTTTTCAATGACATGGGGTGCGACGATTATCGAGAGTTATTTACGTTTGTTGCTCAGCAACTCGATGCCAAAAAAGTCGGTTACTTGCATATCATGGATGGGCTAGGTTTTGGTTTTCATGAGCGTGGAGAACCGATGACGCTCGCCGACTTCCGCAAACTGTACACCGGTTTATTGATCGGTAATGTCGGTTATGACAAAGAAAGTGCTGAAAAGCGCATTGCTGATGGCGACGCCGATATGATTGCGTTTGGCAGGCCTTGGATAACCAATCCCGACTTACCAACGAGATTCGAGCATGACTACCCACTGAATAGCTTTGATGATGCTTCGCAATGGTATGGCGGGGGGGCAGAAGGGTATTCAAATTATGAAACATATCGCGAAAGCTCAGGCAAGGCCTCATTGAGTGCAGTATCGCCTGACTAAAGTGTGTCTATTCAGGACTGCAAATGCAAAAAACTGTGATAACCTCCTGATCTTTCTGGTGCAAAGTAGTATCAAGGTGCGGCAATGATCCCATGGGAGCAACTCGGCAGAGCGACTATTCCTCACCAAAGCGGTGAGCTCGTTTTTTCCCGAAGAGGCGATGAGTTTTCGATCAAACTTTCGGGTATTCGTGGCGAGTTGATGAACAGCCGGGTGTTTAACTCTGAACAAGTCTTGTCGCAACGCGGCTGTGCGCATATTAAAGATCAGGATGGCGCATCGGTGCTGGTTGGCGGACTGGGTATGGGATATACCTTGTCTGAGGCACTCAAATCAGTCAACAGTCATGCCAGCGTCACTGTGGCTGAACTTATCCCCGAAGTGGTTGAGTTGAATCAAGGGCCTCTAGGCCAGTGCGCGGGTTATCCGCTTAACGACCCCAGAACCACGGTGTACGTTGGTGATGTGAAAACGTTACTTACGTCGGGCAAACCGACTTTTGACGCCATCTTATTGGATGTTGATAACGGGCCAGAAGGCTTAACACAATCGGCGAACAACTGGCTTTACGCTAGCGAAGGGCTAGATGCGATATTTGCGGTGCTGCGGCCAAAGGGTATGTTGGCTATCTGGTCTGCGGGGCCGGATCATCTTTTCACTGTGCGATTAAAGAAAGCAGGCTATCGCGTACACACTGAAGTGGTGCGCGCTAGAAAAGGTAAGGGCAGTCGACATACGATATTTCTGGCCAAAAAAATGGCCTGAGTAATAGTTGAGACCACCTACTCGTCTGTCGCTGGCCTATCTTCTGCCTTTTTAACACGTATTTTACTGCCATCAAGTGTGGCGCCGTTGAGTGTGTTGATAACCACTTTGGCTTCACCCACTTTGGGAATTTCAACGAACCCAAAACCTTTTGACTCACCCGTATTTTTGTCCATGACCAGATTGCAGGATTGCAAGGTCGCGTATTCACTGAAAAGTGCGGTTAAGGTTTGTTGCGTTGTAGAACGAGATAAATTGCGCACGAGTAATTTCATTGCCAGCCGCCTTTGGTAATCAATTAGGGGGTTAGTCTACGCTTATTTTGATGGTATCGTCAGGTCTAAATCCTCAATAAGCATGTATAATTGCTGACCCATGGTGTTAAGAAGGGATCACTCATTTGAATGTAAGCGCGTTACTTGAGCCCATCAATCAATTTTTACAGTGCCCTACGCCACAGGGCTGGATTGATGAAGCTGTTAAGCCTGAGAATTTATCCACTTTACTGGTGGATCATGCGAATTGTGAGCTTAAGGCGGCGCAAACCGCCATGCTGTTGCTGCGGCGCTACGCGGTCGACAAACAAAGCGGTGAGGCGTTACTGGCGTGGCTAAAACCGTTTGAAGATTTTGTATACCGAAAAGTCGGTAGCGGAGATTTCAGCCAACACATTGGTCTTTCAAAGAAATTGATCAGCCGCTCTGAATTTGCGCAGAGTGATCAACTGATCAATAAGATGGTGTTGCTGATCAAAGAAGAGCTCCATCACTTTCAACAATGTTGGGAAATCATGCAGGGGCGGGGCATAGAGTATGCTAACTTAACCGCATCTCGCTACGCTCGAGGTATGATGAAACATGTCAGAACTCATGAGCCGGCAAAGCTGATTGACACACTGATTTGCGGTGCTTACATCGAAGCACGTTCCTGCGAGCGGTTTGCCATGCTAGCGCCCCATCTGGATGATGAACTTGAGCAATTTTATATTTCACTGCTCAGGTCTGAGGCAAGGCACTTTCAGGATTATCTGGCGTTAGCACAGCAAGTCAGTGATGCTGACATCACTGATAGGGTGCGCTTTTACGGAGAGCGTGAAGCTCTACTCATTAGCGCGCCTGATCAGGAGTTACGCTTTCATAGCGGCCCTCTAGCAGCAACGGTAGTCCCCGCAGCCTGAGGAACGCGCTCTTCTTCGAAGTAAGACGACGGCATCGACACAAAAAATTCTTTTTGATTGCCATACATCAGGATCACATCCGATCCTGGTGGAAATGTTCGATCGGGGTAACATGATTTCACCATAATGTACTCGCCGTAGCGGTTTGTTTGGGTTAAACGCGCTTTCGCTTCCTTTTCATGCGTGGCGGTTCCATAACAAATGATGGCGGGTTCACCGACGAGATAATTAGGATGAGTCATTCGCTCGCTCGGCAACGCGGCACGAAGACGATTTGAAATAGGCGTGCCTGTCACGCGCACGGTGAGTATGGCAATGACAATGCTTGTGGCAACTGAAACGACAATATTAACGTAGGTATTGTCAATCAATTTGCTGACAATGTTCATACTGTAGCCGGGCACACCAAATCCAATACACAACACGATAAACCACAACAACAGGGGCACTCGGTCAAGTGAGATCCATTTGAGCAGTGGCGGGATAGCGTCGGGATCCTCTGGGTCGACGTCAAACTCGACGTGACGAAGGTCATCCAGCTCGTGGATCACACTGACGCCAAAAGCTCGCCCGATCAACTCCACAGTGCCGAACATCACCACCACTAACATCGCACCCATAAACGGGATTGTTTGCCATGAAAAGAAAAATTCGTACACGTTATCTCCGGTGCGTGTCGCTGTGTTAGCGATGTGAAAGTCCCTCGTCTTTTATAACACAGCCAAACAATTTAGCTAGCGGGCGCGCACAAATCCGGCCTTATGGTACAGGTTTGCGTTTGAATGAACGCGTTTCCAGTGTCATAGCGTTAGGTGTGATAGCTAGCACACTGCCGTGATCATACCAATCGCCTAGCACAATGCGCGTGGCCGGCTCGCCGTTCGCTGTCAGTGAGTGCACATTGGGACGATGAGTGTGCCCGTGTATCATCACTTGAACGTTGTGCTTTTCGAGCGTTTTGACAACTTCGCTGGGCGTTACATCCATGATATCAGCGGCGAGGTGTTTTTTATTTTCTTTACTGCGCTTGCGTCCTCGCTGCGCTAAATAGCGTCGAAATGACAGAGGTAATGCCCCCATCACTGTTTTCCACCAGCGGGTGCGTGCACGCTGACGGAATTTCTGATATTCCACATCAGCCGTACACAATTCATCCCCATGAAGCAATACAGCCTGAGTGCCATAGAAGTCGACCACAGTTTGCTCATCCAGAATGGTGAAGCCTGCTTTTCGGGCATAGGTTTCACCCACGGCAAAGTCGCGATTGCCGTGAATAAAGTAAACAGGCACGCTCGCACTGAGCTGTTGAAAAAGCTGCGCAATGTAGGTATTAAATTCGGTGACATTATCATCACCAAACCAGACTTCAAATAAATCACCGAGTACGTATAGCGCATCTGCTTGCGGTGCGGTATCGCGCATAAATGTCGCAAAACATTGCGTGATTTCTGGAAAATCCTCGCCCAGATGTAAATCAGAGATGATGTAAGTAACCGGTACTGGTGGCATGGAGTGGCTTATACGATGTGAGTTGCCCCGCACAGCATTTTGACTGAGCGGGGAGTAGACGTTTCCGTATTATTCCGAAACGGTAACGGATTCAATAACAATGGGCTCAACCGGCACGTCGGCATGATAGCCGTGGTTTCCAGTTTTTACGCCTTCCATCTTTTCTACCACATCCATTCCTTCGGTAACTTTGCCGAACGCACAGTAACCCCAACCGTTCATGGTTTCACTTTGAAAGTCGAGAAAGTCATTGTCTTTACCGTTAATAAAAAACTGCGAAGTCGCACTGTGCGGGTCGTTGGTGCGCGCCATCGCGATGGTGCCACGCTCGTTAGCAACCCCATTGTTTGCTTCATTTTCAATCGGTGCATGGGTGTCTTTTTGTTCCATATCAGCGGTGAATCCACCACCTTGCACCATAAAATTAGGAATAATTCGATGGAAAATAGTGCCATCAAAAAAGCCCTCGCGGGCATAACGAAGAAAATTCTCTACCGTGTTTGGCGCTTTATCGGCATAGAGTTCAAGGGTAATGTCGCCCATACTGGTGTGCAATGTGATCATATCTGAAATCCTTATGCGGTGAAGTTGAGCGCAGTTTAGCAGTATTTTATCGGTTACCAAAATCAGTTGCTTTTTGCTAAACTCCGCGGCGTTTATTAATCACTTTGGTAAAGCTTGATGTTGCAGTTGTTCAATACCCGCACCCGACAAAAACAACCCTTTGTGCCTCGCGAAGAAAATAAGGTCGGCTTGTACGTGTGTGGTATCACCGTTTATGACCTCTGCCATATGGGCCACGCGCGCACCTACTTGAGTTTCGATGTGTTAGTGCGTTACTTACGTTCACGCGGTTACGAGGTTAATTATGTGCGCAATATTACCGACGTGGATGACAAAATTATTCAACGTGCTAATGAGAATGGCGAAAGCGCCGATGCGCTCACCGCGCGCACTATTGCTATGATGCATGAAGATTTCGCCGCGATAAATCTGCTGCCGGCGGATATTGAGCCGCGCGTCACCACTCACATGCCTGAGATCATTGATGTGATACAGCGCTTAATTGACAAAGGTTTTGCCTACATTACCGCAAGTGGCGATGTGCTGTTCGAGGTTGCCTCGTATGAGCATTACGGTGCACTGAGTAAGCAAGACCTAACACAGCTAAACGCCGGCTCACGAGTAGACGTTGACGAGGAAAAGCGTGATCCGATGGACTTTGCACTCTGGAAAGCGGCTAAACCGAATGAGCCAAGCTGGGATTCGCCGTGGGGGCCGGGGCGGCCTGGTTGGCATATTGAGTGTTCAGCGATGAATCACAAGCATCTGGGCGCGCATTTTGACATACACGGTGGTGGCTCAGACCTTATTTTCCCGCATCATGAAAACGAGATTGCGCAGTCATGCTGTGCCTTTGACACGCCTTACGTTAATGTTTGGATGCACACGGGAATGGTACAAGTTGATAATGAGAAGATGTCAAAATCGTTGGGTAACTTCTTCACATTACGCGATGTTTTAGCGCAGCACGATGCAGAAACGCTGCGGTTCTTTCTGATGTCTGCGCATTATCGTAGCCAGTTAAGCTATTCCGAAGAGAGTATTGTTCAGGCCAGAGCCAGTTTGGAGCGGTTATACACGGCACTGCGCGATGTTGCTCCGGCCTCACTTTCGACGTTCGAGCAGGGCGGTTACGTGGCTAAGTTCAATCAGGCAATGGATGATGATTTGAACCTTCCTGAGGCCTACGCCGTGTTGTTTGAGTTAGCCAAGGATTTGAACAAAGCGAAAGCGTCGGCTAACAGTGAGCAAGCCGCGCATTTAGCTGCGCTCTTAATTCATCTTGGCGGTGTGTTGGGGATACTTCAAAAAAGTCCCTCTGACTTTCTACAAGGTGCTGGTCACAACAAAGACTCTCAGACCGCAGAGATCGAAGCGCTGATTCAACAGCGAAATGACGCGCGAGCGAATAAAGATTGGGCGGCCGCAGATGCGGCACGAGACGCACTCAAAGCGATGAACATAGAATTAGAAGATAGCGCGAGCGGCACTACGTGGCGACGCTTGTAGCCCTTTGACTACCTGCGCTATTTACAACGGTGGCGGCTCGCTCGGAGCGACAGGCGCATTATGCGCTGCCCGGCGCGCTGCCAGTTCCGTTTTCCATTTCTGTTCGCCAACGTAGTTTTTAACCAGTTCTAACGCTTCGTTCACGACCAGCAATACCTCTTTATCCAGCATGAGTTCTTCAACCGACTCTTGTTTTAGACCATTGTCCATAAACTGCTCGATTTGCTGCGGCGTTAAGTCACTCAGTAAATTGATCACTGACTGGGTGACGATGTCGGTCACCGCGGTTTCGAGTGTTCGTTCAATGGTTGAGCCCACCACCGGCACTAATTTCAGTGTGGAAATCTGATTGTTACCACGCACTGCTTTTCCGACGCTAGATAGCACATGTTCTCTGATCACTTTGCCGTGTTCAGGATGCAAAATAGACTCGCCAATATGATTCATGGTTGAAGCCGCCCAATGAGTTAAAATGGGGCGGCGAGGGAGCAGTACCTGATGAGTAATATCATCAATCAGTGGTGACCCTTCAGCAATATCCTGTTGCGCGTCGGTTAGTACTTTCACCACGATACGGTCGCTTAATTCTTCCACAATCACGTTGTAATAGAAGGCGATAAAGCGAAACAAGCCTGTGTCATTTAAGTCGATGATCTTAAACTTGTGTAAGCGGTGCAAGATCGAAAATATGCGTAAGAACCTAAAAATACGCGTTCCACCCAGCGGAATACAGCCGACCAAATCGTACCAGTGAATGAACGGGAAAAAATACCAGCGTAAGTAAGTTTCCCTGACTATCGCAGCTATCCAACGCACCACAAACTCAGTCAGAAATATTGAGATAAATACCAAATCCACCAACAAAAAATTGTCATGGATTGGATCGTAGGCTTGTGTAAAGTTGGGGGCATGCTCAGACAGAAAGTCATACACAAAATCAGCGCCGTAAAGCCCGTCGAAAATCAACCAGAGTAAATTCAAAAACAGAAGGCCAAGCATGGCAAGGTCGAGTAAAATCCACGGCCCTTCATGGCTTGCCTTCAGGTTTTCCTTATTGATTTTGAGCATGCGCCTCTGGCCCTTAACTCGCTACTTTGGTGACATCAACGATCACGGTTAACTTCTGACCGGGCTGAAGGTACTTCTTGTTGCTTAAATCATTCCAAGCTTTTAGCTGCGTTACGCTGACTTTGAACTTATTGGCAATACGCGACAGAGAATCACCACGTCGCACCGTGTAGGTGACTTTGCGGTTCACGGTCGTAAGCCGCTCACTCCCTTCATCAAGCCAGATAACCAGCTTTTGTCCTAAACGCAGCGTGTCTTTGGGTGCCATACCATTCCATTTCGCGATGCTGCGGCTGGTGGTGTCATACTTGCGCGCCAAATCCCAAAACGTATCACCCGACTTAACGGTGTGCGTTATTTGATGACCTTTACGCTCGGTTTGCTGCAGTAATTCCAACCGTTGTTCATTCGAAAATACGTAGTTGTCTAAGCTCTGTAATGCCACAGGCACCATCAAGTGGTCGCCCTGACGGATCATGTTGGAGTTGAGTTCATTAACCCGTTTAATGATGTCGACCGTGGTGTGATATTGATTGGCGATTTTTAGCAAGCTATCACCTCGACGGACTTGATGACGCTGCCAGTTGAGGCGATCTTTGTTATCGACCTCGGCGAGTTGCTGCGCAAAAGCATCCGCTTTAGACGCAGGTACAACCAAGTAATGCGGGCCATCTGGGTCGGTTGCCCAACGATTAAAGCCCGGGTTAAGTGCGCTCAATTCACGTAAGGTTAAACCGGCCAGATCAGCCGCAAATGCCAAATCAATCTGACTATTGATGGGGACCACTTCAATCACCGGCGCGTTATCAATGTGAGGCCACGCAAAGTCATACTGCTCATGGTTTTTCAGAATATCGGCGAGCGCAAGAAGCTTGGGCACATAAGCGCGCGTTTCTCTGGGTAAATCCAGCGACCAGAAGTCGGTCGGTTTTCCTAACCGTTTATTCTTGCGGATAGCGCTGCGCACGCGGCCTTCACCACTGTTGTAAGCCGCCAACGCATGTAACCAGTTGCCGTCAAAATACTCGTGAAGGTAGGTCAGGTATGCCAACGCACCATCGGTTGAGGCGATAACATCTCTACGGCCGTCGTACCACCATGACTGACGCATTCCGAATCGAAGCCCAGTACCCTCAATGAATTGCCACATGCCCGCGGCAGAGCCATGTGAATAGGCAAAGGGATCAAACGCACTTTCCACGATGGGTAACAAGACCATTTCCATGGGCATATCGTATTGGGTTATTTTATTCACGATATGGTGTAAAAATGGTTTTGCGCGGTTTGAAACGCGCTGCATGTAATTTGGGTGTTTTAGATACCAGGCACGCTGAGAATTAACCCGCTTATTGTTTGGTACGTCAAACACAAATTGATCCGCGGCGACTTCCCACAAGTTCATATCCGCAAGCCGTTGCGCCTGTTCGGCCTCAGTTTCCTCAATATCCGGTTCTAACTCAATATCGACGGTCTCGGACGGATGAATGACGGGCACAACCCCCTCATCCTGCGGTTCTTCGACAACGTACTCTACCGACGTGTCATCATTACCTGACTGTGCATGCTCTTCGGTGAAGGTAGCACAGCCAGACAAGCAAAAAAGTGCTGCAGCAGCGGGAATAAATTTATTGATCAAAAGACAACAGACCCTTGGTTGGTGTGGCCTCATCTCGCTAGCCACTCATTATTGTCATTAGTTTACCCGTGATTAACGCTGAGCACCAATAAGCTGCGTATGGGGAGGGCAACTAAAATGAATCTTTCCAGCTTCTGACCGCGCTGAATACAGCGAGTTCATCGACCAGTTCCTGCTGGACATGGCGCTGTGCATTCGCTTTGACGTCGTCGGCATACGCGCGCAAAAATGGGTTAATTTCGCGCTGTTTAGCGATGGTAGTAGGCAATGTGGGTTGCTGCATCTCTCTTTGGGATGTCGCCCAGTCATGGTATTCCTGCAAGGCTTCGTTTTGGGGGTCAACCTGCTGAGCGAACGCGATGTTTGCCAATGTATATTCATGGGTACACCAAACGATGGTGTCGCCGGGTAATGCAGTGAGCTTTTGTAGCGAAGCCAGCATTTGTTTCGGCGTGCCCTCAAATAGCCGACCGCAGCCTACGCTGAACAGTGTGTCGCCACATAACACGCCACCATGGCCGACAAACGCAATGTGATCCAGTGTGTGACCGGGCACATCGATCACCTCAAATTGCAACGCAAGTGAGTCTATGGACACTTTGTTACCTTCGCTGACTCGATGATCTATCAATTTGATATTCGGGTTTTTAGGGCCGTACACCACCGTGTTAGGGAAGTGCTTTTTGAGTAAGGGGAGGCCACCGGTATGATCCGCATGATGATGCGTAATTAATATGCCCTCTAAATTTAAATTGTTCGTGCGGCAATAATCGTAAACCACTTGCCCATCGCCAGGGTCAACAACGATGCAACGGTGCTGGTCTTCAAAACACCATATGTAGTTATCAGTAAAGGCGGGTAACGGTGTGACGGTCACGTTTTGTGGTAGTGCATGTCGCATTAACATTCGCTCGCTGTCTGGTTTCGACTGTGCTCTACTATAGAAACTCATCGAGTGAGTTGCAATCAACGAGGTTATAGACGGCTTGATAAAAGCAGCATTACGTAAACAGGCTCCACTTTATCCGCGCTCATGGAAGGACATTCCTAACGGAGAACGCTTAAAGCTTGCGATTACCAGTGAGTGTGACGACGTGAGCCGCCGCCTGTTTGGTTACCACCTCGTCCGTTTAGGGGTATTAAGCGCTGGCGTTGAACTAAAGAATTGCCCTATTCACCACGTGGTTAATGTGACACACATGGCTACCCCGGCAACTAACGTGCGCGCTCAGTCGAATGCTCTGCCATTTTCGGAAAACAGTGTTGATGCTTTTCTGTTGGTCAATGAATTAGATTTTGCGTCTGATCCGCATCAGATTCTGCGTGAGGTAGACCGCGTTGTCACGCCTAATGGCTATATTGTGTTGACCGGTTTTAATCCGTTCAGTTTGGATTATCTGTTTCGTTTTCTGTATAAAAAATCACAACGACCGCTAAGTACCGCCCGATATTTTTCTCAGGCGCGTGTGCGCGATTGGTTACAGTTGCTCGGCTTTGAAATTATTGAATCACGCAGCATTGCGTTTTTCCCCTTGCATGGACGACGATTTTTGTCACGTCACCGACGATTGCAATCTTGGTATCGCCGGCTGCTACCGTGGAGCGGCAGCGGTTACTTGGTGGTGGCGCGCAAACGCGAAATACCGTTGTCGTTAATTAAACCGAGTTGGCGATTGAAGCCCCGTTTTAATACTGTTGGCGCCAGTGTTCGACATCAAGCGTAGCGAGAAAATAACGAATTGTTGCGCATTTGCGCTGGCGAATATGGAGATTTACGCAATACTGTCGATATATGGAGAGGAACGGGGCAGGCGTTAGGTTGACGAATGCAAGTATCTTCCCCGAATAAAAACCGAGTCATTAATGTTGTTAACTGGGCGAGTAACCAATGTTCTCTAGAAAATCTAAACCCGAAGATCTTGAAAAAATCCAACGACTAAGCGAACAGAATGAATCGCTCCAGAGTCAGATAGACGAACTGCAATCGCAGATGCACACAAGTTCTGAGCAATCGCTAACGTTGCAAAATCAGGTTGCGGAAAGCCACGCTTTGATTGCTGCAATTACTCAAGCGAGTGGTTCTGTTGCCAGTGTGAAAGATCTTGTCGCGTCATCTTCACAACGTTTGTTAGCACAGAAAAATGATTTGGTGGATGCAAATACTGTGTTTGAAGGCTCGTCAGAAGTGTTGAAAGAAACAGTCACAGGCCTGAGTCAGATTGATGAAATTTCGTCACGCGGTGTCAAGCATGCTGGCGAACTGTCAGGCTTAGCCAGTAGTATCAGTAACTTCGTTGTCGTTATCAATTCAATTGCTGAGCAAACTAACCTATTAGCGCTAAATGCCGCGATTGAAGCAGCTCGCGCCGGAGAAACGGGAAGAGGGTTTGCGGTTGTGGCTGAAGAGGTACGTAATCTGGCGATGCGCTCGTCTGAATCCACGCAGGAAATCAACAACCTGGTGGCAAAGATTGAAGAAGGCACGCGCAACATTGAAACCAACATTAATGAAGTGTCGGAAAAGTCTCGCGAGCTGGTCGGCAAAACGGGCAATGTGAGTGAGCGTGTTTCTAGCATTCTTACGTTGGCGCGCAGCATGCGTGAAACGATCAACTCTTCTGCGGGCAAAGGCGCTTTATCTGCCGCTCAGCTTGAGTTGTTATCCACAAAGGCAAATGTTTACGAAGCGCTAGCGCATCAACAACGGATTGATATCCCTTCTTATGCTGAATCACCCATGGCTGATTTAGCCGAGTCAGCTGGCTTAGATGCGCGCGGCATTGAAATGCAATACGGCCAGTTTAAAGAAGCCGCAGATGATTTGATGGCCAAGAGTCAGTCGCGCAGCAGCGTCGACTCGGTTGGCTTGAATCGGTTTGAAACAACGGCACAGAAATTACTCGCGAAATTATCCGATCACTAGCTCACCCTAGCATGCCCCGGCGGTTTTCAGTCAACCTTCGGGGCGCGGTAACGCTTACTTAACGCGCATTCCCGGAGTCGCGCCGACATGCGGCTCAAGTATGTATAGGTCATCCCCGCCCGGCCCAGCAGCCAGCACCATGCCTTCAGATAGGCCAAAGCGCATCTTGCGCGGTGCCAGGTTTGCCACCATGACGGTGTGCTTACCCTCCAGTTGCTCGGGTTGGTAAGCGGATTTGATGCCGGCGAATACCTGCTTAGTTTGCTCACCAATATCCAATTCAAGACGCAATAGCTTGTCAGCACCTTCAACGTGTTCCGCTTTCGTGATCAATGCTATGCGTAAATCAATTTTGGCAAAATCGTCGAATTCAATAGTGGGGGCAATGGGGTCAATCTTGCTCGTAGGCGGTTTTTTTGGCACCGGTGCACTGTCTTCTGACGCTGATAACGATTGCTTTGAGTCTTCAATCATCGCGTTAATTTTATCCATATCGACTCGCTGCATCATGGGTTTGAATTTATCGATCGCGTGGCCATAAAGCGGCGCTTTAACGCTATCCCAGGTTAAGTTGTCGTTTAGGAATGCTTCAGCTTGTTGGGCGAGCCGCGGAAGAACCGGTTTGAGATAGGTCACCAGCATTCTAAAGCAGTTGATACCTAGCGAGCACACGGCATGAGTATGTGCCTGTAACGATTCATCTTTAATCGTTACCCAAGGCGCTTGTGCATCAATGTATTGATTTGCCCGGTCCGCTAACGCCATGATTTCTCGGATCGCATGGTGATACTGCCGCGCTTCGAAGCGCTGCGCAATGCTTTGTGACGCATTAATAAAGGCATTCATTAAGCTTTCATCAGCGCAGGTTTCCGATAATTTCCCATCGAATCGTTTCGTGATAAAGCTGGCACAGCGGCTAGCGATATTAACCACTTTACCAACAAGATCGGCATTCACTTTTTGCGCAAAATCCTCAAAGTTAAGGTCGATGTCGGTGACATTTTCACTCAGCTTCGAAGCAAAGTAATAGCGCAAGTATTCAGGATCTAAATGATCGAGGTAAGTTCGCCCTTTAATAAACGTACCACGCGATTTCGACATCTTCGCACCATTAACGGTCACAAAGCCGTGCACGTTTACGCCCGTTGGTTTGCGGTAGCCGGCACCTTCAAGCATAGCGGGCCAGAACAAGCAGTGGAAATACGTGATGTCCTTGCCAATAAAATGATAAAGCTCAGTGTCGCTGCCCTGTTGCCAAAAATCATCAAAGTTAAGATCGTTGCTGGCACAGAAGTTTAAAAAGCTCGCCATGTAGCCGACGGGAGCGTCAACCCACACGTAAAAAAACTTGTTCGGTGCATTAGGTATCTCAAAACCGAAATAGGGCGCGTCTCGGCTAATATCCCACTGTTGCAGACCTTGCTCGAACCATTCGTTCAATTTATTCGCCATTTCAGTTTGTACAGCGCCACTGCTCAGCCACTCACGCAGCATGCTTTCAAACTGTGGAAGGTCGAAGAAATAATGCTCGGAATCTTTCAAAATGGGGGTTGCGCCAGACACTACTGAACGCGGATTTTTCATTTCTGCAGGGCTATAGGTCGCAGAACACACATCGCAACTATCGCCATACTGGTCTTCTGCGCCGCAGTTAGGGCAGGTACCGCGCACAAATCGATCCGGTAAGAACATCTGTTTTTCAGGATCATACAATTGGCTGATCGTGCGTTTGCTAATATACCCTGCTGCATCAAGCTTATTGTAAACCGTTTCACACAGTTGCTTGTTTTCTTCAGAGTGGGTCACATAATAGTTGTTATACTCTATGCCGAAATCGAGCAGGTCACGATGATGCTCATCGCGGGTTTGAGCGACCATCTCTTCAGGAGTAATGCCAAGCTCTTGGGCTTTGAGCATAACCGGCGTACCATGCGCGTCATCTGCGCAAACGCTGTAGCACTCATGCCCGCGCATTCGCTGAAACCGAGCCCAAATGTCTGTTTGAATGTGCTCCAGCAAATGACCTAAGTGAATAGAGCCATTGGCATACGGCAGAGCGCTCGTCAGCAAAATACGGCGACGAGAAGACGATGGAGATGATGCTGCGGAATCAGGCATTGGAAACTTATTAAACAAGAGTAAAAATGGGTCGCAAATACTAGCCCAAATCCACTGGATTTGCATTAGCAAATCAATGAAAGCGAGTGATTGATGAATTTATTTAGCCGAAAGCGCACCACAGCCAACCATAGCGACCGACTCAAGCAACTGTTAGCCGAATATTTTGTGGTGGACGAAAAGCTAGCGGGTACGTGGCTATCCTCTGACAGCGATGAACATGTGCGCGTTGCGCTGCCATTTGCCGCTCACTCTCAGCATCCGATCATTAAAGACTGGCTGAACACAGAATGGCAACGTCGCTTTGCGTCGCAACCGTGCCCTACCATACAGCTAGACACACACATTGTGGCGATGCATACGCAGCAGACGCCCGTGCGAAATATAAAAAATATTATTGCGGTTGCTTCAGGCAAAGGGGGCGTGGGTAAATCTGCTACCGCAGTTAATCTGGCGTTTGCGCTACAGCAAGAAGGAGCTCGCGTCGGTATTTTGGATGCCGATATTTATGGGCCTTCGATTCCTATTATGCTGGGCAATGCCGCTGAACAGGCAACAAGCGCCGACAACAAACATATGCAGCCCATGATGTCTCATGGGCTCGCCGCTAATTCAATCGGTTACCTCGTACCCGCAGAAAATGCCACGGTATGGCGAGGGCCAATGGCGAGTCGTGCGCTAAGTCAGTTATTGAACGATACGCTGTGGCCGGTATTAGATTATTTGTTGGTCGACATGCCGCCCGGCACCGGCGACATCCAGTTAACTATGGCGCAACAAGTGCCCTTGACCGCCGCTGTGGTGGTCACTACACCACAAGATCTGGCGCTGACCGATGCAAAGAAAGGCATTGCGATGTTTGAAAAAGTTGAGATACCGGTACTCGGCCTGATTGAGAACATGAGTTATTATCAGTGCGGACATTGCGGTGAGAAAGCGTATATATTCGCACAGCATGGCGGTGAGCGCCTCGCTAAGCAGCATCATCTGCCACTGCTGGGAAGTTTGCCGTTGGACCTGCATATCCGTGAACATGCCGACAGCGGTGTACCACTACTGAAAGCACGCCCCGACTCGCCGTTGAGTAGCGCTTATCTGGAGGCCGCTCGATCGATTTCACAGCAACTGGCACTCACCTTGTCGGTCAATGAGCACGCGGCTAGCGTGGTTAAAGGCGACCCGATCATGTTTAAACCGGTTTAGTGATTGATTGCACAAGGCTGCGACCGCATAATAGCCCGCGACGCCACGCGCGCGCCTTAACAGATTTTACGGAGAACAGTTCATGCGACTGTGTGATCGCGACATTTATCAGTATATACAAGACGGTAAAATAGGCATTTCACCGACACCGAGCTACGACGAGATCAGCGGCGTTACCGTCGATATCCGCTTGGGCAATAAATTTCGTGTTTTTGAAGATCATCAGGCTCCGTATATCGATCTCAGCGGTAAAAAAGCTGACGTGCAAGAAGCACTAAATTCAGTGATGAGTGATGAAATCCGAGTGGAAGAAGGGAAATCGTTTTTCCTGCATCCGGGAGAACTTGCGCTCGCTGTCACGCTGGAAAGTGTTACCTTGCCTGATTCAATTGTTGGCTGGCTTGACGGACGCTCCTCACTTGCACGCTTAGGTTTGATGGTACATGTGACCGCGCACCGTATCGATCCGGGTTGGTCAGGAAATATTGTTCTGGAGTTTTTCAACAGTGGCAAGCTGCCGTTGGCGCTCAAGCCCGGAATGAAGATTGGTGCGCTGAGTTTTGAGAAGCTCTCCGGCCCGGCGGAGAAACCTTATAATGCACGCATCGATGCGAAGTACAAAGATCAGGACGGCGCCATCGCCAGTCGCATTAGTTCAGACGATAAGAGCTAGGGCGGTTCACGTTTTAACCTGAGCACGAATAGACCCCGGGGATACCCCAAATACACGTTTGAAGGCTTTCGAAAAGGAAGCTTCTGACTCGTAGCCACATTCCAGTGCCGCGGCCAGTGTGCTCACGTTGTCATCGGCAAGCTGGCGATACGCTAACCCGAGCCGCCACTGCGTGGCAAAATCAATGGGCGATATTCCCAGTGTTTGTTTGAATAAGGTCGCAAATGCTGTGCGAGATATAAAACAGGTCTCAGCGAGTGTATCTACGGTCCATTTCTGTGCAGGCGCGGCGAAAATTGACTTGATCGCTGGTGCTAGTTTCGGGTTGGCTAATGCTGCCAAAATGCCTTTTTCCACCTGTAAGTAATCACGAAAAATAAGCGCCAAAATACATTCACTCAAGCGCGATAAAATCAACATTGCGCCATCAGCCTGATGCACAGATTCGGTCAGCAGCGTCTGAGTGAGCAGCGCCAATGCGGACTGCTGATGATCAGAACGTTTGATGACGATCACAGTGGGCAAGAATTCTGTGATAGAGGCAATCATCGGATGATGATGCTCAAAGTAGCCACACACTAACCCAGTGCCATTCCTCTCTAACGTATTAAAATCGACTGATTGTTCTGTATTGACCGGCTGCGTAAAGTCGGCATCACTGGTGATCACATGCTTTGCGTCGCGAGGAAAGATCACCACATCACCTACGCTCAAGGTGTGAACTTCAGCCTCATCGATTGATTTCACATAACAGCGCCCATGCGACACGGCGTGAAAACTAATGTAATGGCTTCCAGAGGTATCCACTGCCCAGTTGCCGCAGTACTGCCCATTGTGAAACACATTCGCAGTGACTTTCAGGGTGGCTAACAAATGGCTAAGGCTGTCCATTGTTCCTCGCGTATTCAAACTAAAACCACCATGTGTACGATCGGACATAATGTCTGACGTATCGAGCATATTGGCACTCGCACATGATGCGTAGACTAGCCCTCGTTGACTGATTACAACTTACCCAAACGAGGATTTACCATGACAACACTAGGTTACATTAAAATTGCATTCGCCGCTGCTTCATTAGCTTTTTCCGCACTCACGTTTGCTGGCGTAGATACGCAGACGGATTCGAATGGAGTCATCTTAGCCGGCCATGATGCGGTTGCTTATTTCACGGTAGGAGAACCGGTTCTAGGCAGTAGCGAGTTTACTGCGGTACATAATGAGGCTATCTACCGTTTTAGCAGCGCAGAAAATCGCGACCTGTTTAAACAAAACCCAGAAAAGTACGAACCTATGTACGGCGGTTTTTGTGCTTACGGAGCAACTTTCGGCAAGAAATTTGAAATTGATGGCAAAGCGTTCGAAATTGTTGATGGTCGCTTGTACGTCAACAAAAACGCGCAGGTATATGCCGCATGGCGCAAGGACATTCCAAAGCACCTGAATGAAGCAGACACTGAATGGCCAACTATCGAGTTTATTGCTGCAAACGATTTGTAAACGGATACTCTCTCCCTGGGCATCCTTTAGGAACCTCCTCATCGAGGTTCTTTTTTTATTCGCCAATAACGTGATAGTAAATCGCGAAGAAATGACAGGCGGCACCAGCGACCACAAATAAGTGCCAGAGTGCGTGCGAATAGTGCCGACTTTTGAGCATATATAAAGGAATACCTGCGCTGTAACAAAGGCCTCCAACGAGTAACAGAGTGAATCCCGCGCCAGAAAGCGATTGATACAGCGGGTAGATAAGCAACAGCGCAAACCAACCCATCAGCGCGTAGGTTGACACCGCCAATTTAGGGTATTTGTGGCCTACCAATATCTTAAACAGGATCCCGCTGAGTCCGATTACCCAAATCGCGATGAGGGCAATAGTCCCCATCTGGCCGCTCACGCTGAGTAACATAAATGGCGTGTAACTCCCTGCAATAAGCAGATAAATCGCGGAATGATCGACCTTGCGCAGAATGACTTTGAGGGCAGGGCGCGTGACAACGTGATAAATGCTTGAGGATAGAAACATCAGTGCCAGACTGACGCCATACACCCACGCGCTTAACGTCTGAGGTAACGTCGTCGTTTTTTGTAGCAGAAATATCAGCCCTGTTACCGACAATAAGAATCCCAGCGCATGCGTAGCCGTATTGAGTCTTTCCTCGGAGACGGAGTAGAGACTGTGATCAGAGGCCTCGGTTTTTTTAGGTAACATAGATGACTTGGTGAGAAACAAAACCAAAGTGTACGCACTCGGCGTACACTTGTACACCGAGTTTGTGCGTTGTCACAATCATTTCATCTTCGAGGTGTTTTGCTAAGAGAAAAACGTAAAGTAAGTTGATTAGCAAGACAAGCCGACAAAATTGCCGTAAACGTTACCAGCAGACCAGACTCTTCAACCTGTAAGACCCAAAAAATAAGATTTATGAATGCAACGCCGAACAATGCTGAACCGATACAGATTATCGAATTTATTGAAACATCTTTCATAACGTGGCCTATGGAAAGGGAAGCCAAACACTTCCCTGGTCTAGAAATTTACTCGTCGTCAGTGCTATTAATGAAAGCCACGACTAAGCCCGCAGTTGCTGCTCCTGCTGAGGCACTCACCGGCGTAAATCCGCCTGCACCTGCTACAAAACCGCCAGCAGCGGCTCCAGCGAACCCAGCTCCGGTCAGTCCTGAACTCCAACCACTCATTGAGTATGCTCCCATAGCTGCAGCGGAGCCGACAATCCCCATAGCAATATTGACCAGAAAGCCACCATTAACTTCCTCAAGCTCTTCATTTGACAACACAAACATATCGTTATCTGAAACTATATCCATCAGTCTCTCCAATTATCTAAAAGTAGACTAGCTTTCTGCTAGCTACTTCATTTTAGCTATTAGTTTCTTCCTTACATCGTACGTGAAGTACAGTTTTTAAGTCACTTAGGCTTCGTTCGCGAACGTATGTGGCATTTGTACTAGGCGCTCACAGCGCACTTCGATGTGTTTGGCCTCATCCTTAACGGTATTCGCCTGACGCAAGTTCTCACTGCAAATATCATTAATGTTTGCAATGGAACGGCTGATATCCTTCGATACCACACTTTGCTGCTCTGCCGCTGTTGATATCTGGATCGCCAAATTCGATAACGCCGCGCGTATCTGTCACTGAGACTAGCTCTTCATCACGACCAAATTTCACTTCTTCATCGACGATTCTGTGAGTAAAGTTCTCCATAGTATTCGTCATCCTTAGCACACGTATAAAGCAATGTATTGAGTATGGTAAATGTGCATGGGCGTACAATGCGGATACAGAACAGTTCACCTAAATTTGTGGAGAGAACGGCGTAGACGGTTATTGAACAGAAATTATGCAAATTAGGGATTAATGTGCGGCATCGTTAAATTATCCGCAGTTACTCTTTGCAAAGGTGTTCAAAATCAGTAGAATGCGCGCTTCGGTCGGTGTGTGGCGCAGCTTGGTAGCGCACTGTCATGGGGTGTCAGGGGTCGGAGGTTCAAATCCTCTCACACCGACCAATTCCTTACTCCATTAGGTGGGTTTACCCCATAAACGGTGACTTCAGCATTCACGTTGGCCTAGTGACAACACCATGCCAACCACAATAGCCATCACCCTAATTCGATAATCCTCGAAATTTTTTGAGCCCACAAGCTCTAGCCTGCAAGCGGTGCATTAATCTTGCTTAAATGATAGCTGTAACTCAGTCAGTCGCTACAAGCTGCTCAAATGCACTTTGCAGCGACTAACCAATTTGCTTTAACCCGCGTATTTGATAGAGCAGCCGTAAGGAGGCGTTAACGGCTTGTCGACCGTTTCGCCTGATAGCAGCGCACTTAAGCTGGTATCCACGTAGTTCACCGCCTTGGCGATATCGGCGATATCTGCCGATTTGATGCTGTCGATACCACCGGCGTATTTCAAGCTACCTTGTGGGTCAATAATGTACATGTGCGGTGTGGTTTTTGCCGCGTACTGTTTGCCAACTTCACCGCTTGGGTCGAATAGCACGTGGGTTGGTACAGCGCTGCGCTCACTGGTGAGCTGATTCGCTTCATCCGCATCCACGTAGCCCTGCTTACCGGGTGCAGATGAAATAATAGACAGCCAGACAACATCCTGCTCTGTATATTTTGTTTGCAGTTGTTGCATGTTACTGCTTTGGTAATGCTTCTGCACATAGGGGCACAAATGATTTGTCCACTCTAGTACCACATATTTGCCTGCGAAGTCAGACAACGAAACCTCCTGCCCGTGGCTATCCGTCAGCGTGAATTGAGGGGCTGGTTTATCGATGGTAATCGCTGCAAACGCATTAAATGAGAGAGCGATAAAGGCAAAAAAGCCGAGCACATATTTATTCATGGGGTATTTCCTCAGTTGCTTGATTGATGGCGTCAATCACGATTGACGGCGTTAATATCTGCGGTAAAACCTGTTTAGACTGTGTACCACTGTACACGACGTAAAGCGGTACGCCCGATCGTTGGTAGTCATTTAAGTAAGCCAATATTGAGTCGTTCTTGTTAGTCCAGTCGCCGACCATGTAGTGTACATTCTCTGCGCTAAGCGCTGCTCGTACGTCCGCATCTGCGAACGCAACCTGCTCGTTAACTTTGCAAGTAATACACCAGTCCGCGGTCATGTTTACCAGCACAATCTGTTCTTGTTTGATCAGTGAGGACAATGCCTGTTTGGAAAAGGGCACGGCGTTGTCAGTGATGCTACGCGCGGGTTGGTTGGCGTCGGGCAGTTGCGCGGTGAGGTACATAGGCAGAACGAGGCACGCCAGGGCTACGCTCGCGCAAATCCATTTTGGTACAGCTCGATGTAATCGGCCAGATAGCCACACGCTGAAACTAAAGGTGATCAGCGCCAGCAACAATCCAAATTGCGCTTGATGACTGGTTTGCCCCGCGTAAACCCAGCATAGCCACGCCACGGTGGCAAGCATGGGGAAAGCTAACATATGCTTAAATGTGACCATCCAGTTGCCGGGTTTAGGCAGGAACTGACTGAGACGTTGCGAAAAAACCAGTAATGTTAATGGTAAGGCGAATCCGATGGCGAGCGCGTTAAATACCACGAGAACAATCGCAGGTTCACTCACCAGTGCAACGCCAATTGCCGCAGCCATAAAAGGGGCAGTGCATGGAGACGCAACAATAACAGCCAATACACCAGTGAAAAACTGCGCCCCGAAGCCTTGCCCCGCGATCAGGTGACTACCGATGCCGGCCAACCGCGTTCCAACCTGTAGCGCGTCAAATAACACCAGAGCGATAAATGTAAATAAGAAGCTCAGCAAAATGACAATCGACGGTTCCTGCATCTGAAAGCCCCAGCCAAGTTTCTCTCCGCTCGCTTGTAAGGCTAACATCGTCACTGCGAGGGCGTTAAAGCTAACCAGCACGCCCAATGGGTAACCCAGTTTAATGAAACCCAGTTTGACTGCCTTGGATTCTTGTGTTTGTTGCAGCCCCAGTGCTTTGATAGACAAAACGGGTAGCACACAGGGCATCAAATTCAGGATGATACCACCCAATAGCGCCATGCCTGCTAACCCGAGGATATCCCATAGCGCTAGCGCACTGGCTTTAGCATCGCCGCTGTGTGCTTGCCCGGCCAATGCTGTAGACACATAAAAACCCTGACGACCATCAGACAGCAGCCAGTTAATTGATTCAACGTCGCCAGCCCAATAAGGCGATTTATCAATTACACTTCGCAAAACACCTTCGTCGACAGTGAAATACTGTGGGTTGGCGTGTTGGATCAAATTGCTTGGAAAGGGAAACAGCGTCCACTGCGAGGACGTTGTGGACGTCATTTCTGCAGGTAGCGCGATTTCGACAGCCACCGATGCTTCATTAATTTCCAGTTGACCACTGAGCCACTTATCGTCAGGTAGCTGTTGTCGCGCTTTTTCAAACAGAAGGGCCGCAGCTGACGCGCTGGAGGACGCGGCAACCGGTAGTGTTAATTGGAGTGTCGCATTACCCGGTATGCAATCTTCCTTACACACCAACCATGAAAGCTCGGCTGAGACGCTCACTTCATCCGTGGATAACGTGGCCGGAACATCAACGGGGATCATCAACAAATTCTCCCCTTCGTAACCATAATTGACTAAATGTGCAACTGGAATGGCCTGAGGTACTGGCCATTGGATATCCCCAAAAGAGAGTGGGGCATCGGATGACAAGGATACTCGCGGGGCTTCGCCAGAGTCTCCAGGGTTTCGCCAATAGGTGTGCCAACCAGCCTCAGGCATCAATCGGATGCCGATCCACGCATTGGACCCGGCAACCCAATGCTGATCCTCGCTTACCAAAGACACGTTAATATGAGGAGCACTGGCCGTGCTGGTGTTTGCACGAGCCTCTGGTGATACTGTATGTCGAGGCTTAGGGCAGATACCAGATGGCTTATCAATCAGTGAGCGCCCAGCATCCGTTGAAGATAGAGCTGTTCCCGGGCATTGGGAAGGCGACCTTATATGTGGTTCAAAGAATAGCTATATCGCAACCCTCGTTGAACGCCACTCTCGTTATGTAATGCTCGCTAAAGTTACAGATAGTAAATCATCTACTGTCATTGCCGCATTGATTAAGCAAGCCCAAAAGCTGCCTAGTGAACTATACAAATCACTTACGTGGGATAGAGGAAGAGAAATAAAAGACCACAAGCAATTCACGCTGGCGACCGATATCAAAGTATACCTGTGCGATCCACATTCTCCTTGGCAGCGCGGCTCAAATGAAAATACGAATAGGCTGTTAAGACAGTATTTCCCCAAAAGCACTGATTTATCAGTGCACAGTCAACAGAAGCTTAGCAGCGTTTCCAGACAACTTAACGAACGGCCTAGAAAGACGCTAGACTATGAAACACCAGCACAGAGATTTAACCAGTGTGTTGCATCCATCGATTGATCTCACAACAATAAGTGGACGGTCAAAAACTGGTTAAGATGCGGAGTCGCTGAGGGTCAGACTGTAAATTACAAATTAACGGCAGGTATTTCGTGCTAACGACAGAAGGCAGTGGCTTCAATCGCATGTTAGGCGTCCCACTCGTATACTAATATTTTTTGTCCGTTCTCCTCATACTCGTCGGAGAGGGACATATGCGATTTTTGTAAAACACGTTGAGATGCTATGTTTTCGTCCGCAACAGTTGCAATGATTTTGCCAAGACCATGAACAGTATTTCCATAAGAGATCATTCCAGGGACTATTTCGCTAGCGTATCCCAATCCCCAATGTGTCTTTTTGAAGGAGTATTTTATCTCAGCATGCTGTTGACCATTAGGATGAACAAGGCCACAAAAGCCAACTATGGTTCCCGTTGCTTTCTCTATGACGGTACTCATGCCATAACCACGACCCGAGTAGTTTTTAAAAGTGACATCTAGCCAGCGAATGGCATCTTCTCGACTGATAGGTTGCCCGTCTCCAACCCAACGGGCGCCCTGTTTGTCTGAGTAGACTGAGTAGATGACCTCTAAATCCTCTCGAACCCACAACCTACATCTAAGCCTTTTAGTCTGAAAAATTACTGTATCGCTAAACATAGCGCCTAACTATTAAATGATGCGGACTAAAATTCGCATATAAATCAATATTCGCATAATACAGCTTTAGGCGGCTAAGTCATACACTTAGGTGTTCGTAAAACAAGTAAGGGAAATATAAAGCGAATACATGGAATGATCTCACAACGTGTTGCAGACGCTTGTTTCCACTTGCTGTATTAAAGCTTTGAGCGAACAGCGGGCGTTGAAACATTTAAAGACAAATAGGTATGCTACTCTGGATGGTACAACTAATAGGCGATTCCACTAATAGGAAATATGAAGAAACTCATCGCATCATTATTAAGTGTACTTGTGTCTGAATTTAGAGCAACAGCGCAAACAACACGATGTAGAATTTTAAGTAGGTTTGGCTGCGTTGCTTCAATGCATCGTCGATTCTAGACATGTTGTTGATGTTAATGATCTTGTTGATAACCACTACGGAAGTAACCTCAGGTATGTTCAAAAACGCACTAGCATTGCTGATAATTATTCTAATGCTCTTTGGCATGAGTGCGCACGCTGGCACACTGGCGGAACATCGCTTTGTACATAGGCTTATCCTTATTAAAGTGGATAATTCCGATTCGGTAAAGCACGTCTACGCCCAACTGACGGCGGCGCAGGACGATTTGCACGCAAGAAAAATAATCGTTTATTTCATCCATAATCAACGCGTTACCCGCTGGGATCCCAATGGTATGGGAGCAGTCTCGGTGACATCAGACATCGCGCAGCTGATAACGCGTGGGAATGTGGTGCTCATTGGCCTCGACAGTGAGATCAAAAAGGCCTATCCATCCTTGTCCTTAACCCGTGTATTTGCTGATATCGATCAGATGCCAATGCGACAAGCTGAATTGCGTGCGGCAGAAGGCGGATAGGTTGAATAGACAAATCACCTCAATCAGTGCACATTAGCAGCGTATACATACCTCTCAATACTATCTCAGCGAAGGAAGAGTTCGCCATGAAAACACTGCTCGTTATCGCTTGCTTAGTTTGCTCAGTTGCTCAGGCCGGAAACCCGATTCGATTGTCGGAGCCTACCGCGACTGATGCGGACAGCGAAACCTTCGGAGCGCCTTTTGATGCGCAGTTACCGCAGGTCGATCTAGCCGATTTGTTGAACAACCCAAAGGCATACGAACAACAACCGCTGACGGTTGAAACACCGGTAACAAAAGTCTGTCAAAAAAAGGGCTGCTTTTTCATCGCGCAGCAGGGCGAGCACACTGTTCGCGTTGCGTTTAAAAACTATGCTTTCTTTATCCCTACCGACAGTCACGGTAAACGTGTTTGGCTAAATGCGCAGTTGATTGAAAAAAACCTTAGCGACGCACAGGCTGCGCATTTCAACGCAGATCTCCAACAGCCCTCAAACAAGCTTGCCAGTGGAGTCGTGTACGAATTAATCGCGACTAGTGTCAAAATACCGCGCTGATCCACATAGCAGTAGTTTGGTGGTACACAGCCATATTTTGCATACGTACGTCACGTGAGTTTACTATTGCTCTATCTGAAGGTTATGCCTTAAATAATATGTAAATCTCTCCCCAGCCTTACCAGTTAGTGTATGATCACGGGAATTGTAGATTGAACGCTAAGGTTGCCCGGCGATGCCTGCCCCGTTTTATCAGTTTCTCAAGTCGACTGTTCTTTTGACCTGTCTGTGTTCTCAATGGGTCAGCGCGAGTCCGCAATCTGTTGAGCATCAGGCTCACTCTCGCGTTGGTTATCACGGGATGGTTGTGTTTACCGATGGCTATAGCCTTTATGCGAGCCACTTACCGCTATATCACGCACCGCATGATTATCAGATTATTTACCGACTGACGTTCGATGATGACGAAACAGAGTTAAGTCTCACGCAGTACCTTGATAAAAACAAAAGGAGCGATGGGCAAGCCGTATTGACATTACTTCCTGAGCAGTTCGACTTGAATCGTCTGGTTTCCCGTGAAGTGCTTTCACTCCAAACGCAGTTTTTCAAAGGGCATTTTGAGCGAGGTGGCGAGCTTTGGCGGTTAAAGGCTCAAGACTCAGTTGCAGTGGCTTACGCTGAGCCCTTACTGGTAGAGCCATTGCGTGTCCACGCTGCCGGCGAGGCAGCGGATGCGCCTGTTGATGAAGCCAGCCAAAATACGGCTTGGTATCACACAACACTCAACCCGCTTTCAGAAAGTTTGACGAATACACAAAAGCACACTGATATGTTTGTTCACCGTATTCATATCAAGCCATCGTTTGATGCTATCGTTCTGGCAGAGAGGTGTGAGCAACCCGTAGCTTCGGTAGGTGACACGTTGTCTCTAGAAGCCGTTTGGAACGCTTTCAGTCATTGTGACAATGTGCGTATTGTTTACGCCGACGAACAAGATTTTTTGTAGATATTCAAGCATAAAAAGGCTGTGTAACCCGCTCTATCGTGCACCTTGATGAGACAGTTTGACGGTAGTCACAACCTCATAAGTCAGTTGGTCACTGACCCAATTGGGGATCTCTAGTGACTCACTACGGCGCCGCTCTTCGGTCTGTGTGTCTCGCATCATCATGATGATTTCTTCAAATAGGGCAGTCCCGTGCAATCGTTCAAACGCCGCTACCCGCTGGATAAAGCGGTAGTCTAGGTAACCTAAACGAGTAGCACGAAGTAACATCAGTAACGCCGCATCGTCATCGCCGTGCGCCATGGCAATGACGGCATTGGCAATCATTTGGCTTGGCCAGTCGGTATTGCGATCCGTTGTCGACTTCGCCGTTGTCGGTCTTGATGAGTTTTGCTGTTGAAGGTACCACTCTCGCCACGCAACCACAGAAAAGTCATTCGGGTCGACAGATTCAGCCTTATTGAGTGCAAATTTTGCTTTGTCGTGATCGCCGCGTTCCAGACTGAGCAAAAATTCGAGTAAATACGTTTCTGCGGTTCCGGTGGCGTTGCGGTGAAAATCAGAAAGGACTTCCAGTGCATGCTCCGGTTTATCACTGACCATTAAAAATTTAGCGAGTGCGAAATTGGCTATGGCATTGTCAGGGGCAATTTGTTGTGCAGCCATAAACCAATTGTGAGCTTGTGTCATCTGCCCCGTGAGATAGAGTAATCTGGCAATTTGATTGAGCTGACGGCTTTGCTGTCGAATAGGCGTTTGCGTACTGAGCGCAAGGGCTTCAAACAAGTCACCTTTTTCAGTGTACAGGTGCGCTAAACTCAATGCGATTTGTTCATCACTGGGCGCGCTGACTCTGGCTAATTCATAATGCTCCAGTGCTTCCTGCATCATTTCGTTAGCTTCGTAGAAGCGGCCCCTTAACCACAAAAATTCAGGCTGCTGAGGGTTTTGCTGCAGCAACTCCGTACTGATGTCGTTTGCTTCAGCAAGCGCCGCCGCGTTAGCTCGAAATATCAAATCGCCGTCGAGTAAGGTCTGGGCTAGGCCCTGCTTGTAGGTAACATTGTTTGGCGCATCGCGCAGCAGTTCGCGGTACATCTGGACTGCAATCACATTACTTTCTGGGGTAAGTGCGCTGGCATATTGCTTAGCGCGAGCAAGCTTCACACGCGTAAATACGTCAGCGCCGATACCGTGCCCCGGCGTGCCACTGGGATCTAAAACCATCAGTGCACTGTCGGGTTGTCGTTTGCTTAGCCAGACGAGTGTTAATGCAATAATAACGACGATAGCGGCACAAACACTGACCCATAGCATTTTACGCTGAATCGGCCGACTCTCGTTGGCGTGTTCAACTTTTGCTAACCAGCGATAACCTTCACTTCGAACTGATTCAATTTCGCTACTGGCATGCTCAGGGAGGGCTTTTCTGAGTAAAGAAATACGTTGAGCGATCGTGTCGTCGCTCACCACTTTGCCCTTCCAGACCCGATGAGACAATGTGGTGAGTGACACCACATCATTGTCAGCTTCAACAAGTGCCAACAGCATCTCAAACGTCAATCCTTTGATCGGTAGCAGCGCTTGCTGGTATGTTACGCTGCGCTGCTCCGTATTAATTTCAATGCCTGCGGTGATTAGCGTTGTCATAATGCGGCAAATGCTGTTGGTTTACATCGATACGTATTAATTGAACTGTGCAAAGAACCCGCCACCCGGTGTTCACTTTTTGCATTGCAACGTCGCTTGATACTGGCAATACTGCTGAGCTTCTTCCTGTGTTTCGCCGGTAATACAAAAATCCAGACGCAGTAAAACGCGCTCTTCAATCCCGCCGTTCTGTTTGGGCTTCCAGCGCCATTCTCTCAAATAATCTTTGGCCAGACGGCTTAGCCCAAAGCTGGGTGCTGATGCTTCGGTTTCAATGTCATTGGCCTGACCGTCTTTGCCAATGTTGAAGCTGAATATACCACACCCTCGAATGCCCGCGCGTTCTAATTCCCGAGACATCACTAGCGTTTCAGGGAATGTACGTTCCCATGACAGCGAATCCTCGTTTTCGGGCACCAACAACGTTTGAACCACGGCCGTTTTGAGTATGACTGGGTCTGAATTGGCTAGCACAGTAGGGGCAAGTAGCAGGCTGAAAAAGCCTGCTAACGTTGCCTTAATCATCAATGTATTTTTCATCAACCGTTTCCAGCTTAGGAGGTTAGCCATCTGCGCCAGTCGTCATGCTTCCGCCTTGTAGGCGTAACATCCCCTCGCGCGCAGCTTCTTCTTGGGCCGCACGTTCTTCGGCTGTGCGACAAACGCGGGTCATCATATTTGAGCCTACACGCCTTTCCATTTTGCATACTACACCATCATCACTATCTAGCGCAGCAACGCTTTTCGGATCAGAGGGAGTCGCGGAGGTTTGGGTGCTTTGGCAACCAGATATCATTACAAATGATGCACATGAAAATAGCCCAGCAAAAACCAGATGTGAAGTACGATGTGTCATGTTTTTTCCTTAAGTTGTGAGACATGCAGTTCCATCGTGATACAAACGGCCCCGTTTGCAATTAATGTTTATTGAAGAAATCTGAAATTGCAGTTTCAGGAAAATTTATGATTAAATATCAGTGGGATAGGTGAGGTGGCTGGTGGGTGGCTGTGGCTCATACCAAAGATTAACCTGCCGTGTACCCACCGTCGACTGCATGTAGGCTTCCGGTGATAAAGCGCGCTTGCTCACTCAAGAGAAATCCGGTTAAGGCGGCAACATCGTCAGGCTGACCTAATGTGTTCAAAGGTTGTTCAGCGGCTTCATCCCTAACCACTTGTTTTTTGTCTTTCCCTGTTTTCGCCACATACCGATCGATGGCAGCGTGAAACAAGGGGGTTTCGATGGTGCCAGGGCATACTGCATTCACACGAATATTGAACGCTGCATAATCAAGTGCCGTTGTCTTAGCCATCGACGCCAGGGCTGCTTTACTCATACCGTAAGCAAAGGCACTGCGCTTGCCGACCACAGATTGGTCGGACCCCATTAATACGATAGCGCCCCGTTCTTGCTCACGCATGATGGGTAACACGGCTTGTATTGCCGCGTAAGCGCCTTTGACATTCACGGCGAACACCTTATCAAGCATCGCTTCGCCGGTTTCTTCAATGGTGGCAGATAGGTGGATACCTGCATTGCACACCAACCGGTCGATACGGCCTGTTGTTGCTGCACACTGGTTGATGAGCCGGCGTACTTGGTTTACGTTGCTTACGTCACAGGGGAGCCACGATGCATTTTCCAAGGGTTGGCAAAAATCCTGTTGATCAAGATTGAACACAAAAGCGCCCTCGCGTACTTGCTGTTGGGCAATGGCTAAACCAATGCCCATGCTTGCGCCAGTAATGATCGTGATGGTTTGTGGCACAGAATCTTTCCTCTTCGCTTAATGAATACTGGGACGTACCAGTGATGGCACTGAGTATAACGCAGATTTTTCAGAGAGTGTGTGAGTCGGCCGAGTACCTACTGATAGGCTGGGCTTAAATACTTTTTATCAATGCTGTATTTTTCGGCAATGCTCTGCAAAGTTTGCTGTTGCTGAAGACGATGGTAGCCTCGATCAAACGCATTAACCAGCTCATTGGCATCCTTGATCACTGGGGAGAACGCAATGTGACACGCCTTGGGGCTGTCGCCCGTGGAAACTTCCCGAAACCGATTGGCATCACCGTCATCAGCAACTTGATACCAAAATACAATCGCATTCTCTACAATGACGTCGACACGGCCCAAACGCAGTAAATCGATATTTCGTTTGGTTGCGTTATCACCGAACACTTGGATCATGCGGTTGTTATCGTAAAACAATCTGGAGCGAATATAATCGTTCATCACTGCGCCATAATCGTAGCCGCTGATAACGCCAAGCCTTACATCATTTAGCGAGCTTATACCGTTATATTCCCACTCGGTATCACTTTTCACGAACAAACTGTTCGGGCTTAAGTAAAGTAAGGGCGAGTTTGAGAAAACGAAGTCAGGGGCGTCGCCTTCAAATGCACCGACGACGGCGTCGATCTCGCCATCTCTTGCCAGTTTGATCGCTCGCGTCCACGGCATTTCTATATAATTGACCGTGTAACCTTCTAGCGCCAGAATTTGTGTGGCGGCATCGATCATAAAACCTTTATCGACACTCTTTTCAGAGCAGTTAACGGGGCACCAATCATCTCCCGCCACCGTTATCACGCGAGAGCCTGCCGCAACGGAGGCAGCGTAAACAAGCGTTATTGAGAGAACGAACAGTCGAAACAGATCCATTGCGATTAATGTAGTGGCAAAAAGCGGTGTATTAATCTTAGTCGAGTACACGGATTAACACTAGGGTCGCCAGTCAGAGACTTAAACAAAATATGTCTGGTAAAGTTCAACAGGCTTAGGGCCTTAGATCCTGTTAAGATGATGACCGCCTTAGATGATAACTTGATCCTGGAGACTGCACGTTATGTCGAAAAAGCCGTCTTTAATGCCCATTGACGAAGCCATTCAACGTATCACCGAACTTATCACCCCTGTCGATGAAATTCAGACGTGCAATTTGACTGAGGCGTTAGGACGGGTACTTAGCCAAGACATCATGTCGCCGATGAATATTCCAAGCTTCGACAATTCAGCGATGGATGGCTATGCGTTTCGGCATGCCGATCTAAGCAAAGTTGACGCGCTGCGCGTTGTTGGAAAAAGTTTTGCAGGTAATCCCTACAAGGGAGCGCTGTCTACAGGTAATTGTGTGAGAATTATGACGGGCGCTTTGTTACCGCCTAATGCAGACACGGTTGTGATGCAGGAGAACACTGCCATTGACGGCGATTTGTTAGTGTTAAATGCACCCGTAAGCGAAGGTGAAGCGGTACGAAAAGCGGGCGGCGATATCACTTCAGGCAGCATAGTATGTGCCAAGGGCAAGCGATTATCGGCAGTAGATATCGGATTGTTGGCTTCATTAGGCGTCAATCAAGTAACGGTATTTCGTCCGGTCAACGTAGCTGTGTTCGCAACCGGCGATGAGCTTTTATCCCCCGGAAACAGCTTTATTGAAGGGCATATTTTTGACAGCAATACGCCGATGCTAACCGCGATGTTGCAGCGATTAGGCGCACAAGTCGTGAACTTGGGGATTATTAAAGACCAACCTAAAGCGATTGAAGAAGCTCTCAAGTATGCCAATGCTCAGGCTGATTGCGTGATCACCTCCGGCGGCGTGTCGGTCGGAGAGGCTGATTACACGCGACAAGCGTTATCGGCGATGGGGCAGGTTAATTTCTGGAAGCTGGCCATTAAACCGGGTAAACCACTCGCATTCGGAACACTTCCTGATAGCGTTTTTTTTGGACTTCCCGGCAACCCAGTGTCAAGCGCAGTAACGTTTGATCACATTGTACAGCCTGCTTTAGCCCTTATGTCTGGTGAAGCGCGCATTCCTGCACTTCGTCTTATTGCACAAGCCGCGCAGCCGTTTCGAAAATCGAAAGGCCGTACTGATTTTCAGCGTGCCTGTTGCTTCACTAACGACGTTGGGCAATTGATGGTTTACCCTTCGGGCTCACAAAGTTCAGGGGTGCTGTCTAGCTTTTCCAAGAGTAATTGCTACGCGGTGTTACCGCAGGAGCAGGGGGCGGTGAGTAAAGGCGAGAATGTCACGATTGAATTGTTTAGTCAGGTTATCGCGTGAAAGCAATGACTCGCGCTGATGCGCTGCGCTATAGCCGACAGATCCAGTTACAGGATTTTGATATTGAAGGCCAGGCTACGCTTTTTGAAAGCCATACGGTCATCGTAGGGCTTGGCGGCCTTGGGTGTGCAGCCGCACAATACCTTGTTGCAGCGGGGGTTGGCCACGTAACGCTGATTGATGATGACTGTGTGGAGGAAAGTAACTTACCCCGTCAGGTGCTGCACAATGAGCAAAGGTTGGGGCAACGAAAAGTCGAATCTGCGGCGCTATCGCTGGTAAATTTCAATTCACGTTGTCAGATCAAAACAGTGAGTCAACGGTTAGCTGATCCCGATCTCGTGCCAATACTGGCGAAAGCCGATGTTGTGCTCGATTGCACCGACAATCTGCCGACGCGACTGCAGCTCAATCGATTATGTTATCAGCACCGTATTCCGTTGGTCATTGGCGCGGCCATTCGACTGGAAGGGCACATTGTGTGTGTTAACGGCTCGCTGAAATCTACTTGTTATGCGTGTATTAGCCGCCTATTTCATGAACCTGAGTTGAGCTGCTCTGAATCAGGTGTGATGTCACCCGTCGTTGGTATCATAGGGGCTACGCAAGCATTGGAGGCAATTAAATTGGTTACAGGCTATGGAAGCTCACCCATCAACCAGCTGCACCATTATGATGGATTGCGATCGGAATGGCGGCAGTTCCAAGTTGAAGCGAACCCGCACTGCCGTGTTTGCGCTTAGCGCCTAATAACTGCCGTCAAGCTGATATTTTTTTTGCAGTTCTTCAATCAAGTCTCGACGACCATCAACAAATTGGTTTAGTGCAGTCAGCACTTCTGGGTAATGTTTGGTTGACATCGAATAGCCAAGACGGGGCGACTTAACTTTTTTAGCCAGAGCCAATTTTTCAGTATCTTGACCCAATTTATCTGCATAATGCTTTACCACGGAGATATCTAAATCCAACCCTTCTACCGTGTCGGAATAAAGCATTCTGACCAACATCATCATTGAGCTATCGCTTTTGATTTCCAATGCTCCGTTGTTTATCCGTGCTTGCCAATGGGGACTCGGAACGAAGCCATGTAGTGTACCAATACGCGTAAACTGATTGAGTTTCCAGTCTTTGCGCGAGTCCAAAACGACAGTAGCGGTGCGTAAGGACAGAATGCTTTTAGAGAAGATCAGTCCGGCATCATCTGAGTGCCAGTGTGGGTTATCCGGTAAACGAAAATCAATATTATCGCTTTCAAACCACGCGCTGAACCGCCCGATGGGTAATGCGATAAACTCAAAGTCTAAACTATTCTGTCGGGCAAACTCTTTGATCAGGGTGATTAATAGACCCTTGTCAGGGTATTTTTCATGCGAGGTGTACAGTGGATAATATTCTAAATCTTCAACCCCGACCAAATAGGTCTTCGAAACAATGGTTGGCTCAATTTTGGTGTCAGCCATACTGAATACGCTAAAGAAAAGCAGCGCACTCGCTAACGTGAGTGTAAACACGCCAGTTGCTAAACATCTTAATGACTGCACAAGTACCACTGTAAACGAATACGACTTAACGTTTAAGTATACGGGTAATCGTGTAAGGCGTAAATAGCCCGTGATATTTTGCACTCCGCCTTTTTACGCAAAAGCGACACGCCGAAAGCGCCATGACAGTCAGTATGAGCTAAAAGCGTTAAGTGCATTGTTTGTGGGGTTTTGGTGAGCTCTTTTGCGTTTTTTCCAAAATTTTTCTTAAACAATTAAGAAAGTGCTTGATCGGGTTTTAGTTGTTAACTAGTATTAACAAAGTTGCAACACAATTAACTTAAAACACCAGTGGAAGAAAGGCACACACAATGAAGACTAAACAATTATTCAAACCAGCACTGTTGTCGGTTGCCGTTTCGGCAGCCATGTGTTCCGGTCATGCGCTAGCTCAGGATCAACAAGACTCAGCCGAAAATGTTGAAGTCATTTCCGTTAAGGGTATTCGTGGGTCACTTATCCGTGCCCAAGCGGTGAAAATGGATAACAGTTCGATTGTTGAAGCGATTTCAGCTGAAGACATCGGTAAATTACCAGATTCCTCAATTGCCGAATCTCTGGCCCGATTACCCGGTTTGGCCGGTGAACGTGTGGGTGGCCGTACGTCCGGTATTGCCGTGCGTGGTTTCAAAGAAGATTTTACGGGTACTTCATTGAATGGCCGTGAATTAATTGGTATCGGTGACAACCGTGGTGTTGAGTATGATTTGTATCCGTCAGAAATTATGACCGGTGCGACCATTTATAAAACCACTGATGCAACGCTGCTGGTGCAAGGTATTGGTGGTACCGTAGATTTACAAACAGTTCGCCCATTGCAAGCTGAGGAAACCTTAACACTCAACGGCAATTATGAACTCAGTAATGAGTCAGACAACCCAGAATTTGATGACACTGGCCACCGCTTCGCATTGTCATTTGTAGAAAAGTTTGCTGACGATACTATTGGCCTAGCGGTTTCCATTGCAACAACAGAGTCTCCCAATAACCAACAGAAATACGGTGTGTGGGGCTATGCCGAGAACGACGCTGGTCAGATCCTTCCCACCGGTTTGGACACGCAAGCCATCAGCACCGTGCTAGAGCGTGATACCGTTAGTGCGATCTTACAATATCGTCCGACCGATAAAATAGACATGGTTTTTGATTTTCTGGATATAGATTATTCAGATTCAGGTGTACTGCGTGGTTTCATCGAACCCTTTGCTTCCGCAAATGTTACGGGTACGGGGGCTAACACAACAGGTACGCAAATTAATGCCAACCCTGTACTGCGTACCGATCCGTTACAGAAAGACGGTGATTTAAATGTTTACGGTGTGAACATTGAATATGCACTGACTGATGACTGGACCGTTGAAATTGATGCAGCGCGTAGCGAATCTTCAAAACGTGACTTGCGCGGTGAATCTTATGCCGGATTGGCGCGTTCGGGCACATTGTCTGAGGATCAACTAGGCTCTCGTCAATTTGTGATGAGCCCTGACGGAATTTTCTTTACCGGTTCAAGCGGCTTAGGCGCTTTCTCAGATCCTGCATTGTTACAGCTCACAGGCCCGCAGGTGTGGGGTGGAGGTTTAGCCAATCTGGCGGATCAGTTCGAAACAGACGTATTGCGCCCCAATGGCGACCCGTACTCCTTCTTAAACGCCCAAGACGGCTTTTTAAACTTTGCTGATTTTGAAGAAGAACTCACTACGGTGCGTTTTGAAGTACAAGGTTATCTCGATGGAGACTTTTTTACCGGCATTACTGCGGGTGTAAACTACAGTGACCGTTATAAAGACAAGGTTAACAAGGGATTCTTTGCGACTCATGAAGCCTATCCAGGTTCCGTTTCAATTCCACAAGAGTATGTGTTTGGCTTAGCCGATCTAAGCTGGGCTGGTTTTGGTAATGTTGTCGCCTATGACGGCTTTGCACCTTATAACGACGGTACTTACACGCAAAACGATGCGGGTCTGCTGGAACCGGATCGATTAGGTGATACCTATACGGTGGATGAGGAGGTTTTAACTTTCTATGTAATGGCTGACTTCACCACCGAACTTGCCGGCATGGAGGTGAGCGGTAATGTGGGGCTGCAACACGTACGTACCGATCAGACTTCATCAGGGTTCATTGGTATCGTTGGCGCCAACTTTGCGGTATGTGACGATAATGATGATGGTGTTGTAGATGATAGCTGCCGTGTAACCGGCGGAGCAGATTACACACATACGCTCCCGAGTTTGAACGTCAGTATGGAAGTGGCAGATAATCAGTTTGTGCGCTTCGCTGCTAACAAAACGATCAGTCGCGCGCGTATTGATCAGATGCAGGCGTCAGCCTTCGTGAAGTTTAACCAAAATATTGAGCTGATCACGATCCCGAACTCAGAAGCTGCCGTTCGCGAGTTCGGCTCACCTTGGTCGAAGGCTGGTGGTAACCCTGAGCTTCGTCCGCTTGAGTCCAATAACTTCGATATATCCTATGAGTATTATTTCGAAGGCGAAGGTTATGTATCAGCCGCACTGTTCTACAAAGATTTGGTCAACCTGACCCTGAATTCTCAAGAGTTGATTGATTTTACGAATGACCCCACCAATGGTGGCGCAAACTACTTTATCCCAGGGTTCCATGACCGTGTTATCGATGTTGATGGTACCTATGGCCCAGCCGATGTTCAGTACTCTGCAGGTGATATTGCAACGCCACCGGATTTGGGAACCGCTTCTTCTTTTCAGGATGGGCTTGAAGGCAGTGTTACCGGGCTTGAATTAACAGCCAACATTCCATTTGGCATGTTTGCCGATGCGTTGGATGGTTTTGGTGTGGCAGCATCAGCTACTTTCTTGGATGCTGAATTGGATGACGGCTCACGGATCCCGGGTCAGTCTGATGACATTTTGTCACTCACGGCCTACTACGAAATGAATGGTTTTGAGGTGCGAGTTGCCGCAACTGACCGTTCTGACTTCTTGACCTACGAGCGTGGCGGTTCAAATAAGATTGCTGAGGCGACCCGCGAAGGCGTCACTTTGGTTGATGCGCAAATCAGCTATGACTTTGCTGGCAACACCAACATTGAATGGTTAGAAGGTCTGCGTGTCTCGTTGCAAGGCA
Source organism: Alteromonas oceanisediminis (assembly GCF_018474025.1). Classification (GTDB taxonomy): domain Bacteria; phylum Pseudomonadota; class Gammaproteobacteria; order Enterobacterales; family Alteromonadaceae; genus Alteromonas_E; species Alteromonas_E oceanisediminis. Next base: position 53,437 of record NZ_JAHCTA010000007.1, on the reverse strand, counting down.
CTAACTTGACCGATGTTGACGAAGAAACCAGTGATGACAGCTTCCCTGGCATCGTGAGACAACGTCGTTCATTTGGTCCTTCTTACATGGTGAACTTTAACTACTCATTCTATTAAAAAGCGTCCCGTGAAAGGCCTCATCAGCTAAATGCCCTGTGTTTAGCTTTTGAGGTCTTTTTTTATCGACGAGTGTTGGTAAAAAACCGCGTTCAGAGCACATCGATGTCGCTGGGTAGTTCACGCGACTTACGGTAGACTAGCGACTTTCGTTTGCATCCATCAAATCAAAGGTAAATCATATGCACAAGCCCGTGAGGAAACTGGTCATCGCTGGCGGTGGAACGGCAGGCTGGATGACAGCGGCCTTATTGCGCAAGGTATTACCCCGAAATGTTGATATCCGTTTGGTTGAATCCGAAGAGATTGGCATTGTGGGTGTGGGCGAGGCGACAATTCCTCCCATTCAATTGTTTAATCAGTATCTTGGTTTAGACGAAAAAGCTTTTCTAAAAGCCACACACGGAACAATTAAGCTGGGGATCCAATTCGAAAATTGGCGGGTGCCAGGCGAGAGCTACATTCATACTTTCGGAGCACCGGGGGCAACCGTTGGATTCTGTAGTTTTCATCATTATTGGCTGAAAGCAAAATCGCAGGGACTGAAACAGTCGTTATGGGATTTTGATCTGAATTTCTTGGCGTCTCAGAAAGGGATTTTTAACAAGATCAACACACAAAACCCCGTCTATGACATGCCCTACGCCTATCATTTCGATTCTGCCTTGTATGGCCAGTATTTAAGAAAACTCGCAGAAGAATGGGGCGTCACGCGCACGGAAGGTAAGATTGAATCGGTAGAGCTTGAACCTGAATCTGGCTTTGTTGAGTCTTTGAGGCTCGCCAGTGGTGAATGCATTCAAGGCGACTTATTTGTTGATTGTAGCGGTTTCCGCGGACTTCTGATCAAGCAGGCGTTGAAAACAAACTATGAAGACTGGAGCCACTTGTTACCCGCAGACAGCGCCTTTGCTGTGCCCAGTGAACGATTCGCAACCACACTGCCTTACACGCGCAGCATTGCTCATCGAGCGGGTTGGCAGTGGCGCATACCGTTAACACACCGTAACGGTAACGGGATAGTGTTCAGTTCGCAGTATTGCAGTGATGATGAGGCACTGAACACACTGCTCAGCCACTTGGACTCGAAGGCGATTGGTGATCCGCGTAAAATTACTTTTCAAACTGGGCGAACGGATAAACAATGGCACAAAAACGTTGTCGCAATTGGACTCAGCAGTGGCTTTTTAGAGCCGCTGGAGTCAACCAGTATCCACCTAATTCAGTCAGGTATTGTGCGCTTGATGAAGATGTTCCCAAATGACGGCGTTAAACCGGCAATGGTGGATTTGTACAACGCTGAATCGAAGCAGGAATTTGAAACCATTCGTGACTTTATTGTGCTGCATTATTACGTCAATGAGCGAGATGATTCTGAATTCTGGCGCGACATGCGTGCGCTTGATATACCAGAAAGACTGGCCTTGAAAATCGACGCCTTTGCGCAAGCCGGTGCACTTATGAATGACCAGAATGATATTTTTCGCGATGCCTCGTGGCTACAAGTGATGATGGGGCAGGGGATCCAGCCGCAAGATTATCACCCGAGTGTGAATGCTCTGGATGAGCAGGCGTTGTCTGATGTGATGCAAAAGATCTTAGCGGCCAAACAGCAACCGCTAACCAAGATGTTGCCACATGATGAGTTTTTACAGCAGTTTACGGGTTAACAATCAAAACTGCTGTACACTCAGAGCCTGTTCATCTTCCGTATTATGCAATATTGAGCGGCTAATATTTTACAATGCCGGTCAACTGATGCATAAATTGAAAGATAAACAGGTTTTGTACTGCGTCGCACCCCAGTACTTCGCTTTTTATGCCAAGGTATTCAAAATAAGGGCTTGATAGGGCTTCAGTGTAACGGTCTTTCCGTCAATATCAACGTGATCATAATTGTTGATGAGCGCCGAGTCTTTAACCGCCATAGGCAGCTCCAGTGCAACTGATTGCTCGGAAAAGTTCAATAGCACAATCAGTTGTTCGTCATCCAGCGTACGCGTATAAACGTACGCATGCTCATGATCAGCAAACAAACATTGATAGTCTCCGTAGATGAGCGTCATTGACTGTTTACGCAAGCTTGCCATTTTACGGAAGAAATTAAGCTCTGACTGACTGTCTTGCTCTTGAGCAGCCACATTGACCATGGTGTAGTTGGGGTTTACCGGTAGCCACGGAGTGCCAGTAGTAAAACCTGCATGTTCTGAACTATCCCACTGGATAGGCGTCCGTGCATTATCGCGCGCCGTGATCTTGTGGGATTCAATAAATTCGTTTAGATCACCACCTTCCGCTTGCGTCAGATGATGCCAGTTGATGGTCATCAAGTCTTTATAGTGGTCGATACGATCAAATTTGATGTTGCTCATGCCGATTTCATCACCCATATAGTAGTAGGGTGTACCGCGCATACTGAGCAAAAACGTGGTCAGCATCTTGGAGGCTGTTGCACGCCATTTAGGACTGTCATTCGCCCAACGCGTTACCATGCGCGGGAAATCATGATTACCCAGATAAATTGTGTTCCAGCCATGTTCGCTGAATACTTCATCCCATTCCGTCAGGACGCGTTTAAACTCAACCAGGTTTTGAAAGTCTTCGTTGATGATGTAGCGCTCGCCGACACCAATGCCCTGATGATCAAAATGATAGTTCATATTGAGCTCGCCGCGCCGTTCATCAACAAGCTTCATCACATTGTCGGGTTTAGTTCCCGGGCCCTCCGCGACGGTCATGATGTCGTAGTGCTGTAATACTTCATGATGCATTTCTTGCAAATACTCATGTAAGCGGGGGCCTTGTGCATAAATATCAATCATGTGCTGGCCTTGATACTTTTCCTCAAACTCAGGGTATCCGTCGTGTTTAGAGATGAATGTAATGACGTCCATTCGAAAGCCATCGATCCCTTTTCTAAACCAAAAATGCATCATGTCGTATATTTCAGCGCGTAATTTGGGGTTTTCCCAGTTTAAATCAGGCTGCTTCTCCGAGAAATAATGCAAGTAGTAGGCATCGGTTTGTGCATCATAAGCCCAGGCGTTACTTTCTTTATCAAAATAACTCCAACGACGCGGCGGCGTACCTTTCTCTGCCGGCCACCAGTGGTAGTAATCTCGGTATGGGTTATCGCGTGATTGCCGTGACTGTTGAAACCAATAATGCTCATCGCTGGAATGATTGACGACCAAATCCATCACTAGCTTAAGACCACGAGCATGCATGCCGGCAAGCAATTCGTCGAAATCGTTCATGTCACCAAACTCGGTCATAATTTGACGGTAGTCAGCAATATCGTAGCCATTGTCATCATTAGGCGAGTCGTAAACCGGGTTGAGCCAAATCACGTCGACACCGAGACTGGCGATGTAGTCTAACCGATTAATAATACCGCGAATATCGCCGATCCCATCGCCATTACTGTCTTGAAAGCTGCGTGGATAGATTTGATAAACGATGGCTTCTTTCCACCATTCGCGTTTTATTTCGCTCAATGCGGGCATGAGAGACTCCGGAAAAAATAGAAAAAATCGACCGAGCTTAGCGCTCGGTCATCGTGCGTGCATTGGTTTCGGACTCAAGCACATCGGCGGTATCAACTTGGTGTAAGCGGTCACGCAAGCGCATTGCAAAACCAGCAGCGATGACTAGGCAAATACCGCACAGGACAAGAGCGTTGCGCGGATCGCCCATCAATATTGAGTCGTAATAGAAGCCAATAGTGACCATGCTGATGATTTGCGGTAGGCAAATGAACGCATTCAGTAAGCCCATGTAAACGCCCATTTGCTTACGGTCAACCACATCTGCTGCAATGATGAAAGGCATAGTGATAATACCGGCCCAGCCAATGCCCACGAGACACATTGCTGCCAATACCCAAGCCAATGAATCGTTGGCTAGCATGGAGATAAAGCCAATGCCACCGACAAGTAAAAACAACGCATAAGTGTTCTTCTTGCCGATTTTTCGCGTGATAGAAGGAACCAGAAACGACATGACCACCGTGGTCACATTCATGACCGTAAATGCTAGCCCGACGTTGGCTGTTCCCTCAGCAAAGCCTGGTGAATCTGGTGTGGGCGCGTTAAAGCTATGACGCGCAATGGATAGCGCTAGGTACTGCCACATTAACGGCATGCCGTACCATGAGAAAAACTTAACCCACCACAGTCGGCGGATTTCGTCGGGCATGTTTTTGACGGCGCCACCGATATCGACCAAGGCACTGAAGAATAAGTTTTTGCCTTCGCGCTCTTTCTTGAACGCTTCGATGTTATCAGGTGGATCTTCTTTGGTGGTGTAAAGCGTCCATGACATCGACACAATAATGGCGACGACGCCTATTACAAATGAATATTTGACGATATCAGGGATCGTGTTGCCATCCGTTGCAGCTGACACACCAACCGCCAGCATAATTAATGGCATCAATCCGGCAAGCATCTGGCCGCCGGCCAGCATGAACGTTTGTACGGCATACCCCAACGTGCGCTGTTCATTATTTAATTTGTCGCCAACAAGGGCGCGGTAGGGTTCCATGGCGGTATTCATACCAGCATCCAGGATCCAGAATAAGCCGACCGCCATCCACAAATAGGGTACATATGGCATAAACATGACTGCGATACTGGCGATAAGTGCGCCAAACAAAAAGTATGGTTTGCGGCGGCCAAAGCGCGTCCACGTTCCGTCGCTCATGGCGCCGATTAGAGGTTGGATCAGAAGCCCCGTTACCGGGCCGGCAAGCCACAATATAGGTAACCCAGCTTCTTCTGCGCCATGGTACCGAAAAATTGGGCTGAGGTTAGCTTGCTGTAATCCAAAACCGTATTGGATCCCCAAAAAGCCGAAGCTCATGTTCCAGATTTGCCAGAACGATAAAGAAGGCTTTTTAGCCCCTAATGTTGACATAGTCTTAATCCTTTTAATCGAATTTGTGATTAATCTCACAAATTTGGGGATGTAAAAATGATGTTAAGCCCAATCTTAAAGGTTTAAGATTTTGATTTCCAGTTATTCTTTTAGAAAAAATAAAGTCCACAATATCAATAAAAAAAGCATCGCCGATGACGTATTGTGCATTGTTGAATGAACAAAGTGTTAAAATTAATAATCTCTTTAACGTAATGATTTTTAAGGTTTAAAAATTTTCATTTCAGTTTTTTGGGGCGTTTTCACGACCCTTTATGCGATCTGGCGGTACCGTAGACATAATAGATAGTGGCTGTTTATTCTCCGTGTTTCACCGGAGCAAAGTCGCTAGATATTGTTAAATTTGTGTTTCAGCGCTATATTGATGTTCGAATAATTCTTAAATCGTTAAGATGTTTTAGAAGCCTTTACGTTAACTGATGTAAGTAGCCAGATCGCTCACTCGTTAAGCGCATCTGGTCGATAGAACAAGGTAGGACCCCATTAAACCTAAAATGAACCTTAAACAGGTCGCGAACGCCCTTGGTGTATCGACCGCCACTATCTCAAACGCGTTTAACCGACCTGATCAATTGTCAGCAAAACTGCGAGAACGGATCCTGCGCGATGCGGCTGAACTGGGATATCACGGGCCAAATCTGGCGGCACGAACGCTACGCCGCGGTGAGTCTGATGTCATTGGTGTGATGCTGTCTGATTCGCTCAGCTATAGCCTTTCAGACCCTGTCGCGAGTCAACTGTTGCAGGGCGTCGCTGATGTTCTCGTTGAAAACAACAAGCACATGCTATTGCTCTCAAGTTTGGTTGATACGTCGGAGCAGCTAGGTGCTGAGTCTTTGCCGGATGGCTTTCTCTTGTACGGCACCATTCCGCAGAAAATTTTGCAGCGCGTCATGCGCAACGGTAAGCCTGTGGTTATCGTTGATTTTGAATCAGCGGAAACCACGTCGGTGAATATCGATAACGAGCATGGCGCTTATGAGATTGCTAAACTGGCCCTGAAAGGCGATAAAACAGAAACGGCGATTCTGGGGCTTAAACTTATTGATTTTAATCGAGTATGTCGCCTGACGCAGGCCGATGTCGACATGGAGTATCAGGAGATTTCTCGAAGCCGTTTAGCGGGCTTTATGCAAGCAGCCAATGAGCGAGGTGTGAACATTGCCGCTGATGCGATCTGGCACATCCCAATCAACAACCGTCACAACGCTGAAATCGCTGCACGAGAGGCATTGACTAAAATGCCTCGACCAGAAGTATTGCTGTGCATGAGCGATGTTATTGCCTTATCGGCTATTCGCGTTGCGCGAGATTTAGGGCTACGCGTGCCTGAAGATGTGGCGATCACAGGTTTTGATGGCATTCCCGAAGCAGAGCATTCTCAGCCGCCGTTAACCACGGTCTGCCAACAAAGTATCGAAAAGGGCAAGCTGGCCGCACAACTTTTGATGGAGGGCGCGGTGAATAAACAAGTGGTGCTCGAAACACGCATTGTGCAACGCGGCTCGTTGCGTTAGCGCCTGTCTATGCAGCCGTCTTCAGTAGCGTCATCTTACGAGTTCAATACTGTCGCGAGCTTGATTAATCAGCCCAACGGGGCTGCAAAAATCGCGGAGTTGTGTAGTCAGCTGGGCATCTCTCGCCCGCTTGTAGTGACCGACAAAGGATTAATGGCGACGGGGTTAATCGAGCGTTTTACCCGGCCATTGCACACGGCAGGCTTCCCCATCTGTGTTTTCGATGATGTGGTCGCCGATCCACCCGTTGATGTTGTTGAACAAGCTGTCCAACGTGCTCAAATGCACCACATTGACGGTGTGATAGGCGTTGGGGGAGGAAGCTCTCTGGATGTCGCGAAGTTGATTGCGGTGGTGTGCGGCACTGAAATGGCGCTCAAAGACATCATTGGCGTTGACAAGGTCATTGGCAAACGTTTACCACTGATCCTGGCACCGACGACGGCAGGCACGGGCTCTGAGGCTACCCCGATAGCGATTGTCACCACCGGCAGTACAACGAAAGCCGGTATTGTTGCTAGGCAACTGTATGCTGATATTGCGCTGTTGGATGCCAGTTTAACCGAAGGTTTACCTGCAGCGATTACCGCGGCGACAGGTATTGACGCTATGGTTCATGCCATTGAGGCATTCACCAGCGCCATTCATAAAAACCCGTACTCTGACATGCTCGCACACAATGCACTACGGCTGCTGTCGCGCAATATTGTTGCTGCCACGCAACATGGTGAGAACACCTTGGCACGCCAAGCGATGTTACTCGGCGCATTTCAAGCGGGGCAGGCGTTTGCAAACGCGCCAGTCGGCGCAGTTCATGCCTTAGCGTATCCACTCGGCGGGCGATTTCATATTCCGCACGGACTCAGCAATGCTTTGGTATTGATTGAAGTGATGCGTTTCAATCTAGAGAGCTGCGCGCCTTTATATGCTGAGTTAGCGGCTTCTTTTGACCTAAATACGGCACGCAAAACTCCCCGAGAAATAGCTGAATGCGTTATCGATACCATTGACAATCTTATTCAGAGTTTACCCCTCACGCGACGATTATCGGCGTTAGGCGTTAGCGAGAACGACCTGGCTATGCTGGCGGATGATGCCATGCTGCAAACGCGGCTGTTGGTAAATAATCCGCGTAGCGTGAACTTTGACGATGCGCTCGCAATTTATAAAAAGGTGTTGTAGATGAGGGCGAGTCAAACTGAGAAACTTTGTCGGAGCGACTTTGCCTGCTTCTATCCTATACAGACGCGCTGGGGTGACAATGATTTATACGGGCACGTGAATAACGTCACGTACTATGCGTATTTTGACTCAGTCATCAATCGCTTCCTCATCGAGCGGGGCGGTTTAGATATTCATCAGGGCAACGTTATTGGCTTTATCGTTGCATCTCAATGTGCTTATTTTAAGCCTGTTGCATACCCCGAACAGCTTGAGTGCGGGCTTCGTGTGACGCGAATTGGCCACTCCTCGGTAGACTATCAGCTCGGATTATTCTGGCATAATGATAATCTGTTGCGCGCACAAGGCTCGCTAACGCACGTTTTCGTCGATCGTGAAACACATAAACCGGTTGCTGTTTCAGGGCAATTACACGATGGCTTAGCCGCAATATCTCGATCTCTGATCGACACGCTCTAGCGATGAAAACATCAAGATTTTCAGATAACGCTAATGCATTGTTTACTTCACCCCCAAGACAACCTGTCGTGTTTCAATCTTAGAATGCCCTAGTAATAACTGACACGCCCTTACGTTTTTAGCTTTCTTATAAATCAACGACGATTTAGTACCGCGCAGTGTGTGAGTTCCATATTGGGGTGGTCTAGCCCAATCGACTCAGTCCATTCGTCCACAGTTCGACTGTATTGACGTCTTCGCTATTCAAATGGTGTTTCGCAATCAGGCTTTTGAGAGTGGCTCCAGCCTTATGCTAATGAGATGCCGATTGCTTTGGATAGTCGCGATCATCATTCCATCAGTGGTAGCATTAAATACTACCATGTGACTGGAGATCTACCCTATGAGTATGGTTAAAAAGAGCATTACGGTAACGAACCAACAAAATGAATGGCTGCAGGCACAGCTAAACACGGGTAAATACGCCAGTGATAGCGAGTTACTGCGCGACCTTATTCGCAAGGAACAAACACGTTCTGAGGAAATCAATGTCATTCGAGAGGCTTTGCTTATGGCCGAAAACAGTGGGATTTCTGACAGGTCACCTAAAGAAATTCTGAATGATGTTCTTCAAAAGAGGGCATTAAATGCCAAGTTATAGGCTAACAAACGCCGCAGATAAGGACTTGGTAAATATTTTAGAATACGGTTTAGAACATCACGGCGAAGGCAACGCTGTTGCTTTTTATTAAGAGCTTGCCAGTAAATTTGAGACGATAGCGCAACATTCTGAAATATAACCAAATGTAGATTACATCAAAAAAGGATATCAGCGAGCTGTTGTTAACTCATACTCTATATTTTTCGTTAGACGAGTTGACTATATTGAAATTTCTCGCATTTTAAGAAAAGTAAATCCGCATTTATAGCTATATCCAATTGACACTGTAAACCTTTCTGTTTCGGCCTCAGTGTTTGTCAGGATTGCTGCTCAGGCGGCTATTGATGAATTGAATGAAGGTAAAGATGTGTCGAAAGCTACACAGATTGATGCGCCCGTCGAAAAAGTGTTGGCGATTTAAAGGTGACTACGTGGCTGACTTCTCACAAAAACAATCGATCTGCAACAAACGCTATTTAGAAGAAAGCCCTTGATGAAGACTTTGCCTAAAGGCGTTAATGGCCGGTATGCAGGCGATCACGAAGCTGGCCGCACAGACTATGCCTATCAGGATCAATGAAGACAGCGACATCACCTCGTTTTCAATAAACAAACCATACTCATGACTTAGCCATTCCTGCCCCAACGCCAGTGCAAGCCACACAGCAAATAGCGCCGCAAAACTTGCCACGACACTGATTAAAAAAGCTTCCAGTTGAATGAGCGCAAACACCACGTGGGGGCCTGCCCCAATGGCACGTAAAACGGCGAACTCACGTTGTCGCTCACGGATAGAGGTGAGTAACATGGTCGCCATGCCCAGCAACGATGAACATAAAATGAGCGCGGAAATCACTAATAATACATTTTCCACACTGCCAACGAGTTGCCACAGTTCAGCCAGTGCAACGCCGGGTAAAATAGCCATCAATGGCTCGCCGTCGAATTGATTAATATTGCGTTGCAGTTGAAGCGCCTGAATGCGGTTTTCTAAGCCAACGAAGGCGGCTGTGACCTGATTGATTTCAACATTTGCTGTTTCGCCGCGTGCAAGACGATCCACGAGTGCATCCACATCGGCCTCTTGCATATGAGCCGCGGCCAGCCCTGTAAGGCTGACGTGCACTGTTTTATCCACCGGTGTACCCGTGGGTTCTAACACACCAACGACCTTAAACGGTGAATGTTTATGATGCGTAAAGCTCGTATGGCCAACACCGTGTGACAGTACGATCTCGTCAGCAATGCGGTAGCCCAACTGTTCTGCCACATCCGAACCAATAACCGCACCGAAAGGCGTTGAAAACGCGGAACCCTGCGAAAACGCAAGCGCTCTCTGGTTACCGTATTGGAAATGGTTAAAGTAGCTGTCTGTAGTGCCTATCACACGAAAACCGCGATGCGAATCACCCAGTGAGATAGGCACCACCCAATCAACGCCCGGTGCAGCGCGCAGCGTTTCTATGCTGTCCCAGCTAATATTGTTGGTCGGGTTACCCATACGGAACACGGAATACAGCAACAAGTTGACTTGGCCGGTTCTGGCGCCAACGATCAAGTCGACCCCTGACACGGTGCGACCGAAACTGTCCTTGGCTTGTTGACGAATATTATCCACACTGAGCAGCACCATCACGCTGACAAATATGGACAATAGCGACAGCACAACCGCTCCGCGTCGGTTCTTCAAACTGTTCAGTGCGATAGTACTGATCATACCGATGTTGCCTGTGTGAATGAGGTGATGTTGAGCTGATGCTCGAAACGCTCTGCCAATGCTTCATCATGACTCACAAACAGTAATGTTGTTTGTGTACCCGATAGGCAATCGAATAACAGCTGCATAAAGCCATCTCGTGCCTGGCGGTCCAGTGCAGACGTTGGCTCGTCCACCACCAGCAATTCAGGGCGGTTAATCAAAGCTCGCGCAATGGCCACTCGTTGTTGTTGGCCGACGCTGAGTGTACTCGCCTGTTGAGATAAAATACTGACAGGCAATTCTAGCCGTTGGCAGAATGATGCCATGGTCTGATCTAAATCAGCGTGCTTATGCCGCGCAAAATGTGCCGCTGCGTGAATGTTCTGCGCCACACTGAGGTATTCGATAAGATTAAACTGCTGAAATACAACGCCAATATGACGTGCACGAAAAGCGTCCCGCTTAGATGAGCTTAGTGTGGAGAATGGCTTGTCTAGTAGTGCAATCTCGCCCGATGTGGGAACCAAAGTGCCGCATATGAGATTAAGTAGGGTACTTTTACCCGAACCTGATGCGCCGTAAATAAAGCTATGTTGCCCCTGAGCTAATGTCCACGCCGGTACATCAATCACCGGCGCATCGCTATGATCGTAGGCGAAGGTGACCTTCTCAAACTGTACAGCAGGTGATGTGGTAGACAAACTCACTAGCCCTCTCCATATGCGTTACTTACAGCACACTAAGCTGTGTTGTTTCGGTTGTAAAGGTTGCTGCGGTAAAGCTCAAGCGCAATGCGACAAATCCGGGGTGATACCTATTCGAAGGTACCTTTAAGCAGGGTTTCACCGTTTTTGATATGCAAGCGACCTTGCGCAATAACGTGCTTCAAGCGCTTGTTTTCACCGAAAATCAGGACATCGGCATCCAGCCCTTGGATTAGCCGGCCTTTGTGCTGGAAGCACATCACGTCAGCTACGTTGCTGGTGAAAAACGGAAGAAAATTAGCCACATTGTGACCGTCATCGACCAATTCATAGAACACATCGGTCATGGCGCTAGAATCAGCAAAATCCATCTTTGTCATGTGCCCGCAACCGTCAAAGGACGGTAAACAGCCACCACCATCGCTGCTAATGGTCAGTTTATCCTGTGCCAGCGATGTGGACATGTAGCGCAGCAATGCGTCGGCAGGCTCATAGCCTTCACCATCCGTTTCAAACGCTGTCACGTCAATCCAACAGCCGTGTTTAGTCAGTTCACAAGCTTCTTCAAATAAGGTCTTTTGACGGTTCACATGGGTTGGATTATAAGTACGGGCCGGAATTTCAGCTTCACTCAATGCTTCACGTATCAGACTCAGTCCGCGTTTGCCATCACCCAGATGCAAGTGCAAGATGCCTGCTTTACCCGTCATCAATCGCGCAACGTGCGCTTCAGAAGCGACTTTGAGTAGCTCGTTCAATGTCGGCTGGCTGGAGCGATGGTCGCTGATCGCCAATTCGCCAACGCCCACAATTGGCTCAATAAATACAATGTCTGATTTAACCGAACCGGTTAACGTTGTTGGCGGTAAGTGATAGCCGCCGGTATAGCAGTAGGCTGAAAAGCCTTCTTCGCGCAGTGCGTACACTTGCGCAATAACTGATTCAGTGTTGCGCGTCAGATCGTCGGTCCCCAGCAGGCCAACCGCCGTGGTGACACCTGCACGAGTAAATTTGCTCATCGGCACAGGCGGAACACGGGTCGAGAAGCCCGCTTCACCGCCGCCGCCGGTCATGTGCGTGTGGCTGTCCACAAAACCAGGGGTCACCATGTGGCCATCAGCGTCAATCACTGTGACATCAAACTCATCAGCCAGGGTCGGAAGCGTTTGACCGATATACAAAAGTTTGCCGCCACCCATAACAATATGCCGCAAGCCGAGATGTTCTGGTGCATAAACATCAGCATTTTTAATAAGGATCATGGGCTGGGCTTCGTTTGACTGAATGGTCACTGACTAAATACTCCGTGGTGAGGGTCTTTCATCAAGGCAGACGATCCTAATTGAACAAGCTGATATAGCAAGTTTTTTCCCGCCGACGTGAATCTCAGATTTAACCGGGTACGACGCTGTGGCACACTAAACATTCTCTCTGGCGTAAGGAATAATAATGAAAATAACCTATTTGACGGCAATAGCTGCCACTGCTTTGCTGATGGCATGTACCCAACCAGCGCCTTCAACACGCAACGTGGCGCAGTCTGAACAGGCGTCAAGCAAACAGCAGTCTATCGACGTAAGTAAAGACTATCACTCGTTCGCCAATCCGGATGAGATTATCGTGACGCACATTGGCTTGGATTTAACCGCCAATTTCACTGATCAGCAGCTTATTGGTACCGCCACACTGGATATTGAGCGCGTCATAGAAGGTGAAAATACCCTAATTTTGGATACCAGAGACATTGCCATCAGTTCAGTTCATGTCAATGACGTGCCGATTGACTGGGATTTAAAACCGGCCCAGCCCGAGTTAGGCGCAGCCTTGCACATTGAATTACCGGTGGGGGCCGAGGCTGTTACCATTAATTATGCCACATCACCTGATGCATCCGGTGTGCAGTGGTTAACGCCGGCACAAACCGCGGGCAAACAGCACCCCTTTTTGTTCACTCAGGCTCAAGCGGTTCATGCGCGCAGTTTTATCCCGCTACAAGATTCTCCTAAAGTACGTGTCACCTACGATGCGATAATCAGAACGCCTTTGGAACTGCGCGCGGTCATGAGTGCCGCTAACGATCCTAATGCCGAGCGCGATGGCATTTACGAATTCACTATGCCACAACCGATCCCCTCCTATCTGATTGCATTAGCGATTGGTGACTTGGAGTTTCGGGCCATGGGTGAGCGAACAGGAGTGTATGCTGAGCCCTCCGTGTTAGACGCGGCGGCAGCGGAGTTTGAAGATACTGAAAGCATGTTAATTGCTACGAAAGAAAAATATGGGCCTTACAGCTGGGATCGGTACGATTTATTGATCCTACCGCCTTCGTTTCCTTTTGGTGGTATGGAGAACCCACGCCTATCGTTCATCACTCCCACCGTGATCGCTGGCGATAAAAGCTTGGTCGCATTAATTGCTCACGAATTAGCGCACAGTTGGTCGGGCAACACAGTGACCAATGCAACATGGCGTGATCTCTGGTTGAATGAAGGTTTCACCACTTACTTAACCTATCGCATTATGGAAATGATCTATGGGACACCACGCTACAAGATGGAAGCGGTTCTGGGCTATCAGGATCTACAAAATGATATTGAATCACTCCCGCCCAATGACCAGATACTGGCGATTGATTTGCGCGGCCGCAATCCAGACGATGTTTTTTCAAATATTCCTTATGAGAAAGGGGCGCTCTTTTTACGCGAGTTAGAGCAGAAAGTGGGGCGTGAAAACTTCGATGCATTCTTAGTTGATTATTTTAAAGCGTTTGAATTTCAAAGTATTACCACGGATGAATTTATTGCTTATTTAGACAAAACATTACTCAGCGATTTTGCTGATGTATTGAATCGAGAACGTGTTATGCAGTGGATATTTGAGCCCGGTATTCCTGAGGGGGCACCCGTGCCTGAATCCGACGCATTTGCAAAAATTGATAGTGCGCGCAGCGCATGGCTCGAAGGTGAACTCAACGCTTCAGATATCGACACCGAACAGTGGACGGTACACGAATGGTTGTATTTTTTGAACAATCTTCCAAGGTCATTGGATGACACGCAATTGATCGAGCTTGATCAGTCTTTCTCTCTTACTCAAAGTCGCAACAATGAAATAGCGCACAGTTGGCTTATGATTGCAGTACACAATCAATATCAACCTGCCTATGACCGGCTGTTTAATTATCTAACCAGTATCGGCCGCAACAAGTTAGTTAAACCATTGTATCGAGAATTGGTGAAAACCGAGGAAGGCAAGGCTTTTGCCAAGAAAGCATTCGAGCAGGCTAAGCCGGGCTATCACCCATTAACCATCAAAGCGAATGAAGGCTACTTTGAGGATTAAGTCTAACTGACGGGTTAAGCGGCTTTAGACCTACCGCTTAACCACAACGATGTCAGCAGGATTAGCAACCGGTCACTGCATTGGTAATAGCGCCGCGAGTTCTCATAATAGACTCGCTCAATAACGTCACCGTTTTCAGTCATAAGACAGCAGGCAAAGGGCTTATCTGCCTTGGGCGCCACGAAGCGGTGCAAATAAAGCCGAGTATACATGGGCGTTTGAAAAATCGCCTTTGCAATACAAAACGGAATTTTGAAACCGGATATGTCAGGTTGTTCACCGCCAAAACATAAGTCTACTTTTTGGAACGGGTTGTCGCACGCCCCATTGGCTAACCCATACTTTGATAACTGTTTATCAATTGCTGTAATACCCAGTGTCATAAACCAACCTCGCTGCTTAATTACCTTTTTATACTGTTGTTATATACAGTAGTTGTTGTTTGATTAAAAAGCAAGCGAATTATTGCGGCTTTGCAGTCTCCGATAGCAACGTCAGCATTCAGGTTAGTTTACGAGTCATTAAGAAATCACGGCATGTAGCAGTGACCACACTAAAATAAAATGCATACCGACACTTATCTCACGCGTCTAAATCCTGAAAACCGATCTACTTAGCCTCCAGTCAGGCTCTTTTTACAAGCTTTTTAAATACCCACTCAAGTGGTCCGGTCTTAAATTTATTCAGCCAGCAAACGCTAAACACAATACTGGAAAAGCAAAACAAAAAGGCTGAAAACAATGCTACACCGATTGGTTGATTATTGAGTAGTCCCAGCGAGTCTAATATTCCCATACCTAAAATTACGTGCGCCACATAGAGCGTTAACGATACTTGGCCGGTTTGCGTTAACCACTGGCTTAGTTTGCTTGATTGAAATTTATCAGCCAAATAAAAACACCCGACTAACACAATAACCGCCGAACTGGCTGCGCTGAGCATATATTGAGGTAGAGGGGGAATCATCGATGTGCTAGATAATAAGCTGATTAGTTCTGGATCTATTGCTAGTTCAGAATGTGTTTCAGCGAATAACCTTACACCGTAAAAAAGTAACTCAGTGACGACCAGGATAGTGATCGCGCCGACCAATAGTTGCTTTTTGACCAGAGGATTAAGCAAATCTTGTCTACCTAACCACATGCCGAAAACCAAAAATCCACACCAAGGAAAAACTGGATGAAAGCCATTGAAAAATAAGTGTCTAAACATACCATCTAAAGTCCAGAGCCCATGGTACGTTAGAGTATTCCAATCCCAGCCATGATTGTAATCAAAGCAGAATAACAACAGCGGAAAAGCAAATATAAAGAAGCCGCTTATCAATAATAGTGACCTATTATTCAATGTGAACACAAAGGCAGCGATGATAAAATACACGCCGTAAAAATGGAGAATGTCGGCTTCCCAAATAGGCACATAGGCTAACCCAAGTAACATCAATAACACACCACGTTTTATCAGTAACCACCTCGATTTAGTTGTTTCTGAAGTTAAATCAAAACGGCCGGTATTACGTGTTACGAAGGTGATGCCTATTCCTGCTAAAATAACAAATAATGCAGATGCCCGCCCCTCAAGTAAACCAGCAAACACATACGAAAAAGAATCGTCATTTTGCACATTCATCACAATTTTGAAATTAACAATCACCATGCCAAAGATAGCGATTGCGCGAGCAATATCGATAGCGATCATGCGGTTCAATAGCGCTCTCCTGATTGAAGTTAATATTTATTTTTGATACATTGCTGTATCATAGCAGATATGTTGAATATGGTACAAGAGTGTCTCAAAAATGGATGTCCGTATTTCTCGTTCGAAGCAACTGATTGTCAAGGCTGGACTCGAGTTATTTTTAAAAAATGCAGATGCAACATTGGTTGATATTGCTAAACACGCTAATGTTGGAAGAGCAACCGTATACCGTCATTTTGAGAGTAGAGAAATACTCCAAAAGGAAATTGCATTTTATTGCTTAAAGCAATTTGATCGCGTCAATAAAGATGTAGGTCAGCAGGCGAAAGATCATCTTGATGCACTTAGGTTAATATTAAAAAATACAATGCCTTTATTTGCTGAGTTTTCGTTTCTCTCGAAAATGGAACAATTGCTGATAGATGAAGGTGATTTTCAATCTCACTTTGAGCAGCAAAATGATGAAATGCGTGAATTAATTAATTCATTAATTATAAACAAAAAGATAAGTAACAATTTTTCAGCGACATGGGTTTGTGATTTATTCGAAGGCTTACTTTGGGTGGGGCATCGAGCAATAGAGAGAGGAGAGCACAATCCAGAATCGGCTGCAGATCTTGCTTATGCAACGTTCTTAAACGGAGTAAGGGCAGGTGCCTAAATGCCTATTGACCTAGCGTCCATCTAAACGCATAACTAAATCAACGGCCTCCGAAATTAATTATGATGGAAAATCGCTTGTCAGCGGTCAAGGTTGGCCGGTAGCCTAGTGGCTGTATATTGTTGCTGTGCAGCAACCCAAGGAGAGTAAACTATGCTTAACGAATTGATTTCGGCAAATTCTGAACAACGAAACCAACTATTTGTGACCCACGCGCGTGAGCATAATCAAGTGTGGATCCTGACTGATGATGATGGTGCTGTGATGTTAACGACCGACGATGAAGATTGTATTCCGGTATGGCCCAGTCAAGAAGCTGCCGATTTATGGCGTAATGCAGAATGGCAGCATTGTGAAGCAAAACCAATTTCGCTGCCCGATTGGTTTTCGCGTTGGACAACAGGAATGCAACAAGACGAGTTATGCGTAGCGCTGTGCCCGCTGCCCGGTGAGGATGGTTTAGTATTATCGCCCGACGAGTTTGAACAACTTCTTCAATAAATTGGCCCTCACGTAACCCGCTACACAAAGGCGGGTTTTTTTAACCATTACTTTCTTGTATCTTTTTCGATTTGTTGCTAAACCATGTGTGGCGGCGATAGAGCACTGCCGCCTTAATAATAAACAATAAGAAGGACTTACACATGAAAATCAATCAGATACGGTTTCTCCCTTCGGCACTAGCCCTTGCCGTAAGTGCCTCACTGTCGTACCCCGTTTTTTCTCAAGAGCCTGTCGATGAGCAAGACGTTGAGCGAATTATGGTGACTGCTACCAAACGTTCAACCGCGCTACAGGATGTCCCTTTCTCAATCAATGCACAAACTCAGGATGATATTGAGCGCGCTGGCGCAACTAATCTTGAAGAGCTCACCCGAAACGTCGCCAGCGTTTCAATCCAAAACCTAGGGCCCGGACAAAGCCAAGTAGCCATTCGTGGCGTGTCGGCCGGCCAGATTGTGCGTGACCAACCCGGCGTTAAAGAGCAGGTGGGAGTGTATTTGGATGAGAGTGTTATCTCGTTGTCCTTGTTTACACCGGATCTCGATCTTTACGATTTGGCCCGAGTAGAAACGCTGCGCGGCCCTCAGGGCACACTTTTCGGCAGTGGCTCTATTGGTGGTACATTGCGCTACATTACCAATCAGCCTGAATTGGGCGTAACTGAAGGGTCGGTGGAAGCAAACCTGAATTCTGTGACCGATGGTGAGGTAGGCAATCATCTCAAAGGTATGATTAATGTCCCGTTGACCGACGATACCCTTGCACTTCGTGCAGTGGTGTATCGTACCGATTATGCGGGTTTTGTTAATGCGCTGGGCGAAAATGGCACTCGCAAAGATGATGTTAACAGTGGTGAGAGAACCGGTGGGCGTGTTGCCGTTAAGTGGCAAGTCACGGATAACTTAAGTATCACTCCGCGTATTGTGTTCCAAAAAATTGATATGGACGGATTTAACCGTCAGGAAGTCTATAATCTATTTGCCAATCCTTACACCACCACACGCCCTGCAATCCAGTTAGGCGAGCGGGAACAGTATTTATTGCTCGATGAAGGGTTTGACGATGAAACAACCATTGCCGATGTGACAGCCGAGCTGGCGATGGATGAAATTGATTTTACGTTTGTGTACAGTTATACCGATCGCGATATTCTGGTCAGCCGCGATGCGAGTGCGCTAACAGGCAGTGTCAGCGTTGATCTAGGATTTCCGGATGCCGCTGTATTGTTGCCGTCCAACTTATTGGACAATACGCAGGTAGAGCAAGACACCTTTGAATTACGAGCAGCGTCGAACAGTGACTCTGCATTGCAGTGGTTAGTGGGTGGTTTTTACTCCGATACACAGCGCCTGTACAGCCAACGTTTACCAACGCCCGGTTATGATGCATTTACCGACGCCACCTTGGGCGAGGGTACTTCGGCTGACGTGGCCAACGGCTTTCCGCTGAACTCTCCATATAACGCTGATTTACCTTATGATTTAGAGCAACTAGCGGTATTCGGTGAGTTGACTTACGCGATGTCTGATGATTTGTCTGTGACCGCCGGTACACGTTTCTATGATTATGAAGAATCCCGTCGATTCACCACTGGGGGGCTATTCGCTAATGGCGATGACCAAACAGACTCAACCGAATCTGATGGTTTTACGTCGCGCCTGATGGCGAATTATCGACTTAATCAAACGGTTAATTTAAATGCCCAGATCAGCCAAGGCTTCCGGCTTGGTGGGGTAAACGATCCGTTAAACGAAACCTTGTGTAACGCGCAAGACCGCGAACAGTTTGGTGGTTTTCAGGATTATGACGATGAAACCTTGGTGAACTATGAAATTGGCATGAAAGCAGCTGCACGCGGCTGGACTGCGAACCTTGCAGCCTTCCATACCGATATTGAAGATTTGCAAGTGACGCTGGATGCGGGCTCATGTTCGTCACGGATTTCATTTAACGTTGAAGAAGCACATACAACCGGGCTTGAGTTCGAGTTGACACGTCAGGCAACAGAAAACTGGTTTATCAGTTTCGCTGGCTCCGTGCTAGAAGCCGAATTTGACTCTACCGTGTTGGACAGTGATGGCAATGTGTTAGGGGGCGTGGCAGAAGGTAACCGTCTTGCATCTGTACCCGAAGTGCAGTTTGCGATTGCGACAACCTATGACTTTGATACTCCGTTATTTGGCTCAGACAATACTTATGTATCAGCGTCATTTCAGTATACCGGTGATAGATTCACTCAACCGAGCGATCAAACGGAGGGCGCGGGGAATTTCGTCTCAGGTCTGCCATTTGGTGGCGCAACGGGCAATGAACAAACCACGGTTGATTTAGCGTTAGACGCTTATCACACGCTGAATTTGAGCATGGGCATGGTGTTTGAAGATCTCGAGGCGTTGTTTTATGTGAATAATGTATTTGATGAGAACACGAATCTGTCATTTGACCGAGAGCGTGGGGGAAGGGCGCGTTTAGCGTATCGTACGAATCAACCGAGAACCGTAGGCGTTACCGTGCGCTACTTCTTTTAACGGGAGTTAACGTAAGTGCGATAAGGGCGGCAATTTAGCCGCCTTTTTTCTGAACCGGGGGGCTTGATCCACTGTACAATGAAACACAGTCGTATAAATGTTGAGGTGTCTTATATCTTTACTGGCTAATTCAGAGCAACTCTGGTTTTTGCCGTTGGGCGGAACTGGCGAGATTGGCATGAACCTCAACCTTTATGGTCACCATGGCCAATGGTTAATGGTGGATTGCGGTATCACCTTTGATGAACCACTAGTGCCCGGCGACGACCAACGATTCCGCGTTCTGTGCGCTGATCCCAGCTTTATTGCAGGGCAAAAAGAAAATCTTGCTGGCATAGTAATTACACACGCTCATGAAGATCATATTGGCGCACTAGCGCATCTCTGGCCTCGCTTACAAGCACCTGTCTATACAACACCATTTACCGCCGAAGTTTTACGCCGGAAACTGGCGCAGACAGGCTTGTCTGTGCGCGTGCCTATTATCGAAGTTGATGCAGGGGATAGTGTCGCCGTAGGCGTTTTCAACATTACCTGGCTTCCCATCACGCACAGTATTCCTGAGCCTTTTGCAATGACAATTGCAACGCCAGTAGGAACGGTTTTTCATACCGCCGACTGGAAGATTGATCCCGATCCTGGCATTGGCCAACGCTTTAATTCAAAGGCTTTCGAGCAGTTAGGCTCGCAGAATATTCTGGCCATGGTATGCGATTCCACCAACGCACTGAAAGCTGGCCACTCCATCTCTGAAAAGTGTGCTTATGAAGGACTGCGAGAGACTATTGCGCCATTGACCGGACGCGTAGTGGTGACCTGTTTCGCCAGTAATGTTGCGCGTTTGCTTGCTCTTGCCACCATCGCACGGCAAACGGGGCGGTACATGGCTGTGTTAGGACGAAGTCTCGAAAATATGGTGTCTATTGCCCGCGTCACCGGTTACTGGCCTCAAGACGTCGAGCTGATTGATCCATCACACCTGGGTTATCTTCCGAAAGAAGAGGTACTGGCGGTCGCAACGGGGAGTCAGGGGGAATCGAGAGCTGCGCTGCATCGACTGGCATACGATAATCATTTTGCACTGAATTTAGACGGTGGTGACACGGTGGTGTTCAGTGCAATGGTGATCCCCGGAAATGAACAATCGGTAGAGCGTCTTGTCAGGCAGTTTGAACAGCGCAATGTTAATGTCATCCTGTCGGAAAGTTCAACGCATCCCATTCATTCATCGGGGCATCCATGCAAAGACGAGCTAAAAGCCATGTATCAATGGGTAAGGCCGCAGATTGCAATTCCGGTTCATGGCGAGGCAGAACACATTGAAGCTAATGCTCGCGTCGCCAGATTAAGTGGGGTTAACAAACATTTTGCGGGCCGCAATGGCGATTTGTATCAGCTAGCACCACAACCCATGCTGAAGCGTCAAGCGATTAAAACGGGCCGTGTGATTGTTCAGGCGGAGTGACTCAACGCATAAAGTTGGTCGGAAGTATCACTATCGTCGAATAAACAGAGGTTATTGGTCGACTTATTAATATTGAATTTGGTTTTGATTACCGTCTTAATTAGGCTATGTAAATACGTTGTTAATTGGTCTAACATAGATGAATATGCCTTTAAAACAAGAAGCCCACATGAGCCTAACCCAAATGCCTACCTCGCCGCTGTCAATGTTGTACCAGTGGGAGAAAGAACGTCCAGACGCCAATTATTTAAGTCAGCCGGTTGACGGCAAAGTGACCGAATACAATTGGGCGGAGTTCGCAACCCTAGTGCGTAAAGTGGCTGCTGGTATCCAACGTGAAAATTTAGCACCCGGCAGCCGAATCTGTATTCTCTCTAAAAACTGCGTTGAATGGTTTGTGACTGACCTTGCCATTATGATGGCGGGGCACATCTCGGTGCCTATTTTTGCAACTGCCGGGCAGAACACAATAGAGTATGTATTACAGCATTCTGATACGCAGCTTATTTTTGTCGGCAAACTTGACGATACTGAAAATCAAGTCAAAGCGATCCCAGATAACATCAAATCGGTGGCGTTTCCTTACCCCAACATTAATGTTCAGCAGCAGTGGTGCGATTTTATTGATGGAGAGCCGCTACGTGGAGAGCCGAACGTTGACATGGAGTCAACGGCGACCATTATCTATACGTCGGGCAGCACTGGGCAGCCAAAAGGGGTAGTGCATACGTTTAATACTATCTGCTGGGCTGCGCAGAATTCTTTGCAGGCGCTGTCTGTGAACGACAAAGATCGCGTATTGAGTTACTTGCCGCTTGCGCATATTACTGAGCGCGTGTTGGTTGAATACGCCAGTCTTTACTCGGCAATGCAGGTGAGCTTTGTTGAATCATTAGACACCTTTCAGCGTGACGTAGTGGCGTGTCAGCCAACGCTGTTCATTTCGGTGCCACGACTGTGGACCAAATTTCAGATGGGCGTGCTGGCAAAAATACCTCAGAAGAAACTTAATATTATGCTCAAAATCCCTATTCTGAAAGGTATCGTTGCTAAAAAAATCAGAGAGGGTTTAGGCATCAATCAGGCACGCTTATGGGCCAGTGGCTCTGCGCCGCTAGCGCCTGCTACGATCCACTGGTTCGAACGGCTCGGCATCAATATTAGTGAAGGTTGGGGCATGACTGAGAACTGCGCATATGGTACCAGCAGTGTTCCTTTTCGCAGCGATAAAGTGGGTTGCATTGGTCATGCGTACGAGGGCGTAGATATTCGTATTTCTGATGAGGGCGAGATCCAGGTTAATTCGCCGTGCAACATGAAAGAGTATTATTTGGAGCCTGAAAAAACCAAAGAAGCCTTTACTGACGATGGCTGGTTACGCACCGGTGACAAGGGCACTATTGATGCTGATGGTTATGTGCGTATTACAGGGCGACTTAAGGATATCTTTAAAACAGCCAAAGGCAAGTACGTTACACCTGCCCCAATAGAAGCGAAGATCATGCAGAACGAAGTTGTCGAGCAGGTATGTGTAACGGGCAACAACCTTTCTCAACCGATAGCGTTGTTGGTACTGTCAGAAG
Source organism: Alteromonas oceanisediminis (assembly GCF_018474025.1). GTDB lineage: Bacteria > Pseudomonadota > Gammaproteobacteria > Enterobacterales > Alteromonadaceae > Alteromonas_E > Alteromonas_E oceanisediminis. The sequence goes on along the minus strand of NZ_JAHCTA010000007.1, from coordinate 30,398 downwards.
ATGCGCGCAAACAACCTCGCACCGATGTAGAGCCGTCACTGCTGACCACCTTAGAGAAAGTGAATGCGGGCTTGGAAAGCCACCAGCGTTTGGACCGCATTGTGGTGATGAACGGCGAGTGGACAATTGAAAACGAACTGCTTACGCCAACCCTAAAAGTGAAGCGCCACATTATCGAAGAACGCTTTGAAGACGTTATTCAGAAAAAATATTCTGGCAAGGTGGTGTGGAGCGACTAGACTTTTCCTAAAGCGGAGGCTTTTCAGCAAGCTAACGAATGTTATTTTGCTAAAGCAGTGTTGGAAAGGAGGCCCTTGAGGCCTCCTTTTTTGTTTTGAATAAACGATTTCGCGGATTTGATTTCGATGAAGTATGACTTACCGTACCAAGGTATGAAATTCGATACTCATCACTGATTGTTTATTGCTCAGGTTAGCTATAGAGTGCGCGCCGTTAAATTAATGATTTCACTCAAAAAATGAGGAATGCCATGTTGAAAATGCATTTTAAGAAAGGGTGTTTAGCCGCGTTGTTAGCGCTAACAACCCACATTGCTTCAGCCGATGTAGTGATGGTTGTACATCCAAGCAATGCTGATGCGATAGACGATAAGGTGGTTAAGCGCATCTTTCTGGGGAAAGAGAAAAAGTTTCCTGGTGGCGCTTCTGCAACCCCTGTTAATCAAAGCGCTGACTCATCAGTTCGTTCACAGTTTGACGAATCGATTTTGGAGCGCAGCTCAGCTCAAGTATCGGCATACTGGTCTAAGCTGGTGTTTACAGGTAAGGGTGTTCCCCCCACTGAAGTGGCCAATGATGCAGCAGTGATAGCAGCTGTTGCCGCCGACCCGACTGCTATTGGCTATGTCGATAGTGCCTCGGTCACAGGCGATGTCAAAGCGATTTCACTCAATTAATTATTAGGGAATACTCATGAAAAAGGTTCTGACGATCTCTACCTTGGCCTTAGCCATGTCAACAGCGGCAAATGCCGATGTGCGTATTAACGGTTTCGCCAATTTAATTGGTGGTATCACCAGCAGCGATGACACGCTTTACGGTTACGATGACAACATCGGCTTTGGCGAAGAAAGCTTGTTTGCCATTCAAGTCAGTGGCGATATTAACGACCGTATGACAGCCACCGGGCAATTAGTGGCACGTGGTTCAGACGATTACGAAGTGGATTTTGAGTGGGCCTATCTCACTTATCAGGTCACGGACAAGGTGAGCATCTCTGCTGGCCGTCTGCGGTTGCCATTGTTCCGCTATTCTGCCTCGCTGGATGTCGGCTATTCGTATCACTGGGTGAATGCCCCACGTGCTGTGTACGACGTTCCATTCAACAACCTTGACGGAGTGCGGGTCGATTACAATACCTTCGTGGGCGATTGGGAAATCAACCTTCAAGCGGGTGCTGGCACCTACGAGAATGAGATTGCTGGTGGCAAGCTAGAGGGCAGCAATACACTGGTATTCTCGGCAGAAGCCACGTACGAATGGTTCAAGGTTCGTGGCGTCTATGGTCGCTCGAATGCAACACTGGAAATACCCGATCTTGCGCCTGCTTTTGCACAGATGCAGCAAGTATCACCGGAGCTGGCAGGGTTTTTAAGCCTCAATGATGACTCAGGCACATTTTTAGGGCTAGGTGTTGAGGTTGACCAATTCGACTGGTTCGTGAGTGCAGAAATCACTTCGATTGAAACAGAAGAGTCTTTCTCGCCGAAAGACGTTGCCTATTACGTGACTGCCGGAGCACGGATTAATAAATGGACGCCAACCCTGACTTACGAGTCGCTCGATGGCAATAATGATATCAAAGGGTTAGACATCGTTGCAGGATTGCCTGCACAGCTACAACCCGCAGGTGCTGCACTTGCAGCCGGTGTGCAACTTCCATTTATGGAAGAGTATGACGTTATCACTGCCGGTGTTCGTTATGACTATGACACTAACGTGGCTTTTAAAGCGGATGTCAGTAAATACACTGACGACATTGATGAGAGCAACGACGCGACACTGGTTCGCGTAGCGGTTAATTACGTCTTCTAATTCACGGTTTATATCTGAGGAACACACTATGTTGAGAAAACATGCACTACTAGCAGCAACGTTAACGCTGTTAACGTCATTCAGCGCCGCTGCTGCAACAACGGTTATCGTTCATCCAAGCAACGCCGCCGCGTTAGATGAAAAGAGCGTGCAGCGTATCTTTTTAGGTAAAGAAAAGAAATTTTCTGATGGCGTTGAGTCTATTCCAATCAATCAGGTTGCAGACTCTGCAGTCCGCGGAGACTTTGACGAGAATGTGCTAGGTCGCAGCTCGGCGCAGGTCTCTGCTTATTGGTCCAAGCTGGTATTCACGGGTAAAGGTGTACCGCCGAAAGAAGTCAGCAGCGATGCTGACGTGATCGAATTGGTATCAAAAAACCCCAGCGCTATCGGCTACGTCGATAGTGCGTCAGTGACCGGCGACGTCAAAGCCGTTTCGTTGAACTAAGAACAAGGATAAGAATGATGAAAAGAATACTCGCATTATCTCTCGTTGCTGCTGCTGTGAGCAGTAGTGTTCACGCGGACGTACGTATTAACGGTTTCGCCAATTTGATTGGTGGTATCACTAGCAGCGATGACACGCTGTACGGTTACGATGACAACATCGGCTTTGGCGAAGAAAGCTTGTTTGCCATTCAAGTCAGTGGCGATATTAACGACCGTATGACAGCCACCGGGCAATTAGTGGCACGTGGTTCAGACGATTACGAAGTGGATTTTGAGTGGGCCTATCTCACTTTCGAAGCGACCGACAACACCAATATTTCCGCTGGTCGATTCCGCTTACCGCTGTTTCGTTATTCAGCGTCACTGGATGTTGGCTATTCGTACCATTGGGTGAATGCACCAAGGTCGGTCTATTCAGTGCCTTTCAATAACCTTGATGGGTTACGCGTGGATTACTCTAACTACGCAGGTGACTGGGAATATAATTTACAGTTGTCCGCCGGTACGATCGATAACGATTTTACAACCGCTGGACAGGACGCTAACTTCAAAGGTGATAATGTCATCGTATTGAGTGCTGAAGCACAATACGAAGCACTGAAATTACGCGGTGTTATTGGCCGTGCAAAGAGCACGGTTGATGTTCCAGCGCTTGCGCCTGCAATCGGTCAGCTGCGTTCAATTTCTCCAGAACTTGCTGATTTAGTCGAGTTTGAAGACGACACCGGTGAGTTCTTGGGTTTTGGGGTTGAGTACGACGCGTTTGACTGGTTTGTCAGTGCGGAAGTGACCAGTATCGAAGCTACGGATTCATACAATCCGGATACGATTGCGTACTACGCAACAGCAGGCATTCGCTATGGCAAGTGGACGCCCTCATTAACGTACGAAGCGACTGATGCAGACGATGGTCCAAAATTACTTGACCGTGTTGCAGGCTTTCCAGCGCCGTTTCAAGGGCCGTTGACACAGCTTCTGGTGGGGATCCAACAATCTTTTGTCGAGAAGAATGACACAATAACTGCGGGTGTTCGTTATGACTACGACACTAACGTGGCTTTCAAAGCCGATGTTAGTAAATACACTGACGATATTGATGAAAGTAGCGATGCCACGTTGGTTCGCTTCGCGGTAAACTACGTGTTTTAAAGTCACTAGCAAGTGTTGAAAACCGAGTCTTGCGTTAGCGACTCGGTTTTTTTGTGCTTGCGCGCGGTTAAAAACTGAACTATTTTGTGCATTCTTATCAGCTCAGCGGTATGAGCTTTTTACTTCAAAAAGGAGCAAGGAATGCGGATTTCGCGAACACACCTATTATCACTTTCGTTTGTCCTGTTGAGTGCAGGAGCAACAGCACAATCGTTTGAACAGGCAACCGTCGCCGTGTGCGACAAAATGAAAACCTGCGCATTAAAACAAATGGGGCAGGAAGAGGACTTAACTCCGCAAATGCGTCAAATGATAGAAGGCATGATCGCGGGCATGTGCGACAACGTTATGGATTTTAGTCAGATTGAAACACATGCTGAGCTCCACAAACCCGCCGCGGCGTGTTTACAATCAATGGCGGCACTCAGCTGTGAAGAGCTTGAAGAGGATGTTTCCACAACCGAGTGCGAGGCTTACGAAGACGTGGCCGAAGATTATTGATGTCAGTATTAAGACACGCCGGTTGAGCCAAAGCCACCTTCACCGCGTTGGCTTTGGCCAAATTCGTCAACGATAGTGAAGTCTGCCTGTACCACTGGAACAAAAACGAGTTGCGCAATACGGTCACCCGCCGAAATTGAAAATGCCTCCGCACTACGATTCCAGCAGGAAATAAACAGCTGGCCCTGATAATCTGAATCAATCAGGCCGACTAAATTCCCTAACACAATGCCCTGCTTATGACCGAGACCCGATCGCGGCAGAATGGTCGCCGCCAATGAATTATCGGCAATGTGTATGGCAATGCCGGTGGGGATCAATAGCGTTTGATTTGGCGCGATGCTGACGGTCTCATCGACGCAAGCCCGCAAATCCACGCCAGCTGATCCTTCTGTTGCGTAACTGGGCAATGGAATACTATCGCCAATGCGAGGGTCGAGGATTTTAAGTTCAATCGGCTGCTTGCTGGTCGTCATATCAATGTTCCGCTTCACAAAAAGGCGCAGGGATTCTACCTATTCGCCACCGCAATGAACAGCGCCTTGTGCTTATCAAAGAGTATAAATCAGAGCCACGTTACGTCGCACAGTCTGAAGGCATTGTGCACCAAATTGCGACAGTCGATAAGAAAAAATTTGATACGTAGTTAACAAAAATCTTTTTTAAACAATGGCTTAGTACAATGGCACAAGGGTTGCTTTTACTAGGTCGTTAACGAGTACTTTGGTCGCGTTGATGGGTAAGCGATACCAGGCAACGTCGTTTACCGGGAGTGGCCTTTGTGTTCATAACCTTGATCGCGCTGTTTTGAACGTGTCCTCAAAACAGCGCGATTTTTTTCATGCTCTCACGCGGCAATTCTTTTGCTTTGACGCGTTATCACGTAGTCTTGTGCTATCTAAACCAGTAACAGATGGTGTTGTGCTCAGGCTATATCCCTCCAATAAACTAGAACATCTTGTCTCTTTGCTAGCGTCTGTGCGCGAGCATGTGAAAGGCGCCGATGCGCAGTCGCCGTTGCGCAGTGATATTATTCTGGTCGAAAGCTTAGGTATGCAACATTGGTTAAATATGACATTGGCGCGCCAACATGGCATCGCGATGAACATTCAATATCCGATGCCAACACGGTTTATGTGGAATGTTGCCAGAGCAGTGCTGGGTGACCAGCGGGTACCAAAGCAATCGCCTTACAAACGTGAGGTGTTGTGCTGGCGAATTTATGCCTTACTCACAACACCCAACCTGTTAACCGAGCAAAAGATACCTGCGGTTGCTGACTATTTTTCCCGTGTTGCAACGCCGGTGAGCAAGCTTGATACCCCCTATTTGCGTCGGCAAGGTGCGGCACAAAGTGCGGTCAAACAGTTACAGTTTTCTCGCGCACTGGCTGATGTTTACGAGCAGTATATGCTCTACCGCCCAGACTGGTTAGCAGCCTGGGAAGCCGGCCACAGTGTAGCGCCGTCCGAAGGATTATCTGCCAGCGATGAGCAATGGCAGGCAGCCATATGGCGTTTGCTGGTTCAGCAACAGCCTTTGCACCCGGCGATGCTGCACCGGCAAGCGATTGATGCATTGACGGCGACCGATAAAATGGCACAGCCGGCGTTGCCAGAACATCTTTATGTGTTCGCGATCAATACCATGGCTCCTCAGTTAGTGGCGTTTTTGGATGCGCTGGCGAACCATTGCGACATTCATGTGTTTCATCTCAATCCGTGCGTGAATTACTGGGGCGACTTCCAAACCGATAAGCAATCGATGCGTACTTCATTGGCCACTGAGTTGGCGCGATGGGGAGATGAACGCACACAAAACCCACTGTTGGCCAACATGGGGCAACAGGGTAGGGACTTGTTTACGCTGCTCAATGCGTTGCCTAATTTTGAAGTAAGCGCCTTTGAAGCACCGTTGCCCAGTGACGCGAGTCACAGTGAGTCAGCACCATCCGGTTCGCTGCTCAATACGTTGCAACAAGCCATTTTTGAAGGCGTTGTCGTGCCTGATACAGGCACTACACAATTTGCGCAGTGCCCTTCTGTCACCGTCGTAAAAGCGCACAGCGCGCTCAGGGAATTGCAGGGTTTGCATGATTTTTTGTTAGCAGAGATGCAGCACAACCCATCGATTAAACCACACGATATTGTCGTTATGTGCCCTGCTATTGAAGATTATGCGCCGTTTATCCCTGCTATTTTTCAGTTGGGTCAGCGCCGCTTCACTTCGTCATCGCATCGCCAAGAGGGGGTAAGGATCCCCTGCTCGATTGCAGATAGAACACCGTTGGATAGCTTACCTGAGGTGTCAGCATTTTTAAGTTTGTTAACGTTACCGGATAGCCGTTTCAGCGTCACCGATATTATCGCTTATCTGCGCTTACCGGCTATCCAGAACAAGTTTGCAATCAATGACGACGAATTAACCCTCATAAACCATTGGTTGTCTCGTGCCAATATTCGATGGGGGCTGAGCGGTGAACACAAGCAACAGTTTGTTACTGGAGCACAGGCAGAGCCATCGCACAGTTGGTCGTGGGGATTAGAGCGTCTATTGGTGGGGTTTGCACAATGTGATGCACAGATGATGCAAAATGAACTACTCACCGTTCCAGACGCAGAAGGAAAACAGGCAGAAACCTTGGGTAAACTCTGTTGGTTATTAGAGCAATTGAGTCGCTATGCCGACCAGTTGCTGGCTCAGCGCAGCGTGCCCGAATGGCAGCGATATTTGCGTCAACTTCAGCAAAGTTTTCTTGCAGAAACGCAGGATAACCAATTCATTCTTGCTCAGATCGAACGTGTGATTGGCACCTCGGTGGAACACGTGAATGCCGCCGGATACAATGACAAAGTGCCGCTAAGTATTATGCGTGATGCACTGAATCACAATTTCGCCACCCCAGACGCGATCAATCAGTTTATGACGGGGCAGGTGACTTTTTGTTCGATGCAACCCATGCGCAGTATCCCGTTCAAAGTCATCGCGTTACTGGGGCTGAATGACGGTGAATTTCCGCGCGTTTCTACGCCGTTTTCAATCGACTTAATGCAATCTGCGTCTCGTCGACTGGGTGACCGATCCCGTCGGGGTGATGACCGTTATCTGTTTTTAGAGTCGATCATATCTGCGCGTCACCGACTGTATTTAAGCTATCAGGCGAGTAGCGTTAAAGACAACAGCGAACGTCAGCCAAGTCTGGTGCTCAGAGAATTATGTGACTACATACGCAGTGCATTTTCACATCCACAAAACGCGGCCGCTCCTGTTCGTACGTACACATTACCACTGCATCCATTCAATACTGAACATTTCGCCGCATCACCAGCCTTGGCCATTCCCAGTTTTGATCCGGGCTGGTTACGTTTGGCCAATACCATTCAACAACCACAACAATCTACTCAACAGGCTGAATATCGGCTAGATGTTGATATGGCAGAAGACTTATCGATCATGGACATCACGCGAGCTTTGCACGACCCATTACGCTGTTTTGCGAACAAGTCGCTGGGATTGTATTTAGATGATCGCACGCCTGACCTGCTTGATAGCGAACCCTTTGCCATCGATACGCTGGGTCGCTATCGCGTTTTATCAGCCATGGTTGAGCATGCTCAGACGCAGCAAGAGAGCACTGAAATAGATCCTCTACGCTGGTTTATTGCTGATGGCATGATCCCGAGCGACAGTCTATCAATCGCAGAAGTAGAGAGCTGGCAGCATACCGCGACGCTATTGGCGAATACGGTGTCTGAACTTAAGCCTGAATATCACGCTTTACGCTACGATATGAAGGGCGTTCAGATAACCGGCAATGTGTATTATGCTGCCCCCAATGAGCATACTGACTCGCTGACGTTAATCGCGCATCAGGTCACTGAAGTCAGGGCACATCATCAAGTGAACTATAGATTGGCACAAATGCTAACCGCCTTGAGCACGGGTCAATCATGCCGTGCATTAGTGTTTGATATTGAAGAGAAGCAAGGCAATCTTAGTGTTCGCCAAGCAGCATACCCTGAGGTGACACCAGAGCACGCCTTTCATCAGTTAGAGGCGACTCTATCGGCTTATGCTAACGTGCTACAAGCCCCTCAGTTATTACATTGTGAGTTGGGCAAAGCGCTGGTCGATTCGGTACGTCATTTAGACGCTGAGGCATCACACAACACGACAATCACACTTGCCGACGCGTGGCAGAAGTTGATGACTGATGAGCGTTCGCCACTGCTTCGCAGTGCTTATTTCGAATGGTTTTTTACGCAAGCACCTGAGTTTGATGAGCAGGCAGCCTATGCGTTGCTGTCGCTATACGACACCCTATATCCAACGTTGGGTAGGCGCTCAAAAGTGAAGGAATCCTGATGGCACGTTTACATCAGCCACTGAATGTTGCCACTACGCCCTTAAGTGGCCAGCATTTGATTGAGGCCAGTGCGGGAACCGGCAAAACTTACAATATTACCCGCTTGTATTTGCGCCTCATTCTCGAGGCCGATTTAAGCGTGACGCAGATATTGGTGATGACCTTTACCAATGCTGCGACACAAGAACTTCGTGGCCGCCTGACCGAAACGCTGCGCTCGGCACTGACCTTTTGGCAGCGTGCCACAAGCACGACAATACAGGACGCAGAGCCTGTGCTTGTTGCGTTGTACCAGAAAGTTCCGACGGAAATTGCCATTCAGCGCTTGTCTCTGGCGCTGGTTGAAATGGACGAAGCGGCCATATTCACGCTGCACGGATTTTGCCACCGAGTGCTCAAACAAATGGCGTTTGGTGCGGGAAAACCGCTTCAGTTCGCGCTACAAAATGACCAGACTCATGTGGTGCAGCGCTGCACTGAAGACTGGTTTAGAGTGATCCGCAACGATGTTGCGAAAATGACTTTATTAAGGCAGCAACACTGGCATACGCCCACGGCCTTTTTACACACATTCCAACATTTGATTTATGGCACAGAGCCGGTGGTGATCCCCACGCCCGAAGTGCTGTATCAGGACTACCAGCAACAACTGACTAACTATGTCGCGTCGCGTGCAGACGAGTTCCGCCATCACCTAGACACATTGAAGGCCCATCAAACGGCGGTACACCATGCGATTGTTCACGGTCATCAGGATGAAGAGAGTCGCCTTGAAGAATGGTCAATACTGCTTGATTGGTTGAGGCGTGGAGCGGATGCGCAAAGCGACGTAATAGCGGTACCCACTGAGGTTGGGCTATTTCTCAACGGCAATCGCTATCGTACAAAGCCGGACGCTAAAGCAGTCCTTAAGCCAATCGCCGAACTGCGCACGTCACTGAAAAAAGATGCCGACAAGCTGGCCGGTGTTTATCAGGCAACACTTGATGCCGCTGCCGTCTATGAATGTGTAGCTGAAGGAGTGAGTAACATCCAACAGCAGGTGCGAAGTGCCAAGCAAATGAATGCGGAACTGTCATTCGACGATTTGATCGCGCTATTGACGCACGCTGTTCAGCACGATGCTCACGTAGCGACGGCCCTCAGAACGCAATTCCCAGCTGCCCTTATCGATGAATTTCAAGATACCGATGCCCAGCAATACACTATTTTGCGCCACGTTTATACAGGCTTTGAGGTGGCTGAACTGCCAACGCCAGACACGCCCTTGTTGATGATGATTGGCGATCCTAAACAAGCGATTTATGGGTTCCGTGGTGGCGATATCTTCACCTATTTGAAAGCGCGTGATGATGCGCAGTATGTGTGGTTGATGGACACCAACTGGCGCTCTGTCGCTAATATGGTCAGTGCGTACAATCGCTTGTTCTGGGGCGACGCGGTTTCTGGTAACGCTGCAGATGTATTTGGTTTTGGCATCGAGTACGAGTTAATTCAGTCCACGCCACACTCAGCAGCAGCAAAGCGCCCGTTGCAGGATCCGCTGTCGCAGCAGCGCGAAGCAATGAGCTGTATTTTGTCACCTCAGTTAGAAAACGAAGAAGGCACAATCGGGCAGCAAAAACAACAGCATCATGTCGCACTCTCAAAATGGTGCGTGTTAGAAATTAAGCGTTTACTCGCTGAGGTCAGTCTCGGAGAAAGGCCCGTGCGGCCGTCAGACATTGCGATTTTAGTGCGCGGTCGGCACGAAGCTGAACGGATTGGCGCTCATTTGCGAACGGTGGGATTAAATGCGGTGTATTTAAGCGACCGAACCCCATTGTTTGAAAGCCAACAGGCGCACGAGTTATTACGCGTTTTAAACGGTATCTGGCTTTGTCAGAATGACAGTGAGTTGATTCGGGCATTGTCCAGCGATTTATTAGGTATCAGCGCTGAGCGTCTTGCTGCGATGCACCGTGATCCCTTACACGGTAATTGGTCTGAATTGCGCAGCATGTGCATCGAACTGCGCCAGTTGTGGTTAGATAAAGGCACGATGGCGCTGCTGTTTGAGTTGATACGTGAGCACTTTACACCGCATGTGAATGGGGAACGAGCGCTGACCAACCTGATGCATTTGACTGAAATTCTGGAGCAAATGGCGCGGGAGCAAGCTCATCCGCTGCAAGTGATCCACTGGTTGCGGGGGCAAATCAATGCGCCTGATATTGATGAACAGTATGAGCAACGTTTGGAGAGCGACGCGGGTCTTGTCAAAATCATCACGCAGCATAAATCCAAGGGGCTTGAATACCCGTTTGTATTTTTACCTTACGCCTCGGACTACAGAGATCCGACCAAGCAGGGACCGGCAACTAAACATATTTTCACCCTTTATGATCCTGAGCTGGGTCAAAGGGTGACGCAATGCGGCGCAACACATCGCTCATTGAGACTGTTAGCTGAACAGGAGCACGCTGAGAACATGCGTTTACTGTACGTTGCCGTAACACGCGCTGAATACCGGTGCTACGTTGGCATTGCTGATACAGATACCAGTCGGCTGTCGGCGTTTGGTGCGGCGGTTTATGCCACGCAAGATGCGCAAAAGAGCTGGCAGGATGTGTTAAGTTCACTGTGTGCGGAGCCAGGATCTGGGTGGACGTGCACGGCGGTTTCAGCGTTACCTGAACCGGCCTCAAGTAACACAGTGTCACTCGAGCAGGAGGCATTAATACCACGTCTTTTTAACGGCGACTTGCGCAGCGGTTGGCACATACATTCATTTAGCGGCCTTATTCGCAGCAGTGCTTCCGTCTCGCTTCTGCAACGGGAAGCGGAGAACATCGATACGGCAGACGCGAGCGCAATGTCATCGCTGCAAGACATCTCACCAGTATGGACAGCGGACGCACGCTTTGTGTTTGCCAAGGGCGCGTCGGCGGGTAACTTTTTACATGATGTGCTGGAAAATACAGATTTTATGGCACCAGATTGGCAGGCGCTTTTACTGCATACGAATGCGCATTACGGCGTGATGGCGCACGATCAATCTGATGCGACGATAGCGTGGCTGGACAGCGTATTACACACTGATATTGTGTTGCCAACGGGTGACATGGTGAACCTCGCTCAATTGACACCAGCGCAGACGTTACGCGAAGCCGAGTTTTATTTTCCGCTTAAGCAGGTGAGTGTGGAAAAAGTCATGACGTTGTTGGCTCAGCATCGCCAACGGCAAATTGAAAAAGGGCTCATCGCTTCAGAGGCAGCGCCACCTGCGCCACAGCTAAGTATGGCGCAACTGGAGGGGTTGCTGCACGGTTTTATCGACTTGATTTTCGAGCACAATGGGCGCTACTACGTTGCCGATTACAAATCTAATTTCCTCGGCGATCACTTTAATGCCTATCTTCCGGCTGAACTGGCAGCAAGTAGTATGTCACACGGCTATGACTTACAGTATTTGTTATACAGCGTAGCATTGCATCGCTACTTGCAAGCCATGTTGCCTGATTATCGGGTAGGCACGCATTTCGGTGGCGTTGTGTATTTGTATTTACGCGGTATGCACCCGCACAATCAACATCAACAGGGCGTTTTGTCGGTCGAAATCGATGAGCCTCTGTTGACTGAGCTAGACAAGGCATTTTCAAATGACGCTGTTTGATTTAAAAGCGACGCCGTTTGAATCATTTTATGCGGCCACGCAATCGCTGGAAGGCATCGTGCCGATCGACTATTTTTTTGCGCAGGCTGTGAATCAACGTCTGGTACACGAACCGCAGTCTGCTGCGAGTCGTCACCATTGCTTCATGCTGCTTTTGGCACTGAGCGCCGCTCAACGTCAGGGGCATAGTTGTTTGTCGTTGCAAGCAATCGCAGAGCAAACGTTATGGCGTAATGACGACAAACCTGGCTATTCGTTTGGCGTTTTGGATGCGCTTCGTGAGCATGCTGCACACCTGCAACGTCATCTGCCGTCACCCGCGTGCATCGTATTGGACGATGATCATCTGTTCACGACACGTTTCTGGACCTTCGAGCAACACATTCTACAGGGACTCAGAGCCAGAAATGTGCTGATTGAAAAACCGCTTATCCACCAAAGTGCTCTGCAATCAGTGTGGCCCTGTTTATTTCCACCCAATGCTGACATGCATCCAGCCGCTATCGATTGGCAACAGGTCGCAGTTGCCCTCGCTGTGCATCAGCGCTTTTTTATCCTGACCGGGGGGCCGGGTACTGGCAAAACTTACACCGTTGCACGCTTACTATTAGCCCTACACGTAGCTTCAGGTCAAGAGTTGCATATTGGCTTAGCCGCTCCCACAGGCAAAGCTGCTCAGCGCTTGAGTGACTCACTGCAAAGCAGTTTCAAAAATCTTGATATCGATGACAGCTCGCCTCTTAAGCGCGCTATGCAGCGTGTTCCGATGCAGGCGCAAACCGTCCATCGCCTACTCGGATTACAGGAAACATCACTGGCAGCAAAATATCATGAGACCAATCCACTTCCACTTGATGTGTTGATAGTGGATGAGAGCTCAATGCTAGATGTTGCGCTATTTGCTCGGCTTATCCGTGCGTTATCACCAACGTGCCGCTTGATACTGGTGGGCGATGCACAACAACTACCCTCGGTTGAGGCTGGTAATGTGTTGGCACAACTGATGCCTGTTGAGGGCGCGGTGAACCAATTTTTACCCGCGCAAATAGACAATATACAGGCGCTGGTGCAGTGCGACATGATACCACAACACACCGAATCCAAAACGATAGGTTATAGCGTTAGCTTGCAAGGCTCGCGGCGTTTTGGCGGTGCGCTGGCGCAACTGGCAAGTCGAGTTAATCAACCTGCACAGGCGAGTGTATCGCCTTCGTCATGGGAGCTGCTAGAAACGCTTAGCGATGTAACCGACAGCGGTATCAAGCGACTCCCCAACAGTGCGTTATCGCTTGCAGTGGAAAACTGGATCGACGAACACTTTCTGCCGCTGTGCCGGATGACAGTGATTGATCAGGCGCTAAACAGCTTAAGCCGATTCAATGTGTTATGTGCGCTGCGGCAGGGCGACTATGGTGTTGAGTCGCTGAATACATTGATTGAACAACGGCTTCGTCAGCGACTGGGAATTTTGCATCACCAAGCGTTTCACGGTCAGCGCCTAATGATCACCCGCAACCTACCGGCATTGGGCTTATTCAATGGTGACATCGGACTGGTTTGGAATCATGGTAACGCGCAAACGGGCCAGCTGTCCCTCTGTTTTGCGGCCAGTGCGGGTAAACCGATGCGGCAATTCGACCTGCAAAGGATCACGGCGGTAGACAGTGTGTTTGCCATGACCATACACAAGTCACAAGGATCTGAGTTCGACCACGTGGCCGTGGTGCTTCCTGAGCAGGGCGCTGAGCAATTGCTGGGAAGAGAGCTGTTGTATACCGCCATTACCCGCAGTAAGGGTAAGCTCACGCTAGTGTGTGACAAACCTGTGTTTGAACGCACCGTCGCTCAATCATCGCAGCGCTGGTCTGGGATCTCGGCAGACAAAATCAGTGAGGGATAAACAGGCCCTAGGTCGTTTCTGGTTATTTGCGCACAGCATAGGTATAGTCGAGAGCGCTGCACCGTCGCATGAGTGCCGTCAACAAATTAAGATGAGGGTTTAACGTGGGTTTACAACGTGGAATGACGCAGAGACTAATCAGCGCGCTGACACTGATTAATCTGATAATACTAAGCACCGCCAGTTGGGCAAAAACTATCGAGGAATTTACCCTCGGTATGACGGCGCAGGACGGGTTTATCCCAATTTACTATGACGGCACAGAAGATAAAGTCTATTTAAAAATCAGCGCTATCGATTCTCCTCTTATTTTCCAGAGCAGCTTGCCTCAAGGCGTCGGGTCAAATGATATCGGTCTGGATCGCGGTCAACTTGGTGCAACGCGCTTAGTTGAGTTCGCCCGCTTTGGCAACAAAGTGTTGCTTAAACAGCTCAATACCCACTACCGCGCAGGCAGTGGCAACCTAGCTGAGCAAGCCAGTATTGATGAAGCGTTTGCTGATGCCGTGATTGCCGGATTGCCAGTAGTTGCTGAGAGCACCGGTGCGGTGTTGGTTGATTACACTGAATTTTTAGTCAGTGATATTCATGGAATAAGCAACCGCTTAACCACCACAAAACAGGGAGAGTTTAAGCCTGATCCGAAACGCAGTGGTGTCTATCTACCGCGCACTAAATCGTTTGTGAAAAACACCGAGTTGGAAGCCTTAGTCACCTTTGCGGGTAAGAAACCGGGTGAGTATGTGCGCCAGGTATCGCCGGAGCCTGAAATCATCTCAGTGCATTTACATCACTCTTTCATTGAGCTTCCTGACGATCAATACCAGCCACGTCAGTTCCATCCGTTTTCGGGGTTTTGGAAACATAGCTATATGGATTACTCAGTTCCCATTGATGAACCCATGGAGCAGAAGCTGATCCCTCGGCATCGATTACAGAAACAAAACCCACAGGCAGAATCCAGCCCTGCGGTTGAACCCATCGTATATTATCTTGACCCGGGTATACCCGAACCCGTGATGAGTGCGTTGAAGGATGGTGCATTGTGGTGGAATGAAGCGTTTCAGGCCATTGGTTATGAGCAGGCGTTTCAGGTCAAAGTGTTACCAGAGGACGCAGACCCAATGGATGTGCGCTACAACGTGATCCAGTGGGTACATCGTGCGACGCGCGGTTGGTCTTACGGCACCTCAGTGATTGACCCACGCACTGGCGAAATTATTAAAGGCCACGTAACGCTGGGCTCGTTGCGCGTGCGTCAGGATTATCTGATCGCATTGGGGCTAACCAGTCCGTTTGTGAATGGCAATACCGATACCTCGGCCCAGAAAGAGATGGCGCTAGCGCGAATTCGTCAACTTTCAGCCCACGAAGTAGGCCACACCTTAGGCATTGCGCACAATTTTGCTGCATCTGAATACGGGCGCGGCTCGGTGATGGATTACCCACACCCCAAAGCAACCATTGTCGATGGCAAAATTCAGTTGGATGATGCCTACGCAGTGGGCATGGGAGCGTGGGATTTTCATACAGTTGCTTATGGATATCAGGATTTCGCCACGTCCACAGATGAGAAAGCCGCTCTCGACAGGTTGATTGCACAGGCGCATGAAAATGGCTATCGCTATAAATCTGACCCCGATTCTCGTTCACCTATGCACCCCGGTGCAGACGGACATCTTTGGGATAATGGAGCGGATCCGGTTGAGGAGTTCAAGCGCATCGCGCAGGTTCGCCAATTCGCTTTAGCACGTTTTGGTGTCGATACCCTGCCTGAGGGTACGCCCTTATCAGCACTGGAAGAAACCTTGGCACCGTTGTACTTTGCCCATCGTTACCAACTCGATGCAGTGGCTAAGCATATTGGCGGCGTGGAATATTCTTACGAAGTGAAGACAGAAAAAGAGCCGCAGGGCCAAACCGTGGTGAATGCCGCGTCACAGCAACGGGCCCTAGACGCGCTGTTGGAAAGCCTTTCGCCTACGTTTTTGGCGCTACCCGAACACATCACGCAACTGATCATTCCGAAAGTGTATGGTTCATCGCGCTCAAGGGAGTCCTTCAACGGGCGTACTGGTTTGATGTTCGATCCGGTTTCCGCTGCTGAGGCCGCCAGTGCTTATTCCGTTAGATTAATGCTTGCGCCGCAGCGCCTCAATCGCCTGACGTGGCAACATTCACTGAATGACGATGTACCGTCGGTGAGTAGCGTGGTTAATCAACTAATTGAATCTACCTGGAAGCGCTCCCGTCGAGACTCAAACGTCATTGCGCAGCGTGTCAAGTTGGTCGTTTTGGATGGCTTAATGGACACGGTGATGGATGAGGCGCTTAGCCCTGAAAACCGTCTTGTGATTGAGGGTAATTTGCTCAATTTTACGCAATGGTTAAAGCGCAACGACGATACGGTCGCCGATAAAGCGTTACTCAATCATTTAAACCGTTACTGGCAAACCGGCGAATGGTTGGGTGGGTTTGACGCGAAAGCCATGCCGCCGGGGTCACCTATTTAGGTTACTTGGCGGTACTCAGTGAAGCATTTGTATAACTGGGTACCGCTGAGCACCGACGCTGATGGGAAATGTAGGATTGGGATCAAGTCGCAGGGCGCGGAAATCAGTTCCACCGCACGCTCGTTTTCCAGTTCATCAACGTTGAGTACTTTGGCTAGGCAATCGCCTTGCTTTACCGGGGTTCCCGGTTTAGCGCAATATTCCACAATGCCACCCATTTGGGTAAATAGCGTCTTATAGTTAGCCAATTCAGTGGCGTAGCGCGGCATTTTTTTTGGCGTGACGTGGGCGTCGATGAGCACATTTCGACTGTTCAAATAACTTAAAATCCCTTGTGCATCTTCCTCACCTTCGCTGAAATTCACCACCTCTTGCGATCCCATTTCGACAGTAAATGCTTCCACACCAAAATCAAACTGGCGCTGGTGTTTTTTCGATAACGACTCTGACAACGTCCACCACGGGCAAAACGTTGCTTCATCCAGCGCTCCGGCAAAGGTGTTTGGAATATAGATGATATGAGGAATATTAAAATGCGTAGCGGCCGCTTCGGCGTACTCGGGTACATACAAGTGCCTACTTGAAACGGGTCCATTATGTAAATCAAGCACGATGTCGGCATTGGCTGCGACCAACTGAAGTTTGAGGTTGAGTTGATTGGCCAGCCCTAATCCCCAATCATTGCTCATCCGCCGCTGTAAGCCTTGTAGTAAATGTGCACGAAAGCGTTGTTTGATTGACTGGATGGACTCTTCCGCACCCACAGTGCGCGCGAACTTGAGCACGGCATCTCGATCATAAAAATAGCCACGATTCCAATTGGTACCGTTAACGGGATCAAAGCGACCGAGTGTATATTCACCGGCTTTGATGTTGGTGCCGACCGGATTGCAGTTTGGCACGAGAATGATTTCACCGCGAATAGGTAAGCTTTTTAGCAGTTGGATCAAGTGGTAGATCACCACGTTACCCTGTACTTCAGCGCCGTGGATCGAGCTTTGAATATACACAACAGGGCCATGCTGTTTGCCAATGAAACGATAGACAGGCACCTGCATACTTCGTCCTGAAGCATTTTTAGCAACCACTAAGTAGTCTTTGTGAAACTCATTGATCATGGACTTCTGCTCACCTGCCAGTAAATGCCGGTAGTGTAAGGTGTTTGTTGCTGGGTTAACAGTCTGTCGCTAAGGATTAATTGACCTGAGTGATTGAGTCACTGAGTGGATCAGGTTAGCTTATAGCGCAAAGGGATCGTTTTAAGGAAGTTAAGTACAATGGCATCCAAGGTATTGAATATCGTGGTGTTGACTGTGTCCGACACGCGCGATGAAACCAACGATACATCGGGTCGCTTTTTACAGCAGGCCGTTACTGACGCAGGGCATCAGTTGGTTGAAAGCCGTATCGTGAAAGATGATGTGTACCAATTGCGAGCGCACGTTTCGCGCTGGATTGCTGATGATTCAGTGCATGCCGTGCTGGTCACCGGAGGGACTGGCTTTACCCTGCGTGACTCAACGCCCGAGGCGTTAGGCGTGTTATTTGATAAAACAGTGGAAGGCTTTGGCGAGCTATTTCGCTCGATTTCCTATCAGGAAATTGGTACATCCACTGTGCAGTCGCGCGCGTTTGCCGGTCTGGCAAATCACACGGTGATATTTTGCATGCCGGGCTCAACCGGTGCGTGTAAAACCGCATGGGACATCATTCAACCTCAATTAGACAGCGAGCATCGCCCTTGCAATTTCGTGGGTCATTTACTCAACCGCCCGGCTAGGAGCTAACCAACATGAGTTTTACGCATCTTAACGATCAGGGTGACGCAAACATGGTTGATATAACCCATAAACAGGCGACACAGCGTGAAGCGAGGGCAGAGGGCTATGTTCGAATGACAGCTGCGGCATTGACGCAAGTGATGCAGCAGCAGCTGGCCAAAGGTGACGTGCTATCGGTTGCCCGGATCGCGGGTATTCAGGGAGCAAAACGCTGCGCTGATCTCATTCCGTTGTGCCATCCACTGGCGCTGAGTAAGGTGGAATTGTTATTTGAATGCCAGCCTGAGCATAGCCGGATCCGGATCGAGAGCCTGTGCAAGGTAACGGGACGCACAGGCGTGGAAATGGAGGCGCTAACTGCGGTCAATGTGGCCGCACTGACCGTGTTCGATATGTGTAAAGCCATCGACCCCGCGATGGTGATTGACGGTATCCGAGTGCTTGAAAAAGTCGGTGGAAAATCAGGTCAATGGCGGCATCAGCAGGCGCAGCAGCAATGATTCAGGTACTTTTTTTCGCGCACACTCGCCAATTACTTAAGAGTGATGGTGTCAGTTTAGATGCCGAGCCGGGTATGACCGTACAAACTGTGCTTGATAGTGTTTCAGAGCGCTTCGATAACTGGGATCTGGTTGACGCGGACAACCTTATGTGTGCGCGTAACCACACCTTAGTAACACGTGACACCGCCGTTATATCCGGTGATACGATTGCTTTTTTCCCACCCGTGACGGGGGGGTAACATGCAGGACTCTGTGTGGGCCGCGGTTCAAACCAGCGACTTTGATGTCGGCACTTTGTATACGTGGCTGCGAGGTGACAGTTCCTGTGCAACTGACGGCGCGATCGTTACCTTCACTGGCGTGGTTCGCGACAGCAATGCGCAGGCATCGCTGCGCGGCATCGAGTTAGAGCACTACTCAGAAATGACATTACCGGCATTGCGGCAGTTAGCCGCAACGGCACAGTCTCGCTTCTCGCTGGGTCGAGTTGTCGTGTTGCATCGCATTGGTGTGTTGGCAACTCATGAGCAAATCGTCTTTGTGGGCGCGACCAGCCCACACCGTCAAGCCGCTTTTGATGGGGCACAGTTTCTGATGGACAGGCTGAAATCTGATATCCCATTGTGGAAAAAAGAATTGCACTCAAACGGTGATGAACAGTGGGTGATGGCGAAAACGCGCGATAGCAAAGCGGCGCAGCGTTGGGATAGCGAGTCGCAGACATGAGATTCGCGCTACGTGTGCTGTGTGTGTGGTGCAGCACTTCAGTGGTATGGGCGGCTGCATCAACCTCGACTGAATTGAGAGTTGCGGTTGCTGCCAATTTTTACGCAGCGGCAGTCACACTGGCTGAAAACTTCGAGCAACAAAACCCTGACATATCCATTCAATTGTCGAGTGGTTCGACGGGTGCACTGGCAGCACAAATCATTCATGGTGCGCCATTTGATGTGTTTCTTGCCGCTGACAAGCAACGCCCTGAAGCGCTGGAGCAGCGCGGCCTCAGTTTGGCTGGTTCGCGACGAGCCTATGCGGCAGGGCAGCTTGCGTTGGTGACACGCGATGCGATTTTTAATGACTCTAACGCAGCGCTATCTGACGCGCACCGTCACATATCGATAGATGCGCTGCGCCAGCACCTGAGTACGACCAAACGATTAGCGATTGCCAACCCTGCTACCGCACCGTATGGCGAGGCGGCGCGCGCTATGCTCGCAGCCCTGTCGATGTGGGAGCCGTTGCAACCGACTCTGGTGAAGGGAACCAGTGTGTTGCAGGCTTACCAGTTTGTACAAACGGGCAACGCAGAACGTGGGCTGGTGGCTTATTCGTTAGTCGTCAACCAACCCGAAGCCTTACTGATTCCAGAACAGCTATACCCCCTTGTGGAACAGCACATGGTGATACTTAAACGAACCCACTATCCTGAGCAGGCACATACTTTCACTGCGTTCTTGCGCTCTGGCGAAGCGCAGCGGCAGATCCAAACGTTGGGTTACCTTATACCGCGAGCTTATGACTAATGGACTGGCAATCGATACAGTTAACATTGAAACTCGCTTTTCTTTCCAGTGTTGTATTGATCGTCATTGCCACACCGCTGGCATGGTGGCTAGCGCGTTGGCAGCATCCGCTGCGCCCAGTCGTTCACGCTGTGATTGCATTGCCGCTCGTGTTACCGCCCACGGTACTGGGGTTTTACCTGCTGGTGGCTTTTTCGCCGAATACCGCGTTGGGCGGTTTCTATGTGTCGGCCACAGGCAGTACGCTGGCGTTTAGTTTTACCGGGATACTAATCGGCTCATTGGTCTACTCCTTACCGTTTGCCGTGCAACCGTTGTACAACGCCTTTGAGCATTTAGATAAACGCTTCATTGACGTGGCACGAACCTTTCACATGACGCGCTGGCAGCAATTTCGTCATGTGGTTCTGCCGCTCACCAAAAGCGCATTTGTCACCGCGGCCGGTTTAAGCTTTGCTCACACTTTGGGTGAATTTGGTGTTGTTTTGATGATCGGCGGCAATATTCCCGGCGAAACCAAAGTGGTGTCTATCGCCCTGTTTGATCATGTTGAGTCGCTGCAATACGCCGATGCGCATCGTCTCGCTTTATTGCTGTTGATTTTTTCGCTGGTGCTGTTGTCTTTACTCTACCGTTTTAATCGCCGGCAGGTGCTGAAATGGAATTAGTTGTTTGCCTTGAAGAACCCAAGCGCCCATGGCTTTCACTGCGATGCACGGTGCCCGATGACGTTTCTGCCATCGGTATTTACGGCCCCTCCGGCGTGGGCAAGAGCACCTTCCTGCGCTGCTTGGCAGGGCTTGAAACCAATGCGCATGTGGCCGTTGCATGGCCATCGCGTATAATGCAATGCGACGCTAAGCCAAGAGTCGGTATAGTATTTCAGGATGCTGTGCTGCTGCCGCATTTAAGCGTGGCAGAAAACCTTGCACTGGCTAAGCGTTATGCCAATACGCGCCCTCAATCACAGTATATGCAAAGCTTGTGCGATGCTGACGTGCTGAGCGAATTGGCTATTGAGCATCTGTTAAATGAACCTGTGCAAACCCTCTCTGGCGGCGAACAACAACGTGTGGCAATTGCGCGAGCGTTATTCAATCGCCCTGATGTATTGCTGTTAGATGAACCCGTTTCAGCACTGGATAATGCATTAAAACAACGCGTGCTAAACTGCCTTTGCCACGCTGCACAGGGTGGCGTGCTGATTATTATGGTGAGCCATGCACTCAGTGAACTCGCGCTGTGTTGTGATTGGCTCATCGCTTTGCAGCAGGGAGAGGTTGTTCAGCAAGGGGATGCAGCAACGCTTCGCCACACACTGCTCATGCAGCACAACGCTGATGGTGAACCACAGAGTGAGCCTTTATTTAGCATTATTCCCGTGGCGGCGATCCAGCCTCGTACAAATCACATAAACCAATATGTCGTGGCGGGTCATACGCTGTATATGGTAGCTGCCCAATCTGTGAGTAATCGGTTAAAAATCGATGCCAATCAGGTAATTTTAAGCCTGCATAAGCCGCAGAATACGTCGTTACAAAATCATTTGCCTACTCGGGTTCTCACCGTGCAGAAAATTTCGCAGGCAACCATGCTAGTGAGCTTACAACTATTGTCGCTAGATGATCAGGAAACAGATATCCAGATTACCGCTTTGATCACCTCGCAGGCGGTTGAACAGCTTAATATACAGGCAGGGCGGCCAATGATTGCAAGTTTTAAAGCGCATTGATGCGTTTTTTCCATACAAAAGGAGACTACATGCACCTCGCACAACTCAATATTGGCAAAGTCAGGTTCGATCTAGCATCGCCAAACATGGCAGATTTCGTCAACAATCTAGACCCCATCAATAGCATCGCTGAAAACAGTTCGGGGTTTGTTTGGCGACTGCAAGACGACAGTGGTGATGCAACCAGTATAGCCGTGGAAAACAATCCAGATATCATCGTAAACATGTCGGTCTGGAAAGATGTTGAATCACTTAAACACTTTATGTACAAAACCCATCATATCGACTTTCTAAAACGAAAGAAGGAATGGTTTATTCCGCTGGGAGAAGCGTCTTATGTGTTGTGGTTTATCCCGGAAGGTCATATTCCTACTATTGAGGAAGCGATGGCGAAATTACAGTGCCTGCGGGAGAATGGTGAAACGCCTGACGCATTCAGTTTCAAAAGCGAATACGCAGCCCCTTAACGTTTCTGTCCGGTGAAACTGTAAACACACCCTGTGGAACGACTCAATAAAACTAAAGGGTGTTGATCGTTTTATCAAACTGCCACACAAGTGCACCGAAAAAATAAGCAAACAAAAAAGGCCTTTTAGGAAAATGGCGAAGCCGCCAAAGAGTCTTTGTCCGCAGTGATCACATTCTACGTCTTGTCCAAACGCAATTTTGAATCTTAAAAACCAATATATTCCATTCGTATGACAGACTGAACAGATCAAATGTTACACCTTGCAGCTAACAATTTAATCCTGCAAAAATTGCGCGTTTTTCTACCGAACCTGTGCTCGTTTTCTTCCATAGTGCTACGATCACCAACTTCCTGAAAGTCAAAGAAAACGATGGATGCCAAACAATTCCGCAAACGTCCTTGCAGACAAAAACGCACGATGGGGTCGGTTTTCTGACGATGGGAGCAAGCTGGATTTTGATCATGTTGTTTTGTCGGAGTGTCTGAAATAGGTACTTTCAGGCCCACAACGATAAGAGCTAAGAAACAGAAGAAGACGACATTAACTATCGATGGCCGTGATGGCTTCAGTCATGAGCAGCAGGAATTAACTATTCGGACGATACTTTTTCACCATACCTTGCAGAAAATTACGTAGCAGCTGGTCACCACAAACGCGGTAGCTGCGGTGATCAGGTTTTCTAAACAGCGCAGAAAGTTCGCTTTTGCCTATAGAAAAGTCAGCCAAGGCCAGTACTTCCAGCATATCCTCCTGCTGGAAGTTCATCGCAATTTTCAATTTACGTAATATGTCGTTGTTGGAAAGGCGCTCGCCGGCTGGCAGGGGCGGTGGTAATTGCCCATTTTGCTTACCACGGTGTTTAACAATTAAACCGTCTAGAAAAAAACAGAGGATTTTGTCCCGACAGGGGAGAAAGCCTTCCTCGTCTTCGCGTTTCATCATGGCTGTCAGATAGTCTTCCTCGAGCGCATAATCAACCTGCTTAAACACGTTGATCGTCGCCGTATTATCAAGGCTTAACGCAAAGCGTACGCGGCGGAAAACATCATTCAACAACATAAAACATGGCCTTTAAGGAGATTCATACATCAATACGCCCTAGTATACCCCATTCAAACGGCCTGTTTACCTTTCATTGGCTCAGAACTAAGCAGGCAATATTAAGCAGGGAATAATGTAGGATACCAATTTCCCATCACAACACCCGCAGTGCCGATCAGAAAACACAGTGACACTACGCACATCAATCCCGTAAATAAGCCGTTTATCAGCGTGGAACCCGATCGCTGCGAATATTGGTAAAACTCGAAAACGGCTAACGGCAACAGATAAGAAGCCACGCTGACAAACATGATTGCCGGGCCGGTAAAGGTTGCAAAATCAATCCCTAGCTGCCCAAATACCATTAACCAGCCAAATAGCATGATGCGGAAAAATAACACGCCATTGGCAGCCAGATATAAACGAATTGCCCAAACGCGATGCTCCACGAATCGCTTTTGCAGTGCAGCTCGAAGTGCAAAAAAACTACTGACCAACACAACCACGCCACTGAAACCTGTCATGACATGCATTGGCCAACTGCCTACCGTGCCGCGCGATATCATTAAGTAAATGCCAGCGATTGAGATAGTGCACGCGAGTGTCAAAAACACGCGACCGTTGATCCTGTGAAATCGGCGATACCGGTTTCAAATTGCCGGTATCAATTGCATCGGACCGCCCAATAACATGACCACAGCAAGCAAAACATGAAGGCCGTAAGCAACATTGCCTATCGGGTCGGCAGCATCGAAGCTACCGTCATTGAACGTGTTCCAGTTGGCGGGTACACCAGTGACTGTTGCATACCCATACCCAAGCACCAGATACGCCACAAATAACAGTTGGGCCACAAGTAGAATCGAAAACCACACGCGCACTGAGAGCGAGGCTGCGTTAGCGGTCGAGTGGGATGGTACGCTTTTTAGTGCGGATGCTGAGATAGTCATTGTGATGAACAGTTTTAGTATTTTAATCTGTGCGCTACTGTAGAACAAAAACAGCGCACCGCGCAGTACACCGAAACATGCCGTAACAGTTTCAGGGGCTTTGTTACATACCGCGGTCGTCAGCAATGATCAGCAAGGTTAAATGACACGTGAGAATCGTTGATGATTCTTGGCGAGGCCGAGGTATGCGTCAAAGGTCATCGCAATATTTCTGATCAATAGCCGCGCATGAGGTTTAACGTCAATACTGGAGGCGGTGATACGCAATAATCCATCGCATTCAAATCGGTACAAACTATCCATTTCCGCTTTGAAATAATCATCGAATTGGATTTCAAAATCTCGCTCTATCGCTATTTTATCCACACTTAAGTTGCACATCAGTGACATGATCACGCTACGGCGAACGGCGTCATCAAACTGAATAACAACGCCGCGCTGGGTCGGTAACGTTCGCTGGTCAAGCGCTGCATAATATTCGTTCAGCGTTTTTGCATTTTGCATATACCAATCACCGACAAAGCTTATTGACGATATGCCAATCCCCAGCATGTTAAGGTTGGCGCGCGTTGTGTAACCCTGAAAATTGCGATGTAAAGTACCGCTACGCTGAGCAATTGCCAGCTCATCGTGTGGCTTGGCGAAGTGATCCATGCCAATCAGATCATAGCCTTGCTCTGAGAGCGTCTCGATAGCTTGCAGCATTAATCTAAACTTGGCCTCAGGGCTTGGCAGCCACGCCTCTTTAATTTTACGTTGAGCGGCAAATCGCGTCGGCATGTGTGCGTAACTAAATAGCGAAATCCGCTCCGGATCGATGTCGCCAACAACACGCAATGTTTTCGCAAACGTGTCGGTAGTTTGGTGAGGTAAACCATAAATCAAATCCAGATTCACTGAACTGAAGCCGATGTGTTTGGCGTGCGTAACCAACGCCGCGATATCTTCTGTCGCCTGCACACGATTGATAGCCGACTGCACGACGTCGTTAACATCCTGAACCCCGATGCTCAGTCGATTAAATCCCAGGCCCCAGAGCATATCGACATAGGCAGTATCTAATTGCCTGGGATCCAGCTCAATACTGATTTCACAATCTTCGGCAAATACATAGTAATGTCGAAGGTGATTCATCAATCGGGTCATTTGCTCGGGACTCAAAAAGCTGGGTGTGCCGCCGCCTAAATGACATTGCCTGACGGGTTGCGAGCGAAAAGACGTATGATTTAGCGCCATTTCTTGCGCCAGGTAATCGATGTACCGATCAGCTTTATCGTGCTGGCGCGTCACGATTTTGTGGCAACCGCAGTAATAGCAAAGGCTATGGCAAA
Source organism: Alteromonas oceanisediminis (assembly GCF_018474025.1). Lineage (GTDB taxonomy): Bacteria > Pseudomonadota > Gammaproteobacteria > Enterobacterales > Alteromonadaceae > Alteromonas_E > Alteromonas_E oceanisediminis. The sequence goes on along the minus strand of NZ_JAHCTA010000007.1, from coordinate 4,479 downwards.
ACGGGATGTGGACATACAGAGATAAGCCTTCACCTGCACTGGTCAGTGCTGCATGGTGCAGGGGGCGATCAGGTAGCTGGTCAGTGAACTCCAAAGCCGTAGGATAGGACGTGTAGCGCGGCCCACTGGTATTGTATTTTGCGATAATGTCGGTGTTGAAAAGGTTCGTCATAGCGCTTGACCAAGGATGTTTGAATGAGTGCAGTGTAGTGCAATCGGTATGACAGAATATTGATCTCGTGCAAACTTTGCGCATCCAGCCGGGCAACTATTGCCATTGCCAATACCTACCTATCAGAATAAACAATTACCTTTTACGATCACTTATTTTTAACATTTAGTGATAACAATGTGAGAGTGAATTTATGACCGAGATTATTCTGGTTCGACATGGCCAAGCCTCCTTCGGCAAAACTAACTATGACAAACTCAGTGAGCTGGGCGCGCAACAAGCGCATTGTTTAGGGCAGTTTTGGGCTGATAATGAGTTCACTTTTGACGCGTTGTGGCGCGGCGATATGGTGCGTCATGAAGAAACCGCACATGGCATTTTGTTGGGCTTATCGACTTCGCCAGAGGGCAAATTGGTTGCTGATGGTGTTAACGATGTTGCGGTACATTCGGGCTTAAATGAATTTGACTTCCAAGCTGTGGCCGATGCTTACCTAACCATTCACCCTGATGACAAACCGGCATCAGGAGCAGAGCCTGCCGCATTTTATCGACTATTGCGAAAATCGATGCGCGCCTGGTCTGCCGGAGAATTGTCTGAACATCAACTGCCAGAAACCTGGCAAGCATTTCAATCGCGTGTGGTGGAAGTGCTCGATCAAGCGGTTGCCAGCGGTCATAAGCGCATTGTGATGGCGACATCAGGCGGAGCGATCGCCATGTCAATCAGCCATATACTGGGTGCGGACGCCGCGTCGATGATCAATTTGAATCTGCAGATCCGCAACACCAGCCTTACACACATTTTTGCCAATGCGAGTGGCCGTCACTTGCATCAGTTCAACGCATTGCCACACTTAGATAATAAAGCGATGCGCCATGCTATTAGTTACAGCTAGACTGTAAAGGAAATCTCATGAACTTTGATTACAGCGACAAAACGACAGCCCTAATTGGGCGTCTGGAAGACTTTATGCACACGCATGTCTATCCCATTGAACAGCGCTACATCGAGGCGGTTGAAAACGCCGAACAGCGTTGGAAAACACCGGACTTAATGGACACTCTTAAAACCAAGGCGAAGCAGGCAGGTTTGTGGAATTTGTTTTTACCGGAAGAGTATAAACCCTATGGTGCAGGGCTAACGAACCTTGAGTACGCGCCGCTGTGTGAAATCATGGGGCGAGTACCCTGGAGTGCGGAGATATTCAATTGCAGCGCGCCGGATACTGGCAATATGGAAGTGTTGGCAAAATACGGCACTGAGGCGCACAAACAAACCTGGTTGATTCCCTTGCTGGAAGGCAACATTCGCTCAGCATTCGCGATGACTGAGCCTGACGTTGCATCGTCGGACGCAACCAATATCGAAACGCGGATCGTGCGCGACGGTGATGAATACGTCATTAATGGCCGGAAATGGTATACCAGCGGCGCGATGAACGAAAACTGTAAAATAATGATTGTCATGGGCAAAACCGACCCACAGGCCGCTCGCCATCAGCAGCAAAGTCAGGTTCTCGTGCCACTCGATACACAGGGTGTCACTATTGTTCGGCCCATGTCTGCAATGGGATTCTATGATGAGCCGGTTGGGCATGCAGAGGTGGTGTTTGATAACGTTCGCGTACCTGCGGAGAATCTACTGGTAGGCGAAGGGCGAGGTTTTGAAATTGCCCAAGGTCGCTTAGGGCCTGGTCGTATACATCACTGCATGCGATTAATTGGTGTGGCTCAGCGAGCTTTGGATGAAGCCTGTGTGCGGGTAGAAAAACGAACCGCATTTGGACAGCCATTGAGTAAGCAGCAATCGGTTCGTGAGGCAATAGCGCAAATGCATTGTCGCGTTGAACAAGCTCGCTTATTGACGCTAAAAGCCGCAGACAAGATGGATAAATACGGCAATAAAGTTGCCCGCGATATTATTGCAGCAATCAAGATTGTTGCGCCGCAAATGGCCTGTGATGTGATTGATCAGGCCATTCAAATGCACGGCGCGATGGGTACCAGTCAAGATACAACGTTAGCGGCTGCTTACGCGTATGCCCGCACTGTCAGATTGGCCGACGGCCCTGATCAAGTGCACATGATGCAATTAGGCAGAAACTTAATTGCCGACACCGCAGCAAAACGGGGGTAACTGAATGAGTCAACATCACAGCTTGTTGGATATAAATGCACTGAATAAATACTTACGCGATGCGCAGGTTTCAATAGGTGAGATAGTCAGCGCTGAGAAATTCAGTGGTGGGCAGTCGAATCCAACTTTTAAAATCAGTAGTGCCGATGCCGACTATGTTTTGCGCCGACAACCGCCCGGTGAACTGCTTAAATCGGCTCATGCTGTTGATCGCGAATATCGCGTGATCAGTGCGCTGTCTGAGACAGACGTACCCGTTCCTGAGGCGATCCATTTGTGTACCGACACCCAGGTGCTTGGCGCCATGTTTTATATTATGGAATTTAAAGCAGGCCGCATATTTTGGAAAAGTGCCTTACCGGAAATTGAGTCAAACACCCAAAGAGGGGCAATGTATGACGAGATGAATCGCGTAATGGCTGCACTTCATAGCGTCGACGTCGATGCCGTCGGGCTCAGTGATTATGGCAAGCCGGGTAATTACTTTGAGCGTCAGTTGCAACGATGGACAAAACAATATCGGGCCTCTGAAACAGAACGTATCGACGATATTGAGCGCCTGATAACGTGGTTAGAAGCCTCGCTGCCTGATGACGACGGGCAAGTTTCTTTAGTGCATGGAGATTTTCGTTTAGACAATATGATGTTTGCCGAAGACGCGTCAGATGTTGTGGCCGTGCTGGATTGGGAGCTTTCCACGTTGGGCCATCCTTTCGCTGATCTTGCCTACCAGTGTATGCAGTTGCGGTTACCGCACAACATGGGGCATGCACCGGGGTTAGGAGGGTTGGATCGCGAAGCGCTAGGCATCCCCAGTGAGGAAGACTACGTGAATCAGTACTGTGAGCGCCGCGGGATTGCCGCCATCGATAACTGGTCTTTTTACCTTGCGTTCAGTTTTTTCCGTCTGGCCGCTATTGTGCAAGGGGTCGTGAAGCGCGCACAGCAGGGGAATGCTTCCAATGCGAAAGCGAGTTCACTGGCAGCGATGATGAAACCACTTGCCGCGCATGCCGTCACTTTGATTGATTAGGGAGAGAACAGATGAAAGCCATTGTATGTAACGAATTCGGCCCGGTTGATGCACTCGCTTACAGCGATGTTGATGACCCTACGGCAGCTGAAAATCAGGTGGTCGTGGATGTTGATGCTGCGGGTGTTAACTTTCCTGACGGACTCTTAGTGCAAGGTCTCTATCAGATGAAACCAGACCGACCATTTATTCCTGGCAATGAAGTGGCCGGTACTATCAGCCAAGTTGGTGAAGGCGTTAAGGGCTGGAAAGTGGGCCAGCGTGTCATCGCGCTTTGTATGATGGGCGGGTACGCTGAAAAAGTGGCAGTGCCGCAAACGCATATTCTACCGCTGCCGGATGCAATCCCATCAGAGGAGGCTGCTGCATTGGTTACTGCTCATGCCACCGCACATCACGCACTGAAGCAACGCGCTCAGTTAAAAGCAGGGGAAACGTTGGTCGTTACAGGTGCTGCAGGTGGCACTGGGCTGGCAGCTGTTCAAATAGGCAAGCAGATGGGCGCTACCGTTATTGCCGTTTGCTCGACAGCAGAAAAGTTGGCAACAGCCAAAGCCAATGGTGCCGATATATTAATCAATTATACACAAACCGATCTGAAATCAGGGATAAAAGAGGCAACAAACGGCAAGGGCGCCGATGTGGTGTATGAATGTGTGGGAGGTGATACTTTCCATGCGTGCAGCCGCAGTATGGCATGGAATGGTCGGCTATTGGTGATAGGCTTTGCCGGTGGCGAGATCCCGGAGTTCCCGGTCAATTTATCACTGGTGAAAGGTTACGCCGTGGTGGGTGTGTTTTGGGGCTCATTTACGCAGCATCAACCGAAAGATTTCGCGGCGAATATGCAAGAGCTGCTAGGCTGGTATTTGCAGGGTAAAGTGAAAGTGGTGGTTGATCAGGCGCTGCCGCTAGCCGACGCTAAACAGGCATTGCATAAAGTCATGGGCAGGGAAGTGAAAGGCAAGATGGTACTTACGCCTTAATCCACCGTGAGCGGGCAAAGGAAAAACGGCTCCCGAAGGAGCCGTTTTAGAGGTTGCGAGCGCACACTCGCGGACCATGTTGAAACATGGAGTAACGTAATTTAGATGCGGTCAGTGATGACGGCAGCAATCGGGTTGTCGGCTAAGCC
>NZ_JAHCTA010000006.1:313890-370766 GCF_018474025.1 Alteromonas oceanisediminis | reverse complement strand
GGCTGGGGTAGCTGGACTCGAACCAACGAATCGCGGGATCAAAACCCGCTGCCTTACCAACTTGGCTATACCCCAATAAAAAATTTCTAAGAATGACATTCACGACACTGGTGCTGCGCTTCCTTGACCCACTGTGCTCAACGCCGCTACTAGTGGCGATTCTGATAGCCCTTGAGCAACAAAACCTGACCATTTAGACGGTAACTGCTTCAGCGTTTCTTCAGCCTCAGACTGGCTGTTAAAGACGCTAAACACACAGGCACCCGTGCCTGTCATTCGAGACGGGGCGTAGTGTACCAACCACTGTAATAAATTTGCAACTTCCGGATAGCGATCAATCACTAAATCCTGACAATCATTGCGTGTGGCGCCAAAATCGTAATCCTCAACCCGAATTGGGGGCGTGTTACGCGTCAGCTCTGGCGATTTGAATACATCAGCTGTCGCGATGTGGCAACGTGGATTGGCTACTAAATACCATTTTGAAGGAAGGCTGATTGGATAAAACTTTTCGCCTACGCCCTCAGCAAACACCGTTTTGCCGTGAATGAAAACAGGTACGTCAGCGCCTAATGTCAAGCCGAGTTTACACAGCGATTGCGGGTCGAGACCGCATTGCCACAATTGATTCAATACGCACAACACCGTGGCAGCATTGGAAGAGCCGCCGCCGATCCCCCCGCCCATAGGCAATTGTTTGCGGATCGAAATATTAGCGCCAAGCCGAGTGTGCGTTGCCTTCTGCAACAGAGCGGCAGCTTTGTAAGCAAGGTTCGCTTGCTCAGTAACGCCTTCAATGGGTGTCATGATATTTATCTGACCGGATGGGTTTACTTCAATACCGACTTCGTCACCGAAAGACAGCATTTGAAACACGCTCTGTAGCTCATGATAGCCATCGCATCGACGTCCGGTAATATGCAGAAATAAGTTTAATTTGGCAGGACTGGGCCACCAGCGCATCTGAGTATGGTGTTTAACATTATTCATCGATTGCTGTTGCTTCCCAATGATTCACTTTAAGTTTTAAGCTGAACGTTCGCGCCGTGGCACCGGCGTTTTGCTGAATGGTCAATTGACGTGGCAGCACCACACTGACAGGTTGTTTGTCGTTATTGTTACCGATCACTTCTCGCGAGTACCCACTGAAGTCAACGCGCCATTTGCTCGCTGAACCGCTAGGCAAGATTTGTGTCAGTAAGCCTTCGGATGTGCGTGTGGTTTTATCCTGAGGGCGGGCTAAACCTTTTACCCAAATTGGCAGAAGATCGACCGGTATCTGCCATCCACTGACGTCCTCAAGTAGGCGTTGAGGGTCGGTGTCGCGGTAGTTTTTGTCATCAATCGTCAGCTCAGCCAGTTGCCCATCAAACGTCAGCGTCAGTAAGGTCACGCCAAGTACATTGGTTAACGTAAATTCGAATTGGTCTTTTTGCTGATGCCAACGCACGTAGGCGCTCACTGATTCTTGGTCTGTTTTTATCGCCATCCTTCCACGCAACTCCCACTTAACGAGTTTGATAAGCTTGGCGTCATTTACGCTTTGATTGACGGTCTTAACCGGCTGGTAGGCTGTGGTACATCCGGCCAACACCGCCGCAATCGCCACATACAGTAAGCGCGTGATAAAGAGAAATCGCGTGTTGATTCGTGGTAGGTTGTTCAGCGTCTTCATGCCATTTTAGTGTTGTCGGTTAGCGCGTTATAGGAACACAAAAAACCTGATGCTTTCAATCATTTTGGCTTTTTCGTACAATGCGCACCAATTCAGTCACTCCAGTATTCAATGACACTAATCGCCTTCGGCATCAATCATAAGACTGCACCAGTCTCGTTGCGTGAGCAAGTCGCTTTCACCGCAGACAGCCTTGTCGCTGCATTGGTGTCGCTAAAGGATCGCAAGCGTGCGCGTGAGGCTGTGATTGTGTCTACCTGTAATCGTACCGAAATATACGCGTTACCTCATGATGGTGACGAACAGTCAACAGCAGAAGAGTTACGCACATGGCTGGCAGAATTCCATTCGCTGTCCGATACATCACTCGAATCGCACAGTTATACATATTTTGGTGATGAAGCCGTGCAACATATGATGAGAGTCGCCAGCGGTTTAGATTCTTTAGTGTTGGGCGAGCCGCAAATACTTGGTCAGGTTAAGCAGGCGTTTAACGACGCAAAGCACTCTGGCGCCGTTGGCAACGGTTTAGAGCGGTTGTTTCAATATACGTTTTCTGTGGCTAAAAAAGTTCGTACCGAAACGGATATTGGCAATAACGCCGTGTCGGTTGCCTATGCTGCGGTTCAACTGGCAAAACACATTTTTGCCAAGCTGGAACAACAAACCGTTTTATTAGTGGGCGCCGGCGAAACGATTGAGCTGGTTGCGCGCCATCTGCAAGAGCAAGGCGTGCAGCGTATTCTGGTGGCCAATAGAACGCTAGCCAGAGCAGAAGAGCTTGCCGACAAGCTTGCCGCGCGTCCATTGACGTTGTCGCAGTTACCCTCGCACCTGCACGAAGCGGATATTGTGATTTCCAGTACCGCCAGCCAATTACCCCTGATCGGTAAGGGAATGGTTGAGCAGGCATTAAAGCAGCGCAAAAACAGGCCGATTTTTATGGTCGACTTGGCGGTGCCCCGTGACATTGAAGCGGAAGTGAGTGATTTAGATAACGCGTACTTATACAGTGTTGACGACTTGCAGGAAATCGTAGAACAAAACGTTGCACATCGTGAAGTTGCTGCGCAAGCTGCCGAAAAGCTGGTTGTAGAACAGTCCAGGGCCTATGAAGCCTGGTTGCAAAGTCGCAATAGTATTGACTTAGTGCGTAGCTATCGCCAACGGGGTGAGCTGCAAAGAGAGGTATTGCTAACCGCTGCGCAACAGCAAATAGAAGATGGCAAAGCGCCAGATGTCGTGTTGCAAGAGCTAGCCCATAAACTCACTAACTATTTTATGCACGCTCCGACTAAAGCATTGAATCAAGCGATCGAACGCAAAGATGAAGAACTCAAACGCACGCTGGTTGATGCGTTTGAACTTGAGCCGCCACGCAGCGGCTTATCAAAAAAATAACCACAGGAATATCATGAAGCAATCAGTTGAAAACAAACTTACAACACTTGTTGAACGGTTTGAAGAAGTTCAGGCACTCCTCAGCTCTCCTGATGTCATTGCGGATCAAGAGCGATTCAAGGCGCTTTCTAAAGAATATGCGCAACTGGAAGACGTGGTGAAAGCATTTAATCGTTTTCAGGAGGCGCAAAGCAACCTTGAAGCTGCCACGGAAATGCTGAATGAAGACGATGCTGAGATGCGAGAAATGGCGCAGGATGAGGTTAAGCAAGCGAAAGCCGTTATTGAGCAGCTAGAATCTGACATTCAAATTCTGCTGTTGCCCCGCGACCCTAATGATGACTGTAACTGCTTTTTGGAAATTCGCGCTGGGGCCGGTGGCGACGAGGCCGCGATTTTTGCCGGCGATTTGTTCCGTATGTACAGCCGTTATGTTGAGGCCAATGGGTGGCGCATGGAGCTCATCAGCGCCAATGAGGGTGAGCATGGCGGGTTTAAAGAGGTCATCGCCAATATCATCGGCGACGGTGTATACGGTGTATTTAAGTTTGAATCAGGCGGGCATCGTGTTCAGCGTGTGCCTGAAACTGAGTCGCAAGGCCGGATCCATACCTCTGCCTGCACGGTGGCCGTGCTACCGGAAGTGCCTGAGTCAGAGGCCATTGAAATCAACCCGGCAGACCTGCGTATTGACACATTTCGTGCTTCTGGCGCCGGGGGGCAACACGTTAACAAAACCGATTCGGCAATCCGGATCACACACATCCCAACCGGGGTTGTGATTGAGTGTCAGGATGAACGTTCTCAACATAAAAATCGCGCCAAGGCGATGTCGGTACTCAACGCTCGCCTAAACCAGATGGAGCAGGATAAGCGTGCTGCTGAAGAGGCTTCAACGCGTAAAAGCTTGGTGGGCAGTGGTGACCGTTCAGAACGGATCAGAACCTATAATTTCCCGCAGGGCAGGGTAACCGACCATCGTATCAACCTCACTTTGTACAAGCTTGATGATGTGATCGAGGGCGGGTTGGGCGCGCTGCTGGAGCCTATTCGTCAAGAACATCAGGCCGATCTGCTCGCCTCACTGGCAGACGAGTAACGCGTCGATGAACATTGCGCAAGCGTTGACCTGTGCGCGAGATGCTTTGCGCAAGAGCGCCTCTGACTCGGTACACATTGATGCCAGAGTACTGCTTAAAACGGTGCTACAGTGTGATGATGTTATGCTGTTTACGCACCCTGAAATCGAACTGGACCAAACTCAGCAAGAGCAGCTTAATGCGATGTTAGCGCAGCGGGTTGCTGGCGTGCCAATCGCGCACCTCACTGGCCAGCAAGCGTTCTGGGATTTCAGTGTAGCAGTCAATGCCAGTACGCTGATCCCAAGGCCTGAGACCGAGCTGTTAGTTGAAGCTGCGCTTAAGGTAATGACAGCCGATAGCGGGCATGCGTGTGACTTGGGTACGGGCACCGGTGTGATTGCGCTGGCACTTGCGAAGGAACGGCCTCATTGGCAGGTAGTGGGCGTCGACAAAGCGCCTGATGCGATTGCATTGGCGAAAGACAATAAACACGCGCTGGCGTTAAGCAACGTTGAGTTTACACAGAGCGAATGGTTTAGCGCACTTCAACAGCGGCAATTTGATTGCATCGTCAGCAATCCTCCTTATGTTGAAGAAAACAGTCCGTACCTCGCCCAGGGGGATGTCAGGTTTGAGCCGCGCAGCGCGTTAACATCAGGGCAGGATGGCCTTGATGACATTCGCAAGATTGTCGATACAGCGTGCAACCATCTTGCCTGCGGCGGGTGGTTAATGGTAGAACATGGCAATCTGCAAGGTGACGCAGTACGCGATTTATACGCTAAGGCCAATTTTGGTCACGTCAGTACGTTGAAAGACATACAAGGGCACCCTAGAGTCACCATAGGACGCTGGCAAATAACCGGCGCGTAAAATAAGGCAGGGTTAACATGCACGATGAGTTTTTGTTCAGTGACGAAGATGATGATACTCCGGGCCTCACCCAAACCGATGAATCAGCGGGCAGTTGGAAGATTCTCATTGTTGATGATGAGCCAGAGGTTCACGCGGTAACCAAACTCGCGTTGAGTGACTTCACCTTCAATGGAAAACGGCTCACATTTGTCAGTGCTTACAGCGGTGAGGAAGCAAAACTAGCGATTGAAAATCATCATGACGTGGCTGTCGTACTGCTTGATGTTGTGATGGAACAAGATGATTCAGGCCTAAAGGTAGCTGAATATATTCGTGATCATCTGCACAACCACTTTTGCCGCATTATTTTGCGCACAGGGCAACCCGGCCAGGCGCCCGAAAAAGACGTCATCATTAACTACGACATTAACGATTACAAATCGAAAACAGAATTGACCGCGCAGAAATTGTTCACGGTGGTCATTTCGGCATTGCGTTCTTATAACGATATTATTGTGATTGAAGAAAATCGCGCTGGTCTTCAGAAAATCGTCGAATCATCGGCGGATCTGTTTTGCTCGCGCTCACTGGAAACCTTTATTCAGGGTATCATTCAGCAGCTGGCGTCCATACTGGGCTGTTCTAAAGACGCAGCGTATATTACCAGCGCGGTCGCTACTCCACAGCCTTTGCACTCAGTGAACAATGACCAACTGTTTATCTTTGCCGGTAACGGCGAGTATGCGCATTATGAAGGCAAGCCCATGGAGGAGGTGATTGATACCGTTAAGCTGGCTTCCTGTAAAAAAGCATTGGCACACAAAGAAATTGTGTATGGCGATGACCATCTTGTGGCGTTTTGCCACAGTAAATCAAAGCGTGGCTCGTTGCTGTATTTATCTGGATTACCGCGAAAGCTCAGTCGCGTGGATCGCAATCTGGTCGAAATCTTTGCCCAAAATGTGCAAATTGCCTTCGATAATGTATTGGCCACCAGAGACATTGAAGACACACAACAAGAAATCATTGAGCGGCTTGGTGTCGCCATGGAAGACAATATCAACGGTAGCGAACAACTACGTTGCATGCGTGAAATGTGTGAATTGTTAGCCATTAAGGTGGGTATCCCTGAAGATCGCGCCAAACTGTTTTCGCTGGCCGTACCGCTGCACGATGTCGGCAGTAGTAAACTGCCAAAGGGTTTATTACAAAAGCCCAGTGAGTTAACTGATAAAGAGCGCGAAAGTATTAAGTCGCACACCGAGTACGGCTACAAAATGTTGAAGGGGTCACAACGCCCTGTAATCCAAATGGCTGCGACCCTAGCGTATCAGCATCATGAACGCTGGGATGGCAGTGGCTATCCCAACGGCTTAAAAAGAGACAGTATCGTGCTGGAAGCGCGTATTACCAGCATCATCGATGTCTTCGATGCTTTGTATAACGAGCGCCCGCATAAACCCGCTTGGCCATTAGAAAAGGTCATCGATTATATCCAAACCGAGCGTGGCAAGCATTTTGATCCTGAATTGGTCGATTTACTACTTAAAGACATGGATGAATTTGTCGCACTGCAATCACGCTATGCAAAATCATAAAATCAACGCGGTTGTCGCGTTTAAATAATAGCCATCGCGCTAGGAGCACACAATGTACATGATGATGAAGCACCTTCACCTAACGGCAATCGTAATCAGCATCTCGCTGTTTATATTGCGGTTTATCTGGTTGCAAATGGGCTCAGCACAACGACATAAAAAATGGGTGAAAGTGGTACCTCACATCATTGACACGGTGTTACTGGGCAGCGCAATCGCTCTTTGTATTATTTTGAGTCAGTACCCCTTCGTACACGGCTGGGTGACTTTTAAATTATTTGGCGTGATTGCCTACATCGTTACAGGATTGTGGGCTTTAAAATGGGCGGCTTCACGTCCGGCACAGTGGCTTGCATTTGCCTGTGCGCTCGTGGTGTTAGCCTTAACGGCAAAAGTGGCGCTGATGAAACAGCCTCTGTTTTTTTAACTGGAACAAGATTTTATGATTGAGCAAGTTTCTGTTAACGGTATCACCGTTGCTAACCATCAACCCATGGTTCTATTTGGTGGGATGAATGTTCTGGAGTCGCGGGATTTAGCCATGCGTATCGCCGAGCACTATGTTGAAGTGACCAGCAGGCTAAATATTCCTTATGTATTTAAAGCGTCGTTTGATAAAGCGAATCGCTCTTCCGTGCATTCCTATCGTGGGCCAGGACTTGATGCGGGGTTGGCTATCTTCGAAGAAATTAAACAACAGTTCGGCGTGCCAATCATTACCGATGTGCATGAGCCTTTTCAGGCGCAACCGGTTGCAGACGTTGTCGACATTATTCAGTTGCCCGCTTTTTTGGCGAGACAAACTGATTTAGTGGTTGCCATGGCGAAAACCGGCGCGGTGATCAACGTGAAAAAGCCGCAGTTTTTGGCAGCCCATGAAATGCGTCACATTATTAATAAATTTGCCGAAGCCGGGAATGAGCAAATCCTGTTGTGTGAGCGCGGTACGAGCTTTGGTTACAACAATTTGGTTGTGGACATGCTCGGTATGGATGAAATGCGCGGTTTAGCGCCGGTTATTTTTGATGCCACCCATGCGTTGCAAAAACCTGGAGGTCGAACTGATTCTGCAGATGGGCGAAGAGCGCAAGCGGCTCAGTTGGCGCGTAGCGGAATGGCCTTAGGGATCGCTGGCTTGTTCATTGAAGCCCACCCTGATCCCAATGCCGCCAAGTGTGATGGGCCTTGTGCCTTGCCGCTAGATAAACTGGCGCCGTACCTTGAGCAGATGAAAGCGGTGGATGATTTGGTGAAAGGTTTTGCCCCGTTGGATACCAGGGCACTGCCCTAAGGCAGGTGGATAAACCACCTGCCTGTCATCTTTTACTCACCAACCACAGTGCGGAACTGATGAGAAGGCAACTCTCGTTTGGCCTCGTTCACAACGTTGTCTACTTTACGTTTAAGTTGGGCTTGCGACAGCGTGGCAGCAATATCACTGAACAGATTATCCTGCGCAATGTTGCTAAGGTCTGCTTTTAATTGCTGGCGCACTTGGTCGTGAATGTCGAGTGTATTCACGAGTTGTGATGCCTGATTCCCTGTACTGACCGATTCAGATGCAATGGCAGCAGCACTGGGTAAGATAACTGAGCATAGAATGAGTGATCGGATTACGGTATTCATTTGTCGATTGCCTTTGACGTAAATTGATTAAATAAATTGAGCTAAATTTGTTAATTTCATGCGTTATTTTTAACAAGTCACTGTCATATAAAGTTCATAAGATTAATGACTTAGTGATTTTGTTGAATGAATTATACCCAGTTTTCTAGTTTTTATAATTGACTTAATTTACAAATTAAGATTAGAAAAAGTAATGAATGTGACGCATAATTGTCATATTGTCAGTCACAACCGAACGGTTGATATTTATGCAGCGAAGATTACCCCCGCTGAATGCCCTAAAAGCGTTTGAAGCTGCGGCGCGCTATTTAAGCTTTACCAGAGCGGCCGAGGAGTTATTCGTCACTCAAGCCGCCGTTAGTCATCAAATCAAATCACTTGAAGATTTTTTGGGAATGCGCCTATTTCTGCGTAAAAATCGTGCCTTGCTGTTAACAGAAGAAGGTCAATCTTATTATCTGGAGTTACGTGACATTTTTAGGCATTTGCTGGATTCCACAGAGCGGCTCTTGGCGAAAGGGGCCAAGGGCGCGCTGACGGTGGCGACACCTCCGAGTTTTGCCAGCCAGTGGTTGATCCCGAGGATCAGCCGGTTTTCAGCGAGCAACCCCGATATTGATGTGAAATTAAAAGCGGTCGATCATGATGAAGGCTTTTTGCAGGCTGATACCGATGTTGCCGTTTATTACGGCCGTGGTCGCTGGACAGGGTTGCATTCTGATCCACTGCATGCGGAATACTTAACGCCGCTGTGTTCACCTATTGTGCTCACCGGTGACAAACCAATGGAAGTGCTTGAAGACCTAAAGTTTCATATCCTGCTGCATGATTCCAGTCGGGAAGGCTGGAGTAGTTACCTGAAACACTTTGGCGTGAAGGGGGTGAATGTCAATCAGGGCCCGATGTTTAGTCACTCCATGATGGTATTGCAGGCAGCGGCGCTGGGGCAGGGCATCGCCCTGGGCAATACCGTGCTTGCTCGCCCGGAAATTGATGCTGGTCGCCTTGTTATTCCGTTTGCAGAGAAAATTAAAAGTAAACATAGTTTTTATCTGGTGTGTGAGGAAGGGCAAGCGGAACTCGGAAAAATAGCAGCGTTTCGCCAGTGGATGATTAATGAAGTTAAGGCAGAAAACGATGCAGTGCTTTGATTGCGCGTCTGAGGGAGTAGCGGTTCGCGCACAACTGCTGTTAGCACATGGGGCGGGGGCAGGTTCTCAATCTGACTTTATGCAACAGATCGGCAAGGCCTTATGTGGTGCCGGTATTACCACTTGGTTGTTTGACTTCCCCTACATGCGCACGGTTTACGCAAGTGGTCAAAAAAGACCACCAGATCGTGCGCCGCTACTGATTGAGGCCTTTCATGAAGCCATTCGCGCCGTGACGACTAGCGACAATTACCACGCCGAATTGGGGTTGTGGGTTGGCGGAAAATCCATGGGTGGGAGAATGGCCACACATGTGGTTTCGGATGTGGCCCACCCCGATTGCGCAACAATACCACTTCATGGCGCAGTGGTGCTGGGGTATCCCTTTCATCCGCCCGGCAAACCTGACACACTGCGCATCGATCATTTTAGTGAAAGTGGGTTGCCTGTTTTTATTGTCCAAGGCGCGCGTGACACTTTTGGCAGCTTTGATGAGGTAGAGGCTTTGTCGTTACCAAGTACGGTGGAGATAGTATGGCTGAAAGAGGGTGATCATAGCTTTAAACCGCGTAAGCGCAGTGGAATTAGCGTTGAACAAAATAGGCTCGCTGCGGCTGAGCATGTAAGGGCTCGATTATGTATATAAAACAGGTTAAGTGGGTCGGCGTCACCGCTGCACTGCTGGCTATGTTCGCGGTTGCGATGGGCGCATTTGCTGCACATGGCCTGAAGGCTATTTTAAGCGAACCCCAATTGGCAACCCTGCGAACCGCCGTTCTGTATCAATTTATTCACAGTCTCGGCGCGCTTATCGCCATCGGGCTGAGCGCGTTGGCCCCGCTGACGGCTTTTCGTCCCTCATTGGTGGCAGCCAGCTGGCTGTTTATTGCGGGAGTGCTATTGTTCAGCGGTAGCCTATTCGGACTGGTGTTGTTTGAAGCGCGTTTCTTAGGGCCCGTCACCCCCATCGGTGGGGTGTGTTTCTTACTAGGCTGGGGAGTTCTGGTCAGCGTATTTGCCCGCGTTGGTGGGCAATCTGATAAAAAAGAGAATGTGCAATGAGCAAAAATGCATTTTCTTCTTCAGTCATTGCACTGTGTCGCGCGGGTTTTGAACGTGATTGCGCAGCCGAATTAGCTGCTTTGTCTGCTGAGCAAAACTGCTATGGATTTGCAAAACATCTACCCAGTCAAGGTTGGGTTGAGTTTCAGTTTTACACAGAAACAGATGCCAGTAAATTTGTGCAACAGAACCCGGTGGCACAACTGATTTTCGTGCGTCAAATGATGCTACTGATCGCCACCATAGAGCCACTGCCAGAAAAAGATCGCGTGGGCAGCGTGCTGAATGCGCTTGATGAACATCATGACTCGATAGCCGCCGTGTTAGGCAAAACCCTTTCCGCACTAAAGGTGGGGGGCATTTCAGTTGACTACCCCGACACCGAAGAAGGCAAAAGTGTCGCTAAATTTGCAAAGAAATTCGTGGTGCCGATGCGCCAGGCGCTGAGGTCTGAGCAGTTACTCAGCCGCAAAGAAAATCTTCTTGCGCCACAACTTCACGTGTTGTTACCGCATTTTCAACAGTGCCTGATTGGCGTGACATTCGCGACGGGGCGAAGTGATTATCACAATGGTATTCACCGTTTAAAGTTTCCGCCAGATGCGCCAAGCCGCTCTACGCTTAAATTGGATGAAGCCATTCTCGATCTGCTAACGTCGGAACAGCGAGCCAGTTTATTTCGGGAAGGCGCACGTGCAGTGGATTTAGGCGCATGCCCTGGCGGATGGACGTATCAACTGGTGATCCGCGGTATGTCTGTCGAAGCCGTCGACAACGGTGCGATGGCGGAATCGCTCATGCGTACTGGTCTTGTGAGCTATGCCGCCGCTGACGGGTTTAAGTATCGACCTGAGTTTGGTTCGGTAGAGTTAGTGGTGTGCGACATGATTGAACGCCCCGACCGTGTGGCAACTTTGATCACCGATTGGCTAATCAATGGGTGGGCGCGCGCCGCAATATTTAACTTGAAGCTGCCGATGAAGCAACGCTACGAGACAACCGCAGAATTGCTGACACAACTAAAACAGCGCCTTGCCAATGAGTCTAATACTGCGTGGGTAGTACGCTGCAAGCAACTTTACCACGACCGAGATGAAGTCACTGTATCGATAATTCCACGCTAAATGGGTTCAATTCAAAGTTTTTTTTCGGTTATTGCCTAAAAAAGTATAAAAGTCACTCAGAAATACTTTATAATCCACGCCGTTTTTTTCCTTGAACCAAAATGAAGTAGGGCTATGTCAGACTTATCCAAATACAGAAATATCGGTATTTTCGCGCACGTTGATGCCGGAAAAACCACGACAACAGAACGTATTCTTAAACTTACTGGTAAAATCCATAAAACCGGTGAAGTGCATGATGGCGAATCAACTACCGACTTCATGGAACAGGAAGCTGAGCGCGGAATTACTATCCAGTCAGCGGCAACCACTTGTTTCTGGAAAGATCACCGCTTCAACATTATTGATACCCCAGGGCACGTTGACTTCACCGTAGAAGTATACCGTTCATTGAAAGTACTGGACGGCGGTATTGGTGTGTTCTGTGGTTCAGGTGGTGTTGAGCCGCAATCTGAAACTAACTGGCGTTATGCTAACGAATCAGAAGTTGCGCGTGTCATTTTCGTGAACAAGCTTGACCGCATGGGTGCGGATTTTTATCGCGTTATCGGTCAGGTTAAGAAAGTATTGGCTGCAAATCCATTGGTAATGACGTTACCAATCGGTATTGAAGATGACTTCGTCGGTGTGGTTGACGTTCTTGAGCGTAAAGCCTACGTGTGGGACGACTCTGGTCTACCAGAAAACTACGAAGTCAAAGATGTTCCAGCCGACATGGTTGATAAAGTCGAAGAATACCGTGAAATGCTTGTTGAAACTGCGGTTGAACAAGACGACGACCTAATGATGGCGTATATGGATGGCGAAGAGCCGTCGATTGCTGATCTTAAGCGTTGTATCCGTAAAGGTACTATCAACCTAGATTTCTTCCCAACCTTCTGTGGTTCTGCGTTTAAGAACAAAGGCGTTCAGAACGTGTTGGACGGCGTTGTCGACTACTTGCCAAGCCCGACAGAAGTTGTTCCACAGCCTTTAACTGACGAAGAAGGTAACGAAACAGGTGAAGTCGCGACGGTTACTGTTGACGAGCCATTACGTATGTTGGCGTTCAAAATCATGGACGACCGCTTTGGTGCGTTGACGTTTGTGCGCATCTACTCAGGTACACTGAATAAAGGCGACACCATCCTTAACAGTGCGACAGGTAAAACTGAACGTATTGGTCGTATGGTAGAAATGCACGCGGATGAGCGTACCGAATTGAGTAAAGCCCAAGCTGGTGACATTCTCGCGATTGTAGGCATGAAGAACGTACAAACTGGTCACACACTGTGTGATCCAAAGCACCCTTGTACGTTGGAAGCGATGGTATTCCCAGAGCCCGTTATCTCGATTGCGGTTGCTCCGAAAGATAAAGGTTCAACAGAAAAAATGGGTATTGCTATCGGTAAAATGGTTGCAGAAGATCCGTCTTTCCAAGTTGAAACAGATGAAGATTCAGGTGAAACCATTCTTAAAGGAATGGGTGAGCTTCACCTAGATATCAAAGTAGACATCCTTAAGCGTACTTACGGCGTTGAGCTAGTTGTTGGTCAGCCGCAGGTTGCTTATCGTGAAACGATCACGCAGCCAGTTGAAGACAGCTACACGCATAAGAAGCAGTCAGGTGGTTCTGGACAGTTTGGTAAAATCGATTACCGTATCCGTCCTGGTGAGCCAGGCAGTGGTTTCAAATTCGAGTCAACGGTTGTGGGCGGTAACGTTCCTAAGGAATTCTTCCCTGCGATTGAAAAAGGCTTTAAAGGCATGATGGAGCAGGGCGTACTTGCTGGCTTCCCTGTATTAGACGTTGAAGTTGAATTGTATGACGGTGGATTCCACGCAGTTGACTCATCAGCGATTGCATTTGAGATTGCAGCGAAAGGTGCATTCCGCCAGTCTATTCCAAAGGCCGGCCCACAGCTTATTGAACCGATCATGAAAGTTGACGTGTTCACGCCAGACGATCACGTTGGTGACGTTATCGGTGACTTGAACCGTCGCCGTGGCATGATCAAAGACCAAGAAGCCGGTGCAACCGGTGTACGTGTCAAAGCTGACGTGCCATTGTCTGAGATGTTTGGTTATATCGGCCAGCTTCGTACAATGACATCAGGCCGTGGTCAGTTCTCTATGGAGTTCAGCCACTATATGCCATGTCCGCAGAACGTTTCTGAGAAAGTGATTGAAGAAACTAAGGCACGCAACGCGAAGAAATAGTCTTTGCGTAGCGCGTGAAAAGGCCGGTGATTATTCACCGGCTTTTTTGTAAGTGACGCTTAAGTTTGCTGTGTAAATGTTTGAATTGTTTTTCGCTCTCCGAGCGGGTTTCGGACGGTCGGGCATAGTGATGTTGCTGATATCGTTGAGTGAGCTCGCTGAAGCATGTTCTGGCCAGATTGGGGAGTTTATCCTGCACCGCCTGAAAGTAGTGAGAAGGCGGCAAATGGCCGCGTGGCGTTCCGGTAAACTCAACCACGAGATCAGCACTTTTTTGGTAGATCATGGTGAGCTTGTCACCCTGCTTTTTTCGCAACTGGGGCATGATGTACAGCGCTAGCAACAGACCCACCGTTAATACCACGGTGACACCGATTAGCGATAACTTCAGCGGTGTAAGGCGACCAAACAACTGCTCGAGCAAATCGTCTTGCCGGTTCGCGTCAAACCCCAATACCCATTTGCTCCACTCATAGTCTAATTGCGCGAACCACAGGCGAAGATTGTTAAATAAGGCCACATTTTTAAATCGCGCTAGCGACAATGGAGAGTCTGCTAGAAAGCTGCCTTCGTCGCGCATGGCTTGTTCCAAACCGAAGTCAATTCTGTCTGGAGACACCCACGCCGTTGGATCAATGCGAACCCAACCTCGTTCATCGTACCAAGCTTCCACCCATGCGTGAGCGTCGTACTGATAGATACTCATCACTCCAGATGCTTGTAATTCGCCACCTTGATAACCAGTGACCATACGTGCTGGAATGTTTGCCAGCCGCAATATGTAGGTTAACGTGCTGGCATAATGAGCGCAAAATCCAGCTTGCGCATCAAACATAAAGCGGTCTACGGGGTCGCTGGGCATAGGGTCTGGCCTCAACGTGTAACGAAATTGCTGCTGAGAGAAGTGATCACGTAGTTGCGCGAGTATATACTCGGCTCTCTCTCTGGGGTGAGCGCTAGCATCAAGCTCCGCCAGCTTATCTTCCACCCAGCGCTGAGTGAGCGAGTTGCCTGATTGCGGAAGCTGTAGATTGATTCGATGGTCAATACTCAACAGTGTATGATTGAGCGGTTCAGTGTAGTAGGACTCCACATCATACGATAAGGCTGACACCAGTGGCCTTTGTGCAAGTAGTTGATACTCATGCCCCTGAATAATGGCGTTATTGCCGTTGCTGTTCGCCTGCGCGATGTCGAGGCCAAACAGCCAGCGTTGATGACTAGGCTCCGCAATCACCTGATATGACCATGTGGGTCCAGCCAACGAAGGGCTGAACTGTTTGTTTAAACTACGGTATTGGCGGTTAACCTGCTTTCGAGTCGGGCTGATTTGCCAGGTTTTACCGTCAAACTGCTCCAACGTCATGACACGCCAGTAGCGTTGTGGTGGCGACGGTATCTCGCTTGCGAAGGTGGCTCTGAATGCTAATTCCGATGATTGGCTTAAATCGGCAATATCACCGGGCGTGACGCTGTCGCTTAATCCGGTTTTCGCGCCTTTCGCGGTGGGCATTTGCCACAATGGCGGGAGCTGCGGCAGCACCAGAAAAAGCAATATGGCAATAGGTAAACCTTGAACTAACTGAATAGCAACATAGCGTATAGAGTGCTTGAGGGACTGTTGAGGTGCATTAAACTGGAGCAGCGCGACGAGCAAGATCAGTGCAACACTGACGTAAAGTCCGGTGTATACCAAGCTTTGCTGGAAGATAAAGCCACACGCCGTTAAAAATAACAAGGTAACAAATAACTGTTTAACATCTTTCTCATGGGCGATATGCATCAGTTTGAAAGCGCATGCCATCACCAACAGGTTCACCATCGACAGTAACAGGCCGATCGATAAACTAAACCACGCTAGCGCCAGTGCGCCCAAAATCGCGAGTAAGTTGATGGTGCGCATACGCAGTGGAGCGGTCTGCCACCTCAGATAAAAACTGATGCGTACCACGCAAGCACAGGCCGCTAAAATGACAATCCAGATCATAACGGGAGTTGTCATACTGGCGACTAATATGGCATAGGCCATACTCAACAATAACACAGCAGCGCGAGGCTGCTTTTGTGTTTCGATGGGGGGCGAGGTTTGTGAAGTAATCGCCAGCATTAATGCAGCCTAAATTCTGCGAGCGCCCGAAGACAGGCATGCCGGTGCTGATCACCGCTAGCCGGAGCGATACGTTGCCGACCCAGCAGCAAACCGAACTGGATCCCTTCTCGCGTGCATTGGTTTATCTGAAAGGCGAGTTTGGACAAGGCCGTTTCCAGTTGTTCGGTAGATACCGTCGGTAGCACAAGCCACCCCGTCACCGCATGATGACTGTCGAAGGATTTACTCACCCAATTCTGCTGTTTGGCAACCTGTTTCCAGGCAATACGATTAAGGCTATCGCCGACCACATAGGGCGTCAAACCTGCGAAATCGTCGTGGCCGACAACGGTGGTCAGTCCGCTGGCATCTTCGTTATCTACCCCAGTCTGATGCAGTTGCAGCGTACAGGGCAATGGCGTTGGGTACACAACAATCTCACGGTCAAAGTCGAGGTGAGTCCAGCACCGATATAATCCAAGCGGGTAAAAGCTGGAAAGGGTAATACGAGGAAACTGAAAAACGCCTCGTTTAGGTAAGTCCACGCTAAGCTGACAGACTTGTGTTGGGTTACCGGGTTGCTGGGGAATAAGATCAATGCTCAGGCTTTGAGGCTGATTAAAATTAGCTATCTGTAACTTACCCACTGCCGCCTGCTTAGCATTGGTGGGGTGAATGCGCAGTTGCAGGGGGGATTGCTCACCGGCATACCCGCTCGCGATAGGGTCGATACTGATGTCCAATCGAGCAAAGTTCCAATAGCTGGCATGTAAATTAATGAGAAAAATCGCCACCAGCAAATAGCAAAGCAACAACATGATATTGTTCTGATAATTGGTACCCAGAATAAATAACCCGACGCACAACAGCAGAAACATCCAGCCAAAACGACTTGGCAGGATAAAAATGCTGCGCATGGTCAGGCGATGCCGATTCGCGGGCGGAATACGCTGGCTTAGCCAACGTTTCACAAACCCGTCAATATGCGGTTTGATTGAGCCCTTCAGGCGCATGGGTCAGGCAGCGAGTGGGTCAACGGCAGCCATCAGTTTGCCGCTAAACTGGCTATTCATGTCACTGTCGGTTGCTGAACCGCGCAACCGGTGCTCAGCCACCGCGGTAAACACTTCCTGCACATCTTCAGGTATCACATGATCACGGCCATGCAACCATGCCCAGGCGCGGGCCGATACGAGGATCGCTTTACTGGCACGGGGTGACAGAGGATTGGCGAACTCGCCGGATTCTCGACTGTAACTCACCAAACGTAAAATATAATCAATAATCGCATTGGCACTATGTACTTGCGTTATTTCCTGCTGCCAGGCAATAAGCTGCTGTTTACTCACCGGTTGCGATGATGCCATCACACCGCTGGTGGTGCCTGAACGTTTCAGCATGGTGCGCTCTGCTTCCCAATTGGGGTAGCCTAAGGTGATGCGCATTAAGAAGCGATCCAACTGCGATTCTGGCAGCGGGTACGTACCGGCCTGATGCATCGGGTTTTGTGTCGCAATAACGAAAAATGGTTGTGGCAGGGTGTGAGTGGTACCGTCCAAACTCACTTGTCGCTCTTCCATGGCCTCAAGCAGCGCACTCTGCGTTTTGGGACTTGCCCGGTTGATTTCATCCGCCAGCACCACTTCATTAAAAATAGGGCCTGGGTGAAATGAGAACTGCTGCTTTTGAACGTCAAAAATATTCGCACCCAGCATATCCGCCGGCAAAAGGTCGGAGGTGAACTGAATACGCGAGTAGGCTAACCCGAATGCTGAGGCTAACGCATGCGAAAGGCTGGTTTTCCCCATGCCGGGTAAATCTTCAATCAGCAAATGGCCGTTACTTAACAGGCAGGTGAGCGCGAGTTTAAGTTGTTCTGATTTGCCAATAATGGTTTTGCCCAGTACATCGAGCACAGGTGTTATCGATTTATTCATAACATCGCAATTGGTTTTTTATCCCTTAACTGTAGACGATTGAGCCAGACTATTCATCACTGTGGGTAATACTTAGGTATGAAGGCTAAATTCGTGCTCAGAAAAACACGAAAATGGCCTATTTACACCGCCATCTTTGCGTATAATACGCGTAAACATGAGGTAAGGTTTTGTATGAAAACACTGATTATTGATGATGAGCTATACGCCCATATTGCCGCTCAAACCCAATACATCGGCGAGAATGCATCAGACATTTTGCGCCGATTACTGCTGCCCGAGAGTGAACAGACTATCGCCGCGACACAAGCCACTGAAGCGCAGCATGCGCAAGCCGTGGCGCAAGCAAGACAAGAGGCCGCACAAGCGCTCTCAGCTCAATCGGACACTGCGCCGACTAAATACGTCGTAGACAAAGCGCAGATCCTGGCGTGCAACACGGTGGTTGAACGCTTTCTTGTGTTGTTGTCAGGTTTAGCCAGCCAAACCAATGATTTTTCTGCGGTACTTGCAATTAAAGGCAAAGGTCGCGATTATTTTGCCAACAGCAAAGAACAGTTGTTAGCCACTGGCAGTAGCACCAACCCAAAGGCGATCCCAGAGACTCAATTCTGGGTGGTAACCAACAATAATACTGCTAAAAAAGCCGCTATTTTGCGTCAGGTTGCTGATACCTTAGGTTACAACGAGCAAGAACAAGAAAGCATTTCGCAGGCACTTTTCATTCAATAAAAGGAAGATAAACGATGGCATTGCATCCTCAAGCAGGGCAAGAAGCGGACCCGCAGCAGTTGATTAACGTCGCAAAACTGGTCAGCAATTACTACGCACTGTCGCCTGATGCAACGGTTCCAACGCAAGCCGTGAGTTTTGGTACTTCGGGTCATCGCGGAGGCGCTGATCTGGTCTCGTTTAATGATGCACACATCGCTGCCATCACGCAGGCCCTGGTAGAATACCGGCAGCGAGCCGGTATTCGTGGGCCGCTGTTTCTCGGCAAAGACACACATGCGCTCAGTGAGCCTGCGCACACCACCGCTATCGAAGTGTTGATCGCGAACGATGTGGATGTTGTCGTTCAAAAAGATAACGGCTTTACCCCCACACCCGCTATCTCATTCGCAATACTCAATCACAACCGAGAGCAAGCCAGTAACCATGGAGTACTGGCTGATGGTGTCGTGATTACGCCTTCGCACAACCCACCAGACGACGGTGGCTTTAAGTATAATCCTCCTCATGGCGGTCCTGCTGACAGCGACGTAACCAGTATCATTCAACAACGTGCGAATGAGCTTTTGTTAACCGGTAATGCGGATGTTCAGCGTGTGGCAATTAGTGATGCGCTGCTCAGCGATAAATTGCATCAAACCGACTACGCCACTGCTTATATTGCTGGGTTGGACGATGTGATTGATATGCAGGCGATAGCCAATGCAAAAATTCGAATTGGCGCAGATCCTTTAGGCGGTGCAGGCCGGTTATATTGGGCACGAATTGCAGAGCATTACGGGTTAGACATTACGGTGGTTAACACCGAATTTGACCAGCGTTTTGCGTTTATGCGCCGTGATAAAGACGGGAAGCTACGGATGGATTGTTCATCGCCTTATGCGATGGCGGGGTTGATTGAAATGCGCGACCGTTTTCAAATTGCTTTTGGTAACGACGCCGATTTTGATCGCCACGGCATTGTAACGCCTAAGGCGGGGTTGATGAATCCCAATCACTATCTGGCCGTGGCGATTGACTATCTCTACACGCATCGCCCGAGCTGGCCTCAGTCACTGAAAGTCGGTAAGACTCTGGTTTCATCCAGCATGATCGACCGCGTTGCAGCGGATCTGGGGCGTGAGTTGGCGGAAATGCCGGTCGGTTTTAAGTGGTTTGTCTCCGGGCTGGTGGATCAGACACTCGGTTTCGCCGGCGAAGAAAGTGCCGGTGGTATATTCTTGCGCAAAGATGCAACGCCGTGGGCGACCGATAAAGACGGTTTCATCATGTGTTTGTTAGGCGCTGAAATGACCGCTGTGACCGGTGTCGATCCCGCGGAGCGCTACGAGCAATTGGTCACTGAGTTTGGTCGGCCACTGTACAAGCGCATTGACGTTGCAGCGTCACTCGAACAGAAAGCTAAATTAAGCAAAATGGACAAAAGCGTGGTCACTGCGACAACCTTAGCGGGTGACACCATTACGGCTATTCAAACACATGCCCCAGGTAACAACGCTGCCATTGGCGGCGTTAAAGTGTCTACTGCGCAAGGGTGGTTTGCTGCGCGTCCGTCGGGCACTGAAAACGTGTATAAAATTTATGCTGAATCCTTCGTTAATGAAAGTCACTTACAGGCGATCTTGTCAGAAGCAGAAGAATTAGTGGGGCGAGTGTTCACTACGGTCTGATTAGCTGCGTTTTAATGCTTAAAAAAACCGCACATTGCAAACGTATTCAATGGCTAAATGTTAATTTTGTGTAAAAATAGCTCGTTAATTGGTCGTTTTCGGTGTCATTTAACAAATAAATAACAATCAAGCGTTGATTTGACTGCTATATTTTGTTCACGTTCGTGTGTAGATGGTGTTTTATTACACCAAATTACTGAAACCCTGAGAGCAAATCATGACGACTAAAAAAGTAGCAGCAAAGAAGAACACGCCCGAGACGCCGCAGTTGAGTAAATCGGCATTAAAAAATGCTATTGTTAAACATCTGCATAGCACGCTCGGTACCGATGAAAATAAAGCCAATAATCACGCGTGGTGGAAGGCGACCTGTGCCGCGATTCAAGAGCTTGTGCTGGAAGGGTTACGCAAAACGCAAAAGTCTCACTACTTCAATGATACTCGCGCTGTTCATTACCTCTCTGCAGAATTTCTGATGGGCCGGTTGTTATCCAACAACATGCACAATTTAAACTTGTTCGAGACCGCTGACGGTGCATTGAATGAGCTAGGCGTAAGTTTAGCCGATGTACTTGAAGAAGAACCGGATATGGCACTGGGGAATGGTGGCTTGGGCCGGCTTGCGGCTTGCTTTATCGATTCTCTTGCGACCATGGAAATGCCAGCGATTGGCTATGGTATTCACTATGAGCATGGATTGTTTCGTCAGGAAATTAAAAACGGTGCTCAAATTGAGCGTCCGGACAGTTGGCGTGATTACGGAAACCCGTGGGAAATTTGTCGACCTGAGTCCACGCAGGAAGTGTCACTGTACGGTTATGTTGAGACCAAGTATGGCGACAACGGTCGGATCCAAAAAGAATGGCATCCGGGCAGTATTGTTAAAGGTGTGCCGTGGGATATTCCTGTGGTGGGTTATGCCGGTAAAACCGTTAACGTATTGAGGCTGTGGCAGTGCCAGTCGTCAGCGTATTTTAACTGGGATGTGTTTAACGCGGGCGGTTATGTTGATGCGCAGCGTGAAAACGTACAGGCGGAAACGATCTCGAAGGTACTTTATCCCAATGATGAAACTCAGGCCGGTAAAGAGCTGCGCTTAATTCAGCAATATTTTTTCTGTGCCTGCTCATTAAAAGATATCATTCGCCGCTACAAGCGAGCTCATGGCGACGATTGGAGCCGATTCACTGATCAGGTGGTTATTCAGTTAAACGATACTCATCCCGCCATCGCGATCCCTGAATTAATGCGTATTCTGGTAGACCGCGCTGAATTGGATTGGGACAAGGCGTGGGACATCTGTACCCGTACATTTGCTTACACCAATCACACGCTGTTGCCAGAAGCGCTGGAAAAATGGCCGGCCAGCATGTTGGAAAAAATCTTACCGCGTCATCTTGAAATCATTTATGAAATCAATCATCGCTTCATGGCGCAGGTTGAGAAAAAATGGCCGGGCAACAACGTGGTCAAGGCGAAACTGTCGATCATTGAAGAAAGCGGAGAGAAGATGGTGCGCATGGGCAATTTGTCTGTGATTGGATCATTCCGCGTCAATGGTGTGGCAGAAATTCACTCCAAGCTGGTGAAGCAGAATTTATTTCCTGAGTTCGACCAACTTTGGCCAGAAAAGCTGACGAACGTCACGAATGGGATCACGCCGCGTCGCTGGCTTAAAGCTTGTAACCCCGCACTTTCTGCTCTGGTAGACAAAAAAGTTGGGGCTGATTGGCCGACTAATCTTGATAAACTGAGTGGTTTAACGGCGTCGGCGTCGAATAAAGCGTTTCAAAAGCAATTTATGCAGGTAAAGCGAAACAATAAAATCGCTCTGGCAAAAACGATCAAAGAACTGACTGGAATCGATGTCAACGTGGATGCGATTTTTGATGTTCAGATCAAGCGCCTGCACGAGTACAAGCGCCAGCACCTGAATCTGTTACACATACTCGCGCTGTATCGCCGCTTGCTTGAAAATCCAAATTACGACATGCATCCGAGAGTGTTTATTTTTGGTGCGAAGGCAGCGCCCAGCTACACCTTAGCCAAAGATATTATCTATGCAATCAACCAGGTTGCTGAGAAGATTAATAACGACCCACGTGTGAATACCAAGCTTCAAGTCGTGTTTTTACCAAACTATCGGGTATCGCTGGCTGAGAAGATGATCCCCGCTGCTGATGTGTCTGAACAGATCTCAACAGCCGGAAAAGAAGCCTCAGGAACCGGCAACATGAAATTGGCGTTAAACGGCGCGGTCACTATCGGAACGCTGGACGGCGCTAATATCGAAATCGCCGAGGAAGTTGGCGACGACAATATTTTCATCTTCGGCTTGACGGTAGAAGAGGTTGAAGCGCTGAAAGCGAAGGGTTATAACCCGCATGACTACTATTATGCCAATGCGGAAATCAAGGCCGTGCTTGACTGGTTGGAAACCGATTTCTTTACGCCGGGTAAACCGGGGGCGCTCGCGTCCGTCAAACACAGCTTGTTGAGTGGGGGGGATCCGTACTTGGTGCTCGCTGATTTTGAGGCTTACAGCGAAGCCCAAAAAGCCGTTGATAAGGCATACCGTGATCCGGCGCGTTGGGCTGAGATGGCGATAATGAATACGGCAAAGATGGGCAAGTTCACTTCGGATCGCTCGATTGCTGATTACGTTAACCGGATTTGGAACCTCACTCCATGCAACGTGGATGACTAACCGTATCTGACTTTCGGCGGGCTTGCTGGTGACTGGCTAGCCCGATTTACTTCCATTTACACTTCGGTTGTAGTCAGCGCGTGCATTAATCTATACAATTCAAGGCAACAGAGCTTGAGATTAAACCGTCGTACTCATGAGCCGTGTTCACCATAATTTATCCGCTATTCCGAATCGCTATGCGTTTATTCATTGCATAGAGCGTCTGGCTGAAGAGTCGGATGCGATTTCGCTATTGCTTATTGACGTTGTGCGTTTTTCAGACGTCACGACGAGCTATGGTATGCACATTGGCGACGAGTTTTTACTCTCTATCGCTAATCGTATTGCTTTGTTGTTTCGGGAGTCTGCCAGTATTGGTCGTCTCAGTGGTGATGTTTTTGGTGTATTGTTCGATTGCCAGCTGACCGCGCAGGAACAAAATCAAAAGTTTGAACACCTCGTAGAACATTTTAAAACCCCCATTCAACACGACGGTAATGCGTTTATTGCTGATTTTAACGTGGGTGCGGTGTCATCTTCTTCGGCCGATTTCAAGCTAACGGACTTCATCGCACGCGCCGAGGCAGCCTTAAAGCAAGCCAAGCAAAATAAATATGAAAATTTTTCAACATCGGATGTGCGCAAACAAACTCGCACGTCGCGAACGCTGACATTAAAAGCGGATTTACAGCGAGCGTTGGTCCAGAATGAGCTGGAATTGTACTTTCAGCCGAAGGTTGATCTGCAAACCCTTGAGATCATCGGTGCGGAATGCTTGTTGCGTTGGAATCACCCGTTAGACGGCATTTTATTCCCCGGCCCACTCATCGAAGCGGCCGAGTCCTATAATATGATGAATGAATTAGGCTACTGGACGTTAGAAAATGCTTTCATTCATATGCGCAAATTCTTAATGGTTGGGCTAGACATTGTCTTGTCGGTCAACATATCTCCAACGCAGCTATACGACTCGCAGTTGGTGAATAATCTTTTGCTGTTCGCCAAGACTTATGAACTGCCGTTGAATCGGTTTGAACTGGAGCTGACAGAAGACGTTGCGCTGTCGAACTCTTTGATGGTGAAAGGGCAGTTGGATGCGTTGCGTAATTTGGGGTTGTCGATTTCTATCGACGACTTCGGAAAAGGCTATTCAAACTTGTCATACATTCGCGCTCTGAATATCGACACGCTTAAAATCGACAAAACCTTTACCTTGGATATTGACCAAGCGGCGGTTAATCGAGCCATCATTCAGGCGGTTAAAATCATCGGCGACGCCAAAGAATGCAAAGTGATTGCCGAGGGGATTGAAACACTCAGCCATCTGCACGTTTTGAGAGAAATTGGCATACCACAGGGGCAGGGGTATTTATTTACCAAGGCACTGCCAGCGAATGAATTTATTGCTTTTTCTCAAACTGACATCATCATAGGCACCTCTGCGCTGCACAAAACGGCGGGATAGTCACCCGCATCGCGTGATCGCTTAGCGTCAGCGTAAAAATGCGTTACCCTATTGTTACTTAGATTACGCAATAGGTAACCATGAACGACTTAGTTCAACTTCAGAAAACGGGCTTCTTAACGCTCTCACGTCAGCAACCCAGTTGGTTCGATACGCCCAAGCTGCTGACTTTACGTACGCACACCCGTGTGGCGATCACAGCGCCAGGTATTATTGAGTTCACGCCTAAAGACTATCACGGTAAGGCTATCGTCTTATCCTGCGGCATTCACGGGAATGAAACAGCACCGATTGAGATCCTCGACGAGCTGGTTAACGACTTACTGAATGAGCGGCGTCAACCAGCCCAGCGGCTACTTGTGCTGTTTGGTAACTTACCGGCGATGGATATTGGTGAGCGTTTTTGCGAAGAAAACATGAATCGATTGTTTTCTGGCGCTCACAGTTTACCCCCCGGCTGTGTCAACGCTGAGCGACGGCGCGCTAAAGCGCTTGAAAATGCGGTATCAACATTTTTCCTCGCCAATACCGATGCAGAAACGCGTTTGCATTACGATTTACACACCGCGATTCGTGCCTCTAAAAATGAAAAGTTTGCGGTCTATCCGTTACTGCATAAGCGCAGGCATAGCCGTTCGCAACTGGCGTTTTTGGCTGCGTGTGGCGTGAAAACAATTCTGTTGTCTGAAAGCCCTACCACGACCTTCAGCTATTTCAGCTCGACTGAATTTAATGCACACGCCTTTACGGTTGAATTAGGTAAGGTACGGCCGTTTGGTGAGAATGATATGCGTCAGTTTGCCGCCGCGAAAAACACGCTTACTCAACTTGTTTGCGACGCATCTTATGCGCCTGAACCCGTGCCCATGGACGACCTATTGATCTACCGGGTAAATCAGGTCATCAACAAACAGCACGATGACTTTGCCCTCGTATTTGATGATGATGAAGCGAATTTTACTGATTACTCAAAAGGCACAATACTGGCTGAAGAGTCTGGTAACACTTATGTAGCCGAATACGACGGAGAAGCCATCGTTTTCCCCAACGCTAACGTTGCAATAGGGCAGCGTGCGCTGCTGACGGTTGTACCTACCACGCTGGAGCGACTCAGTGAGTAGTGTGTTTGAGCTGGATCCGCGATTGGCGGCAGATACGTTTCAGTTAGGTAACCTCGGCTT
Organism: Alteromonas oceanisediminis; assembly: GCF_018474025.1. Classification (GTDB taxonomy): domain Bacteria; phylum Pseudomonadota; class Gammaproteobacteria; order Enterobacterales; family Alteromonadaceae; genus Alteromonas_E; species Alteromonas_E oceanisediminis. Next base: position 345,230 of record NZ_JAHCTA010000006.1, on the reverse strand, counting down.
GTGCGAGCTGTGCCTGATGAACGATGCAACTTACCCGTGGTTTATTTTAGTGCCGCGAGTTCCAAATGCGACTGAGCTGGTTGACTTGGATGAACAGCAACAGCATCGATTATGGCACGAGTCAAATCAACTGAGTCGATTTTTGCAGCAAGATTGGTCAATGGATAAGCTGAATATTGCGGTGCTTGGCAATGTGGTCAAACAATTACATATTCATCATGTTGTGCGACACACCGGTGATCCCGCTTGGCCTAAGCCAGTATGGGGGCACGCATCGCCCGTTGCCTATACCGATACGCAGCGAATGGCCATTACGCAGCGAGTTGAACAGAAGTTACTTGCCAATATATCGCGCGGATAACGTGTCAGTGAAAGAAAACGGCACTTAAGCGGTCTTAACGATGAGAGCGACAATCGCAGAACAGTGTTTATTTACAGAGGAGTGATCATGACGACCAGTTACACGCCACCCAAAGTATGGGAATGGGATCAGGACAGCGGCGGCAAATTTGCCAATATTAATCGCCCGGTGTCTGGAGCAACACATGAAAAGCCATTACCTCGTGGTCAGCATGCGTTGCAATTGTATTCACTGGCGACTCCAAACGGCGTGAAAGTTACCGTCATGTTAGAAGAGTTGCTTGAACGTGGTATTGAGCAGGCTGAATATGACGCGTATGTGATTGATATCATGGAAGGCGATCAGTTCGGCAGTGGGTTTGTGGACGTGAACCCGAACTCAAAAATTCCGGCGTTGATGGATTTTAGCACGGCACCGCCAACACGCGTGTTTGAATCTGGCTCTATCCTAGTGTATCTGGCTGAAAAGTTTGGTCACTTGCTGCCAGCGGATCACGCTAAGCGCACGGAGTGCATGAACTGGTTATTCTGGCAGATGGGTAGTGCACCCATGCTAGGGGGCGGTTTTGGGCATTTTTATGCCTATGCACCCGAAAAATTTGAATACCCGATAAATCGTTTTGCGATGGAAGTGAAACGGCAGCTTGATGTGCTGGACAAAAGACTGGCTGAGCACCTGTTTTTAGCGGGCGACGAGTACAGCGTTGCCGATATAGCCGTATGGCCATGGTATGGCGCATTAGTGCTGGGGTACCTGTACGAAGCTGCAGAGTTCCTAGACGTTACCTCCTATGGGCATGTGCTACGTTGGGCGAAAAACATTGCCGAGCGTCCAGCGGTAAAGCGTGGCAAAATTGTAAATAAAACCTGGGGTGAGCCAGAGAAGCAGTTGCATGAAAGGCACTCTGCGTCTGACTTCGATTCCCGCACTGAAGACAAACGCTAAGCGTTAACTATTGCGACTTGGTTACCAGCAAACCGGCTTCTTTTTGCGGAGTGGGTTTGCCAGTGTAATAACCTTGAACCCGATCTATGCCAAGTAGCTTGCACAGTTCAAGTTGTTCTTGCGTCTCTATTCCTTCAGCGATAACCACGAAGCCTAATTTTTGAACCATGAGGGCGATTGCTTCAAAAATGGGGACTCGGTCGTTCGTTCTATGACTGGTTTGCATGGACTTATCGAGCTTTACCGTGTGAATTGGGTACTGCATTAAATGGCTTATGGAGGAAAAACCCATCCCGAAGTCGTCCAACGCGATCCGACATCCAAAGTTGGCTAAGTCATTCAATGCGACGCGAATCTTCTTATCATCTTCAAACAATGCAGTTTCGGTAACTTCAAGGGTGACGGCTCCGGGTTTAAGGTCAAGGCGGGAGATTTCTCGTTTCAGATAGCCAACGAGATCGCTGTGCATCAGCTGAACGGGCGATATGTTAATTGACATTGACAATGCCTCATTGTGCTGTTGCCACTGGCTGAGTTGGGTCAGTGCTGTAGTGACAATCCAATTGCCAATTTGATTGATAACCCGCGTTTCCTCTGCGACTGGTATGAACTCGTCTGGAGTGAAATAGTCATCCGTATCCCGCGGCCACCGGATAAGTGCTTCAAAGGAAACAGGCTGCTCTTTATTGTGATCAAATATTGGTTGATAATGGAGAGAGAATCTATTCTCACTTAGCACTTTATTCAGTTGAGTCTGGATCGTAAAGCGCCGGTTAAATTCAACCTGAAAGGCTTTTTCATAGAAACACACCTTGTTCTTACCACTTTGTTTCGCACGATACATCGCAATATCCGCGTATTTCATAAGCTCTTCGCTGGTGCACGCGTCTGCAGGATATAAAGCTGCACCGATACTGAGACTGCAAATAAAGGTATGCTCGCCAACCGCGAATGGCGCTTCCATCGCAGTTAGGATCCGGTTTGCGATATTGCTCACTTGGCCCACTCCAGTGATCGCGCCCAATATAATAGCGAATTCATCGCCGCCAAGTCTTGCAAACCCCTCATTACTACGCAGTAAGGCATTAATTCGAGATACGACCTTCTGAAGAAGAATATCGCCTGCTTCATGTCCGAGCGAATCGTTGACGTGCTTAAAATTATCAATATCCATCGCAATCAGTGCGACACTGTGCTGTGAACGCTTATTATTCGCTAACATCACTTTAAGTGTTTCTTCGAAATGGTAGCGATTCGATAGCCCAGTCAGAGAATCCTTTTCTGCCATATTCTTTACAGCGATATAACTAGCGTGCATTTTTCGTTCGATTTCGAAGCGCTTTTTTGCGTGTAGTATCGCTTTACTTAGCTTGCTATGAGAGATTTCACTTTTAGCCAAGAAGTCTTGTGCACCGGCTTCGATACATGACAACGCTAAGTCGTTTTCTTCGGCGGCGCTCATCATCACAATGGCAGCGTCGCCAAGGTTGGGGCGAGAACGAAGTTCAATGACCATTTCAATGCCATTGGCTCGTGGCATTTTGTAATCGAGCAGGACGACATCGAACTGTTTCTTGGCAAGAACTTCAAGGCCCTCGCCAACTGATTCCGCTTCAACCACTTCAATCGAACCCGGCTGTTCATCAAGCAGACGACGGATAATTTTTCTATCCGCCCGATCATCGTCAACAATAAGTATTTGCATCACATTACCTTGGTCACGGGACGGTTTGACTATAACCGTCAATCACTTTTACCACACACTCTACGATCTCATCAGTGTATTCGTTCAAAAATTGCTTGCCGCGTATTGTTTACCACTATCGGCTACATCATTTTCACCATTAGAAGTTATACAAACAAACCTGATTGATTGTGCGAACTCAGCAATGTTTCACCACGCGGTTAAAATTTCTCTACCGTTCGTGTATGGCATATTCAGGTTACCCAGATAAAGCGTAAACATCGTCCAACGCTTGAGTAAATAGTAGCCTGTTATAGCGTCGTCGTATTCAACGATTAACAGGGAGATTGGGTGCCGGTGCATTCTCCTGCCTCTGTCAAGACGTGCGATGATCAAACTTCAAGAATGTCTTCGGCCATTTAATCGTAAAGGTCGACCCCAATTTGCCATTTGAAGCAACCGTGATACTGCCCCCGAACGTGTTCATGTATTTATCAACTACAGAAAGACCAATTCCACTTCCTTCCTGCTGATCGCGAGATTTTAACGTCTGAAAAACACCAAAAATTTTATCAAAATATTGAGGCTCTATACCTGGCCCATTATCCGTTACGGAAACAATATAATCATGCTTGGTTTCGTAACCCTTAACAGAAATTTCTATTGCGTTTTTATCGTTATGCTTAATCGCATTGGAGATTAAGTTCAATAGTACCGTTGAAAAAGGCATTTCGGGTACTTTCAACGTTAGATCATTCACCTTAATCTGACAATGTTTTGGTGTATCCAACAACTGTTGCAAATCGTTCACTTTCTGCTGCAATTGCAACTCAACGGGCGGCGTTGATTCGCGTCCTGCCCGCGCATAGGTCAGTAAGTCACTTAATAGCTGATGCATACGATTGGTGCGATTCACTACCAGTTGGATATTTTCTTTAGACTCTTCAGGTAACAGGTCATAACAGTCTTCCTGTATCCACTCTAACAAACGCTTAATCGCGTTTAGTGGTGCTTTTAAATCGTGTGAAGCAATATTCGTGAATTCGTCTAGGTCGTTATAGGCACTTTCTATATCGCGAATAAGCATCTCTTTTTGCGTGATGTCGCGGCAAACACACAGTATAAACGGCTCTTGGTTGGCATCATGAAAACGCTGTTTTACAGTATTTACAATAATGCTGGTTCCGTCGGGCATGTGGATGTCTTCAATCGTTTCGCTGCGTCCAGACTCAAACGCTATTTTGTCGTGCTCCAAAAACTGCTCTACCTCGATAGCTTCGTACTCTTCAAATGTCGTGTACCCGATCACTTTATTACGAATGTTTTTAGGATAAACATTGAGGAACGATTCATTGGCATAGACAATGCGAAAATCTTTATCTTTGACGAATATCCAATCCTGATTATGCTCAAGCGCCAGAGTCAGCAGTTCGCTGTTTTCAATCAAGTGGGCAGCGCGCCGGCGAAGCTTTAACTGATTACTGATATCGCGGCGAAGCATGTCGATCAAGCGTTCTTGCTTGGCATCCAAGCCAGTCTGATTGACATGTTCGATGGCCAAAATACATGTTGGCGTGGCGGAATGACTGCTCAGGTTGGGTAATTCAATGGCGTACGTACAGTAGCGAGCTTGACCTATGGCCACATCAACAACGGACGAGTTACCGCTAGTGTCTTGATTGGTATAGTGTTCATGTGCCCGTTGTACTAAGGTTTCGTAATCAGCGATTGGCATGGCACTGTTACTGGCGACGACGATAGGTTCTACCGACATTTCGCCTTGAGAGCAGTGTGCATCAGCCCAACTTAAAATGCTGCCGGACGTTCCCTCCGAGACATACACGGCCATCTCCGTTAAGTCCAGTAGCAACTGGTGTTCTTCAGGCGTGAGACTAAGTTGATAGCAGTCTAGTTCTCGATTTTTTTCAATGTCGCCAAAGTAGGGGTGTTTGATCATTAGGCTTAATGCTCGGTGTCATTGTCTGAATCATCGGGCTTCTTCATTCCCCATGAGGCTGAATGTTTAACTAACATAATATTGCCGACGATGATGCCAAACACCAGCAGAACGATGATTATTTGCCAAAACGTGCTCACAACACAGGTATTCCTTTGTTTTGCACGTAGCGGAAAAAGATTTCATCAAAGTGCGCCAAAATACACGGTTTGCCGGGAAGGTGGCTTTCTTCAATTAACTGCTTAAGTTCCGCAGGATCGAACATTTTTTCAATTGCCTCAGCCGATTGCCGATGGCTAAGGTGCCAGGGTTCAGCACCAATCCCCCCGCAATATGTTGCATACGGGCGGTAGAAACCGAACTCATGCGCTCGCTCATCCAGCCATGACGATAGCGCGCCACACGGCCCACCCTGTGCGTACTCGGAATCAGTCAATTCGAATGGTTTGGGCCAAGCCTCTACCGCTGTTTTGTCGTACACATCAAAATCGGTACCCCAGTGGTGACGGCTTGCTCCGGGCAGTGCCGACCAGCGTAGGATGCTGTGCATTTTGTCAATATCGCTTAACGTGTGCGGATCCAGCGGCTGATTGTCAGCCGACAAAATAGGCAGGTGTCCATCCCACTTTCGCGCCCAAATACTCGACTGTTTTTCGAAACTGCGAAAACTGCTGAACAATTGAAGGTCGATACCATCCTGTTGCGCGGCTGATTGCATGTTGCTAAAGGGGGCAACTACCGCATGAGCCAATGCATGTTCGGAACCGATGGGGGTTAAATGCGATGAGGTCAGGCCAAGCCATTCTTTGTGGTTCATGAAGATAATAACTCCGTGAGAATGCCGCAATAAAGTACTGAGAGGGTATCTAGATCAGCGATACTGACGCACTCATCGACCTTGTGTATCGTTGCATTCACAGGCCCCAGTTCAACGACTTGTGCGCCGGTAGGCGCGATAAACCGTCCGTCTGACGTACCTCCGGCGGTTGAACATTCCGGCGCGTTGCCGGTAACGCGCTTAATGACCTTGCGCGTAGCGTCAATCAACTCCCCTTGACGCGTTAAAAACGGTAAGCCATTGAATGTCCATTGCAGTGAATAGTCAACCGCATGTTCAGCCAAGATGGCTTCCGTTCTTTGAATAAGCTGTTCAGCGGTGACCTCTGTCGAGTAGCGAAAGTTAAAACAGATATCGCAGTGCCCGGGGATCACATTCCCGGCACCTGTACCGGCGTGGATATTTGACACCTGAAAGCTTGTCGGTGGAAAATCCGCATTGCCCTTGTCCCACTCGGTTGAGCTCATCTGCGCCAAAGCGCCCGCCACAGCGTGAACCGGGTTATTCGCAAGGTGAGGGTAGGCCACGTGTCCTTGCACGCCATTGACCACCATATTGCCAGTGAGTGAACCACGGCGGCCGTGCTTAACCACATCACCGACATGGTGGGTGCTTGAGGGCTCCCCGACAATACACCAGTCAATTTTCTCGTTACGCGCTTCAAGCGTGTCAATCACACGCGTTGTGCCATTGATAAAGGGCCCTTCTTCATCACTGGTGATTAACAACGCGATTGAACCCTGATGATCCGGGTTTTGGTGTATAAAATGTTCCAGTGCTGTCACCATGGCCGCCAGGCTGCCTTTCATATCCGCCGCGCCACGACCGTGTAAATAACCGTCTTTTTCCGTGGCCTCGAAGGGGGGCGTCTGCCAACGCTCCTCCGGCCCGCTTGGCACAACATCGGTGTGCCCCGCAAAGCAAAACAGCGGCGCTTGAGTGCCGCGACGAGCCCAAAGATTGGTGATGTCTTCAAAGACAAGCGTTTCCAGCGTAAAGCCAAGCTTTTCCAGCCGCTCCCCCATCAACTGCTGGCAGCCTGCATCTTCAGGGGTTACCGAGCGGCGTTCGATAAGTGCTTTCGCCAAGGCCAGCGTATCACTCATGGTTTGAATTCCTGTTCATAGTGGTCGGCTTTAAAGCCGACAACCACTTTTTCAAGTTCCCCGTGCACAACCACAGGGCGCTTTATGAGAGTAGGGTGCTGACTCATCAACTGCAGTGCCTTTGCTTGCGTTAAAGCGGATTTGTTTGCATCGTCCAATTCACGAAATGTTGTGCTCCGTTTATTGAGCAAGGTTTCCCAACCTACTTTTGCTTCAACCTGAACGAGCCATTCGCTGCTTAGGCCGTCTGAACGAAAATCATGGAACTGGTATTCAACTCCATGCTGTGCGAACCATTTCTGCGCTTTCTTAACGCTGTCACATTGCTTGATGCCGTAAACGGTAATACTCATGTTGTCCTCTAAATATACAATGTCATCAGGGTATCCACATTACTCTGAACGCGCGCGATGCCACTGGCACTTGGCGCTTTGGGTACGATAGCGGTCAGTTTATTCGCATTGACGATAGTCAGCGCGCAGCGTAACTCCGGACTGGCAAGTTTAACTTTATTTTTGTCGATATGACAAAGCAGCGTGCCTGCCTCCACGCTATCTCCTTGGTTGACGTAGCGCGTGAAGCCGCAGCCATGCAATGAGGATAAGTCATCTTCAAAGGTGAGCCGCGCTACCAACCCATTGGATGCTCGCCATTCGACGATTTGAAGCGTGGGCAAAAAACAGCTCAGCGATGCGTTGAAAGGTGCATAAATCGCAGTACCTGTCAGTTTTATCAGTACCCCGTCACCCGCCATTCGCATCGCCAATAAAGGGCTCGTACTGTCGCTGAGTGGTTGCAGTTGGCCTGAAACAGGCGCGTTGAGCGCAATGGCGTGGCGAAATTGTTGCGGCGCTGAATCGCTAATTTTCGGCTTAAGGCAGTGCACTACCGAATAACCGTGTAACCGTCCTGCTCGAGCGCTTTCACCGCAGATTCGAGACTGGCATTTTTGACCAAGAAAAAATCAGTTTCAAATGTGCTGACCACGAAAATGCTCACTTTTGCCTGAGCTAGTACTGCACTGATACCTGCCATGATCCCTACCATGGATAAACTTAGCGGACCGAGCACTTCCAATGCTCTCCAACCGCCATCGAACTCGTCGGAATCAATCGCAATGGTTTCCGGCACAACAACAGACAGTTCTTCCGCTGTTTTGCCAATAAAAAAGAGCGGCGCCTGTAACACTTTGCTCGGGATTGGTGAATTTGCGGGTAGGCTGTGAACAGCCATTATTTCAGCCACAATCGCAAGCGTCTGTTTGGGCATAGCACTCTCTCACACATCAGTTGATACCCTCAAGACTAGCACAAATCCGTTGACGCAAAGAAGCAACAATGCATTGCAAACTGTTCGGGAAACTAAAATGAGAGCATCGGGCGGAGTTGAATATTGCTCTGCCATTTGGCGAAGTCATCGGCCAATTTTTCTGTTTCATCAAACACGGTTGACCAATAACGTAAGCGCTGTTCTGCTTTCATTTTTGTGAAGTCTTCACGGTCGGGTATCTTGCCATAAGGTAGCGAGGCAACAAATTCGCGCGACGGTACCAGCATGACCACACGGTCATAGTGTTTTGGATTGATAGGTCTTTTGAGTGATTTGTCAAACCAACCCGCTTTGGGGGCATGGCTAAAATGCGGGTAAAGGATTAAACCCTGATTACTCGGAAAGTCGATGTCAAAATGGTAATCAATAATCCCACCATCCCGATACATTCCCATGGGCGCACCGGGGATGTCTCGAATGCCCTGCATTACCAGTGGAATAGAGCCTGAGGCGAGCAGGGCTTCAGTCAGATTATTCGGTGTGAGCGGGATATGTTCAGTTGGAAATTGATAGCTATCGGCAATCTCAAGGGCGCTAAGCGGGTTTTTGAACACGACCCTGGTGTATTGACGGCTGATAAAACGTCGGTGCATGCGATTTGCAACGAGGCTTTTAGTCAGTCCAAGCATTTGCGAAAGCTTTTTTTCTGACGCGGCTAACCCATTCACTCTGGCGACAATGAAGTGAGCCCTGAAAACCGGGTTAGCAATAATGTCGTCAACGCCGTCAGTGCCAAGCACCTGAACCAGCAGTTCGCGGGCTTTATGAGTAATTTCTGCTGGTGTGACCTTATCACTATAGGTTGTTTCAGAATGATGCTTTGCCAGGCGCTCAATGGCAGCAACCGGATCCGATTGTGCAAAACATGCGGCGCGGAATGCGCCCGCCGATGAACCGATAATGTCTAATGGGGTGGTGCGGTGTTTGAAAAACTCGCCAAATAGATATTTGTCTAGACCGAATAACGTAAACCACTTGGGGCCGCCAGACGCTCCCAGCATCGCGGTAAACAATTCGGGCTTTAGGCCATGTTCAAGGAGCGTGCGGCGTGCGGTTTCACCGGCATAAAGTGTGAGCATTGAGGGCGGTTCCGTACTTTTATTATAGGTATACCATACTTGAAACAGCGATTCGACCATTCACGCATTGAAGCGCTTGCAGCCTAGCCGGAGTAGGGTATTATAATAGAAAAAAGAGTGTGTTGTTATGACCAAGCACCTAATTCTGATCGTTGAAGATGATCCCATCAATATCAATGCACTGGTTGCCGTTTTACGTGATGAGTATACGTTACTGATTGCGAAAACGCAGGCCAAAGCGCTTGAGATCCTATCGACCAACACCGTCGATGTTATGCTGCTCGACCTGAATCTACCTGACGGTAGTGGGTTTGATATATGCAAGGTAGTGCGCGGTGATCGCGAACAATACGGTTCCCCCGCGATTATTATGATGACCGGCAGCCACTCAGCCGATGACGAACTCACTTCCCTCGAACTCGGTGCAAGCGACTTTGTGACCAAGCCGCTGAATAATCAAATTCTAAAAGCGCGCATGAATATTCAAATTGAATTGCTGCGAAAAACGCGCTTGCTCAATAAACTAGCCCGCATAGATGGGTTGACTGAAGTCGCTAACCGTCGTTCGTTCGATGAAACTCTTGTACGCGAATGGCACCGCTGTAAGCGTGCCGGTCAGCCGTTATCATTGCTGCTGGTTGATGTCGACGAATTCAAAAAGTTTAACGACCTGTACGGGCATGCCATGGGTGATCGCTGTTTGCGCAGTGTAGCTAAAGTGTTAGTTGACGTTTTCAAACGCGCTTCTGATTTAGTCGCCCGATTTGGTGGCGAAGAATTTGCCGTTATTATGCCGAATACCACGCAACGGGATGCTGTTGCGCTGGGCAATGTGGCATTGCAGAAGATGGTTGAGCAGGGCATCGTGCACGAACAATCATCGGTGCATAATGTGGTTACCTTCAGTGGTGGATTGATCACCACATTTCCCGTGGATGTTGACTTGACCGCTGAGGAAATCATTCAACAGGCTGATCGTCAACTCTATGCGGCGAAACATGAGGGCAGGGCGCGTATCATGCCCGCGCTCACGCAGGCTGCCGCGCTAGCGGTGTGACAAATTGTTGGAAAATACGTCGATATCTTCTGGCTCGTGTAGGCCGAAACCCTGTAGGTAATCAATGTCGAGTGTCTCCAGCAGTGCTTTCGCGGCCTGGGTTTCGACACATTCTGCGACGACACGAATCGATTTCGCTTTTGCAATTGCCACTATCGATTCGATCATACGCCGGTTCACGGCATCGGTTTCGACATCCCGAACGAACATGCCATCGATTTTGACAATATCGATGGCTAATTTTTTGAGGTACTCATAGGATGACGTGCCAGTACCAAAATCATCCAGCGAAAACTCGCAGCCCAGCGGTTTAAGCCGAGATATGAATTCGATCGTGGCGTCTAAATTACTGATAGCGGAAGATTCTGTGATCTCAATACACAGCTGTGACGGATCGGCGGCATTCGACGTTAACAGCCCAGTGATAAAATCGACAGCGCCTTCTTTACCAATAAATTCGCCGCTGATATTAACCGACAACTGAAATTTTTCGGGGAGCGTTTTTAGCGCTTCAATTGATTTGGTCAGCACATATTTGTCAATCGCATCGATAATGTGAAACTTCTCAGCGACGGGAATAAAGTAACTGGGGGGCTGTAACCGGCCCGTGCCGTCGCGCATTCGACTGAGTACTTCCGCTTTAGTAATGGTGTCGTTTTGGGTACAGTGAATAGCTTGCACATGCAGTTTTATTCGCTCTTCTTCCAGCGCCTGACGGATCAGCGGTACTAAGCGCATTTGCTGTTGCGTTTTGTCAACGTGAGCGCGAGTGACGTTGTACACTGAAATTTCGCCACCACCCTTAAGCTTACTTTGATAGCAGGTGCGTTCGGCAACGCTGATCAAATGAGAAACTGAATCGATACTTTCGTCAATCTCTACCAAACCCATACTGACACTGTGTTTGAATCGGTCGCCCATCCATTCAAACTCAAAGTTCTCCAGTGCTGACTTGACCGCTCTTACTTTGGCAATCGCAAAACCCATGTCGGCGGAACGGAAATACACGGCAAACTCATCGCCGCCGATACGGGCAGCAATATCGTCTTTGTCTAACTGACCGCGCAGTACCTCGGCAAGCTGACGCAAGATCTCGTCACCGGCGAGGTAACCACAGGTATCATTAACAATTTTAAATTGGTCCAAATCGGTCAGGCACAAAAAGCCTTTAGTACTGTTAGTCTCTGCTGATGCCATTTGCTCGGTAAGCTTTTCTTCCAGTGCAAAGCGATTGTACATGCGCGTGACAAAATCATGGTGAGACAAAAACGACAGTTTATCCTGCAAGCTACGCCGTTCATTGATTTCTCGGCGCAGATTTGCATTTGTGTTTACCAGCTCGCGAGTACGCTCCTCAACTTTTTTTTCTAAACGTTCGTTCGCGGAACTGAGCAACAGGTTGGTCTCATCCAGCGCCTTCAGGCTGGCGGACAAATGCAGGTGCGTGCACACCCGTGCCTGTAGCGCATCGCTGTCGACCGGTTTAACAATGTAATCAACACCGCCTACACTGAATGCTTCTGCGGTATCCTGTTCACTGCTGGTCAAAAAGATGATGGGGATATCCGCTGTTTTTTCTGACTCTTTGACCGCCCGGCACACGTCTAAACCGGACATACCGGGCATGTTAATATCCAACAGAATGAGGTCGGGCAGTTCACGCTGCGTAACTGATAACGCCGATTGCCCATCCGTTGCCACCAGTAATCGAGGTGCAAGGGGCGCTAATTGCTGGGCAATAACGCGTAAGTTAATTGAGTCATCATCGACGGCCAGAATGGTAAAACGGGAGAGATCACGCATGGTATTTCCTTATCACTGCAAGGGCAGCTTCATAATCAAACTGATCAAGCGTGTTGATGAGTGTTTGGCGAACCGACGCAGGTAAACCATTTTCCATGTTGTCGAGTTCATCGAGTAGCTTCTGGGGAATAATTTCACTGCGCTCGAGCAGCGGAATAAGCTCGCTCAACAGCCCATCGATCGGACGTACTTCGCCGCTGGGTTTTTCCGTTTGATTGGCCGCGAGCAACTGCTCGGCATCCTGTAACGACAATTTCAAAACCGCATCGAACGCCACGGCGTGTTGAGTTTCCAGAGAATCTTCTTCGAGTCGGGCTTCAATGCGCTTAGCTTCCTCAAACACAGCGAGAAATCCCATGTTCCCGCTGGTTCCTTTCAACGTGTGCACGACAGAGGCCAGCTGGCTTTGCGCACTACCTTCATCGGTTAGCAGCGCCGCCAGAGACAAATTTTGATATTGGCGCAAGTAAACCTGCAAGGATTTTACAAACAGTGCTGGTTTTTCTGCCAGAGCAGGAGGCGAAGCCTGCCAATCCATCGTGTGCAGCGTGGAGGGCAGTTTGACCGTCAATTCTGGACGCGCGCTCGCCGTGCTCTCAACGGATTGAGCTGAACGAGGCAAACGCTCGGTTGTTTTGATGAATTTACGCAGCTTTGTGCGTAGCGTTGATATCACGATGGGTTTAGGAATATGGTCGTCCATGCCGGCAGCGAGACACTTTTCGCGGTCGCCTTTCAACGCATTGGCTGTCATGGCGATAATCGGTATGGTCCGGTATTGGTCGCCACATTGCCCCTCACGGATCTGGCGCGTTGCCTGATAACCATCCAGTACCGGCATTTGGCAATCCATGAGAATAGCCGTGTAAGGTGCTTCTTTTGCGTCGCTTAGCATCTGCAAAGCAATTTGCCCATTTTCTGCGTGATCGCAAGACAACCCAATCGACAACAGCAAACCTTCTGCAACCATTCGATTAACGTCATTGTCTTCAACTAACAGGAGCTTGGTATCTTCATGCCACGCGCATTCAGTCGCCCCTTCGCGATTAATGGAATGCAGGGAGTGCTCTGAAATAAACAGTCGCTCGCTACTTAAGTGTTTATTGGCTGCCACCATCGCAATAGCGTTAAACAAATCCGACGTGACCACCGGTTTGGTCAGGCAGCCATCCAGACCAAGCCGAGCCAGATCAGCCGTTGGGATCTGACTCGACATGCTGCTTAACATCAGAATAGGGAGCTTGGCACCATCCACATATCGACGCACTTCTTCGGTCAAATTTAACCCGTCTTTTTCGGGCATGTTCATATCGGTGATGATCAAATCAAACGGAAGTACATGTTCGATGTCGTCGGTATTGGCGGAGTTCAACGAAAGACAATCAGTGGCTTCATCAACACTGCTTACGCAGGTGGGCGTGGCTCCCCAACTCTCTAGATGGGCACTGAGAATATCCAGATTTGTTTGATTGTCATCCACCACCAAAATACGCCAGTCTGTGAGGCTAATATTGGGCAGCTCAACAATCGGTTTGTCATTTGCTTCAACGAAAATACTGAATACAAAGCAGCTCCCTTTGCCCATCTGACTGTCTACCGAGATATCGCCACCCATTAACTCAACCAGTCGTTTTGCGATGGCGAGGCCCAAGCCGGTTCCGCCGTAGTGTCGGGTGGTCGAGCTATCGACCTGCGAGAACGATTCGAACAGAGTATCTATCTGTTCAGGGGCGATGCCAATGCCGGTGTCGCGCACTTTGCAATGCAGACGTAAACCTTCGGGTTCTTCTTCAAGGCGCGCTTCAATATACACTTCACCGTTGGCGGTAAATTTAACCGCATTGCCAATCAGGTTCATTAATACCTGTCGTAAGCGCAGGGGATCGCCACGCACGGATTCAAAGGTGACTTTTGACACATCCACCAGGATCTCGGTATTTTTATCATCGGCTTTCAGTGCCAACGCCTGAGCGCTTTCTTCAATCAACTGGCGTGGATTAAAATCCACCCGTTCGATTTGCAGCTTTCCGGCTTCAATCTTGGAAAAGTCAAGAATATCATTGATGATTGAGAGCAAACCTTCGGCGCTGCTTTTGGCGACGGATACTTTCTTTTTCTGATCCAGTGTCAACGTGGAGCGGTTAAGCAATTCGAGCATACCCAGCACGCCGTTCATCGGGGTACGTATTTCATGTGACATGCGCGCCAGAAACTCACTTTTTGCGGCGTTGGCTCGATTGGCTACTTTAGACGCTTCCTGTAATTGTTCTTCAAATTTCTTACGCTGAGTAATGTCACGGCTCACACCCAGTATGCCCTGTTCGCATTCATCGTTTAAACGCACCGCTGACTTACGCGTTTCAAACAGCAAGTGACGCCCGTCATGGTGAGTTGTCCAGCGTTCCATAACGCGTGGTTTACTCGACGCCAGCGTTTCTTCATCATCTAATTTGAAGGCTTTAGCTTCCGCCGCTGAATAGAGTTGCTCGTCGTGATAGCCCTCAACCTCATCAATGCTACGGCCCTGTAACTGAGCGAACGCTTTATTCACTCGAAAATAAACGCCGTTTGCGGTTTTGCAGAAAATGGGGTCGGGCACCGCATCAAATACCGTTCGTATAAGTTCGCGTTCGTCGCGAAGCGTATCTGCCGTCTCTTGCAGTTCTTTCGTGCGCAGCTTAACTTTTTCATCGAGCAGGTCGGCAGCACGACTGAGCGCGCGCGAGGCTTTATGCGACATAACATAAAATAGATAACCCAAACCCAGCGCCAACCCCGTGATAATCACTAACAGCGTGATGACGGTGACGCGTGCTCGAGTATAAGCGCGCATCGCTTCCACGTGATCAATTTCGACGGTGATCCCTGCGTTTAGAAAATCGAGCCAATCCCACACGCCAATCACTTCAACCCCGCGATAATCGCGATAGCCCTCTAACTGTGAACCGGCTTGCCGGGCAAGTGCGCTCTCAGCCATTAACGTGAATGACTGTTCGTTGCGCGGCAGCGTGGCTCGTTGGTTGTGGGTTAAATCAACGCCGGGGTCACGTACATCCACATTCAAAATAGCGCTTTGTAACGCGTTATCGAGCAGCCCTGTGTTGAGTAAATCGTCGGTGAAGCGACTTTCTGATATGAGCACGCCCCGCTCATTGAACAGATAGGTTTCACCGGATTCGCCAATTCTCCCTAACTGTGCAATTCGGCTAAGCTGCTGCTCCGGGAAATGATGCGAAGCTAATACGCCGACAACCACATCGTTGAGTACCACGGGCGCTAGAAAGTGCGACATGACCCGGATCCCCTCTATGGTAGGCTCGCGGGTAGGGGGAACAAAGTGGGGTGTTTTCGTTGTAATGACTTTCTTAAACAGCGCGTTATAGCGCGAAACAAAGGCAGGTGTTTGATCTGAAATGGTCGAGGCCGTGGTGATCAGGCGCACACCCTCTTTATTGAGTAAATCAAATCCTTGATGACCTTGTAGACGTTGTAACTCGAACAAACGAGTATGCAATAGCTCATCCATCACAGCTTTGCTGGCAGCGCTGGCACTGTCATCGGTAATAACCCCTACCGCTTGAGTAACACCGGGTGTATTGGCTGCCTGAGAGATTTCATTAATGTTACCTTCATGCCACAGCATCAGCGCGGCTTGAGTGGTATCCATGAGGGCGGAAAGGGATGCGCTCACTTCTGCTCGCACGTCCTGCTGGATGGTGCGAAGGGCGAAATGCGCCAATACAGTCGATATTGCAACTAATATAATGGCTGCAATGATAGCTGTTCTAACGAGTTTTTTACTGGATGAACCTAAAGCACGTGCTTTCAAAGCATAACCGCTATTTTAATTCTACACTTTACTGAAGTGGCTAGGGGAGGCTTTGACAAGCATTGGTGCGCCGAATACCCAACTGTTTATATAGCGCTCAATCAGACGAAAAGAATGCAAAAATATCTTGCAGTACACGATGTCAATGGATAACATACGCGCCGCTTAAACAAGCACTTGCATGCGTCTATAGCTCAGTTGGTTAGAGCGCTACCTTGACATGGTAGAGGTCCCCTGTTCGAGTCAGGGTAGACGCACCAACATTTCATTCCGTAATATCCCAAAAAAGCGTTAATCCTGGTAAAACAATGCATTGAGCTGTTTAGGTTCAGTCGCGTTGGATAACACACCGATACCTACAGGTTGTAAAAGCCATTCGAGCCAGAATAAGATAGCGTGCGCCCTTTAATCCGCTAGCTCTGGTTTAGTGATAAATAGAATATCCATAATGATGGATGGATCCCATTGACGCATGTCGGCTTCGCAT
Organism: Alteromonas oceanisediminis; assembly: GCF_018474025.1. Lineage (GTDB taxonomy): Bacteria > Pseudomonadota > Gammaproteobacteria > Enterobacterales > Alteromonadaceae > Alteromonas_E > Alteromonas_E oceanisediminis. Next base: position 328,755 of record NZ_JAHCTA010000006.1, on the reverse strand, counting down.
TTTAAGCGAATATCATCCAATTCGCTGATAGTGGCGATGGAAAACGAGTCATCGACAATAATGTGCACCAACAGGTATAAATCTCTACCGCTCTTACTGATGCGCACTTCCACATGTTTGTACGGGACATCACTCAGGGTTTTCTTCAGTTTTTTCTCAATCACCGCAGTCACTGCTTCAGGCGGTGCTTTGTTGATCACTTCTTTAAGGCTATCCAACATGATTTTAACCGGGATAGGGAGTATCGCAACGCCCAGCACAATCAACAATATTGGGTCGACATAAGGCGATAAACTTGCCCAGCCGGATTGATCCAGCGCATAGGCCATGGCGAAGCCCGCAAGAATGGATGCGCTTAATACGCCATCGACAAACCAGGTATGTGCGTCCACGCCGACCAGGTCGGAACGCAGCGCTTTGCCATGGTGTTTCATATAGCCAGAAACCGCAAAGCAGCCCACGGTAGCGATAATGCCGTAAACCATGGCCAGATCGTATTGCGCACTATTGCCGCCCGACATTAAGGTGTTGATCGAGTTCACTACTGCATACAAACAGGTTGCAATGATGATGAGCGATTTGAACAAATTGAGTGTGGGTTCAATCGCGGTATAGCCAAAATGAAAACGATCATCGTCGGGCAGTTGCACGAGGTTAGCCACCTTTAACGTCAACAGTGCCATAAAAAAGGCAATCAGCGAGTAGATGCCGTCAAACAGAATGGCGCTTGAATGGGTATAAAGGGCGAAGCCCAGCGCAATCACAACGAACAAGGCTGCCGCATAGAAAGAGACTTGAAGCAGTTGTTTCTCTTTCTTTTCATGAAAACCGATGGTCATTATTTAAGCACGCAGAGTTTGATTGGGCGCGGATTGTACGCCGCTTTTGCAAATAAGAAAGAGGTTACTCAAAATAAATTTAGGGCATTGACTAAATCGCTCAGACTGTTCTAATGCGTGCAGATATTCTGTAAGGCAAATGACTTTAAAGGCGTTTCATTGAAAATCTTTACCTGCCAGTGTGGTAACACATTGCACTTCCCGAACAGCGAATGCGTGAGCTGCGGTTTAATGCTCGGTTTTGTGCCCGATGAAGTTCGGCTGAGTGCGTTTACTAAAGATGATGAGGGAAAGTTTCGTGCTGCCATCAATGGCAAGGCGTATCGCCAATGTCAGAATTACAGCGAGCATGACATCTGTAATTGGATGGTGCCGGAAGAAGATAGCAACGTGTTCTGCCAGTCCTGCCGATTGACCGAAATTATTCCCAACCTATCTGAGCCCGAAAATAAAAAACTGTGGTTCCGTTTAGAGCAAGCCAAACGTCGCCTGCTGTATACCTGTATTAGTTTGGGTTTACCTATTGTAAATCGCTTTATTGCGCCTGACACGGGGTTGGGTTTTGCGTTTTTAAAAAACCAAGAGACTGATCAGTGGGGCAATGAGCTGTTCATTAAACAATATGTGTCGACAGGGCATGCCAATGGCTTGATTACCATTAATCTTGACGAAGCTGACCACAGCATGCGCATGGAAACCCGTGAGAAAATGGGCGAACGATATCGTACGCTACTGGGGCATTTTAGGCATGAGTCTGGGCATTATTACTGGGACCGATTAATTGCCAACCGCCCTGAAATTGGAGAATTCAGACGGCTGTTTGGTGATGAACGCCTCGATTACATGAGTGCAATGCAAGGCTATTATGACAACGGGCCGGCTGAAAACTGGCAAAATGTCTGGATCAGCGCTTACGCCAGCATGCACCCGTGGGAAGATTGGGCGGAAACCTGGGCACACTATCTGCACATGGTTGACACACTGGAAACCGCGAACGCGTTCGACTTTAGCATTGCGGGTAATTTAATTGCGAATCCGGCGACCAAAGCCAAGCCTCAGAATAATGCGTATACCTCTGTTAGCTTTACGCATTTGTTCAATGATTGGTGTCAACTAACGAAAGTGCTTAATGGCCTCAATCGCAGCATGGGCCATGAAGATGCCTATCCCTTTATCATCTCAATCAGTGCGTTGGATAAACTCAGGTTTGTGCATGAAATTGTGATGAAAAATAGCCACGAGGTCGTGGCGTAGGTCGCAACGCTACGCCACGGCTATCACGATGGGTTCGGTTTTTCCCACTCAAAGCGGGGCAGGCGCTTGAATGCGCGTTTCAGGCCTTCATTCCATTGCTTTTGCACCGACTTGTACATCATGCTGTTTGGCCCCATCACACTGTGATAAAGCGGCTCGATAACACCGTCGCGATGAATAGCCAATTCGACGGGCGGGCCAACCGAAATATTACTACGAATGGTTGAATCCAGTGACACGATGGCGCAACGTGCAGAATCCTCGAGTGATGTTGACGCGGTGATCAGTCTGTCTAGAATAGGTTTACCGTATTTGTTTTCGCCAATTTGCAAATACGGCGTTTCAGCGGAGGCGGAAATGAAATTACCTTGCGGGTAGATCAGGAATATTTCGTTGCGTTGACCCTTTATCTGCCCACCTAAAATAAAGCTTGATTCGTTACTAGATTTCGAGCGCTGCATAGCGTCGGTATGGCGCTGCTGTTCCTGTTGGCTCAATCGGCCAATGTATTCTGCAACTTCATGCAAGCGCTTACCCCTGCTGATATCAAACTCGGCTTCTGGATCGTCCAAATCACTTTGGATGGCGTTAACTACCGCCTGCGATGTGGCCAAACTCCCCGACGTTAACAACACCAACGTGCGATTATCCTCAAATACAAAACGGCTCATCTTACTGTAGGTTGCCACATAATCGACGCCCGCATTGGTGCGGGAATCCGAAGCGAATACGATGCCTTTATTCACACAGATGGCTAAACAATATGTCAAATTTGTACTCCAAGATGCTATGGTAATAATTAGATTGATGGACTCACATTGCAGTATCGACTTTATTTTAGTATCGAGTTGTGTGGAAAGACAACCATCGTTAGTAGCATGTTATAGGAGATAGCAATATGGCAATAACGTGGGACAACTACGACGTCGGGCCTTTTTACGATGAACTGGTGATTACGGCAGGGGAACCGCGACCGTACGCAAAAGACTTAAATGAGTATTTACATAATTTGAGTGATGCCGAAGTCAAAGAATACAAGATAGCGGCAGATTCAGCGATCAAGGTGATGGGCATCACATTTCGTGTTTACAACGACGAAGAGGGCTCTATTGACCGAGCCTGGCCCTTTGATATCGTACCACGGCTTATTCCTCTATCGGAATGGCAACATATTGAGGAAGGGCTTGTGCAGCGTGTCAAAGCCCTCAACATGTTCATTGATGATTTGTACAACGAACAGCGCGTCATCAAAGATGGCGTGTTTCCCGCTGACATGCTGAAAAAATCGAAAAATTTCTTGCCGCAGTGTCAGGGGTTTAGCCCGAAGAACGGCGTGTGGGCACATATTTGCGGCAGTGATTTGGTTCGCGACCAACACGGCACAGTGTATGTGCTGGAGGATAATTTACGTGTGCCTTCTGGCGTGTCTTATATGCTTGAGAATCGTCAGGTGATGAAACGCGTTTTTCCGGAAATGTTTGAAAAATATAACATTTTACCGGTAGATGATTACCCTTCTGATTTGTACGATATGCTGGCAGAACTCTCTCCCCGCGACATTGAAGAGCCCGAAATTGTTGTGTTGACGCCGGGCATTTACAACTCTGCGTATTTTGAACATGCTTATCTGGCTCAGCAAATGGGGGCAGAATTGGTGGTCGGCTCCGATTTGGTGGTTGAGGATGACGACTGCGTGTATATGCGTACCATACACGGTTTGAGTCGAGTGGATGTGATTTACCGCCGTATTGATGATGCGTTTCTTGACCCTGAAGCGTTTAATCCAGAATCAGCCTTGGGCGTGCCGGGGGTAATGCGGGCGTGGAAAGCCGGCAATGTTGCGCTTGCGAATGCGCCGGGATCTGGTGTTGCTGACGATAAAGTGGTGTATAGCTACGTACCGCAATTGATTGAGTATTACCTAAAAGAAGAAGCCATATTACCGAATGTACCCACGTACCGCTGCATCAATGATAGCGAGCGGGAGTACGTTCTGGATAATATTGAAAAAATGGTGGTTAAACCGGCCAACGAGTCGGGCGGTTACGGCATGCTGATAGGCCCGCATGCATCAAAGAAAGAACATGATGAATTTCGTCAGTTAATCCAATCTGATCCGCGCAACTATGTGGCGCAGCCTATGCTATTGCTTTCTACAGCGCCGACCATGGTGGATACGGCAGTTGAAGGCCGACACCTTGACCTGAGACCGTTCATTTTGAGTGGTGAAGAAGTGAAAGTCACGATGGGGGGCTTGACGCGTGTAGCCATGGTTAAAGGTTCCACCGTAGTCAATTCATCTCAGGGTGGCGGTAGCAAAGACACCTGGATTGTAGACATGGAGGGCCAGTAATATGTTATCACGCGTTGCGAATAATTTGTGTTGGTTAGGCCGCTATCTAGAGCGTACAGAAAACACCGCAAGGTTGATTTCGGTGAATGCGAATTTGCTGCTGGACTTGCCTAAAGTCATCGTGTTGGGCTGGGAGCCTATTGTCGAAATTGTTTCTGGGCATGATGAATTTTATGCGCTGCATGACAAAGCCGATGAAAAGAGTGTTATTCACTTCATGGTCAGTGAAGAAGCCTATCCCGGCTCCATTCTGAAATCGTTAGAATTTGCGCGCGAAAATGCGCGAACTATTCGGGAAATCATTCCAAGAGAAGTGTGGGAGCAGATCAATGAATTGTATCTGTTTGCGAAGGAGAATGGGCATAAGTCACTCCAGCGCCGCAGTCGCTATGAGTTTCTGACGGAAATTATTGAGTCGATCCAAAAGATCACGGGTATTTTGTCTGGCACAATGACCCATGATGAGGGCTATCAGTTTTTACGTATTGGGCGGAATCTGGAACGTGCCGACATGACTACACGTATTATCGATGTACGCTCTGCGTCACTGTTGCAAGAAACTGAAACTGAACAGGCAGCGTTTGAGAACCTGCAGTGGATGAGCGTGTTAAAATCATTGACCGCGTATCAGATGTATCGGCGTGAGGTGCGCTTACGCATTCGTCGGCCCGACGTGTTGAAGTTTCTTCTGTTGGAAGAGAAGTTTCCGCGTTCGCTGAGCCATACCTTTGGTCAGGTGAAACACTGTGTTCAGGCGTTGCCTAATTCGGCCAACGTGGTCGCTGCTATCGGCGCCGTTGAGGCACAGTTGCACAACGCCAATCCTCAACGTTTGATCCAGGATAAATTGCATGAATTCATAGACGATATGCAATTTGGCATTATTGAAGTGTTTAATCAGTTGGAGCAGACGTACTTTTAGCGTCAGTAAACTGTTTAAAACCGATAAGTAGGCAGACGTTTCTTGCCATTCGGTGCGTCGTACACATGGCAATAAGTTGCCATGTGTACCTGCTACATTGGCTGTTTAGGCCAATTTAAGCTCAAGCGCAGTGCCGTTACTCTAGGTTTCAGGTTGCCATCTGCACATTCTGTCGCTAATGGCACGTTACCTGCTAAATCAATGCATGTCACGGCATTTACGTGTAAAGGTGCAGAGTCCATGGTGTGTAGCAAGTATCAACGCATATTCAATTTAAAAACCGCGGTTTCTCCCGTGCTAATTGCGGCAGGCGCTTGTGTGATGGCGGGTTGTGCCAGTTCGGTTGACCCCAGTTACGTCGAGCAAAGCACACCGGAAAAGCCAGTTGCCCATTCAGCGTCGCATCAATCCTCACCCCGCAGTGACAATGGACGTTCACCCAGTGCTTCTGGCTTACACTATCAATCTGAAACCTTCGATTCGGCGTTACGTCAGCCGTCGAGTGACAATCGGCTACACCATTACGTTAAAGATATGGTGTCGCAGATGATGGCGAATACAAAGGGGATGGAAGCCGATAGTACCGTGATCATCACGCACTTCACCGAAGCGGACTCGGATTATAATGCAACCAACAAACTGGGGTTTGCGCTCGCTGAGTCGTTTTTAGTTGAACTACATCAGGCCGGGTTAAATACCATTGATTACAAGGTATCTAATTCAGTCAGAGTGACGCCTTCAGGCGATTTTGCCCTGTCGAACGATTTTTTAGAATTGAACAGTGAAATACAAGCCAATTACGTGTTAGTTGGCACTATGGTTGACCAGCACCACGGGGTAGTTGTGAATGCGCGCATCGTGGATCTCACTAACAATGTGATTTTAGCGGCGAGTAGCCGACTTATTCCGCGAGAAGCGCTGAATATGCTTGCCGCGACAGTTCGACAGCTGGGCAGCAAGGGGGCTGCGGTATGAGAAATCTGGCAATGAACAGTGTATTGGTCAGCATCATCTTATCCGCTCTGTTGGGGTGTTCAACGGTTATGCCTGAACAAAATTTCTGGTTTTCTGCCACAGAAACGCCTGAAATGACTCAGCCCATCGCGCACTCGCAGGAACAAAGCGGCTTACGGGATTACGCATCATTCTCGGCCAGTCGGCACAACAAATCGTTAGGGGATTATGTGCAGCAAATGGTGATGGAACTCGACACACAGAAAGCTATTGACGGCACTATTGCTGTTGCGTCTTTCGTCGACTTTAACGAGACACTGGCAGACACACACCGCTTGGGGAATCAGATCGCTGAAGCGGTGCTTATTGAAATGACTCAATTTGGTTATCCGGTCACCGATGTCAGCACAATGCAAGCCGTGGAGTCGTCCGTAAATGGCTTTTTTGCGTTTAATCGCAAACCTAAAAACAAGGCAAAGGACTATTGCTGCGTGATTTCAGGCAATCTGGTGTATGAGCCTAACGGCGTGCGCGTGAACACTAAACTGGTCGAATTTGAGGGCAGTAAGGTGCTGGGAGCGTCATCAGTCACCATTCCCTATTTTGTGGTTGAGCATTTAGCTAATTAGGCCGTGCTCAATCGTACTGTTCCTGCCTGATCCAAACTCGCTTACAATCGCTAACTACTTAGCTAAAGTCTATACCCGCGTTTGAACCAACCTGAGTCAACGCTATCACGCTAAGGGAAGCCTAACATGCGCAACACCACCACAGAAACGGTGACAGCGGTTCATCATTGGAACGACACGCTGTTTAGCTTCAAAACGACCCGCGGTGGGTCATTTACGTTTGAAAACGGTCAATTTGTGATGATCGGCTTGCAAATTGAGGGAAGGCCGCTGCTCAGAGCTTACAGTATCGCCAGTGCAAACTACGAAGATGAGCTTGAGTTTTTTAGCATCAAAGTGCCCGATGGCGCATTAACATCCCGATTACAGTCGTTGCGAGTGGGTGATGAAATTATCCTCACCACACGGCCTACCGGCACTCTGGTTCCGGGTTACCTCAAACCCGGCAAACATTTGTATTTACTCTCCAGTGGTACTGGGTTGGCGCCTTTTTTGAGTATTATTAAAGACCCTTTTATCTACGACGCGTATGAAAAAGTCGTTCTGGTGCACAGCGTGCGAACGACTTCTGAACTAGCCTATCAGCAATACATCGAGCAAGAGTTGCCCGCCAATCCCTACTTTGGTGACGCTGTGTCGCGCAAGCTGATTTACTATCCCATCGTTACACGCGAACCATTCAAATACCGCTCTGCGGTTGACGTCAATGACTCGGTACCTTTAAACGGCATGGAAGAGCACAGCGAGCGGATCACAACATTGTTGCGCTCAGAAAGGCTTATTGCGGCCTTGGATATGCCGTTGCTTAATTGTGACGATGACCGGTTTATGATTTGTGGGAACAACGATATGTTGCAGGAATTGATGTCGATCTTAGATGCAAAAGGGTTTCAGAAGGCAACATCGCGTTCGCAAGGCGAGTACGTTATCGAGCAAGCTTTTATTGAGAAATAGAGGGTGGTGGACGACGGTGAATAACTGTCAGGATTTTTAACAGTGTTACGACCTATAACATGGTCGATGAATATAACTTAATGATACTTATGTGAAAATAAAGATGGCTCGTTTTTTGCCGATGATTTTATCATCAGGTAGTTCGCACAAGTAAGTGCAACTCAGTTTTGTTGTTAGTCTGTAAGGATAAGTCATGAAGTTTTTAAAACCGGTTAAAGTTTTTGCCGCCGCAATGGCACTGGGTGTTTCGGCGATGTCGCACGGTGCGGTTATTCTTTCCACTGATTTTGATGGCCGCGTGGTGTCAGGTGATACCGCGTCGAATATCACGTGGGTGGCGAATGGTGTCAGTGATGCCGGTGATTTGACCGCGCAGTTTAATTTCTTACAGAATGGTCTTGCTTCACAACAATCTCTGTTCGATACAACCGCTGCGCAAAGTCGCTTTGCGGTAAACCATAATCTGCATGAAGAAGGTAGCTGGTTCGTTGATGTGGCGTTAAACGTTCTGGGCGGTAATTCTATTGCATTGTCTATGATTACTCTCGACGCATTCATCTTCAACAACGGTGGTAATCTTCAGACCAGCCAGCGTGACTTAGATCTTACGGTGAGTTTATTCGATATGAACTTCTCTGAGTTGTTTTCAGAAAGTTTTGACAACGTTCGCGTTAGGCGATAGCCCACAGCGCTCAAAGAATTGCTGCCATACAACGATATGCTCTCGAAACGCGACTTTGTAGTGCTGATGGTCATTGATATAGCGCTGAACCAGCGCTGATTGCCAGTCGTTTGACAAGCTCGGCATTGTAGCCAGTGTTTCGAAATTGCCCGCTAATCGATAATGGTAGTGATTCAGTTGGCTGGCGATGGGCTGGATTTTGTTGGCAAAAAATAGCCGAAAAACATTGCCTAGGATGACGGCTTTTTCTTCCCCAGACGCCGTAGCGCACGGCAGCTTTTTCAATTCGCCTTCAAGCCATGGCGTGCTGCTTTCAAACATTTGTGACAGAAGTCGCTGAGATCGCCACAGGCGAACCGGTAGGCGAAATTGATTGAGTTGCTGTAAGTTTGCCTCAAGCTCACTGCTGGTGGGGAGGTCAGTAGAGCCCGGCGCGTGTGACAGCAAGTAATCCAATGCGGCCCGAGTGGCTTGCAATCCGTCGCTACTATCACCGCTTACATAGCCGCTCGATTGATTAAATGCTAACCAGATATCGTCACTGGTTTGGATTAGATTGGCATAACTGTCGCTAATTTGCTCTGCTTTAAGTTCAATGGCTTGCTGAATGGCTGTGTGGACCGGTAAACCTTCGGTGATATCGGCGCATTCTGATAGGGCGGACAACAGGTTACGTTCATAAACGTAACGCTGCGAAGGATGCTGCATTTTTCCCATACCGGTGTTGCGCTCAGCGACCAATGTTGCCAGACGACATTCTGATAAGGCAAAAAATTCTCGGACATTGACGCTAAGTGCAGTTGGCTCGCGAAACAGCGAACTTTTGCTGGGAAATTTTGGCATGCTGGAGGCAATTTCATCGGCGGAATCAGGCGCGTGCCGATCAGAGGCTAAAACACGTTCAAGCCGCTCGTGATACTCATCTAACGTATCAGGAAGTTGCTGATGTTCGGCGCAGCCAAACAAACCAATCATTAACACAGCAACTAGGCCCGGCCGTGTTTTGGTTGACAAATTACAGAGTGAAAACAAAGCGATTACCATTTTTCTGATTGATGACGTTACTGTTCAATCTGTTTATAACGTGTGCGTCAATGAATAGTTCAATGTGCTCGACACTCCTCCAGCAGAGCGAGTACCTGCGCACGATAGGTGTCTCCAAATAGGAGAAGATGATTGAGCATGGGATACAACTGATACAGTGGCAAACGTCGTTCAACGCCTTCATTCAAAGGCCATGTGGCAGCGTACGCTTCGAAGAACGAAGAAGCAAAACCCTGAAACAATCGCGCCATAGCAAGATCAATCTCTCGGTCACCAACATACACTGCGGGATCAAACACGACAACATGAGATCGAGTAAATCCTAGATTGCCACGCCACAGGTCGCCATGCAGTAAGCAGGGCGTCGGCTGGTGCGAATGTAAAACATGCGTTAACTCAAAGGCATCTTCTAATGACAGCTCTCGCAGTTTATCTTGAGCATGTAAAGCATCCAGCAGTGGTTTGAGGCGCTGGTTAAAATAAAAATCTCTCCAATGGGCATTGGTTTTATTGAATTGCGGCGTACTGCCCACCCAGTTATCCGTTGGCCATCCGTAGTCGGTCGTACCCTTGGGTGGGTGTTTATGCAGTGTCGCCAACGCTTCACCCGCGTGTTTCCATAAAGCGTTACTCGGCGGTTTAAAGCCAACGAACTCAAGTATAAGGTATTCATACGACACGGTTTCTTCATCGCACCAGCCTACGCAAATCACCTCTGGCACTTTGAACGAATCACTGCAACGTAATGCATTTAAGCTGTCGGCCTCAGCATGCAGTTGCGCTGTGTCTCGCTCAGACTTCTGATGCGTGCCTGTTCTGATTTTAGCAAAGTAACGTTGATCACCGCTTCTGATTTGATAGCTCGCACACTCATGTTGCTGATGAAGGGGCTTTACACTGTCACATATAAACTCGCGATGCTTTGCCTGACTAACGTGATCGCTGATGAAATGCCACATACCTCTAAAACCTCGTGGTTTGTCTGCTCGTGTTAAGTATGGTCAAGATCAAACAACTCGTTAAGCCTGTTTGCTATTAACCTTCGGATTTTTATACCCTTGCATTGCATCCCGTTGAGTGCTCGCTATAATGCTCGACTGACCTAGCACCCGCAGACGGGTGTTTTTTATTGCTTTTATTTATGACAAGTGGCGCAGAGTAGGCGTCACCACTGTGTAGGAACCAACATGCCAGTAATTACCCTTCCCGATGGAAGCCAACGAGAATTTCCCAGCGCCGTTTCTGTGTTAGATGTTGCCAATGACATTGGTCCTGGTTTAGCAAAAGCGACCATTGCCGGTAAAGTAGACGGCAGGCTGGTTGATGCGGTTGATATGATTGAGCAGGATGCAAATCTCAGCATCATTACCAGTCGCGATGAGGAAGGGTTAGAAATCATTCGCCATTCTTGTGCGCATTTGATCGGGCATGCCATTAAGCAGCTTTATCCCGATGTGAAAATGGCGATAGGCCCGACGATTGATAACGGCTTCTACTATGATGTCGATTTGCCGGAGCCACTGTCTAACGACGATCTCGCCAAACTTGAAAAACGCATGTTAGAACTGGCCAAAAAGAATTATGACGTGGTTAAGAAAACCGTGTCGTGGCAAGAGGCTCGCGATACGTTTGAGGCGCGTGGTGAACCTTACAAAATTGAAATTCTGGATGACAATATTGAAAAGTCAGACCGTCCGGGACTTTATCATCATGAAGAATATGTCGATATGTGCCGCGGGCCGCATGTGCCCAATATGCGATTCTGCCAGCACTTTAAGCTTATGAAGGTGGCCGGTGCATACTGGCGCGGTGATAGCGACAATAAAATGCTCCAGCGTATTTATGGCACGGCATGGGCTGATAAAAAGCAGCTTAAAGGCTATTTACAACGCCTGGAAGAAGCGGAAAAACGCGACCATCGTAAAATCGGTAAGGCGCTCAATCTGTGGCATTGGCAGGAAGAAGCACCGGGCATGGTGTTTTGGCACAATGATGGTTGGTCTATTTACACCGAGTTGGAAAAGTTTGTTCGCCAGAAGCTTCGCAGTTACGACTATGATGAAGTGAAAGGCCCATTGATGATGGATCGCTCTCTATGGGAAAAGTCAGGTCATTGGGACAAGTACGCGGAAAACATGTTCACCACAGAATCGGAAAAACGTGAGTATGCCATAAAACCGATGAACTGCCCGGGGCATGTGCAAATATTCAATCAGGGCTTGAAGTCGTATCGTGATTTACCACTGCGTATGGCGGAGTTTGGGTGTTGTCACCGTAATGAGCCATCAGGCGCGTTACATGGTTTGATGCGTGTGCGTGGTTTTACTCAGGATGATGCGCACATTTTCTGTACCGAAGCGCAAATTCAGGATGAAGTCAGCGGGTGTATCAAAATGGTTTATGATACTTATGCCGCGTTTGGTTTTGAGAAAATCGTTGTGAAGCTCTCCACGCGTCCAGAAAAGCGAGTGGGCTCAGACGACGTATGGGACAAGTCCGAATTAGCGTTGGCAGAAGCATTGAAAGCCAACGATATTGAATTTGGCTACTTGCCCGGTGAAGGGGCATTTTACGGCCCTAAAATTGAATTCACATTGTATGACTGCCTCGAACGCGCTTGGCAGTGCGGCACCATTCAACTTGATTTCTCAATGCCAGGCCGATTGGGTTCAACGTACGTTGCGGAAGATGGCGAGCGTAAGACACCGGTGATGATACACCGTGCGATTTTGGGTTCACTGGAACGTTTTATCGGAATTTTAACGGAAGAGTACGCCGGGTTTTTCCCGACGTGGTTAGCACCGACTCAGGTCGTTTTGATGAACATTACCGACAAACAAGGCGAATATGCCCAGAATGTGGTAAAAAAACTGCAAGAAAACGGCTTTAGAGCAAAGTCTGACTTGAGAAATGAGAAGATAGGCTTTAAAATCCGCGAGCACACGCTACAGCGCGTGCCGTTTATGTTAGTTGTAGGCGACGCCGAAATGCAGGAAGATGCAGTGGCAGTTCGCACCCGACGCGGAGAAGATCTCGGCAAAATGTCGTTAGACGCGTTTATTGCTTTAATGAATGACGATATTCAGGCGAAAGCAATTAAGTAACATAGCATGACAACAGCGCTCCACCTTCGATAAGACAAAGCGATGGTGAGAGCATACGATTTGGTTTTTGGAGGAATAGCACATTAAAGGCGCTAATAATAAGGCTCAGGGTGATAAAGCCCGCATCAACGATGAAATTACTGCGAGAGAAGTCCGATTAATTGGAAGTGAGGGAGAACAGGTTGGCGTGGTTACACTGGCTGAAGCCCAGCAAGCCGCCGAATCAGCCAGTCTCGATTTAGTAGAAATTAGTCCAAATGCTGAGCCGCCTGTCTGTAAAGTTATGGACTATGGCAAGTTCCTCTTTGAAAAAAGTAAAGCTCAGAAAGAGCAAAAGAAGAAACAAAAGCAAATTCAGGTCAAGGAGATTAAATTTCGCCCTGGCACTGATGAAGGCGATTACCAGGTAAAACTGCGCAACCTGCGTCGCTTTCTAGAAGGTGGTGATAAAGCCAAAGTTACGATCCGTTTCCGCGGACGTGAAATGGCGCACCAAGACATCGGTATTGATCTACTCAATCGCGTTAAAGGCGACTTGGAAGACATTGCCAATTGCGAGTCTTTCCCACGTCGTGTGGAAGGCCGTCAGATGATCATGGTGCTCGCCCCAATTAAGAAGTAGTTAAGGTCTACAAGTATACTGGGCTCTGCAATCTGGTATCACCTTGCTGCAAACATCAACAAGTGATTTATGACTGCACATAATCACTGTATTTAACAATGCGGAGTTTTAGCAATGCCTAAAATGAAATCCAACAGTGGAGCAGCCAAGCGTTTTCGTAAAACCGCGTCTGGCCGTTTCAAGAGTAAACAGTCTCACTTACGTCACATTTTGACGAAAAAGAGTACTAAGCGTAAACGTCACCTGCGTGGCAAAAAATTGGTTCATGACTCGGATACTAAGCTTATCCAACGCATGTTGCCGTACGTTTAAGACAAGGAGACTGAATAATGGCTAGAGTTAAACGCGGCGTCGTAGCACGCGCACGTCATAAAAAAGTACTGAAGCAGGCTAAAGGTTACTACGGTGCCCGCAGTCGTGTGTATCGCGTAGCTGTTCAGGCAGTTACTAAAGCAGGTCAATACGCTTATCGTGACCGCCGTCAGCGCAAACGTCAATTCCGCCAGTTGTGGATTGCACGTATTAACGCTGCAGCGCGTCAAAACGGTATGTCTTACAGCCGTTTTATCAACGGTTTGAAGAAAGCGTCTGTTGAGATCGACCGTAAAATCCTAGCGGATATCGCGGTTCACGACAAAAACGCATTTAGTGCACTTGTTGAAGCTGCCAAAGGCGCTTTAGCATAATCTATCAACCCGCGATTAGACTTTAGGGTTTAATCCACGGTTTAAGTTCTTTCGGAAAACGGTGAGCAGGAAGCTCACCGTTTTTTTTTGTTTCAACGATTTGCACAGCATCCTGCTTATTTTCACCCTCAAAGCCTTAAAATACCGCTGATTAAACCGAACTACCACTGGTATTAGGTTGATTTTATTGTGTAAAATGTCGGGTTTACTACTGCACAAAAATACGCGCCAAACGTGCGCGATGACAGCCAGAGGGTTTTATGGATCTTGACGCAATAATCAGTGAAGCGCAGTCACTGATTGATGCCGCGAACGACGTGGCGAGCCTTGATACGATACGTGTCGAATTTATGGGCAAAAAAGGTAAACTGACTGAGCAGCTAAAAGGCCTCGGCAAACTGAGCGCAGATGAACGCCCTGCGGCTGGGCAGCGGATCAATCAGGCAAAACAGGTCATTCAAGGCTTATTGAGTGACAAGACATCAGCCCTGAAAGCGGCTGAAATGAATGCGAAATTGGCGTCTGAAACGATTGATGTCACATTGGCAGGCCGTGGTCAGCAACCCGGTAATTTGCACCCAGTATCACGCACGATAGCGCGGATTGAATCTTTTTTTGGTGATTTAGGCTTTGCCGTAAAAACGGGCCCGGAAGTCGAAGATGGCTTTCATAACTTTGATGCGTTAAACATTCCTGCAAATCATCCGGCACGTGCTGATCACGATACTTTCTATTTCTCACCGAACATCATGTTGCGTACACAAACATCGGGTGTACAAATTCGTACCATGGAGGCCGAGAACCCGCCACTACGCATTATTT
>NZ_JAHCTA010000006.1:192040-313469 GCF_018474025.1 Alteromonas oceanisediminis | reverse complement strand
AGTTGCTGGATGAAATTTAGTGAAAAATGGTTACGTGAGTGGGTCAGTCCTGATTTAAGTTCAGAGCAGTTATCTGAGCAACTCAGCATGGCGGGTCTCGAAGTTGATGGCATCGAGCCTGTAGCGAGCGACTTCAGTGGCGTGGTGATCGGAGAGGTCGTTGAGTGTGGTCCGCATCCTGATGCTGACAAATTGCAGGTGACCAAAATTAATGTGGGTGACGAAGAGCTGCTTGATATTGTGTGTGGTGCGCCCAATTGCCGTCAGGGCTTGCGCGTTGCTGTAGCAAAGGTTGGCGCAGTGTTGCCCGGTAATTTCAAAATCAAGAAAGCCAAACTGCGTGGCCAGCCAAGCTTTGGAATGTTATGCAGCTTTTCAGAGCTAGGCATGGGCGAAGATCATTCGGGTATTCTCGAGCTGCCACAAGATGCACCGATTGGCACAGACATTCGGGAATACCTGGGGTTGGACGATATCATGATTGACGTCGATTTAACGCCCAATCGTGCTGACTGTTTAGGTATACGCGGTCTGGCGCGGGAAGTGGGCGTGCTCAATCAGCTTGATGTCTCGCCTATCGAAGCTGCACCAGTGACGGCGTCTATCAATGAAACTCGCGACATTGAATTACATGCCCCAGAAGCATGCCCGCGTTACCTAGGGCGTGTGATCAAGGGAATTAACCTCAATACGCAATCGCCGTTATGGCTGAAAGAAAAATTACGCCGTAGCGGTGTGCGCAGTATTGATCCTGTGGTTGATGTGACCAACTACGTGCTGCTTGAATTGGGCCATCCAATGCATGCCTTCGATTTACAAGCACTGTCTGGTAATGTCGTCGTGCGTATGGCACATGAGAAAGAATCGTTAACGTTATTGGATGAAAGCACGGTAGAACTGCATGACAATACTTTGGTCATTGCTGATCAGGAAAAAGCGTTGGCGATTGCTGGCGTATTTGGCGGCTTACAGTCTGGGGTTACCGCAACCAGCCAAGATATATTTCTAGAGTCAGCGTTTTTCCATCCTGACGCCATTACGGGTAAGGCGCGGCAATATGGCTTACACACAGACGCATCCCATCGCTATGAGCGAGGGGTTGATCCTCAGCTTCAGCGTGATGCCATGGAGAGAGCGACCGGATTATTGTTAGACATTGTCGGCGGAAATGCCGGGCCAATCGTGGAAGCCGTGTCAGAACAACATATTCCTGCGCAAACACAGGTGAGTTTGCGACGCGAACGTCTTGACCGCGTGTTAGGACATACAATCAATGATGAACAGGTTAGTGATATTTTACACCGTTTGGGATTGGATCCCGCCTTTGAAAACGGCGAATGGATAACACAGGCACCAAGCTACCGGTTCGATATCGCGATTGAAGAAGACTTGATTGAAGAAGTTGCCCGCGTCTATGGCTACAACCGGATCCCGAATAATGCGCCGCAGGGGAGTTTGAGCATGTTGCCTGCAACGGAAACTCAGGTTTCATTGAATAGCCTCAAACAAGTGTTGATCCAGCGCGGTTATACGGAAGCGATAACGTATTCGTTTGTCGACCCGAAATTGCAGAATGCGCTATTCCCTGATCATCAAGGTCTTGTACTACCACATCCGATATCCAGTGAAATGTCGATTATGCGTGTTAGCTTGTGGACAGGGTTATTACAAGCCGTGGGATATAATCAAAATCGTCAGCAGCAGCGAGTGCGATTGTTTGAAAGTGGTTTACGATTTATTCCTGATACCGACGGTGAAAATGGCCTGCGTCAGGAGTTGATGTTGTCTGGCGTGATCGCCGGGAATCAATATGATATCCATTGGGATCACGCAGATAACGGTGTCGACTTTTTTGATATAAAGGGTGATGTGGAAGCGGTATTGACCCAGTGTGGGATCAGCAAACAGGTTGATTTTGTTGCTGCTACTCAAACGGCACTGCACCCCGGCCAAGCAGCGCAGATTATGCTGGGTGATGATGTGATTGGTTGGATTGGTGCTGTGCATCCGCAGTTCCAAAAAGCGTTCGGTTTAACCACTCGCACCTTTGTGTTTGAATTGTTTGTGGATGCGATTGTTCAGCGCGAATTGCCGCAGGCGCAGGCGATTTCCAAGTACCCGGCAAATCGCCGCGACATCGCTATTACGGTAGATGAGTCGGTCAGTGTTGGAAATATACGCAGGTATGTAGAAAATATTGGCGTAAATCAACTAGTTGACCTAAACTTGTTCGACGTGTACAGAGGCAAAGGTATCGAACCTGGTAAAAAAAGCCTGGCTCTGTCACTGATATTGCAAGACGCGGATAAAACACTCGAAGAAGCCGAAATACAGCAGGCAGTCGACAAGGTGGTCGCCGGTCTTGAATCACAATTTGGGGCAGCGTTAAGAGAGTAATCAAATGGCATTGACCAAAGCCGAGATGGCTGAACATTTGTTTGAAAAGCTGGGATTAAACAAGCGTGATTCAAAAGATTTAGTGGAGGCGTTTTTTGAGGAAATCAAATCGTCTTTGGAATCTGGAGAGCAAGTTAAATTGTCAGGTTTTGGTAATTTTGACTTGAGAACGAAAAGCGAAAGGCCGGGGCGGAACCCGAAAACGGGTGAAGATATTCCTATCAAAGCACGTCGAGTGGTAACATTTCGACCAGGCCAAAAGCTTAAGAGTCGTGTAGAAAACGCCAAGCCAGTAAGCTAGCGCCTGGCGTTGCATCGCAATTGGAGGCCTGAACTCAACGTTCAATGGATAATAAAGCCACTTCATGACGAAGTGGCTTTTGTCCTTTTTACCTCATACAGCTCATGCAGTGTTAGCTTGTGCAGCAGACATCAACACGTGCTAGGGCCTGTTTACCTCTCATCTTACGCATCCGTGACGGCACAGATAAGAGTCTGATTCATTGATCATACACTTTGACGTCACAACATGTGCTAATGGCTAGTATAAATTTAATACAGGAATGAAATGAAGGTTACTCAAACTTACATCCGCGCAGGATTAGCTGTTGTCAGTCTCATTTTAATTATTGTGTCACTTTGGGTGATTGTAAGTAATGATCAATCAGCACATCGCGATAGCGCAGCGAGTTCGCCTGCGCTGCCCATTGACACACTGCTGAGTGCCAGTGACGTTCGCAGTGCGCTGATTGAAGCGGTAAAAAACGATGATGCAGCGCTTTTGCGAACATGGCAGCAACAATTGCTTTCTGCGGCTCGGCAAATAGGATACACCGACGAGCAGTTAGGTTTTTTACGCGGTCAGCGTGGGCAAGACTACCTACACTTTCGTGGAGCACGTTTTGCCTTTTCCGACGACGTAGAGTTAGCCTATCAGCGTGGCGGCCCACTAGAGTCGATTGTGCAGCGCTACCCTCAAGCGCGCGACCTCGTCGACGATGCACAGAAGCTGTTTACCGCACGCGACCAGATTTTAGCGCAAGTGGCAGACGAATTGCTGCAAGAGGCTCTGGCTCAGGAAGGTGCTGAGTCTGTTAGCTCAGCCGAGCGTCTAGCGCTAGAGGGCGCGGCCCAACGTGAAGCATTACGGCTGTGGCAAGCGCGTTGGCGTAAATGACAGCGTGTGCTCGATGTCGCCGGGCAGCAGCGGAGTAGGTTGATTTGTAATGTACTCATCAAACCCCCGTTTGTAGTATTCACTCAAGGGGTGGCCTGATTGCCCTCCGGGGATCGTCATAATTGCGTTTTGTGGGTTGCCCGGTTGAATGATAAAACGTTGTGAAGCGCCGTGCGTGCCGTTTTGCACCGCAGGCATGAAACTGTCGCCAAAACCGGGTGTTGCGCGCATATCCAAAAATGGCGAAAGAAAAGGCATCGTTTGACTGAACGGATGTTGCACATGCAACTGATTGACTTCGCCCCACGATAAAGCTTTTAACGCAGCAATATTTTCAGTCGACTTTCCATCATTGTGTTTATCCAGTAAATCGATGCGCGCTTGCCGATAACGCTGCATTAAAAAATGGGTCCAATTATCTGCACCGTCGGGTAGCCATTCCATCGGCTGTTGCTGCAGTAAATCCCAGACGGCGGGCTCAACGTGACGCAGTATTGGCCGAAGGGAAAGCGACTCTTCTTGTAACTTATTCTCCAATGGCGCAAATAACTGATTGATGACCTGCGTGCGGAACGTGCGCACCAGCGTGTACCCGACAGACTCAGCACACGCACACCCTTGCCACGCACGTAGTGTTGCAATATCGTCAGCAAATTCATTTGGGCTCTGGCTGAGTGTTGCCATCAGCAGTTGATGCCATGGTGATAAAAACTGCGCTTCGTTATCCAACTGGATGGCGTAAAAAGCCTGCTCATCGAAACGTTCACGTTCATAAAGGCGATTACGAATTTGCAATCCTCGGGCGCCAACCGCGTAGCCACCATCACCAAAACGCGCGAGTTGTTGTGTTGAGATAACACGTGCGTTTGCGGTCCATATGCGATGTTGCTCGGGATTGATCACACTGGGTAATTCAGTTTCACGTTGTGCCCACAGTGGCGAGTACTCCGCTTCGGGTATGGCGGCGTTGCTTGGCATTGGCCGTGCGGTGATTGCTCCCGCCGGCATCCATGCAATATTGCCCAGAGTATCAGCGGCTACCATATTTTGTACTGGGATCCCCATCGAGGTGGCAACGGCCTGAGCCGCAAATACATCTTTAACGCTATCCAGATCGGCAATATTCACATTCACCGCATAGGGCATGTGCGCTGTCCAGCGCAGTGCATACACTTGGTCACCAAAACGCTTTACCGGGCCTAGTTCACTGTGTTCGAGCACATAATCATGCGTTCCATCCGCACTCATAATTTGCTGTACCGTTGATGTAATGGGTGTCTCCGGTGCGAGTGCTATCCAATCAGTATTGTCGAGGTTGGCATTGGTAAACCCCCAGGCAACGTGACCATTTGTGCCCACGATAACTGCAGGTGAGCCGGGAAGGCTAACCCCATCGAGCGTAATTGCTTCGCCATTATGCGTGTACCGTAGAGCAGTGCGATACCAAATAGGGGGTACGCGTAACCCTAAGTGCATGTCGTCACTGAGCAAGCCCGACGTTCCCTCGGTCAGTAGGGGCCCAACAGCCCAGTTATTGCTTCCAATATCTATCGGTTCTTCGATGGCCTGATATGCCCAGTTAGGGTCATCAGTCGGATTTAACTGTGGCACCAGGCTATCAACAAGCGGCACCACACTGCCATCCAGCGCGGCCTGATAACTGCTGGGGCGGACGAGAAAGTCAACCATCGGTTGACCAAAATGATGGCGAATGCGCGTTAATGTGAGATCGCGATCAACCTGAATGTGTTGCAAATCAATATACATGCTGTACGAGGCTAACAAACTGTCTTCCGGTTTCCAGGCAGTAAACGGTTTATCAGTCAGTAAATATTCAAATGGTAGCAGCGTTAGCGTCGCTGTAGCATCGTTGACACCTCGAGCATAGGCGTTGAGCAATCCTTGTTCTTCGACGGATAACTGAGACACAGCGCGCTGCGCACGCATTCTAAATTCATGAAAACGCACCCGCTTGTCCGTCGGTAATGCGGCATCACCGAACAGCTCGGAAAGCTCGCCCGCAGCACTGCGGCGAAGTAAGTCCATTTGAAATAAGCGGTCTTGGGCATGCGCGAAACCGAGCAGGTATGCAGCATCAGGCCGGTTTTCGGCAGTAATCACCGCATTCCCTAGCGTATCTCGTTGTAGCGTTGCGGGCGCAGTGATTGCAGCTTCACGGCTGCCAGACAAGTTTGGCAGGCTGGACGCTAACAGTAAATACAGCGAAAGCACCATAATGCTAATCAAGATTAATAACGTGAACGAGATGCGCTTAATCATAAATTTTCGTATAGTCGCGGAATATTGCACCATCGTAACCAGCCGTATCGGCATTGAGAAGTAATAATTTAAGGAGAGGGCACTGTGGGTCCAGTCATGTTAGATTTTTTGAGCGAGACATTGTCTGCAGAAGAGCGCGACTTACTGGACCATCCGTTGGTGGGCGGTGTGATTTTATTTGCCCGAAATTACGCAGAGCCAGACCAGTTGAAGGACCTCGTACGGCAGGCTCGCGAAGCGGCGAGAGCCGATATTCTCATTGCGGTCGATCAGGAAGGTGGGTGCGTACAGCGTTTTAAGCAAGGATTCACGCGAATTCCGGCCATGGGACAACTTGAGCAGCTGGCCAATCAGGCTGCCGATGCAGGCGCATTGGCGTATGCCTGTGGTGTGACGATTGGCTTCGAACTTCGCCAGCACGATATTGACTTGAGCTTTGCGCCGGTTCTGGACTTATCCGGCGTATCAGACGTTATCGGCGATCGGGGCTTTGCCGACAATGTGGATGATGTTGTTGCGCTGGCCAGCCAGTTTATTCGAGGGTTAAGAACGGTTGGCTTAAAAAGTGTGGGGAAACACTTTCCGGGGCATGGTGCGATTAAAGCTGACTCTCACATTGCAATGCCAGTTGATGAACGCAGCTTTGCACAGATTGATCAGGAGGATATGCAGGTTTTCAGGCGCTTGATTGCCCAGTCTCAATTGGATGCAGTAATGCCTGCGCATGTTATTTACTCGCAAGTCGATAGCCATCCGGCAGGATTCTCTGCGCAGTGGCTTCAGCGTATTTTACGTCAGGATTTGGGGTTCTCAGGCACGGTATTTTCGGATGACTTGTCGATGCAGGCGGCTACCGTCGCTGGCGATGCCTGCGATCGTACAGAAGCTGCGCTATCAGCCGGTTGTGATATGGCGCTGGTGTGTAACAGCCGAGACAGCGTCATCAACGTGCTGGATAATCTACCTCAGGATTTCTACCGCACGTCACGGGCAGGGCAGTTAAAACCACAACCCGCGTTTACCGCTGCGAGATTTAACGCAGAATATCAACGCGCTAAGCGGTTGCTCAGTCAGATGAGTGAGAACGCGCAATGACGGCTTTACCGCAAACGCAAGTTAAACCAGCAATGCTTGGGGTAGCGACAGGCGCCAGTGTCGTTATGTTCGTCTGTCTGACCGTAATGGACCAACCCTATGATATTGCGGTTACGGCGGCAATAACATTATTGGTGGCCATCATGTGGGTCACCGAAGCATTACCCATCCCCGTAAGCTCTCTCGTTCCCTTTTTTGCGTTTCCGCTGGCAGGAGTGCTCACGCACAGAGAAGCAGCAGCCGCGTTGGGTAGCCACGTTATCTTGTTGCTGATGGGTGCATTTATGCTTTCAAAGGCATTGGAGAAGTCAGGCGTGCATGAACGGCTCGCGTATTCGATGTTACGCCTCACCGGTGCTCAGAGTGCCAAGCGACTGGTGTTAGCCTTTATGCTAACGGCCGCTTTTTTAAGCATGTGGATATCCAACACGGCAACGGCGCTGATGCTAATGCCCATCGCGCTGGCGCTTATCGCCAAGCTGGGTGATGCCCGTCTAGCCACCGTTTTGCTTTTAGGCATTGCGTATGCTGCCAGCTTAGGCGGCGTAGGAACGCCCATCGGTACTCCACCGAATATTATCTTTATGAGCGTTTATGAAGAGTTCACCGGTCAGCAGGTGTCGTTTGTCGAATGGATGAAAACGGGTGTGCCGATTGTTTTCATTGCGATCCCGCTGATGGCGCTGTGGTTAACGCGTGGTTTGGGCTCGTTACCCGCGCTGTCAATACCGGTGATGGGCAGATGGCGTAGCGCCGAGAAGCGCGTTTTTATCGCGTTTGCGGCCGTGGCAATGGCGTGGGTGTTGCGACCGCAGTGGACAGCGCTATTGGGTGTGGAGGGCGTCAGTGATAGCACTGTCGCACTGGCCGGTGTGGTGTTGATGTGCATTATTCCTTCGGGTGGCAGTCAATCAAAAAAAGACTATTTGCTGGATTGGGATACAGCGCGAGATATCCCTTGGGGTATGTTGTTGCTGTTTGCCGGCGGCATCTGTATTGCGAGTGCATTTAAAGCAAGCGGGTTGAGTCAGGTGCTGGGTGATGCATTGAGCGGTCTTACGGTGTTGCCTATTTTTCTGCTGGTTCTGGGTTTATGTTTAGCGGTGAGTTTTCTCACCGAAATTACGTCAAACACGGCGACCGCGACGTTGCTAATGCCGATTTTAGCCAGCGCGGCACTCGCCAATCAAATTGACCCGCGCTTACTGATGATCCCAGCTGCAATCAGTGCCAGTTGCGCGTTTATGTTGCCAGTCGCGACGGCGCCGAATGCGATCGTGTATGGCACTGGAAAAATCAGTATTCAGCAAATGGCGAAAGAAGGCGCTATGCTGAATGTGATGGTCGGTGTGGTGGTTGCCTGCGTGATAGCGATGCAGTATTAAATAGGAAAATCACGCTGTTCATAATCGCGCAATTTAGCTTGCGCGTCATCGCTCATATCGGCATGGGTTTTCACGCCCAATGGATGCTCTGAAATTTTATCCGCAATCAGGTGATTGACTTCCCTGTGTGTCATTTCGTCGGCGCGAATAACGCGGATCACATCAAGTAGTTTTGCGTCGTGGGGTAAATCCCAGTAGTCGAGTGCAACTTGTGGCGCATCAACGTTCTCCACATCACCAGATTTTACCCTGTCAGCGTACTGGCTGTAACTCACAACAGCCTCTTCTTCCAAATACCCTACCACCCGGTGCGCCGTTTTTGCAGAGATGAGGTACAACAGCAAGTAACTGACATAGAAAATCATCTGAGTAACGATCACAAGAAATCGCTCAAATCGGGTTGGTTTGGCAATTTCGATAAACGTCATTAAGTGCATTCGCTCATTTTCGGCTTCATCCAGCAACGTGTGGATCCACCCTTCATCATCGCGCAGTTTACGCAAACTCTTTAAATGCAGCATCGCACCGCCAACCATTCCCGGAACGGCTGCAACGGTTTCCAATACAACGGCCCGGTGACCGTAACGCTTGGCGAAGAATGCGTCTGCGAACACACGCAGAAATTTGACAAAATACAACGCGACTTTATCTGAAAAAGTGCGTGGTTTATGGTGGATAAGCGTTTCCTCTCTGCGTTCTTCGTCAGATTTACTTTCTACACTCATAGTGACTGAATACCCGTAATCTAAATTAAACTGTTTGTGGCGCAAGTACTAACACGTGTTCATCTATGTACTGCCGCACGCGCTGATTAGAACAAAAGGAAAAGCAAAATTAGCGCCATGACGTCGAACGAAGACGCAGGGCTCACGGCGACTGTGTTAGCGGAGACTGTGTTAGAGGAGACTGCTTAGCGAGATGGCATTACCCAGTCGGTAAAAACTACGCAGCGATTGGCAGTTTGGTTACACTGGAACATCAGCCACATCATGAAGGTGGTTTAGATAACGGGCCTGCACAAACCAATAATCTGATAATCGGTTGATATAGGCAATGGCTTTGCTGTCGACGTCATGTTGCTTGCTTAATGCGACCATGACACGTTCACAGCGTCGGCAAACAGTACGGCAAATATGCGCGTGGCAGGCCATAACACAGCCTCCTGGCAGGATAAAATGCGTTTGGGCAGGCAGCATGGCTTGTAAGTGGTCAATGTGGTTTTCCAGTGCCACTGTCTGACCGGCGTCGATTTGACTGCTGTCTGAAATACCAAAGCCAATCTGAAACAGCGCTCGCTGGATTGCCCGATTAGTGCTTAAGAGCGGTTCTAGCGCCTCTTGCTTCTGCTGAGAAAGAAGACTGCAAAGCATACCCACTTGGGCGTTGAGTTCATCTAAGGTGCCATAGCATTCCAAAATGATGTCATCTTTGTCGACACGCGTGGCTTTGTGCGTGTAAATTTGTGTGTTTCCGCCATCACCGCCGCGTGTGTAAATTTTCATCAGTCAGCACCCTGATTTAGCAAGTCGGGATCCGGGCGCTCATAGCGGCGGATCTGCACTACTAACCCGAACAACGGGTGGTCAAAATAGTGGATCTGTTGGCTGATCACGCGGCGCAACTGATTGAAAGAAACCGCTTGAAGTCGGAAGTTTCCGTCGGTGCTGCCGTCAGCGACCCTGTGCTGATAGACAAGTTCGCTGTCGATATGCAAATACGGTACGCGGTTAATGTACTGCAGATAGACTTTAAATTCGCCATCGACAGCCCACAAAGGCGATTCGTTATTGGTTTGTTGACCACTTTTCTGTGTGGCACCGCCCACCAAGTCTTGCACAAGTTGTGTCTGCTGATGGTCATCAACGTGAGCGTCAGTGGCATTAAGTGACGCATATAAATCGGCAAAAAAATCAACCGAGGGTGAGGATGTCTGCACCTCATAGCTTCTGTCTGCCAGCGATATGCCCTTACGATAATCAGGCGTCATGGATGCAGGGTCAGACACGGAAGCAGCTATGCCATGGCGATAATTATCCCCGGCGATCAGGCGCATGGCAGGCGCAACATCACGGCCAAAGACGACTTCCTGACGCCAGGCACTGTGATTGAGCACACGATGGTCACGCAAGCGGTTAATTTGCTTAGCGAAATCCGTCAGTTCTAACGAGCTAGCGGGAATAAAATGCGGATAGTTGGACAAGGGCAAATGCCGCCCGTCAATCCGTTTAGGCACTTGCGCCGGTGCTGCCTGGTGTGTGTCTGGCCAGCGCAGCTGACCTTCGTTGGTAGCAATAACCTCAGTCTCTGCGATGCATCCACGCGCAGAAGCCCGCCATTCACTGGGCTGCGTGATACGTTGTTCTGATAGGGTGTGCAACAGCTTATCTTGGCGCTGGATAACAGATTGTAACGGTGAAAGAGCAGCGCCAAATAGCGGCGGCTTCTGCGAACTAGCGGGTATCGCCAAAGGAGTGGTATCAGTTGCTGGAATGGAACTGATTGAATCGGATGTTGGCGCAGAAGGTTCAGCTGATTGTGCTAATTCCGTTGCATGGTCGGCGATTATATCGGTGAGTGTCTTGTAAGGTTGATGCGGCGAACACAATGGCAACCCGCCCAACACGCCAGTAATGTCAGGAGTGAGATAGTCTGTGAATAAGTCGTAGACATAATTCGACGGGGTATTTTCGACCGTTTCAAAGGTCTCTTTAACCGGCTCGCTGCTACTGCGCTCAAACACGATGACTTCAATATCAAACCACCATTGTTCCTGAGCGGCAAGTGGCGCTGTGAACGCCAGTAAAAATGCAGTGCAGGCCCAGCAAACGGCATTGTTGCCGACAAAAACATGCTTCATGCCGCTTTAATTTCCTTAGCCATTGACTCGAGAATAGACGATACCATATCAATACGCTGCTGAGCAGCCTCCGGAGTGTTAACCAGTTTCAACTTGGTTGGACCATCAAATCGAAATTGTTTAGATTGTTTCTGTACCAACTGAATAATGTAGCCTGGGTCGATTTTGGTGTCTGGCGCAAACTCTATACTGCCGGACTGATAGCCGGTTTCAATTTTCACAATACCGATCTGTTGCGCGATTAATTTCTGCTCGGCGATAGCCACTAAATTTTTGGCAGCGTCGGGCAATAATCCAAAGCGGTCAATGAGCTCAATTTGAAACGCATCAAT
Source organism: Alteromonas oceanisediminis (assembly GCF_018474025.1). Lineage (GTDB taxonomy): Bacteria > Pseudomonadota > Gammaproteobacteria > Enterobacterales > Alteromonadaceae > Alteromonas_E > Alteromonas_E oceanisediminis. Next base: position 301,946 of record NZ_JAHCTA010000006.1, on the reverse strand, counting down.
ATCGACTTTGGTTTTACAACTGGCCAGCTTTTTGTACAGCGAAAGCCGCGTGTTAACATCGCCCACGTAGTCCTCCGGTAGCAAAGCCGGAACGCGAAGTTCGATTTCTGTTTGCTGCGAGGTGACTGACTCCAACGATGGCTCCTTGCCATTCTTCAACGCTTCAACCGCTTTATCAAGCATGTCCATGTACAGCGTGAAGCCAATACTGGCAATTTGGCCGGATTGGTCATCGCCGAGTAATTCTCCTGCGCCACGGATTTCAAGATCATGGGTCGCGAGTTGGAAGCCGGCGCCTAAATCTTCAAGATTGGCAATGGCTTCAAGGCGTTTTTGCGCATCACGTGTCATCCGCTTGGGGTGAGGTGTGAGTAGATACGCGTAAGCTTGATGATGAGAGCGGCCTACACGCCCACGTAGCTGGTGTAACTGAGCGAGGCCGAGATGGTCAGCTCTATCCATGATGATGGTATTCGCCGAGGGCACATCAATTCCCGTTTCGATGATGGTTGTACAGACCAACACGTTGAAACGTTGATGATAAAAATCGCTCATCACCGTTTCCAATTCCCGTTCGCGCATTTGCCCGTGACCTATGCCGATGCGAGCTTCGGGCACGATTTCAGCGATTTCCTCGGCGGTACGCTCTATGGTGTCTACTTCGTTGTGCAGAAAATAGACTTGCCCGCCGCGTAAGATCTCGCGCATGATAGCTTCGCGCAATACGTCCTTGTGGCGCTGCTGTACAAAGGTTTTAATGGACAGTCGTTTCGCAGGTGGTGTGGCGATAATCGATAAATCCCGCATGCCACTTAACGCCATGTTTAACGTTCGTGGGATGGGAGTTGCGGTTAAGGTGAGAATATCGACATCAGCGCGAAGCGATTTAAACTTATCTTTCTGGCGTACGCCGAAGCGATGTTCTTCGTCAATAATCACTAAGCCCAAGTCATGATATTTCACATCGTCTTGAATAAGCTTATGAGTGCCGACGACAATATCCACTTTACCGTTTTTAAGCCCTTCCAACACGCTTTTGGTGTGTTTCGCGCCGACAAATCGAGACATGACTTCAATATTAAAAGGCCAATCAACAAATCGGTCTTTGAAATTCTCATAATGCTGTTGCGCCAGCAACGTGGTCGGGACCAGGATAGCGACTTGCTTACCCTGACTCGCGGCCAGAAACGCCGCGCGCATGGCGACCTCAGTTTTGCCAAAACCAACATCGCCACAAACCAGTCTATCCATGGCATTGGGGCTGCCCATATCTTGCATGACTGCGTTGATCGCTTGCAATTGATCGGTGGTTTCTTCAAACGGAAAACTGTCGGCAAAGCGTTGATAATCTTCCCACTCTATGTTGTAGGCATAACCCGGCTTAGCGGCACGCCTTGCGTAAACATCGAGCAATTGAGCGGCGACATCTCGTACTTTTTCGGCTGCTTTTCGTTTTGCTTTACTCCATGTATCTGAGCCTAACCCGTGCAATGGGGCATGGTCAGGGTCGCCGCCACTGTAGCGGCTGATCAAATGCAGACTGGCTACAGGCACATATAACTTGCTGCCTTTCGCGTATTCGATGGTTAGATACTCTGTGGTGACACCGCCGGCATCCAAGGTTTGTAAACCTAAATAACGCCCAACGCCATGATCAATATGTACCACCGGCTGGCCGATGGCCAGTTCTGCAAGATTGCGAATGACCGCAGATTCGTCGGTGGCTTTCTGTTTTTCACGCCGACGGCGCTGGCTGACTTTGTGCCCGAGTAATTCAGTCTCGGTAATGAACAGTAGTTCACCCTGTTTGCCACAAAAATGAAAGCTATGTTCAACGAGACCCACGACTAAACCCACGGCGTGTTCAGACTGATAAAACTCCATCACGGATTTGACCGGCGTTGGAGCAAGTTTGGCTTTTTTTAAGATGGAGAGTAGATTCTCTTTGCGGCCTTGTGTTTCTGCGCAAAACAGCACTTTTCCCTGTCGCGCCAATACGGCTTCTACCGCAGCACGAAGCTGTTGTGCAGGTTCCTTTGCTTGCGGTTTGATTGCAATATCGCCAATCGGGCGAGTGTCAAAATTAAATCTGCCCGCTTTATGTTCAACACTGCCAGACTGCAATGCGACCCGAGGCCACTGTTTAAATTCCGCAAATACTTCATCGATGCTGAGGTAAATTTCGCGCGGAGGCAGCAAGGGGCGATCAGGATCATAACGGCGCTGCTCATACCGATGATTAATGTCTGCCCATAAGAATTCGCTCGCGCCAACTAAATCACCATTCAATAGCAACAACGTATTGTCGTTTAAATAATCGAACAGCGTTGCGGTGTGCTCAAAAAATAACGGCAAATAGTATTCGATGCCCCCCGGTAGTATCCCTTTGCCCGAGGTCACTTGATGCAACAACGCATTTTTGCCGGCAGTTGCGTCGAAACGCTCTAGGTATTCGCTTCGAAAGCGTGCCAGCGCGTGTTTATCGGTTGGAAACTCCCGCGCAGGCAATAACTTGATGGCGTCCACCTTTTCGCCTGAACGCTGGTCTTCTGGGTCAAACAAGCGAATAGAGTCAATTTCATCATTAAATAAATCAATGCGGTAGGGGTGTTCGTTACCCATAGGGTACAAATCGATAATGCTGCCACGCACTGAGAACTCAGAGTGACTCATCACCTGATTGACATGCAGATAGCCGGCTTTTTCAAGCTTTCGTCTGAACGAGGCCACATCCAATTGTTGGCCTGTTTTCAATAGCAACAGGTACTGACCTAGATACTCTACCGGGCACAACCGCTGGATAAGCGTGTTAATCGGCACGATAAAAATAGCATTTGCTTTACTGGACAATGCATCCAGCGTTTCAAGCCGTTGCGATACAATATCCTGATGAGGTGAGAATGTATCGTAGGGCAAGGTTTCCCAATCGGGGAAGATATTGATTTTTTGCTGCTTGTCCTGGCTGAAAAAGGCGATCTCTTTTTCAAGACGATTCGCGCTCGGGGTGTCTGCGGTAACCAGGAGCACGGGACCATCATGTTTTTCAGCGGCCTTGGCAATGGCTAACGCGGCACTACACCCGGTAAGTTCACCCCACTGAAAAACATCTGCGCCATTGGCTTTGCGCTGCGGTAGGGTAGGGTTGAATAAAGATTGGCTCATAAATGTCGTGTGATTTCTAGGTTTGACTCATTGTTCGTTTGACGAAACAAAAGGCATGGTTACTGTACTCTATTACTTTCAGATCGTTTTCGTAGTTGCTGTGCTTGCAGGTGTAAGCTGGCGCGAACCAGTAACTCCTGATCAGATTCGCGTATGCGACTGAAAATAAACGCGATCTGATAACCGTCTTCGATAGTCTCGCAGCTGATCACTTCTGCATAGCAAAATACCGCTGCCGCTTCTTCGCTCAGGAAAATTTTCAATTCAACACTGGTGCCAGCATCAAGGGGGTGGTCGCTGTGTACTTCGATACCGCCGCCGCCAAAACGAACACTTTTATAGCGCATGGATTCGTCATCTTGCTGATGCAAAATGTACGACATCATGATGTCGATTTTACGCGCTTGGGCATTGAGAAATTCTGCCAGTTCCGCTGCATGTGAACTCAAATTTCGTAGCGGTCGTATTGCCTGAGCTTCAACACTGGCAAGCTCACCGGCAATTTTGAAGGCGTAAGGCATGTGTTCTTCAAGTTGGTCGACAGCGGGAATTTCTGCTTTATCAATGGTGCGAAAATTCACGTTCAATTGATGCTTGATCAAAAAAAACTCAGTAAATTGCTGCTGTTTTTCGTCGTTGCTCAATGCATCAAATGGTGTCGTCATTGGGTAATAACCTTGTGTCGAGATAAAGATATTCGTATCATCGCAACGCATTGTCGCATTAACGGTAACTTTCGCAACAACTAACCGCCGAGAATCTATGTTTCAGCCTCTTTTCGCGTCTATCGGATTGCGTTATACGCGAGCCTCACAGAGCAGTAGTTTTGTGTCATTCATCAATTTTTTCTCTGTCGCCGGTATTACGTTGGGGATCATGGCACTGATTGTTGTGCTGTCTGTGATGAATGGTTTTGAAGGGCAATTAAAGCAGCGGGTACTGGGGATTGTGCCGCACATCACGGTTTCAGCACCGATCGCAGAAACCCGCCGCGTGGATCATCCCGCCATCGTGACACGCAGTGCTTACTTGCAGGCCGAAGGGGTTTTGCAAACACCGCAGGCATTACACGGTGTGATGATGCAAGGGGTTGTGCCTGAAGATATGACGCAATTCTCGATCGTTGCTGCGAAGATGGTTGCAGGCCGGTTTAGTGATCTCACTGAAGGCAGTTATCGCATCATAATCGGCCAGGCCCTAGCGACTACGCTGAATCTACGACCCGGCGATCGCGTTAGGTTACTGGTCGCGGGAGCAACGCTTTACACCCCTATGGGGCGCGTGCCTAGCCAACGAGTTGCCGAAGTCGCAGGGATTTACGCGGTCGGATCTGCGCTGGATGACAAAGCGATATATTTGCATGTTAACGACTTACAGCGACTGATGCGCCAACGCGCTGAGCAGCAACATACTCGCGTCTTTCTCACCGATCCTTTTGATTACCAGCAAGTGGCCGACACATTTGAACAACAAGAATTTAGCTTCACCACTTGGCGCAGTCAGCAAGGGCCGTTATTTGATGCCGTAAAAATGGAAAAAAACATGATGTTTTTACTGTTAGTGCTGGTGATAGCCGTGGCGGCATTCAATATCGTGTCGGCGTTGGTGATGGTCGTCAATGAAAAGCAAAGTGACATTGCTATTTTAAAAACGCTCGGTATGCGCAAACGCAGTGTCATGGCGATATTTTTGTTTAACGGCGTGTTTAATGGATTTAAAGGCGCCATCTTGGGCACGTTATTGGGGCTAGTTGTGGTCTGGCAATTAAATCCGTTATTGCATGCGGTCGGCATTAACATGGGCTATTCCGATTCTGGCGGTTTGCCCATCGAGCTAGAGCTTTATCAGGTTGTTGCTGTTGCCGTGTTTGCCATGCTGTTGTGCTTTCTCGCGACTCTGTACCCAGCCTATCGGGCATTATCTACTCAGCCAGCTCGCGCCTTACAATACGAGTAAACACGCCACTCGAATGGCAATTTGCATGCAATTCTCTGCCGTTTTCACTATACTGCGGCGTTCTTAGACACAATCGGAATGTTGCATAATGCAAAAAACCTTCATTACGGCGCAGTCTTTACTGGAAGATTCTTTTCGACTCGCTTCGATGGTCTTTGACGATGGTTTTCGTCCTGACTTTATCATTGGTATTTGGCGGGGCGGCGCACCTATTGGGATTGCGGTTCAGGAATTCTTTGAATTCAAAAATACGCCGACCGATCATATCGCTGTGCGCACGTCGTCATACTATGGTATCGACCAGCAATCAAAAGAGATCCGCGTACACGGCCTGCATTACCTGATTGAGAATGCTAATGCGGATGATCGGATCCTAATCGTCGATGACGTGTTCGATTCTGGGCGAAGTGTTGATGCGCTGATCAAACAAATCAAGACCTTAATGCGTCTCAATATGCCAACAGATATGCGCATTGCGTGCCCTTGGTACAAACCGAAAAATAATAAAACTAACCTAACGCCGCACTACTATGTGAACGAAAGCGAAGAATGGCTGGTTTTTCCGCATGAGTTAGCAGGACTTACAGAAGCCGAAATTCGCGAGGGCAAACAAGAGCTCTCGGGTGTGATGGATGTGCTATTTAAATAACCCAAACCTCGACGGCGTTACTTGCCGTCGATATAAAATTTGTCGTGAAAAGTGTATACCCAATCTGGCTTGTAGATGATCAGCAGTGTCATTGTCATGCCGTTTAGCATTCCCTCAGGAAACAACATTAGGGGTATCAACACGATAAAATTGTCTTTTACGGTTAGCCAATCATAGGTGCCTTCGAGTACGTAATAGCCTCCCAGTAATGCCATTTTGGTTGCGATAACCAGCGCCCCCGGGAAGAACGCACACACAAAAATGTACACGAATAGATTTCGTGGCAGGCGATGAAATGACACACTAAAGAAAAGGTGCGTAAGAAGCAGCGGAACAGTAACGCCCAGCAACCCATTGACGCCGAGCATCTCCCAGCGCTCATAACCCAATGCCGTTACTGCCACCAACGCCGCCGTGGCGACCAGCATTGACCAGCGCAGTCCGAGCAACAGAGCCAGTGCGCTGAGCCACAGAAAATGCACGTACAGTCCCTCATAGATCCCAGCCCTGAAAATCCATAAAATGAACAGGCTGGCAGTAGCACCAAACACCAAGTGTTGCTGCTTTTTTGAAGAACACAGGTGCGACCAATCAATGTGTTTTACAACCATGGTCAACAGCAGCACCATCCCAAGTGCCGCTAGGATTTGCAACAATGTCATGCGCTATGCCTTAAACTCTGCCCAGATCGGCGCATGGTCCGAGGGCTTTTCGATACCTCTCAATTCGTAGTCGATGCCACTGTCAATCAGCTTTTCGGTCAACGGCGCTGTGGTGAGGATAAGATCAATACGCAGCCCTCGGTTATCATCAAAACCCTTTGAACGATAGTCAAACCAACTGTATTGGTCGGTCACATGCTCGTTCAGGCTCCGAAACGAATCGGTGAAACCCCAATCGATGATGGTGTTTAGCCACTCTCGTTCCTCGGGCAGAAAGCTGCATTTGCCACTGCTTAACCAGCGCTTGGCATTTACTTCGCCGATACCGATATCGGCGTCGGTGTGCGAGATATTGACGTCACCCATCAATGCGATGGGTTGGTCTTTGCGACACTGATTTTTGAGATGTTCGTTCAAATCGGCATAAAACTGGCGTTTGGCTGGAAATTTCGTCTCATGGTTGCGGTTTTCACCTTGAGGGAAATACCCATTCATGACGGTAACGGTCGTGCCATCAATATCGTAGTCGGCCATGATCATCCGTCGCTGCGCATCAGCTTCATCGCTTAAAAAACCATACTGCACAGAAACAGGGGCCTGCTTAGATAACAGGGCGACACCGTAATGACCTTTTTGACCGTGGTAAACAACATGATACCCCATGGCTTCAACGTCTTTGAGCGGAAACTGCGGGTTATCGACTTTGATTTCCTGTAATCCAATAACATCAGGATCATGCTTATCGACCAGGGCTTGCAGTTGGTGTAACCGAGCACGAATACCGTTAATGTTGAACGAAACTAATTTCATATTATTCTCACATCCTATTCTGTGCCTGATGATAGCAAGTTTCCGCGATATCGAGAACTAATGCGAAACAATTGCCCGGGGCAGAAAAGCGAGCAATAGCCAAGAATTAAACCACCCACTAAGGTTTTTACGTATAATGACGCTAAGCCATTGAATTAAAGCACTGCGTAACATGAAAATAGATGGAATACTGCAAACAGATACGACACTGAATAGCGATGAATTCGTGCGAGTCGTCAAGTTGTCTCCGGAAGAACGATTTGATTATTTTCTTCAAAGCCTTAGCCAAACACCGCATTTTTGGGGGTTGTACGGTGAAAATGGTTGGGTGATGGTCGAAAGTGACGGTGATTTGTGTTTACCCATTTGGCCCAACGACGCCTTCGTGGTGTCCTGGGAACGAGAGGATTTTCCGAAATGCGAGCCAAAACAGATCCTGCTCAACGATTTTTTAGCATTTTGGGCAGCCGGTTTAGTTAAAAACAATACATTGGTTTTGCTATTTCCTTGTGGAGAGGAAGAGGAAGGAATAGTGATGGCTGCGGATGAGTTTGCTGCCTGCATTACTGAGTCATCAAACCCCTAATGACTCCGCACTTTAGGCATTTATTTCCCTATTTCGCTGATCAGAGGCGCGGCGTTTATGCCGACAGTGCAGCCACAAGCCACAAGCTAAACGCGGTTGTTTCGGCCACTCAACAGTTTTTACAGAATGAATATGCGACCGTGCATCGCGGCAACTATTCAACAGCGTCGGCAGCGACATCACGATTTGAGCAAGTGCGCCGAGATATTAGTGAGTTTATTAACGCGCCTTCTGCTCACACCATTGTCTTTACCAAAGGTGCTACCGAGTCACTTAATCTCATCGAGGCCGGATTGCAGGCCGCGTGTTTACAAGGCGACGAAATTCTGATTTGCGGCAGTGAACATCATGCCAATTTTGTGCCTTGGCAGCGCTTAGCGTTAAGGCTGGGCTTAACGTTGTCGGTTTTTCACCTGCGTGCTGATGGTTCATTGGATCAGACTGGGTTTATCGAAGCGATAACCCAGCGCACGGCGCTTGTGGCCATTGCGCATGTCTCGAACGCGCTGGGCAACCTGTACGCCGTTGAAAAGGTATGTCGGCGCGCAGCACAGATGCAAGCCGTTTCTGTGATTGACGGCACGCAGGCAATCTCTCACCTAAGCGTTGATGTACAGGCGATGGGGTGTGATTTTTACGTGTTTAGTGGTCACAAAATGTATGCATCCACCGGAACGGGAGTTCTATACGGCAAAGCAGAGAAGTTAGCGCAGCTACGCCCGTATCAGTTGGGTGGCGAAATGGTGAGTAAGGTCGATGATTATTCCGCTGAGTATCAACCCGTACCGTATCGCTTTGAGGCGGGTACACCCAATGTGGTCGGCGTCATAGGCTTGGGTCAGGCCGTTGCTTTTTTACGAGACAATATTGCCGCGATTGCCGCGCACGAGAATGCATTGGCTCGCCACTTACGCCGATCGCTTCTTGAGCTACCCGATGTGCAGCTTTATGGTGATTGCCGAGTGGCAGACCCAACCGTGCCTATCGCCAGCTTTACAATCCACAATGTGCATGCCAATGACGTTGCGTTATCGCTTAATCAGCAAGATATTGCCGTGCGTCAAGGCCATCACTGCGCGATGCCGCTTATGCAGCAATTGGGTGTTTCTGGCACCGTAAGAATTTCGCTGGCAGCTTACAACACCGAAGACGATATAGACGCCATTGTGACCGCCTTGCGCAAAGCGATTGTGCAATTACGTGCTGGCGAGAGTGCACACCTGATTGCAAAGCACGCGGCTGACACACCACAAAGCCTCGGCGACAAAATCACGAGGCAAAAAAGCTGGGATGGTGTTCTTAGGGAAGTGATATTGGCCGGCAAGTCACTTAACGTACTCTCTGCGGAGCATCGCAATGACAGCACTCTGGTGTCAGGTTGTGAAGCCGACGTCTGGCTGGCACGGTCGTCGTTGACAGAAGGCGAAGCGCCGGTATGGCAAGCCTATTCTGGGTCAAAAATTGTGCGAGGTCTGTTGGCGGTGGTGCTCGAAAAAGCGAATTATTCATCAATCGAGCGCCACAGCCCCGCCGACTTTCATCAGTACCTTGTCGATATTGGATTGTCACGCTATTTGAGCGAGTCGCGCCGAAATGGCCTCAATGCCGTTATTGCTCAGATTTGCGCTGACGATCCTCGCTAGCGGGTCAATCAGGCGCATTCTTAGCCGCTATCCATTGTGTCATATAACGCGTCGAAGCGAGTGAATGGTGGCGCAACATGGCGCCAAGAAAATTGTTTTCGCGATGATAGGGTAGCGAAGCCATTAACGCAGTGAGCCGGTTAATCAAGGAGCGCTGGTCATCCTCAGTGTGGTTTTGGCTGTGCAAAAGGGATTGGCAGCGCGCTTGAGCGATTCCCCAAACGCTCTGATCCTGGTAAAGCTCAACGGCGGCATCAATGATCTGCTGCTCTTGATCGGCGCAGATACCTGGCCAATTTTCTGGTGTGGTAATACCCTCGCAACCGATCGAGGTGGTTACGCTGGGCGTTAATGTCTGAATAGCATCCAAAAATTTACCCTTCACACCGGCGCCGAATCGCAATGGCGCAAGACAGACTCTGGCATTACTGAGCACAGCATGGGCGCTATCAGCCCAGCCTTGAACAAAGAAGCGCCGCTTCGGTGAATGTAATTGCATCGCTTTTGCCGGTGGGTATGCGCCATAAACGTGTAATTGTGCATCGGGTAAGCGTTGGCTTATTTGCGGCCATAGTGACTGCGCTAACCACAAGACGGCATTCCAGTTTGGCTCGTGGCGAAAATTACCAATAAACACGAAATGCTGGCGTTCAGAAAACCCGCTCAATGCTTCATCCTTCTGCGACGTGATGGCACTGCGCAGTGGCCAGTGATACAGCAGGTCTGTGCTGACGTCACATCGCTGTTGTAAAAACTGTATCTCATGCGCTGATAACAGCAGGGTGAGATCACTGCGCAAAATAGCTGCAATCTCGCGATAAAATAAATCGGTGTGGATTGATAAATCAGGAGATTCCGCATGGGTTACGGCCCGGTTACTCAGTTTCTGACGGGCATCACGTAAGGCGTGAAGATCTTCAATATTCAGCACCCGCAGGGCATTAGGGCAACTGTCGACCACTCTGCTGGAAAACTGCTCTTCAACCGTAAACCGGTCAAATACGACGATATCCGGTGCGAGTGACGTCAAGAGCGTATTAGTGGAATCGCAGTTCAACTCGATGCGCTGCGATGTGACTCCCAGAGCGGTTAAATCGATCGCGTACTCAGAGTAGCGTGCGGCACACAAAAATGACACTTGCCACCCGTGCGTTACAAATGTTGTAAGCAGGTTGACCATATTCTGACCGGCTGCAGACGAATTGGGTTCTGGCCAGACATAGCCAATGACGACAACATGCATAAATAGGGCGGTGTAACCTGTCGAAAACGTTGGAATTCGTCGTATGATATAGGTTAATTTACAATGACTACAGCCATTTGGTAACTAAATACACATGACTCAGCACGTGGTTTTCGGATCAGGCTTGATTGGTAGCTTTCTTGGCGGTGTACTGTCTTTGTGCGCAAAACACGCTGATCGTGTGACCTTAGTCGGGCGACAAACAGCAGTGCAGACGTTGTCGAAAGGTATTTGCCTGACTGATTATCATGGCAATACGGTGTCAGCCAATTCGCTCAATGCTGTTGACACTCAAGCAGATATCGAAACCTGTGTGAGTGCGGCTGAGTTTATCTGGCTAACGGTTAAATGTACGGCTGTACGTTCGGCGATTGAACAGCTTAAACCGATGCTAGCACCGCAGGCTGTCATCATTTGCTGCCAAAATGGCATTGGCGTGGCGGAGTTAGTCAAACAGGATTTGCCTCGCCATCAGGTTTTGTCACTGATGGTGCCTTTTAATGTGGTCCAGAAAACTGACGGGCATTACCACCGGGGCTCAGAGGGAACATTGGCAATAGAGCGGTCGGAGCACGACGAGGTGCTAACACGGTGTTTGAGCGGTGCTGCTAACACCGGGATGGCTGATGCTATCTTGCCGTTTGCGTTTCATCAGGATATGAGGGCAGTGCAATGGGCCAAATTACAACTTAATTTAGGCAACAGTGTAAATGCGCTGGCGAATATTCCGGTGAAGGCTATGCTTGAACAAAGAGGCTTTCGTTTGGTTATCGCGGCGATGATGAAAGAATTATTGGCCGTGGTTGAACGAAACAATATTGTGTTGCCCAAGTTGACGTCGGTGCCGGCTCACCGAGTGCCAACATTGCTCAAGTTACCTGATTTCCTGTTTCGACGCATTGCCAGTAAAATGCTGGCAATCGACCCAACAGTTCGAACGTCCATGTGGTGGGATTTGCAGCAGCAACGCACAACTGAAATTGATTTTTTGAACGGCGCTGTGGTAGCGGCAGCGCGTGAAGTGGGCGTTGATACGCCCGTTACTGCTGCTGTGATCGATTTGATAAAACAATGTGAAAGCAAGTCTGTCGCGGTGCGTGAACCGATGGAAGCAAATGCGCTTTGTCGGCGGGTGGGAGTTCGTTGATTTTGGTTTGTGTGAGTAGCAAAAGATGAATGTAGTCGAGTACGCCAGAGAAGCCGCCGAGGTTTTCGTATTGCCTGATACGGTGACCACGTTAAAGTCGGTTATTGATGATGATCAGACAACGGTTGATGATATTGCAACATTGATCGCGTTTGACCCAACACTCAGCGCACAGTTGCTGAAGCTCGCTAACAGTGCGTTATACAAATTTCCAAACCGTATTGATACGATTTCAAAAGCTATCCAAATCATTGGTACCAAGGCACTGTACGATCTTGCCGTGTCTTATGGAGTGGCTAAAACCTTTGCGTTGGTGCCTGCCAATGTGATTGATTTGGATAAATTCTGGGAGCAAAGCCTAAGTTGTGCTTTGTTAGCTAAGCACCTCGCTGAAGTAAAGCGTGTTCGTGAACCAGAACGTTTGTTTGTTGCGGGTTTACTGCACAACATTGGTGAACTGGCGATGGTACAAACTCACCCTGAAATGGCAGCCCAGTGTACTTCAATCACCAGCAGTACTACGCCAAGAGTGATGCAGCAAAGTTTATGTGGTTTCACATTTGCACAGTTATCGGCTGAAATTATGACCGCATGGAATTTGCCGGATAGTCTGATTGACCTTGTGACCGGCGTGCATCACAAACTTTTTCCTGCCGATTCTGTGGATCTGCAAATTATTCAACTCGCGTATGTGCTATCGCTCGACAACATTAACCAAGATGTTTACGACAGTTACGCTAACCTGCAACCCTTCTTGCATGAGAGCTTATCGCTTAAACGAGAAGATATGGAAACCGCATTAGACACCACCAATTTGCAGTGCATTAACGTAATATCCTTGTTCAACCCAAGTGCCTTTTTAGTGTACTAATGCTTGCCCTAAAGCGTGCTAATCAAAAATCGCGACGGTTTGACGACTGATTGCGACTAAACTGCCAGAAGCATCCCAGATGTTCGCTTCTGTATGACCATAACCATCTGCTGCGTGCCGTGTATGCGCTTGATAGGCAAACCAGTCGGTTGGTTCAACGGGCTTGTGAGGATGGATAAATTCAATATTCCAACTGACAGTGCTGGCAGGTGCAGGCCATTTCAACATTTGCAGCAGGGTAGGTGGCCATGCATCAATAAGGGTAATCAAATGCACATCTGTTATCGATTCCGGCGGTTGCTTGAACCGCATCCAGCCATGATAGTGGGCGTCTTTGCTATTCAGAAAGGGGACACCACCGGCTTGGATGGACAAATCAAAATTACGTAGAAATCTCGGCGTGATCTTTGGGATCTGCGGAATGAATTTGGCTTTGGTGGGTTGCGGCATTCCGTGCGTGTCTGTATTTTCAACCTTGACGGCAGATGTTCTGGCCACACCAAAGCAGACTTGAGCGATCAAGCTCACGTTATCCTGCTGAACAATTTGAACGGAAAGTTGCGACACATTTTTGCCACTGCGCAATCGAACCGCTTTGATTTGAAAAGGAACATCGTACATTAATGGCCCAACGAAATTCACCGTCAATGAACGCAACACCCGATCATCATCAACCAGCGGTTTACACACCACGTAGGCTAGCCCCGCAGAGAGACCACCAAACAGCGTGCGCCCTTGGGCCCATTGGTCAGACACGCTAAGCTCCGCGACATTCTGATTTTCACTGAGTACCTGTGTGCGGACAACCGTATTAATGAGTTCGTCAATGTTCATGCTTTCTCTTACTGGTCAGATGTGTTGCCGCTATCTTCGACGATTCGCCGCCGCAGCGCAAACAGTTTTGCTTATGATCACAAATCATTAACAATAAGTTGTTCTTCGTTAACAAGGTTCCGTAGACTAGTTGTACATGGAAAAATTATAAGTCGTTCAATGAGCCAATCTGAGACGAGATCAACTCCCTCCTCAGACGCATCAACCGGTGTGTCAAATGGGTATCGGAATTATGTGCTGTTTATCTTAACGCTGGTGTATGCCTTTAACTTTATTGATAGGCAAATCATCGGGATTTTAAGTCCTTTCATCAAGGCAGATTTGGGTCTTGATGATGCACAACTGGGGTATCTTAAAGGGATTTACTTCGCCTTGCTGTATACCCTTGTTGGGATACCGGTGGCGTGGCTGGCCGACAAATACAGCCGTGTGAATATTATTGCGGTATCTTTGACTCTGTGGAGTGGTTTCACTGCGGTGTCAGGCTTAGCGACTAATTATCTTCAGTTGGCACTAGCGCGCATCGGTGTAGGCATTGGAGAAGCAGGCGGTAGCCCTCCTTCTCACAGTATTATTTCTGATCTTTTTCCAAAGGAAAAACGCGCGGGTGCACTCGCCATTTACTCCTTGGGTATCCCGTTTGGGATCATGGCGGCCTTTTTCGCCTCAGCCTTCTTTTTACAAGGTGGCAGTGCAGATTGGCGTATTGTGATGATCAGTGTAGGTTTGCCAGGCATCGCGCTGGCGATCATTATGAAATTGACCATCAAGGAACCTGTGCGCGTTCATAGCGTGTTAGCAGCGGCTCAGCAAGCAGCTCAACCGAGTATGCTGCATTCAGTCAAGGTGCTGTTGCGTATACCCTCTTGGTGGGGAATGTGTTTAGGCATTTCATTTGCGTCGTTCGGCAATTATGCGATATCGACGTGGATCATTGATTTTTATGTTCGCGTCCACCCAGATTATCCGATCCAAGACCTTCTTATCGCATTTGGTGTGATCAACGGCACAGCCTACGCATTGGGTGTTTGGCTGGGTGGCGTGCTGGCCGATAAGTGGGGGCGAAGCGATCGTAGGGCTTATGCGCTATTACCGGCAATCGCTTTGTTTATTGGAGTACCGGCTTTTTATTTTACATTGCAAGCGGAAAGTGTGATGTGGTCGTTAGCGTTGATTACTTTGTTTTTGTTCACTAGCGGTTCTTATCTGGGGCCGTCGTTTGCGATGGCGCAAACCTTAGCGCCAAGCAATGTTAGAGCGATGTCGACGGCGTTGTTCTTTTTTGTACTCAACATTATTGCTCTGGGAGGCGGCCCAACGCTGGTCGGCATCCTTAGCCAGTCGCTGGTCCCTGAGCTGGGCGAGACACAAGCGCTAAAAGTTGCTCTTGAGTATCTGGTCGTGATGTATGTGTTGTCGATTGGTATGTTTGTATGGACATCAACGCGGCTGAAGAAAGACTGGGAAGATGCGAGTGCAAGGGGTAGCTAATCCCTTGCACTAAGTTGCTGTGCCAGCAGTTGACGTTCCTGTTCATTGGCATAACGTACATCCCAATCGTTTAATTTGGGCTGCATGATTTTACGCCACAATGGCGGAATTAATGTCAGTAACAGTGTCGCCATATAACCATTTACCATGGTGGGCGCTTCAGGCATTGGCTGCAATCGGTCGAATGGCACTGCGCCCTGAGCATGATGATGTGAATGACGACACAGGTTAAACATGGTCCATGAGCTGACCCGTCGGTTGGTATTCCACGAATGCCGTGGTTGAACACGTTGTTTCGGGTCGCGCACAATACCGTAATGTTCCATATAGTTAACAATCTCCAGCACGGCCTTAGCAACCAGGCCTGCACCTGAAACAAACAGCACCGCATAGCCGCCCGCGATTAGATACACTGCTGCAAGCCAGCACACCGACATCGCATAACCACGCAAACAGCGATTAGACCAACTCATCGGCCGCTTTTTCTGGCGTGCAAGGCGTTTCTTCTCTATGTTCCATGCACTGATATTGCCATACCAGGTTGACAACACGATGTGGCTGTACACGTTTCTACCGCGCGGAGCCGTGGCAGGATCTTCTGCTGTCGCGACGTAACGATGATGGCCAAACACGTGTTCAATCGAAAAATTCGCATCAAAACTGAGCGCCAATATCCATCGTCCGATAGTGACGTGTACTCGGCTACCTACACGGTGAACCAGCTCATGGGCACTGATCGTGCCGACACCGCCGACCATTAATCCACAAAATAGCATGGCAAATATCACTTCATGAAAATCAGTGGCCTCACGACCGGTCATTACAGCAATGTCCAGTAAGTTCGCGCCTGACAAAACCCCATCAGAGAGTACCGACTCACCAATGGGTGTAACGAGCCAGGCACCACTGAGCATCACGAGTATTGACATTGGTAGTGCCAGCCAGAGCGCCGCTGTGAGTAAACGCGGATAGCGGTAATCCGGTGTCGAAATGTCATCGCCAAATAGTGCGTCACCGAGCACAAAGAAACTCATAAAGGTAAGATACCCAATGATCACCCAGTGATCACCGGCTAAAATAGCTAGCATACCCAGCAGTGCAAATAGGTAATAGCTAAAGAACTTAATGTGGTGGAACAACATAATACACCTCGACAGATAGTTTTATCCGCTAGGCTATCGAGTTGCGCTATTGTGCACAGTGCAATTCATGACAGGGTGGGGTCATTTACTGCCAGTGGCTGTTAATGACCCCTTTGTTGAGGCATGGTAGCCCAAGGTACTTTGTAAAGAATTAACATGAGCCACTTTCAACCGACTCTGAATAACACGCGCGTGACGCTCAACTACTTGAATCATGTGGCGGATATTTTGCGCAGTCACCACATTTCGGTCGAACACTGGTTGCAGGCCGAGGGGCTAACCGAGGCTTCATTATTGGACGCCCAATGTATGGTCTCGTTTGATACCTATTGCACATTAATCACACGCGCGATTTCGTTGTCTAAATTGCCCCACCTTGGTTTGATCGTCGGCGCGCAATTGTCGATTAACCATCATGGCGCTCTGGGTTTTGCGCTACTTAACTGTGGCAGTATCCGTGAAATGTTAAGTTTTTTTCATCGCTATTTAGTCACGCGCACACCATTGTTTGAATTGCGGGTAGAGCGAGGGAAGACAAGTACACGTGTGATACTGGACAGCAATGTGACTTCGCTTGAGATACTGCGTCCTCTCACGGAAGTGTTGGTGGCGACGCTCATTTCCACCCTGCAAACGGCCGGTGGTCGGGTAGTGAATTCCGCGCGCAAATCGTTGGCCGATAGATCAGTCATCAGCGGCGTACAGTTCAATTACCCGCAACCTGACTATGTGGAAAAATACCGCCAACTGTTCAATTGCCGCCTTCAATTCTCACGCATGACAACCGTGATTATGTTAGCGAATGAGGCGGTTGATGAGCAATTACGGGCAGTGGACCAACACAGTTTGCTGCAGGCCCGTCAGTTTTGTGAACAGGAATTAGCCAGCGTCTCAATTCATGCAACATGGCGAAGCAGAGTATTGATGGAAATCATTCGTCAACCAGATACGTACCCTGATATCAGCCAGATTGCCGCATCATTAAATTTAAGTTCGCGAACCTTACACCGTTATCTACGCGCGGAAGGAACTCAATTTAAGCACATCGTGGATGAAACGCTGTGTGCATTAGCGCAACAATATTTGCGAGAACATGGTGAGACTATCAAGTCGGTCGCCTATCGGTTAGGCTATTCCGATGTCGCCAATTTCCGCCGCGCATTCAAGCGCTGGATGGGCGTTAGTCCTCAGCAGTTTGTTCAGCAACAACCGCCACCGAAAAGGTAAACGAATGGTACAAAAAGGTATCCTGCACTTTGCGCACGCTAATGGCTTTCCAGCCGGTAGTTATCGCAAATTCTTCAATGCGCTGCCAAGCGGATACACAGTGCATGCTCACCACAAGTTTTGTCATTCCGAACGGTTTCCAGTATCAGATAATTGGCACAGCCAGGCGCGTGAACTCATTGACTACCTGTCGCAGGTAGCACCTAATGACAAGGTGGTTGCGGTAGGGCATTCGTTTGGGGCGGTGATTTCCTATATTGCCGCCTGTCTTGAGCCTGCCCGGTTTAGCGGATTGGTGATGTTAGATCCTCCTCTCGTGAGTGGTTTCAGTCGTTATCTGGTCGCATTGGCGAAACGCGGTAGGCTGATGAATAAGATTACGCCCGCAGATTTAGCGGAGATACGCAGACGAAAGTGGCCGAAGGGCACTGATCTGGTGGCGTATTTTGCCAATAAGGGACTTTTTAAAGACATGGACAGAGACTGCATTAACGATTACGTGAATGCGGTTATCGATGAACATGAACACGGCTATGAGCTAAACTTTGACCCTGATATTGAGGCAAGGGTATTTCGTACCGTGCCGCACAACTTGCATCAATACTCAGGGAAGTTGAAATGCCCAGCAACCCTTATAACAGGGTCTCATACGCAAGTGTGTTTACCCTTACTGCGAAAAGCCTTTATCAAGGATAATCATTTAACGCACATGACAGCGTCAGGCGGGCACATGTTTCCACTGGAAAACCCAAAAGAAAGCGCTGATGCAGTGGTCACTGCAATCAACGCAATGTCAGGTTCAGGGGGTTAGAAACCGACCGGTTGCCCTAACATTCCGCGAGTGACAAGCACTACGCCCTTCTCCGACACCCTAAATCCTCGCGCGCGATCTTCATCATGGTTATAGCCAATAACTGTGCCCTCTGGTAATACACAACCGCGGTCGAGTATCGCCTTTTTGACCTTGCAGTGCCGTTTGATCTCCACATCAGGTAAAATTACCGTTTCTTCAATTTGACTGTACGAATGCACTCGCACATTGGAAAAACACAGGCTACGGCGCAGTGTGGCGCCTGAAACAATGCAACCGCCAGACACTACAGAATTAATCGCCTCGCCACGCCGGTCTTGTTCTTCCCATACGAATTTGGCGGGTGGCAATTGTTCTTGATAGGTCCAGATTGGCCAGCGACGGTCGTACAGATTCAGCGCAGGAACCGGTGAAACCAATTCCATGTTTGCCTCCCAAAACGAGTCTAGCGTACCGACGTCTCGCCAATAGTTAGCACCGGCATCACCCTCTGCGAACGGGTAGGCATAAACGGGATGGTCGGCGATAATTGAGGGAATAATGTCTTTCCCAAAATCACGCTGGCTACCGGAGTTTTCAGAATCACGTTTTAGTTCTTTAAATAAAAATTCTGTATTGAAGACATAGTTTCCCATCGAGGCCAAACAGCGACTGGGATCATCGGGCAGTGGAGTGGGGTGTGCTGGTTTCTCTTCAAAACCCAATATGCGCATATTCTCGTCCACAGAAAGTACCCCAAATGCATTCGCGGCTTCCTCAACCGGCACGGACATGCAGCTAACCGTCATTTTTGCGCCACTTTCTTCATGAGCTGCGAGCATTGCGCCATAATCCATTCGGTAAATATGGTCGCCTGACAGGATCATCACGTATTTCGGTAATTCATCTCGAATAATATCGATGTTTTGAAACACAGCATCGGCTGTGCCTTCATACCAGCTTTCAGAAAAACGCTGAGAGGCGGGCAAAATCTCAATTGATTCGCCCAGTTCCTTTTTAAAATGCCCCCAACCACGCACAAGATGACGGATCAAGGAGTGAGACTTATACTGGGTGACCACACCCACTTTGCGGATACCGGAATTAATACAGTTCGACAGAGGGAAATCAATGATGCGAAACTTGCCACCAAAATACAGTGCCGGCTTAGCACGCCAGTCAGTCAGTTCGTGTAGCCTGGAGCCTCTGCCTCCGGCTAATATAAGCGCATAGGTTTCCTTTGTTAGGTTACTGATATAGCGTGTTTTCGTGTCTGACATTAGGCGGCTCTCGGTAACAGTCATATAACAACCATACTACACAGCTTGTGATCAAAGGCTAGGGTCTATTGCTCGTTGCTGCAAAATTGAACAGCCGAGATCAATAGACCCTTGCGATAAGGATTGAAAAATGAACAAAATAGCGGTGCTTTTCGATCACGATGGTGGCATCGATGATTTAATTTCTTTGATGTTGCTGCTGCAAATGCCACATGTGGAATTAAAGGCAATTTGTATCACGCCGGCAGACTGCTACGCGAGCGATGCGCTCATCAGTACGCAAAAGCTATTAACATTGACTGGCAATACGCAAGTGCCTGTTTCGATAGGCGATAAGCGCGGCGTAAATGCGTTTCCTGCTGAGTGGCGGGCGCAACCAAAAATCTGCAACTACTTACCCACAATGCTGCGCACAGATGTCAGTGATATGCCGCCCGTTGAGCCGGATGCGCTGGCCATGATGTCGCGTGTTATTGAGCAAACGCCCAACTTACATATTCTGGCTACCGGGCCGTGTAGTCATGTTATTGGGGCGTTGCAACAGTGTCGCTCAGTAGAGAATATCGCTCGGGTTGTGTGGATGGGCGGTGCCATTGAAACGAGAGGCAATGTGGTTACTTATAACCATGATGGCAGCGCTGAATGGAATGCATTTTGGGATCCCGCCGCGACGCAAAAGTTGCTCGCTGCTGACATTCCCTTGCTTTTAGTTCCCTTGGATGCCACCAACCAATTGCCCATCGGACGCGATTTTTTGTACACACTCGCGTTGAACAGCGATCAAGGGTTGTGTGATTTGGCAGGGCAGTTTTGGGCGATGACGACCAATAACTTACCTAGCTACGAATTTACCTACTATATGTGGGATGTGCTCGCGACGTTGATGCTGGATGATCAGCTTGATGGCGTTGAAATCGCGACGCTACCGTTAGCCGTATCGGTAGCTGAGCCCAGTGCCGGGCGCATCTACCCAGTCGGTGAGTCGGATCGTCAGAGTGTGCCGTATCGGGTTGTTGAGGTGGTCAAACGCGTTGACGCTGACAGCGTTTTGAGCCGGGTTATCAGTCTGCTAAGTAGAGCGCCGTAAGATAATCCGATTGGCTGTGTTAATAAGTTGTTATAAACTATTCCATACGAATTATGCGTGCATGCGAAGGAGATGAGAGAATGGCTGTGCTCAAGAAACTGGTTATTGGTATCGCACTGATATTTATGGCGTTTATTGTGGTGGGTCTGTTGTTACCGTCCTCCTTCGAGGTGAAACGAACTGTGGTGATTGAAGCAGAACCCAGTACCGTGTACGAAAATATCGTCGATTTGCAGGAATGGCAAAGTTGGGGAGTGTGGTTCAAGCGCGATCCTAACATGGTGGTGACATATGCCGGGCCAGATCGCGCGGTGGGAATGCGTTCAGCGTGGAAAAGCGAGACCGAAGGGAATGGTGAAATGGAAATTACCGCATTGGAACATAATCGCAACGTAACCTATGCGCTTCGGTTTCCTGATATGGACATGGCGTCGCAGGGAGAATTGACGTTAGAGCCTATTGATGCTGGGACACGCGTCACATGGCGAGATTACGGTGATGTCGGCAGTAACATTGTATATCGCTATTTCGCGCTATTTATGGATAGCCTGATTGGCCCCGATTTTGAAGATGGGCTCGCCAACCTGAAAACGGTGAGTGAAAATAAAATTACCTAATGGAGTTAAACAATGCAGTCTTACCAGCAACAGTTGCGTCATTTAACACTTAGACCCTTTATGCAACGCTCAGATGCAAAGGCGCTGAGTATGCTGTTGGTAAACTATGCGTTGATTGTGTTGGCGTTAAGTATTCCTGTCCTGATTGAGCAATGGTGGGCGCTGCTGGTTGCTGTAGTGTTACTGGGTAACCGCCAGTTGGGTCTTGGAATACTGATGCACGATTGTGCGCACAACGCGTTGTTTAAAACAAAGTCGTACAATACATTGGCCGGCGAGTGGTTGTGTGCGGCTCCTCTATTGGCCCAGTTTGAAGGCTACCGTACGTACCACCTCAAGCATCATGCAAAGGCAGGTACTACACACGATCCCGATTATCCCAACTATGCGCCTTATCCGGTTCAGCAGCGCAGTGTTTTGCGCAAATTTTTCCGCGATATCGTCGGGATAACGGGCCTGAAAAATATCGGAATTTTGTTGATGATGCACGCAGGTGTTGTGAATTACGACATGGCCTACAAGTCGGTTAACGCAAAACGTGGGCTGTCGTTGACCGAAGTAATTCGAAACCTTGCGGTTAATCTGTACCGCGCCGTTATGGTACACGCACTGTTTGTCAGCATCCTCCTCGTGCTCGGGCAGACGTGGCTCTATGGGGTGTGGTGGGCTGCGTATTTGACGACGTTCTCACTCTTTTCACGTATCCGAAATGCCGCTGAACATGCCGCTGTTCCCAATTTGCTCGATGCTGACCCTCGCCTACATGCGCGGACGGTAACTGCCAGTTGGTTAGCGCGTTTAACCGTTGCGCCTAATCATGTGAACTATCATATTGAGCATCACTGGCTGCCGCAGGTGCCGCCCTACAACCTTCCAGCATTACATCGGTACCTGATCGAGCACAATGCACTTGAGGGAGCCGAAATACTGCCAGATTACTGGGCGGTGATCCGAAAGTTAGCCTAATCCTTATTGATAGCAGGTGTTTATCACAGGATATTGAATGAGTCAGGCAGTGATGAGATTATTGGCGGCGCTGACCGCCAATAAAGGTGCTGACGTATTAGTATCGCCCAAAACAATCCTACCCAGCTTAGTGCTAGGTATAGGCCTGGCACCCTGGGTAGTCGCTTGGCTTGTCCCTATACGTGAAGCTTTCGCGCTGATCCCTCAGGGGTTTTTAAGTGTCTATTTACGTCGCCACCCTAATCGTTACAAAACCTGGCGATTGGGCATGCTGCTGCAAATTGCGGCAATGAGCGCTATTCTGATGACCTCATTCCTGACCTACCAAGATTTGATAGGCCGTAGTCAGGTTGATAAGGCGTTGATTGGTTTCGTGATTTTGGCGTTTCTACTGGTTTTTAGTGTGGGCCGTTCCTGTTGCTCGCTGACCTTCAAAGATATTCAGGCTGATACCGTGTCGAAGGGCCATCGAGGCGACTTAATTGGCCGAGCGAGTATGTTGTCAGGTTTGATCACGTTGATCATCGCTGCGCCAATTGTGTGGTTTCAACAAGCTCAAACCACCACCGCCGTCATGCTTATTGTGCTGACTGCAATCAGCTTCTTCACTGTCACCTTGCTGCTAATGTGGCCCGTGAAAACCGTCGTTGCCAATGAACAGAGCACTCAGTCGACCGATTATCATGCACACTGGTGGCAAAACATTATTCCCGATTTAGACAACGAAGCCTGGGTATTTATCGCCGTACGCAGCGTGTTTGTGCACAGTGCTTTGGTTGCCCCGTATTTTATGCTTACCAGCCAGTTTGAGGCGAAGCAGTTAATGGCATACTATCTCGCCGCCGAAGCATTGGCTGCATTGTTAAGTGCCAAGATTTGGGGGCGCTTAGCTGATCGCAGCGCGCGCTCAACGCTGAGATTGGCTGGTATTATGGCAATCATCGCCTGTGTCGGCCTTATGTGGCTAGTGCCTGATTCTCTCTGGCTATCGGCGTTACTGTTTTTTCTTTTATCTGTGGCGCACACTGGGGTCAGGACTGCACGCAAAACGTACACACTGGATATCAAGACGGGTCAAGAGAGAACCGAACTGGTTGGCAGTGCCAACTCACTCATTGGTGTGGTGCTGATACTGTTAGGCAGCCTATATGCTGTCATGCAAACTCAGATAGGCGAGAATGTGGTGTGGGTAATGACCGCCATGCTGGCGGTCGGTGTGGTCAGTACGTTTCTGCTCGCGCCAGAAAAAGAGTAACACGCCCTACGCTGGTGTAATTGCGTTAGCGACCTTGGATTGATTCGGCTTTCCTAACGCGGCGCTAATGCGCATACCTGCTGCGGCCACCTTATCCAGTTCAATGCCTGTGGTAATTCCCATCCCGTGTAACATGTACAGCACGTCTTCAGTCGCGACGTTGCCGCTGGCCCCTTTGGCATAAGGGCAGCCACCCAGACCGGCTGTTGCAGCATCGATGGTGGAGATACCGTGTTCTAGCGCAACTAACAGGTTTGCCAGTGCCTGACCATAAGTGTCATGAAAGTGCACTGCGACGGCGTCGCGTGGCACCTGTGCCAAAACAGCGTTCAGCATGTTTGCTGTTTTACGTGGCGTACCCACGCCAATGGTGTCGCCAAGCGAGATCTCATAACAGCCCATCTCGTAGAGTTGCTTACTCACCTGAGCAACCTTAGTACTGCTTATATCGCCCTCGTAAGGGCAGCCGAGTACGCACGAAACATAACCCCTGACACGAATGTTGTGTTTTACCGCCAGCTTCATCACGTCGTCAAAGCGCTTAAGGCTCTCTTCAATAGTGCAATTGATATTGCGTTGTGAGAATGCTTCTGAGGCAGCGCCAAAAATAGCAACTTCATCAACTCCTGCCGCCATGGCAGATTCGAAGCCCTTCACGTTTGGCGTAAGTGCAGAATAAGTCACTCCGGGTTGGCGCGAAATACTGGCAAACACGTCAGCACTGTCAGCCATTTGCGGAACCCATTTGGGTGACACAAAACTTCCACCTTCAATACGGGTCACACCCGCATCGGCAAGATCATGGATCAGACGAACTTTATCTTCCAATGCGATCACAGAAGATTCGTTTTGCAAACCATCGCGTGGGCCAACTTCGAATAGGCTGACGTGAGCGGGTAGGTCAGTGCTGGGAAAATCATTCATCGGCATTAAAATCCAGTAACGCAGCGCCACCATCAACTAATTGCCCTTCGCTGAAATAAAACTCAGCCACGGAGCCTGCCGCAGGTGCCTTAATGGTATGCTCCATCTTCATCGCCTCCATAATCACCAATGGAGTCCCTTTTTCCACCGTTGTGTTGGTTTCAACGAGTAGTGAAACGATAGTGCCATTCATGGGAGCGGTAAGACCACCGGCACTATCCTGTTCGGTATCAATTCCCAGATCAGGCAGCACTTGTGTAAATTGGAGAGAACTTTTTTCACCAAACAAATGGTAGTGATTATCAACATTGGCGACGGTCAAACGTTGCCGGTGCCCGTCAATTGTTGCATCAAGTTGCCCGTCGTTGAGCTCGCCACTGCAAAAGTACGTCTGGTCGTTGACGGTAATTTTCCATGTGTCTAAGCGGTGTTTCGGCGCATACTGGGCGATAATATCCAGCTCATCCTCCCCCTGCATAGACAGTGTGATGTGCTGAGTGTGTCGTTCATTTGCGCGCCAGCCGTCAAAGATGAGTGCGGGAGATCGCCATCCTGAGCGAGTATGTGCATTGTGCTGTTTCAACAACACTGAGAGCGCCGCAAACGGAACTAATTCGTCATTGTCCGATAGGCTGGTCGAGAATAATTTATCGTAATGTTGCTCAATGAAGCGTGTGGTAAAATCAGCAGCTTTAAAGGCAGGGAAGGTCGCGATGTTATACAAAAACTCAATATTGGTGACCACGCCATGAATATGATAATCGCGTAGCGCAATCCCCAAACGTTCCAGCGCTTTGTCACGATCTTCATCCCACACAATCAGCTTGGCAATCATTGGATCGTAGAATACGGAGACGCTGTCACCTTCCACGACACCCGTATCCACTCGAACGTAGCGATTTTCTTCGGGAGGGCGTAGGGTGGATAATGTGCCCGTTGCAGGCAGAAATTCGTTATTGGGATCTTCAGCATAAATGCGAGCTTCAAAAGCGTGCCCGTGGATCTTGAGTTCATCCTGCGCTAAAGGCAGCGGCTCACCGCTGGCAACCCGAAGTTGCCATTCGACCAGATCTTGCCCAGTGATCATTTCAGTCACAGGGTGCTCTACCTGCAAGCGCGTATTCATCTCCATGAAGTAGAAAGCCCCATCATGATCCAGCAAAAACTCAACCGTGCCTGCGCCCACGTATTGTATTGCTTTGGCAGCTTTTAGCGCTGCTTCGCCCATTTCCTGACGTAACGAAGCACTCATACCGGGAGCCGGGGCTTCCTCAATCACTTTTTGGTGGCGTCGTTGCACCGAACAGTCACGTTCAAATAGATACACCCCATTTCCATGCTCGTCGCAAAATACCTGAATTTCAACGTGACGCGGCTGGGTGAGGTACTTCTCAACCAGCATGATGTCGTCGTTAAAGCTGGCCATTGCTTCGCGTTTGGCCGCACCTAATGCCTGATTAAATTCGCTCTCTGAATGCACCTGACGCATGCCTTTCCCGCCACCGCCTGCCGCCGCTTTGAGCAGCACGGGAAAACCAATCTCTCGCGCAGATTTTAGTAGCAGTTGTTCAGACTGGTCATCACCGTGATAACCTGGAACGAGTGGTACGTTGGCCTTTTCCATAATCGTTTTCGCGGCTGACTTTGAACCCATTGCTTCAATGGCCCCGACGGGAGGCCCGACAAAAATGAGCTCATTGCTGGCGCAGCGCGACGCAAAATCTGCGTTCTCCGATAAAAAACCGTATCCAGGGTGAATCGCCTGCGCGCCGGTTTGTTTAGCGACGTCAATAATCTTGTCGGCACGCAAATAGCTGTCTTTAGATGCAGAACCGCCTATGTGTACCGCTTCATCCGCTAATTGCACGTGTAAAGCCTGCGCATCGGCGTCGGAATAAACCGCCACAGTAGCAATGCCCAACCGTTTGGCGGTTTTGATGATCCGACAGGTAATTTCGCCACGATTGGCAACAAGCAGTTTAGTGATCATGAGGAAACTCCTGTCCAGTCTGGGCTACGTTTATCTAAAAATGCACCTAAACCTTCTTGCCCTTCTGCCGAGACACGCACTTGCGCAATAATATCGCTTGTGTGTTTAAGCAATGCGTCGTCAATCGGCTTATCGTGAATGTGTTCAACTAACTGTTTGGATAGGCGTACCGCTTGAGGGCCATTTTTTAGAACGTGAACAAGGATGTCGTCAATGGTGCTATCGAGGCTATCTTCGCTGACCGCTTCGCTGATCAGTCCCAAGCGTCGCGCACGGCGTGATGAAAAGGCCTCTGCCGTCATAAAGTAACGTTTAGCAACACGAGCGCCCATGGCAGCAATGACATAAGGAGAAATGGTTGCAGGCACTAAACCAATTTTGACTTCGCTTAAACAAAATTTGCTCATTTTATTAGCCACTGCGATATCGCAGCATGCGATCAAGCCAATTGCACCACCAAATGCTGCACCTTGCACGCGTGCGATGGTCAGCACGTTAATGTCGTATAACGCTTTGAACATGGTGGCGAGTTGTTGCGCATCTTGTTGGTTTTGCTCGTAGCTGAAGGATGCCATTTCACGCATCCAGTGAATGTCGGCACCCGCACAAAAACTTTTTCCAGTAGAGGCTAAAACAACGGCGCGTACAGTAGGGTTTAAATTTGCTTGTTGAAACGCGTAGGTTAACTCTGCAATCATTTCGCTGTTAAATGCATTGTGTTTTTCTGCGCGATCCAGCGTGATCGTCATGACGCCACGAGCGTCGGTTTCTATTCCAATGTTGTGTAGTTGCATAATCAATCCACTCCCTGACTACATTCTGAAAATGCCAAATTGAGTGTCCTCAATCGGTTTATTTAGTGCCGCAGAGAGTGAAAGGCCTAACACTCTGCGCGTATCTGCAGGGTCAATGACGCCATCATCCCAAAGTCGTGCAGACGCGTAGTAAGGGTGACCTTGCTTTTCATAGGTGTCGATAATGGGTTGCTTGAATGCGGTTTCTTCCGAATCGCTCCAACTGTCACCAGCTCGCTCTTTTTGATCACGCTTGACCTGCGCTAATACACCGGCGGCTTGTTCACCACCCATCACGGATATGCGCGCATTTGGCCACATAAACAGAAAGCGCGGGTCATACGCGCGACCGCACATGCCATAATTACCGGCGCCAAAACTACCACCAATTAAGACCGTTAGTTTAGGGACTTTTGCACACGCAACGGCGGTCACCATTTTGGCACCATGCTTAGCAATGCCGCCTGCCTCGTATTGTTTGCCGACCATGAACCCGGTGATATTCTGTAAAAACACTAAAGGGATTTTTCGCTGTGCACAGAGCTCGATAAAATGTGCGCCTTTTTGTGCAGATTCTGAAAACAATATGCCGTTATTGGCGACAATGCCTACCGGAAAGCCGTAAATCCGCGCGAAACCGCACACGAGCGTATTGCCATACAGTGCTTTAAATTCGTCGAACTCTGAACCATCAACAATGCGCGCGATGACTTCGCGCACATCGTAAGGCTGGCGTGTGTCCTTGGGCACCACACCGTATATCTCTTCGGGTGCATAATGTGGCTCAATCACCGGTGCGATATCCATTGTATAGGATTTCTTGCGATTCAATCGGGCGACGGCATTGCGTGCAATCGACAGTGCATGATGATCATTGTTAGCAAGATGGTCAACCACACCTGAAGTGCGGCAATGCACGTCGCCACCACCAAGCTCTTCAGCGGTGACCACTTCACCGGTTGCCGCTTTGACCAACGGCGGGCCGCCTAAGAAGATAGTACCTTGCTGTTTAACAATGATTGACTCATCAGCCATGGCAGGAACATAGGCACCGCCAGCCGTGCAGGAGCCCATGACGACCGCAATTTGGGGGATGTTTTGCGCTGATAGATTCGCCTGATTATAAAAAATCCGGCCGAAATGCTCTCGATCAGGAAACACCTCATCCTGTTGAGGCAGGTTAGCACCGCCTGAATCCACCAAATAGATGCAAGGCAGATGGTTTTGTTCAGCGATAGTTTGAGCACGTAGGTGTTTCTTGACAGTCAACGGGTAGTAGGTCCCACCTTTGACGGTCGCATCGTTTGCAACAATCATGCATTCAACGCCGTTGACCACGCCTATGCCAGCAATCACGCCGGCACAAGGTACATAATCGTCATACACCTCCCACGCTGCGAGCTGGCCTATCTCAAGAAAAGGCGAGCCGGGATCCAATAAAACATTGATCCGTTCGCGGGGTAGAAGCTTTCCGCGGTCAATGTGACGCTGGTTAGCTTTTTCACCACCGCCTAGTTTGATCTGCGCCACTTTTTCACGCAGATCATCGACCTGTGATTGCATATGACTGACGTTGTCAGAGAATGCCTGGCTGTTGGTATTAATTTGACTGATTATTCTTGGCACCTACGTTCTCCCCAAAGCGATTAAGCGGACTCGTTGAACAATTCGCGACCAATTAACATGCGACGAATTTCTGAGGTGCCTGCACCAATTTCATACAATTTCGCGTCGCGCAATAAACGCCCGGTTGGATACTCGTTAATGTAGCCATTTCCGCCAAGCAATTGGATCGCATCCAACGCCATTTTGGTTGCCAATTCTGCTGAGTAAAGGATAGCACCAGCGGCGTCTTTACGCGTGGTTTCGCCGCGATCGCAGGACTTAGCGACCGTATACACGTAGGCCCGAGCTGCGTTCATTTGCGTATACATATCGGCAATTTTGCCCTGCACGAGCTGAAATTGACCGATTGATTGGCCGAATTGGGTTCGGTCATGTATGTAGGGCACGACCACATCCATACACGCCTGCATAATGCCTAACGGCCCGCCAGATAACACGAGACGTTCGTAGTCTAACCCACTCATCAAGACCCGCACGCCACCGCCTTCGACACCGAGAATATTCTCCTCTGGCACTTCACAGTCTTCAAACACAAGCTCACAGGTATTTGAAGAACGCATGCCTAGCTTATCCAGCTTTTGTGCTTGGCTAAAGCCCTTGGTGCCGCGCTCGACGATGAACGCAGTAATTCCTTTGGCACCGCCATTCACGTCTGTTTTCGCGTAAATAACAAAGATGTGTGCATCAGGGCCATTGGTGATCCACATTTTATTTCCATTCAGGATGTACCGGTCGCCTTTTTTATCAGCGCGCAGCTTCATGCTGACAACATCAGAGCCGGCGTTGGGTTCACTCATGGCGAGTGCGCCAATATGTTCACCTGAAACGAGTTTAGGCAGGTATTTTTCTCGCTGCGCATCGTTCCCGTTTTTATAGATTTGGTTAACACACAGATTGGAATGGGCACCATAGCTTAGCCCAATACCGGCAGAGGCACGGCTCACTTCTTCCATGGCAATGGTGTGTGCAAGATAGCCCATGTCAGAACCGCCGTATTGCTCTGAAACGGTGACTCCCAGTAAACCCATTTCACCCAGCTTCGGCCAGAGTTCGTTCGGGAAACTATTCGCTTCATCGGCTTTTTCCGCTAGCGGCGCGATCTCACCTTGAGCGAACTGATAAACATGTTCACGCAACATGTCAATGTCTTCACCGAGACCAAAATTAAGCGTTGGGTAGGGCGTATTCATGCGATTTTTCCTCGTTCTAATTCAAGTAATTCTTCTTGGCAGCGGCTTTCGACGTCGTCTAGCTCATTCATCAACATCTGGATGTCGTCAAGTTGTTGCCTAAGCATAGCGCGTTTCAGCTCAGTCATTGAGAGCATCGCTTTAAGCTGAGCCGCTGAATTTGGGTTGGAGTCATATAGCTCAAACAGGTTTTTGACTTCGGCAAGCGAAAAGCCGAGTCGCTTACCGCGCAAAATGAGCTTCAGTCGTACTTTGTCTTTGGTGTGATAGATGCGCGTCTGACCTACACGCTCAGGCTCGAGCAAGGCTTGTTCTTCGTAAAAACGGATCGATCGTGGTGTCACGTCGAACAGGCGGGCAAGCTCTCCAATCGAATAGGTCTGTTCTGACATCGCGGTGGCTTTCCTTTCGAGTTAAAACGTAGCGATTAAAAAAGCGTTTTTACGCTTGTCGATCGCTTCATTTAGCGCTAAGTTTACGTTTACGTAAACCTCTATTAACGTAAAGGTAAAGTAGCTGACTAATTTCGTCAATATTTTGTCTGGTGCGAAAGCTGGATAACACCAAAGTGGTGTGTCAAATATGGTGTACGAGTGCTACTGTCAATCAAATAGCAAACAAGTAAGGGTGAAATTTATGAGTCAACAAAACGTTGTTATCGTGTCAGCCAAGCGTACCGCGATGGGTGGATTTATGGGCGCACTTTCAGCGGTGCCAGCGACAGAGCTAGGCGCAACAGCGATCAAGGCGGTCGTTGCAGATATCAAATCAGATAGTGTCGACGAAGTGATCATGGGATGTGTGTTACCGGCGGGACAAGGGCAAGCGCCAGCGCGTCAAGCGACCTTAGGTGCTGGATTGGCGCTATCTACTGCGGCAACAACCATCAATAAAGTGTGTGGCTCAGGCATGAAAGCGGTGATGATGGCAACCGATTTTATCCGTGCAGGCAGCGCAAATATAGTGGTTGCTGGGGGTATGGAAAGCATGAGTAATGCCCCTTATCTGTTACCAAAAGCGCGCGGTGGTATGCGCATGGGGCATGGCACAGTGCTTGACCATATGATGTTGGATGGGCTGGAAAATGCCTATGACGGTAAAGCAATGGGATGTTTTGCTCAATCAACCGCTGATAGTGAAGGGATCACCCGTGAACAAATGGATGAATTTGCGCTCAGTTCGTTGTCTAAAGCTGCCAAGGCAATCGAAGACGGTACGTTTAGCGATGAAATTGTTGCTGTTACTGTCAGTACCCGAAAAGGCGATGTGACCGTTGATACTGACGAAGGCCCAGGCTCTGCGCGTCCGGAAAAAATTCCTTCACTACGTCCTGCTTTTGCTAAAGATGGCACAGTCACAGCGGCTAATTCCAGTTCGATTTCAGACGGCGCGGCAGCGTTGTTGCTGATGTCAGAAGATAAAGCACGCGAATTGGGGTTAACACCACTGGCAACGGTGGTAGCGCATGCCACCAACGCCATCAAACCGGAAGACTTCACGGTTGCACCGGTGGGTGCGATAGAAAAAGTATTGACTAAGGCCAGCTGGTCAAAAGATGACGTGGATTTATTTGAAATCAATGAAGCATTCGCCATGGTAACCATGTTAGGCATCAACCAACTTGGACTGGATGCTAACAAGGTCAATATTAAAGGCGGTGCATGCGCGCTTGGGCATCCTATCGGGGCGTCTGGTGCACGTATTTTGGTCACACTATTGCATGCCTTAAAGCAGCAAGGTAAGCGCAAAGGGATCGCCGCATTGTGTATCGGTGGCGGTGAAGCGACAGCGATTGCGGTTGAACTGTGCGCCTAACGTATTGATTATCCGAGTGCGACAGGGTAAAAAGAGGCACAGTGCGTGCCTTTTTTTATTGAGAAAAAATAGTGACGATTCATAACAAGAAAAATACCAGGTTGAGTCAATTGTGTTCTGCCCTCATCGGGATGACTCTGACGGTCGCCGTGGTTGCGCAGGAAACGGGGTCCTCCTCGACAGAGACAGTGGTTGATAACAACGTCAGTTTTTCTGCGGTGCTGGCCTTAACGTCATCACCTAAAACGACGACACTGCATTATGGAGAAAGTGCTGAACAGCGTATCGATATCTGGGCCGCAAGCGGTCGTGACGATGTGCATGCTTATATGCCTGGTATTTTGCTGGTGCATGGCGGTTGTTGGTTAGCTCAGTATAGTGTTGACCACGTCAAGCCGCTCGCCAGCGCATTGAGTCAACAGGGCTTTAATGTGTTTGCTATTGAATATCGGCGTACAGGGCAACCAGGCGGTGGTTGGCCCGGTAGCTTAGATGACGTCCGCAACGCAATGAAACTGGTGCGTGAGACCTATCCCAAAATGGCGCTGACAAGCGTTGGTCATTCTGCCGGTGGGCATCTCGCCTTATTGGCAGCGACCGATGCATCCCTGCAACTCGCTGCCGTCATTGGCATGGCGGCGATTACCGATGTGACGGCGTATTCGCGTGGTGACAACAGTTGTCAACAAGCTACTGTTGAGTTTATGGGAGGCACCGTTGACGAAAAACCCGACGCGTATCGGCTGGCTAATGTGACCGACAAGCGAATTGTGGCTCCCCTTTATTTGCTGGGCGGTAAAGCCGATAGCATCGTTCCAATTACCCAAAATACCCACCGTCAGGCGCGTCGATTCAGTGGTGATGATATCGGTCACTTTGACTGGATCCACCCCCAAACCCAAGCGTATCAACATTTGCTGAATACCTTGGCGCAGTTATATGACTGAGCCTTTGCAGCATCTATTGACTGAATCCAAGCGGCGTGATCGCAGCGATATCCTGTTCGAAAAACGACAGGCATTTGATTTACCGGCAGACCTTGTGTACCTCGATGGGAATAGCTTAGGGCCGCTGACACTGGCCGCAAAACAACGCATTGAGCAGGTTGTCAGTAAAGAGTGGGGCCACGATTTAATTCGCAGTTGGAATACGGCAAATTGGATTGATCTACCCGTGTCTGTTGCGGAAAAAATTGCACCACTTATCGGTGCTGCACCGCATCAGGTGATTTGCTGTGATTCCATTTCGGTTAATCTTTTTAAATTGCTTGCAGGTGCGCTCCGGCAGTGCTTAGCGCTAACGCCTGTGCGCCGGCGCATTGTGACCACGGTAGATAATTTCCCAACAGATGGATACATCGCGCAAGGACTTGCTGACTTGTTGTCTGAACACGATGTGAAAGTTGACTGCGTTGCCGAAACAGATATTGAGCAGGCATTATCTGACGATGTCGCCGTTTTGCTATTGACGGAGGTTAACTTTCGCACAGGCTATCGATTCGACATACAAAAGATTACCGCATTGGCGCATCAACACAATATATTGGTCATTTGGGATTTGGCGCACAGTGCAGGTGTGATGCCGCTTTCTTTGGATGAGTGGCACGTTGATTTTGCGGTTGGATGTGGTTATAAATATCTTAACGGTGGCCCCGGAGCACCGGCATTTATGTATGTGGCCGCTCGTCATCAGGCTCAATTCAGGCAGCCGTTGCAAGGTTGGATGGGGCATGCAAAGCCGTTTGATTTTGACGCTACCTATCAACCGCAATCGGGCATAAAGCAAAGCCTTGCTGGCACACCAGGAATATTATCAATGGCAGCACTCGATGCATCATTGTCGGTGTTTGACTCGGTGAGCGTTAATCAGTTGTACGAGAAGGCAATGGGGCTAACCGAGTGGTTTGTCGAATTACTAGAGGCACATCAGCTCCACACACAATTCACCAATATATCACCCCGCCAGCGAGCGCAACGCGGCGCACATGTCGCGCTGGCTCATGAGCATGCTTACGCCATTTGTCAGGCCTGGATTGCCGACAATGTTATTGCTGATTTCAGAGCGCCAAATATTCTACGCGTTGGCTTTTCGCCGTTGTTCTTGCGCTATGAAGACGTGTACATAGCGGTCAAAAAACTGCACCGCATTGTCACGCAACAACAGTACCTCAATGCTGAATTTAACGTTAAGCAAGGTGTCACCTAATATGCGTTTTATTGTTCTGGCCCTGATGATACTGATGAGTGCATCCAGTGTGGCACAGGATACACCACCGATTGAGCATCCGCGCCCTGTGCTACATTACTGTGTTGACCCAGACTGGATGCCCTATGAGGCGATCCGCAATAACGTTCACGTCGGTATCTCTCACGATTATATTCGCCTGTTTGAACGCACCATGCCCTACCAATTCAAATTGATTGTGACTGAATCATGGGCGCAAACGCTGGAAAAGGCCAAACTGGGCGAGTGTGACTTTGTTCCTTTACTTAATCGCAGCCCGTCACGAGAAGATTTTTTAGTGTTTACTGATAGCTACTTTACGTCGCCGAATGTGCTGGTGTCCACGATAGGGTCCCCCCACATCCAAGGTTACGAAGGTATAGAAGACCAAGTCATTGGTGTAGTGAAGAGTTATCGGCACGGTGAATACATTTCACGCTATTACCCGCATATTGCCTTACGCGAATACGCTACCGAGAATCAAGCCTTGCAAGCGTTAGCCGATGGTCGCGTCGACTTAACCGTTGGCTCACTTTTATCGGTCAATACTTACGTTAAAAACAAAGGCTTCGAGAACATACAGGTCGTCGGATTAGCACAACCGCATGATCACCTTAGGGTCGGGGTGTCTAAGCGCCTAAGTCAGGCAGCAGAGCAAAACCTTTCCGCTGACACTCTGGTTGAGCAATTTAACCAAACCATTGATCGTATTCCTGAGCAAAGTCATGTAGAAATCTATAAACAATGGAACAACATCCGCATCGTTGAGCATCGAGATTATCAAATGATGATCTGGCCGATTGTGGTGCTACTGGTCTTTTTAATGATGTTGCTATGGCGTACACGGTCAGTTGACACCGTCAATAAAGACCTGATAGCGACTAACGAGCGTTTGGAATCGCTGCGTAATGAACTGCTGGAAAAAAACGCCAAGCTCGAATTTTTATCGATGCATGATCCTCTTACCGGCTTGTACAACCGTAACTTCATGATCCAGCGCGCTGAAGAGGCGGTGAATGCGTTTGAGCGATTCCAACAGCCCGTGGCGATCATGATTATTGACGTTGATTTTTTTAAAGCCATTAACGACAAATACGGGCATGCCGTAGGGGATAAAGTGCTAAAACGAATCGCACACAGCGTTCAGCAATGCTTACGCGAGGTTGATATTATTGCCCGCTGGGGCGGCGAAGAGTTTTTGGTACTTTGCCCTAACAGCGATTGCGCCGATGCGAAAGTGCTCGCTGAGCGAATGCGTAATGCGTTGCGCGGCACACCGATGGGGATCGATGATCAAGTGACCTGTAGCTTTGGCATTGCGCAAATGGTGACAGGAAATGATTTTAATGCGTGGTTTGAAGCCGCAGATAGCGCTATGTATCGCGCCAAAGATAGCGGTAGAAATCGAATCGAAGTGATTCAGTATGGTGTCTAGAATGCTTCTGCTAGGTGTCGTCTTTGTTTTACTGCTGAGTGGTTGCAGCGATTCCACGTTACCGACGATTGGCCGAACCAAGGGTAATTTCGCCATGCAAACACTGCTTAAAGAACAACAGGACTGTTTTCAGGTTGAGCGGCCGATTTATTTTGAGGCGCCTTTCGCTACCGGTATGTCATTTTCTCCGCCTGACTGTTTAGACAAACAACGAAAAATCGGCAGAAAGTCCGTTGCCGAAGTGGCGCAACTGCGTGTCACGATAACCTATGATGGTGACTACTACATCATCAAGCATGGGCACTAAGCGCGCCGTTACACGATAGGCTCGCAGGTCCATTGATGATCATCATAACTCACCTTGGATCTGCCGTATTCACGCTCTGAGCGCCAGTTTCGATTGTTTAGCTTGGCCGCGACGCCAGAATAGATACGTTTATTGGCGATGAGTTTGATGTCTTCAGTATAGGCTTTCTTCGCTGTTTTCATCTCAAGCGCTTTTATTTCAAGCCAATTGAGCATTTGCGATTCATTTTCAAACAATTCAATGGCGTCATCCACTTTGCCGCGTAAGTTTTTGGGGATCAGTTTTGCTTTGATAAAATCAATTTTTTCTTTGTGCTTTGAGTTACTTTTTCGTAGATGTTTAAGCATCTCATCCAGTGCCTCTTTACGCTCCATAAGCTGCTCAAAACCTCGTGAGAAATCGATGGTTAGGTGGCTGCCGGATACGGCACCTAACGTGCCTGCAACAATCGATTTTTGACTGATAATGTCGCAGGCAAACAGATTGCCCATCGGATTATCAATCTGACCCACGATGATATCGCCCTTACAGTCGAGTTTACTGTACGCCAGTTGACGGCCTATCGTGATGTTGCCGCCACATGTTATGTCGATCCCCTGACCATGTTGAACATGAACGCTACCGCTCGCTTGCAAGTTACAACTAAACTCGGTGGCTTCGTCATTCACTTTGCCCATTGCACCTTCGGTGATCACAATATCACCACCGGCATGTATGGTGGCGGACTCTACAAAGCCGTTGACGGTGACGTCACCCGTGGCAGTGATCACCATTTTTTCCGTGACATCGCCGTTAACTAACACGGCGCCGTCGTAATTAATATTGCCAGTACCCACGTTAACCCCCTGACAGGTAAACGTGTCATCAACAGACATGATCAAATCTTTAAACTTAGGCATTCCCGCTATGGTGGCAACCACGATGTTTTCGTTGCTGTCACTGACGGCCGTGCCGTCACCGAGCTTAATCGGCTGCCAATCACCGGGTTTGGACTCCAGTACTTTACCCTTGACGGTGAAGCCAGAACGGCCTTTGCCCGGCGCTAGGCGCTCAAGAACCGGCGTGTTTGCTTTGACGCATATCACATCACCCAGATTGCGCATATCGACGCGCGATGACCCGCTGGCTTGCGGGCGTAGCACACGCTCTAATGCATTGGGAACCAGCGGTTTCAGCTTGGATGAAACTCCGTCTCGAGCCGGAAGGCCTTTTGCCACCACGGTTTCAATGACTTCACCCGGTGCTGTGTTGGATAATTTATCCAGCGCGTTTGCAATATGTCTTTTACCCAGACCGCGCACAATCCCCTGAGATTCTGCCATTTTTTGGATTGCATCAGTGCTGGGCACAGCGCCGCCAAACGGTGCGGTTAAGCGAAGCAACGCCGTCATTGCGTCTTCCGACACGGTAAATTCAACCTCGGCGTTGCGTTTTTCACCAATATTGCTGCTCACCACATCGGATGATTTAGATTTGAAGTGGTGATTGGCTTTCTCTGTGGCAGATTTTATTTCAGTTTCAGAACTGTATAGGTGGCTGTATTCGCTGGTGCGAACAAACTGAAGAACCGCCTTGCTTTCAATCGCTTTATTAAATTGACTGGGGTTCAGAGTCAGCACTAACGCGTTTGAACTTTCATCGTACTTGAGAGAAGCACCTTTCATATCGTAAATACCACGCTATTGTTAACAAGTTTGTATCGGCAGCACTTAAATAATCTTTTACCTTACTATGATGGCTAATTACAAGTTTTGTGCGTATTCGACAAGTGCACGTAAGATCGCTTGCTTATTGGCATCGCCCTTTGTGCGCTCAGCCAATAGTTCGATTTCCTGCATGTATTGGCCTGCATTAATGCCATTGGGTGAGTCTGGTTCGAACAGGCGAGCTTGCCGGAATGCTTGCCACCGCTCCAGTTCCGACGCTGTTAACGTTTGCGGGTAATTACGTGCTCTGTAGCGAAACAGTTTATGCTTCAAACGGGCAGATGGCGCGTCATCAGACAGTAAATGCAATGTCTCTGGTGGAGCGTCTATGACCTGTTGCGCCCAGTTTTTTTCCTGAGTA
The DNA here is from genome assembly GCF_018474025.1 of Alteromonas oceanisediminis. Lineage (GTDB taxonomy): Bacteria > Pseudomonadota > Gammaproteobacteria > Enterobacterales > Alteromonadaceae > Alteromonas_E > Alteromonas_E oceanisediminis. The sequence continues at coordinate 264,157 of NZ_JAHCTA010000006.1, read as the reverse complement.
CTGGCAAACCCATCAGAATACAGGCTCTGATCGATATCTCTAGGTTCTTCATCACGATGAGTGTCGGCCTCGAATACACGGGTTAATGTGGCGACCAGGCCATCCACTGTACTCAGTTGAGTCGCACGCTCAACCGCGGTATTGATGTCGATACCCAATGCAGTTGCACGTGCTTCGCTCAGCGTGTTTAAAGGCGCAATAAACGGGCTCTTGTTGATGTGTAACGTCCTTATACCGGGACGTTGATTAGCGTGCTCCAAGTCTTCCGTTTTGGTGTAGAGCCGCTGACGAAGGGTGTCTACGTCGACATTGATGATAGATTCGATCGGTTGTAGCAAGTCAACACAAATCAGCGCATTGTTATTTTGCGGATGAAAGCCAATCGGTAGAATAATACTGCAACAACCTCTGTCGGCTTTGTACATGCCGCTAATATGCACCAACGGTTGCATATTTTGCAGTTTAAGTCGCGCTAATACGGTTTGCTTGTGCCGCATGGCAAACGCGTATTCATACAGTTTTGGTTGTTGCTGTTCAATTAATCGGGCTAACGCGATGGTGGCATGTACATCCGACAACGCATCGTGTGCGTCGCCATGGTCAAGCTGGTTCGCCTGGGTCAGGTGTTCAAGCTTAAATGATGGAGAACCCTGTTCATTTTGAGGCCAGACCACGCCGTCGGGTCGTAATGCATAACACGCTCGCACAAGATCGATGATATCCCAGCGGCTATTACCATTTTTCCATTCGCGTGCGTAAGGGTCATAAAAATTTCTGAACAGTGCGAAACGCGTCACTTCATCATCAAAACGAATACTGTTATAGCCACAAACACAGGTTTCAGGTTGGATCATCTCAGCGTGAATTTTGGCCACAAAGTCGGCTTCAATGTAACCGTCCCGCAATGATTGCTGAGGGGTTATTCCGGTCACCAAACAGGCTTCAGGATGCGGAAGCTGGTCGTTGGGAATACGGCAAAACCAATTCATCGGCTTTTGTGCGGCACTTTTCAATTCATTCAGAGATAAATCGGTACGCACGGCGGCGAACTGGCAGGGCCAGTCCTGACGAGGGCTGACACCCCAGCACTCGTAATCGTGCCAGAGCATTGTGGGTTGATGATGTGCTTGCAAAGTACCTGCTTATTCTAGCGATTCCGCTTCCATATCCAGACCCAGTTGCTTAGCGTAAGCATCACGCTTGGCTTCCTGAGCGGGGGATAACGACGCAGAATTGATTAAACTGATGGCTTTTAACGCTTCTTCGTGTTGTTCAGGATTGAGCCTATCACTCTTGGCTATCTGTGTTAGCACTTTTAACAGGCTCATGGCAACCTGCTTATTCTGGGGCGACAATTTCAGCGCTTGTTTAAGATTTTGAAACGCGGGGCCAAAACGGTTTTCTTTATAATTGACGGCTGCCATTTCTTTGAGTTCTTTGGCGGTAAAGTTGATTTCCCTGCGTTCGATGGATTCTTGCTTTAAGTATTCATTGACCACATGACTGGAAAATGAGTCACCGGCAATTTGTTTACCGAGTCGATCTAATATCGCCAGAGACTTTTCTTTTTGCCCTAATTCGTGAAATGCCTTCATCTTGTCTAAGTTGTCTTCCAATGACGCATTGTCACGAATATTGACTTCGTTTTCCATAACCTTCTCTGCGCCTTTTTTGTCATCACGAACACACAGCATTCGGGCTTTTAATACCGCTAACTGCTCATTATCGACCGCCATGGCTCCGCGCTGATTCTTTAATATCTCAATATCTCTGTCGGCTTTCCTGAGAAAGGGAACAGCCTCTTCCTGGCTCAAACTGGTGGCTAGGTCGATTCCCGAACGGATAACGTTGAGTGAAAGCTCTGGAGAATCATGAATCGAGTTTTTGGCATACTTTGCCATATTCTGCGTCGCCAGATATTGCCCCATTTTGTCGTGATTCAAGCGGGCTAAATCCCACAATTTTTTATTTCGGTTAATGTTGCGCGGCGCCAGTTTACTGGCTTGCTTCATCTGCTCATAAGCTTCTTCATACTGCTCATGCTCAATATGATACTGCGCTAGCAAATCATAAGCGGCAAATCGTGTGTCGTCACGCTCGAGCATTTCATCAATAAGCAGGTCGGCTTCTTCTTTTTTACTCTGTTTCAGTAGGGCTCTGGCCATACCAATCGATACCCAACCGTATTTGTAGGTTTCGAGTAGCTGAGTAAAGTAATGTTGTGCTTCTGAAAACTCGTGAAGATTGATCAGGCACTCGCCAATAATCCGCTTAATTCGAGGCACTAAATCTTTCATGCTGGGATCAAGCAGTTGGCGTTCAGCGTGATAGATTGCCGCAGCATAATCTTGCGTATCAAGACAATGGAGTAGTTTGTGTAACTTGCTGCGGATGTTAAGCAAATAGCGCAGTCTGGTTTCAACTTTATTGCGATCCAACGGCTTCACCCAAAAGTCGTCTGGTTGCAATTCGATAATGCAATTGACAAGTTCCGGGCTGGTCTCCGCGCTGAGAAATACCACGGTGGTTTCTCGATTGATATGGCCTTTCATTTTCAACTCTTCATAGAGATGAAAACCATCTTTATCACTGGCTACATCAAACGCTACCATCACCATATTGAACTGGTGTTGTTCGCACAGTCGCAACGCGTAAAACGCGTTCTGCGCGTTTTTCACATTACGTATGCCCACTTGATGAAAGGCATTTTTAATGCTGTCTTGAACAAGACTCTGGCCGTCAATAATCAAGACGTTGATTTCTTCGGGGCTCAATGGCGGTGGTATTTTTTTCAATCCAATCCTCGGTTCTTAATACGCGACAGCGTGGAGGCTACCGATGTTTTTGTTCATTGGTGACGTGAGTCACGTGCGCCTTATTCCTTTAAGTTTACGATAATAGCTACATTCTCTGGTTTCGACAATAGCCTTACACGGTCGGGTAAACCAAAGCCATTGCTCTGGCGTACAAATCGTTGCGTCATTATTGATGTTGATGACAGTAGATTACCCTGACGTTTATCGGTATGTTTGTTATACACACATTATGGGTTGGTTATTGTATGAAAAATGTTATTCAACGGGTTTCTCGCATCGCATTGATGGTTGCCGCTGTCGGTTGGCAGTCGTCGGTACAGGCGCATCAAGCACATCCGATCGCCATTGCGTTACACGGCGGTGCTGGCACAATCACCAAAGCTGACCTTAGCGAGTCTCAGGAGCAGGCATACAAGAATGCATTGTCGCTAGCTTTAAATACGGGCTACCAACTTCTGGAAAACGGCGCGAACGGCGAAGACGCAGTGGTTGCTGCTATACAGATTATGGAAGAGTCTGCACTGTTTAATGCCGGTGTTGGCGCGGTTTACACGTACAACGAAGAGCACGAGTTAGACGCATCAATTATGCACGGTGCGTCGCGCAACGCAGGCGCAGTTGCCGGCGTTAAAACGATCAAGAGCCCCATAGCGGCAGCGCTTGCGGTGATGAATCATTCTCCTCATGTGATGTTGACGGGCGAGGGCGCTGAACAGTTTTCTGTGGAACAGGGTTTAGCACAGGTTGAAAACAGTTATTTCAATACGCAGCGTCGTTTGGATGCGCTTAAAAAAGCGAAAGCGTCGTTGCAAACGTCTGTTACCTACGACCATTTATTCAGCGCTGATGCCGAGTATAAATTTGGCACCGTCGGTGTTGTTGTGCTCGATAAGGCCGGGAATTTAGTCGCAGGCACATCAACGGGTGGCATGACGGCGAAGCGTTACGGCAGAGTGGGAGATTCGCCCATTATCGGTGCAGGTACGTTTGCCGACAATCAAAGTTGCGCGGTGTCTGCGACAGGTCATGGTGAATATTTTATCCGCTACAACGTGGCTGCTGATATTTGTACACGTATGGCCTATCAGGGGGTATCACTTAAAGAAGCTGCCGACACAGTCATTCATAAAGTACTTAAGCCTGCCGGCGGAGATGGCGGTATTGTTGCTGTGGATAAATTTGGCAATGTGGCCATGCCATTCAATACTGAAGGGATGTATCGGGCGAGCATTGATGCCATGGGCACGCAGGTGATTGCAATTTATACTGATGAGAAGATGTAAATTGATGGCTTTCCATCTACGCTTAAGATGAGACACAGGGTAGCCAGTAAAGTCGAATAAGAAACCGCGCTAGGAGAAAAGATGGAGTCGTTATTAGTATCTGATTATATGAACAATCGTCCGGTCAAGCTGCACATCGATATGCCCGTGGCCGAAGCGGTAGAATTGCTTGTCCAGAGCAAGCAAATTGGCGGTGCGGTAGTTGATTCGCACATGAAGGTTGTGGGTTTTTTGTCTGAACAGGATTGCTTGGCGCAAATGATCACATCCAGCTATTATCGCGAACAGGTTTGTCGTGTGGCTGACATCATGAAATCCGAGGTATTGTCGGTGAAACCGTATTCTTCGGTATTGAATCTCGCCCAGCAAATGTTAAAAGCGAAGCCGAAGGTTTACCCGGTTGTGGATGATGACGGTATTTTGGTCGGGTCAATTAATCGCACCGAAGTGCTCAATGCCATCGACGTGCAGCTACGCTCAGGGTATTCCGCCAAAGCAAGCTAGCAATTTTGCGTCAGTTCCCCTACGATCGCGCACCTTAATGTTTGATAAGGTGTGCTCGTTTGTCGTTACCGTCTGAACCGTCTACGTTTTTAACGCGTCAGCAGGCGCTTGATGCGCTGCCCAGTGTGATGAAACGCGATGAATTTCGTTTTTCACGGCAAATTAAGCGATTTAACGAAAAAGCGATTTCTTCCTCAAACGATAAGTGGCTGGCATTGTGCGAACACATTGCAGCCTCGCAGGCACACGTGTCACGCCGTCACAGCGCGATCCCAGCAATCACGTATCCCGACCTGCCCGTCAGTAGTGAAAAAGCCACTATTCAGCAAACGATTCAAGAAAATCAGGTGGTTATCATTGCCGGTGAGACCGGCTCCGGTAAAACGACACAGATCCCGAAAATGTTGCTGGAACTCGGGTTTGGTTGTCGAGGATTGATTGCACATACTCAGCCGCGCCGTCTTGCCGCCAGAAGTGTGGCAAATCGAATTGCTGACGAATTAGACACCACGCTGGGTGATACAGTCGGGTTTAAGATTCGATTCAGTGATTCGGTCAGTGATACGACGTACATTAAACTGATGACCGACGGCATTCTGCTCGCTGAAATGCAGAATGACCGATTTCTGAATCAATATGACACCATTATTATCGATGAGGCGCACGAGCGCAGCTTGAACATTGATTTCATTCTGGGCTATCTGAAGCAACTGCTACCTAAGCGGCCTGATCTACGCGTGATTGTGACGTCGGCGACCATTGATCCCCAGCGTTTTTCCGAACACTTTGACGGTGCGCCGATCATTGAAGTCAGCGGGCGTACTTTCCCGGTGGAGATACGTTACCGCGATTCAGGCAGTAGCGACGATGACCAAACCCAGCAGATTATCGATGCGGTTGATGAATTGAGTCGGGAAAAGCCCGGCGATATTCTGGTTTTTTTAAGTGGTGAAAGAGACATTCGTGATACGCAGTATGCGTTGGAACGCCAGCAGTACAGGCACACTGAGATTGTTCCGTTGTACGCACGGTTATCCGCCAGTGAACAAAACCGTATATTCCAATCCCATTCCGGTCGGCGGATTGTGTTGGCCACTAATGTGGCAGAAACCTCTTTAACCGTGCCGGGCATCAAATATGTGATTGACCCCGGTACGGCGCGCATCTCGCGCTACAGCGCGCGCAGTAAGGTTCAACGACTTCCTATTGAAGCCATTTCACAGGCGTCTGCAAATCAACGCGCAGGTCGTTGCGGACGAACATCTGACGGTGTGTGCATTCGACTGTACAGTGAAGAAGATTATCTGGGCCGCCCCGAATTTACGGACCCAGAAATTCTCCGCACCAATCTGGCCTCAGTTATTTTACAAATGCTCGGGCTGGGGCTTGGCAGTATTGAGGCCTTCCCTTTTGTCCAAGCGCCTGATGGGCGTAATATTCGTGACGGTTTTTTATTACTGGAAGAACTTCAAGCGGTTTCTCAGGACAAACGAGGCCCTGTTTTAACTGACGTAGGCAAGCGCCTTACGCGTCTTCCCATTGATCCTCGTTACGCCAGAATGATTGTCACGGCAGGTGAGTTCGATGCCGTCACTGAGGTTGCCGTGATTGCTGCCGGACTGTCTATTCAAGACCCACGTGAGCGGCCACAGGAGTTTCGCCAAAAAGCGGATGAGGCGCACAAAATGTTTGAGGATCCAGTCTCCGATTTTATCGGCCTACTGAATCTTTGGAACACGTTCAAGCAGCAACAACGAGCGCTTAGCAATAGCCAATTGCGCAAGTGGTGTAAAACACACTTTGTGCATTACTTACGGATGCGTGAATGGCAGGACATCGTCAGCCAAATCAAGCACTCGCTCGTGAGTTGTGGGTTGCGTTTAAATAGCCAGCCTGCCGATCCTGACAACGTGCACAAAGCGATAGCGAGTGGATTACTCTCTCAGATAGGGCAATTGGATAGCGATCGCCAATATCTGGGGGCCAGAAATACTCACTTTATGATTTTTCCGGGATCAGGGCTGGCGAAAAAAACACCGAAATGGGTAATGGCCGCGGAGTTAGTGGAAACCAGTCGATTATTTGCAAGATTGGTGGCGAAGATTGACCCCAGTTGGCTTGAACCATTGGCGCGCCATTTGACCAAATCAAGTTATTCTGAACCGCGATGGTCGAAAAAACGGGGTGCAGTGATGGCTGATGAAAAAGTGCTGTTGTATGGACTCCCTATTGTGCCAAAGCGTGCAATTAACTATGCCAGTATTGATCCCGTCACCTGTCATACCTTATTCGTGCGAGAAGCTTTGGTGAATGGCGTGACTCAGTTAAATTATGCTTTTTTGCAGCGCAATCAGGAGCTGCTGGCTGAAATTGATGAGTTAGAACAAAAGACTCGGCGACGCGATTTATTGGTCAGTGAGGATGAGCTGGCGGACTTTTATTTTGCGCGTATTCCCGATCATATTGTGAGTGAAGCCAGTTTCAAGAAATGGATTAAAACCCAGTCAAAATCGCAGATTGACGAACTCATATTCAGCCGTGACGATGTCACAAAAGTCGACGTGGCCGCGGATGCCGCCATATTATTTCCTGAATATTGGCGTCAGGACAATGTGACTTTGCCGTTAACGTATCACTTTGAGCCTAGCGCTGAGGATGACGGCGTCAGTGTGATGGTGCCATTACCGTTATTAAATCAAATTAACGATATCGGGTTTGAATGGCAGGTGCCGGGTTTGCGTGCTGAACTCATCGTGGCGCTGATAAAGTCTCTACCAAAACGTTTGCGCCGACATTTCGTGCCTGCACCTGATTTTGCGAATGCGTGCCTTGTGAGTTTTAAAGATGACCAAGTAAGCACAAGTGTACCGCTGACTCAGGCATTATCCGCAAAACTGCATAAAATGACTGGCGTAGCAGTGGAAGATTCGGAATGGCAGTGGCAGGATGTGCCGCGCCATCTTCGTATGACATTTAAGGTGGTTGATACTCGGGGTAAAGTGATCAGTAGCGGCAAACAATTGCTGGCCTTGCAAAATGCGTTACAGGGGCGGGTTCAAGACACCTTAAATCAGGCTGCTACGCCTGAATTCGAACGCAGCGGTTTGACCGAGTGGGATTTTGAGCAGCTACCGGATAAGTTTGTTCAGCGTACTGGTCAGTTTGAGGTTAAAGCCTTTCCGGCACTGAAAGCGCAAAAAAACGCCGTGGATATTCGTTTATTTGACTCTCCGCAAGAAGCCGATGCCGCCCATGCTGAGGGAGTACGCACCTTGGTTCTGCTTGCGATCCCGTCACCCATTAAATACTTACAGAATGCGCTACCGAACAAAGCCAAGCTGGGTTTGTATTTCAATCCGTTCGGCTCCATTCAAAGCCTTATTGAAGATTGCGTCAAGGCGGCCATCGATCATTTTTGCCATGCTCAGTTCGACGGGTACACTCATGTACGGTCAAAAGCGCAATTTTCGCAGCTGTGTGAGTTTGCAAGGGCTAATATCAATGACGAGGTTTTCCAAATAGCCCTTAGTGCAGAAAAGGGGCTCGTCATTGCTGCGGCGATCCAGAAAGCGTTAAAAGGCAAAATCGATATACGATCTATTAACGCGATGGCAGATATTAAGTCTCATCTGCAACGCCTGGTGTATCCCGGTTTTGTGAGTGATATCGGTGCTGGACGACTAAATGACTGGCAACGGTACTTAAGTGCATTGCAAAAGCGGTTAGAAAAAGTCCATATCGATCCCAATCGTGATCGCCTGCATGCGCTGGCAATAGAAAAAGTAACGACGCTGTTTCAGCAAAAATGTGATGCCTATCGCCTGCATGCAGAAATACCGCCAGCGCTGCTTGAAACTCGCTGGATGATCGAAGAGTTTCGGGTTTCGTTGTTTGCGCAGCAATTGGGCACTCAATATCCCATCTCGGCAAAGCGGATTGAAAACCATCTGGCAAATTTCTAGATTGACAACGGCCGCATAGCGCCCTATAACTTGAACAGGAATTCGACCACGGTTTTGGAGATGCAGTAATGCTAGGATATGACGACAAGCGTAATTTCTTCCGGATGATGATTAATTCGCCGTGTGAAATGACCATCAACGACAATGAATCGAGCCGCACATTACAGGCTATCTGTCGCGATATCAGCGCTACCGGAATGTCGTTAGAAGTGGCAGAAAGCTCAGTCGAACTGGGCACGCAAGTGTCAGTGTCGATTGAGTCAACCAGCAGTCAAATTCCGTCACTGTCAGCACGTGCCAAAGTCGTGCGATGTGTGCCTGAGGGTGACGACGCCTGTATCGTTGGCGTCGAAATCACCGAGATGAAATAGCGTTACCACACCTGGCAGAGTAGCCCCTTTAGATAGTACCCTTCCGGATAGTTGCTTGATACGGCGTGATCAGGCGCTTGCTCCAGTCGCTGCAATATCTTGACGTCTCGTTTTGCATCAAGCGCCGCATCGGCAACAATTTTAGCGAATAAATCCGCAGGCATGAGTCCTGAACAACTAAAAGTGGCTAAGTAACCGCCGGGTTCCACGGCTTGAATGCCGTAAAGATTGATGTCTTTATAACCACGCGCTGCGCGTTTCAACGTGGCTTTACTATCAACGAATTTTGGTGGGTCCAGCACCACCACGCCAAATTGACGCTTTTCATCGCGGAAGTCACGCAATAAATTAAACACATCTTTTTCAACAAATTCTGCCTGTTCATCGCTTAGATTATTGATGGCTAAGTTGCGTCTGGCTGTGGCTAATGCATGCGCTGAAACATCGACGTTCGTCACATGTGTCGCGCCTGCTTTCAGTGCATGACTGGCGAAAGTGCCGGTGTAGCAAAAGCAATTCAGCAGTGTTTTACCGGTTGCGTATCGGCCAACGATGGCACGATTTTCGCGCTGATCAAGGTAAAAGCCGGTTTTGTGACCATCAACTAAATCAACGATAATCTGGATACCGTGCTCTGATATAGTGACCTCGCGTGGCAGTTCACCCTGATGAGTTTCGACGACAGGCGATAAACCTTCTTTTTCACGCACCGCGACATCGCTTCGCTCGTGGATCACGCTATCAGGAAAAAACCGTTTCAGCGCCCAAAGGATTTTTCCGCGCTGCTTCTCTGCGCCGGCTGAGAGCAGTTGCACAACCACAACATTGGCGTATACATCCACGGTGATACCCGGAAGATCGTCTGACTCTCCAGCAACTAAGCGATAACCCGTGGTTTGCGATAAAGCGACCACGGCTGCCCGCTGAGCGATGCAACGTTCAATTTTTCGGCAGAAAAATGCATTGTCGACACTTTCATTCTTGTCGAACGTCCACACACGAGCGCGTATCTGCGATTGAGGCGAAAATGCGCCTCGTGCTAACCATTTGCCTTTCGACGACACAATATCAACCGTATCACCGACCGAACATTGACCTTTGATTCGGTTAACTGCACCTTCAAAAACCCAGGGATGGCGGCGCAGCAGCGATTTTTCTCGCTCAGGGTGTAACACTAATGTGGCAGACATAGACTTTGTTTTTGATGATAGAATTGTGGCGTGATTATACGCAAACCCGACGTTAAGCACAGTAACCTTCTGTGCCGCGCTCTCAACTATCTGCACGGGAGGGAATGATTATGCGCTACATAGATTTCGATCCGACTGACCAAACGACCTTGCGTGATTCAAGTCTTTTCTTGCAAGCGTGCGAAATGCCTGTACCTGATAAGAATGAACTGCGAGTCAACGTTCGTGCGTTCGGGATTAATCGGGCAGACACGTTGCAACGACAGGGCAAATACCCGGCGCCGCCCGGGCACAGTCACGTGTTAGGTCTTGAAGTATCTGGCGTGATTGATGCGGTTGGCGCTGAGGTGAGTGACTGGAACATCGGCGATCCGGTGTGCGGGCTTGTTGATGGAGGCGGGTACGCGGAGTTCGCCATCATGGACGCCGCACACGCAATGCCAATACCCACATCACTGTCATTTGAACAAGCCGCAGGTTTACCGGAGGTATTTCTAACGGCTTATCAGAGCCTTTTCGGCTTGGGTCAATTGCGCCAAGGGCAGCGAGTACTCATTCATGCTGGCGCCAGCGGCGTTGGATTGGCCGCAATCCAACTGGCAAAAAAGCGCGGATGTGAAATCGCCGTCACCGCATCAAGTGCGGAAAAGCTGTCGCTGTGTGAGGCAATGGGGGCGAGTCATCTAATCAATTATCGGCAAAATGACTTTGCTGATGAACTTACGCGTAATCATTTTGCCGCTGATGTTGTGCTTGATTTTGTTGGCGGAGATTACCTAAATCGAAACCTCTCAGTGTTGAACACGGACGGAACCATTATTTATCTCGCCATGCTAGCGGGGCGCTACGCCGATGCGCTGGATATGGCGAAGCTGCTATCCAAGCGGGCAACCTTGCGGGGTTCCACTTTACGCAATCGTTGCAAAGCGTATAAGCGTGATCTCGTAGCCCAATTCATGCAGGCGTTTCATGCTGATTTTAATTCTGGCGAACTCGTCGTCAATCTCGACACCATCTACGCTGTCGAGCGCATCGCGGAAACTCATCGACGCTTAGAGGCGAATGACAGCATGGGGAAACTGGTGGTGACGTGGTAAGTAAAGGCATTATGCAACGTAGCCGGTATCGTCGATACGATTAGCCGATTCTGCAGCGGCACGAGCTAACGCGTCGCAGCGTTCGTTTTCAGGATGGCCAGAATGACCTTTAACCCAACGCCAGTCGACATTGTGCGCTTGAACAGCCTTATCCAGCCGTTGCCATAAATCAGCGTTTTTGACAGGTTGCTTGGCTGCGGTGCGCCAACCATTGCGTTTCCAGTTATGGATCCATTGATTGATGCCATTCTTTACGTACTGGCTGTCGGTGGTGAGCACAACGTCACAGCGCTGTGTCAACGATTGTAAACCGACGATGGTGGCCAGCAATTCCATGCGATTATTGGTGGTCAGGGTATAGCCCTGAGAGAGCTCTTTACTGTGTTGATTAAAGACCAAAACCACACCGTATCCGCCGGGGCCAGGATTGCCCAGACATGATCCATCCGTAAATAGTTGTACTTTTTTCATCCTTTGCGGCCTCTTCTGCATGGAGTCATTTTCAGGGTCGGGTATACTAGCGTAAATGTAGAGTAAATGACGAGTTGAATACGATGCGACAAATAATTTTAGATACAGAAACAACCGGTATCGATCCGAAAGAAGGGCATCGCATTATTGAAATCGGTTGTGTTGAGCTACTTGATCGAAAGCTAACGGGTAATCATTTTCACGTTTACATTAATCCACAGCGTGAAATTGAACAGGAAGCAATTGACGTGCACGGCATCACCAACGAGTTTTTGCGTGATAAGCCACTGTTCGAAGACATCGCACAGGATTTTGTCGCCTTTATTCGCGGTGCCCAACTGGTTATTCACAACGCGCCGTTTGACGTGGGGTTCATGGATTTTGAGTTTGCTATGACACCCAGTGTCACCGATATTCGCACCGCGGATATTTGTGATGTGTTAGATACACTCCAACTAGCGCGGAAAATGCACCCAGGTCAAAAAAATAACCTTGACGCATTGTGCAAACGTTATGGCATAGAGAATGGCCACCGAACCCTGCACGGCGCTTTGTTGGATGCAGAAATTTTAGCCGACGTTTACCTCATCATGACCGGTGGTCAAACCAAACTCAACTTAGCCGGTAAGCAGTCAAATGACAGTGCTCAGTATGATGAAGATGAGAAGCGCGCCATTGACCGCAGTGCATTGACCTTTAAGGTTATTCGAGCAACGGCCGATGAATTAGAACAACATGAAACTCGCTTAAATGTGGTTGAAAAAGAGGGGGGCAGCTGTTTATGGCGGTCGCAACCCGCGGACTGAGGGTAGAACACGCTTGAACATGCTTAGACAAGGTTACTCATTGTGCCTGTTGTACTTGTGCATTGCAGTATTGCCTCTGCGACTCGGTGCTCAGCAAAATGAGGATGTCGCTGAGAGTCGACCCAGCCCTTTGACTGAATTGGGCGGGGAATATCACAACAGTATTAAGTTATTGCAAAATCGCTTTCGCATCGACTACAAGGTTGATGAAATCACCTTGGTGTTTTTCCGTGAATTTGGTTCAGCCCCTGTGGTTTTGGTTAGACCGGACGGCTCAAAGATATTTCAATCGCAGGCGGATGAACAAGACATCTTTTGGTATGACTCGAACACCTACGATATGATCAATATCAAGAATCCTACGCCCGGGCCGTGGCAGGCGGTCGGACAAATTCTGCCGAATAGTCGTGTGATGGTGCTGTCCGATATCGTATTGCACGCTGAACCCTTACCGTCAATGATTTTTTCAGGTGAGATCCTTAAGCAAACAGCCTATCTGACCAACGGCGAAGAGCCGATCAACTACAGTCAATTTCGTGACGTAGTGACACTGTCTATCGAACTGGCCAGCAGTAATAATCCAAACTTTGACAACTTCGGGGCAAGCAGCGAAATCGTTGCTACCTTTGAAGACAATGGTTTGGGCATGGATGAAGCGCCATTGGACGGCACATTTACGGGGCAGTTTAATCTCGCTATCGCAGCGGGGGAGTGGCGTCCACTGTTCCGCGTGACAACGCCAATGTTTACGCGAGAACAAGTCGGTGAACCGCTGATCCTTCATCCCAACCCTATCCGTATTGATGTTGAAAAAGACGGTGGTGGGGAGGGGTATCATAAATTGTTGATTGACGCAGAACGCGAACTGGTCGATATGTCATCTCTCCTGATCGACGGCAAAGTTCGCTTTCCAAACGGTGATATTCAAAACTTCTCGTTAACTGAACTCTCAGCTGACACACGAGAGCACCTTGTGGTTAACTACGAATACGGGGTTTTTCGGGTCAAAGTGACGGCCTATGGCAAAACGGTTGACGGTCGGGACTTTATTTTAGACGTGCCTGAATATACTTTTGCCACCACTGAACCCGAACCTGAACCCGTTGCAACAGGCGTCGACGACGGTACATCAAGCGAAAGCACTGATGGAATGACTCAGCGTGCACAAGGCCCTACGCACTCAATGAATGCAGATGCTCAGACAGTGATGAAGCAGCCCAGTGCAAATGCCGATGAATCGCCAGACCTGCTGTTTTGGATAGTGGTAGTGAATGGCTCGATTATAGGCGTAGGTATCATCGTGGCTGGCGTGGTGGTGCTGCTTAAACGCCAAAAAACGGCAAGCGGATTGAGCCCGAATAATCTCGAGCTAAACAGCCTTGAGGATGCACAGAAAAAAGGGGTCTTTGCGCGATTGATATCAAGATTGCCGTTTAAAAAGTAAACGTTGGTGACGTGGATCGCTGGAAATAGCAGCAATCGAGCGCTTTGGGCAGAGTTTGCACCAAAAAACCGTTGACTCGTTTGTGCCTAACCCGTATCATCTGCGCCGCAATGAGGGAAGCACATCTAGCATGTTGAATAACTTATTGTTTTTGTTGATAAATGTGGAGCGGTAGTTCAGTTGGTTAGAATACCGGCCTGTCACGCCGGGGGTCGCGGGTTCGAGTCCCGTCCGCTCCGCCATTATTTGAATCCCCTGTGCGGAGTGGTAGTTCAGTTGGTTAGAATACCGGCCTGTCACGCCGGGGGTCGCGGGTTCGAGTCCCGTCCACTCCGCCATTCATTTGCAATTTTCTATTGATCTTACGCTAGGGCAGACCCTAAAAAGCACCGTTATTTTTTCGTGTTTAAGCTGCTTACTGCGCGTCAATTGCGGTATCATTTAGCAAATCAGTTTGTTCCGGTATCTTATGTCATCACTGTTGCAGTGCCGCTCAGTTAGCAAGCGTTTTCAGGACGGTAAATCCACGGTCAACGTACTCAACAAGGTTAGCTTTTCAATCCATCACGGGGAGCAGGTTGCCATTTTAGGCAGTAGCGGCTCGGGAAAATCCACACTTCTGCATATTTTGGGCGCGCTGGATAGACCCAGCGAGGGCGACGTTTTGATTGATGGAGAAGCACTTTTCTCATTGGCAGATGCAAAACAGGCCGCGTTTCGAAATAAGCATTTGGGCTTTGTCTATCAATTTCATCACTTGCTACCTGAGTTTTCCGCGGTAGAAAATGTCGCCATGCCCCTTTTGATAGCAGGCTTAAAGCCGACTACAGCGTTGCAACAAGCCGCCACTATGCTTGACAGAGTGAATCTGTCACACCGCCAACATCATAAACCCAGTGAATTATCCGGGGGAGAGCGGCAACGTGTGGCTATTGCACGAGCGGTGATCAACGAGCCGAAGTTGGTTCTGGCCGATGAACCAACCGGCAATTTAGACAAATCCACGGGTGAGTCGATCGCTACGCTATTATCTGAATTACGTGACTCATTGAATACCGCGTTCATCGTTGTGACGCATGACACACAAATGGCGCAGCAATTTGATCGCATCATGACGTTAAGCGATGGCTTTTTGAAAGAGGCGCCATAACGCCATGATTTTTAGTTCATTACCACTCACCATTGCGCTGCGTTTTCGAAAAAGTAAACAGTCACAAGGTTATGTGTCATTTATTTCGTTGTCTTCAACCTTCGGAATTGGTCTGGGTTGTTGTGTTCTGATCTTGCTGCTGTCGGTAATGAATGGATTTGAGCGTGAGCTGGAACAGCGGTTGTTAGCGTTGATCCCTCATGGTGAACTATACGCCGTCTCGCCAGACGGTATTGAGAATTGGCAGGTGGAAGCAACGCAGTTAAGTGAGCTAGCGTCAGTGAAGTCCGTTCAACCCTACGCCACCTTAACGGGGATGCTACAACAAGCAGACAAGATGAAAGCGATCGAACTGACTGCGCTTGACCCACAATATGCTGCTCAAAACAGGCTATTTGATTACTTGGACGATACCACCATTGCTCAATTCTCTCGGGATCCTCGAGCGTTGATACTCGGCAAGGGAATTATGCAGCAGTTGTCGTTGCAACAGGGGGATAAAGTTCAGCTACTCATCCCTTCAATTACCGATGACTTGTCTTTTAAAGCGCCTCAGAGTGTCTGGTTGAATGTGGTGGGTCAGGTGTCGATTGGCGGTGAATTAGACAATCAGCTGGGATTCGTACCACTGTCGTTAGTTGCGGATGAATTATCAATTGACCACGGTGCTCAGGGGTTGCGTTTTGAACTGGTTGAGCCATTTAATGCCCGTGCAGTGATGCGTGAAATTGGTTATTCATTTCAGCAAGCGGTGTTTATGTCAGATTGGACACGCACACAAGGTCACCTGTATCAGGATATTCAGTTGGTTCGCGTGATCATTTACATCGCGCTCATTCTAGTGATCGCTGTGGCCTGCTTTAACATTATCTCCGGGTTGGTAATGACCGTTGAAGAGAAGCGTAGCGCAGTGGCGATATTGAAAACCATGGGGATGAATAATCGCGCGATTAAGGTCGTATTTGTTTTACAGGGCTTGTTTAATGGTGTGTTGGGAATTTTCGCCGGTTCTCTGTTGGGTGTGATATTGGCGCTGAATTTGTCTGACTGGATCCGTGCGCTTGAACAGACACTGGGCGTTTCGTTGCTCTCCGGCGATATTTATTTTGTGGACTTTCTCCCCTCTCAACTTGAATGGCTGGATGTGGTCGTGACCGTGTCAGTTGCGCTGGTCTTGTGTGTGTGGGCGACATTGTATCCGGCGGCAAAAGCCGCCAAGATACAACCCGCCGAAGCGTTAAGTCACTAACGCTTAACAGGTCTTAGTAGGGTAAACCTGAGCTGGCAAATTCAGATTCACTGATAAAGCCATCAGCGTTCGTGTCCACCATGTCGAACATTTCACTTAAGGTAGAATGAGCTTTTGCCTCAGTTTTCGAGATAACGCCGTCGGCGTTAGTGTCTAAACTTGTGAATAAGTCATCTTCTGCGAAGGCAGGTGATGAGGATAAAGCGCAGGCAAAACAAACGGCTGTGGTCAGTATCATGCTATTTCTTTTTAATGAGTTCATGGTCAATTCCTCGCAAATTTTTATTCTGCCATCAGGCTTGATGGCTGCGTAGACTTCCGTCTTACTACCGCTATTCCATAAAGCATGCCACATTGTAAACTCACTATTTTACAGGCGGTTATCGCTACGTGAGGGTGTATATCCCACAAAATTGGTGGTGAAACTGTCGCAAAGCATCTTCACCGTGGTGTGACAAAGGCTGTTTTTAGGATAAATCCAACTAACCTGAATTTGGGATAAAAATATCTGCAATCCTATGAATTTATTGCATATTTTGATTGACGCTATCCAGTGGTGGCCGAAACCTCGAGATCAAGGTACTCACGTGAAGGAATAACGGGTTCTTTCGAGCTCGAGAAACGCAGAATATCGAGGTCTAGGGCGCTGCTGGACAGCGATACTTATCCCAAATTCAGGTTAACTATTTCAACGTGATAAAATGTACCCAATCCGAAACACAGCGATAGACCTGCTGGTAGATTTAACAGGGGTATAAAAAAGGCCGCGACAAAGTCAGCGGCCTCTGTGTGGGCTATTCAGTACTGTACCAGAGCTTTATGGTTCATTGTGTTTGAAATCTTTAAAATCAACTGACTCTTTTTTAGCACCTGCATCCGGATCATTGTACACCTCGTAGTCAAGTTCCTTCTCGCTGTGAGCAACGATACAGGCCACCGTACAATCGCCGGTTATATTGACGACAGTGCGAGTCATATCTAGCAAACGGTCAACCCCAATAATCAAAACAATGCCTTCAACCGGTAAGTTAACCTGCTGCAACACCATCGCCAGCATGATTAATCCGACACCGGGTACGCCAGCAGTACCAATTGACGCTAGCGTTGCGGTAAGCACGACCATCAGAAGATCCGTCGTACTGAGATCGACGCCGTACACCTGAGCAATGAACACGGTAGCAACGCCCTGCATAATGGCAGTACCGTCCATATTGATGGTGGCACCTAGAGGAATAGTAAACGAGGAAACACTGGGTTTGACCCCAAGCTTGAATCGCGCTGTTTCTAGCGTAACAGGTAAGGTTGCGCTACTGCTGGATGTGCTAAACGCAAACAGGGCTGCGTCACGCATTTTGCGAAACAATACTAACGGATTGAGCCCCGTAAACAATTTCAACAACGTAGGATACGTAATCACCGCATGACCGATGAGGACAAAGAAGACTAAGAAGAAATAGGATGCCAGGCTTTGCAACATATCGGCACCGACGGTGGAGAACAATTTTGCCATCAGTACGAATACCCCATACGGAGCCAGATTCATAATGATGGTCACCAACTTCATGATCACCGTGTTGATATCTTCAAAGAAATTGGCGATCCGCTTTCCCGCGTCACCCGTCATCGCCATGGCGATACCAAATAGCACCGCAAACACGATGATTTGCAACATATTGCCTTCTGCCATCGAATTGATTGGGTTGGACGGAAACATATTGATAAAGACTTCTGATAACGGCGGGGCTTCCTTTGCGTCAAATACTGCATCAGTGGGTCTTTCAACCCCGGACCCTGGCGTGATTAGTAACGCCATGAACATGGCTAAGCTCACTGCAATACTCGTGGTAAGTATGTACATACCGATCGATTTTCCACCAAGTCGCCCCAGTTTGCTGGGTTCACTCAAGCTGCTGGTACCACACACCAGCGACACAAAAACCAACGGCACAACCAGCATTTTCAAACTGGCTATAAAGATAGTACCCAAGGTCGAAAATATACCGTCTACTAGAATCGTATACGTGGATACGCTCAACCCAAATAGGCTAAAGGTGAAATCTCCGTTATCATCAAACAGTAATTGAAGCAGACTTCCCGTCACGATCCCGGCAATCATGCCGATAAAAATGCGTGCGGTTAGGCTATATTTAGTAGAATCGTCAGACATGCAATATCCGAGTGTTATTGTTGTTGTAGCGGATAGCCTAGCAAGTTTGCTTGTTAACCTGAACCTTTTAACACACCAAACTGTGGTATTTTGATGCTTATCACAGCGGGGAAAACGGAATGAACGATATGTTGCCATCGGTTGTTAGATCTTTTTTATTCATTTGCACTCTGTTTCTAGTCAGTGCGTGCGGCGGCGGTGGTGGAATTACCGACGGCAGTAACGGTGGCGGCGGTACGCCAAACCCACCGCCGACCACGGTATTGAGCTTGAGTGTCAGCTTGGTTGACGCCAACGGCCAACCCGCCAGTGATCTAAGTGCTGAGTCTTCATTAACGGCGCGTGCATCAGTCACTGATCAAGATGGTAATGCCGTAGAAGGCGAGTTAATCAACTTCTCATTCACGCCAGAGGGGCTTGCAGCATTCAATAATGACAGCGGCACTGCCGTGACCGGCAGTGATGGGGTTGCATCGATAGGCATTACGGTAGGCGATGACTCAGGCGGTGGCGTGGTTGTAGCCTCCTTGGGTGACCTAACTGCGCAAGCAGGCTTCACCTCCAGCGGCACTGTGGTTGAGCAGGACTTGCCTGCCAGCCTACAACTTTTCGCAGATTCTCCGCAACTCTCCTCAAGTGGTTCAGATGAAATCGAATTGACCGCGATTGTTAAAAACGATCGCAATGTACTACTGGAAGGGGTTACCGTTGATTTTTCTGCCAATGCAGGTGCTGCCGTCATGCGCAGTCAACCGGTGACCGATGTGGATGGTGTTGCTCGGGCGACTCTGCGAACTGGCGGGAATCGACAGAATCGTACGATTATCGCCACCGCAGAAATTACGGATGGCGTATTTTTGCAGGAAACGGTCGACGTTGCGGTTGTCGGCACTGAAATTACCGTCAACAGTGCAAGCTCGGTCATTATTGATGATACGGTTGACGTTACCATCCGTTTAGAAGATTCGGATAATCAGGGTATCAATGCTCAAACGGTTACGGTAAGTGCATTTAATAGTGCGGGTACCGATGTCACCGCTGATGTGTTGAGCACCACGTCTGTGCTGACTGATGTGGGTGGAGGCGCCACGCTGCAATTTAGTAGCTCGACCAGCGGCACCTACACTGTTGTTGCATCGGCGCTGAACGCGCAGGAAACGTTTGATATCGCGGTGCAGCAAGACCAGTTTACCTTTGTTAACCCACCTGACATTAGCGACGTTAATGATGACATTCCACTTAACTCAGACTTTACCCTGACGGTTCGTTGGTTAATCGATAGCGTGCCATTTGCCGGAGGAAATATCGATTTCGCCACCTCACGTGGAACCATAGTGAGTGCGTCCACTGATACGTCCACGGATGCGAATGGTCAGGCAGATGTTACCATCCGCAGCACCAGTGCCGGGCAAGCCGATATCATTGCAACCGGAACAGATGCGCAGAACCGTCAGGTATCGGCGAGACTCAAAGTGGCGTTTATCGCAACGCAAGCTAATGCAATTTACGTGAACGCGACCCCCGATGCGATTGGCCCGGATGGTCAAACGGCGACAATTTCAGCAGTGGTTCGCGATCCGGTGGGTAATTTGGTACGCAATAAGTTAATCAACTTTAATGTGGATGATGTCAGTAATGGCAATCTGACCAGCCCTCAAGGGCGTACGGATCGACGCGGCATCGCAACCACGGTGTATGAGTCCAATGCGGTGTCTGGGTCCGAGATGGTTATCGTTACCGCGACGGTGGATGACACACCCAGTGTATTCTCCAGTACAGAACTTACGGTGGGAGATCGTCCGTTTGATATCTCCATTGGTACAGGTAACCTGATCCGAAACGACGACGACTCAACCTACACCAAAGAGTTCTCAGCTTTCGTGACTGACCCTGATAGCAATCCTATTGCGAATACCGCATTAACCTTCCGCGCGCCGCCTAATCCAACAGCAAACGATGGTGTGTACCGGAAGGGAACATGGCGCTGGGTAGATGATCCAGGTATTTGGGTACCTGTTGTCAACGCAATCTGCCCTAACGAAGATGTTAACGGTAATGGCATTCTTGACCCTGAAGATGTGGACACGAATGGTGATGGCATGCTGACGCCGGGCAATGTGGTGTCAATTACTGAATCTGCGGCAACGGACGAAAATGGACAGGCCATGGCGTTTGTGCGCTACGCACGTCAATTTGGCTTCTGGACAGAGGTGTTGATAGAGGCATCCGGTGAGTCAGCCGGCAGTGAGTCGAGTGAAAATATGTATTGGCGCTTAGTGGTTGCTGCTGATGACCTGCAAGATGAAGCCTCGCCGCCACCGGATAGTCCTTATGGTGTATCAACCAGCTGTAGCGATACGCTCTAACGTATATCGCAGAGATTAAGGCCTGACCCCGGCGACGGGCTCAGGCCTTTTTATTATTGTTGAAAGGGATAGACCGAGCCGAGCTTCATGATTTGTGTCAGCTCATCCAACGCGGTACGTGACTCAATCAGCAACTGAGGATCGCACAGATCCTGCACGCTTAATGTGTCGCGGTAGTGTTTATCGACCCAACGATTGAGGCGCTCAAATTGTGCATCGTTAATCAATGCGGATTGATTGACTGCATCCAGTTCCTGATCATTCATCGCAACCCGCAGTCGCAGACACGCCGGACCGCCGCCGTTTTGCATGCTTTGCTTCACGTCAAAATACTTAACTTCCTTGATCGGCGTTCCCTGGCTGACCAAACGGTTAAGATAGCTTGCCACAGCGTCGTTTTCCTGGCATTCCGTTGGCGCTACTATCGCCATATCGCCACTCGGTAACGTGATGATCTGGGTGTTAAATAAATAGGTTTTCACGGCATCGGCCACACTGACGTCAGCGGTATTCACTTGAATTAAATGCAAAGGACTGTCGCCAAATTTACGTTTAATCTCATCCAATGTTTGCTGCGTATTGGTGAAGGCTTGCTCATGGAAAAACAACACATTCTGATTGCCTACCGCAATAACATCATTATGAAACACACCCTGATCAATGACGTCGGGGTTTTGCTGGATGTACACGACGCTTTCTTCGCTTAAACCGTGCAGTCGGGTGACAGCCTGACACGCTTCAAAAGTATGTCTGGCGGGGAATTTTTTCGGGGCAGGTTTACTGCTGTCAAAGGCGTGCCGGCCATACACGAAAAGCTCTAGGCCTGCGTGCCCATACTCACTGCATAAGCGGGTATGGTTCGCCGCACCCTCATCACCAAAGTGCTCGTTGTCGGGTAAATGCAGGTGATGCGCGAAGTATTTCTCATTGGCAAAGATAGCTTTCAAAATATTGCCGGTTACCGTTGGCTCAAGCGAACGGTGGTATTTGTTAGTGAGATTGGCAGGGGTGAAATGCACTCTTCCGTCCTGCGTGTCTGCGCTCGGCGAAACGGTCGCTGCATTGGCGGTCCACATACTTGAGGCTGAGCAACAGGCTAAGAAAATGTGCGGCGCTTGTTCAAACGCATCTTTCAGCACCCGAGCATCACTGCCGGTAAACCCTAATCTGCGCAGCGCATAAACGTCTGGACGTTCCTGAGGTGCTAGCACACCTTGCACCATGCCCAGATCGGCCAATGCTTTCATTTTTTGAAGGCCTTGCTTCGCCGCTTGCTTTGGATTACTACTTGCGTTTGCATTGTTCAGCGAGGCGACGTTACCATAGGATAGACCCGCGTAATTATGGGTGGGGCCGACGAGGCCATCAAAGTTAACTTCAAAGTGCTGCATATAAAGGATTTCCTGTGCCGATGTGTTCCTAATGCGAGGCATTATACGCATTTAAGGATCGCTGCCAATCGCACTGGTTAAAAAGCGACCAGTTTGAGTGGTGGTTAAATAGCCAATAACGGTTATCTATTAATAAGAACTTGTTTTCTATTCACTTTGCCGATATATGTTAAAAAAGCTTTATTCATATAGCGTTTGTTGGTTTTTCATTCAACGCTGTGTAAACCTCATTTAAATCAAAGGTTTAATTAAATTTCATGACGAAATCACTGGTCATTGTGGAGTCGCCAGCCAAGGCAAAAACAATAAATAAATATTTAGGTAAAGATTTTATTGTTAAATCAAGTGTTGGCCATGTTCGCGACCTCCCGACAAAAGCATTAGGTAATGTAGAACCCAAAATGCCCGCCAAGGAGCTGAAAAAGCTTCCCGAGAAAAAACAGCAGGAATACCTTAGAAAACACGAATACCTGAAGTTAGTCGATCGCATGGGTGTTGACCCTGAAGATAACTGGCATGCTCATTATCAGGTACTACAGGGTAAAGAAAAGGTTGTCACGGAGCTAAAAAAGCTAGCCAAGAACGCCGACACCATTTATCTCGCAACGGATTTGGATAGAGAAGGGGAGGCTATCGCCTGGCATTTACAAGAATTGTTAGGCGACAAAGGCAAACATTATAAGCGCGTTGTCTTCAACGAGATTACCAAAAACGCGATACAGGAAGCATTCCAGCAGCCCTCAGAGGTTAACCTTGCTCGTGTTAATGCACAGCAGGCCAGACGCTTCTTGGATCGTGTCGTTGGCTTTATGGTGTCGCCACTGCTGTGGAAGAAGATTGCACGGGGCCTCTCTGCGGGGCGTGTTCAATCGGTAGCGGTAAGGCTGGTGGTAGAGCGTGAGCGCGAGATCAAAGCGTTCGTACCGGAAGAGTTTTGGGACGTGCATGCCGATCTGACCGCCAAAGGCGATACGCCACTGCGCATGTTGGTCGCCAAACAAGCAGACAAGGCGTTTAAACCGAAGAACAAGTCACAGACCGATGCCGCTGTAGCGGCATTGACCGCGGCAGATTACGAAGTGTTGCAACGTGAATCAAAGCCGACCTCCAGTCGGCCGTCAGCGCCATTTATTACGTCAACGCTGCAACAGGCTGCCAGTACACGGTTAGGGTTTGGGGTTAAGAAAACCATGATGATGGCACAACGCCTTTATGAGGCTGGGCACATCACCTATATGCGAACCGATTCAACCAATCTTAGCCAAGAGGCAGTGGGCGCTTGCCGCGACTTTATTCAGAACGAATTTGGTGCCAAGTATGTACCCGACTCACCGCTTAGTTATGGCAGTAAAGAGGGGGCGCAGGAAGCTCACGAAGCGATACGTCCTTCAAATGTGAATGTTAAAGCAGCGTCGCTTACGGATATGGAACGTGATGCACAACGTTTGTATGAGTTGATTTGGCGTCAGTTTGTGGCCTGCCAGATGCCGCCCGCTAAATATGATGCAACAACCATTCGGGTTAAAGCGGACGATTTTGAACTCACCGCAAAAGGCCGTGTGTTGAAGTTTGATGGGTGGACGCGGGTTCAATCACAGTTGCGTAAAAAAGGTGAGGAAGACCTCAGCTTGCCAGACGTCAAAGTGGGCGATAAGTTAACGCTCAACAAACTCGATCCAAAACAGCATTTCACTAAGCCAGTTGCACGATTCAATGAAGCTTCATTGGTTAAAGAACTTGAAAAACGCGGTATCGGGCGCCCGTCAACTTATGCGAGTATCATTTCTACCATACAGGATCGCGGTTATGTGCGACTAGACAATAAGCGCTTTTACGCTGAAAAAATGGGTGAAATTGTTAATGATCGTTTGATGGAGAATTTTGACGATCTGATTGGCTATGATTTTACAGCCAACATGGAACAACAATTGGATGAAATCGCGCAGGGCGAGAAAAACTGGAAAACAGTTCTCGACGAATTCTACGCGGATTTTTATCAGAAATTGCTGCAAGCAGAGCGCGACGCCGAAGAGGGAGGAATGCGCCCAAATCAGGCAGTTCCTGCTGGCATTGAATGCACAACCTGCGGGCGTGAGATGAATATTCGCACTGCCAGTACGGGGGTTTTCTTAGGGTGTTCTGGGTACAATCTACCACCCAAAGAACGTTGCACGAAGACCATGAATCTGACGCCGGGTGATGAAGTTGTTAAGGTTGAAGATGAAGAAGAGTTGGAAACCGAAGCGCTGCGCTCCAAACGTCGTTGCGACATTTGTGGTACCGCGATGGACAGCTATCTGGTCGATGAAACGCGTAAACTACATGTTTGTGGTAACACGCCAACGTGCCCTGGTACCTATATCGAATCAGGCACGTTTAAACTGAAGGGCTACGACGGCCCGATCATTGAGTGTGATAAATGTGGTTCAGATATGGAGCTGAAAAACGGCCGATTTGGAAAGTATTTCGGGTGCACTGCAGAAGATTGTAAAAACACCCGAAAATTATTGCGCAGCGGCGAGCCAGCCCCGCCTAAAGAAGATCCGGTCGATTTACCGGAGCTACCGTGTGCAAACTCAGACGCGCACTTTGTATTACGCGATGGTGCATCGGGTATTTTTATGGCGGCGCACAATTTTCCGAAATCGCGGGAAACACGCGCACCATTAGTCTCTGAATTAGCCCGTTTTCGTGATCGTATTTCGCCCAAGTTCTATTATTTGGCCGATGCTCCGGCAAAAGACCCCGATGGGAACGCCACACTGGTTCGTTATAGCCGGAAAACCAAGCAGCAGTATGTCATGTCTGAAGATGAAAACGGTAAAGCCACAGGTTGGTCTGCTTGGTATGATAAAGGCAAGTGGTCTGCCGATGATAAACGTAAGAAGAAGTCCTAGTTTATGGCGCCGTCATTACAAGAACAATTGCTAAAAGCCGGTGTTGCGAATAAAAGTGCTGCCAAGAAAGCGCGCGCTGAGAAGCGTAAACAGCAAAAAGCAAAACAGCCTCAGTCAGCAGAAGCGAAACGTGCTGCTGAGGAAGCTTTGCAGGCTAAAAAACAGCGTGATCGTCAGCTCAATCAGGAGCAACAGGCTCAGAAAGAAGCCCGTGCGATCAACGCTCAGGTTAAACAGCTTATCGATATGAATAAGCAGTCGCGCCGCAACGGCGATATTGTGTTTAACTTCACGCATGACAATAAAATCAAGCGACTTTACGTTACACAGGCGCTGCATAAAGGTGCGCTTGCCGGAAAGCTTGCCGTGGTTGATGACAACGGTGAGTACGAGTTGGTTCCCATGCAGGTTGCCGAGAAAATCCTTCAGCGTCGCCCAGAAGTCGTGGTGTATATTGCGTCGCAGCAAGACAAAGATAGTGTGACTGATGACGATCAGGATGATTGGTACGCTGACTTTGATATTCCCGATGATTTAACGTGGTGATGTATTGGCGGGCACCATATGCAGGTTGATACGCTACTGCGGGTTCGATTTGGTGAGTGCGATCCACAAAATGTGGTGTTTAACGCGCGGTATGCGGACTATGTCGATATTGCCAGTACGGAATATCTGCGTTTTTTGTGTAACGGCTACGATAGCCTACAAAACGCGGGCTTGATGACGCAAGTGGTTAATTTAACCATCAATTGGAAAAATGCCGCTACATTTGATCAGGTATTGCTGTTAGAGATGACGTGCGAGCGCATTGGTACCACGTCTTTCACCCTCAACTGCAACATTACCCATTACGAGTCGGCTAACCCGAGTGTACGCGAGATTGCCACTGCCTCAGTCACTTATGTGGTGATGAGTGAGAAAACAGCGTCTGCAGTGCCAATCCCAGAGGCCATTAAGGAAGCGCTAGGCGCTTCACATCGGGTAGGGCCAATAAACTATGCAGGCCACGTTGGATTAACGCGGTAGTATCGAGCCGCTGTTTTGATCTTTAATCTGCTCGTTCCAAAATGCCTTCACAGAGAAGTTTCCTTTTGAGGAGGCCGGCTTTTTGGATTTCTTTGCCGCAGGCTTGGATGCTGGCTTAGCCGTTGACTTCTTGCTGGTTGCCTGATTTGTACCAGCCAGTTCATCAGCTAATTCGTCAAGTTGGGCCAAACGGATGTTTTTCCCGCCATCAACGCTATACCAACCACCTTTTGCTTCAATCGAAGGGGCCTTGCCGTTAGCTTTGGTATAGGCAAGGGTAAATTTTTCAATAACCTGTTCTTTATCTAGCGACGCCATAACGGATCGTTTTCCTTATCATTGTTTTCAGTAAGAATCAGATGCTCAGCGACTGTGCTTGCTTTCACA
Source organism: Alteromonas oceanisediminis (assembly GCF_018474025.1). GTDB lineage: Bacteria > Pseudomonadota > Gammaproteobacteria > Enterobacterales > Alteromonadaceae > Alteromonas_E > Alteromonas_E oceanisediminis. Next base: position 237,580 of record NZ_JAHCTA010000006.1, on the reverse strand, counting down.
GTATGATATTTCTGGTATTAAGCATCTCTGCGTATGCGTTACACTATGGGTATGCAATACGCGAATAAATTTATACCGATTTTTTGAAGCAAAGTCTAATTTACAAGGTTTTAACATGGCTACAACGCAAAAAGCGATAGTTCAATACCTAGCGGACTATCTCAATGTGAACAAAATTAAGGATTACTGTCCGAATGGACTTCAGGTTGAAGGTCGTGAATCAATCAATCGTATTGTGACGGGTGTCACCGCGTCGCAGGCGTTAATCGACGAAGCCATTAAGCGTGGCGCAGACGCTATACTGGTCCATCACGGGTACTTTTGGAAAGGCGAAGAGCAATGTGTGCGCGGAATGAAGCGCCAGCGTCTGAAAGCATTGTTGAGCCACGACATCAATTTGTTGGCCTATCATTTGCCACTCGATGTGCACCCTGTGGTGGGCAATAATGCCCAGTTAGCTAAGCGATTAAGTATCGACGTCGGCGTTGGTCTCGAACCAGCAAACCCATTCAGTGTTGCGATGCGGGGGCGTTTTAGCCAGCCATTGACACATGCCGATTTGCATCAGCAGTTGACAGATTCTTTAGATACACGTGTGCTGAGCGAAGGCGAGCCCGAGGGCATTATTAACACGGTCGCGTGGTGCACTGGCGGTGGACAAGGCTATATTGATGCCGCAGCAGAGCAGGGCATTGATGCCTTTATCAGCGGCGAAGTGTCTGAGCAAACTATCCATACGGCGCGCGAGATGGGGATCCACTTCTTTGCGGCCGGTCATCATGCCACTGAGCGTTATGGCGCCAAGGCGCTAGGCGAGCATCTTGCTGCGCACTATGACGTTCAGGTCGAATTCGTTGATATTCCTAATCCAGCATGATTGATCCGAATAACCTGACGGGTCGGGATCGCAGCTTTGATGGGTTAGCTGATAAGTTTGAGCGAAATATCTACGGCACCAGCAAAGGCCGGCTACGGCACGAGTTGCTTCAGTATCAATTGCGTCCATGGTTACCAGAGCAAACTGTATTGGATGTGATTGATGTGGGTGGTGGAACCGGAGAAATGGCTCAGGTGATGCTACGTGCAGGGCATAACGTATTGCTGAATGATATCTCTGAGGATGTATTGAGATTGGCGCGTGCGAAACTCACAGACAGTCCGCGCGTTCGGTTCCACCAAGGCGATCTCAATAGCTTGCTTGACGCAAATGAACGCGCAGCGCTGGTGATATGTCATGCGGTATTAGAATGGACGCATCAACCCAGAAAAATTGTCCATTCTCTGGCGCAATTGATTCGACCAGGGGGCTTACTGAGTCTGAGTTTTTTCAATGCCGATGCCGCGCTATTCAGCAATGCGGTGTACGGAAACTTCGATTACATTGAACGCGGACTCAAGGTAAAGCGACAAGTTAAGCTTAATCCGCAGAATCCGCAGCGACCCCAAGAGGTTCTGCAGTGGGTCAGCGAAGCGGGGTTGAGCGTATACGCGAGCGCTGGCGTGCGCTGTTTTCATGACTATTTAAGAGATAGAACGCATCAGGTCGAAAAGTATGATGAGCTGTTCGCGCTGGAGAAGCGCTTGGGTGCTATCGAACCGTATAAATGGCTAGGACGTTATTTTCACATCATTGCTAAGGCACCGGAGTCCTGATCATTGGTGGTATTGACAAACGCTTTAAAGAAAGCGCGAGTTTGGATGGCCGTTGGCTGCCGCGTACATGTTTTTAATCGTTATCTGAGCAATCTCACTTACGGCTTCCTGAGTAAAAAAGCCTTGATGGCCTGTTATCAGCACATTGTGAAAGGTTGATAACCGTTGGAATGTATCGTCTTGAATGACCTCACAGGAACGATCGCGAAAGAAAAGATCTGATTCCATTTCATAAACATCCAATCCGACATAACCAAGATGTCCTGTCTTCAGCCCACTCACCAGCGCATTGGTATCAACAAGCCCGCCACGTGATGTGTTGATCAACATGACACCCTGCTTCATGCGCTGTATCGCATCGTGATTGATTATGTGTGCGGTCTGCGGCGTCAACGGGCAGTGTAAACTGACTATATCGCTGCCCGACAACACCACGTTAAGCGGAGCATAGCGAACCTCGCTGTCGGTAATATCCTGGTCGGGGGCAGGGTCGTAGCATAGAATGGAGCAACCAAATCCACGCGCAATCTTGATAAATGCTTTACCGATTTTACCCGTACCGATCACGCCAATTGTTTTGCCAAACAGGGTAAATCCGAGCAGCCCTTGCAGCTCAAAATTGCCCTCTTTAACGCGATTGTAGGCTTTGTGCATCTTCCGGTTGAGCGTCAGAATAAGTGCCATGGCGTGCTCGGCGACGGCTTCCGGTGCATAAGCTGGCACGTGGCTAATGCTGATACCCGCAAGGTGGCACGCTGACACATCGATGTTGTTGTAGCCCGCACAACGCAGCGCAATGTGCGACACACCGTATTGACTCAGGGCTCGCGCTGTCGATGCGTTAACCTCATCATTCACAAAGAGGCAAACACAATCATAGTCGGCGGCGAGTGCTACCGTGTCAGAACATAGCCTGGGCTCAAGATAATTGATGTCAAGCCGCACAGGACCAGTGGTATGCAGGCTTGCCGCTGTTGCAAGAGCCTCTTTGTCGTAAGGTTTATGGCTAAACACTGCAACGCGGTAAGTGTCTGTTGGCATCACGGCACCTTGTGGTCAGGCTGACAGCAGCTTCTTCACTTCACTTTTCAGCGCTTCCGGTTTTGTCGTAGGAGCAAAACGCCCAACGACCCGACCATCACGGTTGATTAAAAACTTGGTGAAGTTCCATTTGATCCGCGTACTTCCGAGTAAACCGGGAGCTGCTTGTTTAAGCGTATTGAATAGCGGTGCCGCATTGTCACCGTTGACCTTTATTTTTTTAAACAACGGAAAGCTGACATTGAAGTTGAGACTGCAAAATTGCTTGATCTCACTGTCTTCGCCAGGTTCCTGATGGCCAAATTGATCACACGGAAAGCCTAATACCTCAAAACCATCATCTTTAAACTCGTCGTAAAGCGCTTGCAGCCCTCCGTACTGAGGGGTAAAACCACACTTGCTGGCGGTGTTGACCACCAGCAAAACGTTGCCTTTATAATCACTCAGAGATTTTAGTTCGCCATTGTTCAATGGCATTTCATAGTCGTAAATTGTTTGAGACATTGTGCTAACCTTTTATTATTCTTCAAACCACTACGCTACACCGCCGATATCATGCTCGCAAGTGTTGTGAGCATGATCAGGCGATTGAATCAAAAGAGGCAAACATGTCAGTGAAAAAAGTCGCATTTATTGGTCTGGGCGTAATGGGGTTCCCCATGGCGGGTCATCTTGCGCACGCAGGGCTTAGCGTGAATGTTTTTAATCGAACTGAAGCGAAAGCTAAGCGGTGGGAGAGTCAGTATCCCGGTAGCGCTCACGCGACTCCAAAAGAGGCAGCCACCGACGCCGATGTGGTATTCATTTGCGTCGGGAACGACGATGATGTTCGGTCAGTGATGTATGGTGATGAAGGTATACTGGCGGGCTTGAAGGAGGGGGCGATTGTGGTTGATCACACCACCGCTTCTGCTGAGCTAGCCAATGAACTCGCTGAGGCGTGTTTAGAGCACGGTACTGGTTTTCTTGATGCGCCGGTTTCCGGTGGGCAAGCGGGTGCTGAGAACGGCGCACTGACTGTCATGGTCGGCGGCGATGCTGCCACATTTGCGATCATCGAACCGGTGTTAAAGCACTACGCTAAGTGCGTTCAGCATATTGGCAGCGTAGGCTCGGGCCAGCAAGCCAAAATGATGAATCAAATTTGCATCGCCGGGGTCATTCAGGGCTTAGCCGAAGCACTCCAGTTCGGACAGAAAGTGGGCGTTGATTGTGAAGCCGTCGTGGCAGCAATTTCGCAAGGCGCCGCACAATCTTGGCAAATGGATAATCGCGCTAAAACGATGTTGTCTGGTGAGTATGATTTTGGCTTTGCCGTTGATTGGATGCGTAAGGATCTTGGCATTGCGCTTAATGAGGCGCGGCATCGAGGCGTTAGTCTGCCATTAACCGCGTTAGTCGATCAGTTTTACGCTGATGTGCAGCAACTAGGCGGCGGTCGCAACGACACATCCAGTCTGTTACGACGCTTTTGTGACGAATAGATTTGTGTCAGTGCAGCGCAGAAGGGAGTAAATCTGCATTGCCTTTGTCACTCTCTTCAGCTCCCACATCAGGCAAGCCGGTGTCGTCCGGCTTGGGTGTGAAGGCCGTGGGGGCGCTGGCTATCTGCCGTTTGATTTCGTTGAGACGCTGCCGGTTAGATTGTGACAGAGGATACTCTTGAAGGTCTTCGACCAGCGACAATGTATAGGTTCCGCGGTAGCTTGAGAGCCCATGTTTTACCATACATTGCAATAAATTGATGGCAAACGCGGGTATAGACGCAGCCAATCGATAAGCTTTATAGAAACAGGCCAGTGCCTCGTGATGTCGCCCAGCGATAAATGCATCATTTCCGCGCTGATTGTATTGCATGGCTAAATCGTCGGCATTATTAAGCTGTTTCTCATTGCTAATAAGCAGTGTTTGCAGGATTGATTGCTCGACCTGATCACCTAACCCCGCGATTTTCGACTCACATTCCTGCAGAATTAACTGCGCACGTTCCGCATCACCAACGCCTTGCCATACCTGCGCTGCAATTAACATCGTATTGACTTCACTGCGGGAAAAATTGTGCATCCAGTCATTTTCAAGTAAACGCTTTGCCCGCTCGGTTTCTCCTTCCAACAGGTTGGCTAAACTGAGCATGTAGTCCCGACGTTGATGGATTTGCCGGTCACCCGTACTGCGGCCGGCATTACCAATCAAACATCGGGCTTTGTACAAATCTTCTTTGCGTTGTTCCAAATTCACCGCTGCCGCATTTTTAATATGATAATCAGCAAGCTCGAAGGTAAGCTCTTCCCGATGCTCTCGCACGCTCAAGGCGGTTTGGCGCTTTTTTTCCAATAACGCAATGGCATCATCAATGCGTTCTAGCATTTCATAGGTCATTGATTTTAGGCGCACCGCCTGAAGCGTTAATTCGCTGAGTTTGATGTTGTCCAGCCAACGCTCAGCCTGCGCGTAATTGTGTTGTTCAAACTCAATGCACGCTAACCATTCATACGCTTTGTTTTGCGTTAACTGAATATCCAGTAAATGACTGATTTGTTGCTGGCATCGTTGCCAGTCGCCACGCATGAACAAACTTTTTACCAATCCCCAACGTGCCCAGATGACACGATCTGAACGCTTTAACACCGATTGATATAAGGCGAGCGCTTTGTCGTACTGTTGGTTTTGGAGTAACAATTTGCCAGACAGTTTTAATAAATGAACCTGTTGTTTGACGTATTTGGGATTGGCAATTAAATCATCAAGCTCTCGCAGCGCCTCCGCTAACTCACCTTTATCAATGCGTTCTAAAATACCCAGAGTCAGTCGACGGATGGACAAATACTGCTGCATTATCTGCTTGATAGTGCGGATCGTGTATGGCTTGATGATGAGAAAATCGGGTTGTAAATCAATGATTTGACCAATGGTCTGTGGCGTCTGATCAGACGTCACGAAAATCACACCGGTTGAAGGCTTGAGCAAACCGGCTTTCTGTAAGGATTGAACCCACTCGACACCATTCTTGTGTTGCCCAAGGTGAAAGTCAAATACCACAATATCCATTGACTGCGTGCGCAATGCAGATTTCAGCTCCTGACCATTGCTGAAGCTAAAGATGTCTAGATTCCCCAATGCCAATAGGTGGCTGCGCAAGTGAATACGTGCACTGGCATTATCTTCAACGATGGCAAGGCGAGTTTTTACGGTCATTGTTTTGGCACGCTTCCAAGCCAAATGAGCACTTAATAACAGCATAACAACTGCATAAATTTTCGTCACATAAACTTTGCGTCGAGGTTATCTATTTTGATAACTGACTCTGAACCTAGCCTCTGCTGAACGCTCTTCAGCGAGGAAGGAGGAATGAGATATTGAGCGGTCGACGTTGTATAGTACAAAAGATAAACAGGCGGCAGAGCGTCACAAAATTTTTACAAGTGACTGCTCGGTCCACTCAGTTTCACAATGGGTTAACGTTTACGTAAAGGGAAGTTAATTGTAAGGTTAGCGACTATAAATCGGCATCAACACAAAAGGCATTTTATGCAGACTGTACCCTTACTCATTGACGGCAACTTCGTTGGGTCAAAATCCGAGCAGTATATTTCCGTGACTAATCCTGCCAATAATCAGGAAATCGCGCGCGCACCTAAAGCACTCGATTCAGAAGTAGAAGCAGCGATTGCTGCGGCTCAAGCAGCATTTGAGACATGGAAAAAGGTTGCCACGCCAGAGCGCGCGCGGGTAATGATGCGTTATCAGCATTTACTCAAAGAACACCATGATGAACTGGCAACCATTCTGGCAGGCGAAACGGGTAAAACCTTTGACGACGCCAAGGGGGATGTATGGCGCGGTATCGAGGTGGTAGAACAAGCTATGAACGTGCCCTCACTCATGATGGGTGAAACAGTCGAAAATGTCGCACGCAATATTGATACGTACTCCTATACCCAGCCGCTTGGCGTGTGTGTAGGCATAACCCCGTTCAATTTTCCCGCTATGATCCCACTATGGATGTTCCCATTGGCGATTGCCTGCGGAAACACGTTTGTGCTTAAGCCCTCTGAGCAAGACCCGTTGACGCCCATGCGTTTGGCCGAGTTGTTCATTGAGGCAGGTGCACCAAAAGGCGTGTTGAATGTGGTTCACGGCGGCAAGGAGCAAGTGGATATTTTACTGAATCATCCAACCGTAAAAGCGGTTTCATTTGTTGGTTCGGTGCCGGTGGGGCAATACATTTACAAAACGGCAACGTCTAACATGAAGCGTGCACAGTGTTTTGCAGGCGCAAAAAATCATACGGTCATTATGCCTGATGCCAACAAAGAACATGTGCTAAACAACATGGTTGGGGCATCAGTGGGTGCTGCTGGGCAGCGATGCATGGCGATTTCTGTGGCTGTTTTTGTAGGAGATAGCAGTGAGTGGATCGACGAGCTAGCGCAGCGCATCGGTGAAGTTAAGCCGGGGCTCTGGGATGACAAAGACGCTGGTTTCGGCCCGTTGATCAGCCCTCAGGCAAAAGCGCGAGTGCTCGAACTGATTGCATCGGGTAAAGAACAAGGCGCTACTTGTTTGGTCGATGGCAGTGATGTGACTGTGGAAGGTAGCGAAGATGGCAACTGGGTAGGGCCGACCGTGTTTTCGAACGTAAAAGCGGATATGCGCATCTATCAGGAAGAGATATTTGGGCCGGTACTGTGCTGTATGTGTGTTGATACATTGGAACAAGCGCTAGAAATTGTAAACGCTAACCCTTATGGAAACGGAACGTCTATCTTTACCAACAGCGGTGCTGCTGCTCGCAAATACCAGAGCAATGTTGAAGTGGGTCAGGTGGGGATTAATATCCCTATTCCCGTGCCGTTACCGTTCTTCTCGTTCACTGGCTGGAAAAACTCCTTCTACGGTGATTTACATGCTTATGGGAAACAGGCGATTCGTTTTTATACTGAAACAAAAACCATTACATCGCGCTGGGTTGAAGACGATATTCCCAGCGGCCCGAACATGACAATTTCTTTACGCTAGCGACGAGGTGTGTATGAATTTTGAACTCAGTGATGATCAACTGGCGTTTGCCGAAACGGCTAAGCAGTTTGCTGATCAGGAGCTAGCGCCTTATGCCGCTCAGTGGGATCGCGAACATACCTTTCCAACAGAAACCTTTCGAAAAGCCGGGGAGCTTGGGTTTTGCGGTTTGTATTCACCCGAAGAAGCGGGTGGACTGGGACTCTCCAGACTGGATTCCTCGATCATTTTTGAGCAGTTGGCAAGCGGCTGTACAACCACCACGGCGATGCTGACTATTCACAATATGGCAACATGGATGATTGCGACGTGGGGAACCGACGAGATTAAGTCGCAATGGTGTGATGAACTTATTAGTGGCGCTAAATTAGCGTCGTACTGTTTAACTGAACCGGGGTCTGGTTCGGATGCTGCCTCGATGAAGAGCAGTGCAAAACGTGAAGGTGATAATTACGTACTGAACGGCTCTAAAGTGTTCATTTCAGGCGCTGGTTCAACCGATGTGCTGGTTGTGATGGCGCGCACAGGTGATGCAGGTGCCGGTGGAGTCTCAGCGTTTGTAGTACCGGCGAATGCCGATGGTGTCGGGTATGGCAAGCCAGAAGAAAAGATGGGCTGGAACGCGCAACCGACTCGCATGGTCACTTTTGACAACGTAACCTTGCCTAAAGCCGCCTTATTGGATCAAGAAGGCAATGGTTTTAAATTGGCAATGCAAGGGCTCGACGGGGGGCGTATTAACATTGCCACTTGCTCAATTGGTACTGCCCAGCAGGCTTTGGAAACTGCCACCGCTTACATGCATGAGCGGCAGCAATTTGGTAAACCGCTCGCGGCGTTCCAAGCACTCCAATTTAAGCTAGCTGACATGAATACTGAATTGGTTGCGGCGCGTCAGATGGTGCGTTTAGCCGCTTGCAAAGTGGATACGAAACATCCCGATCGTTCGACTTATTGTGCAATGGCCAAACGGTTTGCCACCGACGTGGGCTTCAAAGTATGCAACGAGGCACTACAAATTCACGGCGGCTACGGCTACATTAAAGAGTATCCGTTAGAACGCTATGTGCGAGATGTTCGTGTTCATCAAATTCTGGAAGGCACTAATGAAATCATGCGCGTGATCATTGCGCGACGTCTTCTTGGGGACATGACGGCCGTACTGTGACCGATAAAGAGGAAACCATGCAAGAGCAAAGCGTATTATGCGAGACGTTTACCGCAGAGAATGGCGCACTCATTGGCCGTATTCAACTGAATAAACCGAAGGCACTGAATGCCATCGATCTGTCGATGGTGAAACGCATCGACGCACAACTCATCGAGTGGCAAAGCGATCCCAACATTGTGTGCGTTATTCTGGATTCAAGCGGCGATAAAGCATTCTGTGCTGGTGGTGATGTTGTGTCAATGTACAAAGCGATGCAAGCAGAGCCGGGCCGGACGCCTAAGTTTGTGGAAGAATTTTTTACTTTTGAGTATCAATTAGACTATCGCATTCATACTTACAACAAGCCGATTGTTGTGTGGGGGAAAGGTATCATCATGGGCGGTGGATTGGGGCTGTTCAACGGCGCCAGTCATCGGGTTGTGACAGCCGATACCCGTATCGCGATGCCAGAAATCACCATTGGTCTGTATCCCGATGTAGGCGGTAGTTGGTTTTTGAATCGAATGCCGGGGCATTGTGGTCTCTTTCTGGGCCTTACCGGTGCCAGCATCAACGCCACCGACGCTCTATACGCTGAATTGGCGGACTTCTACGTCGGTAATTACGCCGTCTCAAGTGCGATAGAAGCGTTACGCAGCCAACCTTGGCCCGTTGATCGGAAGACCCGCAACAGCGCGCGAGACGCGCACATGCTGGTAAATGATGTGCTTAAAACATTGTCCGATGTCAGTCGTTCTGGCATGCCTGAAGGGCAGTTGGAAGCTCACCGTGATTCGATCGACGCCGCCTGCGCAACGGGCTCAATTAGCGATATCGTCAGTGCCATTGTTGATCTCGATGCAACCGACGACAAATGGCTGCAGCGCGCACAAAAAGGCCTTGCGTCGGGATCGCCTATCACGGCGCATATTGTCTATGAACAGTTGCGCAGAGGAGGTGATAAAACACTGGCTGACTGTTTTAGAATGGAGCTTGATCTGTCGTGTCGTTGCGGAGAGTTTGGTGAATTTGCCGAGGGTGTCCGAGCGCTGTTGATCGATAAAGATCATCAACCGCAATGGCGCTATGCCTCAGTGGAGGATGTGCCCGCCAGCACGATAGAGTGGTTTTTTAATTCACCATGGGAAATGCATGAGCATCCTTTAGTGTCGCTAGGAGAGTCATTGTGAACAAAGTTGCGTTTATTGGACTAGGAAATATGGGCGGCCCCATGGCAGCTAATTTGGTCTCAGCAGGGTTTGATGTCTGCGTTTTCGATTTGATGGAAGACGCTGTAAATCAGTTAGTTAATCAAGGTGCGCGCTCGGCAGCGACTGCGGCCACGGCTGTTGAAGGCGCTGACATCGTCATCAGTATGCTACCCGCTGGAAAGCATGTGCGGGGATTATACATTGAGAATACAGAACTGCTGGCGTCACTGACCGAGAAAGCCTTGGTGGTAGACTGCAGTACCATTGATGTTGAATCTGCACGCGCTGTGGCTGAAAATCTGGCGTCTCAGGGTAAACGATTTATCGATGCACCCGTGTCGGGCGGTGTTGCTGGCGCTAAAGCCGGTACATTGACTTTTATTGTTGGCGGAGACGCTGATGACTTGGCTCGTGCCCAGCCAGCATTGTCAGCGATGGGTAAAAATGTGTTTCACGCTGGAGCGCACGGTGCCGGTCAAATTGCGAAGATCTGCAATAACATCTTGTTATCTGTCCTCATGGCAGGTACGTCTGAAGCGTTACAGATGGCCATCGACAATGGGCTCGACCCGAAAGTGATGTCAGATATTATGCTGCAAAGCTCTGGTCGAAACTGGACACTCGAAGTGTACAACCCCTGTCCCGGCGTGCTTCCCGATGTTCCCTCGTCGAATGAGTACAAGGGGGGCTTTATGGTTGACCTTATGAACAAGGATTTAATGCTAGCAATGCAATGTGCTGCGCAATCTCAGTCATCGGTACCGATGGGAAACCAAGCTCAGGCACTGTACAAACAGCACAGTGAAAATGGTAGCGGTCAATTAGACTTCTCCAGTATTTTCAATCTGTTTGCCAGCAAATAGGGTGGAGAAAGCACTTTTTCTAGACCGTGATGGCATTATTAATGTCAATCACGGCTACGTTTACAAAATTGATGATATCGACTTCGTAGAGGGTATTTTCCATCTCATTAAGCGATTCGTCGCAGCAGGTTACCAGCCTGTTATCGTCACTAATCAGTCAGGTATTGCTCGCGGTTTTTACAGCGTCGATGAGTTTCATGCTGCGATGGCCTATATACAGCGAGTTTTCACCGACAATGGCTTACCACAAATACCGGTCTATTTCTGTCCACATCACCCAGATTACGGTGCAGACAATGAGCGAAATTGTGCGTGTCGAAAACCTCAGCCGGGAATGCTATTGAAAGCGCAGCAGGATTTAAACCTCGATTTAACCAGCTCGGTGTTGTTAGGGGATAAATCGTCAGATATCGCGGCTGCGCGTGCGGCTAACCTAAACAGAGCCATCTTATTCGACCCCGGCTCAGACGAAATCAATAAGCTGACTCCTCAGCAGTTAACTCACCATCGCACGCAGGTTGAGTGCGTGCACGCGATGCAAGATATCAACCCGTAACCTGACACCTCAGCGCGATGAGAATCGACTCAGGTGCTTTATTGCCTGACTGAGTAAATCAGTATTAAGATTCTGCGTACTCCGATTTCCGGTGCGTAAATCAATGATCTCATAACTGCCATTACTCATAATTTCAGTACGCGTGCCGTTGTGTAGCAGGATAATTTTTTCTCCACTGGTACTGACCAGCCAATTGCGCTCAGGTTTAAACAGGTTCTGACCGGTAGAATACAATCCGGCATTGGCTTCACAGCCAAATAAGTTGAGTAACGTGGCAAGTAAATCCTCTGTGCCTGCCACCGTCGGTTGAATGTCCATTGAGGAGTACAAACGGCCTGCTTTGAGCGAGTTATCAGGATCAAAGCCGGTTGCGATGAGTAAGTTTGAGCGAGAAATCATGGGCAGTGTTAACCACTCGTCTATTTCCGCAGCACTGGCAAACACAACCGTTAATTTACCACCGACGGTGCCGTTGAACGTGGCGAGGGCGTTCTGCGTGACGGTGGCATGTGAATTTTCAATGACTAACGCGGGATCCGTGTCTACGATAACGGGTAATGAATATGCCTCGGCAATTTCGAACAAAACAGGTGTTTTGTTTTGCAAACTACTCGCATAAATTTCAGGAACACCATAGAGCACTGAATGTACCAGCGCACCCAAATCTGACGCTGCGACATAAAAGTTTTCATTCACACGCAAGTCGAGATTGTCTAATCCGGTAAGGGGGCTTGTGTCTGTTTGCACCAGCAGCGTGGCAGATAAGCTGTTATCGATGCCGCAATAGAGTGAAGAAAGCGGGTAATTGACTGTTTTGAGCTCAGCATCAAACTGCAACTGTTTGCGCTGTTGATAGCTCTCTAAATCGAGTAATTCATAACGTGATAACAGTGTTTTTGCTGTAGCCGGGTAGGACAGTGGGAACATGTTATCCTGCTTGATAATCGGCTGGTATAACTTTGCATCCGCCCACACGTGCATGGCGTGACTGGATATAAAACACACCACAAAGGCCGCAGTGACAGGAACACCGACTTTGTGCTTCACGAGGCGATCGATACGTTTCCAAATTGCGTTGGCTAAGATCAACTGAAAACCAAACCACACTAAGAACAATGCGAGTAGATAGCTCCACTCACGCCACGTGAAAGCGCTGATCTGATTTTGCGTTTCTGAACGCACAAGCTCAGCGGAGCTGAGGGTAATGTGAAAACCTGTGCGATTAAATATCAGCGCGTCAAGTGCCAGAAGTGCGAGACCAAAAGCGGCGATAAACGAGCTACTGCCTTTAACGACACGGGCGCTTGTTACCCAATAGCACTGCGGCAAAATGAAAATGACAAAACCGCAAAATGTTAAAAAACCAATGTGCCCCAACCAGTTCGCGAATAAATATACGGTGCCCAGTGGCGTGCCTGAAGCGGGTGAGGAGAAAACAAATATCGACGAAATAACCAGTGCAAAGATAATGTTGGCTAAAGCAAACCAATGCCCCCAGTTGACTAATTTAGTGACTCGTTGTCGGCGCGGAGATTCAGCTAAAATCATGTATTACGACTTCACGCTTTTTAACATGACATCGGCAAACTGTTGTGCCACAGCTGTGCGTTGTTGCGGATCGAATTGCTGCGTGAGCACTTCCGTGACCGTATTTCCCAATACCATCAGCGACAGTTGTTTATCGCATTGATGTTGGTTTAACACATCAATCACGTCGCGCATAACGTGTTCGATTTGAGTATTGGAATAGCGAGACTGTATTGGCATGCAAAACTCTATTATGGTTGTTTTGGTCAAAAGGCATGGTTTTTCAAACAATTCGATTATAATCCCTGCTTTGATGATAACAATGCTTATCGTAAAGTTTATTACCCTTAAATCCTCACACTAAAAGGTTTGTTTCTCATGAGTGCCGTTATTCACCAGTTCATCGTGCATCAGCTTCGCATCAATAAGGACAAGGCTATTCAGCTGATGCCCAAAGCTCAGTGCCTCTCCGTAACACCGTCAATCGAGGCATTGGTAGAACAAATTAATCATGCTTTCAACGCCAAACCGGGAAAGGGTGTCGGCGGATTTCAGGTTGACACGTCGCCTACTCAGGAAGGCGATTTTCAGTTCGAAGCCGCGTTAAACAAGCTACTCAAGGTTGAGCATGCCGATGATGATACGAATGCGGCGTTTCAGCAATTTAGCGCCAGTAGTGCGCAGCATTTAGTGGAAACACTCGCCAACATGCAGATGGTCGAAACCGGGTTTCTGGTGTTTTGTCGCTATGAATTTCTGGCTACTGAGTATTTGATCGTTACGTTGCTGAACACTAAGCAACATGTTCACGTGGATGACCAGCTGGAGTTATCGGTGAGTGAGCATCTCGATTTAAGCAAAATGCAACTCGCTGCTCGTATTGATTTAACACAATATCAGATACAGCCTGAGCAGCAGCGCTATGTGAGTTTCGTTAAGGGGCGAATGGGACGCAAGGTTTCAGATTTTTTCATGACATTTTTAGGCTGTGAAGAGCTAATGGATGTGAAACAACAGAATGCGCAATTGATCAACAGCGTTGATGCCTATCTTGCCACCAATACATTAGATGTGGCCGAGAAACATGAGCATAGAGAGGCGGTTCAAGATTATTACAAAGAGAAAATTGCCACAGGTGCACCCGTTAAATTCAGTGAAGTGGCTGAAAAGTTGCCAAAGCATGAAGACACTAAGTTTGATTTTAACCAGTTCGTGCAATCGGCTGAAGTGACAATAGACGAGGCGTTTCAACCTGACAAAGGCGTACTGAAACAGCTGGCTAAATTTTCAGGGCAAGGCGGAGGGGTGAGTCTTAGCTTTGATCGAAAATTATACGGCGATCGAGTTCGATACGATGAACAAACTGATACCTTGGTCATCCGCGGTATTCCGCCAAACTTGAAAGACCAACTGCTGCGTTCTAAGTGATCGCTCTGGAATTGTTAGCAGAATTGGGCGAAGTAGTCGCATCTATGCGATGAAGCCAGTTATACTACCCAATGAAACAAGTGAATAACTAAAAATAAGGCGCTATGCAATTATTTGTTAATGATTTAACGGTTATGGACTTCTCCTACCTCTGTGCTCAACGGGGCATGGTGGGGGAAAGCTGGATCGTGGACGTTATCCTCGACGGTGAACTGAACGAAGAAAGCATGATCCAGGATTTCAGCAAAGTTAAAAAGAATCTCAAGCGACTGATAGACCAATACGTTGATCACAAACTGTTAGTGCCGGTTGAATCACCATGTACCACTATCCACCATGTTGCCGACTCTGATATCGTTCAGGTGAATTTTGAACGTCAACGTCAGGGAGAGCAAGAAGGCGAGCTGTGTGAGCACGATGGCAGTATTTATTTGCGCTGCCCAGACGAAGCCTACGCGTTCGTGTATGCCGGCGAAGTGGATATGCAATCTGTGAGTCAATATTTAAAAGACATCCTTGCAACTCATTTGCCAGAGAACGTAGATGACATCACATTACTATTGCGTTGTGAAGATATTGCTACCCCTTATTACCATTACACGCATGGGTTAAAAAAGCATGACGGAAATTGTCAGCGTATCGCACACGGTCATCGCTCAAAAATTACCATTTATGAAGGTGACGAGGAAAGCACCGCAAGTGAGCTCTACTGGTCTACACGCTGGAGCGACATTTACATTGGTACACAAGAGGATTTGGTACCTGTCGACGCGCTGTCCCTGAATGGTGTGAGCAAAGATTTTGAGTACGCCTACTGCTTCGCGTACGAAGCATCGCAAGGGCGCTTTGAATTGGTCATTCCTAAAGCTGAGAGTGAGCTAGTCACTACGGATTCGACGGTTGAGTGCCTTGCACAATATGTCCTGGAAGAACAACAACGTTTAGAACCAGGAAAATCATTTACCGTTGTCGCCTATGAAGGAGTGGGGAAAGGTGCTATCGCAAAAGGATAAACACACTGGCGAACCCTTTTTGGTACGATTCGCCAGACGCTGCCTGAGTGTCGTACTTATGGTATCAATGCTATGCATCAGCGCTACATCAATAGCAACAGATGATGTGCCCTACGTCTTGATGGACAACATTCAACCGGGAGCGCTGGTACGAGGAAAAGTTGAACCAGGATATTCAGTGATCTATCAAGGCGAGACACTACCGTTGACTGAGAACGGTCATTTTGTGTTCGGGTTGGGCCGCGATGCATCAGGTGAAGTCGAGTTAGCGTGGCAATCGGCTCAAAGTTCAGGCTCGAAACGTTACGCGTTACCCCAGCGGGAGTACGATATTCAGCGGATCAATGGCCTTAAGCAGAATTACGTATCACCTTCTCAGGCGACGATTGACAGGCTTCGCGAGGATAATCGCAAAGTGGCATCTGCTCGAGCAGTGCGCTCCGAGCATGCTTTTTTCAGTCAGTCTTTCATCTGGCCAGCACAAGGGCCAGTCAGTGGCGTTTACGGTAGCCAGCGCATACTGAATGATGTGCCTAAAAGGCCTCACTTTGGGGTTGATGTTGCGGGCCCGGTTGGCACACCCATTATCGCGCCAGCAGATGGTATTGTTGTGCTGTATGTTCCCGATATGGTTTATTCAGGTGGAACGCTACTGCTTGATCATGGGCACGGTGTCACCTCGACATTTTTGCACTTAAGTGACGCTTCAGTGCGTGTAGGGCAGCGTGTTACCCAAGGTGAGCGTATTGCCTCGATGGGCGCGACAGGGCGCGCAACCGGATCGCATCTGGATTGGCGGATCAACTGGCGCAACCAACGCGTTGACCCGCAGCTACTCGTTCCTCCGCGCTCTTAGCAAGAGGGTGCCAAACCTAACCAACGTTCAAATTTAGCGGGGTCGCTGAGCGTCAGTTCGCAGGCATCTAAAATAGGCGCTGATGCTTGGACGGGCAATTGCAGTAATCGCCCATCCCGCACTACCGTCAATGTGCTTTTGGTATTGCTATCGCCATCAGTGATGACACTCTTGAATAAATCAAAGCAGTGAGTTGCTGTGACCACCCATTGATCAACAGCAATAATACGGTCGTTCACTTGCAAGCCACTTTTACAACCTGCTTGCTGTTCTCTCACTTGGGTGACAGTAACACCCAGGTCGGCCTGCTTAATACCAATGCCGAGCGTCGCTGAACTGGCGTCTGCATGTTGCTGGCCACCGACATCAGTGAAGCTCGAAGCGGATCGTTCCTGATAGGTAATGCCGATCACATCAAGACTTTTTGCCAGTGGCAGTGTGCCAGGACGATGCACTAATTCATGGAGAAATGCGCCGCAATCCTGACCGGTTAAACTAAGCACAATCTTTTCGATAACATCATCAGGGGTGCCTTGGTTCTGCTTGCCATATTCACGCCACAAAACACGCATCACATCATCCAGGCTGATTTTGTCGTCGCTGATTGAGCGCAGGTGAATGTCCAGACAAAGCGCGATTAGGCTGCCTTTGGTATAGTAACTGACGATATGATTTATTGAGTTTGCATCTTGTTGGTAAAAGCGTGTCCACGCATCGAAGCTTGATTCTGCTACCGACTGTTTGAACTGACCGGGCGAACGCAGTACGCGAGTGATGCTTTTTGCCAGCACCGACAAGTACTGTTGAGGCGTGATGATGCGACTGCGGGCTAGCGCAAGGTCATCATAAAAGCTGGTGAATCCTTCGTAGATCCACAGTTGTTCGGTATACACTTCTGCGCCCAAATCAGGCTGTAGAAATACCTCTGGTTTAGTGCGCTTTACGTGCCACGTATGCAAGAATTCGTGGCTGCACAGCGCTAAAAAGTCTCTGTAAGCATTGCTGCGCTCGACACTGGAGCCGATTAAAGGGAGATCCCATCGGGGAAACATCAGTGCGGTAGAATCGCGGTGCTCCAGACCCCCGTAACCGGCTTCCGCTAATAGCGTGATAAACACATAGCGTTTGATGGGGGGCGTATCGTCAAAAAGTTTCACCTGTTGATCGAGAATGGGCATCAGATCGCGGCTAATTCTGTCAACATCAATCGGCGGCGTGCCATTAAATGCCAGTGTAAATTGAATATTGCTCGTAACAAAAGTGTGAGTCAGAAGGGTACCCATTAACATGGGATAGTCGATCAGCGCGGTATAATTTTCACATTCAAATACGCCAAATCCATCTTCATCAATGTTGACACTGGGCATTGACGTCACTAGCTGCCAATCCGCAGTACTGTCAATGCCGCCCCGTTCAATACAGACTCGGCAAGGACTTTTGGATAATTCCGTGACTTCAACAAAAGTGCTGGTGCCATTGAAAAAGCCATATTCATCGTTTAGGTAAGCACTGCGCACAGATAAATCAAACGCATACACGACATACTCTATCTGGCATGCCTGACCTTGAGTGTGAACGTGCCACTGCTGCTTATTTTTCTTTTCAAACGGCACCGCTTCGCCGTGGCGATTCTTCACATTAAGCTGCCCGATATTTTTCGCAAAATCCCGGATCATGTAACTTCCCGGTATCCAGGCTGGCAATGAAAGGCTCAGCGTATTCGACGCATGCGCAGGAACCTGCAGCGATACGTGGAAAAGGTGTTGGCTAAGCGACAGCGGGAAAAGTGTATATGTTAGTACGGGAGCAGAGGACGACATGCTGCATTTACTCGATGATTGCTTTGTGAATGGATGCAGATTATCCTTTGATTTACTCAGATTACAAACCCATTACCGTGACCAACAAAAACAATAACGCGGGTATTGCCGCCGCCGACCTCGCCAGTTTGCGTGCATTGCAGCCAGGTACAACCGTCGATTTACAAATATCGACACCCACTAGCCCCAAGCGGGTTAAAACGGTGTATGTCGGCATGGATTATCCGCGCTGTATGATTTTCCAAACACCCAATATCAATAAATATGGCATCACCAAAGATCTGCTGTATTCAAATAACACAGTGATCATCCGCTATGTGTTGGAAGGATCGGCAGGCCAGGTGATTGCCTTTAAGGCCAAAATTAATCACATCCAAAGTAGTCCCAGTCAACTTTTTTTCACCACAGTACCCACATCTTTGCAAAGCCTGGGGTTGCGGTCTGAAAAGCGGGCATCGCCCGGCATAGCCTCTGAGATCACGTTTTCCAGCGTAGGTTCGAGCAAGAAGTCGCTGATTGTGGATGTGTCACAAAGTGGATGTCGGATCGCGATCGATGAGGATGAGCTCAAGTCTCTGGATGGTTCGGTACTCGATGCAGACAGTGATATCAATATTTGCGTCGATCTTAGTGAAAAAACGTTGATATTGGACGGCATTATTCGCAACAGCAAGAGTGAAGATGGTTATGTCTTTGTCGGTGTGCAGTTTAAGTCAATCAGCAACGACATTGACGTGTTACTGAAACGGCATATTATTAACGTGTGAAATGAACGAGAGAAATTATGATGCGTCAGATTGAAGTCATGATGAATAAGTACAGTGAAAGTCATCAAAATAAAACCAATATCGCAATCCACGCGATTGCTGTTCCGAGTATTTTCTTCGTCACACTGGGCTTGCTATGGTCGATACCGGTGCCCGAATTTATGCAGCATTACAATGTGAATTTCGCCCACCTTTGCGCCATTCCCATACTGTATTATTATTTCAAGCTGTCGGGCCCAATTGGTGCTGCAATGACGCTGATGACGCTCGTTTCGTTTGGCGGAATTAAACTGCTTGAGCGCGCCGATATTTCAGTATGGCAATTTAGTTTGGTGCTATTTGTCGTCATGTGGATTTTACAATTTGTGGGTCATAAAATTGAAGGTAAGAAGCCCTCATTTTTAGAAGATGTTCGCTTTTTGCTCGTTGGCCCGGCGTGGTGGTGGGGGCACTGGCTCAAGCGCATGAACATAGGTTACTGATCCACCTATACTGTTAACGTTCTCTACGACCAGAGCGTCGACAATCGCGACCAGTGAATACTGGTCACCATCTTCTCACTTTATACTATGGCTATGGTGTGTCTGAAGATATTTACGTGAGCCGCTGGCAAAAACTGTTCGATCACAACGAGCGATTGTTCTGGGCGTTGCACTCAATTGGTTGGGTTGGCTTCGCGCTGGTCTATTACATCGGCTCGTTTCTGCACGATATGCGCTCGATTTGGTTTTTCATCATCATATTAAACGCCTACGCGGGCTGGTTGCTCACCATTCCATTGCGCTATATTTTCCGCTGGGCCCGACAACAATCACTGCTGAAAATGCTCTGTGTTATTTTTGCGTCCTGCTATGCGATTGCGTTGGTTTGGGCTATCGTCAAGAACGTTAACTACTGGGAAATTTACAAACACGGCTACCGGCCAGATGAATGGTATATGTATACCACCAACACGATAAATTCTTTGCTGATGATCATGTGCTGGACCGGGTTGTATTTTGGAATTAAAAACTTCCAAATGCTGCAAAAAGAAAAGCAAGCGGCCCTGAAAGCAACAACGATGGCGCATCAGGCGCACATTAAAATGTTGCGCTATCAGTTAAATCCGCATTTTTTGTTCAATACCTTAAATGCTATTTCCACGTTGATCCTGATGAAAAATAATCAGACTGCAGAAGCTATGGTAACTCGGCTGAGCCATTTTTTACGCTATTCGCTCGACAATGATCCGATTAAGCGTGTACCGCTCGCGAAAGAAATTGAAGCGCTCAGATTGTATTTAGACATCGAGAAAGTCCGCTTTGACGATCGGTTGCAAGTGGTGTGGGAAATAGAACCACGGTGTGAAAAAGCACTGGTTCCGAGCATGATTTTGCAACCGCTGATTGAAAATTCGATTAAATATGCCATATCCAAGCTCACGCAAGGCGGTACGATCAGCATCAGCGCAAAAGTGTTCGCCAGTGATTTGCTGATTGATGTTGCTGACAATGGCCCCGGCGCAGAAATTGATGCCGGAAAACTGGTAAGAGAGCATGGCGTTGGTCTACCAAATATTCGCGAGCGACTACAATCACTCTATGGGCGTGACTTCTCGTTTGTGATCGCTAATAATCAGCCCACTGGATTACGCATTAGTATCCGCATACCCTATGAGTTAAAGGAAGCGTCCAATGACTGAACAATCTATTCGTGTACTCATTGTTGATGACGAGTCGCTGGCACGGCAAGGGCTGCGACTTCGCCTGCAAAATCATGCGGATGTCGACGTTATCGGCGAGTGCCCAAATGGTCTTGACGCCGTAGCCAAAATTCCTGAACTACGCCCTGACGTGGTGTTTCTAGATATTCAAATGCCTGAATTGAACGGTTTTCAGGTGATCCAGAAATTGCGTGAAGCCGACTATCCGCTGCCGCTGTTTATTTTTGTGACAGCCTACGACACTTACGCGATTAAGGCCTTTGATATACATGCCCTGGATTATGTGCTGAAACCGATTGACGACGTGCGGCTAGAGCAAGCACTGCAGCGAGTCAGAGCGACGTTGTCTCAGCATCAAAGCGAATCTACGACCAATAAGCTAGCAAATTTAGTGGCGGATTTGACCGGCGATGATTGTGAAGACATTTTGCGCAAGCTTGCAGCCGGGGAGCCTGTCGCCGCCTCGCCGTATCCTGATGTACTATCAATCAAGGATGGGTCTGAGGTGAGTAGGGTACCCGTTGTTGATATTCAGTGGGTAGATGCCGCGGGAGACTACATGTGTGTGCACGCCAAAGAAGGCATGCATATTATGCGCAAAACCATGAAAGAGTTAGAGCAGTCTTTAGACCCTAAAACTTTTATTCGGGTACACCGCTCTGCGTTGGTGAACATCAACTTTGTTAAAAAGCTTGTTAGTCATGTAAGCGGTGAATATCACTTGATACTGCATAACGCCACTGAGCTTAAAGTGAGCCGCAGCCATCGCGACCGTGTTAAGGCTGCGATGGATTTGTAGCATTTACCAAGACATGCATGGTATCGACACTGAATACCTGCAACGGTTTATGCTGCTCACCCAGTGCTTGCAAGGGAACTTCAACTGGCTGGTGATTAACCTCACCAATCATGACACCTGAAACCCCTTCTTTAATGGCTTTTATGGCATGAGCTCCCAGTTTGCTGGCCAGTAACCTGTCTTGAGGCACGGGTGAACCACCGCGTTGAACATGCCCTAATGTCACCGGTCTAACATCAATGCTGGTGCGCGCTTCCAATGCACTGGTGAGTGCGGGTAGGCCGCCAGGCCATACATTTTCAGCGACAACAACAATGTAACTGACACTACCATGAGCATCGCGTCGATGATTGATTTCAGCAAACATGGTATCCAACGAAGCTTGTTCTGAAACAAATAATTCGGGCACGATAACGTGGTCAGAAGCAGACGCAAGCGCCGCATTGAGGGCAATGAAGCCTGAATGTCGACCCATCACTTCGACTAAAAATATGCGCTCGAAGGCATCGGCGGTGTCACGCACTTTGTCAATTGAGCTCACAGCAGTTTCGATCGCAGTGTAACAACCGATGGTTGCGTCGGTACCGCTGATATCGTTATCAATCGTACCCGGAATGCCGATGACTTGGCCTTGCCAATAATGTGAAAGGTGTTCGGCACCTCTGAACGAGCCGTCGCCGCCAATGATAATGAGTGCATCCACGCCCAGCTGGTCAAGATTTTGGGCCGCAAGGCGGCCGGATTCAGCAGATTTAAATTCAACACAGCGAGCACTTTGCAACACGGTACCGCCGCGTTGAATTAAATTGTGTACGTCAGCGTTGTGCAACACCTTATGATTTTGCTGGAGTAAGCCATGGTATCCGTGTCGATATCCCACACACTCATAGTGATAATACTCACACGCAATCACAATGGCTCGAATACAGGCGTTCATGCCAGGTGCATCGCCCCCTGAGGTCAAGACAGCGACTCTTTTATCTGATTTTTTTGACATAATGGGAATCCTTTTCGTACACCAAGGTCGTAGTGTTGCTTACGCTACGTTTTACGCTGCAATATCGCAAGCCAAAACTGATGAGACAAAAGGGAGTTCTAAATGCGAAAATTACTGATGCTCGTGCTTGCTGTGATGGCGATAGCTGGGTGTTCCTCGAAATTGGCGTATAACAATCTGGATTGGCTTGTCTATTGGTATATCGATGACTACATCGAATTTACCGACGCACAGGAGCAGCGTTTCGATCAGAAACTTGGTGTGTGGCTGACGTGGCACCGTGGCGACGAGTTAGGCCGCTATGTTGAGCACCTCAAAGTGGTTAAACAGAAAGTCAATCAACCCGAATTAACGGCCGCAGAGATTGAGCTCGAACTCGACAGAGGGCGAGCACATTGGGAGCGGTTACGTGATCGCCTTAGCCCCGAAATCGCAGCATTAGCGCCGGATTTGTCGGAAGAACAGGTGATTTACTTGTTTGCGGAACTGGAGGCTGAAAACGCTGAACGGGAAGAGGAGCGCGAAGAGAAGTTTGGTGGGAAAACACCGGCCGAACAGGTCGACATGCGCGCCGAAGAGCTGTCTGAAGAGGTGGAAGACTTAATTGGCACGCTGAATGACCAACAACAAGCGATTATTCAAGCAACAGCACCTCAGCTTCAGTCTACCTACGAATTGTGGATGGAATATCGTCGAAATATTCAAAATGAGGCGCGTCGATTGTTTGCATTACGCGACCAATCATCGAATTTTGTTGCTCAGTTAACGGCGTTAATGACCAACCCAGATGTCTATCGCTCCGCTGAGTATGTGGCGCTGTCTGAGCAGAATAGAAGCCACTTTGTCAACATGATAGCTGAGTTACACGGCACGCTAACCGATAAACAAAAACGCAAGCTAAATAAGCAAATTGACGATATTATCGAGGACCTGACGGATTTAATGAGTGACACTTAGTTGCAAACAGTTGAGGCACAATCTCGGCCTGGCTACGGCCTTTTTTTAGCCTTAGTCACTGCGGTACTGTGGGGTATTTTACCGGTTTTTCTGAAACTGTGTTTAAGTGTGATGGACAGCGTTACGATCACCGCTTATCGATTTTATACCGCGGGGATTGTGGTTTTTTTACTGCTGCTGTGGCGTCGAAAACTACCGACTGTCTCAAGTTTTTCTGGCCGGCGGTGGCTTTTATTCCTCGCTGCCACCGTTATGTTGGTCGTCAACTATGTTTCCAATGTGCAGGGGCTGCTGTACCTCAATCCCGCAACCACACAAGTACTCATGCAAATTGCGCCATTTATGTTGATGTTGGGGGGCGTGTTTTTATTCAAAGAAGTGTTCAATCGACAGCAAACCCTCGGCGCGATACTTCTCATCGTGGGCTTGCTACTTTTTTTTAATCAACGCTTACCCACAATCCTGAATTCAACCCACGAAAATCCCATTGGTATCTTCTTCATTGTCATCGCGGCACTGTTTTGGTCAGCATATGCGCTATGTCAAAAGCCGCTGCTCAAGCATGTGAGTGCAAAACAGCTAACGTTTTTGATATACCTCGTTGGTGGTAGTCTACTGCTGCCATTTAGCTCGCCATCGTTGCTTTTAGAGATGAACGCACTGCAGCTATACTCATTGGCTTTTTGTTGCGCGAATACATTAGTCGCCTATGGCGCATTTACACAGGCGTTGCATGTGTGGGAAGCATCCCGTGTGAGTGCTGTGATCGCCAGTGCCCCGTTATTTACGTTTATTGCCAATGACGTCGCCATCGACGTTTGGCCCGATGTGTTTGTCGCTATTGAATTAGATTGGGTCGGATACACCGGTGCTGCCATCGTGATCCTAGGCAGCATGCTCGCGTCGCTGGGGCGTGCCCGCTAAGGTTTCTTTGGCGCACCGATAGGCGTTTGCTGGCCTTTGCAGATGGTGTCGTAGTCATCGCGATAGTAACGTAATTCCTCGCACTCGGCTTCAAACCGCTTGCGCGCCGTGAGTGCTTGTTGAGGATTTTTGCTGTCACTCATGATCCTATTAAGTTGTCGGCACTGCTGATCTTGCCGTTGAACCTCCAGAATATCCTCGCAAATGTCTGTCGAACTGCAGCCTACCAGTGTCATGCTGACAACTACCGTTGCGAATAAAGCGCGCTGAACGTAGAGTGAGTTCACGATGATTTCTCCAAAAAAGGTGCCACTTGCGGTGCTAACTCAGCCCATTTTTTTTGATGTTGCTGACGCAAAGGCATGGCATTAAGTAATTTATAGACCTCTCTGCTCTGATCCACCAATTTTGTTTCGGGTTTACGTTGCATTTCCATTAGTTTAAGTAAGCATTGCATCAGGTTTAATGCGACGCCGATGTTCACTGGTGCAAATGTTTGCGCGTTGTAAAACGCATTTAGCGCCATTTCAAATTTACCTTCGCGATACGCCTCGATACCTTTTTTATTATGAGTTTTATACGCTTCCAGGCGCGATGCTTGCTGCTTCTCCTCACTCGACAATAAATAGGCAATGTGGGGATCATGGGCATCTTCACTTTGAGCAATTTGGGCAGATAACACCGCCGCATCCTCAAAATCGCCGATGTCATTCATCACTTTCAGGCTGTCAGGGGCGAGCTTCATGGGAAACTCTGGATAGCGCTCTTCAATGGCTATTTGTGTTTCTTCCAAAAGTTGTTTAGCAGCCAGCGTCTTACCATCCAATACACTAATGCGTGAGTGAACCAAGTTTTCATAGAGCGTAAATTCAAACGGTTGTTCCGAGCGACTGAAAACCTCATCGTTTCGGTTGCGCTGCAACGTGATCAGGGCCTCTTGCTGGAATCGATTACGAAGTTTCTTGTCGTCACTGTGCTCAGCAACGTCCAATATGCTTCGTATATAATTACACAGGTGGGTGACATCGCGGTGCATCGATCGCTTACTCAGTTGCCAGATTGACAAGCAACGGTCTTTCGCGAAGATAAAGTCGCGGCTCTCACGGGCGATCTGGGTGGCATGATATTGACGTTCCAACGACAGTGGCGCAATTTCAATGGCTTTCTTAATGTAATCCAGCGCTTTTTCAGCTTCACCGGTTTGCCGCAGACTATTCGCAATAACATCATACGCATCAACATTAAAGCGGTTGCTTTTCAATAGCGTGCCAGCCAATGATTTGGCTTGGTCAAACTGTTTGTCTACCACAAACGCTTTGGCAAGATTGGTTTGTGCCCACTTGACTGAGCGCTCATTCACGATCCGCTGGGTTAGCTCAATGGCAGATTTGCCATCACCAATGCGTAAATACAGTTCTGATAATAACTTCAGGCAGTGCTGACGATAATGTAAGGGCTTCTTAAGTAGCTCTAGGCATGCTTGCACTGCCTCAGAGTCATTGTGCTTAGCAATGAGACGATAAATAGGTTCGAGTTCGACCCGCCGATGGTACGCACGATTGAGCCGGGTTTTTAGCTGAATTTGCGAAAAAGGTTTAATCAAATAATCGTCTGGCTCTCGTTCAACCGAACCGATAACCAGTTCTCGTGCGCTGTCGGCGCTGATCACTAAAATAACGGTTGTCGGCTTAACCAAACGGCGAGAGCGTAGCTCCTCAGCCAGCTCCAAACCGTTTTTTTTATCTGCACCCAGATGGATGTCGCTGACAACAAAATCGAACTTCTCCTTGCGGCAGAGATTCAGCGCTGTCTCAGCATTTTGTGCCACAACGACGGACTGTGCGCCCATAGTGTTGAGCAGCCCGCGCAACATCACTAAAAAGGGTCGTTGATCTTCCACCACCAGAAAGCGCATTTCTGAGTAATTGATTATGTCCATTGATCATCGCTGTTACTGCTTAGGCCGTACATAGTTAATCATCAAACCGTTGAAAGCAAGATCAAGGAAACAAGTTGATGGCCGATAACGACATTACCTGAACTGACGACGTCGCTATGCAAACAAACGCCACGCAGCAAGCACAATTTGACCACGATCTTGAACTGACGGGCCAGATCGGAAAAGCACTCAATCATGGCCACGATTTTGCGTATTACTTGGCGGCATTTGCCAATGATGCTAGTGAACGCCCGCGTTTTCTAGATACCGCGCAAACGCAGCACGGTGTCAATGATGAGGGAAGCGTTAGTTTTTATCGACACAGTCCTTTATCTGCTCAGTCCGATGACTTTGAAAAAATGCAGGTCAGCGCACAATTCCTCCACCAACAGCAATTAACCAGCCTGCGCCTGTGGCAAAGTATGCATCCAGAACCGTTAGCGCACTACAACAACCCGCAGCGAATCGACGATGAAGTGCTTGATAACTGTGAATGGCATGTACGGCAACGCAACAAGCAATCTGCTCATCAGTGGGTGAAATCACAACCGACCGAATTGGAACAGCTCATCCCCGCTGAAAGGGCAATGCTAGCCTAATCCAGGGTTTCTCAACGTGGTGAACTTTGCTATTATCCGCGCCGCATTTTGCCCTGGTTTTACGTTCCAATTCGCAAAGGATAAATTATGAGCACCACTCTCGTGTGCGCGATGTACAAATTCGTCGCGCTAGATGATTACCAATCACTTCGCCAACCGTTGACGGACGTTATGTTAGATAACGCCATCAAGGGCACGTTGTTACTGGCTGAAGAAGGTATTAACGGCACTGTTTCGGGCAGTCAGGAAGGTATTGATGCCCTGTTAGCATGGCTGAATCAAGACGAGCGCGTCAATCCCATCTCTTACAAAATCAGCGTTCATGACGAACAGCCGTTTTATCGCACCAAAGTGAAGTTAAAGAAAGAAATTGTCACCATGGGCGTTGAGGGGATCGACCCGCGCAGAACCGTTGGAACTTATGTTAAGCCCACCGACTGGAACGCATTGATCGCTGATCCAGAGGTGACTGTGATCGACACTCGCAATGACTATGAGATAGAGATTGGTACTTTCGAACACGCTGTGAACCCGCACACTGGCTCCTTTCGGGAGTTTCCTCAGTACGTTAAAGCGAATCTCGACCCGAATAAGCATAAGAAAGTTGCCATGTTTTGTACCGGTGGGATCCGCTGTGAAAAATCCACTGCTTACTTAAAAGAACAAGGTTTCGACGAGGTGTACCATCTTGAGGGCGGAATATTGAAATATCTCGAAGAGGTGCCGAAATCAGAGTCCTTGTGGAAAGGGGATTGTTTCGTGTTTGATAATCGGGTTGCAGTCGACCATGATTTGAATAAAAGTCACTATGACCAGTGTTATGCCTGCCGGTTACCGATTACGGCGGAAGACAAATTGAGCGAGCAATTTGAACCCGGTGTAAGTTGCCCACAGTGTTTTGGTAAACACACTGAAGAACAGATAAAACGCTTTAGAGAGCGCGAAAAACAGGTCAATTTGGCACAGCAGCGTGACGAGGCTCATGTTGGCAGTGACGCCCGTGAAGCGACCAAGAAGCGCCGACAGGAAAAAGCCGCTGCACGCCGGGCGCAGAAAAAGGCGATGGGTAAACCGTATTGATAATACAGAAATCATTCCTTGCGTAGACAGTTAGGCACCATAAGCGATACACTGACAATACAAAAAGAAACATGTTAAAGATTAAGCGAGAAACGAGTGACTGATAAACAGCTTACTGAAAGCCAAATAGCCGAGGTTCGTAAAGAATTCGATTATTTTGATAAAGATAAAAATGGTCAGATTGATATGGCCGAATTTGTCGAATTGTTGACCATCCTTTCCCCTAAAACTAAGGCCAACCGTGTGCAGGAAGGCTTTAATCTCATTGATGATAACCACGACGGCTACATCGATTTCGAAGAGTTTTTAGAGTGGTGGCAGGAAGGTTGGTGGGAATACTGATCATTGCAACATTCAAAAAAAGCTGCGTTTGCGCAGCTTTTTTTGTGAATGACCATTTCTCGATAAGCGCTCATCCGCCAATCAATTTTTCGTTACTCTCTGCCAAATGTGTATTTACCACCAGCTTGGTTGAGTTCTAACACTGAGTAGTCAACTTTTCCTTCATCAGTTTTAAAAAGCAATACAATCCCGGCTGGCTCGAAACGAAATTCTGAATCAGCGTAACCACATGCAGCATCACTTCACTCAAATGCGCTGAATACCAAGGCGTTGCGTGGCGCCTCCTAACGGTGGCTCCATAAACTCAAATCAATACGCCATTGAATGCCAAGCTGGGCATGAAAAACACCCCGGCAAAGGCGATGGACCCTGTGGTGACAAAAGCCAAAGAACAAAACGCAGCTTGCACAAAGAATACTTTGGGCTTCGCTGATGCACTATTTTGGTAACTCGCGGCGGCGATCTGAATTTTGGTCAGGAATACTTGTATTTGACTGAACAGGGGGGAGAAATAATAAGCGATAAAGGCAAACACAACTTCTATACCGCCAAAATGAAGTAACAAGGTAATTTCGGGCGCAAACAAAGTCGCGAATACGATGGCATTCCAAAAAGCAGCTTTTTGATAGCCGCGTAAATCATTCCATTTCAACAGAAGATTTCCTTTGAATATGTAAACCTGATCAATAGGTTAAGGTATGCACTGACTGCGTAAAAACCAACACTATCGATCCGCGCTACGAGCAACTCAGCCATGGGCAACAGCAAACACCACCGTATTAGGGCAGTGTTTGCTGAGATCATCCTAATTACAGGTTGACACGAACACCCACGTAAAAACGTTGGCCTATCGGATCGTAGGTACCTGCGTCAGTTTCGGTACCCGTGCTGTTACTTGGTAGCCCCGAAATAATCGGTGGTGGCTCATTGTCGAACAGGTTGTCGACACCCGCATAAACAGAGATTTGGTCGGTCAGAAAGTAGTTTGCCTGAAGGTCGACAATGGTCTCAGAACCAACACCGACTGAGCCAGGATCTAGGTTGAATCCGGCTAAAAACTGATCATCCAGATCCGCGCTGCCGATATAGGTAATTCCCGTAGTGATGGAAAAGTCTTGCAGCGTGTAAGCGATGTTCAGGTTTCCACGGTGTTCAGAGGCACCGATTTCACCGACAAATGGGTTTTCGGCGGCGCCCGGTAATGGCACGGTAAAGCCATCGATTACATAAGTATAGGCTAGGCGTGTTGTCAGACTGCCATTGCCTATCTCGCTGCGATAATTGACCGTGAGATCGACACCTTCGGTGCCCAATCCACCACTGTTTGATACGCCGCTGTCTATAAACTCAATCGAACCCGCATTGTTGCTGCCGATGGCGGCAGGGCGGCGTGTAATAAAGTCACAAAAGGAGACGTCAGCACCGCTGTAGCACTGGTCAAGGATAAATTGCCTGCCTGTACCGACTATCGCGTCTTCGATGTCAATGTCAAAGTAATCTACCGTTACGCCTAGCCCATCGAGTTCGTCGGTTGGCGACCACACTAACCCAAGCGTTGTCGAGCGTCCTTTTTCTTCAATGACGTTCGGGTTGCCGCGGTTAAATCCGCTGATCCCCTGAATGTCGGCTTGGGTCAGTACGAAAGAGCCGTTTTCAGCGATGTTGGCGGCTACACCGGGATCGGCCAAGCATTGTGCGGTAACGTTAGCGGCGCAGGGATCATTCAGCCCAGACGGAAAAGTCTGCGAAGGTGGTGAGAACAATTCGTTAATATTAGGTGCTCTTGTCGACAAGGCCTCTATTGCGCGAAAACGTAGTGTGTCGGAAATTTCCCACTCCAAGCCAATGTTCCAACTGGTTGTACTACCCACCGTAGAGTAATCAGAGGCTCTCACTGCGCTGCGAATATTCACATTTTCAATGATCGGGATATTCGCTTCAATGTAACCTTCCGTCACATCAAATTCACCAAAGGTGGCAGGTATGGCGTTACCTCCATTAAGACCTGCTTGCTGAAGCGGATCAAACTCACTGCGAGAGGTTTCCTCTCGATATTCGAATCCTGCCGCGAATCCAATCGGTCCAGCCGGCAAGTCAAATAAGTCGCCGGTTATGTTCCCACCAATAAGTTCCTGGGTCACGGCGGTACTCA
The DNA here is from genome assembly GCF_018474025.1 of Alteromonas oceanisediminis. Taxonomy (GTDB): domain Bacteria; phylum Pseudomonadota; class Gammaproteobacteria; order Enterobacterales; family Alteromonadaceae; genus Alteromonas_E; species Alteromonas_E oceanisediminis. The sequence continues at coordinate 207,185 of NZ_JAHCTA010000006.1, read as the reverse complement.
ACAGTGCAGGTGCGGTTACGTATTTAAGAGCATCCTCAGAAATAGAATTAAAACCATAAATATTAATCGGTACACAACCGAATGACCGCGCCGTTGCGTCTACGCACACAAAATCGCTTGTCTGCCCATCACCGTCGAAATCCAGTTCATCAACCACTGCCTCCAAAGCAAATCGAAAGTTCTGTACATTGACTAACCCGCTGGACACTTGCGCTTCTTTGGTTTTGCCGTAGACGTAATAAACCTCGTAGAAATACTCATCGAACACTTCTCCCTCGATACCGGTCACAAAGCGGAATGTATCTCGCTCTGCTGTGGCACCACGATTGCCTACGTCCAACAAGCGTTTCGCGAAGAAGTCTAATTCTTTAAGCCCGCTTGAGTTCACAGTCGCGTTGTTCAAAATATCGTCGGGTACAAATGGATTGGTGAGAATTACATCGTTGCCGTCAGCATCCTGTGCGCGAAACTGCAGAGGCACTACACCGTCTGCATAAATGTTGTCCGAAGCAAAAGGGAAGGGCTCAAGCTCTGAAATGGTTGAGGTTGACGCGTACTGACTCTCAAAAAAGAAACTATGGTTTTCATGCAGCTCGTAATCGCCTTTAGAAGCAATTAGGTATCGTTCGGTAGGAATAGCGATTGTTCGGAACGCACTTCTATTAAAGCCATCGGGTCCGATCTGACCATTGCCATTAGTACTAAATCCCGCCTGCAATTCATTATTCTGGTTAAAAGTATACCGGGTACCTCCCGCATCGAATCTACCTTGTGGTGGAAACGATGAAAAGAAAGGCGAACGAGCCACGAAAGCGTCGCTGGGATCACCGGAGAAAATGAACTCACTGAAAATGTCGGTATCAGAGCGATCCCTATCTCTGGAGTATACCGCGCCTTGATCAGTGTAGCCCAAGTGAAACATGATGTTGCCTTTGCCTGAGGCGGTCTCGCCCCCGGTCGTCATTGACAGTTGTGTTTGTTGGTTATCGCTTTCAGCACTTTCGCCGTATTGAGCTTCAAAGTTGAAACCTTCGAAACTGTCTTTTAGTACCAGATTCACCACCCCTGCCACGGCGTCAGATCCGTAAACCGATGATGCACCGCCCGTTAAAATTTCTACGCGTTCTATGAATTGAGCCGGAATCGTGTTCAAGTCGACCGCACTGGTTCCTGGTTGCCCGGCAACTGAGCGTCTACCGTCAACAAGGACTAACGTTCGAGAAGTATTTAAATTTCTCAGGTCCACCGTCGCAATACCGGCGCTGGCAGTATTGAAGTTTGAGTTGGTTCTACTGATGGCCGGGGTGCCAAAGGTCGGGTTGTCGAGCAATAGCTCCTGTATGTTGGCGATACCAGAGGCATCAATATCGACAGCGTTAAGAATTTGTAATGGTGATGCAGAGCTCAGTTCCGCGGATTTGATACGTGACCCCGTAACGCTTATTTTTTCAATGGCTTCTTCGCTCGCATCTTGAGCGGAAAGCTGTGGTGCTATGCTCAAACTCACGATTGAACCGGCAATTGCGCACCTGATGCACCGTGCTATTCGTTTTTGTTTAATTTGTGTTGTGTGATACATGCATGTCTCCGTTGAGTCTTCTTCTCATTGATTTCGCGCGAATGTACTCGCGCAATCTCAACGCTATGCTCAGCACGTTGACTTCTCTAGTGTCTATCCATAAACGGGTTTTTCTGTGTCGCTACAGGGTGTCTTTTTAAAATCATTGGGAATTTATGCGTAAGCAGGGGGGCTCAAGAGCAAGCTCTATATTGCCACGCCGTTATCTTCGTTATCGTTTCTATGGTGCGCTGATTTCAAATCGCATTCTTGCATCCTTGAAAGCGCAATCGGCTGCTTGCGTGTCACGATTCACAAGGTGCCCAAAACCAAGCGCTGACAGTGCGGCATCCATTGCTTGATTGCTATCTGAGTTCGAGTCAACAACCTCAAAAGTGGTCGATTCAATATCAACAGGCACGCCAACCACTTCAAAAGCTTGTCCAGTGTGATCGTAGATAACCATGTTAGATAAGCCTAACCTTGCACCTTCTGCCGGCAGCTGCTTATCCAAAGGTGCTGAAAGGATCCCGTCTGATCGCTCACCAATAAAACAGACAGGATGTTTCAGCGCGCGCATTGATAGTAGAAAATGCTCTGCTGCACTATAGGTATTTGGTCCGGAAATTGTGGCAATCGGACGGCTATACGAAACGCGATCGGTTGGCGCTAGTTCGCGCTGAACCCGAGGACTTTGTTGTGGTGTGTTAGCATCATCATAACCAAAGGCCTCATAAGCGCTAACCGTTACTGTTTCAGTAGAGAAACGACTCGCAATTGCATCAGCAATCGCTAAGTCACCACCACCATTTACCGCAACATTGATAATTAAGGCTTCTGTATGCGCTAGATCAGTAAGCACTTGGTCCATTAGGTCTTCAGCTGCTGCGAGGTCACTAACCGCTGAATTTGTAGAGATACCGCCCATACCATTGATTTCAATATAGCCAGCAACACCGTTCCCAATCGTGGCCCACTGAATAACATCCTGACTTTCACCGCCAGCATTCGCAAAACTTCCGGGGTCAAAATAGCTATCAAGAATTGCAAACATTCGTGCAAACTGATCATTTACATAAGTATCGAAATCAGTAGTTTCTGATTGATTCTGAAAACCTTGCGCCAAAACGTCTGCTATTTTGCCTTCTTGATTAAGGGGAATAAATTCGAAATCATCGCCTGCAGTTAAACTCACATGACCGTCGCCTAAGTCAGCAATAAGCTCGATAAGCGTAGCTAACAACTCTTCATCTGTTGTTTGGCTATTCACTTGAGATCTCGCAATTTCCATACGCTCTTCCCAGTCTACTATTCCTCGTTCCTCAAAAAATGGATAATAGTCATTGAAGTTATGTAACGTATGTTCAAGGGTTGATACGGGGCTGTTATCAGTGATCAATCTATCATCAAGACACGCTGCCGGTATGGAATCTCTTGCAGAGTACACTAGCTTTGCGCCATCGTCGGTTGCGACGAATTCTTCTGCTTCAATTGAGTCTATGGTTAACGTAGTAGCAAACTCCGCTTGAGACGTGCTACCCACCATCAAACACGTTTGACGCGTAAAGTCGTACATGTCGATGCTGTCGCCTGAGACATTAATGGCTCTTCCAAATCCAATCCACTCCCAGACGCCATCGGGGATTTTAACAACCGGTGGATTTTGGTCCGGAGGAGGATCATTTGGTGGAGGACTAGGCAAGGCATTGTCATTGCTCCCACAACCGAACAAAATAAGGACTGACATAAAAACTGTGAATCTTAGACGATGGCGATTACAAAAAAGCATTTTTTACCTTCAATAGTTTAATTAAACAACGTCAATAGCCTAACCATTTGACGGTGCTTAAAATGTCAGGAAGTAAATAACATTTGTAACAACGGAACTGACATTCCCAATCTTAAACTTCAGGCGAAGGTTGGTACTTCGACAATTCCCTCTTAACGTCGAAGTGTCTGGCGTTTCAGTCTCAATGACTTGTCGCTTTATACGCCGGTACTTCCTCATGCTACTGAGCCAGCTTTCTCGGCATCACCTAACAATAGATTACAATTTGCAAACATATTTTCTCTATTAAGGCATGTACATTTCGTTTCAGTTATTTGGAGAAAACCAATATTAAAAATGTATTTGTCGCATGTGTAGTGAGTGCGCTAGCAGCATGTAAAGTAACTCCTCCAGAACCGCAAGCCAGATTGGTTACGTTAACAACAATTGATCTGCGCAGTGAAGGTGAATCTCTCGGCGACATTACGGGAAATCAAGGCGATTTCGTTGCGGCGCAGTTCACTTCAAACAACAATCTAGAAACCAACGCAAACCACGATCTGAAGAATAGAGCGCTCAAGCTGGGTTAAAATGTAATTTTTTGCTAGCAGGCCTAAGTTTGAAAGGGATTCATTGATGAAAGTACTAATTGTAGACAACGAACAACTTGCTATCGACAACCTGGCTTCTCTATTGCGGGAGCATTTTCCTGACTGCGAGATTATCGAGTCTGATACGCCATCAAAAGCAGTAGACATGTTTTTTAACGAGCGTCCTGATGTCACGTTTCTCGACATAGAAATGCCAGGGATAAATGGTGTTGAACTGGCAAAGATATTTTTGGGCAAATCAGTGATTGTTTTCGTTACCGGACATAAAGGTTTCGCAATTGAAGCGTTTAATCTGGGGGCGACAGACTACCTGCTTAAACCCTTCGAACACAATCGCTTCGCTGATTCTGTTGTCAGGATCAACGACAGCTTAAGCAATGGTGTGCCAGGCCAGGAACTCAGTTCTATCAAGCATGCACTTGACAGTATATGCCAACATATTAGCAAAGCTGCGCATAAGATAGTCCCTATCAAAGAAGTCGGTAAAATACGCGTTATTAGTATTGAAGATATTGTATATCTGTCTGGGAGTGGGAATTATGTTGAGATCTTTTTGAAAAACGGACAAATGATATTGCACCGAGAAAAGATGTCTACAATGGAAGACAAGCTCAACGAACAAGAATTTATTCGCATTCATCGCTCGTCTATTGTGCGTTTTAGCGCCATCTCAGAGCTAACAACCAGCAAACGGGGAGACTACACGGTTAAATTGAAAAATGGCGCTGAATTACCTGTTTCAAGACAGTTCAAAGCCGAAATCCTCAGCCATTTCCGATAAGCAAGCTTGTCCTGATAAACTTCAATATTTTAGTCTGGCTTTAAAGGTTGGTTGAGAGACTCTGGCTAACTATGGTTGATTCCTGACCTTGTCGCTGAACTAACTGCACCATTACCGCAAACAACTCAATATCACCAAAGCGCGAACGACCTAGAAAAGCCTGACGTAAAAATACCATCCTGACCGATGCCTTGGCAAAGGCTTTAGCTTAGTAGCATCAAAGCTCCTTGATAACCGCAAAATTAAAAAGCCCAATATCGGCTAGCAGTATGTGACGTGTTACAGAAATCAAGCCGAAGAAGCACCAGCTGGAACGCAGATAATGCAATAATTTAGGAGGTTGGAAAGGCGGAGCATGTTTTCCCCACCTTTCCAGGGAGACAGCACAAAGTGCTGTGCAGGTTCACTACGCCTGCACAATTAATATAACTATTCCGCGAACAGAATGAATCCCGAAAGGGACGATATGAATGATTGGTGATGTAAATTACAGGTTGGTTCTGCAGGGCTATTTTTCCGATACAAAACCCTGAATAAGACGGCGTGCCATTGCCTGATTAGAAGATCCGCGATAATGCAGCAAGTGACTGAGTTAGTGCTGCTGAGCAAGAATAATAGTAGGACACAGAAAAAAACCGATGAACTTTGTTCATCGGTTTTTTGTACTCAATCACTAAATCCGAAATCCATCTCAAGTCATTAGTGAAATGTCCACCGCAACAACTTAAAATGAATACGTTGCGTTCACGTAGTACATACGACCAAATACATCATAATAACGAGGGTCGAAACCTTCCTGGTGCCCGCTGTTCTCACCGAAGGCAAGAGGCGGCGCTTTATCGAATAGGTTATTGATACCAAAGGTAACATCCAGATTTTTAACCATGTCATCAAAGTTGTACGTGGTCAGATAATCAACCGTTGTATAGGACGGAATATCTAACTGCACGCCACCCTCATAGACTCGGCCTAAATCAGACGCCAGACGGATGCTTGAGTCGCCGCCAGCGAAGTTTTCATCAGTCCAACCACTCTGGTAGTTGATGTTGACAGAGTGAGCGAAGTTACCGTGTACTAGGGTGTTAACAATACGAATACGATTTCTGAATACTACATTATCGTCAGGACCTTTCTGACCCAGGCTGCTATCAAAAATTGCAGCAACATCACCTGTACCTGTGCCGGTACGCAGATAGTTGTTTGTAATCATGTAAGTACCAGCAATGTTAGTGTTAAGTTCAGCAAAACCAATTTGGTTAGAGAAAGACACACTGTAATCAATACCTTCAATATTGGCTTCACCAACGTTAGCACTTGCAGAAATCATCGCCAGTTCCTGCTCACCAGTACCCGGGTTAACCTGTGTAGTAAACAAGTCGCGGAACTGTTGAGGATTTCCGAAGATTTGGCCTTCCGTTGCCGGTAATACCTGATTGGTCAATTCTATGTTGAAATAGTCAACACTGAACTCGAGCTCATCACCGCCATAGACAACACCGAATGAGTACTGCTCTGATTCTTCTGGCTGCAAAGCCTGATTGCCCTGATTAACGACCGAGTATTGGGATTGTGGATCTAAACAGAACTGTGCCAGCGGATCGCTACCTGTAAACGGACAATCATAAACGTTACCCGTTACACCAAAGGGTGTTCTTGGACGCGCCACTTGCAACATAGTCGGTGCCTTAAAGCCAGTACCCGTTGAAGCGCGAATCAACCACTCGTCAGTTGGGCGGTAAGCCAGACTTAGTTTGTACGTTGTATCGTCCATATCAACACCGCGAGTTTCAGCGCTTCTGGTAGGATCATTAGTTCCGTCGCCATCCAGATCACTCCAAAGTGTGTCAGAGGCGTCGATGTCGCTGATGTCGTCATAACGCAAAGAACCGGTAATTTCTAGATTGTCAGTAACAGGAGTGACCATTTCTAAGAATGCTCCGTAGGACGTTCGGTCAAGGTCAAACTCAGGAAGTGGTCTTACGAACAAAATGGTCGCTTGCTGATAAGCGTCAGACGCAGTTTGTTCAAACGTCATTTCGCGATAATCAAAGCCGCCACCTAAGTAGACTTCACCACCCGGCAACTCAAATACTGGCGCAGAGAACGAACCCTCGAACATGGTTAACCCCGTGTCTGTTTTCTGACGCAGCCCGTTATACATCGTCGCCTGAACCGCAGCACGATCCTCATCGCTCAACTCCTCTGGAGCGGCGAATACGTTCACCGCACCTGACGATACCAGTGGCACAAACGCTGATGTAATGGGGTAACCCGTAAGGATATTATCGCTACGTTCGTTGTCTGCGTGAGTGAAAGACAGATCGTACGAAACCTCGCCGAATTCACCGCGTACACCAAAGTTTGCCCACAGAGAATCAGTAGAAAACTCATTGGTCCGATTGCCACCAGGAAGTACACGCCAGGCAGCGGCCACATCCGCAATGTTGTCAATGATTTGCTGTGGAGTGAAACCAAGCACATTGCTGGGCAGGTTAGGGAGAACTTCGTTTTGTACCAAAGCAGAATCCGTTGGGATTAGAAAGTTTCCCGTAGGATAGGGGGCGATACGAGCAATTGTTTCAAAGTTCGAGTAGTTAACTGTACCATAGGCTTCCGCTGAGTCACCCAGCTCCAACGTGCCGTTTAAAATGACGTTGTCGCGAACAAACTCAGGCAGAATTTCTAGCGTAGAGGTAAAATCGAATACACACGTTTCGACCTGTGATGTTGCAGTGGAGCTGTTTGACGGCGCGCTGTTAGGGCCACACTGGCCGTTGGCAAAACGGTAAGGGTTAAAAGTAGCCGTCAGACGATCAGGCGTTCCATCACCATCACTGTCTACGCCATCTGGATGCCAGAAACGAACTCGCGCATTTCCAGGAATGGCATTTGACGAAGCAGCAACGAACATTAGGTCGTCACCGTTATGAGTGAACGGAATAAAACCGGTTTTGGAAAAATCGCGGTCTACGCTGCGCAATTGTGTTTGATCTTCACGAGAAGCAGATAAAGAGATGTTGAAACCATCTTCGTACAAATCACCAAACCCCGTGGTAAGACTGAAAGTCAAGTTCTCACCGCCGGTGTCCTGTGGTTTGTCGTAACGCACCTGAACAGTTGTTTCCTGTACGTCTTTTTTCAAGATAAAGTTAATGACACCTGCGATAGCGTCAGCGCCGTAAAGTGCAGAAGCACCATCGGTTAGTATCTCAACGCGCTCTATAGCTGCAAGAGGTATGGTATTTACGTCGATGGAACTACCCGATCCTGAAGCAGCTAAGCGGCGACCATTTAGTAGTACCAGCGTATATTCACCACCAATGCCGCGAAGTGAAGCAGTTGCAACACCGCCACCACCGCCACCCACACTTTGAGAAGGTGCTGTGAAACCTTGCATTGAAGGTAGTTGTTGGATTAAGTCAGGGACAGAAGTAACACCTGTTCTAACAATGTCTGCCTGAGTCAGCGTTGTAACAGGTAACGCTCCTTCCATATCAGTTCTTTTAATACTAGAACCTGTCACCGCGATGCGTTCAAAACCCTTATCAGCATCAGCCTCCTGTGCCACTGCTTGTCCAGATATTGCCACGCTGGCAATCGATGATATAAGCGCAAACTTAACTGCTGTTGTTATTCTATTATGGGTGTGCATTTTAAACCTCTTTTATACTGTGGATATGCATTCCTGGTCTCTGGCATGGTGACACCACGCCTGAACTATGGTGGAATTTAGCGGGTAAGTTCACTGAGCAAAATGCGGTTTCCACGAACAGAAGGAGACGCGGTTTAAAACGGTTGAAATCCGGTTTAGATACTCCCATTGATGTAACCCGTTGTTCTTGAGTCGGGTACAAAATAAGAAAATGCTGTACTTTTAATCAACCCAATATACGAAAAGCACTTTGGAATAGATAAGAGTGGGGTAACGTGGCGCAATGTGATGCACCGTGAGCGAGAGTGTTAGACAAATAGCTGGTTGCGTGCGTACTCAAAGGTTAATAGCAACCCTATTGCGTTCCGAGGAGACTGTGACCTTCGCGACGGTGACGCTTTTTAACTTTGGTGCTACGCTGCGCTAATGATCACATCAGGGCAATTTTTCCAGTAATTCGCGATTTCTACGTGACATCAGCAATTTTGCTCCCGTTTTGAGATTCAGCCAGTAATCCCCCTTTGGCGTAGGACCCAGCTCGGTAATCAGATCGTTGCGCACGATGGTGGATTTATGAATACGAGTAAACCTGTCAGGCGGTAGTTTATGATATATCGATTTCAGCGTTTCCCTGTGCAGTAAGGTCTTGTCGGATACAAAGACTATCTCCACATAGTTTCCAGCGCCTTTGATGTATTGAATATCATCAATATCGATCAGTTTTATTCGCCCGGTTTCTTTCAGAGCGATTTTATTCGCTTTGTTGTTGAGCGGTTTAAATAGCGAACCGATAGTGTTTGCAATATTATCGACTTGTTTAAATCGCTCTTCGCATTGCGTCACATGGATGGCTTTGTTAACCGATTGGTGAAAGCGGCTATCGTGGAACGGTTTAAGAAGGTAGTCTACCGCGTTAACATCAAATGCGTTCACGGCATGCTGATTGAATGCGGTTACGAAGACGATATGCGCGGTGATCTGATGTGAGCAGATAAGGTCGGCAACTTCCAATCCATTTAACTTTGGCATCTGAATATCGAGAAACACAATATCAAAATGCTCGCTTTGCAGAAGCTCAAGCGCTTTTTCGCCGTTATCAGCTTCAGCAACATACGAAATATCGTCACGCTCACCTAATAAAATGGTGATGTTGTTGCGCGCAATTGTCTCGTCGTCTACCACTAGCACTTTAAACATGCATTTGCTCCGCCGGTAAGTTGATCACTGTCAAATACTGATTGTTTGCGCATTGGTTCGAACGCAATTCAAAATCATCATGGTAGAGTAGCTCTAACCTCTTTTTGCAATTTAACAAACCAATGCCAAACCCTTCATGTTTTTGTTCAGTCGCCATGGTATTGGCCAACTGAATGTGTAAGCGTTTGTCTAAGAGAGTCGCTGATAAATGGATAGTATTAACGTTTCCCTCTTCCTGAGCACCGTGTTTGATCGCGTTTTCAACCAATGTGTGCAGTAAGAGAAAAGGGATTTTCATATTCTTGGCGTCTTCGCTTATCTTGATTTCGGTTACCAGTCTTTTTTCAAAACGCAACGTTTGAAAAAAAATGTACTTTTCAATGAACTGGACTTCTTCTCTCACACTTACAACATCTTCTTGCCGCTCTAAAATCGAACGCAACATGTAGCTGAGTTCCGCAATGGCAGAAGTTGCTGTATCACTCGATTTCATGCGCATCAGGCCTGAAATGGTATTCAGTGCATTGAAGAGAAAGTGCGGATTCAATTGCGATTTCAATGCATCTAGCTGCACTTTGTAGAGTTGCGTTTGCAGCATCAGGTTTTCTTTTTCCTTGATACGGATCTGTTGCAAGTACGCGGATACGTATGCCCCAAGCATGATACAAACGTAAATGGTGAAGTCCTCTGCCCAGTAGTTTTGGGAAAAATACCGTGTTAATCCCTCAGCAAAATTGGTGGACTCAACGAGTTCACCGTTTGCCAGAAAAACACTCAACCCGAAAGAAAGGAAGTAACAAGGGAAAAACACACAAAAAAGCGCCAGATGCTTTGCCATGAAAGCGAAACCTGTTGTGCGCTCGGTAATGAACATTTTGACTACAATTACCAGTAGTGGCGTAAACCAGAACCAGGAGATATACCAAGGCCACACGTACACTAATTGATCCATAAAAGTGCTCGTTTGACCGACCTGTGTTATCAGCCGGTATCGACTCAACGCGGATATAACGAGGATCAATGACCAAATTGCCACGCTAAACGAGACAATAGCCACACTATGCTTAAAAGTAACTTTCATTCACGTTTCGTGTTGGCTTGAGGTGAATTATTAATATCCCAAAAAACACAGCAGTACAAACCAGTGGGCAGATTACCGGTGCGATACACCACTGAAGAGACGACTATTGGCAGCGAGAACACGCCTGGATCAGGTGATTTTGATGAATTTATGCTCGAATTTAGTCGATTTTAGGGGGTTACCTCTGTTGGATACACCATTACTCCGTTCATCACAAAGTGATTTTGGCGCGCTTTTAGACCTGTTTTGATGTCCATTCTTACAGGATAAATTCAATGAGCGAGTGGTTATGTTTCTAGCATCAATTATCGGGTTTTATCAAAAGCACATTTCCGCGCTAGCCAGTGCACAGGCCAATCGCAACGCTCGTTTCAAACGATGTAAGGTTCGATTTTGTGTTTTTGTCGGCATGCTGATGTGCTCAATTGGGCAAAGTTACGGTGTGCAGCAAACTAGCCCCAGTGCGGCGCCACTCAGCGCGATGCAGCGCTTGGCACTGTTAAAAGGGCAATGGCAATCGACGATGTCGATTTCCTACGATAAGGGCAAAACATGGCAGGCACAGTTACCCAACGAGGTTGAGGTTAGCCAGCGCCTTAACGGAATGCTACTTGAGCAGAAAAACGTCACCCAGAGTCACAACGGTTGGAATATTGTGGTTCACACAGCCTATGATCAATATCGAGACAAATACCGCTATCTCGTGTCAGATGATACGTGGGGAATGATGGATATCTACGAAGGTGATATCGTGGAGAATGGCGATTTGGTTGTCACAAATTTGAATAGCAAAACCTTTTTTCCAGCAATGGATGGTCGTTGGCTCGCATTTCAAATCAGAGTGGAAGTTAAGGCATGCCAGAGAAAGACACACATTGAAGCGTCGAACGATCGTGGAAGAACCTGGATACCGTATATTATTTATGCATACTCACAACCTGAGAAACCACAGTGTCGTGAGTAATGCGGTATACAACGAGTAGATTAAAGCAACATGAATCAATCTTCCGTATCAGGATCATCATCAACCACAGGTGCTCTGGGCTTACGTTTTATGGGAGCATCCCCAACTTCAACGCCTTGCATGGATTTCACGCGCTTTTTGGGTTTTTCAGGGTCAGTCTTCGCTGACTTTTTCGCTCCGGCATTCGATGCCGGCACAGCTTTAGCTATCGATTTTCTATCGTCATGACCGGCGAACTTGGCTGTAAAGCCGGGCACAACCATGGTGTCTAACGTGTAATCAAGCAATGCGCGAATATTGACAAAACTTGCCCAGTCGCGAGGGCCTACCAGCGAGATAGCTTTGCCTGTTTTACCCGCTCGACCTGTTCGCCCAATTCGGTGGATGTATTCTTCAGACTGCTTCGGCAAATCAAAATTAACGACCAGCTCAACATGAGGTAAGTCGAGCCCGCGCGACGCCACGTCTGTGCAAATAAGCTGCGAGTGCTGGCCACGCATAAAGGCATTCATCACGTTAGAGCGCTGGTTCTGTGCCAACTCTGCGTGTAAGGCAATGGCATCAAACCCCTGCTTATTTAGCGCCGATGCTAGCCGTTCTGTGTCGCTGCGTGTTGCAACGAAAATGATCGCCTGATTATGTGGCTGGTCTTTTAACAGGGCAGGTAAAAGGGCATCTTTTTGCTCCACGTGATCGACGTACATCATGTGTTGTTGTATATCACGATGCTGTTCGTTGTCACTGCCCACGGCCACTCTGACGGGAGAGGAAAGTAAAGTGTCGGCGAGGGCATCCACGGCTACTTTACCGATGGTGGCAGAAAACATCATTGTCTGGCGCTTGCGATGATCGGCGTACCGGTTGATTAGGTTGAGTTGATCGCTGAAGCCTAAATCCAGCATGCGATCCGCCTCATCAAGGATCAACAGCTCCAACCCATTAATAAAAAATGACTTATTCTCTAAGTGGTCTGCAATTCTTCCCGCCGTGCCCACGATGATGTGCGGGTTTCGGCGCAGCGCTTTAATCTGATCGTTGTAGTTTTCGCCGCCGACGATCAACTGACATTGAATACTCATGTTCGCGGTCAGCCATCGCGCCTCGCCAAAAACTTGTTTTGCGAGCTCTCGAGTTGGTGCCAGAATCAGAACACGGGGATCTTTTTTTGTCAGCGCTCTGCTGGTCAGAAGCCTGTGCACGCAGGGCACTAGGAATGCTAACGTTTTACCCGAACCGGTTTTTGACGACGCGACGACATCGCTGCCTTTTAGGGCGGGGGCAATCACTTTTTGCTGAATTGCGGTCAATTCACTAAGTTGCTTTGCATCTAGCGCTTTCTTAACGCGATGATCAATGGGCAGATCTGAAAATAACACGTGCTTTGTTCCTCACAACAATCAGCGCTAATTATCGCTGATTTTGTGTGGAAACGACAGGAAAGGATCTGCGCTGGTCGTTTTAACCAGCGCTATCACTTAAGTGTTTTACAGCTTCATTTCCGGCACAGAGTCTGGCACCACCAATTTCCCCGCCGTTTTTTCCCGGATTTCATCTACCGAAACGCCCGGTGCGCGCTCAGTAAGGTGAAATGCGCCGTCTTTCACCGCGAGTACAGCCAAGTCGGTAATAATCCGCGTGATGCAATTAACACCGGTTAAGGGCAGGGTGCATTCCTGTAACAATTTGGAGTTTCCGTGTTTGTCTGCGTGCGTCATGGTGACGATGATATTCTTCGCGCCGGCAACCAAATCCATTGCACCCCCCATGCCCTTGATCAATTTCTTCGGGATCATCCACGACGCAATGTTGCCATTCACATCCACTTCAAATGCACCCAGTACGGTAAAATCTACGTGACCGCCACGGATCATTGCGAAACTTTCCGCACTGGAAAAAATAGACGCGCCGGTGATCGCCGTCACCGTTTCTTTTCCAGCGTTAATCATGTCGGCATCAAGCTCTGCTTCGGTAGGGTAGCGGCCCATTCCGAGCAAGCCATTTTCGGATTGCAACATGACTGAGATGTCGTCAGGAACATAGTTTGCCGCCAACGTGGGAATACCAATGCCTAAATTCACGTAATCGCCGTCTTTAAACTCTCGGGCGACACGCATAGCGATTTGCTCTCTGGTTAATGCCATGGGGTAAACTCCTATTTGCTGACGACGCGACGTTCAATACGTTTTTCAAACGTACCTTTTATCACGCGATTAACGTAGATTCCGGGGGTGTGAATATGAGCAGGATCCAATTCGCCTGGCTCGACAATTTCTTCAACTTCAACCACGGTAATTTTTCCTGCGGTAGCCGCCATGGGATTGAAGTTCTGAGCAGTGTGGCGATAAATACAGTTACCGTATCGATCCGCTTTCCACGCTCTGACAATGGCAAAATCACCCGTGATGGATTCTTCCAATATGTAAGGACGACCATTAAATTCTTTGACTTCTTTTCCTTCGCCAACCGGCGTGCCATAGCCTGTGGCGGTGTAGAAAGCTGGAATACCTGCACCACCTGCACGCATCTTTTCAGCGAGGGTTCCTTGTGGGGTTAGTTCAACTTCCAGTTCGCCGCTGAGCATTTGCTGCTCAAACAAGGCGTTTTCACCGACATACGAAGAAATCATTTTCTTTACCTGCTTGTCTTCTAGCAGGATCCCCAGCCCGAAATCATCCACGCCACAGTTGTTTGATACGAAGGTTAAATCTTTCGTGCCCATAGTTTTAATTTGAGCAATCAACCCTTCTGGAATGCCGCACAGGCCAAATCCGCCTGCGATAACCGTCATACCATCGCTTAATCCCGCCATGGCTTGCTCATAACTTTGGACTACTTTGTCAAATCCAGCCATTGTTAGCCTCACAATCTATTTACAAATGAATAACCTGTAGTATTAACGAAGCTCGTCACAAAGTTAAATTAATTTAATCATTTAAATGATAAATTAAATTAATGAATTCGGCGAAGGAACAAGCGACGGGTCTACGGTAGCCGCGACAAGGCGGTAACGATGACATACCGGCGTATTGGATTGGGGCAGAATAAACAGCGTAAAGCATAAGGTTCTAAGCGGCCTGCTGATGCGACAAATGATACGAGTTTTGGCTCACATTGGCATGGATGAAGAGACAACCCATGTCGGATTGGCTATGCAATAGCCTTATTATTTCAACTCAATGAAAACTGTTCTAGAAGACAGATTCTTTGTTTAGCTAACGACCCCATACTGAGTTCGGCTTCGGATTTTCTGAAGCAACTACTTAATTAAAAGGATATTGATATGTACGAACTTAATGGTAATGAAATTGAAAATGTAAGCGGTGGTCTCGCTCCCTTTATTGTACTTGTTGCGCTCATCAGTGGTTCTGGCTACGCCGGATATGAAGCTTCTAAGTAATCAGGGAAGACAAATGAAAACGTTAAATGATTCTGAAATTGAACAAGTAAATGGTGGCTTGGTACCTCTCGCTATTGGCGTAGTTGGCGGCATAATCGGTATTTATGAATTGGGTAGATCAATCGGACGTATGGCG
>NZ_JAHCTA010000006.1:0-192008 GCF_018474025.1 Alteromonas oceanisediminis | reverse complement strand
GAAATGAATAGTGTTAGCGGCGGGGTTATGCCAGCAGTGTGGATTGCTTACACAATAATGGTGCCTGTTTTTGCAGCCGGCTTCGCTGCAGGAGCATCAGAGTAATGGCTGAGCTCTCTACTCATGAGTTAGACGAGGTGAGTGCCGGTGTCGCGCCTATTATATTGGCTGCCCACATTATCAGTGTGGGAGGTGGTATAGCGGGTATCGCAGCTTGGATACTTGAGTAAGCCTTTTATTACGGGATAGCAAAGAAGTTTTTTATGCGGTTCGCCTCCTTTGCCGTCTCGTTTATTTTAAGTTCTCTAACAGGAAAGTCGAGTATGAATAGAACGTCAATCACCATTTTTCTCAGTGTATTGTCAATGATATGTGTTGCCATTGTTGGATTTGAACTACTTGTAAATCGTTCTAATTTTGGACTGAAAATTCTTGGTTTGTCGCTCACGGCAATTTATCTTTCAACGCTCAGCTACAAATTTTTCAAGAAAAAAGGTTAGCGCGTGTTGATCTCTGCGATACGAATTTTGTTCAGTTCTATGGCTTGCGGCTAAGCAAAGAGAGTTGAAGCTTTCGCTCGCTTATGTCGTTTTTACTCTGTTTATTGTGGGCTATTTCTTCCCTTAGACCTTTGAATACCGTTTATGTATGAGCTGCTAATTTTAGTGTTCGGCGTCAGTATGCATAACGTTTATGAAACCAAGCGACTCAATCGGCGCATTGATTTACGACTTAAGATTGCAAATGAAAATGCCTGAATGTCAGTCGCACTCAACGCGTGCGCGGAAAGACAGACAAGTTGCCGTATATCAGCATCGAAAACACACAGGCGACAGCAATTACCAGTATGTCGGCGGGATCATAACGACCGATAGTTAAATGGGCTTGAAGGAGTTCAAATATAAGAAGACAGAGCGTGGTAGCGACAATACTAAGATAGTGGCGTTTAGGGTTACTCAAACACCACATGAAAGAGATTGCCCCGATTGCACCAAAGAAACTGGCGCCTGAGTAGACAACGAAAACGCCCAGTCTCGTCGTGGGAAGCGTTTGAGTGTCGACACAACCCATAATCATCGACCACATCGCAAAAGACAGAACGCCTATCAGGCACGCAATTAAGTGACCGTTTTCATTGATTGGTTGGGGGGCTTTCGTTAACAAGAGTTTCAACCATGGCTCCTACAGCGCGATGTTGTCGTAATGATTAATGATACTGGCCTCATAGTAGAAACCACACTGTACTGAAGTCTAAGAAGATACAGACCTAAAGTACGTGGGGGTGCAGATTGCGTTTATTACGGGCGTTTTGTACTCTTGTGCAAATCCTTAGTTGTTTGTGGGCTCATGTTTTCACCCAAATCAGTCAATGCCTTCGTACGGTTAGCCGAATCAAAGACGTTTGCAGAGGCTGCCGATAAGTTACACATTACTCAGCCTGCATTGTCGACCAGTATTCGCAAACTCGAAGCGCAACTTGGCGGCAAGTTGTTTTCACGCAATACGCGCAACGTGCAACTGACCATGGAAGGGAAGACGTTTTTACCCGCCGCAAAACGCTTGTTGCTGGATTGGTCAAACTCTCTTACCGACATGCAAAGCCTTTTTGCTGTGCAGCAGGGAACGTTAACCATTGCGGCTATGCCTTCATTTGCTGAGGGTATGTTGCCAGGCATTATCGCTAATTTTTTAAATGCGTACCCAAACGTCAAGATACGTGTGCTGGACGTAGTGATGGAGGAGGTGATTGATTGTGTGCTATCAGGGCGCGCGGAAATCGGTTTCACTTTCGCACCAGAACAACTCGATGGTTTGACGTTTTCAGCGTTGTTTGATGATCGATTTATGGCGATTGTCAGTCGCGAACATTTAATGGCAAAGGCTGATTCGCTGGATTGGTTGGCTACCTTGCAACAACCTTTTGTCGCCATGAATCGGCAATCCAGCGTTCGGCGTTGGGTGGAAGGTGTCGCCGATGAACATAAGGTAAATTTGAATGTGGTTGCAGAGGCTAATCAATTAAGCACTGTGGGCCAACTGGTTGCACACAACATCGGCGTTTCCATTGTTCCTGCGCTGTGTGAAGCGCAAATGGTGTCAAAAGGTATCCGGTGTATTGCTCTGGAGCAGTTATTTATCAATAAACCCGTTGGCTTACTAACTGCAACACGAGGCTCCCTCTCGGTCGCGGCAGAAGCGTTTCGTTCTCACTCACTGCGCTGATTGACGACCATTATTTATCTAGGCTACCACTTCCGCTTCGGCGCAAATAACTCATCGAGTTCATCACGCTCGGCCGCTTTTTTCTTCTCTCTATCCTGAGCGTTCACATTCTTCAGGTTATTCTGAATTTCGCGTAATGTTTCGCCGAGTTCGGCTCTACGTGTTTGCACATATTCATCTGGCTGGGTTTGCGCTTCAAGGGCGCCAATCGCTTTCTCAAAGTACTGACGTGCTGAGCCGAGCATATTCGATGACATTGCATTGCGACCTCGCCGAGCAAGCGTTTCAACATTCACTTTAAGTTGCATACGTTCAAGGATTTTATCCTCGTACATGTATGTTTGCGTATCAACTTTGCCTTTGCTGTGCTCAGCACGAAGCAACACACGCAACTTTTTAATTGATTGGATCATTTGAATGATCATCTTGTCGTTTTCAGGCAAGTTGACAGCGCTTTGCTCGCCACCAGAGGATGCATTAACATCAATACTTTGAACACGTTCTTCAGCATCTCTTACGCGTTGTTTGATTTCAGGGAGCGTGGGGTTGAGTTCGTAAATAATCTTAAGCGCATTCTGAATACGCTGGTGTAATATCCACACGAGTTTTGGCGAAATAGAAAACTGCGAGGCTGACATCAATACACTTTCGGTCTCGTCGATCACGGACTTCTGTTTAGCAATTTCAGTGCGCTTTTCTGCCTCTTGTTTTGCTTTGTGCTGTTGAACGGCGTTGATGACAATGGCCACAACCACCAGCGATACAATTAACCCTACAATGATAGCAAACATGATGTCAGTGAATTCTCTATAACAATGCGCAAAACGTTTTACGCGTATTTTATTGTTGTCGGCACAGTTTAGGGTAATTTTACTTTAAAAACACTACCGCCGTACTTTCCACCATTAGAAAGCTCAATTTTGCCATGTTGGTCATGATTGCTGTGTGCTTTGGCAATCAGGCGAGCAAAGAATAATCCAAGCCCAGTGCGGCCTTGGCTCACGTTAAAATCAGCGAGACCGGTGGTCGACTGCTCAAGCATTCGTTGTGGGTAGCCTTGTCCATCATCCTCGATTGTGATGACGAGTTGGTTATCCACCATACTCGCGCTTAAGTCGATGGTTTGATTACCGTAGCGCATTGCGTTGATCAATACGTCATTGAGTAATAAAAAAATGAGATCTTTATCAAAAAAACCGCTGATATCGTTTTCATAATGTAAATTCAACGTCACGTTACGTTGGCGAATGTAAATCGCGTTCGCGCCAGCCAACTCAGTGAAAACATCTTCAATGAAGTGCTCATCAATATTCAGTGGCAACTCAGAGAGTTCGGAACGATACAAAGACAACATTTGTACCAGGCCGGTGTTTAATCTGGCTGCCTCGTAATGAACGTCAGAGAGTTGTTGGCGCGCCGTTGAATTATGTTCGTCAATGTTGGTTTCCAGCGTTTCGAGAGACTGCATCAGCAGGCTTAATGAGTTTTTCATATCGTGCACGGCAGCAGCAAGTACGAGTGAAAAATCAATCGGGGTCGGCATAGAAATTTCCTCTTTGCGACAGATATTTTGTATATCGAAACGGTTTTTAACTACAATGACGTTATACCGATATGATCTAAGAGTCCAATAATGATAGATTCTTAGTGTCGCGATATCGACATCAAATTCAATGCGCCAACCTACGGACTCCTCATGAAACTACAGCAGTTACGGTATATTGTAGAAGTACAGAATAATAATTTAAACGTGTCGGCAACCGCTGAAAGTCTATACACCTCACAGCCTGGTATCAGTAAGCAAGTAAGAATGCTTGAGGATGAGCTGGGCGTTCAAATTTTCGGGCGAAGTGGAAAGCACCTTACCCATGTCACGGATGCTGGCACGGATGTGATTGGCATCGCCAGAGAAATTCTGGCGAAGGTCGAAAGTATCAAATCAGTCGCACGTGAGCACACCCTGCCAGATCAAGGTAAGCTGAATATAGCGACCACGCATACACAAGCGCGCTATGCACTACCTGAAGTGATTCAAGGCTTCATGACGAAGTTTCCGAAGGTGTCGTTGCACATGCACCAGGGAACGCCTTCGCAAATCAGTGATTTAGCCGCGAAAGGTGAGGCCGATTTTGCTATTGCAACTGAAGCACTGCACCTATACAACGATTTGGTGATGCTGCCATGCTATCACTGGAATAGAAGCGTCATTGTCAACAAATCTCATCCACTGGCAAAGAAAGGTTCTATTGATATCGACGATATTGCCAAGTATCCATTGGTGACATACGTCTTTGGTTTCACTGGGCGTTCTGAATTGGATCAGGCGTTTGAGCGAGCGGGATTAACGCCGAAAATTGTGTTCACGGCGACCGACGCAGACGTGATCAAAACCTACGTTCGTCTTGGCGTCGGTATTGGTGTCATTGCATCTATGGCGGTCAATGAGGTACAAGACGATGATTTGGTGAAAATTGATGCCAGTCATTTGTTCAAATACAGCACAACAAAAATAGGCTTTCGTAAGGGGTCTTTTTTACGTAGTTACATGTTTGACTTTATCGAACGATTTGCGCCCCACCTGAGCAAAACCATGGTCGAACGGGCGATGATGCAAAAGAATAATGACGATGTTGAGAAGTTATTTAAAGATGTGACTCTGCCGGTTAAATAGCCGACAGAGTAAAAGCCTACCGCATCAACACTCTATGATGTTAACCGCTAAACCGCCGCGCGCGGTTTCCTTGTATTTCGTTTTCATATCATTGCCAGTATCGCGCATCGTTTTGATCACTTTATCTAGCGACACTTTATGCTGGCCAGAGCCTCTCAGGGCAAGTCGAGACGCGTTGATTGCTTTGATTGCACCCATGGCATTGCGCTCAATACAAGGTACTTGAACCAAGCCGCCAACCGGATCGCACGTCAGCCCTAGATTGTGCTCCATGCCGATCTCAGCCGCATTTTCTACGGAATCAACCGAACCACCGAGAATTTCGGTTAACGCACCCGCAGCCATTGAACAGGCTACGCCAACCTCACCCTGACAACCCACTTCCGCACCAGAAATAGACGCATTTTTTTTGTATAAAATACCAATCGCTGCCGCTGTAAGCAGGAAGCGTGTAGCGGTTTCGTCGTCGACAGGTTGCACAAATTTGTCGTAGTAACAGAGAACAGCGGGGATGATACCGGCAGCACCGTTTGTGGGCGCGGTAACCACACGCGAACCGGCAGCATTTTCTTCGTTGACTGCCAGCGCAAACAAGTTAACCCAATCCATCGCTTGCATGGGGTCTGAGGTTTTTTCATTTTTTAAGCGACGATAAAGCCCCGGCGCACGTCTCAATACTTTTAGGCCACCCGGTAAAATTCCTTCGGTCTGTTTACCCCGTTCTATGCAAGCTTGCATTACACGCCAGATATTGGCCAGCTTCTCTTGGATCGCTTCTTTGGGCTGTAACACCATCTCATTACGCCACATCAGGGAACTGATTGAAATTCCATTGGTTTTGCACTGTTCGACTAACTCTGCCGCACTTCGAAAGGGGTAGGGAACGGGTTTTTCGTGATGTTCAATCGCTTCGTTCTTGCTGGCCGGAAATTCTGCTTCCGTCACAATAAAGCCACCACCAATACTGTAATAGGTTTCCTCGGTAAGTAACGTCTCACCACTGTACGCTTTTAGCGTCATCGCGTTGGCGTGCAGCGGCAGTGATTTGCGTCGATGAAACATGATTGCCCCTTCGCGGGGAAACTTGATGTCGTGCGTTCCGTTAACGGGTAGTCGCTGGGTCTGTTCCACATTTTGAAGCAACCTGTCGATAGCTTCTACATCAACGGATTCTGGTGTTTCGCCATGCAAACCTAGGATCACGGCTTTGCCGGTGCCGTGGCCTTTACCGGTTAGCCCTAACGAGCCATACAACTCGGTTTTGATGCGCGTCACTGAGGATAGAATTTCAGAAGCTTCCAGCGCTTTGACAAATTGATACGCCGCGCGCATCGGGCCAACAGTGTGAGAACTGGACGGGCCAATACCGATACTGAACATATCAAAAACACTAATCATTATGCTGCTCCCCAAAGACTTATGTAGTTGCGTATTATGGTGGCTTTCCGTGCAGGCACAAATTAAAAAAGCTAATTTGAGTGATTACGCGTGTTAATGCACTGTAAAGAAAACTTTATAAGCGCAACGATCAACACGCTCAAGTATCGTTGGCCAATACACTCGCGTTAGTGATCAAACACGTGGTTAGACAAATTTCTCAAAATGGCAGCGGTTGCACCCCAGATATAGGTGTTGTTGGCAGGAATAAAGTAAATAGGATAGCGAGACTGCTGACGATCAACCCAGTGTATAAAGTGATTGTCGCGATCGAGTACGTGCGCCAGTTTAACCTCAAAAGCCTCAGCGACTTCATTCGGATCAAGCGTTAGCGGCAAATTGGCTTTCACCAGCCCAACCACAGGAACAATTTCATAGCCGCTAATCGTGCGATAATTCGGCATCTTTCCCAACACCGTGATTTGGTCACGTGAAATACCAATTTCTTCGTGTGTTTCGCGTAGTGCCGCTTCAACGGCATCTGCATCACCTTCTTCCTGTCGCCCACCCGGAAAGCTGACCTGATTGGGGTGATGCTTTAGATGCGCGGCGCGGCGAGTCAACAAGACCCGCAACCCGTCATCATGCTGTACGAGCGGTATCAACACAGCGGCAGGTTTACCGGCTTGTCGCAGCGGGTAGTCCTGTTCTCTGGGTACAGTTCTGAGGTGGTGAAAACGACTTAAAAATTCAGCTTCAGTCATGCAGTATTGGAATGATTTTGTTGACTTTATCCAGACTTTCTTGAAATTCATCTTCTGCGGTAGAGTCTAGCACGATACCGCCACCTGCCCAGCAATAAACCCGATGGTTTTCGCACAATAACGTACGGATACAAATACTGGTGTCCATGTCGTTTTTTAACCCAACATAGCCTATGCTGCCACAATATATGTTGCGGCCGTTCGCTTCCAACTCATCAATAATTTGCATGGCGCGAATTTTCGGAGCACCCGTGATGGAGCCGCCCGGAAACGCATCGCGCAGTAATTGAAAAGGTGACGCATCCTGCGCTAATTCACCTTCTACCGTGGTCACCATATGATGCACTGCCGCGTAGCTTTCCAACGCAAACGGTGCAGGCACTCTGACGCTGTGCGGTTGACAATGCTTGCTAATATCGTTTCGCAATAAATCTACAATCATGAGGTTTTCAGCGCGATCTTTTATCGACGTTAGAAGGGCGTTTGCCTGCCTGCTATCTTCTTCAGGATCGTCACTGCGCGGCCGTGTTCCTTTAATGGGTTTAGTTTGCACCTTGCCGTCGCTAACCGCTAGGAATCGTTCTGGTGAAATACTCAAAAGGGTTGCCTGTGGCAGCCTCGCATAGGCAGAGAAGGGCGCTTTGTTTGCGTGTCTCAAATTCAAATACGCCTGCCATTCACTGCCTGTATAACCGGCACTGAAGCGCTGAGCAAAATTCACTTGATAACAATCCCCGGCATTCAGGTAAGCGTGGATCGCGTCAATACCCCGTGTGTATTCCTGTTTATTTAGGTTTGCCTGCCAAGGCTCCGTTAGTTGAAAGGGGGCCTGCACATTCTTCGGCGAAAACGCCCGACACCATTGGCTAAACGGAAGCGCTGTTTCAGGTCTGCAGTCGTAAAGGGTATTGCAGTGCTTATCGAGTATCAGCGAGCGCGTATACAAACCAACGGCCATATCAGGGCACTGATACTCATTTGAGAAACGACTGGGGAGATACTCAAAACGCCGCCCCAGATCGTAGCCAAATGCACCTGCGACACCAGCAATAAAGGGTAACCGGCGTGCCAGTTCGGTACTGGGCAATTCATATTGCTGAGCGAAATCAGCGTGTATGCGTTCTGCCAGAATGAGAGGATCATCGGAACTTATCGTGGTGTGTCCATCTGATGCTGTCCAGATGCGCGTTTCAAGCCCTTCGGTAACCAGTGTGGTTTGTGGGTCTACCAGCATAATGTCAAATCGATTGTCGCCTGTAATATCACCAGCACTGTCTAACAGTAGTGCCCACGGTGTTTCAGCAAACGCCTCAAACAGTGAGGTGAGGTCCGCTTCTGAGAAGGGAGAAATCGGGTCGATGGTGTATCGCTGTTTTTGCATTGGCCTTCTTAAGTCTTATGTTGAGGAGTAGCACTGTCGCTTGGCACGAGGTAGTATACTGCGCGTTACGTCGTTAAGACCAACCGAATTTGTTTATTCAAAAAGCACGTAAAGAGGACCCCATGACCGTTATTCGTCAACAAGACTTTATCGAAAGTATTCAAGATGCTTTACAGTTCATTTCATACTATCACCCACTGGACTATGTCAAAGCGGTCGAAAAAGCGTATTTGAAGGAACAGAGTCAAGCGGCAAAAGATGCAATGGCGCAAATCTTAATTAATTCGCGCATGTCTGCTGAGGGTAAGCGTCCGCTGTGTCAGGATACTGGCATAGTGACTTGTTTTGTGAAAGTTGGCATGCAGGTCAGTTGGGATAAAACCGATATGACGGTGCAACAAATGGTTGACGAAGGAACGCGCCGTGCCTACTTGGATCCTAACAATCCTTTGCGCGCTTCGATTGTTGCTGACCCTGCCGGTAAGCGTCAAAACACCAAAGACAATACACCAGCGGTCGTGCATGTCGATCTGGTTGCCGGTGATAAAGTCGAAGTGATGATTGCCGCTAAAGGTGGCGGTTCAGAGAATAAGTCGAAAATGGTCATGCTCAACCCCAGCGATGATATTGCTGAATGGGTGGTGAAGACACTTCCGACCATGGGGGCGGGTTGGTGTCCGCCAGGTATGCTCGGTATTGGTATCGGTGGCACCGCTGAGAAGGCCGCTGTATTAGCGAAAGAGAGCTTAATGGATCCTGTCGATATTCATGAGTTGATTGAGCGTGGCCCTGAAAGTACCGAAGAGAAACTGCGCGTCGATATTTTCGAGAAAGTGAACAAGCTCGGTATTGGTGCTCAGGGATTGGGCGGGTTGACTACAGTCGTTGATGTGAAAATTATGTCGTTACCAACGCACGCCGCATCAAAGCCAGTGGCAATGATCCCAAATTGTGCGGCAACACGTCATGCACACTTTTACTTGGACGGCAGCGGCCCTGCCGAATTAGAAGCGCCCAAACTGGAAGATTGGCCCCAAGTTACCTGGGAAGTTGGTGAAAATACCCGTCGCGTGAATATGGACAACCTGACAAAAGACGATATTAAAGAATGGAAGGTTGGTGAGACAGTGTTATTGTCCGGCAAAATGCTGACCGGTAGAGATGCCGCACACAAACGGATCCAGTCGATGCTTGATAGTGGCGAAGGCTTGCCCGATGGTGTGGATTTGACCAATAAGTTTATTTACTACGTAGGCCCGGTAGACGCCGTGGGTGACGAAGTTGTCGGCCCCGCAGGCCCAACGACGGCGACGCGCATGGATAAGTTTACTGACATGATGCTGGAGCAAACCGGCCTGCTTGGCATGATTGGTAAAGCAGAGCGTGGGCCAGCAACAGTTGATAGCATTGCTAAGCATCAATCGGTGTATTTGATGGCGGTCGGCGGTGCGGCATATCTTGTGTCTAAGGCGATTAAAAAAGCCCGTGTCATTGCGTTCGAAGATTTAGGAATGGAAGCTATCTACGAATTTGAAGTTGAAGATATGCCGGTGACTGTGGCGGTGGATAGTACAGGTGCCAATGCGCACCAAACCGGCCCAGCCATTTGGAAAGCAAAAATTGCCGATTTGGATAAGGCCTTAAGCTAAGGATTGCTGTTGGAAACTCTCACGCTAGGGCCATGGGCCCTCATTCATGCTGTCCCGCCAACGGTGATCGCGCTGATTGCCTTGATTGTTATCTGGCGATTATCAGCGGCTCGGCAGCAATTATCGTTTCGAAATACGCAGCTTGAAGAACAGCTTGCGTCGGCGCGATTAAAAGAAGACGACTTACATCGACTTGAAGCTGAAAATAAACGCGCTGAACATGAATTAATCGGGTTGCGTCATGAAGTCGCTAATCTGCAAGCGACAAAGCAGGAATGTGTTGATTTACGACGGACTATCGATGACCTTCGACAGGAGTATGCGCAATCACGCACACAGTATGAGTCGATAATCGCTCGACACGAGTCCGACCATAAAGCGAGTGCAGAAAAGTTAGATTTGATGCAACAAGCCGAATTACGTATGCAAACGCAGTTTGAAAATCTTGCCAATAAGATATTCGAACAAAAAAGTGAATCCTTCGTAAAAGCGAATAAAACCGGTCTTGATGCCCTCTTGCTACCCCTGAAAGATCAGATTGAGGGGTTCAAGCGACAGGTATCGGATGCGTACGTTAAAGAGGGGCAGGAGCGTGCTTCACTCAAGACTGAGATATTAAGCTTAAAGGAGCTGAATCAGCGCATCACGGCTGAGGCCACTGCGCTGACGAACGCGCTGAAAGGTGACAATAAACAGCAGGGGAATTGGGGTGAGGTTGTGCTTGAGCGTATTCTGGAGGAGTCAGGATTGCGCGAGGGCTATGAGTTTGAAACCCAAACCGCATTTCGTTCTGATGAAGGGAAACAGTTGCAACCTGACGTGATTGTTCATTTGCCGAATGAAAAAGATGTGATCATCGACGCCAAAGTGTCGTTAATTGCTTATGAAGCTTATCACAGCAGTGACGACTCACTAGTAAGAGAGCAACAGCTCAAAGCGCACGTGAACTCGATTAAAACGCATATGAAGGGCCTGAGTAAGAAGGACTATCAAAAACTTAAAGGCGTTCGCACACTCGATTATGTGTTGATGTTTATTCCTATCGAACCTGCATTTTTACTTGCCATTGATGAAGAGCCTTCGTTAGTCACCACCGCTTTAAATCACAATATCATGCTGGTTAGCCCAACAAATTTGCTAGTGGCGTTGCGCACGATTAACAATATTTGGCAGTACGAGTATCAAAATCAAAATGCGCAGTTAATCGCTGAAAAAGCAGCCAAGTTGTATGACAAATTGCATGGCTTTGTCACGGATATGGAAAAGTTGGGCAAATCCATTGAAAGTTCAGCAAAAACCTATGACGCAGCTTTGAATAAATTGAGTAGCGGCAAAGGCAACATATTGCGTCAGGTAGAAAACTTTAAAAGCATGGGCGTTCAGCCGACCAAATCATTGCCCAAGCATTTAGTCGAAGACGATACGGATAGTGATTAACCCGAAGCCAGCAATGTGCGGTTGCGACCGGCACTTTTAGCGGCATAAAGTGCTTTGTCCGCCTGACTTAACAACGCTTTGGTGCTATTGACCTGAGTGATTGAACTAACGCCGATACTGACCGTAAGCGCGATATTGTGGTTGTTCCATACGAATGGATGATCAGCAATGCTTAAACGTAATTTTTCGGCCACCTTACTGGCGTGTGTTTCGGTACAGTTAAACAGGACCGCCAGAAATTCCTCGCCACCGTAGCGGGCCAGTCTGTCCGTTTCTCTTAATTCAGCACTCATGATGGCGGCTACATGACGGATCGCCTTATCGCCCGCATCGTGACCATGTTGATCATTAATTGATTTAAAAAAATCCACGTCAATTAATAACGCCGAATAAGGAATTTTGTCGCGGTCATAGGCTTTTTCGGCGCGACTGATTTCACGGCCTATGGCATGACGATTGAGAAGCCCGGTGAGCTGATCGTGATCGGCCAAATTGCGTATTTTGGCAATAACCCGCATCAGCGCAGCGCCAATGGCTGCAACGTTAATAAAGATAATCGCGCCGAGGTAAATCCACAAAATAGGAATACTGTCGATCCGCGCTTTGAGAAACAAAGCGTCGGCAAGAGCAGGAAAAAATAAACCGGACAATGCTTTCACCAATAAAACACAGGTGAGCACAAACACCGGAGTGACCATTAAGACAGCACCGTAGCGCGGAATATCCTTGAGAAGCGCGTGATATTTTGCGTACACCGTCATCGCCAATACCGCAGAACTGACTGAGGTGATAGTTACCGCTGTCGTGCGATAATTAATGAGTGTTGTGGCGGCCAATATGACAGCCGCTAGAACCGTGAAGAGTACAACTTGGTCAAATACGGCATGATTCGGCAGTCGAAATAAGCGATAAATGCCTTTCTTATAGAGAAATACGCCTAAGACCAACAACACGTCCGCCAGCAGCCAAATCATGGTGCCGTCTTCAGGCGCGCGAAATAGGGTGACCAGAATAGCAAAAAACAGGAACAGATTGCCCGCAGCGAAGCGCTTACTGGCAACAGTATAGATGGTTAACGGATAGGCTAAGCACATCCAGGCTAAACCGGATATGGCTGAGATAAACGCGATGACAAGCGCGAGCAGGGCGGCAGGTTCAGTTTCAAACATAACAGCATCAACCAGAGACGACATGCTAGTTATAACAGAACCTGCGGCACTATTCTATTTGGCTGGGGGCTATTTAGATTGCCCGAGTCGCCATGGCGGGTGAAATCGATGCGGCATTTTTGGCTGGAGCCAATACAGCAACTTGACCGGCAATGATAAGCACCAGCGCACCTGCTGGAATGTAATACCACGCTAGAGGCGTCACGTGAAACCATTGCACCAGAGCGATATTTAGCCCGACAGTGCACAACGTTCCCAATATGATGCCAACGCCGCTAATCAACATGTTCTCAAGCAGAAAGAAGCGTAAGATATCGATTTGAGTCGCGCCGAGTGCGCGTTTAGTACCGATATGCTGTTGACGCTTTTGCACACTAAAGCTGGCCAGACCAACGATACCGGCTATCGTGATCAGCAGCAGTGCACTGATGACGGTAAGTAGTAAAGTGATCATGGCTTCGTGTTGCTGATAACTCCGATCGCGTGTCTCTGTTAACGTGGTGGTGTCACGAATGATGCGACCAGACTGGCTGGACGATAGCATTTCCTCTACCTCAAGCATCATTCGGTCGCGCTGGCCAGCTTGCGTTCGGACCAGGTATCGGGTCGACGTGAATGCCATGTTTTCTGGCGATAGCATACTGTGTTCCAAGTTGCTCCAACCAACCCATGGCGCTTGTAATTGGTCGACAACGCCGATGATCGTCATCGGTTCTTCATCACCAATGTACACCGTTTGGCCTAGCGCATTGTTGGCTGAGTCAAACATGCTTTTCGCCAGTGCTTCAGTGATAATCGTCAGGCTCGGCCAATTAGGCTGAGAAGGCTGACGCCAGCGGATTTCCTGCGGAGTAAATTCGCGGCCCGCGACCAAACTGAGATCGAGCGTTTCCAACGCATTTTCATCGACCATATACACCGCGGTGTTGGTTGTTTCTACATCATCCCCCGGCGTTTTAGCCAGCGACATTGACCACCCGCCACCACTGATAGGGATCGCATTAATTTGTATCGCGTTAACAATGCCCGGCATCTCGCGCAGCCGAGAGAGATCATCGGTAACGCTGACTTGCGCGTTAAAGTCGTTGGCGTAGCCCGTGCTAGTGATGTAGAAAGTGTTGTCTTCATCCAGCCCGCTGTCACGTTGCATCATGGCGTCTCGTTGAATAACAATGGCCAGACTATTGATAACAATCGCCATCGTAACGGCTACCTGTATGGCAATTAAACTGGCACCCACTTTATTGCGTAGGAGCGCGCGCCAGAGCGGGCCAATTTCTAAACGGCTGAGGTTCATAGTTTGTCCTTACAATTTAAGTTGAGAAGCAGGCTGAACAGCGCAGGCACGCCATGTGGGATATAAACCGGCGAGTAAGCTACTCAGCAGCGACAGAATGATGGCAAATGCGATCATGGTTAAGTCCAGCTTCACCAGATTTTGCATATAGTCGCCATACAATTGCTTAATCGCCTCTAGCCCGCCAAGCGTCATCAGTAATCCGAGTAAACCACCCAATATGCCAATACAGGCAGATTCAATCATGTGTTGAATAAAAATATCTTTTCGCGACGCGCCCACCGCGCGACGTAAGGCAATTTCAGGCGTCTTTCCAGCAAATTTCGCCAACAGCAGACCGACGGTATTGACTAAACATACGAAAAGAAACATGAACGCCATATACAGCATGATCTGTGCGTCGTCAGCGACAACTTCTTCGTTTTCTAGCCATTGCATGACATTGGAAAGCCGATTGTTTAATGGTCGTTCGAATCGACCCAATTGCTTTTGTTGCTCCACATAGCTGTTTAAGAAGTTTATGTAAGCCGCTTTGTCGCCCTCCGTCGGAAGCTCTACCCAAAACTGATAATTAACGCACTCGGAATTCAGAAACGCCTCGAACCCTTCTCCGTCAGGGGATTTCCAACAATTGGTGTTACCACCATTGCTAAGTTCTAACTGTTGCTTCATGTAGAAAGGAATAAAAACGTCTTCGGCGGTATTGAATGCGCCGACAGTGACATCGTAAAATTTTGGTACTGGTTGCCATGTGTCGAGTACACCCACAACGCGGAAGGGTTTTCCAGCCAGTGTGATGGTTTCGCCTACTGAGTTCTCACCACCAAATAGGCGGTCATTCATCGCTCGCGTGATAACCGCAACATAGGCACGCTGCTCGTCATCTTCACGTTGCCAACCGGACCCATACAAAAAGGGTGTATCGAATAAGGCAAAGAAGTCACTGAAGTTGAGTCTCAGCGATACCATAAATGGATTTTGATCCGGATCTGAGGGTTCTAGCACTGCGCCAGAACTCGCCATGGCAGATTGTCTCAATCCTGCACTTGCCTCCATCAGGTTCAAAGCGTCAGTCCATGTGATCTGATCCGGTGGTTCATTCGGTTCGCGAGCGGGTTCAAAAGGGCTCCAACTGTCCAGTTGAACATAGTACAACTGCTCGCTCTTGTGTGGGATTGGGTTGGATGACATCAGATGATTCACCGTTGCAACGCTGACGCTCGCGCTAATACCCAGTGCAATCGCCAATATCATCAACGAAGATAACAATGGGCTGCGACGCAGGCTACGCAGCCCTAATTGACTGTAATAACTTAGCATAAGCTTGCCTCCTCATGCACACGACCATCCTGTACAAAAATGTTTCGGCCTGCCTGCGCCGCCAATGCTGGGTCGTGTGTCACCATGACAATGGTGGTTCCTTGCTGATTGATGGCTTGCAGCAATTGCATGACTGATTGCGCCATTTCACTGTCGAGATTGCCGGTGGGTTCATCCGCTAATATAAATCGGGGATCGCCCGCTAGCGCTCTTGCGATAGCTACCCGCTGTTGCTGACCGCCAGAAAGCTGCGAAGGAAGGTGTTTCATACGCCCGCTCAGGCCAACCTGTGCTAAGCCTTCCTCAATGCGCCGTTTACGTTCTGCGCCATTGAATCCTCTGTAGCGCAGGGGCACATCAACGTTGTCATACAGATTGAGATCAGGAATTAGGTTGAAGTTTTGGAAAATGAAACCGATTTTTTCATTTCTAACTTTGCTTCGCTGAGAGTCTGTTAAATGGCTCACATCGTGACCATCCAGAATGTATTGCCCTGAATTGAAGGACTCCAGTAGCCCGGCAATGTTTAGAAAGGTCGTTTTACCTGAACCTGACGGGCCAGTGACAGCCACGAACTCTCCCTCATTCACGTGCAGCGTAAAGTCACGAAGCGCGTGCGTTTGCACGCTGTCAGTGGTGAACGTTTTGGATAAATCTTGCATGCTTAACATGGTAAAGTCCTTAACAATACTAATACGGTGAATAGGGCGGTTATGGCGTGATCAAAACGCGATCAGCGCCATTGAATGAGTCTGTTGATGAAATGATAATGCGGTCGCCTTCTGATAAGCCGGTGAGTATCTCCACCGCCGCAAGGCTGCGTGCGCCGGTCTGAATAGATACCCGTTCGGCACTATCTTGCGTCAATCGGTAGGCAATTTTGCCGGCGCCGGATTCTAAGAACTGACCGCGTTGCACCAGTAACACATCGCGCTGATTTTGCATCAGGATCCGCGTCGTCAGTCTTTGGTTCTGGCGTAGGCCTTGCGGAGCCTCAACCGTGTTTTCGTTATCGTCAGTTCGATTGAAGCTCACGCGCGCGTTAACCTGGTTGTTTTCAATTTCAGGCGAAATGGTAATCAGTTGTGCGGAATGTGCTTGGCCATTAACCATGACTTCAGCGGGCATCCCGATGGCGAGGTCATCGGCATAGCTTTCGGGGATCGTGACATCCAATACAAACTCTGATAAGTCGACGACGCTTAGAATGGGCTGATTACGAATAACCTGATCTTTTTGCTGGGCACTTAAATTGCCGACAATTCCGTTGACCGGAGATGAAATCTGAAGATCGCTGACCTGCCGCTGCAGGTTATTTACCAGCAATTGTTGGCGGTCAAATTGCAGTTGGCGCGTTTGAATATCAAAAGCCAGACTTTCGGCGTTCAATGCCGCATCGCTCACAGCATGTTCATAAACTAAACGCGCATTCTGTAGATTGTCCTGAGCAGCCTCAAAGTCAATTTCACTGATCGACTGTGATTCCATAGCCCGGTCACTGCGGCGTTTTTCACGCTCGGCCGCGGTTAGCGCTACTTGGGCAATATCGACCGCCTTTTGATACTCAAGTTGACTCTTCTTACTACTGATCTTGGCGCGCTCTAATTCGGTCTTGCTTTCTTGTAACTGTGCCAGCTGTTGGCTGAGCTGATTGGTTAGCTCCGGGCTATCAATGTCGGCAATTATTTGGCCCACGGTGACTGTATCGCCCGCGTCAACATGCAAGGTCACAACACCGTGATATGGGCTATAAACGGTTGGACTCACCGCTGCAACAACGCGCCCCTGAACTGATAAATCCCGTTGCAGATCCCCACGCGTCACGGTCGCAATCCTAAGACGGTCAGCCGATACACTTGAGCCCGCCTGTCGCCATGAGTTCAGCGTCGGACTGACTAAATACGTAATCAACGCAATAGCAATGATGCTGATAACAATCACAATGGGGAGGGGCTTGAATCGCTTAGGAGCAAGTTTCACATCTTGCGCGCTGGTGTCCTTGATCATTCTACTTCGCTTTCAGTTATTATGTATTTCTGATGCTAAGTCGAGACAAGTTGTGAAAAGGTTTAAATCGAGCAATAAAAAAAGCCAGCGCGAAGCTGGCTTGATATTTTTGGTATGGTGGTTAGCGTTTAACTTGAGCGGTTGCGCCCATATTTGTCGTGGCTTGACACCCAATGCCCTGCAATGACCGCGCAGGCTAGTGATATATCACCCGCGAGTACCGTTGCTGCAACAATTTCAGCCAGTTTATTGGCTTTACCCTTGCCGTAGCAGCCGAGCAACTCTAAACACTCTCGCTGCGTAGGCAAGCCTGTGCCGCCGCCGTATGTTGCACAAATGAGCGAAGGCAATGTAACGGCCATGTAAAAATCACCATTATCGAGCAGTTCGTGCGACAACAAACCCGCATGTGATTCAACCACATTGGCTTCATCCTGACCTGTGGCAATAAACAACGATGCGATGCCATTGGCCGAGTGCGGCCCGTTGTACGCTGCACCAGCCATCATCGCACCGGTATTCGCTAGCACAGATGCTTTCGCCAGCGTTTTTGTGTCCACCTTCATGACCCGTTCAAGCACATCCTTTTTCAACACGATTTCAGCGATTACGCGCTTGCCACGTGAATGCAACATATTCAAGTGTGAATGCTTTTTATCGGTATCCATGTTGCCCGAAAGCAAATACAAACACTTCTTCGGATAGGTTGCTTTGATCCATTCACAGGCGGCTAGGGTGGCTTTACCCACCATATTCTGGCCAGCGGCGTCACCAGTGGTGTAGTTAAAGCGCAAATACCGCACGCGTGCGACAGACCATTGATGAATATGCATCAGTTTTCCAACACTCGTGGTGCTTTCTGCCGCCGCTGCGATACCTTCCATATTCTCATCGACCCAAGCACCAAAATCACGTGCTTCCCGAGCATCGGCGAAAATAAACGCAGGTGCACGTTGCATAAACTGTTCAACGACCGTGGTTTTTACGCCACCGCATTCATTGATGACGCGCATGCCGCGACTGTAACTTGCGACAAGTGTCCCTTCTGTCGTGGCAAGCGGGACGTAGAACTGACCATTAGCATGTTCACCATTGATTTGCACTGGACCTGCAACCCCGACCGGCATTTGCACGATACCGATAAAGTTTTCAATATTTCCAGGTAATGTATCGGTGCTAATTGAATACTGCCCGTATGGGTGAGGTCTGCGCCGGTTTTTTGTTTTAGAAATTGGCGCCGTTTGCTGGCCCACTCATCGCTGTAATCATTATCAGCGCTACGCGGGATCCTGGTATCATCACTCATTCAATGCTCCTTGGTGTGCGATGTTAAGCAATTGTAAATATGACCGGTTTTGCGTTCTGTTACAACTGTTTATAAAAACATGTCCGCTTCAATTTTATCCACTTTCCAACTGCCTTTTTCTTTGATCAGTTGTAACGTGCGCAGCTCATCGATTTTATCGTCCTGATAATAGCCCGATAAAAAAAGCGTGACTTTGGCACTGTCTGAAAATTCACTTCGACCTACGCTATCGCCGCTATCTGGATTAATTTCGACAGTGTCGTAGAGCAAATTAAACAGGTGCCTTTGAATATTGCGGTTAGTGCGGTAATTATTCAGCAGTCGCGCCATTCGTTCAGAACTCAGCGCCAGTGCGTTGTCAATGTTTTCGTCTCGATAGATACTGGCGACAAACATAACTGCTGCATACTCCGGCGTATTGTCGGCCATCATGCCGTACTTCCCAACGCCTTCGCCGCGCTTAACGTCGCTGCAGGCTGAAACAAGCAGGAGTACGACCAATGGTAATGATTGAATCAAGGCTTTCATCAGTGCAAGTCCCTGTGGATGCGCAAATAGACCATTTTATTGTAGGCACAAAAAAAGGAAGGTGTCAGCCTTCCTTTTTCATCAATCTAGCGAAAGTCAGCCCGTTACGCTTTACTGCACCTCTTCGGTGTCACTGAACTGGCCGGCAAACAGTGGGCTACTCAAATAGCGCTCGGTACCACTGGCAATCAAAACGACCACAACTTTATCTTTATTTTCAGGTCGCTCTGCGTATCGCTTCGCAGCCACAACCGCAGCGCCGGAAGAAATGCCTGCTAAAATGCCTTCCTCTTTCATCAAACGATGAACCATCTCCATACATTCTTCATTGGTGATTTGTTCCACTTCATCCACCAAGTCAAGGTCTAGGTTCCCAGGAATAAAGCCCGCACCGATACCCTGTATCTTATGCGGCCCTGGCGTGAGTTCTTGGCCGGCTTTAGCCTGTGTAATCACCGGCGAGTCAGTCGGCTCAACAGCCACCGACGTGATGGCTTTGCCCTGCGTTTTTTTAATGTAACGGCTCACACCTGTGATTGTACCTCCGGTGCCCACACCAGCGACGAAAGCATCAATTTTGCCTTCTGTGTCTTCCCAAATCTCGGGGCCAGTCGTTTTTTCGTGGATTTCAGGGTTAGCTGGATTATCAAACTGCTGAAGCAACACGTATTTATCAGGATCTGAGGCGACAATTTCTTGTGCTGCGGCAACGGCTCCTTTCATACCTTTAGGTGCTTCGGTTAAAACCAGATTCGCTCCCAATGCCTTCAACAGTTTTCGGCGTTCCAGCGACATACTGCTCGGCATAGTCAGGGTTAATTTATAACCACGAGATGCAGCCACAAAGGCCAGAGCAATGCCGGTGTTTCCGCTGGTTGGTTCAACAAGCTCTTTATCTTTTGTCAACACGCCGCGTTTTTCGGCATCCCAGATCATGTTTGCGCCAATACGGTCTTTGACGCTGAAACTGGGGTTGCGCGACTCAATTTTGGCGTACACATTACCGCCCGTGACGCGATTGAGTTTTACCAAAGGAGAACGACCAATGGCGAGTGAACTGTCATCAAATACTTTCATAAAGGCACCTGTTGTTATTTTGTCTAAGTAAGTCAAGCCGGTACAATCTGTGTTTCAGCACTTTGAGTAACGCAACACGTTATGCAATAGTGAACATAAAGTTAGACACAGTAGTATTACTACATGATTGTCATGTTTGCGAAAAAACCCAAGTGCTTTTTTGCTATAAGTTATTAAAACACGAAAAAAACCGATAGGTGAGATTAAACGATGGGATTCACGGGAACGCAGGAATACATTGCGGGTAAAGAGCTACAATTAGCGGTTAACGCTGCAATGACGCTGGAAAAGCCGTTATTAATTAAAGGTGAGCCAGGTACGGGCAAAACCATGTTGGCAGAGCAACTGGCGAGCAGTCTGGGAACGGATTTGATCCAGTGGCATATAAAATCTACCACTAAGGCGCAACAGGGCTTGTATGAGTACGACGCGGTGTCTCGCCTGCGCGACTCGCAGTTAGGTGATGATCGGGTTCACGATATCAGTAATTACATTGTGAAAGGAAAACTGTGGCAGGCGTTTACCGCCGAGAAGCGTCCGGTACTGTTGATTGATGAAATCGACAAAGCCGACATCGAGTTTCCCAACGACCTATTGCTGGAGTTGGATAAAATGGAGTTTTACGTGTATGAAACTCAGCAACAGATCAAAGCCAGCCAGCGTCCCATCGTTATCATTACCTCAAACAATGAAAAAGAATTGCCTGACGCGTTTTTGCGCCGCTGCTTCTTTCATTACATTCAGTTTCCTGATAAAGAAGAAATGGCGAAAATTATTGATGTCCATTACCCCGATATCAAAAAGCGGTTGGTCGACGAAGCACTCAATGCCTTCTTTGACTTACGCGATGTACCTGGCTTAAAGAAAAAGCCCAGTACGTCAGAATTGTTAGATTGGCTTAAGCTCTTGGTCGCCGAAGATATTCCGCCAGAGACATTACAGGGCAAAGACGGTAAACAATCGATCCCGCCACTGTATGGCGCACTGTTAAAAAATGAGCAAGACATCCACTTGTTCGAAAAACTGGTCTTTATGGCGCGCCGATAGTGCTGATTGATTTTTTCTTTACCCTTAAGCGCTACCGACTCAATGTGAGCTTGCGCGAATTACTCGATTTAATCAGCGCCTTGGAGCAACACGTCGTGTATGCCGACATGGAAGCATTTTACTTTCTGGCGCGCATGGTGATGATTAAAGATGAAAGCCAGTATGACAAGTTTGACCGCGCTTTTGCAGACTATTTCAAAGGGGTGCAAAGTGTTGATTTGTTTTCGAACAACATACCGCAAGACTGGCTGAATAACGCACTAAGCAAACATTTATCAGACGAAGAGAAAGCAAAAATTAAAGCGCTCGGCGGTCTGGATAAACTGATGGAAACTTTGCAGGAGCGTTTGAAAGAGCAGGAAAAGCGTCATCAGGGGGGCAATAAGTGGATCGGCACCGGTGGAACTTCGCCGTTTGGTGCGAATGGTTATAACCCAGAGGGTATCCGTGTTGGGCAGAAAGGCAATCGTAATTTTTCGGCTGTGAAAGTCTGGGAGAAGCGCGAATTTCGAAACTTCTCGAGTGATACTGAGCTGGGTACGCGTAGCCTTAAAATGGCCTTAAGAAAACTGCGAAAGTTTGCCCGCACCGGAGCCAGCGAAGAACTCGACGTGAATCAAACCATTGGTGCAACCGCTAAGAATGGCGGCATGCTAGATATTCACATGGCACCGGAACGACACAACGCGGTAAAGGTTTTAATGTTTTTTGACGTGGGTGGGTCGATGGATGCCTACATAGAGCAATGTCAGGAATTGTTTTCTGCCGTGCACAGTGAGTTTAAACACCTTGAGTATTTTTATTTTCACAACTGTGTTTATGAAAATGTGTGGAAAGATAATGCGCGGCGAGACAGAGAAAGAATGTCGGTGTGGGAAATTCTGCATAAATACGGCCGCGATTATAAAGTGATTTTTGTTGGCGATGCTACGATGGGCCCCTACGAGGTGACCTATCCTGGCGGCAGCATTGAGCACTGGAATGAAGAGCCCGGTTCAGCGTGGATTGAGCGGATCACCAGCCACTTTAATCATGTCATTTGGCTTAACCCCCAATCTGAGGCTCACTGGCAGTATTACGCCTCAATTCAGGTGATTTCGCAGTTGATGCAGCAGCGCATGTACCCGTTGACGCTTGATGGGCTAAGCCGAGGGATCAAAGCGCTTACGTCAAAGAAAGTATAAACGCGTTACAACCCATTGACATAAGTCATGCCTAAAAATGCCATCGTACTAACGCGATGGTCTGTTGTATTTGATGAAAGCGGCTACATCTTCACTACCTGTAAACGGTTTAAGGCTTATTATGCGCTCATCACTTTCAGTTGCTGTTCTATTCACCGCGCTGCTTTGGGTTATTCACTCCGCTGCCGTGTTGTTTAATCTAGATCAGCATGCGCTGGGTATCATCCCACAATCAATTAACCGCTTACACGGTTTGATTACAGGGGCACTCGTCCACGGTGGCTATGAGCATTTATTTAATAATTCGTTACCCATGATCGTGTTGATGACCATGCTGTGGTACGGCTATCCAAACTCGCGGTTCAAGGTGTTCAGCGTGGTATGGCTGCTCAGTGGAGTGGGCGTCTGGTTATTTGCCCGCGACGCAACGCATCTCGGCGCTAGTGGCTTAACGCATGGTTTGTTTTTCTTTTTATTTACGGTAGGTATTTTTCGTCGCGATAAACGCTCGGTTGCGCTGATGATGATTGCCTTTTTTATGTATGGCGGCATGGTAATGACCATTTTCCCGCGCGAACCGGGTATCTCTTATGAGTATCATTTTTTCGGTGCGCTCGCGGGCGTGATTGCAGCAGTAGTGTGGCACAGGAGCGACCCTCGGCCCGTTATTCAACGTTATGAGTGGGAAAGTGATGCATCCGATGAAGAGTTGGCGCTTGAAGCGGACGACGATATTGGCGATGCGTTGCGCGGTGACAGGCGTGTAGTCGATGAAAGTCAGCGAAAAAGCGAGTAGACTACGCCACTACATAAAACCGCGATACGACGGATGGAAGCGCGCTTGGAAACGAAACGACTCAATAAATTTATCAGCGATTCCGGTTACTGCTCACGCCGCGAGGCTGATGCACTCATTGACGCGGGGCGGGTGCGGCTTAACGGTAAGATCCCAGAACTTGGCACTCGTGTTGCTGATGGTGATGAGGTCAGCGTCGATGGCAAACCCGTGGAGCGTGTCAAAGCTGACAAGAGTGACCGCGTATACATCGCGTATCACAAACCCGTTGGCATCACATGTACAACCGAGCGCAACGTTAAGGGCAATATTATTGACGCGGTTGGTTTTCAACAACGTATTTTCCCCATCGGTCGCTTAGACAAGCCATCAGAAGGCCTGATCCTACTGACCAGTGATGGTGATATTGTGAATAAAATACTGCGAGCAGAGAACGCGCATAAAAAAGTGTATCGGGTCAATGTCGACAAACCTATCACCGCACGTTTTATCCAGAAAATGGCAAGCGGTGTGCCCATTCTCAATACGGTGACCAAACGTTGCGAAGTGCGCCAGTGCGGGCAGCGAAGTTTTGATATCGTGTTAACTCAGGGGCTCAACCGACAAATACGTAGAATGTGTGAGCACCTCGGCTATGAAGTCACGCGACTGGTGCGAAAGCAAATTATGCATCTGTCATTGAAAGGCTTAGCAAGCGGTGAATGGCGGCACCTTTCTGGCACTGAACTTGAAAAACTACACAGTGCCGTCGCGGACTCCACTAAGACAGCAATGCAAAGCGGCGCTGAATAATACGCACCCGAATACCCAACATAAAGGCGGCGGCGCTGAGCCCGATGATAAAACCGATCCAAAATCCTTGCGCTCTTAGTGGCTCACCCAACCAGTCAGTGAGGGCAAGCACGCTCCCCATCGGCAACCCGATCAACCAATAAGCGACAAAGGTGATTAAAAACATGGCAGTGGTGTCTTTATAGCCTCTCAGGGCATTGGCACAAATCGCCTGTATCGCATCTGAGAACTGAAACATGGCGGCCAGAAGAAGAAGCGGCGCAGCGTAACTCAGTACGGCTACGTCGCGTGTGTACCATGACGGAATAAGATGACGACCAAAGATAGTCAATGATGCGGTAAACAACGCAATTGAAAGACCTAATACAAGGGCGCTTTTCAGTGCTAATTTGGCTTGGGCGATGCGCTGTTGACCAATCAGAAAGGCAATTCGAATGGATACCGCCATGCCGATGCTGAGTGGGAACATAAACATTAACGAAGATACGTTTAATGCGATTTGATGCGCCGCGACTGTCACAGCACCGAAGGGCGCTAGCAATAATGCGACTGCCGAAAAAAGAGTGACTTCAAACAGAATGGTTAACGCAATTGGCAGACCTAATTTAAGCGTACCTAGCATTTGCCTTATGTCGGGGCGATAAAAAGTGGCAAATAGCGCTAACGGTTTTAGCGAGCGGCTAAAAGCCGTGTAGGCCAGCGTTGCCATCATCATCATCACAAAGACTATACCTGTAGCGATACCGCAGCCTGCGCCACCCAATTCAGGAAAGCCCCATACGCCATAAATGAACGCATAGTTGGCCGGAATGTTGATAAGCAGACCAAACAGCGTGATCAGCATGGTGGGGCGCGTTTTTGAATTCGCTTCGCAGTAGTTCCGAGCCGCCTGATAGAGTGCAAACGCAGGCACAGCAATTAACACGTAGCTGACGTATTCGGTGGTTATCGTCCGCAGCTCTTGCGCCATGGGGACCATTAACAGCAGCGGTTCGATAAATGCTAACAACACGTAAACCAATAAGCTAAACGTGATGAGTGTATAAAAGGCCTGCTGGGCAGCATTCGCCACCAAATGCAGGGCGTTTTGCCCGACGAGTCGACTGACTATCGGCGGGATCGCCAGGGCAATGCCCTGCAGAAACATGAGGATTGGGGTTGTGATGCTAAAGCCAATTGCCACTGCTGCCATGTCGTCGGCAGAATAACGGCCAGCCATGATAGTGTCGGCTACGCCCATGAGCATTTGGGTCAGTTGGGCGATTAAGAGCGGCCACGCTAAACTGTATAATCTGCGTAACTCAACAGAAAATGACGAAACCTGATTGTGCAGCACTACCTAACTCATCTAAACATCCATCCCGTTAGTGTAACCAAATGCGATTGTCGTGTCGCGCAGTTCAGGCTGAGGGTGTGTCGCGATTGCTTATCCACACGGTTTGATAAGGTTTTAACTCAATCGATACGTCTGCGGCCTGAATAGGTTGCCCACTAATCAAATCAAGCCAATTGTCGGTGCCAATCAGATTGATGTCTGACAGCAGGATCTGCTCAACGTTTGCACTGACGTTTGAGATGCAGAAAATACTCTGATGACGATCGGCACTTTGACGCCAATAACCAAAAAGTGTGTCGCCTAATTGCAGCGTAAACTGCGTTGCACTGGGATGAAAAGCTGGTTGTGCAGTGCGGATCCTGATTAACTGTGATAAACGAGTCAATACTTTGTGGTGTTGTGATGTCGGTGTATCCAGGGCCTCTTCCAATGCTGAAAAGTTCCACCGATGTCTGTTGATCGACCGATTCTGACCTGTGTGTGTCACCTTGTCGTAATCGTTCGATGTACCCAACAGGCTGTGTATATAAATCCCAGGGATACCCTCAAGGCCCAACATAATAGCGTGTGCGCAAATAAATCGGTTGATTTGATGTTGGTCCGTACCGTGAACAGTACCTTGTAGCGCGTCAAATAGGGTAATGTTGATTTCATAGGGCTTCTGCTGTCCCATCTCGCCTGTGCGCCAGCTCACTCTGCCGCCAAAGTTCTGCATGGTGTGAACGAGCGCAGAAATCTCCAGATCAGTCAGTAGCCCTTCAGCAGGCCTTAATCCAATACCATCGTGAGATGCGATGAAATTGAAGTAAGTTGTGCCATTTTGCGCTGGAGGCATGCTCATCAACCATGCCTTGAGGTATTTGCAACTGCCTGTTACCAAGGTGTTAACTAACAGCGGTGGTAGTGAAAAGTTATAAATCGCATGAGCTTCATTCGCATTGCCAAAATACGTTAAATTCTCGCGATTTGGGATATTCGTTTCTGTGATAATGATTGCTTCAGGCGCAACGTGTTCAATGAGCGTACGCAACAGGCGGATCACTTCATGCGTCTGCGGCAAATTGATGGAAGGCGAACCCACTATCTTCCATAAGAATGCCACGGCGTCGAGCCGAAACAGGGTTGCCCCTTGATCCAGGTAATCACGGATGATCTTAACAAAGGCACACAGTACGTCAGGATTGCGGAAGTCGAAATCGACCTGATCGTGTGAAAAGGTGCACCAAACATGCTTTGTCCCGTTGGCTGTTTCGGTCTCACGCAGTAACGGCGATACGCGCGGTCGTACGACAGTGGATAAGTCATCCTCCAGTTTGGCGGTAAAGAAAAAGTCGCTGCCTGGCCCGTCGCCAGCGATGAAGTTTTCAAACCATTGGCTGCGTGCCGAACAATGATTAATCACCAAATCAAACATTAAGCCATAGTCGCGAGCGAGCAGATTGATATCGGTCCAATCACCGAGTGACTGATTCACGGTTGAGTAATCAATCACCGAAAAACCATCGTCTGAACTGTACGGATAAAAGGGTAGCAGGTGGACCTTGTTAATGGTGTTGACGCAGTACTTTTGTAAAAAACGATGTAGTGAGGCGAGGGGTTTTTCACCTTCTTCAACAATGCTGTCGCCATACGTGATCATCATGACATCGCGCTGATCCCACAGGTTTTCATAAGGCTGAGGAATTTGCACATCATGTTCTGCCTGAATGCCGATGCAGTGAATTAAGCGTTGCGCTAGCGTGGCATAATCGTTAACCGTTTCTACGTCGGCATAAATGCTCTCAAGGTGATGAGTGACCTT
This sequence comes from Alteromonas oceanisediminis, assembly GCF_018474025.1. Lineage (GTDB taxonomy): Bacteria > Pseudomonadota > Gammaproteobacteria > Enterobacterales > Alteromonadaceae > Alteromonas_E > Alteromonas_E oceanisediminis. The sequence goes on along the minus strand of NZ_JAHCTA010000006.1, from coordinate 164,846 downwards.
GTTGATTAACAGATTAAGCGGAGTCGGTACGGTCTCCATAGTTAACTCCCATACTCTTTGGCGTCCAGTTCGACGGCTTCAAGTAGCCGTGGGAACACATTCGGCATAGCGCTATTAACGCGGTTCCAGCTCGGGATAAATGGCGTTTCCATGGGATTATCTAAAAAGCTCTGGCCGGCTTTCATGATGTTTTGCGCAAACATCTCCACGGCTTTTTCTTCATTATGAATATCCAGTTTCAGGCCATTCATCACTGCGTCGTTATGATAGGTTTCGATGAAGTCCAATGCGATCCGGAAGTAAGTGGCTTTAATGGACCGGAACATTTCGGTGCTGAAACTATGGCCTTGCGTTGCCAGTTTACGAAACAATGCTTTGGTGATGTCGATCGACATTTTTGACAACCCACCGGCGTCGTTATGTAGGCTGAGGTCCTGATGCTTATGATCGTACGTACGAGCAATATCGGCTTGACACAAACGGTTGTGATTATAATTTCGGTGCATTTCGGATAGCACACCGATTTCAAGGCCCCAGTCACTGGGTATGCGAATATCGTTCAACACATCCCGCCGGAATGAAAATTCGCCAGCTAAGGGATAACGAAAGCTGTCCATAAATTCGAGGTACTCATTGTGCCCACAGGTGCGCTGGAGCGCACGAAGCAAAGGGGTCACAAGCAGGCGCGATACGCGCCCATTGATTTTGCCATGCGCAACGCGTGCATAATAGCCTTTGCAAAACTCGTAATTGAATTGCGGGTTAGCGACCGGATAAATGAGTTTGGCGAGCAATGTTCTGTCATAGGTTAAAATATCGCAATCATGCAGAGCAATGCTTTCAGCCTTATTGGAAGCCAGACTATAGCCCATGCAGTACCAAACGTTTCTGCCCTTACCCATCTCCTTTGGTGCCAGACCGAGGGCGGTGAGTTCTTCATCCAACGCTTTCAGACGAGGCCCGTCGTTCCACAGAATACGATGGTGTTGATCGAGTTTGTCAAAAAAAGTGATGGCTTGTTTGAATTGCTGTGCATCTGCGCGATCCAATCCAATAACAATTTCAGACAAGTAGGGGACTTTCGCCAGATGACCGACAATTGAGGGGAGTGCTTCGCCCTCAAGTTCCGAATACAGCGAAGGTAAGATCAACCCCATCGGTCGCTTCTTTGAAAACGCGAGGAGCTCTTTCTCCAATGCGTCGATTGGTCTTTCTGATAGATTGTGTAACGTCGTCACAATGCCATTTTGGTAAAAATCAGCCATAATTATGACTCCAGTTGTTCAAAGGGAATGAGTTGTGTAAGTGCATCGTGCCAACCTTCTGGCCCGCAGCGTTGGGTTGTGATCAGGTGTTGAGCTCGCTGTAGCGTGGGGGGCGCATGGACGGGTGACTTTATCCGCACGGCGTAATCAGCCACTTCTAACATGGCAATGTCATTTTTACCGTCACCTAAGGCAATGGACTTAAGCAACTTCCCCGCGAAGCGTGTACGCTGGTAACGCTCGGTAAGCCAGGCTAGCGCACTACCTTTATTGCAGTTACCGCAGACATGTAAAAACCGTCCTCCCTCGACAGGCTCAGCACCGCGATTTTGCAATGCATCGATAAACAGACTTTTTCGTTGTGGTGTTCCCAACCACACAACCGGCTCACCAAATTCACGCTGTGCAGCAGCGGCAGCTTGCGATTCACTTAACCCGGTGTGTTCAACAATGCCGGCAATGCCAAGTTCAGCAAAGCTTTTGAATTCGCCAGTAAACTCCTGTTTCAATGCCGAGAGTATTGAAAGCCAATAGGCGTGCGGTCGAGTGAAAGCAATCCGTTGATACGCTTGGTCAGTATTTTCAACCGGGACATCCAATAATGCACACTGCGAGGTCGGTACATAGATTGCTGCACCGTTTTCAATAATAACCGGGCCATTCAGCGCCAGTGATTGGCACAACGTCGACACTTCTGCAAATGTTTTGCTGGTGTTGGGGATGACGGGAATGCCAAAGCGGCCCAGTTTATCCAACATGGGTATCGCAGCATCACTACGGTAAGTGTTGTGATCAAGCAGTGTGCCGTCTAGATCCGTAAAAATGATGTATGCTGTCGTTGTCATCATGAATTCTCCTTCAGCATGAAATCGGCGCGCGCGCCAATTATATGCCGTTCATGATCAAGGGTGTAAACACAATTTGCCCAATCAGGCAGTGTGGCCAGTGAGTGCTCTGTTAAACGCTGAAAGTACATGATGAACTGCTCGATTTGCGCATCGGTCATCACTTGACTGGAGGCCCGATTTCCCGCAGCTAATTTTGTTCTCAACTTGTGTTCCTGCTCCATGCGCCAGCGCGCTATGCAGTCAAAACTGGGCGCTTGCAGCATCACCCAATAATCCATCATGGCATAAAGTGGTTGATAATCCCTAACCATCGCAGCGTGAGAATAACGTCGCCATGTGCCATCACTATCGTGTTTTGCTTCTAAGGCGTTGCAAGGTTGTTGCAAAGAAGCAACCGATTGTGGCGGTGTGCCCCAACACCATCCTTCAACGATAATGATATCGGCTGGCGCTTTGACCATAGGCCATTCTTCGGTAGGGGCAGGGTTGTCCAGCGCTTTGTCAAACTGCGGGATGGCAACGTGTGTTTCTTCCGTTAGAGAACGCAAAGTGTATTCCAGCAAACTGACATCATGTGTGCCGGGCACACCACGAGTTTTAAAAAGTGGATGCACCTTTTTGGCCAAGGCATCGCGTTGTGCGGCCGAAAGGTAGAAATCATCCAAAGACATCACAACACAGTGAAGGGAAAGCTGCTGCTCAGAATAAAATTTTAAGAACGCACAAAGCGTTGATTTACCGCTACCTTGTGAACCATTAACGCCCACGAAGAAAGGTCGATCAGCACCATTTTGGTGCGATGCAATATGTTCTGCCAGTGGTTTGAACCAACGCAGTGCATTATCAATATACGCTGGCGGTAAAGCCTGCGCGTTTAAAAAAGCAGTGTAATCAACTGTACTGATAATTTACCCCATTTCAGCGTGAAACGCGCATGATATAAACGATAGGGTACTATCAACTACTGTGCCAGTTTAGTTCTAGCAAGCAATACTGCGCGCTTGGGTGCGGGATAACCTTCGATGGTTTTCTGTTTATCGGATGGATCAAGGAAATCTGCCAATGACAGGTTGTCCATCCACGCTGTTTTGCGCTGTTCCTCTAACGATGTCACGGATTCATCGACGACTTGAATATCAACAAAGCCACAACGCGCTAACCACAGGGATAACGCTTTTGTGCTCGGAAGAAACCACACATTGCGCATTTGTGCGTACCGGTCTTGCGGCATGAAAACAGTGTTTTCATCGCCGTCGATCACAAGGGTCTCGAGGATCAGTTGGCCGCCCGGCAACAACTGATTTTTAAGCTCAGTCAGAAATTGGATGGGATCGCGACGGTGATACAGCACGCCCATTGAAAAAACGCTATGGAATGACTTTAATGCAGGCATTTCCTCGATGCCCAGCGGCAACATATGCACATTTGAACGTCGAATAAAGTGTTTAATCGCATGAAACTGTGCAAAAAACAATGCCGTTGGATCAATGCCGATGACTAACTCCGCGTCTTCTCCTGCCATGCGCCATAAATGGTATCCGCTACCGCACCCAACATCGAGTACACGTTTGCCTGCAAGTGGCGCAATGTGCGGCAAGACACGCTCCCATTTCCAATCCGAGCGCCATTCAGTATCAATGTGCACATCACCTACTGTAAAGGGACCTTTTCGCCACGGCATAAAATGTTGAAGCAGTGCGGTGATCCTCGCAGTGTCTTTTTCAGACATCGGCTCACGAGGAGTGACACTCACCGCGTCTTTCAAATCGAGCTGTGCGTCAGGGTAGTGGGGTAATTGGTCAATCAGGTGGCACAGCTTTACAACCTCTTTACTCACGACATGCGCTTGCCAATGATGCAGTTGGTTAGGCAGGCTATCAAGCCAGTGATCCAACGATGCATCGATCAATGACTTGTAGCACTCATTAAACCAGTGATTTATAACGCTCATGACTTGATCGCCACCATTGAACAGAAATTAAAACGTTGATAGTAGACCACGGTTGAGTCGAAACCTACCTGTGCTAAACGCTCACGATGCATTTCCTGCGTGTCGAGTTTCATCACATTTTCAAGCGCCGCTCTTTTTTGACTGATTTCTAATTCACTGTAACCGTTGGCTCGTTTAAATTCCTGATGAAGTTCAATAAGGACTTCATTGCCGAGTGGGTCGGGGTGATTAAACTTTTCAGACAGCACCAAAATACCGCCAAGCTTGAGCCCTTGATAGATGTTACAGAGCAAATCGCGTCTCTTTTCGGGGTCCACAAACTGTAATGTGAAATTCATGATCACCATACTGGCGTTTTCAATGGTGATGTCGGTGATGTCGTTGTGAAACAACTGAATATGCTCAGCGTGCGAAAATTGACTCACATAACGAGCGCATCGAGACAGCATGGCTTGAGAGTTATCAATCGCAACAATGTCATTGTTGTGTCGGCAACCATGCGCTGCGGCCAAGCTAGCGGCCCCTAAAGAACAGCCTAAATCGTAGATCCGTGTATTAGCCTGGACATAACGTGCGGCAAGTTGCTCTATGGTTTTCAGTATCTCGTGGTAACCAGGGACTGAGCGGGAAATCATATCTGGAAACACGTCGGCGACTTGTTCATCAAATGAAAAGTCTGTGACCTTTTTAAGTGGCGTAGCAAACAATTGGTCGGTATCAGTCATTACATCAAAGTAGCGTTGAATTGTGCCGCTATTCTACCCGATTTTGTGCCTGTGCCAATTGCGAGTATTTGACTAACGCGTCGGAATAAGTCACTTTTGCCGACAGACTCAATGCCCGCCAAGTTTGCGGCACCAGCCAACGAGAGGGAACATGATTAACCGCCAATTACCGGTCATAGATTTGCATCGACACTTAGATGGTAATATCCGTCCACAAACCATATTGGATTTAGCCCAGCAGTACGGCGTTTCTCTGCCAGCGATGGATCTCGATCATTTATTACCGCTTGTGCAGATCCAAGATAAAACCAGTGACTTGCTCGCTTTCCTTCAGCGTCTCGATTACGGCGTATCCGTGCTGAAGAATACTGATGCCTGCTATCGCGTGGCGTATGAAAACATGCAGGATGCCAAGCAAGAGGGGTTAGATTATATTGAGCTTCGTTTTTCGCCGTTTTACATGGCGGAGCATCACGGATTAAACATCGCGGATGTTACAGAAGCAGTGATCCAAGGCGTGGAAGATGGTCAGAAGGAATACGGTGTCAGAGCGAACTTAATTGGTATTCTCAGTCGTACCTATGGCGCAGAGCAGTGCCTGAAAGAGTTAGACGGATTGCTAGCGCACAAGTCACATATCACAGGTTTAGATCTAGCCGGTGACGAGCTTGGCTTTCCTGCTGAATGGTTTGTCGACCACTTTGCCAAGGCGCGCAACGCTGACTGGCACATCACCGTACATGCCGGTGAAGCGGATGGGCCTGACAGTGTAAGCCGTGCAATTAACTTACTGGGTGCGCAACGAATAGGCCACGGCGTTGCTGCCATTAAAGATGATAACTTGCTGCGACAATTGGCCAACGCTCGCATTCCTATAGAATCGTGCCCCACATCAAATTATCAAACCGCGACCGTGCAGGATTTGGCCGCGCACCCAATGAAAGTTTTTCTGGAGAAAGGATTGTGCGTGACATTAAACACCGATGATCCCGGTGTGTCTGCTATTGATTTAGCGCACGAGTATCAGGTAGCCCACGATGTTATTGGTATATCGCAGTCTGACTTAGAAGGTATTCAGCGCAACGCGGTAGAGGCAGCATTTTTAAGCGATAGTGAGAAACGAACGCTGTTTGCACATAAACTGTGAGTGTAAACCGCCTGAAGTTGGGTTGAGCAAGTCCGTCCAGCAGCCCCCTAACATCGACTTTATATGTTTCTTTGCCTCGAAATGACCGGTTACTTCTAAACGTGAGCGGCATGATTTCGAGCGATAGGCTACTACTCAATAGCGCTAGTTCAGTGACGGGGTATTTCTCAAGTAAGGTTTGAGAGTGTCGTGCTGGCTTACAACGGGGTAGATAAATGAAAAAGGGTCGCAATTGCGACCCTTTTTAGTTTCTAATGATTATTCATTAGTGTGCTTTTCTACGACGCAACCAAATTGCAGGGATGAGCAGCAATGCTATCCAACCCATGCTACCACCGCTCTTGTTCGTTACACGAACGGTCACGGTTTCAGTGGTCGTGTTCAATCCATCAGTGGCAACAACTTGGAAGCTAATCGACGTATCCGTGTTAGTTCCAGGTGCTGTTGTCGTGAAGGTTGAGCCTGGTACGCCATCAATTGTGATGGCAACATCGTCACCTTCAGGATCGTTCGCTGCCACACTGATGCGGATGGTAGAACCTTCCTCAACAGAGCTTGGCGCAGTGATCGCTAATTCAGGTGCTAGGTTGTTTTTCACAGTGACATTCGCAATCGCTGTAGATTCGTTGCCATTTTCATCAACAACGGAAATCTCGAGCACGATTAAAGCGTCCTCTTCCACTTCTGGTGCCATTAACACCGCATCTGCAATGCCGTTGCCAGCAATTACCGCAGCCGGGCCAGATATTTGTGTCCAAGTAATGTCGACATCATCGCCATTGGGATCAACAACTTCACCCATAAGGTCAAGTTCTTGCAGCTCAACCACTTCAAGGTTAGCGACAGTCTCGCCAGCGATTGTTACGCGAGGCGCGCCTTCAACCTGAACGGCTGCAAATACATCTGAAGCAGAAGTCACGGTGCCCGGAATGTTAGTGACGCTAGACATCGCTACCATTTGAATTGGCCCGCCAGTATTGCCTTCATCCACCTGCACTGTGAACGACAACAGTGTAGGCTCGCTAGGGACTTCTTCTAAGAAGAAGCAGATCTGCGTACCTGACACTGCATCATTAGCGACACTACCAATGGGGTCATTGCTTGACCCTGCGGGCGGAATATAATGTGTGGTTCTTCCCTCTGTACCACTTGCATTCTCATACCCAATGGAAGTGGGAATGTCATCGCCTTCTACATGGGTTACGTTGTCATACGCGAACACGATGCTGGGCTGCCCTGGCGCTGGTTGATTAGCAAAGACAATTTGGAAATCAGCAACGTCTCCAGAGGGTGCTTCACCTGCTGCAACAACGGGTGTCATGTTATCCCATTCGATAAATACAACGCTACCATCACGTGTGGCAGCAACGGTAGCACCTTGACCATTCTCAACATCAAACGTCATGTCACGCCAGAACGGTGCAACTACGGCATTCGGTGAGTTGGAATCTGGCATTAGCTGATTCACTCGTGGAATATTACTCGTGTTACCGTCAAGCACAATAAACCCGTCGTCGGTTAGGGTAAATCCATTGTACTCTTGACCATAGAATTGGACGGAGTTAGGGAAACTTCCCGTTACTTCGTCGCCATCGATGTCACTATTCAGTCCAAGTCCGAAATCAGCCAGATTTACATAGCTACCATCCCCAAACGGAATCGCACATTGTTCATCGGTCGCGTTTGTTGATACTCGATAGGTTGGCTGAATTTCGAGCAGAGATGGCTGTGAGACCATCCAAGACAATGTATCGCCATCAACTTCTGCTTCTGTGCTGTCTTCAACCAGTGAAACACCGTCTGGTAACGTTAACGAGACTTCATAGTTGCGATCTTCGGGCGTAAAGTTGGCATCGACTGCAACAGAGAATGTGCGAGTATCGCCAGGTTCAAGTCGAGTGGATGAATCGCCCACTACGGACACGTCGTCCTCACCACGCACAAGATCGACCATAACAAGCCCGAGGTTACCTGCATTGTCAGGAGAGGTACCGAAATCGACAGCTCCAAAATACATGTCGCCCGTTTCAGCAGCCTCGAGATCCCATATGAAGCGAAGATCAAACGGTGTCAGTTGCGGCACTGCACTTGGCGCTTCTACCGTAAGATTGTCACCGATTTCACCATCAACGACCGCATAATTGAGGTCAAAGGTATCAGTGGCATCTTCCGCAGAGGCTGACCAGTTCTGTACGATAAGCCAGTACATGCCGGCAGATGGAAGCTTAATGTCAACAAACTCTTCCGCCGATGCCGTTGCACTTGAACCGACAATTTCATCTTCTGTTGGAATTCCATCTTCATTGGCATCAATTACCACATATAAATCTAAATCAGGTGACGTAGAGTTACGGGTATTGGCAACAAGACGCTTGGCGTCCTCAGGCACGTCGACCGTTGTGATGAACAAACCATCTTCGAGGTCATCCAAAAAGTCTGAATTATTCGTGTCTTGAGACGCTGAGCCCTCTACGCTTGTGGGTTTCGTTAGCCCGTATGAATTGATGGTAAAATTACTGATTTCAACAGCAACTCGATCTCTCACTAGCCATGAATCCTGATCACGTTTAGCAACAAATTCCAGCTCTTCAGGAATGGTACTTGTTGACGCCTCGACAGAGACCGGAATGTGCAAGTCTGGTGAACTTGGCGACGTTAGATTGACGATACCGAATGAGTACACATCGCGCGGCGCGTTAAACACATCAACCTCGATGGTCAACTCCTGACTTTCACCTTCAGCGAGATCAAACGATGTTGGGGTGACGGTGATGCTCAAATCGCCAGAAATCGACGCTCCTGAAGCGCTCCATGAGCCGGCTTTGGTGGCTGTCACCGTGCGAGTCCACGTACAAACGCCAAGACAATCCGTATCCGTCACACTGGGTAGATTCAGTGAGCGTGGATCGCCCCCCGCGGAGGGATTAGCTGCATTATAGTTTGACGCGGTTTCATCCATCACCAAACCGGTTTGAACCGCCTTATCGACCTGAATACGACCCGCCCCCATATCGAACCAATCAGCGACGGTGCCATCATCATCCATTACCGCCGTTGTTGAGGTCATCATCAACGCAGAGCGGATCACGTCAGGTGTCCAGTTGGGATGTACCGACTTAATTAACGCTGCGGCACCAGCCACATGCGGGCTTGCCATTGACGTACCACTTAGGAAATTAAAGTCAGTGGGCGTAGGACCAGTATTATCATTACCAAAGTCCTGATCAGCAAAAGCGGCGTAGATATCAACACCCGGTGCTGCCACAAATGGACTCAAAGTTGATGCCGTGATATTGGGCCCACGTGAAGAGAATCCAATAACACGGTCAGCGGCGTCGTCATCATAAGTAATCGATGAGTCTGCTGGCGTAATGGTTGCCGTGTGGCCTGTGCCACTGGCTAACCACTCGCGGAGTAAAACCGCGTTTTGGTCATCAATATGAATACCAGGGATAACGTAGTAATCAGAATTGACGCTGCCTGGAGTTACGTTGGCTAAAACATAGCCGCCAGCACCGCCTTCGGCAACATTAATTGCTTTTTGAACGCGAGCAATGGCACCACGGTCACACACTACGATTTCACCGCTAAACGTGTTCTCTGGGAAAGGTTCCAGGCATTGTGCAGGATCGCCGTCTGGATCATTCGGGTTTTCATAGTCACCGGCATACACAATAGATGCGGTAATACCGCCAGAGTTTGAAGAGCCTGGGATGGGATCTAAATCAGTATCGCCACCGGAAAAATCGGTCAATTCCTTCGGTGTAGCAAGGACTCGACCATGTGTAGTAGCCGCGACAGCTGTGTACCAAGGAGCCTGCTTAGTCGTAGTGCCTTGCAGAGGACCGGAGTTACCGGCAGAAACGGCCACGAAAATACCCGCATTACGCATGGAGAGGAAACCGACTTCGGAAGCATTATTCCATGCTAAATTGCTCGCTGGACCGGGTATACCAATGGAGTAGTTTGCAACGTCAATACCATCAATGATGGCATCTTCTTGAGCGCCTAAAATAGCCGTACCAGCACAGCCGCTGTAAGTATCCCCATTATTTCCGGGCAAACACACTTGATAGGCAATAATATTGGCGCGAGGCGCTACACCTGACATTTCCGGGAAAGTCAGCGGTGTAGGAATACCATCACTTTCTTCTTCGCCAGTGTCAGGCACGTAAAGCGGAACATCGCGCAAAATATTACCCGCAGCGGTACTGGCGACGTGGGTTCCGTGCCCATCATAATCTTCACCGTTGGCAGGAAGGCCCGGTGGGAAAACAGTTTCATCTGAGTACACATTGGTAACTGACGGGTAACTACGCACACCAATCAGTTTATCGTTACACTGAATCGTTGGGGAGGCACCGGCGCAATCACCAATATAATTACCGCTGCCCAAGGGGTTAGTGTGGTTATAGCCATCATCAGCGATGTCTGCGAAGGAACGATGATCTGAGTTGATACCGGAATCGATAATACCGACGACCACGCCTTCGCCTAGTGTGCCAATACCCGAATCAGTGGCGCTTCCATCCCAAACGCTGGGCGCGCCTATTAATGTAGGGCCTTGGTCAGTATGCATTTCATAGATCCGTTCACGCTCTACAAATGCAACGCCTTCAAGGCGAGCCAGCTTTGCGGCTTCAGCCTGGGTCATTCGGACGGTAAAGCCATTAATCGCGTATTTAAAGGTGTCCAACACACGAAGATTACCCATAGTGCTATTAGCTTTTGAAATAAACGATTGTTGGCGTTGTTCTAACAAGTTAGCGTAACGCTTTACATTGGTGTCTTTTACATTGAGCTTACCAGCTTCTAGAGGGGACGAAGCTACCAACTCCGATGATTTAGGATTTGTCGCTGGAAATCCTTTGATTCCTCCATCATACAGTGCTACCGGCGAATCTTTTAACTGAACAATATATACATAAGGTTTGTTGTCGAGTTCCGGTTCTGGGATAAATTTACGCGTCTGATTCACATTGGTAACGACGCGCTTGTTAACCGATACCGGCTGTGAAGCTTGCAAAACGTTATTTTCAACATCAAAACTGCTGCTTAGCGCAGCGCTCAGCTGGGTGGCTGAGTGCACTGACATTGACATTAACGCTGCGGATACAGCTAATGTCACTTTATGGTTCACAGGTAAACCTCCGTCTTCCTGTTGTTGGGATAAGTACCCTGGGATTGAAATGATTATTATTATGGAATACAGCTGATAGTTAATGATTTACGCTGCATTGCATCGACTGTTTTTTCGTCGACTTTTTATTTCTAGCACACTTTTTCTTGGTTTGTAATGCAAATGAAATATTAAAGACACTTTTTTTAGTTCGGTCGAATTGCGACACTTTAAGGCTCATGGAAGACATTCTTACCGCTATGTGTAAATCGAATAAGACAAAATTTCAGCAAAGCGTGAAATGTAGGATGAATGTTTCAATTCTGTTCACAAATTTGAAACAAATCCCCATGTTAAGCGCGACTTAATTCACGAAAAAGCAACGTGTCATTACTGCGGTTGGCGTACTATGCTTGAGTTAAAAACCCTACACAAAACAATTCACGGAGTTTCGATGAACGACCGTAACCATTTGTCAAATGTGCATGTTACTCACTCAGTCAATGTGATTGAAAACGGCATAGTCGACATCCCCATGCTACAAATTCTTGATAATGAGGGTGCGCTAATTGCCGACGCAAACGCGCCGGAAATCGACAAAGAAAAGACGCAAAAGATCCTGTATACCATGGAGTATATCCGCCTATTGGATGAACGCATGGTTGCTGCGCAGCGTCAGGGTAGAATTAGCTTCTATCTTGCGTGTACGGGCGAAGAGGCCGCCACCACCGCTAGCGCGGCAGCGTTAAGTGATGATGACATGATCATGTCGCAATACCGCGAACAGGCGGCTTTAGCGTATCGAGGTTATTCTACTGAGCAGTTTATGAATCAAATGTTCAGCAATCGCTTAGACCCTAACAAAGGGCGTCAAATGCCGATTCATTATGGTGATAAAAAGCTCAACTTTATGACCATTTCGTCGCCGTTAGGCACTCAAATTCCGCAGGCGTCTGGATACGCGTATGGTCAGAAACTACAGGGTACTGACGCTGTTACCATCTGTTATTTCGGTGAAGGTGCCGCGTCAGAAGGTGACTTTCATGCTGGCCTCAATATGGCGGCCGTACTGAAATGCCCTGTGATCTTTTTCTGCCGCAACAATGGTTATGCGATTTCTACCCCAGCTGACGAGCAGTTTGCCGGTGATGGGATCGCGTCGCGCGGTATCGGTTATGGTGTGAAAACCATTCGTGTTGATGGTAATGACGCGCTTGCTGTTTATACGGCGACGCAAAAAGCGCGGGAGATCGCGTTAGCTGAGAACTGCCCCGTGCTGATTGAAGCGATGACCTATCGCTTAGCGGCGCACTCGACCTCAGATGATCCGACCGGTTATCGCTCGAAAGAAGAAGAAGCCAAATGGCGTGAACGCGATCCGATTAATCGCTTCAAGCGCTGGGTGATGGATAAGGGCTGGTTTGATGAGCAGGCTCACGAGGCGATGCTTAGTGAGAGCCGCCAAGCGATACTGGCAGCAGTGAAAACCGCTGAAAAGGTGGATGTCTGTGATATCGACGATCTGGTGAATGATGTTTACGATACTGTGCCATGGCACCTGCAGGAACAAATCACTGAACTTAAAGCGCATATTAAAAAGTACCCGGACGCCTATCCGAAAACTGCCAAGGGGGTTAAATAATGAAGAAGATGAACTTACTGCAAGCCATCAACGATGCCCTTATTCTGGAAATGCGCAGAAATGAAAAGGTTGTGGTGTTCGGCGAAGACGTTGGTCATTTCGGCGGCGTATTTCGAGCCACCAGTCACTTGCAGGAACATTTTGGTCGGGAACGCTGCTTTAACACGCCGCTCACTGAACAAGGGATTATTGGTTTTGCCAACGGTTTGGCGTCTCAGGGGTCATACCCCGTTGCTGAAATTCAATTCGCTGATTATATCTTTCCGGCCTTTGACCAGATCGTGAATGAGACGGCGAAGTTTCGATATCGTTCTGGCGGGCAGTTTACCTGCGGCTCATTAACGATTCGAACGCCCTACGGTGGCGGTATTGCTGGAGGGTTGTACCATTCGCAATCCCCAGAAGCTTACTTTGCCCATACGCCAGGGATGAAAATTGTTATACCGCGCAATCCCTATCAAGCAAAAGGTTTACTGTTGGCATCGATTCGTGACGATAACCCTGTACTGTTTATGGAGCCAAAACGTTTATATCGGGCTTCAGTGTGTGAGGTACCAGAAGAGGATTACACGCTGCCTTTAGGTAAGGCAGACATTGTGACCGAAGGCAGTGATATCACGTTACTTGCTTGGGGCGCTCAAATGGAAGTTATCGAGAAAGCTGCGCAGATGGCCAATGACGACGGTGTGAGTTGTGACGTTATTGACTTGCGGAGTATCTTGCCATGGGATGCGGAGTGTGTGGCGCAATCAGTCAGAAAGACCGGTCGTTTATTGATCAATCATGAAGCCCCTATGACGGGCGGATTTGCCAGTGAGATAGCAGCCACTATTCAAGATAAGTGTTTCCTGCACCTGGAAGCTCCCATTGCAAGGGTTTGTGGGCTTGATACACCTTATCCACTGGCGCATGAGAAAGAGTATATGCCGGATCATCTGAAAACCTATGAAGCCATCAAGCGCACATTAGATTACTAGAGGTAACGCATGAGTACTGATTTTATATTGCCTGATATCGGCGAAGGTATCGTTGAGTGTGAATTGCTTGAGTGGTTAGTGTCTGAAGGGGATGTTATTGAGGAAGATCAGCCCGTCGCCGAAGTCATGACTGACAAAGCCACGGTGCAAATTCCTGCAATGCATTCCGGTAAAGTACTGAAATTGTATTATCAGGTTGGTGAAATAGCCAAAGTCCATGAGCCGTTGTTTGCCATGCAGGTCGAAGGGAAATCCAGCAATGAACAGCCTGCACAGGATAACGAAGATGCATCCACATCAATAAATTCATCGGCAGTCGAGCAGAGCACATCTGCACACAGCGAAGATTTTATTCTACCGGATATCGGCGAAGGAATTGTGGAGTGCGAAATCGTCAAATGGCTAGTGGCCGAGGGTGAAACCGTTGAGGAAGATCAAGCGGTTGTTGAGGTGATGACCGACAAAGCGGTGGTCGAAATTCCGGCCAAGCATGCCGGTGTCATGGTCAAGCACTATCATAAGGCGGGGGAAATCGCGCAAGTTCATCAACCTCTGTTTGCGTTGTCTTCAAGCGAACACGAAGCGCCTGCCACAACCACCGCGCCGCAACCGGCTTCCAAAGCCAGTGCAACTCAGGGCAGCCCAAAACGCCTGTCCAATACATCGGGGCAACGTGAGCAAGGAGGCCAGTTTGAGCCTGTTGCCATATCGGGTAAGGTCTTGGCGAGCCCCGCAGTGCGCCGAGTTGCGCGCGAGAAGAATGTCGATTTGAACGGCATTGAAGGTAGCGGTAAAAAAGGGCGAATATTAAAGCAAGACGTGCTCGCTGCCGGAAGCGCTGATGAGCAAGTCTCTTCAAAAGCCAGTGATGCATTGAGTAGCGCGGTGAGTCAGCGCCAGAATAACACGGTAAAAGTGAAAGGCATTCAGGCGGCAATGGCGCGTCAGATGTCTGATTCGGTGAGTACGATACCGCATTTCACGGTAAGCGATGAGCTTGAAATGTCGGCGCTAATTGCCCTCAGAGAAGACTTTAAGCCAATGCTGGCAGACAAGGGTATCAAATTGTCTTTCATGCCCTTTTTCATCAAGGCGTTGTCGTTAGCATTGAATGAGTTTCCTGTTATTAACAGTCGTTTGTCGGCTGATGGTAGTGAACTGACTTATTTGGCTGACCACAATATTGGTTTGGCAGTAGACAGTAAGATTGGATTGCTGGTGCCCAATATCAAACGGGTTCAGGAAAAGTCTCTTGAAGACATTGCCTTAGAGCTTAACGGTATTATCGAACGAGCGCGCGATGGAAAACTCAGTAATTCGGATTTGACCGGTGGCACGATCAGTATCTCGAATATTGGTGCGCTGGGGGGAACGGTCGCGACGCCTGTGATTAATAAACCTGAGGTCGCTATTGTCGCGCTAGGGAAAACGCAGCGTTTACCACGGTTTGACAGTAACGATAATGTTATTGCAGCGAACATAATGACGGTAAACTGGTCCGGCGATCATCGCGTCATTGATGGTGCTACCATGGTTAAATTTAATAACCTGTGGCTTTCTTACCTGCAGCAACCGAGTAAAATGATGCTTGCTATGCGTTAATACTCAATAGGTCGCAATCAGCCTCAGCCTGTTTCCGCAGTCTGAGGCTTTTTTGTTGATTTACACGCGTGCATCAAGGTGTTTAAATTCATTTTTATCGTTGATAGGGTCTAGGCTTTTGCTCAGTTACAAACATGCGTTTCATGCGGGAAATCACGCAGATATGCTCAAGCACCTGTGTTTGCTCGCCGCGATACAACGATTTTCGATAAAATCTAAACCATTTTGTGTTTTCGACACACACGCCGGCGCAGGAAGCTATGTGGTCAATGATGAGCAAGTGCAGTTAAACGGTGAATTCAAAACCGGATTAACGCGTTTGGTCAGTCAAAAAGAGACTTCTATCGCTGACGACGATCCATTACTCAATGACTATATCAGCACGCTTTCACGGTTTCAGGAGCAAGGAGTCATTCCTGGCTCTCCCGTGTTAGCAGCATCTTGGTTGCGTGCGCAAGATGCACTGGTTGCGATGGAGTTACACCCCACTGAATTTGAAAAGCTGCAAAACAACCTGTCCACGCGCGCGTTACAAGAGAACGTTTGTGCGCAAATTGCACTGCACCACCGCGATGGCTTTGAAGGGCTAGTGGGTGTGGTTCCTCCTGCACAAAAACGTGGGATTGTACTGATCGACCCGCCGTACGAAAATGCGTCGGAGTATCAAGCTGTTTATCAAACCATCGAAAAGGTCTTAAAGCGTTGGCCAACGGCGTGTATCTTGATTTGGTATCCGTTACTGAGTCAACGTGCCGGTGCGAAAAGTGGCCGATCTGAACAGTTGCGAGATAGCCTGGCTGAGATTGCGTTATCAGGGTTGTTTTATGCCGAGCTAAACGTAAGCGAAAAAAGCGCCGACAATGGAATGTTTGGCTCAGGAGTTGCGGTGATTAATCCTCCCTGGCAGTTCGCAGAAACAATTGCTGGCGCACTGCAAAAATTAGCAAAACCGTTAAGCGCCACGTCAATCAAGACTCATTGGCTTGTAGAACTGACTTAACAACCATGTCAACGCCGACTGATCTACAGCATTTTTACATTCCCGAAGATCAAAGCATCTACTTGCTGTCGCATGCTGATGCGAAAAAGCTAAAAGACTGGTTTGCTTTGTGCACTGAGCAATTAACTCAGTTGGGCTATAAAAACATAGACATGATTGGTAAGGGGGCTTTCGGTTTTGCATTTGCCGGTGAAAGTTTGTTGGGTGACGAACACGTTTTCAAGTTTTCGCGCATCAATTTGCCGCAGCACGTACAAGATAGGCTGGAAGAAGAAGCCTTCATGCTGTCGCAGGTTCATCATCGGTTTGTACCCAGTTTAATCCAGTTTCAACAAATCGGCCGTCAGGCCATTCTCGTCATGCAGCGTGCGCGAGGTGAGGACCTTGAAAAAGTTTCCCTGCGATGTGGTCCATTGCCAATCAGTCTGGTGCTCAAAATAGCCGCACAGTTAGCGGATATTCTGCTGACGTTGCGCGGTAACGCGACTAAGCAAGGTATTAAACCCATCGTCCATGGCGATATCAAACCGTCGAATATCGTGTGGGATGACACGACGCAAACTATTGGCCTGATTGATTGGGGCTCGTGTGTTTACGCGCAGCTCGATGAAACAGGGCAACATGTCCAGCACAATGTGATGGATCTAATGTCAGGTGATTTGCAGCAAACCAATGCGCGCTTAGGCGACGTCTATTTTATTGGCGATGAACAGTTAAATGGTGCGTTAAGCTCCCCACGGTTTGACGAACAAGGGCTTGCAAGTACGCTTTATGCGCTAGCGTCGGGGCAATCGAGTCGATTCGGCCGTTACGTGATCACGCCGGCTTCACTGGGGTTTCCTAAGTTCTTTGCTGATATTCTCAGCCACTTGATGAGCGACGATCCAAAACAGCGACGACAGGGCGGCGATGCCTTCTTTAAACATGTGTACCTGTTAAAAAACATCGTCATTGATGATGAGCGCACCGAAATACCTTCAGCACTCATTCCTTCCTGGGCCTCACTCAGAGATAAAGAAATCGAAACCGTGGTCTACAGCTCGCGCAAGTCGTATCTGCGCCAGCAGAGCGATGTTGACGAAAAAGCGTTTCGTTACATCGATGATGCGCAGTTTGACCGATATTACAAAAACTACATGCAAGGCATGGGGGAGACTGAAAAGGCCTTTATTTCTGCGGTTAGCCGTTTGGGGAAATACCCCGTTGTGGGAGGGCTTGCTGTGCGTTGGCAGCCGGAGGGCGTATTTATTGATTCGAGCTTAAACTTGTTTGAACCTGCGTTAAAAGTCAGCTTCGACATGTCTGTGAATAATGTGGTGACATTGGCCAGAGCGTTACATCGTGAGGGGGTATTTAAGTGCTGTATGTTTAACGCGCGAGACACTTTGCACATCGAAAGAGAGCGTCAGGACCAACCGTTCGAACCCTTACCGCATCAGCATATACCGTTTGAGAAGAGTCGCTTGTCTGTGTTTGAAGATGCCAGTAGAATGCATTCCTATTTCGAAGATGGGGAAGACCCCGACGAATTGCTCCGTCTTCCTCAGCCTCTATTAGATGTGCTAGCTGAGCTAAACCAAATCCATCACACTGGTTGCATCATTTTCGAGTCTCTACCAACGCATTTGAAGATCCACAATTATTACAAATTGCTCGATCATCGGTTTGAGGACGAATTTAGAGCATTACTGCAAAAAGTGCTTGAGTTTGTACCGCTCATTAATGGCAGTGGTATTTCAGGCTTTATGAAATTACCCTATAAAGACACGCGCTTTTTTGAACATCAGGCGCAAGTGAATTCACGCTACTATTGTTAAGGATGTTAAATGGCACTTCCGCAACTTGCCGATCTAATGAATTTAGAAAGGCTGGATGAAACGCTGTATCGCGGCATAAGTTGGGATCTAGGGTTTAGAGCCTTATTTGGTGGTCAGGTGTTGGGGCAGTCACTGGTGGCTGCAACGGCAACGGTGCCAGACGACCGTTACTGCCACAGTTACCACAGCTACTTTTTGCTGCCGGGAAACGCGGCTTCACCGGTCATTTATGAAGTGGAGAATGTGCGTGATGGCGGAAGCTTTTCCACGCGCCGCGTCAAAGCGATCCAAAACGGTAAAAATATCTTTTACATGACCGCCTCATTTCAAACCCGCGAAACTAATTTAACCCATCAATACGCAACAATGCCCATAGCGCCTAGCGCCGATTCACTCCAGAATGATGCAGATTTCTATTTGCAGAATCCGCAACTGGTCGGTAAAGGCGTACGCAGCGCAGTTGACTACCATCGCGCGATTGACCTGCGCACGGTCGATGCACTGCAGCCTTACAGCAGTGAGCAGCATGTCCCCTTAAAACAGGTGTGGCTAAAATCCAATGAAACACTACCAACACACAGTACGCTTCATCAGGCTGTGTTGGCGTACGCTTCAGATTTTCATTTCTTAGGTACCGCTTTGCAACCTCATGGTGTGGCGGTTAACGATCCGAAGCTGCGCATTGCAACAATCGACCACGCCATATGGTTTCATCAACCCATTGATATGAATGAATGGCATTTGTATTCAATGGAAAGCCCCGTGAGTGGCAACGCACGTGCCTTGGTAAACGGCAAAATATTTAACCAGCGGGGTGAACTGGTCGCCAGCACAACCCAGGAAGGACTAATGCGCTATTTAGGAGAGCAATAAATGTTGTATACCTTTAAAGACTTTGCGCCTGAGGTACATGAAAGTGTGTATATAGCGCCCGGTGCGCATGTCATTGGTCAGGTTAAAATTGACGCGAAGGCAAGCGTTTGGTTCAACACCGTGATCCGTGGCGACTGCGGATTAATTCATATCGGCAAGCAAACTAACGTGCAAGATGGCAGTGTTTTGCACACGGATGAGGGGATTTCCCTGCGTGTAGGCGAAGGAGTGACCATTGGCCATAAGGTCATGCTACATGGCTGTGATATTGGGGACTATAGCCTCATCGGGATCAACGCAGTCGTACTCAACAATGCGAAAATTGGAAAATACTGCATTGTTGGCGCTAACTCATTAGTGACAGAGGGAATGGAAATTCCCGACAATTCTCTTGTCATGGGATCTCCTGCAAAAGTGGTAAAAACACTACCTGATGCAGTGATTCATCAACTTGAGTTGTCGGCAGCGCATTATGAAAACAACGCGAAAGCATTTGCGAAGCACCTCAACCCCCATGACAACCAACAGGACAGTTAGCAGCCAACCCTATAAAAAATGCCCAGAATTATTGCTAATTCCGGGCCTAGGGGAATGGCTCATTGCTGAGCCGTGCGCTAACTTTTACTTGGGAGAAATGCTAAATAAAAGCATCGATTACTAATAATAGATCACTATCGCTCAAAATATAAACATTTTTTCAAAGTATTTTATTGGGTCACTTTCCATGCATCAGAAAGTGATCGTAGGTCATTGAAATGGCAGAGGTAACTTAAAGAATCAGGCGTGCTGAATTGGATGGTTGTTGATAAAAGAAGTGAATTGCCGTCGTTATTCCGCGACACCCATATTCACTGGGTGAATGCTTGTTATTCCGAATTGTTTTTTGATGAATGTATGAAACAATGGGGTCTTTGATGCGCTAAAGCGAGGTCACGCATGTCTACCTTTATACCACAACAACGAACTTTAATGGGGCCAGGGCCCTCTGATGTATCGGCGCGCGTGCTCAATGCACTTGCAAGACCAACGTTAGGACACTTGGATCCACAGTTTATCGAACTGATGGATCAAACGGGGGACTTATTGCGCTACGCGTTTAACACTCAAAACAGTTTAACAATGTCCATTTCAGCGCCAGGTTCAGCGGGTATGGAAGCCTGCATTGTTAATTTGATTGAGCCAGGTGATACCGTAGTCGTGTGTATCAACGGTGTATTTGGTATGCGCATGAAAGAGAATGTGACTCGGTGTGGCGGCACTGCCATCGTGATTGAAAGCGAGTGGGGTGAACAAACCAGCCCAGAAGAACTGGAAAATGTATTGCAAGCCAACGACAACGTCAAAGCGGTTGCGTTTGTGCATGCAGAAACATCCACCGGTGTGCGCAACGATGCTCAGCGATTATGCGCAATCGCCAAACAACATGGCTGTTTAACGATTGTTGACGCGGTAACGTCGCTCGGCGGTATCGAGCTCAACATTGACGAGTGGCAGATTGATGCATGCTATTCAGGTTCGCAAAAGTGTTTGAGCTGTGTGCCCGGTCTGTCACCAGTTACTTTTAGCGAAACCGCACTTGAGGTCATCAGGAATCGACAACACCCGGTACAGAGTTGGTTTCTCGATTTGAATCTTATTTTGGGATACTGGGGAGCGGGTACAAAGCGTGCCTACCACCATACTGCGCCGGTCAACAGTATTTACGCATTGCATGAATCGCTGTTGATGCTTCAGGAGGAAGGCTTGGAAAATGCGTTCACGCGCCATAAAAAGGTGCACGAACTACTCAGAGAGGGGCTTGAATCCATTGGGCTGACTTTCGCGGTCGATGAGGCGTATCGGTTGCCCCAACTCAACGTGATCTTGATTCCAGAGGGAGCAGACGATGCAACCGTCAGAGGCCGTTTGTTGAATGAATTTGGTCTGGAAATCGGTGCCGGACTAGGTAAGTTTGCCGGTAAAGCATGGCGTATTGGCTTGATGGGCAGTGCGTGTACACCAAGAAATGTTCATCATTGCGTGGAAAGTTTGAGGCATGTTCTAGCCTAAATTAAGCCCCCGTATGCCTCAAGGTTGCGGGGAGCTCTCTGCCTCAACACATCGTCGACAATATAAAGGCGCAGACGGTAGCCACTTTATTCTGTTTCTCATCTCATCTTTGAATAAATTATTCATATCGCCTATGCTAGCCGCACTCTAGAATCATTGGATTAACGATGCTGCATCGAATTTGGTTGTTTTTCATTGTGTCTGCTTTTTTAGCAACACTTTGGCAAGTGTTTGTCAGTGGTGATTTGTCCGCATTTCAGGATACGATGACTGCCGTGACCAGTATGGCGACGCTCAGCGTTGAAATTGCCATTGGTCTGATCGGATTGCTAGCGTTTTGGTTAGGCATTTTTCAAGTTGCTGAAAATTCGGGTCTAGTCGCTAAAATATCGCGGCTGCTTGAGCCTCTGTTATGCCGACTCATGCCTGACATTCCACGCGGCCACCCGGCGATTGGCAGTATCACTATGAACATGTCAGCCAACTTACTGGGACTCGACAATGCAGCCACCCCCTTTGGTATTAAAGCCATGCAGGATATGCAAACGCTTGCGCCCAAAAAAGATACTTTGACTGACAGTCAGATTCTTTTCTTAGTGCTCAATACGTCGTCAGTGACATTATTCCCGATTGCCGTATTTCTCTACCGAGCTGAACAGGGAGCTGCGCAACCGACCGATGTGTTCATTCCCATATTACTCGCCACCAGTGCGTCAACCCTTGCTGGACTGTTTGTGACCTGCGCGGTACAAAAAATTAACCTGTTCAACCGTGTGGTAATGGTTTATTTGGTCGGCCTGTTCAGTTTGCTCTTTGCGATCATTTTGTATTTCTCGCAGCTTGCGGCGGATCAGCTGGCAGAACAATCATCAGTAGTCGCTAATTTTGCATTACTGACGTTCATTGTCGTTGTGCTTATCGCCGGTTGGCGAAAAGGGCAAGATACCTATGAGTTGTTTGTAGAAGGCGCCAAAAAGGGCTTTGAAGTAGCGATATCCATCATTCCATTTTTACTGGCAATGCTGTTTGCGATAGGAATGCTGCGGGCTAGTGGAGTCATGGACATGGTGGTGCAAAGCATCGCTACTGGTGTCACCGCATTGGGTATGGATGCTCGCTTCGTTGACGGACTGCCCACTGCTTTGATGAAACCGTTGAGCGGCTCAGGCGCTCGAGCATTAATGATTGAGACCATGCAATTTCACGGTGCTGATTCTTTTGCGGGTCGATTAGCGTCCGTATTGCAAGGCTCCACTGAAACCACCTTTTATGTGCTTGCAGTCTATTTAGGGGCCGTCGGCATTAAGCACAGCCGCTACGCAGTAGGATGTTGTTTAGCCGCTGACTTTGCCGGAATTTTTGCTGCAATTTGCGTAAGCTATTGGTTTTTTGGCTAGTTAGGTCATCAATGACTCGAACTCGCTATAAGCCTGAGGTTAGGCTAACTCAAGCATGTTGATTAACGTAGGATTCATGTGATATTCAGCAATTTGCGATATCCTATTACACAGTCACTTAAACAAGGAATATCACTGATGCGAAATTTATTATTGTTGTTTACTGTTTTATTCATTAGCACATCAGCTGTCGCGCAGGCCAACCCCGATAACGCGACGAATACTATTTCCGTTCAGGGAAAAGCTACTGTTGCCGTTGTTCCTGATGCGTTCAGCGTGACATTTATGATTGAAGAACGCGGCGACACCGTGTCTAAGTTAAATCAGAAAGTGACTCAGTCAACACGTTCGATTATCGGCTTTTTGCGTAGCATGGATGTGGCGGAGCGGCACATTCAAACCATGCAAATTCAACTCAATCCTTGGTATGAAACCGTGCAACGTGAACGTCAGCAAAAAGGTTTTGTTTTAACGCGCACAATTTCAGTATCGCATACCGAACTCGATCAGTATGATGCACTGATTGATGGCGTACTGCGCAGCGGCGCGAACCGGATTGAGCAATTTGAATTTGTTGTGCAGAACGAAGAAGCGTTATATCTGCAAGCGCTGTCTGAGGCGATGCTGGATGCCAGAACAAAAGCTGAAAAACTATTGACGCCAGTCAATGCCAAAGTGGGCAGCCTGGTCAGTGTGAGTGAGCAACAAAATTACGCTCAACCCAGAGCACGAATGATGATGGCCGATGCGGAAATGAGTAGCGCACTACCGGGCACACAGGGTATCAGTGCTAGCGTTTTAGTCGAATTTACTA
Organism: Alteromonas oceanisediminis; assembly: GCF_018474025.1. Classification (GTDB taxonomy): domain Bacteria; phylum Pseudomonadota; class Gammaproteobacteria; order Enterobacterales; family Alteromonadaceae; genus Alteromonas_E; species Alteromonas_E oceanisediminis. The sequence goes on along the minus strand of NZ_JAHCTA010000006.1, from coordinate 141,620 downwards.
TTTTATAAGGGCACTATGTTTATTAGCACCACGCTAAACGAGTCTATGCGAACAGACTACACGACGCTTCTAGCACAGGCCAAAGCGCTTATCGCCGATGAAACTGATGCGATTGCCAACATGGCTAACCTAAGCGCGCTGTTGTATCACAACATGCACGATGTGAACTGGGCCGGATTTTACCGCTTTACTGGTGAAGAATTATTGCTTGGCCCTTTTCACGGTCAACCTGCTTGTATCCGGATCGCGATGGGCAAAGGGGTTTGCGGCACGGCAGCAACACAACGCGAAACGCAATTAGTGAAAGATGTGCATGCATTTGCCGGCCACATTGCGTGTGATGCAGCATCGAATGCTGAAATCGTGGTTCCCATTGTCAAGCGTGGCAAGCTTTTTGGCGTATTGGATATCGACAGTCCGTCGGTAGGCCGGTTCACGCTTGAGGATAAAGTTGCCCTCGAACAATTAGTCAGTTTATTGGTAGACCGTTTACCGTGAAAACATTTATCGATATCCATACCGTGTTGTCAACGCCAGAAGACATGTCAGATCAGCATGACGACCTCGAGGCGGCCAGCGATGCACTCAATGTAGTGCTGCATAGCCTGTACGATCAGGTAGACGACGATATTCCGGTGTCACAATTGGAAAAGATGATTCAGCATTGCTGGGAATTTTGGCATACAGAACAACAACTCACCGAGATAGATGATGATGATTTACGCGATTGGGTTGACCAACTGCTGGCAACTTGGGATGATTCAGACACACAACACGATTGAACTTAAGCGCGCACCAAATTAATGGAAACCAGTCAAAAGTTTGCTAACAGCAAAGAAGTCATTGCATTTTTAGCCGAATCCTATCCTCAGTGCTTTACGCTGAGTGGCCCTGCTAAACCGCTCAAAATCGGTATTTTTCAAGAGTTAGCAGCAGCTCTCGAGGAAGAACCGAGAGTCAGTAAAACCTTGCTACGCGCATCGCTGCGTCACTACACCAACAGTTGGCGTTATCTGGAATCCATTACGGCTGGCGCCCATCGCGTTGGGCTTGATGGGTCAAATGATGCTGTGATAGAGCAAGAACATGCCGAACACGCACAACAGCAGTTGGAAGAAAGCAAGGCGAAAGCTGCAGAGAAGCGCAAGGCATTAAAAAAAGACCAGCATAAGAAAAAATCAGAGCGACACGGGGGGGCAGCTAAGCCTCGTGGCGCGAACGCTGCGAGAAATGCGGGAACTAAATCCGCGCCTAGTCACTCCAAAAAACCGGTCGCGCAGAAATTAACTGCTGACGACATTCGCGTTGGTACTCATGTCACTGTCAAGTTGGGCAAAGTACCTATGCCTGCAGTTATTACCGATGTCGCTAAAGACGGTATCCACGTTCAAGTTGACAGTGGTATGGTGGTAAAGGTAGACGAAAGCGCTTTACGTTTGGCGAATTCCAAGAGGTCGTAATATGAAGAAATTGCTTCGTACATCCATCGCAACTGCTGTGTTTGCTTTCACAGCTCCTATCGTCGCATCGCCGACAGGCGACAGCATTGAAGATTTACCCCTGTTAAAACAGGAATCCCAGCATGCTGCGGCCGCGAAACGTGTATCGAAGCTATTTTCTCGCGCTCACTATTCTGAGATTGCGCTGGACGACGCGCTCTCTGAGAAGGTTTTTGAGCGTTTTTTAAAGTCTCTTGATCACAACCGTAATTTATTCCTACAGCAAGATATTGATGAATTCTCAGCCTATCGAACGCAGTTCGATGAAGCGATTAAACTGGGTGACTTAAATATTGCTTATGTGATGTTCACCCGCAGCCTTGAGCGCAGAATTGAGCGCTTGGAATATTCGCTGACCCTGTTGGACAAGCCCTTCGATTTTACAAAAGAAGGGGATGAGTTTCACTATAGCCGTGAAGATGCTACCTGGCCCGAGAACGTGGCTGAATTAGATGAACTGTGGCGTCAACGTGTTAAATATGACGCACTGAATCTTAAATTGGCAGATAAAACGCAAGAAGAAATTAAAGACTTATTACACAAACGCTATTCACGAGCGATTAAACGCGTCAATCAAACCAGTAGTGAAGATGTGTTTCAGACGGTGATGAATTCATTTGCGCGCAGTATCGAAGCGCATACAAGTTATTTGTCGCCACGCAACGCTGACCGATTCCAAATGGAAATGAACTTGTCGTTTGAGGGTATTGGCGCGGTGTTGCAGAGCGAAGACGACTACACCGTTATTCGCAGTATCGTGCCTGGCGGTCCTGCTGATGCATCAAATGAGTTAAAGCCTGATGATAAAATTGTCGGTGTTGGTCAAGCTGATGAAGCCTTTGTTGATGTAATAGGCTGGCGACTTGATGAAGTGGTTGAACTGATCAAAGGGCCCAAGGGTAGTGCAGTGCGTTTGCAGGTGATGAAAGGTACAGGCGATAGTAAGAGCTTCGATGTGGTCGAATTGACACGGGATAAAATCAAGCTTGAAGATCGCGCGGCAAAATCTGAAGTTTTTGAACCAGAATCCGGCCCTCATCAAGGTGAAAAGCTCGGTATTATCGAGATCCCTTCTTTTTACAACAATTTGCACGCAGATGTTAAGAAGGAAATTGATGCGCTTAAAGAACAAGACGTCAAAGGCGTTATCATCGATTTGCGTGGGAATGGCGGTGGCTCCTTACCGGAGGCGACTTTGCTGACCGGACTGTTTATCGATAAGGGACCGGTTGTGCAAATCCGTTATGGCGAAGGGCGGGTAAGTGTGAATCGCGACACGGACGGTGTGGTGCATTACGACGGCCCGCTAACCGTTTTAGTGGATCGCTACAGTGCATCAGCGTCTGAGATTTTCGCCGCGGCAATGCAAGATTATAATCGCGCATTGATCATTGGAGAACAAACGTTTGGCAAAGGAACCGTGCAGCAACATCGCGGTCTGGGCCGAATTTACGATCTGTACGAAAACCCGCTCGGTAGCGTGCAGTTCACCATTGCTAAATTCTATCGGATCAACGGTGGTAGCACGCAGCATAAAGGGGTTGTTCCTGATATTTCTTATCCCAGTGCAATTGATCCTGCAGAGTGGGGCGAAAGCCAACAGGAAAACGCTCTGCCGTGGGACAGTATTAATCGCGCTAATTACATGACATTCAGTGATGGTGCTCAAACCTTGGATATTTTGGCGGCTAAGCACAAGAAACGCGTGATGCAAGATCCTGAATTTCAATATCTTTATGAAGACATCGCTGAATACCAAAAGAATAAAGATAAAGACTTTATTTCGTTGGTTGAAGCCGAGCGCTTGAAAACAAAACAGGAAGCTGAGGCCAAGGGCTTGGCCCGTGTCAACGAACGCTTGGCGCGTCTAGGTATGGAGCCGGTGACGTCGTTGGATGACCTGCCTGAATCGCTCGAAGATATTGATCCGTTTCTGACTGAGGCGGCCAACATCACATTTGATATGTTAGAAACTGGCAAATATGCTATTGCAACCAAATAACAGTAGACAATAATACCAATAACGGGCTCAATTAGGGCCCGTTTTTTCGTCTTTAGGCGACTGCATAATAATTATAAAATAGAGGAATATGCATGAGTGCTCGCGGTGAATTTTCATCCCGTTTTGGGTTTATACTGGCGGCTGCCGGTTCGGCAGTGGGGTTAGGCAACATTTGGGGCTTTCCCAATCAAGTCGCTGAAAACGGTGGGGCCGCTTTTGTGCTCGTCTACCTTATCCTTGCCTTTGTGTTAGCGTATCCAGTGTTAATGGCTGAACTCGTGATTGGCCGCGCTAATCGTTCCAACATGGTCGATGCACTCAGCAAAATTTCCGGTGGTATTTCAGGAAAGGCGGTTGGCTTATGGGGCTGCGTCACGGTGTCGTTAATACTGGCGTTTTATGCCATCGTGGGTGGCTGGATGATTGCCTACTTAGCCGAACCAGTTACTGGCTTTCTGGGACTGGAAGCTGCATCGGCCTGGCTAGTTGGTTTTTCTGTTCCGCGTAACGTCATACTGTGCGCTGTCTTTTTTAGTTTGACGGCTTTAATTGTGACCGGTGGCGTGCGTGGTGGTATTGAACGCTGGTCCGTGCGTTTGATGCCGACCCTGATATTTATTATCTGTGCGTTGATCGTTTATGTGAGTTTCCAAGATGGCGCGATGGACGGCTGGCGTGTGTATTTGGTCCCTGACTTTAGCAAAGTGTTCAGTCCTGACTTGCTGGTAAGCGCCATGGGTCAGGCATTTTTTAGTATGTCGTTAGGGGTTGGAACGATGCTGGTGTATGGGTCCTACATCAGCAAAAAAGAAAGCCTCCCTGCATTAGGCGCATCGGTGGCCTTGGTTGACATCGGTGTGGCCATTATCGCTGGTATGTTGATTATTCCTGCTATGTACGTTGCTTTAAATAATGGTGTCGAGATATTTACATCAACCGGCGCTTTGATTGGCGGAGATCAACTTATCTTCACTGTGTTGCCTGCGTTGTTTGACTCGATTGGTGGCGTCGGCCCGCTGGTCGCGCTGGCTTTTTTTGCATTGATGGTGATTGCGTCACTGACATCGTCTATTTCGATGCTTGAAGTACCGGTCGCCTATTTGGTTGAAAACAAGAATGTGTCGCGCACCAAAGCCGTATGGCTATTAACCGCAATGATATTTGGGTTGAGTTGCGTGATTATTTTTAACTTTTCGTCACTGTTCGGATTAGTGATTGACGCCACGACGAAATACTCTCAACCCTTACTGGGTTTTGCTTTGTGTCTATTTGCGGGTTGGGTATGGCGACGCGATGCTATCCTGACAGAACTTAAAGAAGGGAACCCGACCATCGAACAAACGCTGTTTTGGAAAATTTGGCCCTTTTATGTGAAATTTATTTGTCCGGTCGTCATATTACTGATGTTTGTTCGTTCAGTGATTTCAGGTGGTGAATAATGAGTACGCATATTAAGACACCTAGCCTGCTGGATTCTCTGCTCCCGGTTATCCTGCTGATCGTTATGATGGGCAGTGCCGTGTATTTATTTGGCGATAATTCTTCTTATGGCCCTAATCAGATCGCGCTGTTGATTGCCACTGGCATTGCGGCCATCGTGGGCATGAAAAATGGTCATCGCTGGGATGATATTGAGAAAGGTATCGTGAATGGGATTTCAATGGCACTCGGTGCCTGTTTGATTTTACTCGCGGTAGGGGCGCTGATTGGTACCTGGATGCTGTCGGGTACAGTACCGACGTTGATCTATTACGGCCTTGAGTTGTTGAATCCATCAATGTTCTATGCAGCGGCTTGCATTATTTGTGCGGTTGTCGCGATGAGTATTGGTAGTTCATGGACCACCGCAGCCACGGTAGGGGTGGCACTAATGGGTGTCGCTGCGGGTATGGATATGTCGCCGGCGATCACCGCTGGTGCGATTATTTCGGGGGCCTATTTCGGCGATAAAATCTCTCCCTTAAGCGAAACCACCAATCTGGCTCCGGCTGTCGCTGGCACTAATTTGTTTGAGCATATTCGTTATATGCTATGGACGACTATTCCAAGCTTTATTCTTGCGCTTATCTTGTTTTTGGTGCTGGGCTTTAATGCAGACTCTCAAACGTCGTCCGCGCGCATTGTCCAAATGCAGGCATTGTTAGCGGAGTCGTTCGATCTGAGCTGGTACTTACTGGTGCCACTGATTGTGTTGCTCACGCTGGCCGTTAAAAAAGTGCCCGCATTTCCGGCAGTATCTATTGGGGCTTTGTTGGGTGGTGTTTGGGCGCTATTGTTTCAACAGGACGTTGTTACGCAAATGATCAGTAGCGAGTTCAGTGGTTTTATCGGCCAGATAACTGTGGTTTGGACGGCATTGTTCGACGGCGTTGTGTTTAATACTGCGGATGAAAACTTAAACAGTTTATTGTCGCGAGGGGGCATGTCCTCGATGCTGAATACGATTTGGTTGATCATCTGTGCGATGTCTTTCGGCGCAGTTCTGGAACGCGTCGGACTGCTTAAGCGCGTGGTGAGCACCATATTACACGGTGCTAAATCGGCAGGCGATATGGTCTCGCGAACTATCTTGACCTGCATTGGCACCAATTTGGTCACGGCTGATCAGTATATGGCCATTGTGATGCCCGGGCGCATGTACAAGGAAGAGTTCGAGGCGAGAGGGTTAGATCAGCTTAATCTGTCGCGAAGCTTAGAGGACGGCGGTACATTGACGTCGCCGCTGATCCCATGGAATACCTGTGGCGCATATATGCACGGTGTTTTAGGTGTACACCCATTCAGCTATTTCTTTTACGCGTTTTTCAACCTGATCAGTCCAGTATTGGCCGTGGTTTACGCTTACTTAGGCATCAAAATTCTTCGTGTTACACCGCCTAATCTGGATCCGCATTTAACCGCCCAACAGAAAACCTGAGCACGGGAGCATTGAACAGTATTTATGGCAATTAAAGCAGCGAAACGTAGGCTTGACTATCAACCTCCATCACATTTGATTCCTACCATTCGATTGGCGTTTGAGCTTGAACCTGAAGCGACAACGGTGACCTCCGTGATGAGGGTTAAACAGAATCCTCAGGCAACACCGCAAAGCACTTTGCGCCTGGATGGCGAACAACTACAACTTCACCGTGTTGAAATTGATGGCAGGCAGGTTGAGGATTTTGTTCAGGATGACAACAGCCTGACGCTGCACGATGTGCCATCGGAGTGTGAAATTTGCATCGTTACCACAATTAATCCTGCAAGGAATACGTCGCTTGAAGGCTTGTACGTATCAGGTGGCGCGTTTTGCACTCAGTGTGAAGCTGAAGGGTTTCGTCGCATCACTTATTGCCTGGATCGCCCTGATGTATTGTCTGTTTTTACTGTGTCAATAAGTGCAAACGAGACAGCGTATCCCGCACTATTGTCTAACGGTAATATGCAGCACAAGGAATCACTTGAAAATGGTTTGCACAAAGCAGTGTGGGCAGATCCATTTCCAAAGCCCTGCTATTTATTCGCCCTCGTAGCGGGAGACTTCGATGTTTTGAACGATACTTATACTACGCGCAGTGGCCGCTTAGTTCAGCTTGAATTGTATGTCGATAAAGGCAAAAAAGATCGAGGTCATCATGCATTAGCATCATTAAAACGTGCCATGCATTGGGATGAAGAAACGTTCAACCTTGAATATGATTTAGATGTCTACATGATTGTCGCGGTTGATTTCTTCAACATGGGCGCGATGGAAAACAAAGGGCTGAACGTGTTTAATAGCAAATACGTGTTAGCTGACAACGCCACCGCAACGGATGAGGACTTTTTCAATATTGAGTCGGTAATCGCGCACGAATATTTTCATAACTGGACCGGCAATAGAGTGACATGCCGTGATTGGTTTCAGTTGTCACTAAAGGAAGGTTTGACCGTTTTCCGCGATCAACTCTTCAGTGAAACCTATCACTCGCCACTGGCAACGCGAATTAAGCAAGTACGGGTGATGCGTGAGCACCAGTTTGCTGAAGATGCCGGGCCGATGAGTCACCCGATCCGCCCAGACGAAGTGATAGAGATGAATAATTTCTATACGGTAACGGTCTACGACAAGGGTGCTGAAGTTATCAGAATGTTGTGGACCTTGTTAGGCAGTGACGGATTCAAGCGTGGGATGGCCCTGTATTTTGAGCGCTTTGACGGGCAAGCCGTTACATGCGACGATTTTGTGGATGCGATGCAGGATGCCAATCAACACGATTTATCCCTATTTAAACGCTGGTACAGCCAATCGGGCACGCCGCAACTGTCGATGAGCTGGTCAGATAATAATGAGCTGCTTGTTGAACAGGATACACCGGAGACAGCGGATCAGTCGGTCAAATATCCACTGACATTCCCTCTGGTTTATACCGTCATTGATGAAAGTTCAAATGGTGTCACGTCAACGACTCAGCAGAAAGTGATGGATCAGCGAAGCGCTGCGATTGCCTGTGATAGTCAACAAATCAAGCCTACCATCATTTTAAACAGTGGTTTTGCTGCCCCTGTTAAGGTCAAATCAGAACATTCGCCACACGCATTGGGTTTGATACTAAACCATGCCGACAATCCGTTAGACCGATGGGACGCAGCGCAGACGCTGTTCCTTAAAGCTGTCGAGCGCATTGAAGCCAATCCATCTTCGTCTTTGAACGATGTGTATGACGTATTTCTGCAGTTTCTAGCGCGATCTGACGATGATGTTGAGCTTATTGCTGAAGTCATGACATTACCCAGCCTTGAATCTGTGGTAGCAAGCCGTGACACCTTTAACATCGACACACTCGTTGCCGCGCACAAACATGTGCAAGCAGGCATTGCGCATCATTGTCAACATGCGTTGTCACGCATGTTAGAGACATTGATGCCACAGCGGAACTACTGCTACGAGCAACAGGAGATTATGCGGCGGCGATGTTTACACGCTGTACTGCAAATGCTCGCGCACACTCGCGATGAGAGCGTTATTGACACGATCAGCGCATTGTTCAACAACGCCGACAACATGACAGAAAAACTATCTGCATTGCGCGCTGCTCAAATTGCTGATTTATCGGCCTTTGATCGACTGATGACTGAGTTTGAACAGCAATGGCAACACGACCCCTTAGTGCTGGACAAATGGTTTGCACTACACGCAACGTCTGAGCGAGACGATATTTTATCGCGGGTACACCTGCTGATGGAGCATCAACAGTTTAGCGTGCGTAATCCAAATCGCCTGCGCGCCATCATAGGCTCGTTTGCATTTTACAACACAGCCAGGCTGCATGCCGCTGACGGTTCCGGTTATCGCTTTTTGAGTGAGCAGTTAAGCCAAATCGACTCGGTCAATCCTCAAGTTGCTGCTCGCCTAGTCACACCACTATTAGCGTGGAAGAAATTTGATCCGCAGAGGCAGGAAATGATGAAGTTGCACTTAGTGCGTCTGCTAGACAATGCCAACATCAGCAGCGATTTGTTTGAAAAAGTGAGTAAAAGTTTAAGCGCGTGACAGGTAGCATGAGCCATCAAACATTTATCCTCAATATAAGTGTCAATTATGCTCGCTGCGAGCAGTTGTACAGGCAAGGTTACGCGACGGTGGTCGTGCCCACCGTTGATGGAAAGCGTGTACAACTGCCTAGCAAGAACCTGCGCCCGTTCGTCGGACCTAAAGGGATCCATGGGCGATTTCTGTTAGTGACCGACGAAAAAAACAAATTAGTCAGTTTGCAAAAAATCGATTGATTGCATGTTGCGCTGTACATTAATTGAACCAACAGTCGCATGCAGCGATAAATAGGCTTCAACTGGTACGATTTGTCCTTGCGGTTGAGCAAAAATGATGTAATCATTTTGTTAACTAGTCTACATATGGTCTTAATGCCATTAACGTATCGGCAATGGCTCAGGAGAATAAAAACGATGACAAACAGGCCTAGTGCATTCAAAAAAACACCACTAGCGATAGGTATCGCGACCCTCATTGCAGGTTCGTCGATAGCTCATGGCGCCAGTTGGGACTTTGGTGATGTGTCTATTAATTTAGATTCAAACTTTACGCTTGCGACCAGTATCCGTACCGAAAAGCGCGACCTTGGCTTAATCGGTAACAGTAACCTACCTGTATTTGATTGGACCGGCTATAACGCTGCGACGAATGTGATTTACCCGTCTCAAGACGTGTGGGCATTGGCGAATGGGGTAGGTTCTTACAGTACAAATGGTGATCTGGGCAATCTTTCGTTTGACCAGGGCGATTCATTTTCCACGCAGATTTCTGGCTTGCATGAGCTTGATATCACCTATGGCGATTACGGTTTCTTCGCGCGTGGCCTGTACTTCTATGACTTTGAAATGCTCAATGGCAGTCGTCCTTGGTCAAATCCGATTACGGGCAAAGAAGTTGACCTATGTGATGACCCTGAAGCTCGCAACGAATTGTGTTCTGACATTCGACTGCTTGACGCGTTCGCTTATGCGGATATATGGGTAGGCGACATGCCGTTAACGGTACGAATTGGTGACCAGGTGGTGAGTTGGGGGGAAAGCACCTTCATTCAGCATGGTATCAACAGCACCAATCCCGTTGATGTTACACGCGCTCGGGCACCGGGTGCCGAACTGAAAGAAGTATTTATACCGGTAGGGATGGTTTTTGCGTCGCTGGGTGTGTCTGAAAACTTAAACCTGTCGGCGTACTATCAATACGAGTGGGAAAAAAGTCTGCTTCCTGTCGCCGGTAGCTATTTTGCAACCAATGATTTCGCAGGCGAGGGCGGCCAGACCAATAACATTCAACTTGGTTTCACAGGCAATCCAGATATTGACTTAGACTATTTGCTAGGTGCCATGAATGATTTAGGTGATGCGCTACGCGGTGGTGCCAATCAGGCCGCCATTGGTAATGCACTACTTGCGCACAGCACAAAAGTCGGTGTACGTGGTTTTAGTGATGCCGCTCACGATGATGCTGATGACCAAGGTCAATACGGTATTAAAATTGGTTATTTTGCCGAGGAATTGAATTCGACTGAGTTTGGTTTCTATCATCTGAATTACCATAGCCAACGGCCATTGATCAATGGTATCGCTTCAGACTTTACTCAAGCAGGTATCGGTGCAGATTTAGCGTTTTTGGCGTCTAATGAAATTACGCGACACAACATTACTGACCTGAACACTTTCGCGGAAGCAAGGTTTGTTTACCCTGAAGACATCAAACTGTACGGTATCAGCTTCAACACTAACGTCGGTACTACCGCATTAGCCGGTGAAGTGGCTTATCGTCAAGATGAACCCTTACAGATGGATGATGTTGAATTGCTGTATGCAGCGATGCCAGAGCAATTAGCTATTGCCGGTTTACGCCCCGATCTGGCAGGGATTTCTCAGTACGCTAACACCGGACGGGTTGCGACACCGGGCGGCGTTATCGATGGTGTTTTGTATTCAGACACAGTTCAAGCACAAATGACAGCGTCACATGTGTTTGGTCCAATGTTTGGTAGTGATAACTTTGTGTTATTAGGTGAAGTCGCCTATGTCAATATCAATGACTTCCCTGATCCCAATGTCATTCGCTTAGAAACACCGGGAACGGCTAGAACACCGTCTTTAGAGCCTATTGTTAATCCTGATGGTTCGGTGAACAACCGAGAAGGTTTGCACATCGGATTGTCTAATGGGCCAGAAACTAACGAATTTGCGACATCAAGTGCGTGGGGTTATCGATTATTAGCGGTGGCTGACCACAATAATATTTTTTCAGGTATTAATCTACGTACACGCGTCACGTTTTCACATGATGTGAATGGCACAACCCCTAATCCGTTGTTCCTGTTCACTGAAGATGTTAAATCAGCCAACATAAGCTTCACATTTGATTATTTGAGCCGTTGGTCTGTTTCAGCCTCGTATAACGCATTCTGGGACGGCGCTGGCACAGCGAACCCGTTATCAGACCGTGACTTCGTGTCGTTTAATATTAAGTATGCGATCTAGAGGGAAGTATGATGATTAAAAAATTAGGTATTATTGCGGCCACCATTAGCTTGGCACTCTCAAGCCAAGCCGCTTTTGCAAAAGTCAGTGCAGAAGAAGCCGCAAAACTGGGCGCATCATTGACCCCACTTGGCGCTGAGAAAGCAGCCAACGCAGACGGTTCTATTCCAGCGTGGAATGGTGGTATTACGACACCACCGGCTGGTTTTGAGCCCGGTGGTTTCCATATTGATCCGTTTCCTGATGACAAAGTGCTGTTCGAGATCACTGGCAGTAATTATAAAGAGTATGCAGACTTTCTCAGTGAAGGTCAGAAAAAGCTGTTTGAGACTTATCCTGATACTTACCGTATGCCGGTGTATCAAACCCGTCGCAGTGCATCAAACCCACAAATCATTTATGATGAAACAAAGGCAAACGCGACTCGTGCTGAGCTCCTAGACGGCGGTAATGGGTTAAAAGGTGCAGCGATAGGGATCCCGTTCCCCATTCCTCAAAATGGATTGGAAGCAATTTGGAACCACATACTGCGTTATCGCGGTGAAGCAGTTGCTCGTTTTGGCGGTCAGGCTGCGGTGACTGCGAGCGGTGATTACAATGTAATCGGCTTTGATGAAGAGTTGTTGATCAAGTACGCCACGCCGGGTGTTACCCCAGAAAAGCTGCTTGAAGACAACATTTTGTTTATGTTCAAACAGCAGGTTACCAAGCCAGCTCGTTTAGCGGGTACGGCTTTATTAGTTCATGAAACGGTGGATCAGATTAAAGAACCGCGCAAAGCGTGGACGTATAACACCGGTCAACGTCGGGTGCGTTTAGCGCCAAACATTGCGTATGATACACCGGGAACGGCGGCTGATGGCCTGCGAACTACCGATGACTTCGATATGTTTAATGGTTCTCCAAACCGTTATAACTGGGAGTTAAAGGGTAAACAGGAAATGTACATCGCGTACAATAACTACAAGCTACACAGTGATAAAGTAAGTTATGCCGATATCCTACAGCCTAACCACGTTAATCCTGATTTAACACGTTTTGAAAAACACCGTGTATGGGTTGTTGAAGCGACATTGAAAGATGAATTCCGCCATGTTTATCAGAAGCGAGTGTTCTTTATCGATGAAGATAGCTGGCAGATCCATGTTGCTGATATGTATGATAATCGTGGTGAGCTTTACCGTGTTGCACTGGCCTATGGGGTAAATTACTATGATGTTCCTACACATTGGTCTACGCTTGACGTATATCACGACTTGAATTCACGTCGTTATCTAGCGATTGGATTGGACAATGAAGAGCAAATGTATGACTTTACGATCCGTCCGAACGATAATGAATTTACCGCTTCTGCCTTGCGTCGCGCTGGCAAGCGATAAGACACCTGAACTATGAAACGGTTGGTGTTGTGAGAGCAGCACCAACCGTTTTTTTATATAGCGAGCACGCATGACAAGACAATTTCGCCTACTCGGTTCCCTGTTGCTGCTGACGGCCTTTGCCAGTGGAGCCAATACTTTTCAAGCCCCTCTTGTTGAAAAATCCCTGCTGTTAGATGCCGCCACCGATAAAGCCACCGTTGTGGTAGGAGAGCGCGGTCACGTCATCGTTTCTACGGACGGCGGAAGTTCTTATCAGCAACGACAGCTACCGATTGTTACTACATTAACGGCCGTCGATTTACGTGATGACAATATCTGGGTAGCGGGTCATGATGCGACTATCATGCACTCAGCCGATTTGGGTATGAATTGGGAAGTGCAACTGCATGAGCCTGATTTACAGCGGCCATTCTTAGATATTTTGTTTTTTGACGATAAACACGGCGTCGCCTCTGGTGCTTATGGCCTGTTTTATCGTACCGAGGACGGTGGCAAAACATGGCAGAGTGAAAAGCACGCGTCATTGCTGAATCCGCTCGACCTTGAATATCTTAACGAAATTAGATTGGAAGACGAAGATTTTTACGAACAGGAACTTTCTTCCATACTGCCGCATTTAAATCGTCTCACGCGTTTTGATGATCGTTTATATATCGCAGGTGAACAGGGCTTGCTGGCAGTGAGTGATAATAAAGGGCGTTCGTGGGAGCGTTTTGATGTGGACTACGCCGGTTCGTTTTTTGATATTACGCCAGTGACCAACGATACTATTATGGCTGCCGGCCTGCGTGGCACGGTTTATTTAAAGTCAGTTGAAGGGACATGGCAACGTGTTAACTCTTGCACGACCTCAACACTGAATACGATTGTTAAATCAGACAACGATACCCTGGTTATTGTCGGAAACAACGGTGCTGTATTGACGGTTGATATACCTAAGCTATTGGCCAATCCCGATGCCGCGTGCACAACAAATGGTGTCGTTAGAGCGCAACTGGAAACAAAAAGTGCCATTGCAACGCTGATTAATCATGCATCATCAATGACCGCTGTGACCTCTGACGGTTTGCAGCCCTTAGTCGTTAAGTAGGAAGGGCCATGTCCGCTATCAGTAACTTTCTAGAACGTATTATTTTTAATTACCGTGCCATTGTCATTGGCATTTTTTCAGCGATCACGTTGGGGCTGCTGTACAGCGCGTCGCAGTTGAAATTAGACGCTGGGTTTGAAAAGAACATTCCACTTAATCATGAGTACATGCAAACCTACATGAAGCACCGTACTGATTTTGGTGGCGCGAACAATGTTTTGGTATCGGTGTGCGATAGCAGTGGGAATATTTTTAATAAGACATTTTTCGACACACTCAAAGATGTTCACGATCAGCTATTTTTTATTAACGGTGTCGATCGCTCATTAGTGATTTCACTGTTTGCGCCTTCGACGCGTTTCACCGAGATTGTAGAAGGTGGTTTTGCTGGAGGGCCAGTGATCCCCGCCGATTTCAATTCATCAAACCCTGATGCGTTGGAGTTGGTTGCTGCCAATATTGAAAAGGCCAAGATTGTGGGCCGTCAGGTGTCTGATGATTACTCCTGCGCCATGGTAACAGCGCAATTGCTCGAACTTGACCCTGCTACCGGTAAACCGCTGGATACACTGGCAATCGCCTCAGAACTGGAAGAAAAGCTGCGCGGACAGTTTGAGAACGACAAAATCTCTATTCACGTCATCGGCTTCGCTAAAATGATTGGCGATGTTGCTGATGGCGCGAAAGATGTGCTGGTGTTTTTCGCCATCGCTATCGTGATTACGGCGTTGATGGTGTATTTCTTCTGTAAATCACTGATGCTGACCTTTTTACCGCTGCTATGCTCAATCATTGCGGTCGTGTGGCAGCTTGGGCTGCTCACCTTATTAGGCTTCGGTCTTGATCCCATGTCAATCTTGGTGCCGTTTTTGGTCTTTGCGATAGGCGTCAGCCATGGCGTGCAAATGATTAACGCAGTTGGCAAAGATGTGGTCAAGGGAATGAGTGTGTTCGAGGCAGCCAAAGATGCCTTCCGGGTTTTATTGATCCCCGGTGGTATTGCGTTGCTGTCCGATACGGTTGGCTTTATGACGCTGCTGGTTATCGACATCGGCATCATTCGAGAACTGGCGATTACGGCGAGTATGGGGGTAGCGGTTATTATTTTCACCAACCTCGTACTGCTACCCGTGTTGATGTCTTACACCAAACTGGACGAAGGCTACATCGCTAAGTTCGACGGTAAAGAAAAGCGCTCAGATGCATTTTGGAACGCAATTGCCAAATGTTCGAATAAGGGCACGGCGATTAGTATCGTGTTAATCACATCGTTATTATTCGCATTAGGGCTTTACCAATCACAGCAGATGAAGATAGGTGATTTGCACGCAGGTGCGCCCGCGCTACACGAATATAGCCGATACAATCAGGATACGTTTTTAATTACAGACCGTTATGAGATCACGGTTGACTACTTGTCGGTGCTGGTTGAGACCACACCCGAAGCGTGTACGTCTTATGAAGTCATGAACGCCATTGATGAGTTTCAATGGCGGATGGAAAATGTCAAAGGTGTACAGTCAACTGTATCATTAGCATCGGTATCCAAGGTGGTGAACGCGGGTTATAACGAGGGGAATATTAAGTGGCAGATTATTCCGCGTAACCAGCAAACGCTTGTACAGGCAATATCGCGCGTGCCGACATCGTCGGGGCTTTTGAATGGCGATTGTTCAGTGATGCCGGTGATTTTGTTTATGCAAGACCACAAGGCTGAAACCATTTCGCGAGTGGTTGATGCTGTCAAAGCCTATCGTACCGAATTTGAGACTGACGATATGCAATTCAAGCTGGCTTCAGGCCCCGTTGGCGTAATGGCGGCGACGAATGAAGCGGTGTCAGAAGCACAAGATCCGATGATGCTCTATGTGTTCGGTGCGGTCATTTTGTTGTGTTTGCTCAGTTTCCGCTCATTACGATCGACATTGTCAGTGGTGATCCCGTTGTATGTGGTATCTGTGTTGGCACAGGCACTCATGACGCTGCTTGAAATCGGATTAACGGTATCAACATTACCCGTCATCGCACTGGGCGTCGGCATCGGTGTTGATTACGGTATTTATATTTTGTCGACAATGAGCGCGAAGCTTAAACAGGGCGCTTCTGTTGAGTCGGCCTATCTCGACGCACTGAAAGAACGGGGCAGTGCCGTGCTCTTTACCGGAATTACATTGGCCGTGGGTGTTAGCACGTGGGTGTTCTCGGCACTCAAATTCCAAATGGACATGGGCATTTTGTTAACCTTTATGTTCTTGGTTAACATGCTCGGTGCCATCGTTGTGTTGCCTGCATTAGCGAGATTGATGTGGTACAACCGTAGCGAGGATTAAAAATTGCGCAACTGGTAATGGATAGACCAGTTGCTGATTGCATATTTCCGATAGAAAAGGGCATAAGGTGCCCTTTTTTATTGCGTATTCTGAATAAGTATCTAAAGTGTAAAGAAGTCGTAAAAATAGCGCTTTTATTCGTAGTGAGTTTTAGTGAGAATATACAGATAGAGCATTGTATTTTCACGTAATCTCACCATAACGCGATGACTAATAAAAAGGTTAACGAATGACATTCGCCACAAAGCCTCACTCTGTACTCCTAGAAAACGTCTACAAAATGATTGACAAAAACGTCGATAAAGCGTTTGCAGCGCATGTAAAACAGTTTGCCCAACGACTGTACGCAAACATGGCTTCTGACGATTTAGATAACCGCAATGACAGTGACCTGTATGGCGCAGCATTGAGTTTATGGCATCAATTTGAAGTGTTCGACGAATCGACGCCGGCGATTCGGGTATTCAATCCTGAAATTGCCAAACATGGCTGGCATAGTAGCCATACGATTGTTGAGATCATTGTTAAAGATATGCCGTTTTTGGTTGATTCTGTGCGTATGACGCTGAATCGACTGGGTATTACCTCACACCTTCTGTTGCACAGTCCGGTTTCGCTTAAGCGAGATGCGCGGCAAAAGGTGATCGAGTTTATCGACAACCCCAAGTCCACCGATAAAAACGCTGTCAAACAAACGGTATTTTTAATTGAAGTTGATCGTCAGAACTCCCCGTCAGCATTGAAAAACCTCACCAAAGAGTTGCACTCCGTGGTTGATGAAGTGTCGCTGGCTGTGACTGACTGGCAACCAATGCGAAGTCGCCTTGATGCGGTTATCAAACAGATAGAAAGTGATTCTGATGCGCCGGACGCCAAAATGGGACGCCAACAAACGTTAACATTCTTGCGCTGGTTGGCAGATCATAATTTCACCCTGATGGGTTATCGACACTACGAAGTCAAAGCCATAAAAGGCGATCATCGCTGGGTGCCGGATAACGACTCAAGTCTCGGGTTGATGAAAAACTCAATAACCGATCGCGATCGATTAATGTCGCGCATGGCTGCCAGTGCTCAGAAAGCCGCACTGGGTCCCGATCCTTTTATTTTAACCAAAACCAACACGCGCTCACGTGTGCATCGGCCTGCCCACATGGACTATGTCGGCGTAAAAGAGTTTAACGAAAAAGGCGATGTGATCGGTGAACATCGTTTTATCGGCCTGTACTCGGCCTCGTTTTACAACAGCAGCGCCACGCAGATACCGGTATTGCGCGAAAAAATTGAACGCGTCTGTGAATTATCCCGATTAGAGCCCGGCACGCATGCTTACAAAGCATTTGTTAATATCATCGAGACCTACCCACGCGATGAGATATTACAAAGTACCGATGCAGAATTAATGCAGATTGTATTGGGTATTTTTCAGATGCAGGAACGCGGGATCACGCGTTTGTTCATGCGCAAGGAAATTTTTGGTCGATTTATTTCGTGCATGGTATTTGTGCCGCGTGAAAAATATAACACGCAATTGCGCAAAGAAACTCAAGCATTACTTAAGCAAGCCTTTGGTAGTGTAGAAGAGGTCGAATTTACGACTTATTTTTCGGAGTCGGTGTATGCCAGAACGCACTACATTGCACGCGTTAAAGACAATAATGTGGAATACGATGTGAAGGAAATAGAAAACAACATTATCGAGCTTACAAAGACTTGGTCTGACCGATTAGCATCAGCGATTGTTTCAGCGCATGGTGAAGCTGCGGGCAAGGATTTACAGCAGCGCTACGGCAATGCATTCTCGCGCAGCTATACAGAATCTAATCTGCCCAGCGCAGCACTGGTAGACATTGAACGGCTGGAACTTTTATCTGACGAGAATCGGCTCGACATGTTGTTCTATCGTCCGCAGGAAGAGCCGACGGGCAGTGAGATCGTAAAGCTTAAGCTGTTTCACAAAGCTGAACCTATTCATCTGTCTGATGTGTTGCCCATGCTTGAAAACTTCGGTTTGCGGGTAATTGATGAAAGCCCTTATCGGGTAACCTGCGATGAAGGTAACGTGAATTGGATCATGGATTTCAAAATGCTGCATAAGCGTGTCGGCGATTTCGACATGGAAAAGGCGCAGCAGTTATTCCAAGATGCATTTTCAAAAGTGTGGAACAACCATCTGGAAGATGATGGTTTTAACCGACTGATCCTCGGCGCGAATTTAACCGGGCGCAGTGTCACCATCTTGCGTGCTTATGCTAAGTACATGAAGCAGATCGGCGGCTCGTTTAGTCATGACTATATTGCCAACACCTTGGCCAATTATCCTAAAATTGCCGAGGCGTTGGTCGCTTTCTTTGACCAACGGTTTAATCCGAATGCGAAACGTACAGCGAAGAAAACCGAAAATTTAGTTGCCAGTATTGAAAGTCAATTGGATAGCGTTTCGAATCTTGACGATGATCGGATTATCCGCCGTTATTTGGATTTGATGAGAGCGACCTTACGAACCAACTTCTATCAAAAAGATGATGCGGGCAAATTTAAGTCATACATCTCATTTAAAATGTTGCCGGAAAAAATTCCGGAGATGCCACTACCGCTGCCTAAGTTTGAAATATTTGTATACTCCCCGCGCATTGAAGGGGTTCATCTGCGCGGTGGTAAGGTTGCCCGGGGTGGTTTGCGTTGGTCTGATCGTCAAGAGGACTTCCGTACTGAAGTACTCGGGTTGGTGAAAGCGCAGCAAGTTAAGAATACCGTTATCGTTCCGGTTGGCGCTAAAGGTGGCTTTGTGTGTAAAAAGTTACCCATCGATCAGGGGCGTCAGGCGATGCTTGAGGAAGGGCAAGCCTGCTACCGCATCTTCATTCGTAGCTTACTCGACATCACCGATAACATCGTGGAAGGTAAAATCGTTCCACCAAGAGATGTGCTTCGATTGGATGAAGACGACCCCTATTTAGTTGTCGCTGCCGATAAAGGCACGGCCACATTTTCAGACATTGCCAACAGCATATCCAGCGAGTTTAATTTCTGGTTGGGCGACGCTTTCGCGTCTGGAGGTAGCATTGGCTATGATCATAAGAAGATGGGTATCACCGCGCGGGGTGGATGGGAATCGGTTAAACGTCATTTCCGTGAAATCGGCATCGACTGCCAAACAACCGACTTTACGTGCGTGGGTATTGGTGACATGGCAGGAGATGTGTTTGGCAACGGCATGTTGCTGTCGAAACACACCCGCGTTGTTGCAGCATTTAATCATCTGCATATATTTTTCGACCCCAACCCTGATGCGGCATCGTCTTATCAAGAAAGAAAACGCTTGTTTGAAAACCCAAGCCTGTCATGGGACGACTACAACAGAGAATTAATTTCTGAGGGTGGCGGCGTCTTCACGCGTTCGTCAAAGTCCATCAAACTGACACCGGAAATGAAGAAGTGGCTAGGCACACGCCAACTGGCAATGACGCCCACGGAATTGATCCACAATATTTTAAAAATGCCGGTTGACCTGCTGTGGAATGGTGGTATCGGTACTTATGTGAAGGGCAGTAAAGAAAGCCATTCTGATGTGGGTGATCGTGCCAACGACGTGCTCCGTGTGAACGGTAAGGATTTGCAGGCCAAAATCGTCGGTGAGGGCGGTAACCTTGGCCTCACTCAGCTCGGCCGAATCGAATTTGCATCACACGGTGGTCGGGTCAATACCGACTTTATTGATAATGTGGGCGGTGTCGATTGCTCTGATAATGAGGTAAACATCAAAATCTTACTCAATGCGCTAGTGAGTGAAGGTGAGTTGACCATGAAGCAGCGTAATGCGTTGCTCTATGAGATGACGGATGATGTTTCTGAAATCGTTATTCAGGATTGTTACCGACAAACACTGTCAATCTCCATTACCGAACGCGCGGGAGCGAGTTTAATCAAAGAGCAGCTTCGCTTCATCCATGGTTTAGAGCGCGAAGGGTCATTAAATCGAGAGTTAGAGTTTATTCCTAACGACGATGAAGTCTCTGATCGACTTGCATCCGATCGCGGCTTTACCCGCCCAGAACTGGCGGTATTGATTGCGTATGGAAAGATGGTGTTGAAGCATAAGTTCAATATCACTGATATCACGCAAAACCCTTACTACAATCAATTGCTGATCAATGCGTTTCCCGCGTTGTTACGTGATAGGTTTTCTAGCCAGATGCAGAATCACCCGCTGCGAGGCGAAATTATAGCCACTAAGTTGACCAATGAAATTGTCAACGACATGGGCTTAAATTATGTTTTCCGCATGCAGGAAGAGACCGGCGCAACCGTCGCAGATGTCGCCACGGCCTATTCGGTGGTCAAAGCGATATTTGGTATTGGTGACTTATGGTCGAGCATTGAGGATCTGGATAATGCTATCCCAGCAGATACTCAGCTGGAAATGTTCGAGCAGGCGCGCCGCACTATTCGCCGCGCTTCTCGCTGGTATATTCGTCATGGTAATAAATCGATGGGTATTGAAGAAGCCATCGCTCAATACAAAGGTGTGTTTGCGGATTTGAGCGATAACCTGAGTGAATACTTGGTGAAAGAGGAATATCAAACTGTCCAGAAAACCATTGACCGTTATGTGAAAGACGGCGTGCCAGAAGGCATTGCCAAACGGGTTGCTAGCTTCAGTAACATGTTCTGCTCACTTGATTTAGCGCAAATTCTGTTGACCGACAAACGCTCAATCGACGTTGCTGCTAAGCTGTATTATCAGTTGGGTTCCAAGCTTGAACTACACTGGTTCTTGGAGCAGATCAACAACCAGAGTGTGAGCAACCATTGGCAGGCGCTTGCGCGTGCTTCTTATCGAGAGGAACTTGACTGGCAGCAGCGCAGTATTGCTCAGGCATTGTTAGCGCAAGCCCCTGATGAGACTGATGCAGAGGTGATCCTGAAGCAATGGATTGACGCGAATCGAGAGCTGCTACAACGCTGGTATCATATGATGTCAGAGTTTAAGACCAGTACCACACATGAATTTGCTAAGTTTTCTGTCGCTTTACGCGAATTGATGCTGTTAAGCGTGAAGGCAAACCATTAAAATAGCGCCATTGCGTATTTATGAGCCCTGCAATGCAGGGCTTTTTATTAGGAAATGTGTTTGCCTATGTATGGTCTTGCCCAAAATGCTTTACTCCATTGTGATCCTGAAAAGGCTCACGATCTCACCATTAATTGGCTCAAATACTCCCAATCCAATCTGTTGCGCTGCACTTATGCACAACAGGTTCCCACCAAACCCGTGACCGTATTTGGCCTCAACTTCAACAATCCAGTAGGGCTAGCCGCAGGGTTAGACAAAAATGGTGAATGTGTCGATGCTTTCGGACACATGGGCTTTGGATTCGTAGAGGTGGGTACAGTGACCCCAAAACCTCAGCCGGGCAATGAAAAACCTCGTTTGTTCAGGCTGCCTGAGAAACAGGCCATTATTAACCGAATGGGTTTTAACAATAAGGGGGTTGATTATCTGGTTGAACGAGTCAGACAGAGACGCTATCCCGGTATCCTTGGTATTAATATTGGCAAGAACAAAGCGACCGAAGAACGCGACGCGTTGAACGATTATTTGCTGTGCTTAGACAAAGTTTACGCGCATGCCGATTATGTGACAGTCAACATTTCTTCACCCAATACGCCGGGCCTTAGAAACCTGCAGTATGGTGATGCATTGAACAAATTGCTGGAAGGTTTAAAGCAGCGCCAGTTGTACTTGGCCGATCAGCAAGGACAATACAAGCCATTGTTGGTTAAAATCGCGCCCGATTTATCGGATGATGAGATCCGCTCGATTGCGCAGTCGTTCATCAGCGCAGGTATTGACGGCGTGATTGCCACCAATACCACCTTAGATCGTAGTCGAGTCTCAGGCATTGAGCATGCTAATGAAATGGGTGGGCTATCGGGGGCAGTGCTGACAGAAAAAAGTTTGCATGTGACACGTGTACTGGCCGATGCGCTTGAGCAGAAACTTCCCATTGTCAGTGTCGGTGGTATAGACAGTGCAGCGGCGGCCAAGGCTCGCCTTGATGCTGGGGCATCCTTAGTACAAATTTACTCGGCGATGATTTACCACGGCCCTAAATTAGTAAAAACCATTGTTTCGGGTTTGTAATATACCTGATTTTTCGCGCCACCGACTATGTTGAGAAATAACATCATGACAGAAACATCTGAGACACACCCCATTGTGCTCACTACGAGTCGTGGACTCGATGAATTACTGCAAAGTGAAGTCATCTCACTATTGCCGGATGCACAGCCGCGGTTGAAACCTGGCCAGATTTTACTCGATGCCACTCTGCGTGATGCGTATACCTTGTGCTTGTGGTCACGGCTTGCCAATCGAGTTATCTGGGTTCTATCAGAGGGTGACAGTGACACAGAGCAACAATTATACGAAACAGCACGCAGTATTGACTGGACGCAGCACCTCAAGCCAGGTCAACCCTTTGTGGTTAGTTTTAGTGGCACGAATCGTGAAATCAACAATAGTCAATATGGCGCCCAGCGGGTTAAAGATGCGGTTGTCGATTGTTTCGAAGATGCTGATCTGGCGCGTCCCAATGTCGACAAAATAAACCCGCAAGTGCTTATTCAGGCGAGGCTATGGCGAGATAAGATCCTTATCGGAATTGATCTCTCTGGCAAAAGCCTGCATCAGCGTGGGTATCGAACAGAAGCCGGTGAAGCACCGTTAAAAGAGCACGTAGCCAGTGCTGTACTCATTCGTAGCGGCTGGACAAAAGATACGGCCGCCGCGCTCATCGACCCCATGTGTGGGTCAGGCACATTGGCGATTGAGGCTGCGCAAATAGCTACCCACAGAGCACCGGGGCTGCTACGCAGCTTTTGGGGTTTTACGGGCTGGCGTGGGCATAATCCTGAGCAGTGGTCAGCGGTTCTGTCGGCAGCTCAACAGGCGGTGACCAAGCCCTCAGGTCCTATCTACGCCAGTGATAATCAAGTCGCTTTAATTGCCATCGCTAAACGTAATGCTGACAAAGCCGGCGTTTTTGATGTCATTGAGTTTAGTCATCAAGATGCGCTGAAACTATCAGCGCCCAAAACCCAGGCAGGTTACATCGTGTCTAATCCGCCTTACGGTGAGCGATTGAGCGACATGGCGTCGCTAGTGCCGTTTTTTGCCGATTTTGGCGCGCATCTAAAGGAGAACTTCGCTGATTGGCGCGTGAGTCTATTAACGTCACAACGGGATTTACTGCGTCAAATGAAGCTTCGTGCAAGCAACGAATATGCGCTGATGAACGGTAAGTTAGACTGCAAACTTGTCAATTTTGTACTGGATGAACAAAATCTGGAAACGCGAGCCGCCTCTGTGGGGCAGGAGTTTGCTAATCGCGTTAAGAAGAACATGAAACAGCTTCAACGATTTTTAAAACAAAACGATACCAACGCGTATCGCATCTATGACGCAGACTTACCCGATTACAACGTGGCCATCGATGTATATGCAAACTGGTTGGTTGTTCAGGAATATGCGCCCCCCAAGAATATTCCTGCCGAAAAGGCGCAGCGTCGCCTCAACGACATCATCATACAATTACCCAGCATTACAGGTGTTGCACCGGAAAATATTGCGCTTAAAGTACGCAGTCAGCAAAAGGGTAAGCGCCAGTATGAGAAAGTTGCGAGTGAGCACAATCTCATTACGGTATATGAGAACGGCGCTGAGTTTTACATCAACCCAACAGATTACCTCGATTGCGGACTTTTTCTTGACCATCGCAAGACGCGTCAAATCGTTGCTCAAAAGGCGCGGCGAAAGGATGTGCTTAATCTTTTTGCTTACACCGGATCCGTGTCGGTAATGTGTGCAAAAGCTGGGGCTCGCTCAGTGACCACCGTTGACTTATCCAAAACCTATCTGGACTGGGCCAAGCGCAATTTCACACTCAACAATCTGAGTTTACGCGGCGCATTCCGATTCGAACAAGCAGATTGTCTGAATTGGTTTAGCGAGCACACCGCCACATTCGATTTGATGTTTATTGATCCGCCTTCGTTTTCAAACAGCAAACGCATGGAGAGTACTTGGGATGTGCAGCGTGACCACGTTGCTCTGCTTACTCAGGCATTTGATAGACTCAATCAGGGTGGCGAAATCGTGTTTTCAACTAACTTGAGACAGTTCAAGATGGACACAGAATCACTTGAAGCTGTGGGTTTCACCCTAGAAAATATTAGCACTAAAACCTTACCAGAGGATTTTAAACGAAACCCTAAAATCCACCAGTGTTGGGTGTTGGCAAAGTGAAAATCATTCTGTTCAGTGGCCCACAGTGTCATCTATGCGACAATGCGCTTGAGGAACTGGGCAAGGTCACTCAGCCACTCGACATTGAAGTCAGAAACATTCGCGACAACGCGCAAGACTACCACCAATACGCTTTACGTATTCCCGTATTACTAAGGCAAGACACCCAGCAAGAGCTAGGGTGGCCGTTTAATGTTGATCAAATTGAGCAGTTTATTCAATGAGTTTAGTACAGTTAAAAAATGTCAGTGTATTGTATGGCACGCCACCGCTGCTGGATGGCGTTGATTTTGTACTACACGCCAAAGAACGCGTATGCATCGTGGGTCGCAATGGTTCGGGCAAAAGCACGCTGATGCGCTTGCTTGCCAATGAAATTCAGTGCGATGAAGGTGTACGTGTTGTGCCCGGGCAAACCCGGATTGCAAGACTCCCGCAAGACCCGCCAGAGAGCGTCAATGTCAGTATGTTTGACTATGTCGCCGAAGGGTTAGCGAAAGCGGGCGAGCTTTTAAAACAATACTTTCGGCAAATCAAAGTGGTCGAAACAGACTACAGCGAAACACAGCTCAATAAATTACAGCGTCTTCAAGAGCAACTCGAAGTCCATGATGCATGGAAGCTTGAGCAGCAAATCGGCAACGTGTTGACCATGTTAAACCTGGATCCTGAGCAATCGCTGGCATCATTATCAGGAGGCTGGCGACGAAAAGCCGCACTGGCACGTGCTTTAGTAGGCAATCCTGATGTGTTGTTGCTGGATGAACCAACAAACCACTTGGATATAGAGATGATCCGCTGGCTTGAAGGAAATTTAAAAGCCTATCAGGGGGCGATTGTTTTCATTAGCCACGACCGCGCATTTATTCGTAACCTGGCAACACGTATTGTCGACCTTGATCGCGGCCAACTTACCAGCTATCCCGGCGATTACGCGACCTACCTCGTTAAAAAAGCAGAAGATCTTGAAATTGAAGCTAATCATCAGGCTGAGTTTGATAAAAAGTTAGCCAAGGAAGAGGTGTGGATCCGTCAAGGTATTAAAGCGCGACGCACTCGAAATGAAGGGCGGGTAAGGGCGCTTAAGCGCTTACGCGAAGAACGCTCCGCAAGGCGCACCGTGGTAGGCAATGCGAAGATCGCACAAAACCAATCGGCGCGATCCGGCAAACGCGTATTCGAAACGGACTGTATAAGTTACGCGATCGATGAAAAGCCGATTGTGAGTCGTTTAAGTGTCAGTATTTTGCGTGGCGACAAAGTCGCCATTGTTGGCCCCAACGGGTGCGGGAAAAGTACGTTGATCAAACTGTTGCTTGGCGATCTAACCCCACAAAGCGGTGAAATAAAGCGTGGCGTCAATCTCGACATTGCCTATTTTGACCAGCACCGTAGCGCACTGGATTTAGATAAAACGCTGATTGACACCGTCGGTGATGGTAAGCGTGACCTGACTGTAAACGGCCAACCCCGTCACGTAATGAGTTATTTGCAGGATTATCTATTTTCGCCGGAGCGAGCAAATGTACCCGTGCGTGCGCTCAGTGGTGGGGAGAAGAATCGACTCATGCTGGCAAAACTGATGTTAAAGCCGAGTAATTTGCTCATACTGGATGAGCCCACGAATGATCTCGATGTTGAGACCTTGGAATTGCTTGAATCATTGCTGGTTGAGTACGACGGTACTGTTCTGCTCGTGAGCCACGACCGAGAGTTTGTCGACAATGTGGTTTCCTCCAGTTTGTATTTTGAGGGAAATGGCGTCGTTCAGGAGTTCGTGGGTGGCTACAGTGATATTCAGCAATGGTATCAGAACAAGCCAAACAGTGGATTCCTGAACACATCGACTGAAAAAGCGGCAAATAATGAAACTTCAAAGCCTCCACAGAGTCCTAGCGAGAGTAAACAGCAAACTGATGCTTCAACGCAACGTCCGAAAAAGCTATCATACAAGGATCAGCGAGAGCTAGACGCACTTCCTGGACTGATTGAAGATTTGGAACTACGTCAGGCAGCAGTGCAGGAGGCGATCAATGCCCCGGGCTTTTTTGAACTACCGGCCGATCAGACGGCGGTAAAGCTGGAAGCTTTAGCAGAATTACAAACTAAGTTAGAAAATGCTTACGCCCGATGGGATGCATTAGAAGACGCACAAGAATAACTGATTCAACAGGATATTTAATGAAGTTAAGCTCCATTGCGATGGCTGCGGCCGTCACGCTCACCACGGTTTCCACCTATGCGGCTCAATACCGGATTGTGACGCTGCCATTAGACAATCTAGCCAGCAACCACTTTGGCCAGACACTCACCAACGACGGGGTTGCCTACAGTACGCTGCAACGCGAATTTAATCCGCTGATCGACCTTTCGCTACTCGATTTTGAAAGCACGGAGTTGACCAGCAATCTCACCGATATTGAGGCGGCCAGAGCTGGCAATTTCAATGCCGCAGATTTGTCCTTCGTGTTTAATTTGCTGCAAGATGATGCCAATTTGGATAGGCAGGAAATAGCCCTGTTTAGAACGTTTAAAACCGATGGTATTGATATTGAACTGGTTCCCGGGCTAGACGTGGTGACCGACACGTTTAATGATTTTACGCGTTCGGTTGATAGCATAGCGCGCGATGCGCTGAGCGGTGAAATAGCCGTTGGCGTTTCAGATGGTCTGTATTACAAACTGCCCTATACACGTGAAAACGGTGACGACATCACCTTTGTGATCAGTGATATTCTTTCGCGTGGCTTTGCGCAGGTCAATGGCAGCACTATAGACCTACCTCCCGTAGAAACGGCGCTTGGCGGTATCAGTGAAGCGTTTGATATCAATAATAATATGCAGGTGGCGGGTTACGGTACCACGGCAGTCACGGATACGGTTCGTGACGCCATTGCGTCTTGTGCGGATGACGATGCCCGTGCCGATGTCCCTGAAGAAGTGTGCCTCGCTAATCTGCGCGGCGATGAAAGCGGTCAGGGTAATGTATTGCGTACGCGCGCGCAAACACGCGCGCACGTGTGGCAGTTGGCTAATGACGGAAGCGTGATCAGTGTAGAAACCTACGGGTTGGTCTTTGAACCCGAGCCAGACAACACAATCAGTTTTGTGAGTCGGGCTTTTGGTATTAATGACGCTGGGCTTGCAGTGGGTGAGTCAATGACCGGTGATGGCGTTAACATTACCCTACCGGGGCAAAGTTTTGCGTCTGCGCAAGCTGAATTCGTGGCTGTCAGCTTCCAAAACGGCGAAGTCACTGAGTTACTGCCTCGTGAAGAGAATCAACTCAGTACCGCATTGTTTGCCAACGATGAGTACATTGTCGGGACGGTTGCGCGTGATTTTAACGGTGTGTCTCGCCGTAAAATGTTTGTGTATACCATTGCTACCGGTGAAACGCGTTACCCAATCGGTTTCTTTAACAGTTCGGGTATGGTGCCGCGAGCCATCAATGCTAACAATATTATCGTTGGCGCGGCTGACGTTGAGGCAACCGACGGTCAGGTTCGTGAAAGAAATGCGTTCATGTACGATATCGACGCTGATGAGTTTACCAACCTTAACCGACTCATCGAATGTGACTCTGAGTACACGCTGATAGAAGGCACCAGTATTAATGATCAAAATGATATGTTGGTTAACGCACGCGTTCGCACAAATGGCCGTAATATCAAAGGTGAGGCTGTCAATGACAGTGCCGGTGAACCGGTGATAGTTGATGCAGCCTATGCGGTGAAACTGGAGGGTATTGCCGGTGGTCAGATTGATGACTGTCAGAACGACAGCGAAGAGTTTGAACGCTCTGGTGCAGCAAGCAGCTGGTTATTGCTCGGCTTGTTGGGTGTAATGGGCTGGCGCCGCATGGCTAAGCACTCTGGATAGAGTCGCTAACGTCCATTAACGAGCCCGCTGCCTGCGGGCTTTTTTTTGCCTATTTCACATAAGTAAACTGATATTCTTTTTGGCGTCAAAGTCGCGATTTTTATAACAATTTGGTGTAACAAAAAATTCATAAAACTATCATTACGTTAACACCGAAATCGATAAAAAGATGGGTGACAGGGTTGAACCAATCGGTTCAATCCACTATCTCTATTAGGTGGGTAAATTAACTTGCCCATGTGTCAATAATTCTACCGAGGTAACTCAATGAAAAGACAAAAAAGAGATAAAATGACCAGAGCTCATTCTAAAGGGTATAAAGCCGGCATCACGGGGCGTTCGAAAGAACTGTGTCCGTTTCAGACATCCGATGCTCGCTCAGAGTGGTTAGGTGGTTGGAGAGAGGCGTTAGAAGACCGAAATTTAGGATTTAGTCGCTAGTACTAGATCCGTGTGCGGATGGCCTATTGCGATCCGCAACAGAGTCATTGGAACCCCGCAGACGCGGGGTTATTTTTTTACCGTTAAAAATTGCTGGTGTCTTGAAACAAACCTACTTTGAGATCTTTAGCGCTATAAATGGCGCGACCATCCACTTTAACAACGCCGTCTGCCAAGCCCATAAACAACTTACGCTTCACCACACGCTTCATATCAATGTGATAGGTGACTTTTTTCGCGGTCGGCAAGATTTGACCGGTAAATTTCACCTCACCAACACCCAGCGCACGGCCTTTTCCGGGACCTTCACACCAACCAAGGAAAAAGCCTACCAGTTGCCACATCGCATCTAAGCCCAGGCAACCCGGCATCACAGGATCGCCGGGAAAATGGCAGTCGAAAAACCACAGGTCAGGCTTAATATCCAGTTCGGCGCGAATAAACCCCTTACCGTATTCGCCACCGGTTTCACTGATTTGTGCGATCCTGTCCATCATCAGCATATTTGGCGCGGGGAGCTGGCTGTTACCTGGCCCGAAAAGTTCACCTCGGCTACAAGCCAAAAGATCATCGCGGGAAAAACTGGATTTTTGTAAAGTCATAAATAATTAAACTGATACTGCAAGGTGGCGCTACTTTAGCGAACACTTGTACGCTAAACAACTCTGAACAGTCAGGAAAACACGTTAATTGAAAAAACCATCGTAGGATGGCTGGCTTATCGATGTTGCGCCGACACAGTTATGTTAAGCTAATTTTGTGACAGTACTGAGACAACCGTAGTGACGAAAACAACTCCAAATCAGACAAAGAAAAAATCTGCATCGGCAAATGCGGCCAAGCAAAAACGCTTTAGGGATCGGCAAAAAGCCATGGGCAAGAAGATGGTGAGGGGCTACATTTCACCTCAAGCCATGCGTTGTTATAAAGAAATCAGCCAAATTACGCAATGGAACGACAGTGATGTTCTTTCTAATTCACTACGATTAACTTATGCTGCTTACAAGTGCGGCCAAATCGGATTACTCACGAAATGGTTAAAAGACCATGAACCTGCCGCCGTCGAGGGCCAACACGAGGACGCAGATAAAAAGACGTAGTCATCCCTTTCGAGCACGATCGTTCACGGTGTGGCGCGCGAGGATCCGCTTCGCTTCCTGAGTCACATCGTCACGTTTTTGGAATCCCCACAGTCGTTCTCGTGCTTCCCGCCCAGCTTCAACGATATCAATTATTGGAACCGGGTAGTCTTCACCCACAATAACGCCATAAAAGCGCTGTTCCATGCGTGTTAATGTCCAGGGGTGATGAATCGATTCGTCGGGCACCTGACTGAGCTCAGGACACCACTGGCGGATAAAATTACCGCTTGGGTCACGCTCCAGCGATTGCTTTAACGGGTTATAAATACGAATGGTATTTGTGCCAGTAACACCGGCTTGCATTTGAAATTGCGGGTAGTGAATACCGGGCTCAAAGTCGAGAAATTGAGCACCTAAAAATTCAACACCCTGACGCCAATCGACATTCAGGTGGTGAGTGAGAAAACTCACCACCATCGCTCGCATACGAAAGTTCAAATAGCCCGTAGCGTGTAAAGCGCGCATGCAAGCATCAATCAGTGGGATACCCGTTTCACCCCGCTTCCATGTATCAACAATAGGGGCTACCTGTTCGTCTTTACGATAGGGAAATTGTGCATAGGCTGTATTGACTGCGCGATGCTGCATGGCGTGTTCGCTTTCAAATTTTTGTATAAAGTGGCAGCGCCACTGTAATCGGGAAGTGACACCGGCAATGGCTCTGGCCCACCCAGCGCGATGGGGTAACCGCTGCATATACTGCAGAATTTGTCGCGTTGTGATGTTTCCCCACGCCAGATAAGGAGATAAGCGAGAGCATGATTGCCGAGCCTTGCTAGGGTGGCTGATGTCTGATGCGTATGTTTTTCCGCGTTCGGCAAAGAAGTCGTGCAACGTGTGAAAGGCACGGCGTTCGCCGCCAGGCTGAAAACGTGCTTGGTTATCGTTCGATAACTGGTGAGGATTGTGGGTGGTGTTACCGAGCCGCGTTAACAGTTGTTGCACATTTTGGTCATGTTCTGCGACTTGATACCAGTAAGCGCTGGAAAAATCGGGGTCATCGGTTGGCATCTGCATAACGCGTTGCCAATGGGAGTCCCAACGCTCGCGGTGATTTAATCCACGCTGTACCGCAGCATTCGGTGATTCATGCCAGATGACGTTATGTTGGTTGCACCATCGGGCAACACCTTTATCCCTGTCGAAAGTATCTTGCACGCCTGTTTCAGCATAACTCAGTAGGGTGTCGAATTGGACCTGTCGGTGTATCTGTGAGAAAACCTCTGTGGCGACACCTGCGTATAGGCCTATTTGGCCGCTGAAAGGGGCAAGTTGTTGCTGCATATCTTTAAGCGATTGAGTGATAAAACGCCAATGACGCGGCAACATGTGCGGATCGTCAATATTAATCGGCTCAATGATATATACACAGAAGAGGGGTTTACCTGATGCGCACGCTTGTTTAAATGGCAGATGATCGCGTAAGCGTAGGTCGCGCTTCAGCCATACCACCAGTGGTTTCATGACGCATCATCTAACCATCGTTGGATAAACTGGCGATCCGGATCGTAAGTCTGCGTTTGTTTTTCTAGGTTAAATTGCCGGTGTCCACGCGGATCACTGCCTACGCCCGCAAGGTACTGCCAGTTTCCCCAGTTACTGGCAACGTCGTAATCGACCAATTGCTTTTCAAAATAAGCAGCACCATAGCGCCAGTCGAGATTGAGCTCATGAACAAAGCAACTGGCGACCAGTTGCCGTCCACGGTTTGACATGAACCCGGTGGTGTTCAACTGGCGCATGCACGCATCAACAATGGGATAGCCTGTGTCGCCATCACACCACCGTGTGAATCGCTCATGATCATGGCGTGTTGTGGGGGGAGATTGTTGGATCCCACCGAACTGAAAAAAAGCAGCGCCGTGTTTGGTTAGTTGCCAATGAAAGAATTCGCGCCACAGTAATTCAAAATAGAGCCAGTAAGTAGAATCGTTTTTCACACGCTCTTTTTCGTAGGCGCCGATCGTCTGATATACCTGCCTTGGGCTGATACAACCATGCGCCAGCCATGCTGAAAGTTTTGAGGAAAAGTCCCACCCATCCAGACCGTTACGTGTTTCTTTGTAGCTGGCCAGCGCGTCACACTTAAATGTGTAGTAATCAAGTTGCGCCAAAGCCGCCGTTTCCCCCCCGATTAAACGTGGAAAATGTTGTTTTCCATGCGCCGTACTCAGACCAATGGATTCGTAGGAACAATAATCAAAGTCGGGCACTTTTGGCTTTAATGATGCTGGCGCGTCGACAACCTGATTCGGTGTGAGTGACTTTTCGATTTTACGTCTGAATGGGGAAAACACATTGGGCATGTCGTCAAGTGCGAACGGTAAGTCATCGTCGTTAAAAAGTGTACTTGGTGGCCCCTCAATACATTCACTCGCATGATTGCGTGCAAGCCGTTTTAGCGCGGTAAGTTGTGTGGTTTCATTCACGCCAGCGTGCCGCGACATGCCCACGACAGTAGGTTGAACATAACCCATCAACTCATCCATTGTATCGACGGGATCAGCCGTTACGCATAGGTGCAACGCCTGCCCATGTGATGTCAGTTGTCGGTCCAAATCTTGTAATGACTGATAAAGAAACAGTTGACGTTGCGCACTCAGCGCGCCGTTTTGCCTGTGCTGCGGTTGCCACTGGGTATCCCTGAGAGTCAGTTGGTGTACCAGATAAACACATAAAAGCTGATCACAGCGCTGCACAACAGCGAGCAACGCTGGGTTGTCTGAGAGACGAAGATCATGTTGAAAAAAGAATATTCCGTTAGAACGCATTTGAAAGGACCCGTCAGTGATTACTATGAGTTTTAGTCAATTTGGCGCTGAATGGATCGAAAAAACGGATTAATCAGTAGTGATAAATACACTTCATCAGAATAAGAAAGATTATGACGGTAGCAACGACGCTGGTTTGGTTTCGGCAAGACCTTCGTGTTAAAGACAATCCCGCATTACATTGGGCTGTAGAGCAGGGCAAAGTAATTCCACTGTACATTGACGATACTGAGACTGATGAACATGAGCAATTGGGCGGTGCGTCTAAGTGGTGGCTGCATCACAGTTTGACCTCGTTGCAACAGCGTCTTAACGGCCATTTAATCATTAAGCAGGGAGACCCGGCTGACATCATCCGCCATATGCTCGATTCAGAGGATATCGACAACGTTGTATGGAATCGGTGTTATCAGCCTCATCAAAGAGAACGCGACAAATCGATTAAAACCGCCATCAAAGACGAGACTGATGTTACCGTTAAGAGTTTTAATGGCAGCCTGCTGTGGGAGCCTATGCAGATCAGCAAAGCGGATGGTGGGCCCTACAAGGTGTTTACGCCGTATTATCGCAAAGGCTGTTTGAAAGCGGATGCGCCTCGGCACCCTGTCGGTGCTCCGGAACGAATAACCTATGCGGATCACGCCTTTCAACGTGGGTCAGTCGATGATCTTGATCTACTACCCAGTTTAGATTGGGATGCAGGCTTCTCAGCCCATTGGAAACCGGGGGAAGATGGTGCATCTGATAAGTTAAGTACGTTTATTAGCGATGCCGCACTTGAATATAAAGACCAACGGAATATCCCGTCCGCATCAGGCACCTCACGACTTTCACCTCATCTGCATTTTGGCGAAGTGTCGCCCAATCAGGTCTGGTACGCCATCCTTGATGCTTTTGACGGGAGCGATAACGACAACATCGACACCTACCTGAGCGAGCTGGGCTGGCGCGAATTTAGTTACTATTTACTGTATCACTGGCCTGATTTTATCAATAAAAACTTTAACGAAAAGTTTGATGATTTTCCGTGGCGCTCCAGCAAAAAGGACCTAGTAGCCTGGCAACGGGGCAAAACAGGCATCCCGATCGTGGATGCAGGGATGCGTGAATTGTGGCAAACCGGCTACATGCATAATCGTGTGCGCATGGTAGTCGGCTCCTTTCTGGTGAAAAATCTATTGCTTGATTGGCGCGAGGGCGAGCGTTGGTTTTGGGATTGTCTGGTGGATGCCGACCTCGCCAGTAACACAGCAGGCTGGCAGTGGGTGGGCGGTAGTGGTGCTGATGCCGCGCCGTACTTCCGTATTTTTAATCCAGTGCTTCAAGGCGAAAAATTTGACAAAGCGGGCGAGTACGTACGCGAATACTGCCCAGAACTGTCAGACGTGCCCAATAAATACCTGCATAAACCCTGGGACGCGCCAGAGGATGTGCTTGAGAAAGCCGGCGTGACACTGGGTAAGGAATACCCGGAACCCTTGGTCGACTTAAAGGCTTCTCGCCAACGCGCGTTAGACGCCTATCAAGAAATTAAAGGGTAGTCTACATGGCAACGTTACGGTTAGTGTTAGGCGACCAATTGCGCGACGATATTTCAGCACTGCAGGGGATCAATAAAGAGACTGACTTTGTGCTCATGGCTGAAGTCAACGCAGAAGCCAGCTACGTCAAACATCATAAAAAGAAAATTGCGTTTTTGTTTTCGGCCATGCGTCATTTTGCGCGATCGCTGCGTGATGATGGGTACAACGTAACTTACATTGATTATGACCATAAACACAATAAAGGCGCATTGTTTAAACAGGTGCAATGGTTTTGTGAAAAGCACGCTGTGGATGATGTGGTTGTCACTCACCCTGGCGAACATCGTCTGCTTCAGGACATGCAAGCATGGCAGGATACACTTGATAAACCCGTGGAAATTAGAGCTGATAATCGTTTCTTGGTTTCTCAGGACTTTTTCGCCGATTGGGCAGAAGGCAAAAAGCAATACCGCATGGAGTTCTTTTACCGTGAAGTGAGAAAGAAAACGGGCTATTTGATGGAGGCGGGAGAACCTGCCGGGGGAAAATGGAATTATGATTCACAGAATCGCGAACCGATGCCTAAGAATCATTCAGTACCTGACCCGACAACATTCAAGCCAGACGATGAAACGCAAGCTGTCATCGATTTGGTGGCTAAGCATTTCGATGATCATTTTGGGTCCCTCGAAAACTTTCACTTTGCCGTTACGCGTAACGATGCATTGGTCGTGCTGAATGAGTTCATAGAGCAGAGATTACCTGACTTTGGCCAGTATCAAGATGCGATGGTTACCGGTGAACCATGGATGTTTCATTCCCACATCAGTTTCTATCTAAACTGCGGTTTACTCCGTGTCGAAGAGGTCGTTGAGCAGGCCATTATTGCCTACGACAGTGGGCAAGCGCCACTCAATAGCGTTGAAGGTTTCGTGCGCCAAGTGATTGGATGGCGGGAATACATTCGAGGATTTTACTGGTATTTCATGCCGGATTTGGCGTCGCAAAATGCGCTTCAGGCAACACGAAAACTGCCAGAACTCTTCTGGACCGCTGACACCGATATGTTTTGCTTACAACAATGTGTGCAGGAAACAAAAGACAATGCCTATGCTCACCACATTCAACGCCTGATGGTTCTGGGAAACTTTTTGTTGCTCAGCGGCGTCGATCCTAAATGGGTGAATGAGTGGTACCTGATTGTGTATGCCGATGCCTATGAATGGGTCGAAATGCCAAACGTTAGCAGCATGATATTGTATGCCGATGATGGCATGCTGGCGAGTAAACCGTATGCAGCGAGTGGCAGTTATATTAATAAGATGTCTGACTATTGCAAAAATTGCCATTACAGCGTCAAGGAGAAAACCGGTACTCAAGCGTGCCCATTTAACTATTTGTACTGGCATTTTATAGACCGTCACAAA
Source organism: Alteromonas oceanisediminis (assembly GCF_018474025.1). Classification (GTDB taxonomy): domain Bacteria; phylum Pseudomonadota; class Gammaproteobacteria; order Enterobacterales; family Alteromonadaceae; genus Alteromonas_E; species Alteromonas_E oceanisediminis. The sequence goes on along the minus strand of NZ_JAHCTA010000006.1, from coordinate 105,813 downwards.
GAGAAACTGCAGGACAACCCACGTATGGCGATGATCTATCGAACGTTATCTAAAATGGATCCTAAACAGGTACAGCATATGCTGGAGGATGCCGACGCGTTTTTAAGCAAACTTGATGCTAATGAAAAAGTCTGACCTGCCGGAAAAAATATGTCCTGTTTGCCAGCGACCTTTCACGTGGCGAAAAAAATGGCAGCGCGACTGGGAGAACGTTAAGTATTGTTCTAAGCGCTGCGCAAGCCAGAAGTCGAAGAGCGTTACGGATTAAGTTTTAGCGTTGTTAACAGCGGAAAATGGTCAGAGCCGAACTCATCCAATCGCTGCAACGACACCAACGCAAATTCCCGGCTTACAAAGATATGGTCTAAGGGCCAACGCGCCCAACCATGTTGTGCATGGAAGGTGTTAAAAAAGCCTCGCCCGACACGTGGATCGAACAGGCCACTTCGGCGCTGAAACTCCCTCGTGGTGGGAGACCAAGCGACGTCATTTAGGTCGCCCGTTACGATGACGGGCTGGGTTATGTCGATAGCCTCATCGGCTACGCGCATAAGCTCGCAATCGCGCGGTGCGGCGGTCGGGGCTTCGGTCGGACTCGGGGGCTCCGGATGCACGAAGAAGCATTTAACGTGAGCACCGCTTGGTAAGCTGACACCGCATTTCACCGAGGGGATCCCTTCCTTTACCCGTTCGCTCACCACAACATCATGCAGAGCCAGTCGACTATAAACGTGCATTCCATAAAGATTATCCAGAGGAATAGAAACACGGTGAGGGTAGTCTGTGAGCACTGGATCGAGTTGATCCTGCCACCATTGATTACTCTCAAGGGTGACAAGAATATCGGGGCGATTCACCTTTACATGGCGAATAAGTCCTTGCGCATTGCGATTCGTCATCAGCACATTAGCGGTAAGAATGGTCAGCGTTTCATCACCCGCTACGGCATGATGGCGAGCTACTTCGCTCTTGTACAATTGAGTGTATGGCAATATCCAGTAGCTTTGAAAACATGCCACTGCGAACACTGCAATAAGCTGTGCTATCCACTCACTTTGCGTAAATTCGGACGCAAACACCACTAGCAAGACAAAGCCGAATATCGCTAACACAATAATTTGGACGCGGGGAAATTCCCACACGCGAAATACCCAGTGATTATTAGGTACCAGAGGCAGTAAGGTAATTGCGCAAACCGTGAGCGTCAGCGCATAAGATAACCCATAAGCGATATCGCCCAAGTAGAAAAGCATGTCGTTCATGATGTTCCTTATTGTCGTTTTGCTACCACAAACGGCAGACTTTATGCTGTTATCACAGGCAATGCGATCGGATTGTGCTATCACCGACTCAAATCAGCAACGGTTTTATAAGCAAATATGAGGCCGACACGGTTGAGTCTCCCCATCAGGCGCTGCGCTTATACAGGTTGACTGACTGCCAGTAAAAATTGCCTATAATCCGGTAAATCTTCCTCTTAGCACATACACCGTGCATTGCTGATACACTACAGCTTTTATTGAAACGACGTTGAGGAATTGATGATGTCGACACACCCACCATGCCCGCAGTGCGACTCTTTATACGTTTATCATGATCAAAATCAGTTGCTTTGCCCTGAGTGTGGCTACGAATGGAATCCGGAAGAACTGCTAGCGCAAGAATCGATTATCGTGTCGGACGCAAATGGCACAGCATTAGCCGAGGGTGATAAGGTGACCGTGGTCAAAGATCTCAAAGTGAAAGGCAGTTCGATGGTGATCAAAGTGGGCACAAAAGCATGGATCCGTCGCATTCTTGATAAAAAAGACCACGAGCTTGATTGTAAGGTGGATGGCGTGGGTGAAATGATGGTGACGGCTCGGTTTGTCAAAAAAGCCTGCGGCTGATCCCAAGGGAGACACGCCCTGGTCGGTCTTAAATCACAGCCACTAGGTCGCGTGTCATGGATAAATTGTCGACAATAAAGCGCTCGAAGCTTGCATTACCATTAAATTTAGCTACCATTGTCGACAATTTGATCGACCTTCGTGCATCAACCTATGCTAATCGAACACGCCGTTACCGCGGCCGACAAGCTCTTTTATCAATTGCGCAAAGACATTGTTGAAGGCGTTGTTGCGGCTGGATCCAAACTCAGCGAAGCAGAATTGGCTTCGCAGTATCAGGTCAGCAGGGCGGTCGTGCGCGAAGCCATCAATCGTTTATCAACGTCTCATCTGATTGAAAGAAAGGCCAACGTAGGGGCGCGGGTTGTATCACTGACTTCTGCTGGCTTAGATGAACTGTATCAGGTGCGGGAATCGTTAGAAGGCATGGCAGCTCGACTTGCCGCACGTCACATGCCAGTGGCTGAAATTCAGGCATTAGAAGCGTTACTGGATTCACATCTCAGTAAGGTAAAAGGTGAGCATTCCTATTATCAGGAAGCCGGCGATGTTGATTTTCACTACCGGATCGTCGTCGGAAGCCAGAATAAACAGTTAATCAATTTACTCATTGACGGCATTTACCATCTGGTGCGTATGTATCGTGTTCAGTTGGGTATGGCGGGCCCGCGAGTGACCACCGCATTTGATGAGCACCGTAACATTGTTCGAGCCATTGCCGACCGAGATGAAGAGTTGGCTGAGCTGTTGATGCGCCGTCACATCACCTATTCAAAACATCATATTCAACTTAAATTAGCTTAAAAGTGAGGTTTTCATGACAACGAGACTCAGTGCAGGCAGACGTTTTCGCAACGCATTGGTCGACAACAAGCCACTGCAAATCGTCGGAACAATCAACGCGTACGCAGCCATGATGGCGGAGCAAATAGGCCATCAAGCGATTTATTTGTCGGGCGGTGGTGTAGCTAACGCGTCCTACGGTTTACCCGATTTAGGTATGACGTCGTTAAACGATGTGCTGGTAGACGTGAATCGGATCACTTCAGCGTGTGATCTGCCACTGTTGGTCGACATTGATACCGGTTGGGGCGGCGCATTCAATATCGCTAAGACCATCCGTGATATGGAGAAGGCCGGCGCTGCTGCGGTACACATGGAAGATCAGGTCGCTCAGAAACGCTGTGGACATCGACCCAATAAAGCGATTGTATCGACTGCGGAGATGGTCGACAGGATCACCGCTGCGGTTGATGCCCGTACCGATCCTGATTTCTTTATTATGGCAAGAACCGACGCGTTTGCTCAGGAAGGGTTAGACGCCGCGATCGAGCGCGCAAAAGCCTACGTCGCTGCGGGCGCTGATGGCATTTTTGCAGAAGCCGTACAAACCGAATCGCATTATAGAGCCTTTGCAGAGGCACTCGATGTGCCCATTCTGGCGAATATTACTGAATTTGGTAAGACTGAGTTATGGAACGCCTCGCAGCTTGGTGAGTGGGGAGCGGCCATGGTGCTTTACCCGTTGAGTGCGTTTAGAGCGATGAATCAAGCGGCAGAAACGGTATACACCGCTATTCTTAAAGATGGTGATCAAAAAGCCGTCGTCGATTCCATGCAAACCCGAATGAAGCTTTATGATTACCTCGGTTACCACGATTACGAACAAAAACTGGACGCGCTGTTTTCAGACGGCAAAAATTTAAATTAACGATTGCGGAGAAAGATAGATGGCTAAAGTATTAAGTGGTGCCGGTTTACGCGGCCAAGTAGCAGGTAAAACAGCACTCTCAACGGTAGGTAAATCTGGCTCGGGCCTGACTTATCGTGGTTATGATGTCAAAGATTTAGCAGAGCATTGCCAGTTTGAAGAAGTGGCGCATTTGATTTTAAAGGGTCACTTACCGACACAAGATGAACTATCAACCTACAAGGCTGCATTAAAAGCGCAGCGCGGTCTGCCGCAGGCATTGAAAGACGTACTTGAGCGAATTCCTGCTGCAGCCCACCCGATGGATGTTTTGCGCACAGGTTGCTCGATGCTGGGCAATTTGGAAATGGAAACGGATTTTGCAGTGCAGGATGCCGTAACTGACCGCATGTTGGCTTGTTTCCCCAGTATTATTTGTTACTGGTATCGTTTCTCGCACGACGGTGTTCGCATCGATGTTGAAACGGATGATGATTCAATCGGCGCGCATTTCCTGCATTTATTGCATGGTAAAAAACCGAGTGCTCTGCATGAAAAAGTCATGCATGTGTCACTTATCCTGTACGCAGAACATGAGTTCAATGCGTCGACCTTTACAGCGCGCGTTTGCGCATCAACGCTGTCCGATATGCACTCGTGCATTACCGGCGCGATCGGTTCGTTGCGTGGGCCGTTGCACGGCGGCGCAAATGAAGCGGCGATGGAGTTGATTGAAAGTTTCACATCGCCTGATCATGCGGAAGAAGAGATGATGGGCAAACTAGCCCGAAAAGAGAAAATAATGGGCTTCGGGCACGCTATTTATGCGGACAGCGACCCACGCAACGCGATTATTAAACAATGGGCAGAAAAGTTAGCTGACGATGTGGGCGACGAGGTGTTGTATCCCGTTTCTGTGCGTTGTGAAGAGGTCATGTGGCGAGAGAAGAAGTTGTTTTGCAACGCTGACTTTTTCCATGCTTCAGCCTACAACTTTATGAATATACCCACCAAGTTATTCACGCCGATCTTTGTGATGTCGCGGCTCACGGGGTGGGCCGCACACGTTATGGAGCAGCGTGCAGACAACCGAATTATCCGTCCGTCGGCTGAATACACTGGCGAAGACCTACGTGCCGTTGTGCCCATCAGCGAGCGCAGCTAACCTGCAAATTAGTGAGGTTACAATGATGAATACTGAATATCGCAAGCCACTGCCAAACAGTAAGGTCGATTACTTTGACACGCGCGAGGCTGTGAATACCATTAAGCCTGGCGCCTATGAACGTCTGCCTTATACGTCAAAGGTACTGGCGGAAAATTTGGTGCGACGCTGTCCATCAGATACATTAACCGATTGCCTGACGCAAATCATAGAGCGTAAACGCGATTTAGACTTTCCCTGGTATCCGGCGCGCGTAGTGTGTCACGATATACTGGGTCAAACGGCGTTGGTCGATCTGGCCGGGTTGCGCGATGCGATTGCCGCGCAAGGGGGCGATCCAGCTAAAGTAAACCCGGTGGTGCCAACACAGCTTGTGGTGGACCATTCCCTCGCGGTTGAGCACGCCGGCTATGAAAAAGATGCGTTTGAGAAAAACAGAGCGATTGAGGACAGACGCAACGAAGACCGCTTCCATTTTATCAATTGGACGAAAACCGCGTTTAAGAATATTGATGTGATCCCGCAGGGGAACGGTATCCTGCACCAGATTAATCTGGAGCGCATGTCGCCTGTGATCCAAAACCGCGATGGTGTGGCTTTTCCCGATACGCTTGTGGGCACCGATAGCCACACGCCAATGGTTGATGCATTGGGTGTCATTGCGTTGGGCGTCGGCGGGCTTGAGGCTGAAAGTGTCATGTTAGGTCGGGCCTCTTACATGCGCTTGCCCGACATCGTAGGCGTTGAACTACTAGGAAAACCTGCGGCAGGCATCACGGCCACCGATATTGTACTGGCTATTACCGAGTTTTTGCGCAAAGCGAAAGTTGTGAGTGCTTATCTGGAGTTCTTCGGCGAGGGCACAAAGCACCTGACGTTAGGCGACCGCGCAACAATTTCCAATATGACGCCCGAATACGGTGCGTCAGCAGCCATGTTCTACATTGACGATCACACGCTGGATTACCTGCGCCTGACCGGTCGTGAAGACGATCAGGTAACCTTGGTTGAGAACTACGCGAAACATACGGGGTTATGGGCAGATGATCTGGCCAATGCTGAATACGAGCGCGTGTTGCAGTTTGATCTTTCGTCTGTCGAGAGAAACATCGCTGGGCCCTCAAACCCGCACACAAAAGTCTCTACAAAAGATCTTAAAGTGAAAGGGATCAGTGCTGCGCAAGCGCCGCAAAATGGCGATGAAATGCCAGACGGGGCGGCCATCATTGCCGCGATAACCAGTTGTACCAATACCAGTAACCCACGCAATATGATTGCAGCGGGCTTGATTGCGCGCAATGCAAACGCCAAGGGATTAACACGTAAACCTTGGGTTAAAACCTCATTAGCACCGGGCTCAAAAGCCGTTCAGCTTTATCTGGAAGAGGCAAAGCTGTTACCAGAGCTTGAGCAGTTAGGCTTTGGTGTGGTCGGGTTTGCTTGTACATCGTGCAACGGCATGAGCGGGGCGCTTCGTCCCGAGATCGTCGATGAAATAAAGCGCCGCGACTTATTTACGACGGCGGTTCTGTCAGGCAACCGAAATTTTGATGGTCGTATACACCCCTATGCGCAACAAGCCTTTTTGGCCTCACCACCGCTAGTGGTTGCCTATGCCATAGCGGGTACGATCCGCTTTGATATAGAGAAAGACATTCTGGGCCAGGATCATGACGGCAATGACGTTAGATTAGCCGACATTTGGCCCTGCGATGAAGAAATTGATGCCGTGATTAAAACGAGCGTCAAGCCGGAACAGTTCCGCAAAGTTTACGAGCCAATGTTTAATCTCAGTGTCGATTACGGTGAAGATAACGATCCGTTGTATGAATGGCGCCCACAGAGCACTTACATTCGACGCCCGCCTTATTGGGAAGGTGCGCTTGCAGATAAACCATCGCTGACAGGATTACGGCCGTTGGCCATACTCGGTGACAACATAACAACCGATCACCTGTCGCCGTCGAACGCCATTATGCTGGACAGTGCTGCCGGAGAGTATCTGGCGAAAATGGGATTACCCGAAGAAGATTTTAACTCTTATGCCACCCATCGAGGAGATCATCTCACCGCGCAGCGGGCTACCTTTGCCAATCCGCGCTTAAAAAACGAGATGGCCATTGTTGATGGAAAGGTCAAAGAAGGCTCGCTCACGCGTTTGGAGCCAGAAGGTAATGTGATCCGCATGTGGGAGGCCATTGAGACCTACATGCAGCGCAAGCAGCCGTTAATCATCATTGCTGGCGATGATTACGGGCAGGGGTCCTCACGAGACTGGGCGGCAAAAGGCGTACGCCTAGCCGGCGTTGAAGTGATCGTCGCACAAGGCTTTGAGCGTATCCACCGTACCAATTTGATTGGTATGGGTGTGTTACCGTTAGAATTTATGCCAGGCACGGATCGGCATACATTGAAACTGGATGGCACTGAAGCATATGATGTTCAGGGGCAGTTAGCACCGGGAGCGACGCTGACCCTGATTGTCAATCGCCGTTCAGGTGAATCGGTCACAGCGGCTGTCAAATGCCGCCTCGATACCGGTGAAGAATTGTCTATTTATGAAGCTGGCGGTGTTTTACAACGTTTTGCAAAAGACTTTTTAGCTGCGGAGCAAAGCTAATATGCGTTCTCAATACCCGCCACAACGGAAAGTACCCGCTACCTATATGCGGGGCGGCACGTCCAAAGGTGTTTTTTTTAACCTGAATGATTTGCCGCTGGAAGCGCAACAACCTGGCCCAGCCCGTGACCAGTTTCTGCTGCGCGTTATCGGTAGCCCTGATCCCTATGGTAAGCACACGGACGGAATGGGGGGGGCAACATCAAGCACCAGTAAAGCCGTTATTCTGTCCAAAAGTGATATGGCTGATCATGATGTTAACTACCTTTTTGGCCAAGTATCGATCGTTAGCCCTTTTGTTGATTGGAGTGGCAACTGCGGCAACCTCACGGCCGCAGTGGGTGCTTTTGCGATTGAGAATGGGTTAGTGTCCGATCCGTTACTCAGCAATCAAGAAAGTGGCATTGTTACTGTGCGAATTTGGCAGGAAAACATACAGAAATCGATTGTCGCTCATATTCAGGTGACTCAAGGTGCTGTGCAGGAAACCGGCGATTTTGTGTTGGATGGTGTGACCTTCCCGGCGGCCGAAGTCGTGGTTGAGTTTATCGACCCGGCAGATGGGGGAGGCGCGCTTTTCCCGACCGGTAACCGTGTTGATCGCTTAATCACGACAGATTTTGGCGAGATTGATGCAACGTTTATTAACGCGGGTATTCCGACCATCTTTGTTAATGCAAGTGACATCGGTTATCAGGGCACTGAATTGCAAAGTGCGGTGAATGATAACCCGCAGGCTTTGGCAAAGTTCGAGCGTTTACGCGCAGAAGGCGCAGTGGCGATGGGATTGATTGATAGCGTTGAACAAGCGCAACAGCGACAGCACACACCCAAGATTGCATTTGTTTCCCCTGCAAAGACGTATCGGTCGTCCAGCGGCGCTGACGTTCTTGAGCAGGATATCGATGTGCTTGTGAGAGCGTTGTCGATGGGCAAGTTACATCATGCCATGATGGGCACCGCCGCAGTGGCTATAGGAACAGCGGCTGCCATACCGGGCACATTGGTGAATCTGGCCTCAGGGGGTGGCGAACGTCAGTCTGTGACCTTTGGCCACCCGTCGGGAACCTTGAAAGTGGGGGCCGAAGCTCAGCAGGTTGAAGGGCAGTGGCGTGTAACCAAAGCCATTATGAGTCGCAGTGCGCGCGTGTTAATGGAAGGTCACGTGCGCGTTCCGATGGAAGGAGAGGCGACAGAGTAACTATGCGTGTGTTTCTTGTTCGAACAGTGCCGTGCTGTAATAACGCTCGGCCGTATCGGCGAGTATCATCACAATCCGCTTGTCCGCATATTCTGCCTGCTGTGCAATGCGCACAGCAGCGCAGGCTGTAGCTCCAGAAGAAATCCCCACGGCTAAGCCTTCTGCTGTTCGCGCTAGCGCGCGCGCGTAAGTGATAGCATCCTCATCTTCGACGGTTTCGATGCGATCAATCAGCTCGCGCTTTAAAATGTCAGGGACATGCCCGGAACTGAGCCCCTGAATACCGTGGACGCCCGAACGACCAGAGCTCAACACTGGGCAGCGAGCAGGTTCGACAGCAACGATCTGCGTGTGTGGCGACACTTGTTTCAATACACTTGCAATCCCGGTTAATGAACCACCAGTACCTACACCCGCAATGAATACATCAATATTTTCACCGCAGTCGCGGATGATTTCTTGCGCCGTTGTGCGTGCGTGGATCTCTGGATTTGCCAAATTACCGAATTGATCTAGTGAGACCGCGTACGGTGTGGCTTTGACCAATTCTTTAGCGTGGTCGATAGCGCCCTTGGTTCCCAAGTGCTTAGGAGTTAGAACGACATTCGCACCAAAGTGCTGAATCATTTTGCGACGCTCGATCGACATGTGTTCCGGGATCACGATAGTAAGCTTAATACCGTGCAATGCACAAAGCCACGCGCAGGAGACACCATTATTACCTGACGTGGCTTCGATAATGTGGGTTTGAGCACAAAAGTGCGAGGACGACATAAGTTGTTTGAGCATTGCCAGAGCAGGGCGATCTTTCGTCGAACTCATTGGGTTCATAAACTCCAATTTCGCGACTAACTGCCCAACACAGGCATGCTTTTTCGCCAGCCTATTGAGCGACAGTAATGGTGTATTACCTACCAGATCCGATACGCAAGAATATATATTAGCACCTCCTAATGCCTTGGAAGTGGTTGTTTCATTTAGATTTTCACCCTCTATTTCGTCGTGTTCGCGCCTTTGTGTTAGCATGATCTGATGCCTCTTTGTCGTATGCTGTATCACCGTCTATCGCATAAATATTCCCATGGAATAGGCGTAAATATTTGCTCAATGCTCATGGAATAATTTATTATTAAGCGAATAATTTCTACTCATGTATAGATTAATGAAAAATATTACTATTCAGTTGGATTCTATTGATAAAGCTTTGCTTCACTTAGTGCAGCAAGATGCAAGTCTTGGTGTGGCGCAGATGGCAGAGCGCGTAGGTCTTACCACCACCCCCTGTTGGCGACGTATTCAGCGCTTACAATCTGCCGGCGTTATTCGAAAGAGTGTGACATTACTTGCGCCAGAGAAACTGAACCTTCAGTTAACCGTATTCGTTCATATCAAGGCACTACGCCATGACAGTGAATGGCTTAAACAATTTGCAAACCACACCAGTGCATTCGATGAAGTTGTTGAGTTTTATCGCTTGAGCGGAGAATACGATTACCTATTAAAAGTGTTAGTCGCTGACATGGCCGGGTTTGATCATTTTTACAAACGGTTTATCGCTGGAACCCAACTACAAGATGTGACGTCAAGTTTTGCAATGGAAAACATAAAAAACAGTACTGAATTGCCGCTGAACCATCTTTAAGTGACTTTTTACAGCAGTGTCGGTAAATTCTGCACGCTAGCGACGTTAGGCTATTCGCAAACGTCTGCGCTGATACGAAGTTGGTTGTGGGTATTAACGGTTCTCTACCGTGTTGGCGCAAACTCTGCTTAGTACCGTTCCACGTTGTATTTTAAACAGGGCACATCAGCCCTTTAAGTAGGTTACATTGAAAGCAATCAGACAATATCTTGCCGGCATCTCACCTTCGGCAATGTTAGTACAAGGTTATCTGTTCTATTTATTTTTAGGCTGGCTGGCGTTATCGCTGCCCTGGGCTCAGTCTGTGAATGTCTCGACATTAGATAATCTGTTTATGGCGGCGTCTGCCGTGTCGACAACGGGTTTAGTCACGGTTGATCCAGGTTCCAGTTATACTTTTTTGGGTGAAGTTGTATTGTTACTGTTGATCCAACTGGGTGGAATTGGCTACATGACATTTGGTTCATTTGTGCTGTTGGCAATGCGACATAAAGCCTCGAATGAATGCTTAGAAATCAACAAGCGAGCTTTTGCATTACCTCACGATTTCGATATCGCGCCATTTATTCGTAAGGTGGTTATATTTACGCTGAGTGTTGAAGCGGTTGGCGCGTTGTTGCTGTACCTGTTGTTTTTTAACGAGGGTGTCGACAATGCGCTGTGGAGTGCAATTTTCCACAGCGTTTCAGCTTTCTGTACCGCGGGCTTTAGCTTGTTCAGTAACAGCTTTGAAGGCTTCGCCAGCCATGTCGGCGTTAATGTTGTTATCTCAACGCTGTCGCTGCTAGGCGCCATTGGGTTTATCGTGATGGTCGATGTGTGGACTGTGATACGCGGCTCAAATCGCTACTTACATTTCACGTCTAAAGTCATATTGAAAGTCACCTTGTCCTTTTTAGGGATCGGCACGCTATTGTTCATGTGGCTTGAGCCCAGTATTGCCGAGCTGCCAGCGCACGAAAAACTGATCGCCGCTTTTTTTCAGGTGATGACGGCCACCACCACGGTTGGATTTAACACGTTGCCAATAGGCAGTCTGGCACCTGCGCTGATCGTTGTGCTGTACTTTTTAATGATGTTTGGCGCGGCTCCGTCGGGCACAGGAGGCGGGCTAAAGTCAACTAACTTTGCCGCCTTGGCTGGACTCATCAAAAGTACGCTGAAAACGCGCGACAAGATTCGTTTGAACAAGCGCACGTTGTCACCTGACAAGGTGCAATGGGCAACGGCTAGCTTTGCGTACTATTTTGCCGTTCTATTTGTTGCAACGGTTATGTTGTTGACGTTAGAAGATGCCGGTATCGATGTTGTACTTTTTGAGGTTTTTTCCGCGTTGGGAACCGTTGGTCTTAGTATGGGACTGACAGGGCAGTTGACTGAGATGGGGAAATTTATTGTCGTCGTTCTGATGTTCATGGGGCGCATTGGTATTTTGACGTTCGGTATTATGCTGGCGATGCACGACGAAACCAGAGAAGAGGAGAAGGATGATGACCTCGTTTTGTAGTGATGGTTGCTCACATCGCCCCATCTTATTGGTAGCCCTGCAGGCCATCAATGAATAGAAATAATTAGTGAACGTTAACGGTAAACGACTGCGAGCTAATGACAGAGTTCTAGGTTATTGATTTAATAAATTTTTGAGAGTGCTGCCAGTATGGCTCACCAAGTTACGCGTAACAAGAAGGTGCATTCTAGGTTGGCGTTAATCTAATTTTAATGTTGCTGTAAAGTCTTTTACAGGCGCTAATACTACACTTGCCATCAGTTGATTTAATCTAATGAGGATAACTGATGAAAAAGACCATCGTCGCGAGTGTCGTCGCGTTAGCATCTTTGGGTAGTACCACTGCAATAGCCTTTGAAAAGGGAGACATTATTGTTCGTGGTGGGCTGGCGACTGTCGCGCCTGACGAATCTACCTCAAATGTGTTCGTTGGTGGAGCCGATCTGGGCGTTGATTTACAGATCGAAAACAATACTCAATTAGGGCTTAACGTTGCGTATTTTATCACGGACAACATTAACATCGAAGTACTGGCCGCCACGCCGTTCAAGCATGATGTCGATTTTGGTGTCTCAGATCCACTTGGCACCGGAGACCAACTGGGTGAGGTCACTCATCTCCCTCCGACGGTGTCTGCTAATTATTACTTTTTAGGCAATAGCAATACTTTCAAGCCTTATGTTGGCTTGGGGATTAACTATACATTTATTTATGATGAATCTTTCACCGCTGCGAATCAGGCAATTGGTTTAAATGATTTGTCGCTGGATAACTCTTTCGGGCTCGCTGCGCAGATTGGCGCTGATGTGATGGTGGATGAAAATTGGTTTGTGAATGCATCGATTCGCTATATCGATATCGATACAGAAGCGCATTTTGATTTAAATGGTGTTTCGGGCAGCGTCGGTTCGATTGCGATTGATCCGCTTGTCTACACCTTCGCTATTGGCTATCGGTTCTAATTTTTCGGCATAAACAGAACTTATTTGCTTGAATAAGCGTAAGTTTAATCGACCCACATTAAAGAGATTGGAGCAAAACAATGAAAACAAAAAAATTTTATAAAAACACGCTTATCGCGACTGCGGTTGCTTCTGTTATGTTAAGTGCGTCAGCGTCGGCGTTTGCTAAGATGGTTTCCGATGATGTCGTGGCTAAACAGCGCTCCGCATTGGAAAAAAATACTGCCGGTAAGGGGTTTGGTCCTCAGTCACCGCGTGATTTGGACACGCTAGAGGGTGAAAATATGCGTTCTTTTGGCATGGCGCCAACCACCGAGCGCATGAATTTGTGTAACATCCACTTTCATAAGAATGCGGAGCATAAGGGTGGTGAGTACACCACCTACGCGGGCAATGGTGATGGAAAGGGTTTTAATACCGGCTTTAAGTACAACGGTTCACTGACTGCAGAACAGCTGAAGCCGGTTAGCGGTAAAGTGTGTGGCGCGAAAGGGCATCCACTGCAATCCGGTGATACGTTAGAAGTTCACTTTGTTTATTCATCAGCCCAGGTTGAGCCAGGTAAAACGCTAGGTGCGTGTTTGTCGGATAGCGTCATGAACCCTGGGTTGCGCGTTGAAGGCCAGGTTATCGTGCTAGCCAATGACAGTGACGCTGCTGATTTTGCTGAGATGACCGAAATCGACCAGGAAAATGGTTATTATCAAGCGGTTAACATCCCCAATAACACGGGCGCACCTATCACGTATCTAGGGTCTACTACCGGCCCTTCGTACAATGAAACAGCTTCTCCGTTACATGTAACCTGGAGTATGCGCCCTAAAGTCGCTGTTGTTGATATCAATAGTGTGGGTGAGTGGTGTGAAGATAATGTGTTTGCGGAAGATCACGCGCATGGTGTGCGTAATTTGGTGACCAATCCAAAACTGATTTCACCCATTAACGTCATGTAATCTATGCCAACCTAACCCAAGAAGCGCACTTTTCAGTGCGCTTTTTTGTTACTGTGATGGACATCGCGCGTATTGCAAAAACACTGTTCAATTCCCTACGGTGGTGAGTTGAAGACTCGAAGGTAAAAATCCTTGGCACGCCCGGTAAGGGTGTTCATCGTTACCAACAGTTTCAGTGCTTATTCAAACTGTCTTGGTATGCAACCGTATGCTCGGGATGTGAGAGGACAAACCGCATGGGGCTTTCTCCCAACTTGATTGTCATCTATTTAAAACTATGCGCGCCCTGGACGAAACACCTGTACAGAATGCTATTTGCGTACTAAGAAAACTCTTTTGCTAAAATGCAACTCCCACGCTTAATCCAGAAAGTGAAAAATTTTGAGATTAACTGCTTATCGATAAATTTGTTTCAATCGCGAGCTAGTACACGAGGCGATTTGCGTTAATGCGAGCTATGATCTGAATGCTCTTGAAGGTATTCTCAATCATACTCACGTACATTTATCTGCGTAAATTCGTGGCACCTACCGCAAGCACTTCGCGTTCATTCAGAAGAACCCGCAATATTAATAGGACGCAGGTATGATTATAAAAAGTAAGGTGTTGATCGCTAAAGTCGTTTTCTTTTTTTACATCCCACTGTTTTTATCTTTCGATTTAATGGCTTCGCAATACACCAACAAGCAAAGTCTTGTAAATGATCCGAGCTTTGAGCTACGAAATGATTTTGAGTTGTACAATAGTTCGCAAGACATAGACCATCTTCGATACACCCATCACTCAGAAGATATCATTTTTGGCGATACAAGTTTACTGGGCGTTCTGCCGCCTTATCACGATTTGAATGTCAAATTTAATCCCGATTGGAACAGTGGCACCTATTTAGACAGTGCCTCTGTCGAGCTTTTTGCAAAAATTGTTAATAACAAACAATCGAACATTGAGGTTTGTACGTTTGTCTATTATCAAACGGGAATCAAAGACAAAATTTGTCAGAAAACGCTAACCGGTGAAGCCGTAGAAAAATTTTCGGTTAATGTGGACGCAGACAATACTCGCGAAGTCGACCGAGTTTGGATAAGAATTGAAAACAGAAGCTCTCAAACTGTTGAACTGGCGGTGGATTCGGTCAATGTTGAACTCTTTCACAAAGTAGAGCAACGTTTTGAACCGTTTTTGCCACCGCCCCTTCCTGATGCCATGCAGCAAATTACCTTCAATTCGTTTGATTTAACCTTGGAAGGTTTTTCCCATGATTCAACAAATCACGACCTTGTATTAGATCCTACAGGCTTTGATGGGAATGGTGGGCTTAGCTTTGAGGTGAATTCTTATGATAGTGTGCGTTACGTGTATCAAAATCAATGGAACACGGGGAATGCTATTGAGTCTGCACTGACCTACTTCCAAATTTTACAAACCAGTGAGGGTGTAAGCCAGGAAACTGAAGCTTGTCTTTTTGTCTATTTTCAAAATGGAAATTCAAGCAAAACGTGCGATACAATACTCAATAGTAATACAATGCTGCCTGCGCTGCTTGAGCTGACCTCACAAACAGCTCAAGAAAATCGAGATGCGCTGGTGGATAGAGTTATCGTTAGATTTAAAAATCACAGCAACTCACCGGTAAACATATCTATAGATAACTTCTTTTTAGGCGCAATTGCCTATCAAGATGAAGAACAACCACCTGAAGATGATGTCTCAACGCCACCGATTGATGATACTCTAAGCACGCTTTTACTTACAACGTTTGATAATGACCAATTACACCTAACGCACTCTTCTGCATCAGACGTGTTTGAGGTCCAGAGACCGGGGCTTGATGGAAATGGAAGTTTAAGAGTAAATTTAAGTCCATATAAATCAGTGCGTTTTATCCATCAATACGAATGGAACACTGGAACCTTTGGTGATTTTGCATCGTTTTTTGGTGCCGTCCAACAGTTAAACGAAAACTATTCAGGCTATATTGAATCCTGCTTATTCGTTTATTACCAATCCAGTCCTACGGTGAAAGTCTGTAATAATATTGGCGAATATCTCAACGGGAATATCGAAGATTTCCTCATTGATACAGGAGACTTACTGCATCAGGACGATGAAATTAACCGTGTTATTATAAGGTTAAAAAACATTGGAAACAGCCTTGCTGAGCTCTTCCTTGATGACATCTATGTGGGACTCAGATTAACCGATGAGTCAGACGAAACGCCTCCTGACGATCCTATTGAACCCATCGACCCAGTTGATCCACCTGTCGTTAGAGACATTAGCATTTCGACCCCGCTTGAAGGTGAAACCATTTCTGGAACGGTTTCTCTACAAACCACACTATCAGGCCTAGCCACAGACCAATTCCGAATAACTTTAAATAGCATTGAAGTAGCGTCTGGGAGCGTCTCTGATGGCAGTCAAACGTTTGATATTGATACGCAATCATTCAATGAAGGCATAGCAACTTTTGATATAACAATCCGTAGTGATGGTGACGTTGTCAAACAGTTGCAAAGAAGTGTTTTCATTAATAATGTGTCAGACGAATTGCCACTTCCTGCACCCAATTGGCAAAATTACAGAGTCTCAGCAAATGATGTGTCTCCGGCGTTGCAAGGAGAAATGGTCAATGACTACACCAAAAGTGTTCGCGTCGTGCTTCACCCTTCTCATGATGTTGATGGTGATGAAACTGTAGTGTTCGGTTTTCCTTTACCCCCTGGCGTGTTGGGTAACGTCGACCACGTGTCTGTGCTAAATAGTGATGGAGAAGAAGTTCCCGCAATGGTCACATCGCTAGGGAATTGGAAATATATGCCTCACGAAGACACGCTGTGCAGCGGTCTTACCGGACTGGGGTCACCAGGTATCCGTTCAATCGCTATCCAGCTAGACACAACATTTGCACAAAACGCGTCTCAGGAAATATTTGTAGTTCTCAATCAGACCGCTCAGCAAGACTATGATGGAGAAGCTGTCGCATTTGCTGATCAATTGGTCAATATTGAAAATGGGCCACTTTACCAACAAGAAATGCAATTCGACTATGGTCAGCAAAGTGAGACACTATCGCCCAAAGAACCCGAGGTGTATGCACTTATCGACAACAATTATTTGCGATGCGCGCAACTTGCAACCATGGTATCGCCAGTCTCTGAGTTTGCTTTGAATACGTCGGATATAGCCCAGAAAAACTTCTTTTATTCTTCAATCAATGAGTTTTTAGGCACAGAACTTACCGGAGAAGTCACCGCCGAAAAATATAAGGTCAGACTACAAAATACCAGCAATAGCGCGTGGCTCTATGATCGAATGATGACCATGCTTAACGCGTATATGGTTCATGGTGATTTTGAAATGTACCGGGAGTTTATTCGCTCGACACTGCTCTATCAGCAGTTACTTTATAAGTCTGGAGACTGCCCAGAAGGTAGAGATTGCGAAGGCTATTTTAAGCTTAAAAATACAAAACCAGAAGCCTATTATAAAGACTCAAAGTACAGCTATGGTGAATCAGTGGCTGCGTTTTATTGGCTAACCGGCGATGTTCATGCATTTTCTTCTCTTACTGACGTGACGAAAGCATCCGTTGATGAAACAGACCTTATTAAAAATAAGGGGTTTTATTACACAGAGCGACATACCGGCATTGCGCTAATCACCGCCATTGCCGACTGGGAAACGACTGGTGATAGCGAACTCAGAAAATACATAGAAAAATCTGTGGACGATCTTATCACTAGGCGTTATACGCAGCCTTATCAGCCTCAGAGCTTTATCGATGCCGGTACAACCATCGCTGCAAACGGCTGCTTGATCACGAATTATGATCGTATTGGTGAGCCTGGTATTGATCCATGGAAGGCAAGTTTGCTAACTCATGGTTTGTTTCGCTATTACAGTGTGTTTAAAGATCAAAGGGTTGCCAATGTTTTGGCTGAGCAAGCAAGATGCATCATAGAGCATGCAACATCGATGTCATCTCATCGGTCAGACATTGATTCAACTAGAACGCCTTTTTATAGCGCATCTACAACGCTTGACGTGTACCCTAACTTCTTTGATTCAGAAGGAAACCCTTGGTCGGGGCAAGAGCATGCTCTTGATGTGGCCTATCTTACAGCGGTAGGTGCATTTCTGGAACAAGACCCTATCATGAAGCAAGACTTAATTGATAACACCCTTGAACTCATTGATACTCACAATTTAATTATCAATGATTATACAAGGGATGGGGCTCGCTTGACACCTGGCTACCCTGTGTATCGAACCTGGCCGTTTAGAAAATACGCATGGCAGTACAAAAATGTGGGTAGCATAAGTTGGTTGATAGGCGAAAATAGTTCTGTTTACTGAAATATTGAGGGAACGGATAGCCTCGGTTCCCTCAATTTTGCTCGCCCCAAGAAGCTGATAAATTTTGCAAGACTGCAGCTTCCTGTATAACCCTAATAAAGAACAAGATAATCATGATGGTAAGCTTATTCTGAGTACGCTGGCAATGAGAGGCCGTAACGTCGAATAAGCGTTGCTGAATTTTCCGCAACCTTCCTCTGGTAAGAACTTAAATCTACCCAGCGACGACTATCGTTCAAATTGCAGTTGCCATGACGTTATCAACAAAACCGCGTCACTAATTACCTAGCAGCAGAGCAGTCAACTTAATGATTTAGTTCATAAGCAGTGGTGTGGTGTTCTGGTGTGTGGAATTCCGAGGCTACGCTTGCAGGGCAGCTCTTAAGGTGGGGTAACTGATCCATCACTCGACGTAGGTGCGTACACTAAAGTGTGGCAAGTCGATAGCCATTGCCGCGCAGTGTTTGAATGGAAACGCCGCTATTTTCTATTCTTTTACGTAATCGACTGACGTAAACGTCGACAATGTTAGTGTTTGGGTCGCTGTATGTTTGCCATACGCGACTTAAAATACGTTCCCTCGACAGTACTTTATGGGCGTTTTCGGCAAAATACATCAGCAGTTCAAATTCTATTTTTGTCAGCGCGATTTCTTGCTCATTCACATAAGCTAATCGCTCACTGGATGATAATACCAAGGTGCCCAACGTTAGGTAGCTCGAAAGATCTTTTCCCTGATTTTGTGTGCGGCGTGTTAACGCACTTAATCGAGCCAACAGCTCATCGAAATCAAACGGTTTACACAGGTAGTCATCAGCGCCAGCTTTCAAACCATTGACACGTTCAGCAACATCATCAAGTGCGGTTAACATTAAAATCATGGGCGGACTCGGCACGTGTTTTAGAGATTGAACAGTGTCAATGCTGTCAAGTTCTCCGAACAAGCGGTCGAGCACGACGATGTCAGGCGTAAAACGTTTAGCAGCAGGAACCACTTCATGGAGTTCATTAACGGACTCGCATTCGAAACCTTCAGCGCGGAGGCCTCGCTGCAGAAAGTGACTGAGTGAGCGCTCGTCATCGGCGATCAGAATTTTCATACGGTTCCCTCATTTGGCAAGAGCACAGTAAACGTGGTGCCGCGCCCCAGCGTGGACTCGACTTCTATCGCACCACCATGTTGTTCAATAATCGCTTTTGCGATCGGTAGGCCCAGCCCCAAACCTTCATGATGTTTACTGAAACGCACAAAGCGCTCAAACACATTCTCTACTTCGGCGGCCGAAATGCCTTCACCGTGATCAGTAACAGAGATACCCACTGTGTTTCCCTGATTAAATAATGCCAGAACAACAGGCTGCGACTCGTCAGAATATTTAAACGCGTTATCAATTAAGATAGACAACACTTGCTGGACTCTACGCGGATCAACCGAAACAACGACCGATTCCGCATCGATCGTATCCGATAACCCCATTTGGCGGGCAGGGTGGCTTTTACTCCACTTTGTAATTTGTTCCTGCACTAACGCTTTAATATCGATAGGGCGCCGCTCTAAACTCAATTGATTCATTTCAGCCCGGGTAAGCAGTAGCAAATCATCCACTAACCGGCTGAGGTTGACCGACTGATGCAAAATGGAACTCAATGTTTCCTGATAATCGTCAACAGTGGCAGATTTTAATCGCAATGTGACTTGTGCTTCACCTCTAATGATTGTCAGCGGTGTACGCAATTCGTGCGATACGTCAGCGATAAACTGGCGTCGCCGCGCGTCGACTTTGGTGAGCTGCAAATTGGCTTCAGTAAGTTCCATCGTGCGCTGCTCTACCTCAACCTCTAGACGCTTGCGTGACTTTTCTTCCAATGCGTCGTGTTGACGCAATCTCTCGGCGAGTTGATTAATACTTGATGCCAGTGTTTCAAACTCATCGTCCAGTTTGACATGTATCGGTTGACTATAATTTCCCGCGGCAATGGTATTGGCGGCGGAACCTATCAGGGCTAATGGTTGATAAAGCTGATGAAACAACCAATAGCAGCCGTAAATGATCAGTGGGAAAGATAAGATCGCTAAACCGATGCTGACCCAAAAAATCGTACTGTTAAGCGTTGTTATTTTTGTATTGATCGCAGTCACTACACGAGCCTGACGTGTCACGGCTGCATTGATGGCTTCTCGGAAACGCTCATCAATAGTGACTTCGAGTAAACTGCGTAATTGCTCTTGTTGATTCAGCGGCAGCCGGTTGTCGCTAAGCGTAATTGCTTGAAACTCATCAATAATGCTACTGATCAACGACACCAGTTCATCGGTGTCTTCAACGCTGCCCTGCGTATATTCGAGGCCCATTTCCTGACGTTGTTGTAGCTCAAGTGTTCGGATAGTTTGAATTGACTCATCGATTAAATTTTGTTTTTTACGCACATACGCCTGATTCGCGTATTCGCCAAAAATAATTTCGTCGGTCAGTTGTTTGAACAGACGGTACGAGTTACTAGACAACTTTTCATGCTCAACCAACAATGTCTGCGCAATGTTGCTTTGTTCGAGGTTAGATTTTGTGAGGTAAGCCGTGATCGCTGTGCTACCCAGCGCAATAGACAGAATAAAGGCCGTGGTCAGCCCGAAATAAAACAGTTTGCGTTTATACATAGCGTTTATTCATTTCCTGGCTTCGATAAGCTTAATCCAGTGAGGAAAAACATTCATCTCTGCTAAAGCGAGTTTAACGCACACAAATAATGGCACGGCGATGAGTACTCCCATGATACCCCAAAGCCAACCAGTAACGAGCAACCATAAAATAATGATCAGTGGATTGACTTGCATACTACTGCCCAGCACCGCTGGGGTGATCACCTGAGATTCTAAGATATTAAGCCCCAGAAATACGGCACTGGGCAAAAGCGCCATCCCCGTAACGCCGAACTGAACTAGCCCAACGATGAGTAATACCGACAAACTAAATATTGAGCCAACATAGGGCACGAAATTAAACACACCCACAATCGCGCCCCACAGTATTGCGTCATCAATGTTAAACGCCGTGAGCACTCCCGCCGTAGCAATGCCCAACAAAGAATTGATCAGAGTGATGGTAACAATATATCGCGACAGAGCCTTTTGCACACGCTTCACTAGAAGAGTGACGCGGCGTTTGTTTTTTACCACAGGAAAATCCTGAACGAACACGTGAAATAGGGGCGGGCCAAAGATCAGCAGAAATAAGATCAACACCATACAGCCCAGGATCTGTGCGATAAAGATAGGGCCACTTTTGAGTAACGTCATCGCTAGCTCGACACTACTCTGCTTAAACTTTTCTTCTACCACACTACTCGCGTCTTCAGATTTTTCAGCCAGAGGTTCAACATCATCACCGAACCAGTCAAAAAAGCCTTTCTCCACTGGCGGTTCGGCCGCTTGTTTTACCGCCGCTTTTTCTTGTTCAAATGCATTATTCATATCATCAATCTGTTGCGTGATATGCACTGACATTTTTGGCACCATTTTCATCCAACGCTGCACTGGCTCTGCAAGCTCGATAAATAGTACGGTGAACGGCGCGATTAATAAGGAAAGCAACAAGCACGAGGAGATTATCCGGGGAATAAACATCGCTTCCAACTTATGAACGAGAGGATTGAGTAGTAACGCAACGAAACCTGCAAACACGACGGGAATAAGCAATGTTTGCGCAAAATACAAGGTGTAAAGTACGCCTAATGTGACAAGGATCGTCAAGGAGACATGAAGCGGAAATTGGTGGGAACGGCGTTTACGATCTGTGTTTTCCATTGTTGATACTTGCTCGCCCATGAATGAGAAACTCCTGATTTTCCGCTAAATTCTTGTGCCGGTATTCTACACCGATATTGGTTAAGATCGCTTATTTTTGATCGCGTTGTGCTTGCACGATACACCAGTGAAGGTCATGCGTATTGAAACGATGAGTTCTTGACGGCAACCTCAATTATTACTAATCTAAATAGGAATCATTATCATGTAGAGAGTGTTGACATGTATCGATACGAATTTGATTGCTATGAAAAGGCAGTGAGGACAGAGGTTCAGTATCAGGATCTAAGTATTATCAACTGCTATGTCCATCTAGGGCTAGAACGAGCAAAAGAGGCCTCTCGTGCTGAAGACGCCAACGTTATTTATGCGAGACTCATGAAAACCCTAGAGGAAACCATGTGCGATCATCTCGTTTCCCATCGATGGCGTTTGCACTGTTATCGCGTTCTCAAGCAGTTAATGCCGCTGATGTATGAAATTATCAGCGAGGACGAATACCTCTTTTTGAACGAAAAACTCAATACACTTTCACAGTTTTTCCTCAAGCGCGTGAGTTGCGACCGTTCCAGCATCAACAAATACTAAGCTGTCAATACAAAAATATA
The DNA here is from genome assembly GCF_018474025.1 of Alteromonas oceanisediminis. Taxonomy (GTDB): domain Bacteria; phylum Pseudomonadota; class Gammaproteobacteria; order Enterobacterales; family Alteromonadaceae; genus Alteromonas_E; species Alteromonas_E oceanisediminis. The sequence goes on along the minus strand of NZ_JAHCTA010000006.1, from coordinate 83,418 downwards.
TGGCATCCCGATGAATGATTTAGCGTTAACAGCACAAAATGATGGGTCAAGCATCGTGTACTATCTGATATTTGATGCTGTAGTGATCGTTGCTATTCTCGCCATTTCGCTGGTACTGAAATACGCTGCAATACTATTTCTCAGAAAGCGGAGTGCAAAAAAGATTAGATATCCAGCGATCTACAAAAGCTGATAGGACGGAGCGGTACAAAATTATCTATAAGCGCTAGGGCCTGTTCATCTTCCATATCGGGACTCGTCGCGAAGGACCTCATCCTTCCTTCAACTTCGTCATTTGTGGCTAGTTTGGATCAACCATACCAATACTTCTCTTTCCTCGCTGGTGAAAGAATCAGACTCAAGTCTGTACCGGTCAGAGAATGCAAAAAATGAATGATAAACTGGCCTTATTGAGGCATTGAAAGAAAATATTTCAAACGACTTGAAAAAAGTACTGCTTATTCCATTCGGTATACCATACAGCACTTAAAACAACGCTCTATCTGCCTGATTTTTATAGATTATTAAGTACGGTAATTGTGGTTTTATACTTGCTTGCAATGTTCGCTAAATGAATCAAGGGATTTTACGATGAGAATTTTAAGTAACGATGAGTTGGGAGGTGAGGTATCGTTTCTCAAACAACGATTGAATTTAATTCCCGATTGGAAAGCGTCTGAAAAACTGTCCTTAGAATTACGCCTTAAACAACTATCCGGTTATATCAATGGGGGAAACAGGCAGCAAATCCCAAACGGCTTAGTCGAAGAGTCGTGAGATACGAAATGACATTTTAAGGTTTAGGCCATGGAAGACATTTTTAACTGCAGAGTCTCAGTCATACTTGTAACCTATCACCACAATGACGGTGCTCTAGACAGAATTACAGCGATCCGAGAGTCGTTTGAACATTACACTATTACAGTGTTAGATAATTCGAGTGAGGAATATAAAGCTCGCGGTAGACTGAGAGCTAGGTTACATGAGGTTGATCCGACTATCCGATACGTCGATCATGCGAAAAACTGTCGGTTCACTGCATATAACGAAGGCCTCGCTGCGCTTGAATCAGAATTCACGATTTTTCGAACTGACGATGACGTATTTTATGAAGGGAATACGTGGAAGCTTTTAGAGAATGGTTTTTTTCAAGATTTTGTAACGACATCCTATATCTATAATGGCAATCATCAGCAGGGTGAAAGTTTTCGCCGTCCGATTGAAAGTATTATTGTCAAAAGTCACGTATTGCATTCACTGCTCCCCTTCGAGCAAAAGGCTGGTAGTGACTGGATGTTGATGGAAAAGCTATTCCAACGTTTTACTTGGACTCATTACCCCACCATTTTGTTAAACAAACGAGCGCACGGACGAGAGGTAGTCAAGCTATGAAACTGGCGGTAATTGCTCATCCTCGTTTCCCAATTCGTTCTCCCTACGCTGGTGGTTTAGAAGCCTTTATCGGATCAATAGTTTGCAAATACCAGTCCGCATTCGAACTGACGCTTTATGCTCACCCAGATAGCGAAGTTGATTGTGAACTGGTTGGATTTGATATGTGTAGAGACGACTACGGTCGCTTTCCAGATATTGTCGAAAATGATTTTATGCTCAAGGTTATGACTGATATCGAAAAGAGAAAATTTGATGTCATTCACAATAATTCATTAAATCCCATCCCTCTGTTATGGGCAAGCAAGAATAGCATTCCTCTGTTAACAACATTACATACCCCTCCCTATTCGAAACTAAAATCAGCCGCTGGCTTGGCGTCTTACTCACCTTTCGTGCACTTTACCGCAGTTTCCCAGTCTCTGGCTGAGGCTTGGAAACCATTTGTTAATGACAGAATTTCGGTAACTTACAATGGTATCGACTTAGACAAATGGAAAGTGGATAAGAAGCCCCAAGACTTTGTGTTCACTTATGGACGGATATTACCGAGTAAAGGTATTGACATTGCTATACGTGCTGCCCATCGCTTGAATATACCAATAAAGATTGCTGGCCCAGTGGCAAATGAGAAGTATATGAGTGAGGAAGTGCTACCGTTACTAAAAGGTAATGATGAGTATCTTGGTCACCTCGACCATCGTCAAATTAAAAGTACGTTGGCAACCTCCAACGCTGCGGTATTTGGTACGCGATGGGATGAACCTTTCGGTTTAGCCACTTTGGAAACTATGGCTACTGGGACACCTGTTGCTTCATTCAATCGCGGAGCCTTTGCAGAAATAGTGAAGGAGGGGGCGGGTGTATTGGCAGCCGGCAATAATGTAAAGAGTTTGGCGGAGGCGCTTGATGCAAGTCTCTTACTCTCTGGAACCGCAGCGACTGAAAGCGCTAGCAACTTTCCGTTGTCGAAAATGTGCGACTCATACAGTTCTATATTAAGTAGGATTGCATGAACATCTTAATGGTTGCCAGTCCAATTGTTTCTCTGCGCCAGCCCTTTAAAGGTGGGACCGAATCATTTTTGGTGAATTTGTCTAACGCATTATGTCAACGAGGTCATATTGTCGAAGTTTTGTGTAAAGATTCAGATGAGAACAATGAATTCAGTACGATACAACTGGATGAATCCCCACTTAGGATGCAAGATAACCTTATTTCTGAAAAAGAAGGGCAAAAGCTTTATCAGGCCGCCCAATTCGGACTAATAGATTTCAGCAAGTACGACATTATTCATTATCATAGTTATTATCATGCGATTTATGACATGGCTTTACTGCACTCTGTTAGCTCTGTGGTTACCTTGCATGCGCCAGTTTCTAAACAACTCGGCTTGGTTCATCGGCTGCACAAGGCTCGGAGTGATCACAAATACGTAGCGGTTTCGCAACGTCTTCGGAAGGAATGGGAAAAAGAAATTGGAAGCGGAATTGACGTAATCCCTAATGGTGTGTCGTTTCCTTCTACATTATCTATCGACACACTAGAACGTGATAGCAGTTATTTTTGGATGGGCCGAATCAATCCAGAAAAAGACATTATGTCTGCAATTAAAATTGCTCGCGCATTAAAAAGAAAAATCAAATTTGCGGGTCCTATAGAGGACCCCGGCTACTTCAATGAACAAGTTGAACCTTTACTCGACGGAAACGTCGAGTATTTAGGCCATCTTAAACATGGCATTTTGTTCCGCGAGTTAGCTAAATCATCGCTTTTTCTCGCAACGTCCCGATGGGATGAGCCTTTTGGCCTAACCACGGTAGAAGCGCTTTCAGTCGGCGTTCCTGTTGTGGGTTTTGACACGGCGATCCCTGAAGAACTACGACATGAACCCGTCTGCCAAATTGGACAAGATATTGACGACGTCATTTCGCGTATTAAATGTATGCCAGAGGTTAGCCGAGAAGCCTGTCAGAGCTTTGCGCGTCAATTCGATTTTCAGCGAACGGTGAGTGAGTATGAGAAGGTTTATGAACAACTCATCCAATAAAAATAAAAAACATGCGAGCCTGCTCTTTTACGTTCACCACCATGGGGAGGGGCACATTTCGCGTGCCAGATTACTGGTCCCGACCCTGGCCACAGTCTATCGGGTTGTAATAGTGTTCATCGACCCTAAAGTGGCTAACAAGTTATCTAAATATTCGGATAGCGTTGAGTTTCAGCAACTTCCTTCCAAGTGGGCCACACGCTCTGGTTGTGATGAAAGAATGTATTGTTCAGCATTTGAAGGGATAGAGTTTAGTCGGGCGCCTTTAGAACGAGCGATCGAGTTTAATGCAATCGTGAAAGAGTTTAGGCCAATCTGCTTCATCAGTGATGTATCCGCTGAATTGACGATAGCAGCACGAAGCATTGGCCTCCCTGTATTGATGCAAAGACATTCTGGGGATATTAGTGGCGACCCGACCCAGGTATTTGCCTACGAATGCGCAAGTAAGTTGTACGCTCCTTTCCCTAAGTATTTAGAAGCAACATCGTATAAATATAACGATAAGACACATTATTTGAATTTCATTTCAAAATATTCTTCCGTACCTTCTCATAGAGAAGAGGAAAATACGTCAGACGTAACCATATTGATGAATGATCCCGAGCGAGCAGCCGTCATTGCAAAGATATGCACAGAGATTGCAGGTCGCGTTGTTGTTATTGGATGTGAAGGTAGAAAAATTGATAACGTAGTTTGGAAGGGGAGGGTCAGTGACATCTCTATGTCAATAGATACCGCGTTGGTGATTACAAGCTGCGGAAATAATGCGGTATCAGAACTTTTATCGCTTCGAAAACGCATAATTGTTATTCCCGAAAACAGGCCGTACGGGGAACAGTTGGAAAAAGCAAAAATGTTGCACAAACGTGGTTTGGCGATTTATCTACCATGGAAAGATTTTATCAATCAACGAATAGACACGGTTAGAGAAGCATTAAAGAACGCCACCAGAATCAATTCAGAAGGTGCGCGAAGTTTGTTCGACCATCCTGAGGTATATGCATCAAAATTCCTCTCATTGGTTAAGGAGATAGCTTGTGAATAACCCATTCTCAATCGTCACTCTTGTTAAAGGGCGACATAGGCAATTGGCCAACTTGTTGCATAGTATCGAATGCAGTTCGATAAAACCGCGCGATATAGTCATTGTTTGGATGGATGAAAGAAATGAGCAAAATAAGGCCCCTTACGGAAAGATAACACAAACGGAGCTATACATCAGTGAATCAGGACTGCCTTTGGCCAAAGCAAGAAACCTGGGATTGAAGAGTGCCAAAGAGGATATTGCCATCTTTGTCGATGTTGACTGCATTTGCTCTCCAACGCTTTTCGAAAGCTTGTTGAAGCGCTGTGCCCCGCAGCGAGTGGTTAGTGCAAAAGCACGATACCTTTGTGATGTGCCATCCAGCGGAAATTACAAAGCGTTAGCTGATAAAGCGGTGATCCATCCGAAACGCGACGTTCTTGTTACCGATGTACCGTCGAATTTTAAAAGCTTCTGGTCTCTTATTTTTGCCATCAGCCGCGACGATTTCATGAGCGTAGGCGGGTTTGACGAATCTTTTACCGGGTATGGTGCGGAAGATACTGATTTTGCCATGAAATGTGAGAAAAGAGAGATGGAACTCATTTACGTGGAAGATTACGTTCTCCACCAGTACCATGATAAATTCACGCCCCCTATAAATCATGCACAGGACATTTGCAAAAACGCAAATGTCTTTGCAAAAAAATGGGGATTTCTTCCTATGTATACATGGTTGACGACCCTCTCGGATATGGGCTTCGTCAAAATCGATGAAGTAAATAAACGGGTCGAACTGATGCGGGTCCCATGTGATGATGAGATAGAAGCATGCCGCTCGTCTAACCCATTTTAAAATAATTAGAGGTGATCGTTTGGTGTACTGGGCAAATCTATTTACATTTTTGGAAAGTAATGAAGTGGCGAATTGGCCTCGTATCTTGATCCGATTTAATGATTCACTGATGCACAATAAGGTAGTGTTGGAACAATCAACCCGAGGAATTGTAAATGACTGATGTTGATACTGGCTTTAGAGACACCACTGCCTCTCCGAAAGATTCTTGCCTAGGACTAATCAATAAACGCTTTCATAACTATTATTCTGACAAAAAATCAAAAGCGCTACACAAAGTGAAGAGTGAACTTCTGGTCGTTGTCAAAATAGATAGCCGTTTGATTAGTATCTGTGATGGCAAATACACTGTATACACCATCAATTCAGACCGTTACCACGCGCTGAAAAGTTTGGCTCATTTAACGATGGCGATATTTTTTCAACTTACTTCTAACGATTTGGACACTGAAATTGGTCATGTGGAAGAGTTGGTCGAGTCTGCATTCGACTCGATAGACCTTGAAATTTCAAAGGAGCTTAAAAAAGTAACAGAAGATTTCATTCATAAGGTGAAACAAGCCAAACACGTTGAGGCTACTTCATTGCTACAATACTCAACTTCGCTAGAGCCTATTTACGCTAAATTGATGATGGCTAGCGCGATGGATGAGGCTGAAAACTTGAAAGATGCTTTAGCAAAAGTTCTGGCTATGCACCCTAAGAACAGCTCGCAAATATTCACCGTGACGATGGGCGCACATCAACCGCGCTATAAGGAATTGTCAAAGCTCGTATTTCAACGCTGGCTTCACGGAATGGATGAACACATAGTCAATACTGACCATCACGTTCGGTATTTAGAAGGTGGCTGTGATATCGAAGAGGCTTTAAATTTAGTCAGCACTGCAATAGTAGATCGGGAAATTGCCCAGTTGTTTTTAGGTTCAGCTGAAGGACTGAATCAAGATGTATTGGGTGTTGTCGCCGAGAAAGCGATAGCGAATGTTTGGGGTGAGCCAAATGGTGCTAGATAGTATTGTCTGAATTCAAGTTAGCTTTAATTTAAATAGGTAACGAACCTAAATAAGTCACGATAGGAGGAAAGAGTGATGTCGACAACCATTAAACCCAGAAGCGGTACCGCATTTACGATGAAAGCGGGAGAAAAATTGAAGGTGATAGACCCTGAGGGGGAGCAGGTCGCTGACCTATTCTGCTTCAATCTGCACGATACTGATGAATCCCTTTCCGGGGGAAGATCACTTGATTACAATGAGAGTGTGCGATTTAAAAAGGGGGGCGTTCTTTATTCAAATTTGAGTAATCCGATGTTTGAAATTATTGAGGACAAAGTTGAAGACCATGACTTTTTACTGACTCCCTGTAGCGTAGATACCTTCAAACATTTTTATCCAAATGAGGAAGTCGTGCCGGGATGTTATGGAAATTTAGTTAACGCGTTTGATAAATACAATATTCCACCTCACAAAGTCAGCACTACGTTCAATATTTTTATGAACGTCAAAATAGATGAGGCAGGGGCTATATCGGTCCTTCCTCCTACCAGTAAAGCAGGGGACTATATCGTCTTTGAAGCGAAGATGGACATGATTGTCGGGTTAACAGCCTGTTCGGCAGGCCAGTCTAATAACTTTTCGTATAAACCTATCCAATACGAAATCCTCTCAGGAAACTGATAGGTTCGGTGAAAAACTGAAGGTATGGCTTTGGCTCTTTGGCATTAGATACTACTTTAGTGCCAGAGCCTATAGCAGATTCTGCGGATTTGCTAATTAACCTCTACAGCCGTTGAGGCAGTCCTCCACTTCAATGCGGCAAGCGTATAGCGCCAAAACCTTCCCATCTTTTCACATTAAAAGAAAAATTTTCACTCTGAAATTTTACGGGTTCCTTTTGATGTTGAAGCCGCACATCGCAGTTGTCAATTAAGCTAGTAAAAACAAAAGCTTCAATAAGCACTACCGTTTCACGCTGAAAGATAAATCTGGTAAGGAACTTGCTCGAATAGTCGTAGTTTAAATTACGTGGTATTCGAAAATTAGCGGCGCGACAAGCTGACTTCAGAATAGAAGATCTAGATCCAATCTCGCACGTGTTCAAGGGAAGGGGGTAACACAATGTCAACTCTTAGAAACGAAATCAAAAATGAATTTACTTCAGTCATTGAACAATGTGACTTTCCCTGCGTAGGGGCTAAAACCGCACTGCACAAGGATCAAATCACGCTTAATGTATATGGTGATATCAATTGCGATTTGAACGTCATCGACATTTTGGGGGATATGTATTCATTTCTCGATGACTACGACATTAAAACGAAAATGTACTCTTCCTTTGTCTGCATATTCGATCAGAACGAAATTATTTCGGAAGAGGAATTCGATGCAGCGCTCTGGCGAAAGCTTCAACAACTTCACAACGTAGATAAATGCGCGTTCAATTGGGACTCGACAGTATCGAAAAAGCCGCTGGACCCAAATTTTGGTTTTAGTCTTGGCGGCTATGCGTTTTTTGTGATCGGTTTTAACCCTCAGAGCAGCCGGAAAAGTCGGCGTTTTAGATTCCCAGCCATTGTATTTAATCCTCACAACCAGTTCGACCAACTCCGCGAAGCCGGGAAATTTGAAAAATTCCGCGACCACATCCGCCAGCGTGACGTCAAATACAGCGGCTCGAAAAATCCAATGCTCGCTGATTTTGGTGATCGCTCTGAAGTCTATCAATACAGTGGACGTAAGGTCAGCAATTCATGGAAATGCCCTTTTGCGGTGAATGGTTAACAACTAATTTTCAACCGAAATCTCAGGGAAAATCTAAATATAGTTTTGCTAGCGCCAACATACCTACATTGAAAGTCCCTGTTGCTACACCCGTGTTACCAACTCACTTTACGTTGGCGGGGGTGGCCTTTGCTAAAATGAAGAGGATTTGGCGTAAGATGACTTGTTGATTGAAGTTGGAGCCACACAACTTACCCAAGTTGCGTAACTCATTGAAGAGATGCTTTCAACGTTTCTCCTTTTGGATTTGCAAATGATTATTAATTTAAAGCCGCATTCTTCGCTTAGCCGGTACATATTGAGCTACCGCATTATAAACGACTTACAGCAAGAATACGCTGACGTAGAGATAGAAACCTGTCCGCAGCCCGTTGGAATATTAACATTGAATTATGGGGATCCAACGTTGACAGAATCTGGAGTTCCCCATTTCAGAGTTTCTCTATTGGGAATACAGACTCAGGTACGAAAGTGGTTTCCACAAGCCCAAAGCTATTTCATTATGATTTTGTTAACTCCCGTGGGCATGACTCGCTTGTTTGATGAATTCGGTGGATTCGCTGTCAATCATCTGGAAGATGTCACTAGCGCCTGGAGCGTCAGCAAAGTTAACAGTTTTTATGGATCAATTCGCAATCCGTTTTGTGCTGACTCTGTGAAACTGAGTTTAGACAGTTGGTTTTCACACGTTTTTACTCATTCGCGAGGCTCGCGCTTAAAGGTCTCTGAAAGAATTGCTGGAGCCATATCAGACTCAGGCGCGGCTGTTGTAGGAACATCTGTTCGAACCATTCAAAGAGACTTTAAGCGTTACGTGGGGGTAACATTTTCACAGTACACACAGATGGTGCGGATTGGTAAAAGCGTTCGCAACGCCGCAAATAAAGAAATAGACGCAAGTATAGCTGACTTCTATGATGACTCTCACGCTATAAGAGAATGGAACAGATACCTAGGAAGAACACCCCGCCACTATTCAGAGAAACAGTGTTTTTTACTGCAAAATGCGTTCAATACATCATTTGATCCAACCATTTTTTATCTTTAAATGTCGTTTTTGTACAATTAAATGATATTCAGTCTATGTATCGTTGACATTTTTGGGAGAAGTAAAATGGATCCGATTTACACTGAAGAACTAACGTTTGAGTATGATAATAAAATATTCGATTTATATTTTGCGCAATCTAAAGATGATGAGACGAAATTAGGTACATTACTGCTATTTCCTGCGTGGGATGGATTGAATCAACCCATTAAAGATATAGCGCTGAAGATGACTTTTCTTGGTTATAAAGTTTACGTGTTCGATCTTTACGGAAAAGGGGTGAGAGGTGAACCTACCAGTGATAATTCACATCTTATGAATCCATTACTTGCGGACCGACGAGAATTACAGAGCCGTATGTTGGCTGGGTTTAGATACGTTAAATCGATTGAGCGACTTGAAGATCAAAAGTTTGCAGCGGTCGGCTACTGTTTCGGCGGGCTCTGTGCTCTCGACTTAGCGAGAGCCAACCCGGCGGGTTTGCTAGCATCGATTTCTTTTCACGGTCTTCTTGACAGTCTTGAATCCGATCTTGGAGCCGTGATTCATCCGAAAATACTTGTCCTCCACGGAGGGAGGGATCCGATGGTACCTCCTGAGAGTCTCCGTCTATTTTTCAACGAAATGCTGGACAAGAAAGCAGATTGGCAAATGAATATCTATGGCGATGCAATGCATGCATTTACTTTCACGGGGGCAAATTCTCCAGAAATTGGTGTCCAATACAGTGAAAAAGCAGATAGGCTCTCGTGGGATTCATTAACACGTTTCTTACATGACACATTTTCAGAATAGGGTTCAAAATATAAAAAGATGTTAAGGGTGCCAACTATTTGGCACTTGTCTCAGGGGTTCAGCGTAAACGTTGTTATTGCCAATAACAAACAATGCAGAAGTGCCGGTTGCATGCTGAACGAGATGACAGTTTATGAAAAATATAACATTGAATGCGTACGCATTGACGCCCGTATCCTCGAGAAGACTAGATACGCAGTCTTTTGCCCGCATACTAACAAGGTTACGGAGTGCTAAAGTAGATTGTATTGGCATATTAGGTTCGACAGGTTGCGGCCACTATTTCTGTGTTGAGCAAAGAAAAACAATCCTTGAACAAGCGTTGATTTACGCTGAAGGTGCCGATGTTTTGGTGGGAGTTAGTGCATCAAATACCTACGATGTCTTAACTCTGGCGGAACATGCTCAGAAGCGAGGTGCCGCTTCCTTGCTCGTAGCGCCGTCTTCCTATCATCCACTGTCCGAAGATGAAGTACTTCGATTCTATCAGCAAGTGACGGCAAATACCTCTATTCCTATTTGTATTTACGAGAATACGCTCACCACTCAGTTTAGTTTTTCGCTTCAGCTATTGGCGGAACTAACCGACTTGCCTTACATTGGGGCACTCAAAATATCAAGCTTCCGCCATGGTAGTGTCACCCGTAGCGATTGGATTAGGGCACTCAAGAGTACTATCAATCCGGAAATCACTATTGGTCTAAGCGGTGACCCTTATTTTGCTTCTGCACTGACTCCTGACATCGGCGCTTGGCACTCCGTCATTGCGGGCATTTTCCCCGAAATCTGTGTATCTATTGTAAGTGCATTAAAAGTCGGTCAACTTGACAGAGCCAATAGTTATCAAAAACTATTAAATCCTTTACTGGAGCTATACAAAACGAAGGCCGGTAGCGTTCGTGTAACGGCCACCGCTGCGGAGGCTCTCACGTTGTGTCATTCAGATTCTTTGCCTTTACCCTTAGAAGGAATATCAGGTTTCGATAGAGTTGCGATAGAAAGCGCTATTGAGCACATCAGGAAAGGTCAACAGGACTTACTCATTGGGTGAGTTATCTGTGTCCATTTAAATGAAAAAGGCCGTGCCCAAAGAGGCACGGCAAGGGTACTTGGTCTTGAAAGACCACGGACTTACTCGACACTGGAAGGAATAAACCAGCTTGATTGGATAAACGCGTTTCAATCGATGATTGTGCCAAGTTTGTGGTCTTCTCATTTTGGCACTTTTTTCAGTTCGCTAGCGTACTTATCACAATGATGATGAAATTATTGTTCGAGCTGGAACAATCTGTTTTGAGAAATTCAAAAGGAAATACCATGGTTTTGATACCCGATAAATTCAATAGTGATTCAAGTCAATCGTCCTCTGCGATTCGTCACGAAGCGTACACGTTATATGGCGAAGAACTTATAGCAGTGGAGGAACGATTGTCTTCACGAAGCAAAGCTGAAGCTAATGCTGTTCACGAGCAGGGAGCCTTAATTGCAAGGGAGATAGCGCTACACGAAAATTACACTCCAAACAGCCCAGAGATGATGAATTTAATGCTCCGACAGTTGAATTGGTTAGAAAATTACTATCGGGTTACAGAGGACCGCTTCCGTGGTTTAGCTGATTTGTATATCAGCGACTCTCGCTTTGCCAACTACTATGATTCGTTTGGTTCCAACACTGCTGAAAAACTTAGCCGTGCGATGATGTATTTTGCCAATCATTTTGACTGGCATGACAGAAAATAGTGCTCAAAGCAATAAATGTTAATAGGTTGAACGACGGCTCCCCGTTGCTCTGCTTTAGACCATTTTGGGCATTTTGAAACCGATGAAGCCTTTGGACTTAAATTCAGTCGCGACGGTAGCCAGAATATCTTCGTCGATTGTTAGGTTAAATGAAGATATCACCAAAGAAATAGCGGAACATTTGATTGACTGTCCAGCGTCGTGCCGGCAGTTGGAGTTTGAACAACGAACAATCAACAAAATGAGGGAAGTTGATGCACTATTGATGGTGCTCGGTCATCAACCTGCCTACAAAATGTGGATTGAAAACAACGTCTCTAGATTATCGGGCGATTAAACTACCGACTGTACATTGTTCTATATACATAAATTTAATTTTAATCTTACATCTGCCTCCCATAGAAGGGAATCCAGTGTGATGACCAGGCTTGAACGTCTAAATTGAGTGTTGCCAGCGTATCATTGTCTGCACTTTCAGAAAATATAAGCATATCTAAGCGCTAAAAAGCCACATCGGCTAAAAGCAACGTCGGTTTTTCTCAAAAGCCTGACGTAAATGACGCTTAACTCGACACGTCAACTCTTAAATATTTGAAAATACGAAATATCTTATGTATTGGCATGATTGCTTGCCGAATTTCGTTACATATTTGAGATCTGTTTTTTCGAACATTTTATAAGTGAAAAGCGTATTCCACACCGCTTAAAGCAAACTTTATAACAGACCACGAGAGAAATAGCATGAAAAACACATTGGTTATACTCCTTACCACAATTTGGAGTGTTAGTTTATTTGCAGACATAGATGAAGAGTTTAAAGCGTCACCTCATGAGAGGTTCGCCTTGTACACCGGTGATGGAAACTATAAACAAGCCTATCATTGGTCGTTTAATATCGATGGCGGAGGGGCTCCAATTACTGTATTTCTGAATCATGGCTCTGGTGGCGAATGGTATGACGAGATTGAAAATCGATTTGGACCGTGTGGACCAGATTACTTAGGGGTATCAGAGGATTTTCGGGGAACAGAATATGACGGGCTTTGTGAAACCGATCAGCAGGGCAACCGACTTTTTTTAGCTGATTATAATAATTACCACGTACCTGTTGGACCGGAACTTGAAACATTCATGTTACGAAAAATCGTGGGTAGCACAAAGTTTGCGGCTTGGTATTTTCAAGACGCTTTTTCTCATTATGATTCTCCCGTGCATATTTTCATGGTTGGAAGGTACAACATTGTTAAAAGCCCTTCACATTTAAACAATACGCTTTATTGGCTACAAGTCACAGATCAAGGTTCTACTTCGCGAAATACTCTACCACCCTATAATTTTGATGGGTACGGTCTCTCAAACATTCACGGTGATGATAGACCATTTCACACCGCTCCAGATATTTCTGCTTTCGATAATATGTTTCTCTATAAAGCTGTAAAAGAACAATTTCCTGAAGTTTCTCTGGAAAACATAGTTATTGAGGGACGGTCAAATGGGGGTTCTGCAATGTTCGCTCTTGCCGCAGATTATGCTATATGGCCTCAACACGTTCGTGAGTTTTGGAGCCGAAATTTGGTCACACTACCTATTGGTGGCCCTCTGCCTGATCCGACCCAATTCCTGACTGTCGAGACGGTGATGGATGACCCCATATTACGTGCGGCATTTAATCAAATGCTATCAACAGTGACTTCAGAAAGTCTACACGAGTTATTGGGCGAAGGGTTGGAGCTAGAATTGTATTCAAGTGACGGCGTAAATCTTAGTGACGACCAAAACAGTAGCCTAGAATTTGGCCAAGGCGAAACAGTTCCATTTATACCCGAAACATTTAACGAGCAACTGAGTGAACTTGTTGGCGGCGATTTTTATGCAGATGTAAAACTTATACATGCATTTTATCCTGGTTGTCGCCTAGATGGATTGATGGGGTTAGAAGAGTCGCTAGGTGAGAATGAAGTGAATGAGTTTGGAGATAATAATCATGGTTATCAGGTAGCGTTGAAGTTTCTTTTGTCTTTTGGTGCGAATGATTCGTTATACTCCTACTGGTGTGACGATAGAGTTGCACAAGCCAGTCATTCGCAGAGCACCCCCTTAGCGCCTCTTGTAGGAAAAGATTCTGCAGTCGAGAGCTCATTGTTTGCTAATGCTCGCCATGGGTTTGACTACAAGGATGCTTACAAAAACCTTAGCCAATACACCAATTCATCACAAATCCGAGCTCAAGAAGCGCGAGAAGCTATTGAACGTGTTATTAATCAAGTGATTAAAGAGGTCGGCTTAGAAGGCCAGTACCAGTTACCGGAAAATCTCGATTAAATTAAATTTGAGGAATGAAGGTTTTACTTGAAGTTTCGTTTGCTCTTCGAATTCCCGAAGAGCATAGAAGTGTTAATTAGGGCTTAAGTCAGTGAAAAAAGTGTCGTTGAACGCTCATGCGCTAACGCCAGTGCGCTCAGGGAGGTTTGACCCAGCGTCTTTTGCTCGTATTGTAGAAAATTTACGTGATGCACAGGTTGGCTCTATCAGTCTGCTAGGGGCGGCGGGGTGCGGTCTATATTTTTCTATTGAGCAACGGAAAACTATACTCGAACAAGGATTGGTTTATGCTGAAGACGTTGAGGTTATGGTAGGGGTTAGTGCTTTGAATAGTTACGATGTTCTTACTTTGGCTGAACACGCACAATTGCATGGCGCTGCTTATCTACTAATTGCCCCATGCTCTTACCAGACACTTTCTGAGGATGAAGTGCTTCGGTTCTACAAGGAAATGACTCAGAATGTGTCTATTCCAATTTGCATCAATGAGAATACGATAACTACTCAGTTTAGTTTTTCGCTTCAACTATTGTCTGAGTTAACTAAATTACCGCATATTGAAGCCGTGAAAATATCTAGCTTCCGTCATGGGAATGTGACACGAACAGATTGGATTAAGGCGCTAAAAAGCACGATTGATCCAAAAGTAAAAATCGGGTTGAGTGGTGACCCTCATTTCGCCTCAGCACTAACTTCCGAAATCAACGTTTGGCACTCTGTTGTTGCCGGCATATTTCCTGATATTTGTGTATCAATAGTTAACGCTCTGGACAACGGGCACTTGGATCAAGTCGATAACTACCAAAACTTATTGGGTCCCCTAATGGAACTCTACAAAACAAAGGTCGGCACCGTTCGAGTAACGGCGACAGCAGCAGAAATTCTTTCTTTGTGCAATAAAGATTCGTTACCTCCTCCCTTAATCAGCTTAACAGGTACTAACAGAACTGCGGTGGAAAGTGCTATTCGCTATATTAACGAAGATCAAATCGATACGCTTCAGTCAATAGATTAGCGCTAACTACCTCATATTGGGTGAAATTTTCCGAATCTCTGATGCAAACGTTTCGTGTGCGCTGGTATCGACGGCCTTTATGACAGGCTTCTCACTAGCGGGGTGTACACCAAGGTAATTACCATTTTTTAGGTTTAAAGAGGGGCGTATAGGACGGCGCTCAAAACCTCCACCACAATTCGGACAAACATTGTGTAAAATATCAAGCGCGCACGTTTTACAGAATGTGCACTCGAAAGAACAAATGAAAGCATTCACTGAGCTTGGCTTCAAATCTGTCCCACAGTTCTCACAGTTTGGTCTAATTTCCAGCATTGTTTATCCTTCGTTAGTGAATATTTTACGTTTACACCTTTCACCGATAGAAACGCTGTGCAAATTGCACTATTAAGTGGTACACCGTGTTACTTGAGACTGCCATCGTTAAACGGATTCAGATTCAACTCTCAAGACTGTACTAATCTAGGAGAAGTTAGCAGCCTTAAAAGTTTATCCAGTGGCGCTCTACCGACGTTTATCGTTCATAATTTAATTTTTACCTTCAGCTACTTTAGCTTTAGACTCAGAGACTATTAAGTTCTTGTACTCATCAACGAGGGAGTCAAAACCTGAGTTAAAATGACTTAACTCAATCATTTTAAACTCCACTGGAACCCAGGTTGCTAAGTCAGCTTGATTATGCTGAATCTGCACTTCGAGTTTATCTAGTGCTACAGCAAACAGTGCTTCGGGCGTCTCTCGTTTTTCAAACTCGACCCACAAGTTCTTTATTTCCTGCCCAACAGATCCTAGTTGACTGGCTATCTTTTCGATCGCCGCTGCCTCATCCTGTGCTTTTTGCCGCTTCAGTGAGGCATTGTCTACCAAATCCGTCGCAGATACGTCCCCAGCATAAATTTCAACTAGATCGTGAACAATGATCATCTTAAGAGTTTTGAACAGGTCGGTATCTTGACTTAATTTGCCGTGTAGTAGTATAGCCATCAAGGACATCCTCCACGTGTGTTCTGCAACACTTTCTTGCCTACCGTCAGATAACCAGCTATGTCTCATTTCAGTTTTTAATCGTTCGCTGACCTTTATAAATTCATGAATTACGTTGAGGTTTTCGTGCATCTTAAGTCTTTAATCCCATATTTATTAAGCCAAAATTGCCAATTTTCAATACAGACCGCCAGAAGCGGTAATCGTTTCTCCCGTTATCCACTTTGCTTTCTCGCTTAGAAGCAGGCATACAACGTTTGCGATATCTTCAGGTTCACCGATGCGTTGCAATGGTGTTTCTGAAGCGATGTGGGTTCGTATTTCCGGAGTCGTGGCATTACTGAACATGGGCGTGTTGGTACACCCCGGCGACACACAATTAACTCTTACACCATCTGGGCCCGCATCGATAGCCAGAGATCGGGTGAAAGTCTCCATCCCAGCCTTTGTCGCACAGTACACGGACAACCCTCTAACTGGGTGAGTCGCATTGATTGAGCTGATGTTTATCACATTACCTCTTGCATTTTTTAGTGATGGCATAAGTTGATGTGTTAGTTGAATTGGCGCAAGCAAATTAACGTTGACTGCTTTTTCAATCTGAGCGGGGGCCAGTTGTCCGAAGCTTCCACTTGCCGTCTCTGCCGCATTGTTTACTAAGACATCGAGTGTTTGCCCAAAAATTCTGTTGTGTGTTTCAACGATTTCTTTGACTGCTTCTGCATCGCTCAAATCAACCAATGATGAATACGCTTTGACTCCATACGTGCGACACGCTTCTTCTACCTCGTGTAGTGCTGCAGATGCTTTGCGGCAAACAATTAAAACGTCAAAACCCTGTTGGGCTAAGGCGATACAGATCGCGCGGCCAATTCCTGAAGCCCCCCCTGTCACAATTGCACTTTTTTTCATAAGTTTTCCTGTTAATGTTTAAGTTTATAACGGGAAATTGACCGAAAAGATGTCAGTTCATCAAGATTATTGTAAAGAACGTAATATGGATATGAATAGACACGGTTCGTCGCTAGTTCTCGTATAATGTATTGACAATGCTTTAACGATTAAACGACGGAAGGCGAACGTAGTGTGTAGAGAAAAACGAGTATTCATGGTGTTAGCTTTGGTTCTATTAAGCGTTTCCGTCGGAGCTCGTGCGAGTGACGAGATTGTGATAGCAACCTACCATTACGAATATATTGACAGAGCGG
This sequence comes from Alteromonas oceanisediminis, assembly GCF_018474025.1. Taxonomy (GTDB): domain Bacteria; phylum Pseudomonadota; class Gammaproteobacteria; order Enterobacterales; family Alteromonadaceae; genus Alteromonas_E; species Alteromonas_E oceanisediminis. The sequence continues at coordinate 66,198 of NZ_JAHCTA010000006.1, read as the reverse complement.
AATCTGTTGCGCCGCTCGCTCAGTCTTTGAGCGATTTAGCCAATGCTAAAGTGAATGTTCAAGTTTTCAATTCTCCAACAGATTTAGCGACGGCGTTCGTGAACGATAAAGTTGATGTGGCAGTACCTAATCTCGCTGGCTTTGCCAAAATCGCCGCATCCAGCTCCTACGTACTGCTAATTGTTCCTGATAACCGTAAAACATCGTATACCAGCAGCATTGTCGCAGGGAAAAAAAATACATCATTAGTTACCACGCTGAAAAGTACGTCAAAACCAGTTGGCATGGTTTGGCCAGATTCGTCGTCAGGAGGTTTAGTTGGATTAGCAAAAATTCTACAATTGCTTCCAGGCGAGAGTCACTATCTTAAAAAGAAAATAGAGTATCTTGGTAGTCACCAAAATGTGATGGACGCGTTACTATCTGGGAGGGTCGAGGTGGGCGTACTAGCAACTCAGGTCTACGAAAGCTCTGCAGGCAAGAACTCGCTATCTGAACTGTGGCGATCGCCACCAATCCCCTACGGTCCGATTGTTTGCAATCAACGCGTAGAACAAATCTGCCTAAAATTGCAAGCACAATTGGTTTCCAATACCTCTATTGCAAATGAGGTCCTTAATGGACTCAAGCTGGGCTGGAAGGAATTTGAAAACTCTACGCAACTTATCATCCCTAAAAATGAGCACTATGGTCAGTTCATAACACTTCACTGAAATGGTCTATTCAAAGCGTTCTAATTTTAGCAGTTAAGTTCAAAATCACTTAGTGCGTTTAATTTTCACCATGCAAGCGCTTCAGCATTTTTTTAAGGAACCGTTTTAGAAGATACACTGAAAATAGGTCCCTTTGCTGCGTACAACAAGATAGCCATAACGCTTATACCTGATTGGCACTCAATGTCTCTTGAATACGTTTAACTCGATTAGAAAACAAGCACCAACTATTTAAGAGTAAACGGAATGCAAAAATTAGTGATGCAAGCAGTGTCAATCATTGCCTTGGTTTTATTGAATGCTGGGTGCAATGACACAAACACGTTAGATGTTTCCCCGGAGCAAGAGGTTATCTTTAACTATACATCGTTAGATGGTGTCACTGTGAATCAGTTTGCCAAAGCAGGGACTGGTATTTTGGCAGCCACCAGTCATGGGGTTTATACACGTGAGGCTCAAGATTGGCATGCTCTCGACGCTACCAGCGATTGGCATGTGTATGCCGTGGTAGAGGTAAGTGCAGGTCACTACATTGCATCAATAGAGTTTCGCGATAATTTTTATATGGCAGAATCACTCGATTTTGGTGAAAGCTGGGACTACGTCGGAAGTAACTTTGGCGAGGCTGATGGCGGCGGTATCATCATCATCCAGTCCGTTGAGCTAAGTGAAAAAATGCACGCATTAGCATATGATAATGAGACCGGTATGCTATTCGCGACTGGTTTCAACGTTTTAGCTTCCTCAAATGACTTAGGAAGAACGTGGCATATATTGTCTGGTGAATGGCAGGGTTTTGCTAAAGGTTTCTCAGCCCTAACCATCGATCCTCACGGCGCGGCAGTGTGGATTGGTGGGCAAAATGCAATAGAGCAGTCACAGCTATACAGTTACGACTTATCTTCACAGGTATTGTCTGAGCATTCCTCAATGACAGATATGAATGGAGAACCTGGCACTGTCAAAAATATCCGTTTTCATCCTGATGAACCATCAACCATATACGCTTCAGGTGAGCCCGGCATTATCTTTTCCGATGACGCGGGCAAAACGTGGCGTGATTTTTATCTTAATGAAGACTCAAAGTTCTACTTTGGGCTTTTAATTGATTCTATCGAACCAAGCAGAATGTACACTGCTGGCTGGGTAAAAGCGTTTGAACAGCCACAGCCATTTTTACTTGAAATATCGACCAATGGTGGTGATACATGGAGTGTTCACGAATTTGAATCAACTGAAGCGATTTATGGTGGAGTTTGGAGTATGTACGCTGAGCATACTGAAGCACAATCTAACCTTTATTTTGGGCTTTTCAAGGGCGGAATAATGTCTGTGTCGATTGATAAAAGCAACTAGCTTCATGGGCATTTGTTCCGCCAGAATACGATGGTTGGTCAACCAAACTCGACAACGATCCATAGTTTATCAATCGAAGAGTTTGATTCACAGGTTGTTGGGTTTACTTCTTTGGTATCATCAGGTTACATTTGATGGAGCTTTGCGCATGCTTTTGAGTAAAGATCGGGGGTAGTGACGTTTTTATATGATAAATGCTTAAAGCGCGCAAAGTTTTAACAGATCGAAAAGCTTAAGGTGGATGCCTCAGCTTTGGCTAAGCCATTTTACGCTTCACAAGGGGTTCAAATAGTCCAGCAAAATCTTGTAGTGGTTGGGGGACCAAATTTGAGTTGACGTAACCATAACAAAGATTCTGCAATAGTCCGTATTTGAATTCGCACTTTCTGAAGCATGAGTCACTCAGATGGTGTTGTTTGATGATAGGCAATCTGCTCTTATGAACGATTTATGTTGACTGAAGTAATGTGATACTTTCTTTTTCTAGAGATAAAGCAATAGATAGTTTATTCTCTTTGCCTAAGCTCTACAGTCCTTTTAAATAATCTAGATATCTAATCTATGTCCTTTTTGAAGTTACAAGACAATTTAACCGAAGTTCTGAACGACTATCATGTAAAGTCCGAATCAGAGAAGAATGCGGTTATCAGTGAAGTTTATCAATTGATGTATCAAACGGCTGTGAGGAGCTTAAGAAACCGCTCAGTTGCAGGTGTTACACCCACGCTGTTAGTTAACGAAGCATTTATCAAGTTGTTCCGCGAACCCAACCGGTGGTCGAACAGAGAGCATTTTCACGCAGTCGTTTCGTCCGCGATGCGACAGATAATGGTTGATTATGCACGAGCGATTTTGTCGCAGAAGCGTGGAGGCGACTGGTCTGCAGTGACGTACAATGAAGAGCATCTGGGAGAGTTGCAGTCTGTCAATAATGTCATTCTGGTTGACTCGTATCTGTGCAAAGTGAATCAGATTGAGCCGGTTCTCGTTACTATCATTGAATTGAAATTTTTTGTAGGTTGCACAAATCAAGAAGTTGCCGCTGCAACGGACTTATCGTTACGAACTGTTAACCGCCTTTGGGATAAGGCAAAGAAAATTCTTGAGCGTGTCGTCGAGGCTGAGCTTTCGTAACAACCCTCCATCAACTTTTATAGGACTGGCGTCATTAGATCCTTAACAGCGTCATCCGCACTTGCTCACCGTTTGTCTCAATTTACACATCGTTTACGTTTATCACTATTACATAGTGTCACTCAGCGTTTGCTCTTTTTTTAATCTTGATTGGAAACGCAAATAGAGTGCGGCTTTGACTCTTTGGATATTGCATGCTTAACAATAGGTGTGATTCAAGAGGCTGAGTAAACGTGAATAGAGGGATTTTAAGGTGAATGAAGTTAATAAAAGAGTCAACGAATGGTTCAGTTTATTATCTAGAAACGATATCGAGCGATTTTGTCGCCAACACCTCCACAGGCACTGCGTTCTGCAAGTAAACAACAGTTTGCATTGCACTAGAGCGGAAATCGAAGGGTGGAGGGCCACTGAAGGACAAAGCTATTACTTTGAGCCCCCAATATCTCGGAAATCGCAATACAGCATTATTGCAAATCATTGTTTGGTTGCAACCACTACCCAGCTGCGTGCAAGCTCTACGAGAGAATGGTGGATTTTCAAACTGTACAACCTCAACCTATGGAAGATTGCCTATATCGCAATATACGCTTCGGGACAGCGCGACTAGTTATATGCTTGCTAAGTTGTGAACGATGACCTTATTGCGTCCTTCTGACTTTGCTTTGTACATGGCGCTGTCAGCCTTGCTGAGAATTTCATCTAACGCACCAAGTTCACTTGACACTTCCACTACACCTAATGAAAAAGTTATGTAAGTTTGCAACTCGTCCTTAATCAGCTCGTTATGACATGTGGAAATGCGTGTAAATATTCGCTCTACCTCAGATATTGAAGTATTACTAAAAACCATTAGCCATTCTTCACCACCAAGCCTACCGACTTTGTCAGATTGTCTGATCACGTTTTTGGTCGCTTCGTAAAACGACTTTAAAACGATGTCACCTACGTGATGACCATAAGTATCATTTATCTGCTTAAATCGATCTATGTCCGCAATGCCAATGAACAAAGGGGTTTCATAGCGTAAGGATATGTTTACTTGGTTCTGAGCAAACTCCAAAATGGCTCGACGATTGGGTGCCCCCGTCAGTTCGTCAGTCAGTGCAAGCTCTGCAAACGAGTTTTTTGCACGGATCAGTTTTTTGTGTTGAAGATAAAAACCGACGCAACATAAAGCAAGCAACAAAACAACCGTCCAGTAGAAGTACGCTTCGACCTGCTGCTTACTAATTTTAGCTGCTTGGAGATCGTTTTCTGTTTTCAGTAGCTCATTCTGTGAAATAACCGCAGACTCTTGAAATAGCAACTTGAGGCGTTCAATTTTAGTGTTTTGGGCGGACTGACGAGCCTTTTCCGCATTGTCATAATATCTTGTGAACAGTGCCATTGCTTGTGCGGGTTTGTTTTGCGATGAGTAACTGAGAGCCGCTTGTTTTAGCAGGCTAAAGTCATCAGCGCTAACCATAAGGGGTTCGAATTGCAAACCTTCTTCGATGTATTGATTAGCCTCAGTGAACTGAGAGAGTTCTGAACTCACCTGAATGAGGCCGGTCAGTATCGACAAAAACAAACTGACATCGTTATCTTCATCAACTAACGATTTGGCTCTCAGTAACACTAACTTTGCCGGGGGAAGTCGTCGAAGCATTATTTGGGCGCGGGCAATGAATACCAACGAATGAGCTATCCCAAAATCATCGCTTAAAGATTCTGAAATTTCTAATGTCTCTTCAAAGAGCGCTAACGCTTGCGCATACTGTTTGTCGTCATAATAGGATTTAGCAAGATTAAATAGGATGATCGATCGATAAAAAGCAGACTGTCCATGGTCAATTAGCGCTAATGAATTAGAGTAAAACGTGACTGCACTCTCATGATCTGATGTGGATGCATAGATCATAGCAATTGCGTTATATACGGAAGATAACCTGACCTTATCATTATGTTGTTTAATAACTGCAAGAGCTTCGAAGTAAAGCTGCATGGCACTATCATTTAACCCCAGTTCCCAATATATGCCACCCTTGACCTGTTTAGCGTCAGCGCGCAACAATGCTTGGTTAGCTTTCAAATATAATTCGATGGCAGAATCTATAGACGCTATCGCCCCAGATATGTTGTTCTTTGCGATTAGGATTTCGGATGAGAGCTTGGCTACGGAGGCTTTTGCCAGCGCCGTTTTCAGAACATCTTTATGTTGAAAAACTTTACTCAGCACATCTTCAGCCTCTAACATGAGGCCCAGCGCGATTAGAATATCAGCTAACAATATCGTGCTATAAATATATTCACTATCTGACCGGTTTCCGCTAGCGATAATTAGCCTAATCTGCTGGAGTGCTGAAGAAGGGTCTTCGGGCTGTGATGAGCGCACCTGTTCATACTTCTCATACTCGGACTGAGACAATCCCCATTCTTCAAAAGAAGCCTCTTTTGAATGGGCTTTCGAATTCAATCCAATCAATGAAGTGAATAACAGTAACAGCGTCATAAACCAGATACGATAAGGCATTAAATAGTCCACTTAACTTTATGCAAGTCTTTAGTAAGTTTAGTTTCAATCCTTCGAACTCGTTAGCTCTTATTACATTACAACGCAAATAGATTTCAGATTATGCAATTAATCGAAAAATAACTGTCATCTAAAAGTTTTTGGCATCTCAATGACCTCAAATCCGTTAATCAAGATACTAGAAATTAATTGACAGCGTGACACGAATGAAATTGCCTCATCAATCAAATGACCTTTTTATTACTGATGGTGGGTTGGAAACCGACTTGATTTTTAATCGAAACGTTGAACTTCCGTACTTTGCCGCGTTTACTGCGTTGAGTAACGATGTTTCCAAGCACCACATGTGCGAGTATTTTCAGGCCTACTTTGACTTGGCGAAGCAGCAATGCGTCAGCCTTATTGTGGATACACCCACGTGGAGAGCTAGTAGTGATTGGATTAAACGCGTTGAGTCTGAGTCTCGTTCAGTGGAACGTATTAATGCTGAGTGCGTTTCTTTCGTCAAAACTTTACAGTCAGTTAATTCCGATACGAGGTCAGTTATCAATGGGGTGATCGGGCCTCGTGGCGACGGATACTGCCCAGACGTTGATACGACGGTTGAAGATTCTTTACATTATCATCGAACACAATTAGAAGCGTTCCGCTTAGCAAAAGTCGATATGATCTCGGCAATCACAATGAATTGCGTGGAAGAGGCAATTGGAATAGCGCTTGGCGCTAAACTTATGAATATGCCTGTAGTTATATCATTCACCGTGGAGACAAATGGTTGTTTGCCGACGGGGCAGCCCTTAATGGCGGCCATTGAGGAGACGGAACGCGCCACTGAGCGCTATCCTATTTATTATATGATTAACTGCGCTCACCCATCGCATTTCCTGTCAGTAATTCAATCAGAACACCCTTGCTTGGCCCGAATACAGGGTATCCGAGCGAATGCCTCATGCAAGAGTCATGAGGAACTGGATAACAGCACCGAACTTGACAGGGGTAACCCGAAAGAGCTAGCTGGTGACTTTAACCGTTTACGGGCATCCATGCCTAACCTAAATGTCGTGGGCGGCTGTTGTGGTACTGATGTGGAGCACATTAAACTGATAGTGGAACAATTAGTGACCGATTAAGAGGTCGTCTCCTACAAGAGCAAATACCATTCTCAAGCGCTCACTGGTTTAAGTACCTCGCGAACTGGAATCCGAAATCATGCGTTTGACTCTGGCACGGGTATGTTTCAATGCTTTGGGTATTGTTTAAGATTGGATACATACCTGTTGTCATAAAGTCTCAATCAAACGGGTTCACATCACGGAGTAATTTGATGACAAATACGCTAGTCTGTCAGCGCCTTTATATAAGACTGTTATTTATTGCTTGTTTAAGTTTTCAGGCAGTGGCTTTTGCTGATGAGCAACAAAAAGTTGCTAAAACAACCGCTATGTTATTTGGTACTTTTCATTTTGACTCCCCAGGTGCTGATTTTTTGAATCCGGCAGTTTCTGATTTAACAGCTAGCCCGAATCAAAACGTTATTAAAAACGTAGCACTTTCGGTCTCAAAGGGATTTAAACCGCAAAAAGTATTGGTAGAGTGCACTCAGGAACAACAGTCCCAATTAGATGATTATCATCAAGCTGTGAGCGTGATAAATGTGCACAGCAAGCAACGGTCACAGTCATATCCATAAATACTGGAGTGAAATCGTTGAACAACTAACTAATGCACTTTCTGTTCCCGACTGCTCAAACTGCTGCAAGAAAAATTAGGTCGTAGCGAGTCTTCAGGGGAAAGGCGCGTAACGCGCTCATAAAAACTGCGCGACTCCTGACAACGATTAAGAGACGCGAGTAATCTAGACATGTTGTCTAACGGAGAAACTAGTTTTATAAAATCTTCGCCATAGGTTGTTGTGTAAATAGCGATTGATTCTTCAAAATCTGACTCCGCATTAAGGTAATCTCCAGCATCAAGATGGATCATACCTCGGGTATTTAGCATTGAAGCAATTTGAGAGTGACGTGATGGATATTTTGATTTGGCGATTTCTAATTGCTTTTCAATGATAGTTAGAGCGATGTCGTGTTCTTTGATGATGTTATACAAAATAGCCAAGTTTCCAGAAATGACTATATCGGTAAACGGGGATGAGTTTCCATGGATTTGACCACTCAATGAAAGCCCATCTTCAAAGGCTTTAATTGCTTCACGATATTCACCGATGTTCAGATAAACACCACCTTTTAAGTTATACAGCATTCTTTTGAGTTTGAGATCGTTCGATTGATAAAGCTCAGCCTCTGCTAAGTGAATCGCTTCGATGGCTTCACCAAAGTTACCGGACTTCCTGAATAGCTCCGCTCGCAACTTAAAATAACTGGCTCGTACTACGGGCGACAATTTAAGGACGCTGGAATTAGTGACAACAGGGGACAACGACGTGACAAGTTTTTCGGCCGAAGCCAAGTCACCGACATCATAGAAGGCTTCAGCTGCGCGCAAACCAATTCGCAGATCTAACTGAGAGCTTTGGCTATCCAATGATATAGTAGAGATTATTGGGCGGAGCGCGTCCAATGATTTGTGATATTGCTGTAATTGAGCATACGCGCGAGAAAGTGTGATAGCTAAATCTTTCTTAACGTCTTCAGACAAATTGGCACGAGCGTGGAGTTGGGTCGTTGCATCATCGATTAGATCTGCGATAGTTAGCTCATTCGATGTATCAAGCTTTTTTCCAGCGAGGCCCACCGTATCAGATAAAAATTGAGCAACAGATTCCAGCTCTGTGGTCTTGGAAATTAGGATTTTATTGGACTGAATCAGTCTTAGTTGAAAAGACAGAATCGCGATTGAAAATAGCATAGTTGAGACTAACGTGATGCTTGAAACCATGACATGTCGTTGAAAAAACCTGACGGGTGTGAGCCAGCGTTGTGTATCTACAGATGTAGGTCTTAGGTCGACGTATTTTTCTAAATCACCGATGAGTTGCTCAACGCTCTCATAGCGTTTTTCCACATCCTCGTGAGTTGATTTTGCCACAATCAGTCGTAGTGTAGACTGACACACCTTTTTAACTTGCCGAATCGATGTGTCTTGTCGTATGGCTGTCCTCTTAATGGCAATACTGGGATAGTGAGGTTTACCGGTTTGTCCGTTGATTTGAGAAGCGTTTAACAAACCACTGCAGACAAGCAAGTCTAAAAGCACGCCACATTGATAGACGTCGGTTTGGACACTCAGTGACTGGCCACTTTTTTGCTCGGGAGCTGCGAAGTGGGGAGTGAAAAATTTGTTCGCTGAAACACTGTCTGAATTGTCACTTAGAAGTGCGCTAATACCAAAGTCGACTAGCTTAATAATCCCATCACTTGTCACTAAAATATTGTTCGGCTTCAAATCGCCATGAACTATTAAACGACTGTGCGTGAATTTTAGTGCCTTCAGAACACTAATAACGAGTTTAATCCTGCGTTTTGCACTGAGCCTTTTGCGATTACAGTACTTATCAATCGGCAATCCTTCAATATGTTCCATAATGATATAGTGAAGGCCGTCATTCGTCTTACCAATGTCAATCAAAGTCGATATGTTCGGGTGAGAAAGGCTTGCCAATGCAGACCACTCTCTCTCGAAATGAGTATTATCAATTCGAAGGCCCATTTGATTCAGTAACACTTTCATCACGACTTGCTGCTTAACATTGCCAAGCATGCGCGTTCCTTTATACACCCACGAAAAGTTGGATGTAGCCAGTAGTTTATCCAGGGTAATTTTAGCGATAGTTTGGCCTACAAGACGCTCTGGCTGTCCTGAGGATAATCCGGATACTGATAGAAGGTTTCCTGCGCCTGTTAGCTGCATCTTTCCAACCCCTAAAGTTTTAGAATGAAAGTATACTCTATTGGTTACTATAAAATTCGATTTTAACGCGCTAGGCACGCTTCGTCTGATATAGCGAGTACAAATCCCCAGTGACCACAGTCGTTTTAAACAACCCTCTTAAATTTTCAGGCATATTTCGGGTTAAAACAACGTTTAACGTATTATATTGACGTGGATTCGATGCACATAGCTTATGCAAATAAAAACAAAACTGATCACTGTGTGCGCTCTTTTTGCCGTGTTTCCTGTTGTTGTAAACACTCTCTTTCTGGTTTCGATAGCGCTTAATGAGACATCTAACGCGATTGAAGATGCAGTAGCAGAACAGCTTATCTCAACAGCTATCGTCAAAAGAAATCAGATAGAAGATTACTTCAAGCTGATAGATTCGCAAGTCAGGACGATGTCTTCGAGTCACATGGTCGTAGAAGCCATGAGCGGATTCAAAAATACGTTTGAGGCAATCTATCAGGGCCAAGACATTAAACGGGTTAGAGAAAATCTGTCACAGTATTATAACGAACAGTTCAATGAACAATACAAGTTATTGAACAATGGTGTAGAAGCTGGCGTACATGATTTGGTGACCCAATTTGATGATGAAACTGTCACACTTCAATACCACTACATACTTGCTAATAATCATCCGATGGGGAGTAAACACAAATTAGATGCAGCCGATGATGGTTCTGACTATAGCCGGTTGCACACGCAGTATCACCCGGAACTTCGCGAATATCTCGATGAATTTGGCTTTTATGACATTTTCCTTGTCGATAGTATTACGGGTAATATCGTCTACTCGGTGTACAAAGAAATAGATTACGCCACATCACTTCTTGATGGTCCGTACTCGAATACCGGAATTGGAAAAGCCTTTCGCGCTGTGCGCGAGTCTAGCAATGCAAACGTTGTGAGTTTAACCGACTTTGCGCCATATAAACCTTCTTACGACGCTCCCGCCTCATTTATTTCTTCGCCGATCATTAAGAATGGTCAAAACATTGGTGTATTGATTTTTCAAATGCCTATTGAGCGCATTAATGCGGTAATGACGAATAACGACAACTGGAAAGAAGTTGGTATGGGGAAGTCTGGTGAAACCTATTTAATAGGCGATGATATGACAATGCGCAGCCAAAGCAGATTTCTCATTCAAGATAAAGACGCGTACCTGAAGACTTTGCAAAACACGGGAGTAGATCTGGCAACCGTTAGAGCGATAAACGAAAAGAATACAAGTATTGGATTGCAGAAAGTTTCCAGCGACTCTGCACGGCAAGCACTAAAAGGAAATTCAGGTTTCCATATTATTGAAGGTTATCGAGGTGTGGAAGTATTATCTGCATTTACTCCGATTGACATACTTGGGTTACATTGGGGATTGATAGCTGAGATTGGGAAAGACGAGTCTCTGTCACCAACTGCAACGTTGACGAACACAATGGTCAAAATATCTGTTGGTCTTTTTCTGCTAATCGTCATTATTACCACGTTGATAGGTACGTATATCTCCTCAGGATTGATACGTCCAATCAATGCACTGAACCGGGTAATGTTGAACGTTGAAAGTAAAAACGACCTCCGATTACGAGCGGCTTGCGGACGGAGTGACGAGATCGGCAACATGTCAAAGGCGTTTAACAGTATGCTTGAGAAGTTTGAAATACTCGTTAAAAGAGTTAGTAGATCCTCGCAGCATGTCGCTGATGCTTCTACAGAAGTTTCAAGGGTTGCATTGGACAGTAGTGAAAATATCAAACAGCAATATCGGGAAACGGATCAAGTCGCGTCAGCAATGAATGAAATGGCTCGAACTTTGCGAAACGTTCTCGAAGATGCCCGTTCAGCGACAGAAGCTTCTGAAAAAGCAAAGATTGAGGCGCGCAGTGGTATTGAGGTGATTTCGTTGACTTCAAACACCATCACCCAGTTAGCCAATGCGGTTGAGAATAGCGCATCGGAACTTCACAACCTCGAGTCTCAGATAAACAGTATTGGGACAGTTCTTGATGTGATCCGGGGAGTCGCAGAGCAAACCAATTTATTAGCATTAAACGCTGCGATTGAAGCTGCCCGAGCGGGCGAGCAGGGCAGAGGGTTTGCCGTGGTTGCTGATGAAGTGAGAACGTTGGCGAGTCGAACTCAAGCTTCAACTCATGAGATTCATAAGATAATCGAAGCGCTTCAAACCGGAGCCAAGCAGTCTGTGATCGCAATGGAGGAGGGGCAGATCCAGGCGCGAAAAGGTGTCAAGCAGACGATCAGTGCCGCATCATCGCTCAATAGCGTTGCAGATGTAGTTGATCAGATTAGCGCGTTGAACATAACAATTGTAAGTTCTGCAGAACGACAGCACACTGTTGCAGAAGAGATGAATCGTAATATCATCAACATTAATCAAATTGCTGAAAAATCTGCAACGGGCTCTGCTAAAACGAATGCAGCAAGCGACGAGCTCTCAACCTTAGCATGCGAATTAAGAGCCGTACTCGAGGAATTTAAAATAAGTTAATAAAATAAGGCGTTCAATTTATGCTGAGACTGCGTATGTGTAGCGGTAATCGCCAGCCTCAAATTGAATTCAGGTTTCCTTTCGTAACCTGACATTTTAAAAAGTTGAAGTGCAGTGTTAAATGACAGGTTAAATACGCTAGCAACAATTAAGTGAGCGGCAAGGTAACTACTGAAGAAAACCGGTAACGATTAAAATTTGTATCACGTAAATTAAGGTGAAAAGGCTTGAAATTAAGAGAAAGTGTGATTGGATATTTTGTCCTTGTTGCTTCGTATGCTTTTTATAGCAATGACGCTTTAGCAGCAAGTCAGCAATGTGCGCCAGGTGTTTACGAGGTCGCTAGTGACGAATATTTAACAATAACTAAAATGCCGAGTGCGTATCAGGTGGTTAAGTCTGACGGCAGTTTTCATACTCTCAGAATAACCTCAGCTAATCACTTGTGTGATCAGGGCGCCTTTATTTTTGAAGGGAAAAAATGGGTCAAGAAACCTGCTACCACCTTAAATACAACGTTTTCTTCAGGTGGTGCAAGCTTTGCTGGGCAACTTTTACTACAACCAAACGCCAACCATGAAACACCCCTTGTGGTTTACGCTCACGGATCAGAAGACACTGGCTGGATTGAATCAGCAGTAGAACCGTACCAATTGTTTGCAAGAGGCATTTCTGTTTTTATTTTTGATAAACGGGGAACGGGCCAGTCAACAGGCACCTACACTCAAAATTTCCCGTTGTTGGCTGATGATTTAGTTGCAGCATCTAATCAAGCAAAGATGCTAGCGGATAGAAAGTTTGGGCGTTTTGGCTTAGTGGGTTTGTCACAAGGGGGGTGGGTGGCTCCGATTGCAAGCAATCGTGTGCACGCTGATTTTCTGGTTATCGGCTACGGTTTGGTAGCAGATTTCACCGAAGAAGATGCCGACCAAGTCGTGTTAGAACTCAAAGCCATGGGGGTAGACACAGATGCAATCACGGCGGCCCGCCAAATTACCGACGTTACTGCCAGAATGATCAAAACTCAGTACCGAGACGGCTTGCCTGAGCTCATCAGGCTGAAAGAGAAGTATCGGAGCGAACCTTGGCTAAATGCGATTAGGGGGAGCTATACCGGCGTACTAATTTCTACGCCACCAGAGGAGCTTTTAGAAAAGGGGATTCCTGCATTTGACTCGTTGAACGTTGACTGGAGCATTGATCCCATTGTTAATATCTTAAATGTCACTGCGCCACAATATTGGGCTTTGGCCGAAGAAGATAAAGAAGCGCCCGTCGAAAAGACCTTAGCGAGACTAATAGCGCTGAGGGCAAAAGGCAAAGACATCACCATTAGAGTCTTCCCCAACGGGGGGCATGGTATGCGGCAGCTCGACGAAAACAAGTTCGTTGCAGGATACTTGGATAGTCAAGCTGATTTCATTAAGGGAATATCCCGTGATGTATACGGAAACAGTAAACCCCACTAGGGCCTGCCCGCGTATTTGATCAGCAGACGAACACCATTCCCTGAATGAGTCTGAGACTTAATCTGATATATCTTTTTTGGAAAGTAGAGAGCTACCCATTTCAATAAAGGTGTGAAATCGACTATCAGAACAATTGGTAAGTGTCAAAATTTCACTATTAATCCTGAACCCCTGTTCGAGGTTAATGAAGTGAAAGTCTCTCAAAAAAAGAATATTTAGTGGCACTCAAGACAGCCATTCAGCGTTTTACTCAATACGATTAGCCTCCAAGTGACTTTTGAATCATGCGTTATTTCTTCACTGCCGTTCTAGGTCTAACTGTATTTTATAGCCATGCAGAAGACTTACCATTCGCCCATGTCAATTCATGCTTTGGAAATCTAGCCAGCAAAGAACAGGCTATTCACACTTTGATGAATCAGTATCCTGACGTGTTGACAGGTGAGATTGTTGGTAAGTCTCACCGCTCTCAAAATGATAATATTTTACTTTATCGTGTTTCGTCTGACTCAACGCAAAAGAGTTCGAAAGTGCTATTCCTGAGTGGGCTGCATGGCAACGAAATCGGCGCATTCAATCTCGCTTATTTTATGATGAACGATTTGGTCACTCAGTTTGGAGACAATCCTTCTATTACAGAATATTTGCGGAATACGGAAGTGTATTTTCTCCTTCATGCTAATCATGACGCCATCAAAAGAAGTGAATCCGAATTAAAACGTACTCGAAACAATCTAAACGATACCTACTGCCCATCGCCAGATTCCGTAATTGGGGTAGATTTAAACCGTAACTTTTCATTTGACTGGAGTAACGATCATGCGGTTGAAAGTGCAGATCCGTGTTCTTTAAGTTATGTAGGGCCCATGGCGAATAGTGAGAGTGAAACCATTGCGGTAAATAATGCGATGTACAAAGTTTTCAACAACTCAGACGCTCAAGCCATTTTTGTAGATATCCACTCAACGGCGGCTGCTGTTATCTATTCAGATTCGTCTGCGTTAGATAACGATATTATTTCAAGATCCAAAGACCTTGCGGATTACCTTAGCTCAGTAGGTGGGAATGGGTTTATTTCAGTTCCATCATCTTTTTTCTATGAAGCTCATGGAACATCTGCCGCACATGTTGCAGGAACGTTTGACCTACCGAGTGTCACAATAGAAATTAAAGGTAATGCTGGGGACTATTGTGAGGCGTTTATTAACGATATATACCCTTCAACAAAGCGCCAACTTGAAAGTGTTTTAACGGCTGCACAGCAGACATCGTTTATCGAGGTTATCAAGAAAATTCGCCTCAATGAGGCAACTGTCAGTGAGTCTGGTCAATTGAAGTTTGACTATTCAATTTCGGATAGTTTTGAGGGCGAACTGAGCGAGTCATACCTTGTATCTGCGGTGGATGAAGAAGGAAATGTTTTAAGTACTAACGATTTAGCGCTTGAGCCTTCTTTTGAGTTGTTGGTGCCGAAAGAAGTGCTACCCAAGGGAGTTTCCATGATTCGAGTTTTTTTGGAGAACTCTTTCGCGGAGCGGACTCTTTTACAGACTGTGGGTATTAACAACAATGAATCTCTGCATGTCTATTCTGCTCCCAAGGTTTCTCAATTGTGTGACGATAAGAAGTGCAATCTCACCATGACTATGCCCGATGGAATGCTTCCCGGAAAACTATCCTATCGGTGGTATGACATTCACCAAGTTTTAGGTTCCACTAACACATTGTCTGTCAATAAAGATGGGGAAGGCATAAAGCAATATTGGGCCGAACTGAGCGATGGCTCTTTTACTGTAACGACCGAGGTGTTAGTCAATACTAACATCATTGTACCAAGTCCCAATATTTCCGTAACGCATTCCTGTTCAGGTCTCACTTGTGAGTTCACAGCTGTAGATGAAAATGACCCCCTAACGAAAGTGTTTACTTGGTTTACTGAAACACAGCAACGATTTGACGGAGAAAATGTCGAGATCAATTTTGCGAGTAAGGGAACCCACCTCGTTACGCTCGTTGCTCACAACCCGACTGGACTAATGTCGACACTAAATTATGAAATTGAAGTGGCGGAATTAGACGAGAGTCCTCCCGCAGAAGAAGCACCTGATGATTCTTCGGATAGCAATCCGTTGTCAGGGGGTGGGGTTTCAGCTTATTTATTGCTCTTACTATTTGTCAGTTATCTTGGTCGATGGCGTTTAAAAAAGTAAGTAGTGAATGCGTCGCGGCTCTCTCGTAGAGGAAAGAAGGTGAGAAACTCTCCAGACGTGAATTTTGCAAGCGCTTCTCGACGCATAAGATTTTAATCGCATCCATATTTACAGGGCAGTCCAACATGGAAAGCAAGCATACTAAATCCCTAAAGATTCAAAATTGGACATTGCAAGAGAGTGTCGGCGAAGAACATACCGGCACCTATTTATCTCCACTTGTGTCGGCATTTATCCTTGATCCTGTCATTCGCTGGATGTATCCGCAACCTGAAGACTATTTAAAACATTTCCCTCGCTTTCTACGCGCGTTTGCAGGGCCCGCGTTTGAGCGGGGGACGGTCGCATTACATGCTACTGAAAAGGCCAGTGCTCTTTGGCTTCCCCCCGGTGCCGTACCTGATGAACAGGAGCTCGAAAGGGTGTTAATCGAGACCGTCGCTGAACACAAGCAAGCTGACTTGGTGAAAGTTCTAGAGGACATGGATGAGGCTCACCCGAAATGTGATCATTGGTACCTTCCATGGTTGGGCACTGACGCAAATGCTCAAGGTTCTGGATACGGTTCAGAACTGTTAAAGCGATGCCTTGAAATAGTCGACAAGGACGCCCTTCCTGCATATTTGGAGACGCCCAACCCTCGAACGATTCCTTTTTACAGGCTGCATGGTTTCCATGTGGTTGGTGGCACCCAACATGGCACATGTCCGCTGGTTACCTTTATGGAGCGACCTGCGAAAAAGCAAAATTAGGTTGTCGTATTAGTGGATCAACAACCGCTTTCTACTACGTCTATTTCCATGTACTCAAACACGCCGTCAGAGTCGAGCTTAAAGCCGTAATAGGCAAAGCACCTGTCTGATAACGAGGTTCCCTTTGGAAAGAAAAAGATGCCATACGCGCCATATTTACCTTCGAAAACTCTATCCATCCGTAAGAAATCAATGACACATATCGGCTGACGAGAACATACAACCTGTTGCGAGCCAGTCCCACTGCCAATGTGCTCTACATCAATATCTAATAGGTGTTCAAATCCATTAAGCCACAGTTCTCGAGGAACACCATTGTTGTAGACAGTCAATGCATTTCCATTGATGTCAACAACTCCTCCATTAGGGCCAGTCTTTCTCACATTAAACTGCCCTTGCAGCATGGAAACTGCTTGCACAT
The DNA here is from genome assembly GCF_018474025.1 of Alteromonas oceanisediminis. GTDB lineage: Bacteria > Pseudomonadota > Gammaproteobacteria > Enterobacterales > Alteromonadaceae > Alteromonas_E > Alteromonas_E oceanisediminis. The sequence continues at coordinate 49,225 of NZ_JAHCTA010000006.1, read as the reverse complement.
TTGTGACCGCTGTCGAAAGCGCACCTTTGATCCCTTGTAAAGTTGCGACTTTTGCGTCGCTACTGAAATTTATGAACTTTGGCAAAGCGACACTCGATAAAATGCCAATCAGAACAATCGTTGCGATAAGTTCTACTAGCGTAAAACCTTGGTTTAAAGGGATGTGTCTCTGTTGGAGGTTTACCATAACTGCTCGGATATTATTCTTTATTTCTTTAACGAAAGTCAGTTGATATCTGTGACATGGATCAGACTGTTGACAAGTGTATGGTCTTAACAGGTTTAATAAGTTTGCCTCAGCGGGTTGAAAGACTGGCGCAAAAAAGTTGCAGTTTTTTCTGTGACTTTTCGTTTAGTACATTAGATAACATAGCCGCGTGTTTGAGCGTAACGAATATGAATCTTCAAACCAAGTTAACAAGATTGGCCTATCTTCTGACCATATACAGTTTTTGCACTACATTAGCAGCACAACCTTTTGAGACGGTCGTCATCGATCCTGATGGGCTGCCTGTTCCAGATATGGTTGTCTATATGGTAACGCATAGCAAGCATGAAGGAATTGAATCTAATGTTACACAGGAATTGGTTGAACAGAAAAACAAATCATTTTTTCCGTTTGTCAATGTACTTCAAAAAGGGCAGTCGATCAGGTTTGAAAACACGGATGACATTACCCATCACGTCTACTCAGTGGCTGGCAACAACCGTTTTGAGTTTAAGCTGAGAGGTGGCGAGCAATATGTTACTCAGCCTCTTCAGCATCCGGAAGAAGTTGCCATGGGATGTAACATTCACGACTGGATGAGTGGATTTGCGTTAGTCGTAGATACGCCGTTCTTTGGAAAAACCGATGTTGATGGCAAGGTCAATTTCGATTTGCCAGCAAGCGGCACGTACACGGCATTTGTCTGGCATCCTCAACTCGAGGTGACCGGCAATCGCTTGTCGAAAACAATCATTTTAGACAATAAGTTGGCTTCTTTAATTTTTCAATTACCTCAAAAGATAAAGCCCGCTTCACAACAATCGAATTCTAGTGAGTTTGAGTTCTTAGAAGATTATTAGTCGATATGCCAATAATGAAGATTCGCAGTCTAGAAACAAAGATTCTCATTCTATTCATCATTCTTTTGTTTGTAGTCCAGGGGGTATCTTTCTATTCGACTTACCTTGCTAGCCAAGAGTTAGAAAATACACATCTAAGCAATCGGATCGCCAACGCTGAAGATGTGTCTCAAACACAATTCCGTAATCGCCATTATTATTTGTCGGCTTTCGCAGAAACCGTTGCAAAGGATTACGGTTTGAAGACTGTCCTTAACGAAGATATCAGGAGCGTTTTAGTTGCACTCAATAATCATCGAGAAAGAATACAAGGTGATTTAGCGTTAGCAATAGACCAAGATGGCAATGTTATCGCACAGCTAATGACATATGATGATAAAAACCAGCAAAAAAAAGTGAGAGTAGGAAAGGTTAGTGAGCGAGAAGCAGTTCAGGCAAATCTTGAACTGTCAGGCAGTGGTTCTCAATTAATTTCACTGAACGAAACGCTTTATCAAGTCGGATTATCACCCATTCAGAATGGCGCTCGCACAATAGGTTGGTTGGGGTTTGGTTACTTAATTGATAAAAGTCTAGCAAATGAGCTCGCACACTTAACTGGTGTAGAGGTCGCGTTTATTTCGGAGCGGGGCGATACACTCACGATAACCTCTAGTTCACTTAGCGAGCGTTACCCATCAAATAGTCCATTCTACAAATCGTTAGTGTTTGGCACTAATTCCAATTTTATCCACCGCCAAGTAACGATAGGTGAAATTGATGATCTCCCGGTCACGGCTTTACTTTTTGCGTCTAAAGCTGATGTATTGGCCTCCGTTGGAAATCAGTGGCAACGATTGTTTCTGGTCATTTCGCTTACGCTGACACTGTCTGTATTTGGCGCACTGTTTATTTCAAAATCAATTACAAGCCCAATCCGTAAGCTGATTGTTCAAGTGAGAAACGTTACGGAAGGCAATTATTGCGAAAATGTCGTTGTTCAAAGTAGTGACGAGTTAGAAAAGCTTTCAAACGACTTTAATACAATGACTAAAGCTATCGTTTTACGTGAGGAAACAATAAAATTTCAAGCATTTCATGATCCTCTGACGCATTTACCAAATCGAAATGCATTGATTGACGAAATTGAAATTCTTGAAAAAACGCATGATGATTTTGTCGTCATTCAGCTGTGCTTTTTAAACGCCGATGAGATTGCAGACACACTTGGTTATGACATTGCCGATAAAGTGATTCAACACGTAGCAAACCGAATTTCCGTAAGCACATTTTCTGACTCCAAGTTTCATTTAGGAGGAGAAAACTTTGTGTTAATTGTCAGAACGAACAACATTGAACCAATAATCAGCTCGCTTTTAGCCGAACTGAACGAGCACTGTCAATTCAATGGAGTGACGTTACACCTACAATTCGTTGCTGGCTTAGCGATAGCGAGTTTAACTCTTCGCACAAATTTTATCGAATTGTTGCAAAAAGCAAACGTTGCCATGCATTACGCAAAGAAGCATAAAAAACATTTTCAAATCTACGATCCAAGTTTTGACGCAAACGCTTTAGAACGATTGTATCTAATGAGCCATTTGAAAAAGGCCATTGACAATAACGAGCTTGTTCTGTTCTACCAGCCAAAGTTAGATTTGAAATCCATGCGAATATTTGGGGCAGAGGCGCTTGTCCGATGGGAGAGTCCTGAGAAAGGGTTAATTCCACCCGATTCGTTTATTAACATCGCAGAAAAAACCGGGCAAATGGCTGCGCTAACGCGCTGGGTGACAGCCAGAGCGATATCGCAGTATGAGGAGTGGGTAACTGAAGGAATCGTTCTTAACATTGCGATTAATATTTCACCCGAAAACATTCTTGACGTAACTTACTGTGATTATCTATTAGATTTAAAATTAAAACACAACCTGCCAGATTCAGTCATTTCATTGGAAATTACCGAAGAAGCTATTGTAGAAAAACCCGACATTGCGATACAACAACTGACCCGCCTTCGTGAATCAGGATTTACTATTTCAATTGATGACTATGGGACCGGGTATTCATCTCTGGGCCAGCTTAAGCTTCTTCCTGTACAGGAATTAAAAATAGATCGTTCTTTTGTGCAACGTCTTGCAAGCGATGAGAGCGACAAAATTATCGTCAACTCTACATTGGAACTGGCTCGCAATTTGCGGCTTTCAGTTGTTGCCGAAGGCGTCGAAGACCAAGCCACTCTTCAATGGCTGACGGATGCTAAGTGCGACTTTGCTCAAGGCTATTTTATTAGTAAACCTTTGCCCCACGATGAAATATCTACTTGGTTGGATGGCTCTCCTTATGCGCCTAGCCGGTTGTAAAGCACTATGCACAAATACGTAATAAGCTTTGGATTGTTGTCACTGGCGTTAAGCGCAAATGGTACAGAGCAGTCTATAAAAGGAATCATTGATGTCAGGTTATCTTCAGTAGTTAACAGCGGTAAAAGCTATATTTCTGGGGGGTATGGAAAGTTTAATCATCCTGAAGGATTGAATTTCTCATTGGAGCAACTGGGTGTTCACTACGCGATTGACTTCACGTCTCAATGGTCGGCCAATGTTGTCGCAAATGCATCCACCGAAAACGGATTAGGTCAAATTGGAGTGTCTGAAGCATACGCCCAGTATAAGTGGGTGCCAAGTGTGAATGGTATTCGTGTAACAGCAAAAATGGGTTTGTATTATCCGAAAATCAGTATCGAGAATGTCTCAATAGCGTGGTCAACGCCCTACACTCTCACTTCAAGTGGAATAAACAATTGGGTGGGAGAGGAGTTACGCAATACTGGTTTCAATATCAGCGTTGAGAAATTAGGAAAATTTCACCAGTCAGAACACAACTTTGCGTTGAGTATCGACATTTTTCAGAATAATGATACCGCCGGAGCGATGTTAGCGTGGCATGGTTGGACAGTTGGAAATCAACAGTCTTTGATTCATCAAAAACTGCCCATTCAACAGTTTTCTGCTCGTGATCGGGAACTCGCATTTCAAGCTGAACTTTCCGACCCGTTCATTGAATTGGATAATAGGTGGGGGGGGCATATCAGTGGTGACTGGAGCTATCGGCGAAGGTTGTCTGTAACATTGGGTGTCTATGACAATAATGCGGAACGCGGCATCGTTAAAAATGGCCAATACACATGGGATACCGCTTTTCTACACTCAGCTATTAAATTTCGAATAAGCGAGCAATGGGAAATTCTAGCTCAGTTCATGCAGGGCCAAACGACAATGACATCGCCAAAAAATTTAGATCTGGTTGACAACAAATTCTCCAATCATTTTTTACTGGCAAGAAGATGGTGGGACCAGCATCAAGTTGCGATCAGGTTGGAGAAATTTAAGGTCGAAGATTTGGATGAAATTGTAGGTGATAATAACGATGAGCAAGGGCGTGCATTATCAATTTCATATCGTTACAAAATAAATCGAAATGTCTTTCTGTTAGCTGAATACTCAGTTATCCACAGCGATCGATGGTCGAGAACGTATAACGAACTTCCTAGCAAACTGACTGAACAACAGTACCAAATTGGAACGCGTTACTACTTTTGAGTCGGCGGTTCTTGTTACAGGATATGAAGTCTTGAGAGCGCACACGCCCTATCAGAGACACAATCGGGTACAGCCGTTGAGGTGTATCAAAGTGGTATTAAAAGTTTAGAACTCTATAAATCGATGAAAAATATAGTCTGGAAAAACCTTTTACAGGCTTTGAAGCAGTTTGTCGAAACCGGTGATAAGAATGATCTGCACGGCAAAAGTACACCGCGTCAATACAGATAAAGTCCAGTTCTCGTGTCGTAAAATCATCACACTTTACGTTTACGCTTTAGGTTTACCAAGTTTGCAAGAACATGAAATATTTAACCGACGCACCTCAAGCCGTATTGGATTTTTGGCAGGATTTTTTAAGCACCAAGACTGGACAAGATGAATCGTTTACGACTCGTTTCTATGAATGGTTTCATTTTGACGACAATGAAGAAGACGCGATGAAGTGGGCGGCGATGGCTCTGGCGGGTCGAAAAAGAGGAACAGCCAGCCTTTTGGATAGTTATATTTACTTCTCAAAGCCGCTGCCAAATGTAGGCAGCCTAAGCATTGTAACTGACTGGCACAGTAACCCGATAGCTATCATTGAAACAACTAACATTGATATTCAGACGTTTGCCAATGTAAGTGAAGAATTTGCCATGATAGAGGGTGAGGGTGATGGAACACTCCAGTGGTGGCGAAAATCTCACTGGCGATACTTTCAAAACGAGGCAAAGTCATTCGGATTTGAGTTTTCACATTCAACAAAGATCGTTTGTGAACAGTTCAAAGTAATTTTTAAAAGGGGATTGTTTTGAAATACATTCTAATCTTAATTTTGTTAACTGGTAGTATCGGAGCGGTGAATGCAAGAATGTCACCGGTAGAAACGACTCTGCAAAAGCGGGCGGACAACTCGTGGTTACTTTCATATTCATTAGATATCCCTGTGTTCAGGTTAGGGTTCGCAAGGAATCCCGATGATTCCCGTATGACAAGGTGGAAACCTGTAGATGAACAATTTGAAATTGTAGTAAACAATAACAAGGAGTATTTACAAAAGAAAAATGGTCGTTCATTTTCTAACGCGAGTGTCCATTTAACTCCAACCTACAAGCATCTCGTCAACGACTATGCGCCGTTTTCCCCATATTCAGACGGGGGAACTCTAGTATACACTGGTCGCTTGTTCGCGTGCGATTCTGAGTGCGGTGAGGATGTAGACCTCTGGAAGATCACCGTTGAGGTGCCACCTGAAGACTTGATAATTGTAAATGGTGATATCTTATCCTCCAGTGCAACCTGGTTGGATGGCAACAGTGGTCAAAATATTTACATTGGTTTGCAAGAGCCAATTGAAACATCCAATGTAGTTACCGTTATTGATCGCAAACTACCAGATGTAATACAGGATTTATTACGAACAGAAATTCCTCGTTTGATGAATTTTTTTGAAAATAAGCTAGGCAAAATTTCTGGAACGAAACCGATGCTGTTTGCCTCTTATGCGAATGTGAAGGGTAGTTCGTCTCAAGGCGGCACTTTACCAAATCAAATCTTTATCCACTGGAACCTAAATAATTTTCAAGAGCGGATTAATGATCCGAATTTCGTGTATGACATAATCTGGTTTTTTGCTCATGAAGTAGCACATTTGTATCAAGAAAGTGATGGAACAAGCTTGTTCGGTACTAGTTCGGCTCTGTGGATTCACGAAGGAAACGCCGAGTGGTTAGCGTTGAAAGCACTAACAGCGATTTATCCAGAAATAGAAAAATATTCTTCTCAGAAAGTAAACAGGTACATCAACGAATGTAGCAAGGGGTTGGAGTCAACGACACTCTTTAATGCAGTTAGTGTCGGTCGCTCAGATCTCCACTATAAATGCGGTTTAGCTATACACAAAGCGATAGACGAAACTCTCGGAAATGATCGTGAAAGAGATATTTTTACTTTTTGGATAGAATATCGAAATAGAATTAGAAACGGCAAGGAAAAAGGCATGAACACATTTCTGGACGTAGTTGAAAACTGGGCATCACTGTCTTTACGACAAGAAATCGACCAAGTAATTCACGCGCACACAGAGCGTTCCGTGATTTTATGAAATACGACTGCCGCAGCAACAGTGTCCACAACAATTAGAGAAAAGGAGAGTATCGTCAGGCCAAAAGTGGTTTGCTCACTAATATAGGACTATTTTGCTTGGTTGAAGCAAAGCATTAAGCCTATCTTAATCTTCAGGATATTTAGATATGTGATAATACACATGTTTGTGTCAGCTTTTTTTACACACTTATAAGCGAAAAAATATAAATCCTTAAAAATCATACTGATAGATTTTGGCACAATTTACGCTTGCTGGTCAAAAAATGATCTTTGATTCATTTTGCTACCGCCGTAAGTGTAGCTAACACAAAACTACAGTGTAAGGATTTAAAGATGGACTTAAAATTAACCAATAAAAAAAGTTTACTGGTAGCCACGGCGGTAGTTTCAGCCTTGACTGCATCAACCGCAAATGCAACGCACTTTCGCGGCGCGGCAATAGTGCCAAGCGTTGATGCCTCCGGCGTGTTGACTGTTTCCGCAAAATCGTTCTGGCGTCGTCAGGATGGAACGTCGGCAGGCCAGTTTCCGCACAGTGGTATAGGCAGTCTTTCTGTCGATGGTGGCGTAGGAACCATTACGGACATTTCTATCGCACAAGATGTATCAGATACGCGTCGTGCTGAGATCAATGAAGTTTTCAGCGCACAATTGCCAGGCGCTGGTTTATATACTATCTCATGGAGTGGTACTAGTTGGGTTGGTGGCGTTCCTAACGCTGGTGGCGGTTACGGTACTACCTCGACGATATTTTGGGATGGGCAGACAGCCAATACCCCAATACAGTTCGATTTGGAAAACATCCAACAGCAAGTTGTCGATGGCGTCGCTTATTCAGACAACTTAGACGCCATTGGCAGTGGTTTAGTTTACGATGACTCGTTCCTCTCTAGAGGCTTGTCGCGTCAAGCGACCGGTTTCAGCATCGATGCATCTGGGCAGATCGACATAGATGCGGCTTCCATAGGCACTTATCCAAATACCAACTCAACAGGGTCTGACCAAGCGTTTAGCGGTAAAATAACATCAGACGATGACAGCTCTATTGAGTTCGTTTGGTTGTTCGATAAGGTCACTACCGCGAGTAACTTAGCACCGCAAATTACGGATGTGGTTATCAATGCGTTAGTCGGTGATACAATCAATGAAACCTTAGTTGTTACGGACCCTGATTTAGACCCAATAACGACGAGTTTTATTTCCTTTATAGACACGAATGGTGCGGTAAGTGGTAGCAGTTTCAACCCCGCAACGCTGCAGTTTAATTGGGATTCAACCGGGTTTGGCGTAGGTACCTACATTGCGACGTTTGGCGCATCAGATGGTTCACTAACCGATCAAGGCACAGTGACGATCAATCTCGCTAACCGTCCCAATAGTAACCCATCCGTGAACGAGCCTGGCACATTGGCTATTGTCGGCGCGGGTTTACTCGGTTTAGCCGGTCTTCGTCGTAAGCGTAAAGCAAAGTAAATTAGTGGCTTGTATTGTAAAAAAAGGTGGCAGTGTGCTGCCTTTTTTTCATTGAAGCGCCGTCAGTCATTATGAATTGCACCCATTGTGGCAACGAAAAGCGTTACAGCCAATGCTGCGGCTTAAAAGTCTCCAGCAAAGCGTGGACCGGCGTAGCCAAAAAGATCGTCGTTCAAAACGCGCTGGATCATCTGCAAAATGCCGTGCAAGCAGGTAATGCAGTCCTTGCAAATAAGCTGATTACCACACTTCAGAGTAAATGCACTGGCAATAACCGACTGACTTATTTACAGGGTTTACACGCATGGCAAGGCGGCAATGTTCCGCAAGCCTACGCATTAGTAAAACAGGCTTTTCTGCGGAATTACACACCGCAACAACTGGTTGTTAACTTAGCGAAACTCGCTTCGTTAAAGGATGACCACCCATTCGCATTGGCATTGGCAAGTAGATTTATTGACCCATTAAATGCCCAGCCTGCACTACTTCGTGTGGCTTTTGATATTGCGGATGCTGCCAACAATGACGAGTTACGATTTAAATACGCAAAATTGTTGATCCAACATCAGCCGCATGATCGAGTGAATTGGCTCAACCTAATTCACGCGTCTGACAACACGGAGGGTCCAGCAAGTGCAATCTTTTGGTGCTCGGAAGCGCTAGCGGTATTCAGCCAAGACGCAATTTTTCACTTCACACTAGCGTCTTTGCTTGAACGCACTAATCAAGTGTCAGCGGCTCAAGATGCAGTGTTTAAAGGATCCGCATTATCGGAAGACGATACCTTGGGCTTAATCGTGCAATCCCGCTTATTTCGACGGGGTCAACGATATGAAGACGCGTTAGCCTGTATAGAACGCTGTAATCTCAGTGCACTTTCACCCGACGTACTTGAAACCTATCACGCTGAGTGCGTGCTTGTTTACCGCGCGATAAATCAAATTAAACAGGCGCTGTCACATGCAAATCAAATGCACAATGTCAGGCCAGTGGGCAACTATCAGCACCAGTCACAATCGGTAGAAGAGTACCTGGCCGCCGTTGAAAAATTCGATGATGAAGCGCTCATGCCTCTCCGAGACTCAGAAACTGAGTTATCACCGTTGTTTATTATTGGCTTTCCTCGCTGTGGTAGTACATTGCTTGAGAAACTCTTGTTTAACCATTACGACACGATCCAGACTGATGAATGTGTTGCTATTGAACGTGCTGAGCAGTGTTTCGCAAAACATGTTGGTTGCCCGTGGTGGCTCGCGTCGCAATCTACTATTACTGACGACTTGAGAAACTCATTACATGCTGAATTGAGTCATTGGTATCATGCCTCACAGAAATCTAGTATGCATGCAAACACAGTAGACAAAGGCGACACACTGGGCCCGCTAATTGATAAGAACCTGACTAATATTACTCGCCTCCCGCTGGTCTCCGCGTTGTTTCCTGAAGCGCCAATCATCAAGATGTGTCGGCATCCTTTAGACACGGTAATTTCTTGCTTTCTTAATAAGTTTATTCCTACTCAATCATGGCACAGCGATATAGAACGCGTCGCTGCACACTATGTCAGGGTTCATAATCACTGGCATAAAATAAAGCAACGTCTCAAAAATCCGTTTATTGAACTTGTCTACGAAGATGTCGCAGAGAGCGGCGGCCTAACCGATGTCTGCTTGCAGTTTACTGATCAACACTGGCAAGCGGTAAAACGCCGCACGAACTTCGAAATAGCAACCCCATTTACAACAAGAACAGCGTCATACTCGCAAGTGGAAAAACCCGTTGATCAAGCTAGTATTCAATTTGGTCAACCCTATATTGAACACATTCCAGATTCGATTCTGACGCTACTTCAGCCTTGCATAGATGATTGGAAGGCCCTAAGGGCAATCAAAGGAGAAGCACATGCCTAGTACACTTATTTCGCATTTTCGTGGTGGATTGTTGTTAACCGCAATGACGTCTATTTTGATGCTGCTCTCGATGAGTGCTAAGGCGTCGATTGTGACAGAGACGCCCGAGCAGCTTTATTCCCTGTCTGAATCTGAGTTGTTTCGCATGTTACAGCAGCAAAATATGACATTTAATGGAATGAATTTCGATGAATTGTCGATGCCACTTGGACTCAAGCAACAAGTCGGTGACGAAAAAGCATTAGCATTTATCGGTCAGCTTTTAAGCGCAGGCGACAGCCGGGGTCCGACAGCGCTAGCGAATTATATACAGCGTTATCCTAATGATTTACTCGGCTTTCATCTGGCGGCTACTGAACTCATCAAGCAGAAAAAATTCAAAGAAGCTGAATTAACCCTGGAAAAAATACTCCGCGAGTACCCTGATTATCATTCAGCGACAAATTTACTCGGTTTAATTCGTATTTCACAACAACAGTATAGCTTGGCCGCACAGCTGTTTGCGCGCGTGCTGCTGCGTGACGAAAAGCCCAATGGAATGGCGGCACGCTACATGGCTTGGCTGGGTATGCGTCAAGGTAACGTATCACAGGCGGAAACAGCATTACGGATGACGATGGCCAATATGCCGCAACCCATCACGTCGGCATCGCCATTATTGCTAGAGCTTGCCGAACTACTGCGTCGCCAAGAGAAACACGCTGAAGTTGTAGAGCTATTAGCAAATGTTGATAGTAGCGCAACCGACGATCCTATTGCGTTGGAGGCGCTATCACGTCGCTTTGAAGCGGCAACGAACGCTGGCTTCACTGAGCAAGCGGACTTGTTCTTGCAGCCTTTGAAAAGTACACCAGCGATTGAATCATTCCCAGTCATCATGGGGCAGGCTCGGTTGCAATCACAGAAAAATAACACGCAACAAGCGTTGAGCTTCATTGAAAAAGCAAAAGCTCAGAGTAAAGGTTTTGAAGCCGTACGATTGCTTGAAAAGGCAAAAATTCTAGCGGTTGCGCAGCAAAAAGATGACGCACAAAGGGTGTTAGAGCGCTATCTTACCATCGACGACGAAACGACATTAATTCAATGGAAAAATTACGCCGAACTTATGATAATGCTCGGCAAAGGCAATGTCGCCATTTCCAAAATCAACAATGCAATTACTGAGTCAGATTCGGTAGACCTTAGGCTCTTGCTCATCGACTCGCTCGTTAACGCCGGCGATGTGTCGGGCGGTACCCGAGAATTAGATAAACTGCTAGCACAACGACCTAATTTATCTCCCGCTTTATACCGCAAAGGCATTATCCAATTTGACCTTGGTGACAATGATGCGGCAGCTACATCATTTCGTTCGGCAGTAAAAAATACACCGCAGGATATTGCCGCTTGGTTAGCTTTGTTTGGTGCCTTGCATGATCACCGAGTTCACAATCATGCTGCTGGTATGGCGGCAGCCGATCACAAAGACCTAATGCCATTGTTTGATGAGGCGTTGGCTGCAAACCCTAACTCTGCATTACTTTATTACGAAAAAGGTCTTACCGCTTATTCGGGTAGCGAACTCGCTATTGCCAAAGCTGCGTTTGATCAAGCCGTGGTCATCGCACCTTTTGATGTACCCGCATTGGCAATGGCATCCATCGTGCGATCTGATATTGATGAAAAGGGCCCAGAAAGTTTGGCACTGGCTCAGCGTGGTGAACGCCTCGCCCCAACAAATCCTGCAGTGCTCGATGCCGTAGGCTGGGCGTTGGTCCAAAGTCAACGAATAGATGACGCGATAATTTACTTAGACCGCGCACTTGAAATTATGCCAAACGACGAAGCTGTTTTGGCTCATTTGGCAAAAGCATATAGGATCAAGGGTGATACAGTTAAGAGCCTTGAATATGTTTATGCCGCGCTAAAAGGAACTTTACCTGACCATATTGATAGCCATTTACGGCAGCAGCTTGTGACTCTCAAGCCGCTAGACGAGCTGCAGTTGAAGGTTAGTTTAATCAATGCCTTTGGCGTTGCTGACACGATTGGTAACATCACAATTACTGAAATTTCAGATGGCGTGCTGGTTAACGCCAATGTGGAGGGATTGCCAACTGGCCTGAATGGATTGCATTTTCATGAGAAGCCGAGCTGCGAAGCGGCTATCGTTGATGGGCAACGTATGGCAGGACATGCAGCGGGGGGCCACTACGGCCATGGCCATATGATGGATATGGGTGCAATGGATATGGGCAACATGTCCGCTGCCGATCATGCAATGCATATGAAAATGATGAAGCCTAAAGGAGATTTACCCCCTTTACCCATTGGCTGTGATGGTAGAGCTAGTGACACGGTTAAGGGTGTCGATCTGACCATCGCAGAACTGAGAGGTCGCTCCCTAATGATTCATGAAGGTCCTGACGTAGACGGAGTTTCTGGGCCAAAGATTGCGTGCGCCGTAATTCCATAATTGCGGCTTGTGATATAGGGGGCTAAAAGACGAGATCCGAATTACACGTCCGTTCTCAAATTGACCGCAAACATTGAATTGGTATTAGTGTTAATAGATGCATAACATGAGAGGGTTATCTGCTTTAAAACCCTTTGACATGTGAAAATTCATATATATCATAGTTCACATATGTTTAATTTCACATATGAACTATGAACCCATTACAGTTTTTTAAATGCATGTCTGATGACACCAGATTAAAGTCAGTTCTGATAGTCAATCAACTCAATGAGGCTTGCGTGTGTGACCTGATGGCCGCGCTTGAACTTGACCAGCCGAAAGTTTCCCGCCATCTAGCTGAGCTGCGTAAATGTAATATTTTGCAGGACGAACGGCGAGGGAAGTGGGTGTATTACCAACTTCATAAGCAGTTACCCGATTGGGCCAAAGCGGTTATCAGCCAGACGGCTGAGTGCAACAGCGGCTATTTCGCAGCTTCTCTTGCAAACTTGAACGCTTTCAAACAACAAGCTTCATCCTGCTGATTATAAGGATCCTATATGAAAATTCTGTATATCTGCACGCACAACCGTTGCAGAAGTATCTTATCGGAAGCCATTACAAACCATGTTGCTGGCGACCGAATTGTTGCTAGAAGCGCCGGAAGTCAGCCGGCCGGCGTTGTTCATCCGCTTTCTATCCAATATCTAACAGAGGCCAGCATTTCGGTTGACGGGCTGCAAAGTCAATCATGGGATGAGTTTGAGGATTTCAAACCTGACGTGGTTGTCACAGTTTGTGACGCTGTCGCCGGAGAAGCCTGCCCGGTATGGTTCGGCAACTCTGTTAAAGTCCATTGGGCCTTGTCTGATCCGTCCAAAATCGAAGGGAGAGAGGAAGAAAAAGCTGCAGGCTTCCAAACATGTATCACCCAAATTACTGAGCGGGTGAATAAGTTAATATCACTCGCCGAGAAAAACCTTGCGCCAGCCGAACTAAAATCCCAACTCGCTAAATTAGGAGCGCAGTAAGCAATGAGTCAGGACGTGACCCTCCCGAATATCGATGAAGCTCAGTTTGATATTCCAACCTTTGATAAGTGTCAGAGCGCACAAACTGACCACGCACCGCGGATCCTTCTGCTATACGGCTCTTTGCGCAAGCGCTCATTCAGCCGCTTAGTGGTTGAAGAGTGCGCTCGTTTGCTGTCACGCATGGGGGCAGAGGCAAAAGTGTTTAACCCCGAAGGAATGCCACAAACCGATACGGACGATGAAAATCACCCCAAGGTAAAAGAGTTGAGAGAACTTATGATGTGGTCAGAAGGGCAGGTGTGGTGCTCGCCCGAACGTCACGGCTCAATGACCAGTACATTTAAAAGTCAGATTGATTGGGTGCCTCTTAGCCTGGGTGCCGTGCGCCCTACGCAGGGGAAAACGCTTGCTGTCATGCAGGTTTGTGGCGGCTCACAGTCGTTCAATGTCGTTAACCAGTTACGTGTTCTTGGTCGCTGGATGCGCATGGTCACTATCCCAAACCAATCCAGCGTAGCAAAAGCGTTTCTTGAGTTTGACGACAATAATAGGATGAAGCGTTCTTCTTACTACAATCGCATTGTGGATGTGATGGAAGAGCTGATGAAGTTCACTTTATTACTAAGAACCAACAAAGACTACTTTGTAGACAGATATTCTGAACGTGTTGAGTCGGCTGAGCAGCTAACCCAACGTGTCAATCAGCGTAAAGTTTAAGGCGGATTTATGGGTTTATTTGAACGCTATTTATCGGTATGGGTGGGAATTGCCATTGTCGTTGGGATCTCCCTTGGGAGTATTGTGCCTGATGCGTTCGCTGTGATTGCCGGTATTGAATATGCGCACGTCAATTTAGTGATCGCGGTACTTATCTGGTTGATGATTTACCCCATGATGGTGCAGATTGATTTTTCCTCGCTAAAAGACGTGGGTAAGAAACCCAAAGGTCTAGCTCTCACATTGGTGATCAACTGGTTAATCAAGCCTTTCACAATGGCGTTTCTAGGTTGGCTGTTCTTTAAAGGGTTGTTTGCTGACTGGGTTGACCCGCAAACGGCAACTGAATACATCGCAGGGATGATTTTGCTTGGCGTTGCGCCTTGTACGGCTATGGTATTTGTCTGGAGCCAGCTCACCAAAGGTGATGCCAATTACACGTTGGTACAGGTATCAATCAACGACATCATCATGATTTTTGCGTTTGCACCGATTGCTGGAATGCTATTGGGTGTGACGGATATTACCGTACCCTGGGACACGTTATTTCTGTCAGTGATATTGTATGTGCTACTTCCTCTTGTTGCAGGAGCAGTAACCCGTAAAAAACTGGATTCAGGGGGTGATCCTTCACGGCTGAACCAGTTTTTAACTAACATGAAGCCTTGGTCGATTGTCGGCTTACTAGCAACCGTGGCTTTACTGTTTGGGTTTCAGTCAGAAACAATATTAGCTAAGCCTCAGGCAATTGTGCTGATTGCTATCCCGTTGCTGATTCAAACCTATGGTATCTTCGCCATCGCTTATTTCATGGCAAAACAAATGAGATTGCCTCATAACGTTGCCGCACCGGCGTGTATGATTGGCACATCAAATTTCTTTGAGTTGGCGGTTGCCGTGGCGATTTCTGTGTTTGGGCTGCATTCAGGCGCTGCGCTAGCGACTGTCGTGGGAGTGTTGGTTGAGGTACCCGTCATGCTGTCGCTGGTATGGTTTGCAAATCGCACACGTCATTGGTTTGTAGAATAAACCTATTCGACGTGTTCACCTAATCGAGAGATTATTGGGTGAATTCAGTGTTTTTTATTGTCTTAAGATTTAAACAGGGCAGCGTGTCAAAAATCACGACGGCAATTTATCATTTCTGATGCCATACGAGACTAACGCTTTGGGGTCTGTTTACTCCCATCATTTATCATCCTGCGGGCTCTCGTATCCGACTCGCGTATCATATCGTCGATCAGCGCCGTTTCAGGCATATTCTTCCAGTATTTTTTAGGCATTGAGCTTAACATCGCATCTTTTTTGATACGGGCGGGATTAAATATATTAGCGTAGTAAGTGAGCCAATATTTTTCGATACGATCGTCTTCAGGAAATACGCTTGGGTCGGGATTATCTTCCAAAATGAGTTTTTCTGTGTCCCAGTGAGCCGCCCGATAAGGTGTCAGTATCGACCACCGCATATTCTTAAAACGCGTTTTAAAGAAGTCCAGTTTAATCTCTAGGCTATAATGTTCCGGTTCGTACCAGGCGATAAAGTGCTCTTGACCGTCAAGAGTCACTCCTCTGAATCGTAAAAATGCACTCATTTTATACGCATCGCGCTTCACCGCTTTAGCTAACGTGTAGAGATGTAGAACATCTTTATCCGTTTTCAATTCGATAAGGTTTTTGTTCTCGAAAATAACGCGCCATAAAACCCGATAACATAATGCAAAGCGGCTAGTATCCCGGTGACACAGCGCATAGTTGAAAAGTACTAAGACTGAATTGGGAATACGATGTCTTGTTTGTGCTTCACAGACTCCGGGACTTTGTTCAGCATCACCGAACAAATCGTCCTGTAAAGACTGAGAACCTTGCCAAACAATATGTTCAGGTGCGATGGATTGCGCCAAGCACTCTCTTGATGCAGTGCGCCACTCGCTGTAGCCCGGCACCGAATTGATTGAAATTGTTTTCATCTTGCTACTACTGACGTTAAGCGCCAAAAAGCTCAATCTGCTTCGGCGGCTTGAACTGTAGCTCAAAATTGTTGCTCTCAAGCAAATGAATAGCAGGTGAATAGTCACAAACACTAATGAAAGGCTTCAGCTTTTGTAATGGCAGACGCATCTTCGTGAGATCCATCCAGCTGAGTTTAGTATAGCGACGGATCGCCAAAATTTTCTGTACGGTACGCGCACCTAGGCCAGGTATTCGCAATAAAAGCATCTTGTCGGCTTTATTTAAATCAATTGGAAACACATGACGATTGCGTAATGCCCATGCGAGTTTGGGGTCATGGTCCATATCAAGCATGTCGTCGTGGACGATTTCCTCAAGATTAAATCCATAAAAACGCAGCAGCCAATCAGCCTGATAAAGACGATGCTCACGGATCAAAGGTGCTGGTCTGAGCGGCAACACTTCAGACGCATCTGGAATTGGCGAAAATGCTGAGTAGTAAACCCGGCGTAATTTTTGTTGGCTATAGAGTTTAACGCTCGTGCTCAATATCACTTTATCATTCGAATCGTCGGCCCCAATAATCATTTGAGTAGACTGCCCGCCAGGAGCGAAGCGAGGAGGGCGCTTACCACGATACGTTTTATCTACTTTATGCTCCGCAATCTTGTCTTTTAGCGTATTCATGGAACCATGAATGGCGCCCAGATCTTTTTCCGGCGCATACTTGTTCAATGAAGGCTGGGTTGGCATCTCAATGTTAATACTTAACCGATCGGCATATAAGCCGGCTTCAGCTTGTAACTCAGGCGACGCATTAGGAATTGTTTTAAGGTGAATATATCCCTTAAATCCGTGTTCAACACGTAATGATTTTGCGATACGTACCATACTTTCCATCGTATGGTCGGGAGAACCAACAATGCCTGAACTCAGAAACAAACCTTCGATGTAGTTGCGCTTATAAAAGTTCAGCGTTAAATCTACCGTTTCTTTCACAGTGAAACGCGCACGCCGAACGCTACTCGAGACCCTATTTATGCAATAGTGACAATCGTAGATACAATAGTTTGTCATTAATATTTTGAGTAAAGATACACACCGCCCATCAGGGGTGAAACTGTGACATATACCCGAACCGCCAGTCAGAGAACCAATGCCGGTTTTTTCGGTTTTACCCGCTTTTCGTTTACCGGCTGACCCGCTCGCACATGAAGCATCATACTTGGCAGCATCTGAAAGTATTTCGAGTTTTTGTATCAGTTTGTCATGCATCGCAGTTTATTATTTTCGTTAATAACCATAGGAAAGATACGCGAGTATCAGCAATCAGTATCTACGTACTCAATTTTATAGGCATGTATGAATATACAGTTAATATGTATGTGTGTACAGTATTTTGGCAAGACACCAATAGCAGCTAAGTCCTTAACTTTTTAAAACAAGTCAAATTTCTTTATGGGAGCATACAATCCTTGTAACAGCGAAAGGTGCCGAGGTACTGACACTTAGGCCCGAAGAAAAAGTCATGCTTTAAGTACCGTGTTTTGGCGCTTTTATCCGATTTATAATTATCCAAATGCACTAATTTGACGAAACTGCGTTCTCCTACGTCAATAGTTTTAGCGCTGCAGACGAACTTGATGAGTATCTCAAATTTTACATAAAGGCGCGCAGTGTGCGGGAACGACGCGTTTCGGCTTTAATTGAATTTCGGCTGATTTACCGTCTTAGTCACAACGATTCGAATGTCGAAATATAAACCACTGATTTAACAAAGTTTAATTTAAATAGAAACACTCATCATTTCCTTGAGAGATGATTTAAAAGCGCTAACTGAGCTTGGATTAAATTCATAAACGCCTTTAAAATTAATGTGTGCCCAAGCTATTACTGAACCAGTTCCAATCAGCTCTATGACGTGTTTTCTTTCCTCTTGAGAATCAAGAGTGAGATAGTAATCAGTTAGAAATAAATAATTCCAGAGTATTATCATATTCCGTATTAGTGTGTTACTCGCCATAACCAATTCAATTTCATCTTTTAGCCCAACTTGCAGTTTTCCTTTCCTTCCAAACATTATCTCGTCCGCTAACGACTGGCCTAGTTCAACTCGGTTTAATTGTTTTTGTATGTTCTGGCGTAGTTCTTCATCATCGATGTAATTGAGAATGAAGTATGTTTTTAATAGCCGCCCAAACTCTTTAAACGCTTTGTAGAGGGTACTATCTCGTTCACTACTTGAGAGCATTTTTAACATCTGCGAAGCACTACATCGTTTTAACTTTATTGATGCCATCAGCCTGAGAATATCATCCCAGTTTTCCAGAATGAGCTTTTTATTAATCTGAGTTTTCGGAGCTATTGCACCATCTGATTGTTTTCTTAAAGATTTTGCTTCATAAGCATATAAGGTTTGTTCGTGGACGTTTTTAATCCTCGGTGCAAATGATATGTTCAAAAAATGAAGACCCGCAAAAACAGCCTCAGTATAACCATGGGTATCTGTACTGTGTTTATGTTCATAGATATCTTCATGAGTGAGCGTATGCGCAGACGATACCATTCCTTCAAATACGGAAGGAGCCTCTCGATCGGATGAGGTCAGCACGTTGACATGAAAGAATGACTGTTTTTCGTCTACAAAGCTATTTACGCTTATCCCTTGTTCTTTTCCATAGTATTTGTATGAATAATTCGCGAGCAGTGAGTTGACATTGACAACCACTTTTTTGCCATCGCTGCTAGAGTGCAGGACACCGCGCTCATTATTAAACACACAAGGTAATGGCAATGATTGAAGTGTCTTTACAAGCTGAGCATTGGCGGAACGTAAATTTGCCAACGACACCCATTTATTTTCTACATCCCTCAAGACCTTTGCGGAGACTAACTTTGAAGCGCGCGCCAGTTCAGTATGCCCAATGTTTGTTCCAAGGCTCAATATTACTGCAAAGAGTAATTTGGTATCGATATCGCTTTTTCCGCCTATTGGTAGTCGGTTGTTGAAGCAAGCGGACACGTTAGTATGGCGTTCGACTTCAAACATAACGTCCTGCAAGGTTACTGATTTGGCTGAGCCTAATAGCGTAGGAATGTATTTTTCAACTGAAAATTCAGGCTCAGGATAGCGAATACGCCATTCGCCGTTTTCATTTAGCTTGAAATAAGGATTTTCATCTTGCGCTATACGTCTATTAACACTGATAAATTTCTCTGTTACCTCGTTACCAATACCACTCAAGATCGTTGGTGCAACCACAAACCTATCAAGTGACGATGCTAGTAGAAGCTGCGGTTTGTTTGCGGCCCATTCTTCTTGACTGATCATGTAGCTTGGTGTTTGACGATATCTGTAGGAATGCACCAGCGTTAAGTTCTTATTTTTTAACGCATCGGCTATTGCCATAAACAAAAGGACTCGAAACTTTGTAAGTGGTTGAAACTCATCCTCTGTTTCCAGTTGTTGCAGGTCTGCCGATTTCAAAAATGCGGTAGGGGTTGCTTCATCAATATGTGTTGGCGAATTTTTAAAATAGTTAATCGCTTCAACCAATGCTTGGTTTTTACTATCTGCGTCGAACGACATGGATTGCACCAGCTTTCCAAGTAACCGTTGTAACTTAATGCCATTGTTAAACATTGCACTATAAAAATCGATATGTGCACGTTCACGTAGGATACTGGTGCTTATGCGCTCGATGTGATCGTCAAATTCAGGATCTTCAGCTTTAAAAAATGCAGTGACTAATTGCCGTATCCGCTCGTCGCGTTCATGCAGTGATAGGGTCTTATCGTTAGTCAGTGACTGGATCAGTTTTAGCACACGTTTTGCGTCTTTAGCTGCATCGACTACCGCCTTGTTCGACTCTAACACCTTGGCGCGTTTTTCATCTAACCGCTTTCTTTCATTTCCTCTGGCACTATTGGAAAATGAACGCACGACTTTGATAATTGCGTCAGCTGCAAAGTCTTGTCGTTTGTAATACTGGTCAAATATAAATGCCGCAAAGTAAACTGCTCGTTTGTTATCATTTTTCAGACGGCGGATTTCATCCTGATTCGCTAAGTATAGCGTATCCGAAAAATGTTTTACCGCCTCAGTGGTTAAACGCAGTCCAGAATAGAGTTTGCTTAGGTCAAAGAACTGTTCGGAATACAATTGCAGAATATCGGCATTTTGGGAAAGATCGCGTTGCGACACCCCTTGATTAAAACGTTTGAGTTGTTTAACCGTAAAATGTGTTGAGTGATAACTAAAAAACGAAGTCAATGCGCTTTTTTTCTTTGGCGGCAGTAATTCGTTGACCTTTTCGGTTATCTTTTCATCAAAAACACGGAATTCCGCGGCGATTATATCGGCAAGTTGCGAATAGGAAGGAATTACAACACGTCTCATCCAGCAATAGGCGACCAATGAAAACAAGAGGTCCTCTTTATGCATACGCACCGCGACCAAGCTGTTGGCATACTGTCTAAGGTGGTCAATATTGTCGTTTTTACATGGATGCCAATCGAAGAGCGCCAAGATTTGCTTTCTGTGCCGAAACGATGTTTCAGCTGTATACGACTCAGGTGTAAAAATCACCGCAGAGCCGATCGCTTTAGCGGCGCGCTTGATGTCTATTTGTGCGAATTGTTTTGCTTCGAAAAAACGTCCTTTTGCTTGAAAGTAGGCCTTTTGTACTAAAAAGCCAATTTTGATGTGGTCAGATTGCATTCTATTGCAGATTTTTCGTGTGTCTGCATCTAATGTAAAGTAACCATCTCTCGCTTCTTTTGTCAGTTTAGGTATACTCTCAAACGCGCGCTGCCTGGCTTTTGAGAGGATTTTCATGCGCGCCATTAGTTGACCTCTTATTCTTTTTTTTCATATTTATTTAAGCAAATATATTGAAAAACGCATTTTTTTACAGTGTACACTGTAAAAAAAATCAATAATGGGTATAAGAACGTCCGTACCTATTCCAAATAGCGATTAAAAATGGGTTAATCTCACGCCTATAAGCTGTACACTACAATTATAATTCTTGGACTGTATTACAATGTCTCCGACGAACGAATTGTATCTCCCGTTGATTAATGCATACGATCATTTTAACGATCAATTGTTTGATGGTGCATTAGCGCCAGTTATTTTTACTCTGCAACGAAAAAAGCATGTAATGGGTTTCTTTGCAGCACAGCGGTGGGGGAATATTGATGGCAAAACGTGCTCTGAGATAGCGATAAATCCTTCTTATTTTGCTTCATCACGCCTTATTGAAGTTATGCAAACTTTAGTGCATGAAATGGCTCACGCATGGCAACATCAGTATGGCACTCCTAGCGACGGGCATTATCATAATAAAGAGTGGGCGTTACAAATGGCGAAGATTGGCTTGATGCCCTCAGATACTGGTGAGCCAGGTGGTAGTGTTACAGGTCGTCACATGAGCGACTACATCTTAAAAAATGGGCGCTTTCTTAAAGCAGCAGAAACACTGATTGCTGACGAATCATTTACATTATTATGGGTCGATAGATTTGCTTTACCCAAACTCCATGAGCCAGTAGTCGTCGACAGTACGTTATCCGCTGGTGATCAAACGTCAACTGATACATTAATGGCTATGTCTTCTGGGGCTGGTCAAGACGTGATCCAACCATTAAACGCTCACTGTCACCAAGAGTATCCTGCCATGCCACAAAGTCTGCAGGACCAGTTAGGTGATAGCTTCTTTATTCAAGAAGTCGCTAAACGACAGACTCGTCAAAAATACGAGTGCCCTAATTGCTTAAACAAAGTCTACGGCAAACGTGAACTCAATATCATTTGCGCAGATTGTGAGTTGCCTTATGTAGCAAAAGTCAGCCAGTAGTCAAAAGAGGCATCAACATCTTATCTATAAAAGTGATATTTTTACTATTGCTATTGCCACTATCATTCGGTGCAAAGGGTAAAGTTGAGAAACATGATGAGCCTC
The DNA here is from genome assembly GCF_018474025.1 of Alteromonas oceanisediminis. GTDB lineage: Bacteria > Pseudomonadota > Gammaproteobacteria > Enterobacterales > Alteromonadaceae > Alteromonas_E > Alteromonas_E oceanisediminis. Next base: position 26,998 of record NZ_JAHCTA010000006.1, on the reverse strand, counting down.
AACCGTGATAGTTGCGTCTACTCTAAACACAGGAAAGCGGTCGAACAAAGGAAAAGAAAAACCTTGCTTTGCTAAGTCTTTGCACGCGCGCATGAATGGCTCATCCAGCAATACGTAATCTATCATCGCTTCACCTGTCACTGAGCCCCTTGGCTTTCCTGTTGAATAGGGCTTCAAACTGATATCCAACATCTTGTTCGCCTACTGTTGGTTATGGTATCCGCGTCGCCCAAGTACACCAAAATGCCCCTACCAAATATTTGTCGTCTCAAGTACGAGCGTTTCACATATTTCAATTAACGGGTATCTAGTAATGTAATAAGGGTTTATTGCAATTTCACCGGCGTAGATATTGTTACCTTGTTCCGAGCGCTGAAATGAGGCTCAACCCATGACGCGATTTCGTCTGCGGCTGGGGAAGAGATCTAAGGTCAACGGGTGTCGAACAGCTCTTTATTCAAAAAGTCTAAGGCGTATTGCAGCCATCCATACGTTTTTTCTGTAGATGTTTTAGGCTATCGTAAATGACTCAATTCGCTTCGTTTTGAATAGTATGATTTAAAGTTTCCCTAGCAAAGATCTAACTTATCGAAGTAAATCAACAGCATGAACTCACGTCAACTGGCCTGATCTGTACGATTTCGAGAATAAGAATTGCATCAAAACTATAAAATTAATTTACACAAACATCAAAAATCTAATAGCAATATACAAGAAAAAGACGTGAATTGTGTTAGGCAAACCCTCGTCGAACCCCGCGACGTTGATGAGTAGACGCGAAAATGAAAGCGCTACACTGCCCATTTAAAGCTGTCGATTTAGATGACACAGTGAACTAGATGTAACGCAAAACCTCTTCTTTGTATTTCCCATAGGCACTCACACTCACTACGCTCGATGGCACTGTATTTGTGGAGGTGAGTGAGTGTGCTTGTATCAATGGTGTATTGCTCAAGCTCGCACTGTCATCGAAATTGTTGTCATCGGAAAAACGGTCATGTGTGTGGTCGGCAGGTAAAAGGGGGAGTGTTGAGGTCTGCGAGACAAGTATCGTTGATGTCGACGCCAATTTTGGCCGCTCAATGACAACGGCATCAGGCACTTCGCATTGCAGACGATTAGCATAGGTAACAAGATCAGGTTGCGCAGGAATGAATAGTACCGCCGTATTGGCATCATGTTTCCCACGACATCGCAGCACCCGACCAAGGACTTGCCTAAAATGCAGCTCCGTACAAATTCGACTTAAGTGACAACATACCTGCAGACGCGGGATATCCGTACCTTCCGTGACCATTCCGACCGTGACTAGCCATTTTTGATTACTTTTTCTGTATCGCCTGAGTTTTTCTTGGCTATTGAGTTCCTCGCTCGTGATGATACAAACCGGTTCATTAGTCATGCTCTGTAGTTCAGTTTGAATGTATTTTGCGTGGGCAATGGAAGAGGCGATAACGAGACCGCCGGCATCGGCATAGCGTCTTCGTCTTTTAGTCAATTCGTATACTGAAAGGCTAAGCATATGATTCACGAATAACGGATTTTCCAGCACCATCTCGTAACGTAGACCATCATGGGATATCAAGGAGGCTAACGAGTCATGACGGGTGTCGCCGTCTCGCTCATGGGTGACTGTCCAGTGCTCATTGTCGATGACCGAGATTATCGGCGCGCGGCAGACGCCATCGGCTATCGCTTCTTTTAAGCCATAACAATAATGCATCTGTGGCGAAAACAACGCGTTGTAGCGCAGCGTGGTGACCGGTAAACGATCGGAACGCCATGGCGTCCCGGATAGCGACAAGGTATAAGCCTGTTCATTTTGACTGGTCAAGGCCAAAAGGGGATCCGCCCACGCCGTCGCCTCGGTTTTATCCTGGCCACCGCAATGATGGATTTCGTCCACAACGATGGCTAGGCGATAACTGCGTAGTCGATTGAGAAGTGCAGGGTGTAGACTCGCTAAACTTTGATATGTCATGCACACGCCTACAGCATTAAACTGCCCGTCCATGGGGAGAGAGAGTGCCTGTTCAAACGTTCTTTGTAACCCCGCTTTGACGGTTAGTGAAGGCGCGACGCATATCACATAATCAATCATATCCAGATCAAGTAAACGCTTAATGGTAACTGCAGCGAAGACGGTTTTACCCGCACCGGGCGTCGCTAAACAGCCGAATTGTCGATAGCCGCTATAAAAATGTGCAATGGCAGTGTCATGGCAGGCTTGTTGCCAACGCCGCAGCTGCATTAGTGGTGTACTAATAAAGATTCAAGCGCCTTTATTTTACCCAAGGTACGCACGTTCTGATCTTTAAACGCACTTAATTGTTGATCAATACGTGCGGCCATGTCTGGAAATTCGGTTTTTAAACTTTCAAGCTCCTCCGTTGCCCCCAGGCTGATCAAAATATCGTGTTGGCGTGCCACTAATCGCTTTTGGATTGCAGGATGATTATTGTTAAGGAGGAGCTCATCATCCATTTTCTTGTCGGTCTGCGGATTATTGATCGCGCGCAATTGAACGGTTGCACGATAATGCGCTGCTTTATCGCTATTTTCCGTGACATCAATTAACAATCCATGCTTGATAAAGGTCCGCATAAAACTGTGCACCCAACGTCGTACGTCATTTTTATTTTGGGTGTCTGGGTACAGTTTCATGTAACGATCACGAATTTCAGTAACGCGAAAACGATGTGTATCAAATGTGGAAATGGCCTGAACTAAACCAGAGTGGGGCGTAAACTGCCGCATAACATACCTTTTTACTGCAAAGGGAATTTTAAAGATGCGGATTATAGTCCGTGGTTTATTAAGCCGCAAGTAGAGATATTACTGACTTTTAAGCAGGTCGGTTTATGTCACAGTTATCCCTTGCATTGGGACGCATCATTCGTGCATCGCGCAAATCAGCGGGTTTGTCACAAGAGGCGTTAGCGTTAAAAGCGAAAGTGGACAGGAGTTACATGGGCCGCATTGAACGCGGTGAAGCCAACATCAGTATCGAATTATTGTATCAATTGGCCGATGTCATAGGTGTCACGCCGGACAGCTTATTACCCACTTCAGATGACATTCATGAATAAACATGAGTCAAGCGCTGTGTTGGAAGGTAGGATGCAACGTCTCCAAATAGGCCATGGCCGTGCGGGTGTCTTTCCATCCGACGTGTGTCATCAAATCGTTTAAGCTCCAGCGCTGTTGCGCTGCCCAGTATGCGAAACCGCGACGAAGCGAGTGGCTAGAAAACGTCTGTGCGTTGTGTATGCCCGCTTTCTCAAATCGTTGTCTGAGTATGCGACTGATACTTCTGGGGTTAAGGGCATGCTCAGCGATAACACCCCAACGGTCTATTTTCCTGAATATGGGCCCTTCGTGCTCGCTGAGCACCCCTCGCCAGCAATCCAAGGCCGCGGTTGGGCACAGCGTATTTAAGACCGGCAGTGGGTAGTGTTTACCCGCGTAGTGGCGATCGCCTTTCGATTGTGACAGGTAAAGTGACAGCCCGTGATGTGGGGATTGCTCGACGTTTTGGAGTAACAGTCGGGTGAGTTCATCGCTTCTAAATCCCCGCCAAAACCCCACCCAAATCAGCGCCCGATCACGTGTTGCGCGCACAGATATTCCCTGTTTGTCAGACTGACATTCCACGTTAAGATGGCGATCCAACTGTTCTAACATCGCCATCGCGAGAGGCGGTGCTTTATTCACGGGGGCAGGGTGCAAGGCGCGAATGCCTTTTAGTACTTTTTTCACCTGCATCGCTTTGGTTGGATCAACAAATCCTTGGCTTTGATGCCACTGTGATAGGGCCACCAGTCGTGTTTTCAGGGTATTGAAAGTCAGCGTCTGGGCATAATGCGCCAAATACCGACATAGTGTGTCACTGGTTGTCGGCAAAACACCTCCCCAGTCTACTTCAAAATGCTCTACTGCGCCGCGGTAGGTCCGTCGTGTATTGTCACGGGTAGCCGCTTCGATGTAATCGTTGACCGAATGTATTTGTACGTTTCGCGTTGAGGAGGGCATGCAGCGATATTTCGACCTAACTGTCTAATTCTCACGTCAGTATGTATCAGTATTACCATTAATCAAGCGTACTAGCGCGTAAAGGTGATATAAATCATGATTATCACGCGTGAGTAAGTTAACGCATTGTGATCATTTAGATAGATTACTATACTGTAAATACGTATTACGTAATATGGTACATAAAAATGGCTAGAAGTGGGATCACGCTAAAAAACGTTGAACAGGCCAAACAAGCTATTCTGGCGCGAGGTGAGAATGTATCGATTGATGGTGTGCGCGCAGAGCTTGGGCATACCGGTTCGAAAAGTACGATCCATAAACATTTAAGACACTTGGAAGACGTACAGGGCACTACAGTCGTACAACTGCTGCTATCGGATGAATTACAGGAACTAATCAATCACGTGGCTGCGCGTGTAACCAAAGAGGCGCACACGACACTTGACCAAAAAACAGCCGTGTTTGAGGAACGTATAAAAGATAAAGACAGGCAGATAAATGCGCTGACTGAACAAGTTAATGCGTTGACGGCGCAAAATCAGGCGCAAAGTAATGCGCTCAAGGCGTTGGAAGAAAAAAATGCGTCACTACGTACAAAAAGTGAAAAAGACCAGCACGATATTGCTCTCAAAACACAACGAATAAAGGCACAGCAGGAGCAGATTGACGCGACACAAAAATACAATACCTCTCTTGAAGAAAAGCACCAAGATGCACGACAAGCACTTGCTCATTACCGAGAGGCCGTAGCACAACAGCGTGAACGAGAAAACGAGAAACATGAGCAAGAGTGTGCTCGCCATCGTCAAGCATCATATGCGGCTAATCAAGCGTTAACAGCGAAGCAGACCGCGCTAAGCGAGGCAAAATGTCGCCTTGAGTCGCTCGAAACGAACCTGGTCGTTGTCAGCGGTGAACGGGATGCAAGCCGTGATACCCAGAAACAATATCAAAAGCAAATGCGCCAATACCAAGACAAAATAGATAAACTGATAGCTAATTACACAGCATTGCAAGCCAAGCATGAGCATATGCAAGAGCGAGATGCTGAACTTGCTCAGGTCAATAGTGATCTCAAGCGAGACAATGGGAAAATGCGCGACGAAAAAAGTCGTCTTGAAGGACAGTGTCAGACGCTCCAAGATCTGATTGATAAATTGGGGCAGGTAAATTAGTGTGAGACATAACATGGGAAACGTAATTCAACTCGATTGATTAGCTAGAGATAAGAAAAAAGCTTACACCACTTTTGCTGCAATAGATCCTGACATAGGCCCCCCAAAGAGCATGATCGTTTAAATTGTCAAAATCCAACATTCCTCTCACGATTTTATCAGTATGAGATATTTGTAGAACTACAAATACCTCTAAAGTACAACAATGCTTAATTGACACATTGTTGCATTTCACGTTTTTGGTATTTTTGTGTGCCTCACTTGTTTTTAATTGACCGTTTCTTTTAGTCAAAGTAACGTTTGCTAGTTCTTGGCCGTGCTCGAGATATATTGAGTATTCAGCAACCGACGCAACTCTTTTAACGCTTCGTAGAGGCTGCTGTCGCCGCAGACTAATAAGAACTTAGTTAGTGTGATTACCGTAGGAATATGTTGATCTAAGCACCGACCAACGTTGTCGCATTTAAGGCATAAGTAAGTATTATCCACTCCAGTAATTGTGTAAATGTTGCCCAACATGCATGAGTTGACTCAACGTTTTGTATATTATTGCATTAGTGAGAAAATTAAAGGTTATCAATGTACACAATAAGTAAACTCGCGACAGAGGCAAGTGTTGGGGTAGAGACCATCCGTTTCTATGAACGCAAAGGCTTACTTGAACAACCCATCAAGCCAATGCAAGGGTACAGGCAATATACAGCAGATGCACTTTCAAGAGTATTGTTCATAAAGCGTGCACAGAGCTTAGGTTTTACGTTGGCAGAAATATCATCATTATTAGTACTGAGTGCGAGCAATTGTGATGATGTTCAGCAACTCGCTGAGCAAAAGCTCGTCGTAATTGAAGATAAGTTAAGAGATTTGCTTCACCTTCAGGAAAGCCTAATCTCACTCGTTTCGGACTGTAAAAAAAATCCAAGTGATAAAGATTGCCCCATAATGCAATCACTCCAACCGTAAACTGACACATCACTTGACTCCGTACCCATGTACGGCGTTTATACTGTTATTACAGCGTAATTAAGTAGACGCAAATATGGCAAAAAGTAGTGAACTATCAATCGTAGGCGGACTTGCCGCCGCTATCGGTGCCAGTGCCTGCTGTGCTGGGCCACTTGTTTTGCTGTTATTGGGAATAAGTGGAACATGGATTAGCCACTTAACACTTATGGGCCCTTATCGTTCTCTTTTTATATTTGTGGTTGTAGTTTTATTTGGTTTTGCTGGGTGGAAGATATATCAGCCAGTTGAAAACTGTCAGGATGTCGAGGCATGTGCAGCGCCAAAGGTAAGAACGCGACGAAAAGCAGTGTTTTGGTTTACCACAATGTTGGCGCTTGTTTTGATTACTAGCAACTACTGGATCATATGGGTCGTGTAGATACCATGACGTAACTCTAATTGGAGAAAAAGATGAAGAAATTATTGATTACCACATTATTATTAATAAGCAGTACGGTGGCGTTTGCCAAGGATGTAACTGTTACGTTAGAAGTTCCGTCAATGGATTGTGTAACGTGCCCGATAACAGTAGAAAAAGCACTTGAGCGCGTTAGAGGCGTAAAACAAGTGGAAGTGACATTTAAAAATAAACTTGCTGTTGTAACATTTGACGATAAGGTGACAAATCCTGATGCATTGGCTCAGGCTACAAAGAATGCAGGTTATCCTTCACTGGTAAAGTGCTAATTCTTTCGCTAGTTGAACGCTAATAAAATCCTCTGAGGAATACCAAATTATGCCGAAAATAGAGCTCTCGTCGACGATCACTTGCCCACGTTGCAGTTACCGACAGCAAGAACAAATGCCAACCACTGCATGCCAATTTTTTTATGAATGCATTAATTGTAAATCATTGCTAAAGCCTCTGAGTGGCGACTGCTGCGTTTATTGCTCATATGGCACAGTCAAGTGCCCTCCAATGCAGGAGGACAACAGCTGCTGTAATCAAAAAGTAGTCAGTTGAACAACTGGCTATTTTCATGCTGATTCATGCAAAACATGTGATTTCGCAACTCTCAGTGTAGTTGTATTCTTATCACTTCTAAACCACATACTACGCGCGCCGTTCGCGCTAACATCAATATCTAGTGCTTCGGTCAACTTTAGCGTACCTTTCTGTTGACCGAGGAGGGGGAATCAAAAGAGAACTCAATGACTACTTTCTCTATTTCCATGTCTACATAATATTTTGCCGTATATTAGGCGAATCTTGTCGTTTTAAGGCAGCAGGCCCGCCTTGCTTGACTCATTGTAGATAGCGGTAAATATTTTAGCGAGCCCCCCATTTTGACGCGACTTCTTAGAGACATTGTCTACTCTTTCAACCAAGGCAAGGATCTCTTGCTCCTTTTGAATTTGTAAGTCTTCAAACGCTAACTTACTCCGCTCATTGACTTCTGATAATGCGAGTATTCGCCCTAAGAGGTGCGCAGCAAACCCTTTCTTGCTGATGTTTCTGATTGACAATAGAGTGTTTGAACGGTGAGTTGAGGTTGAGAATTCACCATACTCACCCTTAACATGCCTCAAATAGTCAAAAACAGAACATTACTAGACAGGTAAAAGAGTGACCGAAAGTTTGCCTCGGCAACTGGCGATTACGACATTGTTACCTTCAAGCACAACCTTTCAGAAATGTAATCATCATGTAATCCAAGCGCCATGTACGCAATGAATGATTTTGTCAGTATTACGTTGAGTCTGCTTATATTTCAAGCAGTAACTTACCCCTTAGCGACACTGGATTTACAATTTTCGACATCAGATCGTTACAGGTAAATTTGACAACAATATTTAAGAAATAAACTAGGAATACACATGAACAGTTCCATTTTAAAAAAGGCGGGATTTACAAAGACTATTTTGTCTTTATCAGTCGCGCTTTCAATCTCGCCAACGCTGTTTGCACAAGAGCAGACAAATGCTAATGAATCCGATGTAGAGAAAATAGCGGTTGTTGGTACTCGCTCAGCACCACGCTCGGTAGGCGACTCTGCCGTACCGGTCGATATCATTAGCGCGGAAGAATTTAAAAGTACGGGATCCACAGACATTACTACAATGATGCAAGCCGCTGTACCATCTTTTAATGTTAATGATCAACCAATAAATGATGCATCGACCTTGGTGCGCCCAGCCAATCTAAGAGGACTAGCGCCAGATCATACATTGATTCTCGTTAACGGAAAACGGCGTCACCGCTCAGCTGTTATCACCTTTCTTGGAGGACAAATATCTGATGGTGCTCAGGGTCCTGATATATCAGTCATACCGTCTGTCGCGCTAAAACAGGTAGAGGTGTTAAGAGACGGAGCGGCTGCTCAATATGGTTCTGACGCTATTGCTGGTGTTATAAACTTTGCACTGAAAGATGATTCTGAAGGGGGCACAGTAGAATTCAATACGGGGCAATATTATGAGGGTGATGGCGCAACGACTATGGTCGCTGGAAATGTTGGTTTGCCTTTGACTGATCAAGGTTTCGTAAACCTCTCACTTGAATACAGAACCTCCGATCCGACGTCTCGAAGCGTACAACGTGATGATGCGGCGGCATTGATTGATGGTGGCAACAACTTCGTTGAGGATCCCGCGCAAGTTTGGGGGAGCCCCGAAATAAAAGGCGACTTAAAGTTTTTTGCAAACGCGGGATTGGAACTCGACGAAAATAGTGAAGCGTACTTATTTGGTAATTATGCAAGGCGAGAGGTTGAAGGGGGATTTTATTTCCGTAATCCACACAATCGCGGCGGAGTTAATGATGGCGGAACAAATGAAAGTGGCGAACAACTATTGCTTGTAGCCGATTTAACTCCGGATCTATCTGGAAACTGTCCGACCGATATTGCCGTCGGATCAAACGTTCTAGAGAACCCCGTTTACATTAACCAAGTCGCTAACAACCCAGATTGTTTTGCCTTCAACGAACTCTTCCCCGGCGGGTTCACTCCAAAATTTGGTGGGATCGTTACCGATGCATCACTGGTTGTGGGTACGCGTGGAGAGTTAGACAATGAGCTTAATTACGATGTAAGCGGATCTTATGGTTCGAATGAAATCGATTATGCAATTAGCAACACCATTAATCCGTCATTAGGACCTGATACTCCTACTTCTTTTAATCCAGGGCGTTATATTCAAACAGAAGCGAGTTTGAATATAGATATTAATAAGTTCATTGACATTGGTGGGAATGAGCCGCTGTTCTTAGCTGGCGGCATTGAATATCGCTACGAGTCATTTGAGGCGATTGCTGGTGATCCAAAGTCATATGAAGTGGGTCCGTTAGCAGCCCAAGGATTTGGCATTGGTTCAAATGGTTTCCCCGGTTTAGCAGCTAGATTCCAAGGAAAAAATAGTCGTAATAGTGCTGCGGTGTACATTGACTCTGAATATTTCTTTAGCGATGACTTTATGGTGAGTGCGGCCATTCGTTATGAGGATTTTACTGACTTTGGTAATACCACCAAAGGAAAACTCTCTGCTCGATATCAACTCAGCGACACCGTCGCTTTGCGAGGAGCAATATCGACGGGGTTCAAAGCCCCGACTATTGGGCAATCCAATGTAAGAAATGTTACAACGGCGTTTAGCGCGACGGGATTGGTCGATCGGGCAACGTTACCACCTTCTGATCCAATTGCAATCCAGAAAGGTGCTACTCCGCTTCAGCCTGAAGAAGCGACAAGTTATAGTGTTGGGTGGGTTGGAGAGTTTGATAATGGTGTGTTTATGACTATCGACTATTTTAACATAGAAGTTGAAGATCGGATCAGCACAACGTCAGGGATCACTTTAACGCAGACTGACATCGATACTCTTCTAGCGCAGGGGGTGACCGACGCATCGAGTTTCAGTGAGGTAAGTTTCTTTACCAATGACTTTGCAACATCTACTCAGGGCGTCGATATAGTTGCTAACTATTCTATGGAGATGTTGGGGGGTGATACGGTATTTTCCTTTGCTGGCAATTGGACTGATACTGAGGTTGATGATGTTAAAACATTCAGAGTGAATGGTGAGCAAGTACAAAATATTTCATCCACTCGTATACGAATGATTGAAGACAATTTACCTGAATACCGCTTCAGTCTGACAGGAAACCATACCAATGGGGACTGGCGCGTATTAACCCGGCTCAACTATTATAGTGAAATTTTTGAAGACCACATTGATGCAGGCTTGCCTATTGAAGAAGTGGGGGCGGAATACACTGTCGACTTCGAAATTGGTTATCATGTCAATGATGCGTTGATAGTCACACTAGGCGCTCGTAATGCGTTGGACAATTTCCCTGATGAGAATCGCCTGTATGATACCGAAGTCGCTGGTTCAAAGTACCCGACGACATCTCCAATTGGTATTAATGGTGGATTTTATTACTTAAAAGGGGTTTATACTTTCTAATTTGATTGACGCCTTAAACGCATGCTGTCGTGCATTTGAGGCGTCAGCTATTCAAAGTAAATACGACCGTGAACGTTGTTTTCTGATCGTTTGATTCAACGCGAATGAATGCACCATTTACTTCAAGGACAGAGCGAGCAATGGTCAACCCTAACCCAGCCCCTTGGCCATCACGTTTGCGGGACGGGTCTGTGCGATAGAAGCGATCGAACAAGCGTGAAAGTTGAGCCTCTGGGATCCTAATGCTTGGATTTGAAATCGAAATATGTGCTTCTCCATCCCGCGATTGCATTGACACAGTCACACTTGCATTTTCTGGAGCATACCGAATGGCATTGGATAACAAGTTACTTAATGCTTGTCGAAACATCGACTTATCGCACATTAGTTTTATGTTGTTGCCCAGGCGTTTTATACTTATGTGTTTTTCGTGCGCTAATAGCTCGAAATATTCCACTAGCTCGCCTATCTCTTTACCACAGTCAATCAGTTCAGCTTTCGGCTTAATTAGACCATGTTCAGTTTGTGCCAGTAACAACATATCACTCACCATTTTGGTCATACGCTCGTACTCTTCAAGATTTGAATACAAAATTTCGATGTATTCATCCGTTGAACGAGGTTTATTTAGTATCACTTGCGTCTGCGTCGTAAGATTAGTGATTGGAGTTCTAAGCTCGTGCGCTATGTCAGCAGAAAAATGCGACAACTGCTCGAACCCACTTTCAAGCCTTTCAATCATCGCGTTAAAGGACCCAACGAGATTGGCAAGTTCCACTGGCACTTCATTAGGATCCAATCGTATATCCAATTTATCCGCTGTAATTGAACCAATATTCCGACTTAGACGCCTGAGTGGAGAGTGCCCACGATAAACAGCAAATCGAGCGACCAAGATAGTAATAGCACCGGACAGCACAATGATCCCCCATAGTGTTTTCTCAAATGCCTCCATATAGTTCATATGAAATTCCATGTTCGATGCAACAATGACTTGATATTGCGTTTGAGCGGCGTCAATAGGCACTATTATCCCAGTCGCCCGTAGCATGTGTTCACCGTCGAAAAAGAGGCTTAAATGCGATGGTGAAATATGTTCAATTTCATAAGTATCTCCAGGATATTTTTCCAACGCTGCACTCTCACTGCTAAAGACAATCTCTTCGGCTTTATTTTTGACCAAATAGTAGACACCATGATGTCCCGAGACCGCTTGGAATAATATACTAGAGGGTGAAACACCTTCATGGTATGCCTCATGGAGTTTCCGTTTAACGGCTAGAAATACTTCATTGAGTTCATCTGCATCTTGCTCTGCAAAATGTTGGGCGATGGATTGTTGCACCATCAGACTGATAAACGTCAGGCACACAAAGATTGTGATCCCAACGAGCACTGTAACGCGAAAGGCGAGAGAGCTTGGCCGTTTCGCAATATTCTTAATTCTCATGAATACACATTTTATAACCCATTCCACGGACAGTTTGAATGAGCTTTGGTGAGAAGTCATCATCGATTTTTGCTCTAAGACGACGGATAGCGACATCGATTACATTGGTGTCGCTATCAAAATTCATATCCCACACTTGAGAGGCAATCAGTGAACGCGGTAACACTTCACCTTGCCGCCTTACCATTAACTCTAGTAAGGTAAACTCCTTCGTCGTTAGGTTGATAGTTCGCCCGTTGCGAGTGGCAATACGTGAGTGGATATCAAGCTCTAAATCGGCTATATGTATCGTGTTGTTAGGAACTGACGTGCCGCGACGTATCAGAGTACGCACCCTTGCCAGTAGCTCTGCAAACGCAAATGGCTTCACTAAATAATCATCTGCACCGAGCTCTAGGCCTTTGACCCGGTCGTTGACGTGGTCGCGGGCCGTGAGAAAAAGAACAGGGGTATGATTATTAGCTTCGCGTAACGATGACAATATTTTCCAACCATCGATATCAGGGAGCATGACGTCCAAGATAATTAATTCATATTCGCCGATCATTGCTTTGTGATGACCATCGAGGCCTGTGCGAACTAATTCAACCACAAAGCCAGACTCGATCAGGCCTTGTTTTATATAGTCCCCGGTTTTTACTTCGTCTTCGACGACTAAGATTTTCATGTAAAGTCCTGTCTGCGTTTATTTATACTAACCCGGTTGACTCCTTTTGAGTTCAACAGGCTCTTCAAAGCGAAATAAAACTTGAATTCATTGCGTTGAAGGTTCGTTATTGTTCATTAAGTATTATGCTGTGTACGAAGAGGATGTTAGTCCCTTGGACGCTGATTATGCAACGGATCCATGACTTTTTATTAACAAGTTTTCCTTTTCGGTTGTTTATTACGTAATTGTAATGTGAGGGTAATCTAATTGACAGGGTTGGATGCTACTATCGTCACCAATATTGAATGATTATCCACCACAGTTTATAAACGGCAAGGAACGACAGAAACGTGAAAAGCGCCTTCGTCAACATGTTTATTATTATCACACTGCTCGGCGTGCAAGTGGGGGGATCATATGCTCTTGCACAGATGCCATGTAATGACAAGATGACTGCTGAGATGGACCACAGTTTGCACGCTATGATGGATCATGCTCAAAGTGATGATACCAACAGTTGCTGCGATCAAGACTGTTGCTGCCCTATGGCCATGTTTCACATCGGATTGCCCTCTCGGCATGCCAACTCGCCCCAAGAAGACGTGTCGCTGAGCATTCAGTCACACAACTCCAATCTACACCAAGTCTTCATAGCTGCATTGCAGCGCCCTCCTAAATACTCTCTCATCTAAGCAGGATAAGTCCGTTTACGATTAGGACATGATATCGCTTGGCCGACGACATGAGTCACAAGCAATTTGTAAAAAATAAAATGAGAGATTCATTATGAAAATTATTACACGACGCACGTTGTGGATAGCGCCTATTTTTGTGCTGTTTTTATCAGCCTGTTCCGACGCTACACAAGTGAACAATGATTCAGATGTAGTGTCTGATGCCCCAAAAATTTCGTTGGAAATTTATAAAAGCCGATCTTGCAAGTGTTGCCAAAAATGGGTGAAACACGTTAAAGAGCATGGTTTTGAAACGGATGTTACGAACGTCACCATGATGTCTCGTATTAAGGATAAATATGGCGTAGCACCCAATTATCGTTCGTGTCATACGGCATTGTCTGCAGACGGCTTGGTTTTTGAAGGACATGTACCAGCAAAATTCATTCAGCAATTTCTTGAAAGTACACCTGAAGGGGCGATAGGGCTGAGTGTTCCTGCGATGCCAATTGGGTCACCCGGGATGGAAGTCGGCGACCAATTTCGTCCGTACATTGTGTTGCAATTAAATGAAGATGGTAGTGCAACGACCTACGTTGAAGTTAAGACTTATGAGGAGCAGTTTTGATGACTCGGTCTTCATACTATGTAATTGCGCTGATGACTCTTTTGAACGCGGGTTTAGCTCAAAGCCAAACTGAACGAGTCCTCAAATTGGAGCAGGCTGTTGAAATCGCAATTGATAACGACCCTTGGCTCGTGGGCAGTGAGTATCGTGAACAAGCGATTGTATCAAGTAGCATAGCTGCTTCGAGTTTGCCGGATCCGGTGGTCAATATTGGACTGGCAAACTTACCAACGGATGGGTTTGCATTTGATCAGGAACCCATGACGCAGCTTAAGGCCGGAGTTTCGCAGATGTTCCCAAGAGGCGATTCATTAGATATTCGGTCTCGTCAATTACGGGAGCAGGCTGCTGAGCACCCACTGATGCGTATAGATCGCGTCGCTCGCACCCGTGTTCAGGTATCTGACATTTGGTTGGAAATTTATCGCGCGCAACAGAGCATAACATTAATCCATCAAGATAGAGCGTTGTTTGAGCAACTTAGCGATATTGCCAAAGCCAATTATGCCTCTGCTGTCGGGCGTGTAAGACAACAAGACATCATTAGAGCAAAGCTTGAATTGACTCGGTTAGAAGATCGGTTAACTAAGTTACAAGCATTGGAAGAAAGAGCAACCGGAAAACTTCTGGAATGGCTCCTAAAAAGCGAACAGTCTATGCGCCAACTTGGTTTTAACGCGTTTACTGTTTTTCAGTTGCCCAATGCATTACCGGCCATTACCGACGTATCTGAAAACACGTTAACACTAGTGAAAAATAGAAATCAGCAAGAACTCGCAACTCTGCTTGCGGAGCACCCTTACATTTTATCCATCAATCAACGGATACAAGCAAGTAAAACTGGAGTTGAACTCGCTAGGGAAAAGTACAAACCACAATGGGGGGTTAATGCCAGCTATGCATTTAGAGATGACACCCCCGGGGGCTCTAGTCGAGCAGATTTCTTGTCCGTTGGCGTCAGTTTTGATTTGCCTATATTTACTCAAAACCGTCAAGACCAAGAAGTCGCCGCAGCCGTTAGTCAATCTGAAGCGATAAAAACCGACAAGCTTCTCGCGCTGCGAGAAATGATGTCAGCAATCCAGTCACTTTATGCTGAACGCCAGCGCCTGACTGACAGGCAACTTTTATATAAAGAGGAGTTGTTAAAGCAAATGCGAGAACAAGCGGAAGCGTCTTTGAATGCCTATACCAATGATGACGGCGATTTCGCAGAAGTTGTCCGAGCGCGTATCGCAGATTTGAATGCACGTATTGATGCACTTGATATAGATGTGGATCTCTTTAAAACAAACATTCGACTTAATTACTACTTCAATACCCCCGCTGGTATTTCCAAGACTCAATCCGGAGAGCAATAATGAACAACACTAAAGCAATTGTTTTAGGGGGAGTTATCGGCGGTGTAATGACTGCGTTGGTCTACACGTTCCTTCTCCCCTCTGGTTCAACGAACGTTGAATCAGCACAAAGTGATGAAAACCAGCCACTTTATTGGGTAGCCCCTATGGACCCAAATTATCGCCGTGATGAGCCTGGTAAGTCTCCTATGGGGATGGATCTGATTCCTGTATTTGAAGACAGCACAGGTGGTGACGAAGGTCCTGGAACGATCAAAATATCTCCAAATGTCGTGAATAATTTAGGTGTCAGAACAGCAGCTGTGCAACGCCGTTTATTGCATGTGCCTATTCGAACAGTGGGGTATGTCCAATACAATGAAGACACCTTGATACACATACACCCTCGTGTCGAAGGGTGGGTCGATAGACTGCACGTCAAAGCAACCGGTGAGTACGTCAAAAAAGGCGACCCATTGTATTCACTCTATTCTCCTGAGTTGGTAAATGCACAGGAGGAACTTTTAATAGCAATGCGTCGCGGTAATGACGATTTGATTGCTGCTGCACGTTCGCGATTAGACGCGTTACAGATGCCAAGTGAAGCGATCCAGTCATTAATGTCGACTAAAAAAGTGCGTCAAACAATCACGTTTTCAGCACCTCAAACCGGGTTTGTTGACAACTTAAATATCCGTGAAGGTTTCTTTATCAAACCAGGCACTACGCTTATGTCAATTGGTGCATTGGACGAGGTGTGGGTTGATGCTGAAATCTTTGAAAGGCAATCTGCACAAGTCACTGTTGGCCTTCCTGTCACAATGACGTCAGAATTTTTGCCAGGAAAAGAATGGGAAGGTGAGGTTGATTACGTTTATCCAACACTTGAACAAAGCACACGTACCCTGCGCGTTCGATTACGTTTCAAAAATGAAGATTACGCGCTTAAACCAAATATGTTCGCTCAGGTGACGATACATTCAGACTTTGACACAGCCAATGTTCTCGTACCATCAGAAGCTGTTATTAGAACAGGTACGCAAAATCGTGTCGTTTTAGCCTTTGGCGATGGACAATTCAAGTCTATAGCCGTGGACGTTGGTCGAGTAGTAGATGACTTCACTGAAATTACAACAGGACTTGTTGACGGTGACCAGATTGTCACGTCGGCACACTTTTTACTCGATTCAGAGAGCAGTATTAGTTCAGATTTTAAACGGATGGAAGGGCCCGATGAAATGCCTTCATCAGTTTTTACGCAAGCCACTATCACTGATGTTATGCCATCACACAATATGATTACCGTCAATCATGGCGCTATCAATGAATGGGATTGGCCAGAGATGACAATGGATTTCACGGTCGCTAACCATGTAGACCTAAAAAATCTCAAAGAGGGGATGCTCACACACATTGAAATCAGGAAGGAAAACGATGGTCAGTATGTAGTCACGACCGTCCATGTTATTGATGAAGCTGATACACAAGGGGCAAGTGGAGAGAGTGTATGGATAGAGGCATCGGTCAATTCGGTTATGGCTTCACACAATATGCTCAATCTTGATCACGGTGCAATCGAAGAATGGGAATGGCCAGCGATGACAATGGATTTCTTTATTTCTGAAAATATCGATTTATCACAGATTGAAGCGGGCATGACACTACATGTGGAAATCACCAAGTCTGGCGATAGCGATTACCTGATCACAACCATCCATGTGAAATCATCTAATGATGAATCTACCCAGTCGGCAACGGTTACAGGCACGATTAACACCATCGATTTAGAGGCTCGTGTGGTCAATATCTCACGCGATGCAATACCAAAGTGGGATAGACCGGCCGCAACACTAGACTTCAGCATTGACGATGTAATAGACATCAAGCAATTTAAGGTGGGCGATCAGATCACTTTTACGTTTGAGGTCGCCGAAGATAGCTTTAAGATGGTAAACGTTGAGTCGGAAAACCACGATGCTGCTATGGATCATAGCAACCATGGAGGGGCACACGAATGATTGAAGCTATTATTCGCTGGTCAGTCTCTAACCGTTTTTTCGTGTTGCTGACAACCTTAATTATCGTTGGTGGCGGCCTTTTCACGCTAAAAAATACGCCTATCGATGCGTTACCAGACTTGTCTGATGTTCAGGTCATCATTAAAACCAGTTACCCGGGGCAAGCCCCTCAAGTGGTCGAAGATCAGGTTACGTATCCGTTGACAACTGCAATGCTGTCAGTGCCCGGTGCTAAAACAGTAAGAGGATATTCTTTTTTTGGTGATTCATATGTTTACATCATATTTGATGACAGTACAGACTTATACTGGGCTCGAAGTCGCGTGCTGGAGTACCTGTCACAGGTAGCGCCAAATCTACCTGAAAATGCTCGACCACAATTAGGTCCTGACGCGACTGGTGTGGGCTGGGTGTACTTGTATGCACTCGTAGATCGCACCGGTAAAAACGACATATCACAACTTCGGAGCTTGCAGGATTGGTTCCTCAAATACGAACTGCAAACCGTACCGGGAGTGTCTGAAGTATCCGCGTTGGGCGGAATGGTAAAGCAGTATCAAGTCAAGGTTGATCCTGAAAAGTTGCGAGCGTATGGGATCCCGCTATCACATATCCAAATGGCAATTAAACGAGGTAACCAAGAAGTTGGTGCATCCGTTATCGAAATGGCCGAGGCCGAATATATGGTCAGGGCGACGGGTTATATTTCAAGCAAGCAAGATATCGAAACGATCCCATTGGGTGTCAACGAAAACGGTACGCCGTTATTGATTAGAGATATTGCTGATGTTCAGTTAGGTCCTCAAATGCGAAGGGGAGTGGCAGAACTCAATGGTGAAGGTGAAACGGTTGGCGGTATTGTTGTCATGCGATTTGGAGAAAATGCCCAAAAAACCATTGACGGTGTTAAAGCTAAACTCGAAGACCTTAAAAAGGGATTACCCGAGGGAGTTGAAATTGTAACGGTTTATGACCGTTCAGCATTGATTGAAAGGGCAGTAGATAACTTAGCTTCTAAGCTCGTCGAAGAGTTCATTGTTGTTGCACTAGTGTGTATTGCGTTTCTGTTTCACGTGCGTTCATCTCTAGTTGCAATCATCAGTATCCCCGTTGGTATCATTACCGCAATCATTGTGATGTACATGCAAGGCATCAATGCCAATATTATGTCGTTGGGAGGAATTGCCATCGCTATTGGCGCAATGAGCGATGGGGCAATAGTCATGATAGAAAACATGCACAAGCATATGGAACGTACTCCCCTGACAAAAGAAAACCGCTGGCAAGTGGTCATAGATTCCGCGTCTGAAGTCGGGCCAGCATTGTTTTTCAGCTTGCTCATTATCACCGTAAGTTTTGTGCCCGTTTTCACGCTGGAAGCACAAGAAGGGCGGATGTTCTCACCGCTTGCTTTTACTAAAACATACGCGATGGCAGCATCCGCTGCGCTGGCGATTACACTTGTACCAGTACTAATGGGGTATTTTGTACGCGGTAAAGTACTCGCAGAGCATAAAAACCCCGTGAATCGCTTCTTAACGTTTCTCTATATGCCAACATTAAGAACGGTATTGCGTTTCCCAAAAATCACCATGCTTATTGCGGTTATTGTGTTGGCAATTGGACTTTGGCCTATCAATAAAATTGGTAGCGAGTTTATCCCACCGCTTGATGAAGGTGACTTGATGTACATGCCGACAACGTATGCCGGGATCTCGATTGGTAAAGCGCGTGAATTGTTGCAACAAACCAATAAACTCATAAAGACCGTGCCCGAAGTTGATACCGTATTTGGTAAGGTTGGTCGTGCAGATACTGCGACAGACCCGGCGCCCCTTACAATGATTGAAACGTTTATTCAATTGAAACCTCAAGATCAGTGGCGTGAAGGCATGACCACACAAGATCTCATCAAGGAGTTTGATTCTGTAGTCAATTTGCCAGGACTAACTAATGCATGGGTTATGCCTATCAAAACACGGATTGACATGTTGGCTACTGGTATTAAAACACCGGTTGGGATAAAGATTGGAGGTCCGGATCTCATGGAAATCCAAAAAATAGGTCAGCAAATTGAAACGATACTGTCAGATGTTGAGGGAACAGCATCGGTTTATTCAGAGCGAGTCGCAGGCGGGCGCTATGTCAAAGTTGATATTCAGCGCGAAAAGGCAGCGCGATATGGTCTGAACATTGCCGACGTGCAACAGGTGGTATCCAGCGCTATCGGTGGAATGAATGTCACGCAAAGCGTCGAAGGGTTAGAGCGCTATCCTGTAAATATTCGTTATCCACAGTCCTATCGTTCGTCACCGGAATCATTGGCTTTACTGCCCATTGTTACACCACAAGGTAAACGGATTGCGTTAGCTGATGTGGCTGATGTGTATATTGAAGATGGCCCTCCTGGCATTAAGAGTGAGAATGCGCGACTTAATGGTTGGGTGTATGTCGATATTGATGGTGTTGATATTGGATCATATGTCGTTAGTGCTCAGCAAATAGTGAGCGAGCAGTTAGTGTTGCCAGCTGGTTACTCGATAACATGGTCTGGACAATATGAGTATATGTTACGGGCAAAAGAGAAATTAACCTACGTGGTTCCTTTGACTTTAGCCATTATTGTGATCCTGTTATATCTCAACTTTCGCAATTTTATAGAAGTGGCCATTATTATGGGTACATTGCCGCTATCAATGGTTGGCAGTATCTGGCTGATGTACTTAGAGGGGTTTAACTTTTCAGTTGCCGTAGGGGTGGGTTTTATTGCGTTAGCCGGTGTCGCTGTAGAAATTGGTGTCATTATGCTGGTGTATTTAAATCAAGAGTATCAAGCGCTAATCGACAAATGCAAATCAGAGGGTATTAAACCTACTGTTGGCATGCTAACTGAAGCCGTACTTCATGGTGCTGGTTTGCGCGTTCGACCCGTCATGATGACGACAGCAACCATAATTTTTGGCTTATTACCTGTGTTGTATGGTTCAGGTACGGGGTCTGAAGTTATGAGTCGCATCGCTGCGCCAATGGTTGGCGGGATGGTGAGTGCCATTTTATTAACGCTACTTATTCTGCCCGCTATCTATTTGATATGGCGAAAGCAGCAGCTCAAATCAATGAGTGTCGCGTAGTCATGAGCCGTATTGCTCGTCGATTACATGGTTATCTGATGTTGGTAGTCGGCGGGCAGATGCTGTTGTGGGCGTTGAGTGGACTCTATATGGTGTGGTTTGATATTCACTATATTCATGGCGATCACTTCCTTAAAGCGCCATCTAAACTTTCGTCATCACCAAGGTTAGATATTGGCTTTGAGGATGCACTTAGCCGGGTTCCAGGCGCGACATCAATCGTATTAACGACCTTAAGAGGAGAGCCTGTTTATCAATTAATGCAAGGAGGTAAATCTATTTTGGTCAGTGGTTTATCCGGAGACATTGTGAAGCCGCTGTCAGATAAACAGGCTGCCGCCATCGCAATATCGCGAGTAAACCAACCGTATGACGTTGAGACTGTCACATTGCTGCATAAAACCGATGAAGATACCGCAGTCGGGGCGCGAGGGCGTCCATTATGGCGAGTCGAATTTAAAGGTTTATTTGCACCCATACTCTATATCAGCCAAGACTTGGGTACAGTGGAATACATTCGGCATGCGCCTTGGTACGTGTTTGATTGGCTTTGGCGCATCCACATAATGGATTACCAAGATGGTGAGGATATCAGTAACGCACTATTGGTGAGCATGACTGCCGCAGGGTTGTTTGCCTGTCTCGCTGGTTTGATATTGCTTCCGCGCTCTTGGTCAGCATCGCGAAAGGTCATCGATTAGTATGTACGCACGCATCATTCATAAGTACTTCGCACTAATTGTGTTTTCACAATTATTGATTTGGCTTACTACCGGATTTTTGTTGGGGCAGGCTGAGCATAGCAAGCCGCTCAACAGAGCCGCCAGTGATCCGATCGTCAGTAGTGTTTCGCCAGTAAACTTATTGCCAGTAGAGTCTGTGCTTTCACGTTTGCCCGGTACATTAACGATAGAGCTGATTAGTCTTATGGGTAATCCGGCTTACAAGCTCTTGACGCAATATGCTCGACATACCAATGAGAGACATTATCAACTCATTGATGCGGTGACTGGACAGAATATTCAGTTAACAGAAAGTGATATTCGTGATCTTGTCAGTAGTCAGTTCCATTTAACGTCGCCTATTAAAGACATACGCCTTGTTCCCCCCCCAATAGAGCACCTACCCAAAGAGCAGCAATCGGTTTGGCATATACGTTTATCTGATACTGAAAAAACGCACATTTATATCCGCGCATCTACGGGCGAAATAGCTGGAGTAATAGATGAGAATAAGGAGTGGATAAACGTATTGATGCTGTTACATTTTATGGATTATGAGAGGACCGGCTGTTTTGATCACTGGTGGATCAAGCTGCTTGCGTTGCTCACCGTGCTATTGAGCATCACTGGAATTACTTGGTTAGTCAGCCGAATTAAAAACAAACAAATGCAGATTGGTTGGTCCCATAGCAAGCACAAATTAGTGGTGCGAGATCCGCAAGGTCATACGCAATGCGTTACAGCTAGCGCGAATGATTCGCTTCTGGATAGTTTGCAACGCAGTGCTATTGCTATTGAGTCGGTGTGTGGAGGAGGGGGGACGTGCGGCCAATGTGTCGTCCTTCTTAATCCATCGGCTTCCATTTCTGTTGCAGAGCATTACCGACTGTCTCCAGAAAGGTTGGCGTCAGGTTATCGATTAGCTTGTCAACAACGCAGCGAATTAAATCGTGCTGTTGAACTAGTTGAATGTTCAAAACGTTCTACACTATCTTTTGAATTGATTTCAAACACCTTCATTACACCCTTTATCAAAGAACTACGATTTCAATATCAAGGGACAGAGGCTCTGGATTTTAAACCCGGTAGCTTCGTCCAGTTCACGATAAAGGAAGGTCAATCGCTGGCCTTTCCAGAGCACTTACCAAAACGTTTTCAGCGTTATTGGCCATGTTGTGAACCAAAAACCTTTTTCCATCCAAGGACCGTAAGGCACTATTCAATTGCTAATCGAAATGATGGTTCTGGTGTTATTACTTTTAATATAAAGATGCAACCTGCGCACTCACCAAACCAAAGACCGGGGATTGGTTCTTTCCATCTAGCTAATTTGAACGTTGGCACTGTTGTGAACTTGGGCGCTCCTGAGGGCGGGTTTAATTTACCTGTTGATCTATCAAAGCGAGATATCATTTTGATAGGCGGAGGATCAGGAATAGCACCTTTAAAAGCGTTAATTGATGAACTCATATTTGGGATGCGCGCGACTGCACCAATAACCCTATTTTACGGCGCGAAACACCCCGTTGAACTGGCGAACCATTGCTGGCTGAAAGTGGTTGGATCACAGCACGCCAATTTCACCTATCAGCCTATCGTGTCAAACACATCCTCTATTTGGTGCGGACAAACAGGTTATGTTCAAAAGCCCCTTGATGCATTTTTATCCGCCCATCGTGCTCTCGACCGTTGTTTATTTTTTGTTTGTGGGCATCCCGCCATGATGAAAGACGTGTCCAGTTTATTAACCCGTTATTCCGTCAATGAACGTGCAATACAAATCGATTCATTTTCACCCTTTACCACTACTTAAAACTATCGAGGTTTACTTATGAAAACACTACTATCAACTCTCTTACTTACCACTGTGCTCATGAGTACAAGTATTTCTGCGCACACATCGATGAACGCATCAATACCGAAAAACAACGCGATGTTAATGTCATCACCACCGCAGTTATCCGTTTCTTTTACGGAGCCCGTTCGTTTAGCCAAATTAAGTTTGAACAGTCAAAACAATGAACCTGTCTCGTTTGGATTTATACCAACAATGGAACCGAGTACCTCATTTGATTATGAATTGCCCGTATTGTCCCCAGGCAACTATACCGCACAGTGGATGTTACTGGGCGAGGACGGGCACAAAATGGAGGGCTCATTCACATTTATGGTACACGGCAATATGTCTATGCAAAAAGACAAGAAATCCCACAGCCAACACAAGAACCACTAAAGAGGATATTTCAACATGCCAATATGGGAAGCATTAATTCTATCCAGTAAGCTTTTGGTCTATCTCGGGCTGTCGGGGCTAATGGGTGGTTTTCTGCTCTTTCTTATGATGCCTTTTATTCAGGATAGGCCGTCCCAGACCAGACTTCTTTGGCAATCATATATTTTGAACTATATGACCCTGTTGGCGTTAATCGGCTTATTGGCGACGATATTGGATTTCTTTTTCCAAGTGGGGGCTCTGTCTCAAAGCGGATTCACCGGCATGTTTGATACTGTCATGCAAAATATGGTTGCACAGTCTGCACTAGGAACCGTCGCGCTCAGTCGGTTGTGTGTGTTTATCGTCGGCTTAGTATTCTGTGGGATGGTTTATTGTCAACTCGCTCGCAAAATAACACCTAATGCATATGTGACACTCATTGTTGCAATTATTCAATGGGGGAGCGTTGGCTATACTTTTATGCTTTCCGGTCACACTGTACAACTGGATAGTTTATATGGCTATGTCTTGGCGGTGCATGTGGTCATTGCACTTAGTTGGATAGGCGCACTTTGGCCCTTATCTGATGCTTGTAAGCATCTATCCCCTGTAGTGTTAAATACGCTCATGCGCCATTTTGGCCATCTTGCTATTGGGCTAGTGTGCTTGTTGCTCCTTGTTGGTGCGCTCCTTGCGTGGGAACTCATTGGTACTGTGAGTAATTTACTCAATCAAACTTACGGGCTCAGCCTGCTGATAAAGCTGTCCTTTGTCACAGCAATCCTGCTGCTCGCTGCATGGCATAAATTTAAATTAACTCCCAGGCTGTTAACTCACGGTAACGCTGCGATGGTCTTGCGCCGTTCGATCCAAATTGAAATGGTCCTTGGGCTATGCATTTTTGTGATCACCGCCGTGTTGACTACGGTGCTTGGCCCTCAATCTTAACTAAGGATCTACATGAAAAATAACTATTTTTTAATTGCTCTTTTGTCTACATCGTTGCTTTCGTTTTGTGTATTTGCTCATGAGCCATCTACAGGAAGCGAGCTCAAAGCAACGAAGTTTAGTGGTTTACAAACTGAAGCGGGACGCACTGTACTCTCATTTCACGAAGCGTTAGCCAAAGGACAAGCGGAAAGCGTTATGAGCGCGCTATCTCCCAATGTCATTATCTTAGAAGGGGCACGCATAGAACGCAGTGCTGAAGAGTATCGCAAGCATCATTTGCAAGCTGATATGCGATTTTCTTCTTCGGTTAAAACCGCAACCATTGAGCACTATGTTCATGTTTATGGGGATACGGCAGTCTCAATTTCAAGAAGTCACACTGTGGGCTTATACAAAGATAAGCAAATTGATAAACAAGGCAATGAAACTCTGGTACTTAAGCGTATCGATGGCAATTGGATGATAAGTCACATCCATTGGTCCCACTAACTACTTACTTTATAGGACAAATAAAAATGACGTTATTCATCCGAGCAACATTAATAATGCTGTTGACTAGTGCCGTGCAGGGCGTATATGCGGCGCAAGTAGACGCGGACAAAGCGGCGATTGAAAAAATAATCATAGCAATTGAGAAGGGATGGGAGTCTGGCGATGGTCGCCCTTTTTATCAGCATTATCTTGATCATACAGGTGCTCGATACATTGAGTCAGGAGGGCAGAATAAGGGATTAAAGGATCTTGTCGAAAATCACGTAGAGCCGGAAAAAGAAGTACTCTCGCGCCTTACCATCGATATTTTGGATATGGATATTTCGATAGATGATGACATGGCATGGGCGATCACAACTATCAATGTGTCTGGTGAAGTTCGAAGATCAAGCGAAACCTTTGATAAAAACGGGTATCAGACATACTTGTTCAAGCGCACGAATTCGGGTTGGAAAGTCATCCATTCACATTCTTCTACGCGCGATAAAAGACCGCATGACCATCATTAGGCGAATAAAGAATGGCCGGTACTCGTAACGTAACGATAGACATCATACGTACCGTTGCAATTGTACTGATGGTGATTTTTCATTTTGCGTACGACCTGCGCTTTTTTGGCTGGGTTGATTGGAATGTGCCAAATGGTAAAGGATGGAAAGAATTTCGCTATGTCATCTTAACGTTTTTTTTCCTGAGCGTGGGAGCATCGTTGGTATTTGCGCATCGCCAACGGGTTGATTTCAAATCCTTTGCTAAACGTATTGTGTGGATAGTGATATGGGCGTTAATCATATCGCTTTTCACCTACACCTTTTTCCATAACAATTGGATATATTTTGGCGTTTTACACTTTATCGCAGTTGCCAGTATTTTATGCTTGCCGCTTGTTCGCTATCCGGCAATTGCGGCCATCGTTGGCGTATTGACTGTTGTGTTATTTTTAACGGGGGTGGTTACGAGCAAATGGCCTTTTAACTTTTGGGAGCTTGGGCTACCGCCATCGCCCAACGATTACGTGGCACTTTTCCCATGGACAGGTGTTGTTTTGTTGGGTATTGGCTTAGGTCATCTTTTTGAAAAGGGATTAGACCCCTGTGCTTCGCTTAAATTATCAACTAAAATTACATTTCTAGGACGCCATAGTTTAGCGGTATATGTGTTACATCAGCCGATATTTTTTGCCATTTTAGGGGCTATTTACGTAGTGGTTGGCTAACGCCATTTAGCATTGCCAGTGGCATGCACAAAAAAACTTTCAGTGCAGAGCTGTGATATTGTCATTACTGGGAACTTGTTCGTTACGTTAACGGGTACAACGCGACATATGCTTGCGTATTAGTAGTACTGTCGATATACTTTGAGGGTAATGACTGTCAATGCAACAACAATATTACAGACGAGGAGATCCGTTATGCTTTTGGTTCCAACAAACCCAGACTACCGCTAGCGTTCGAATAATTTTGGACGTTCTGTCTGAAACTCAATATATTTTTTCCACAGACTGGCACACTGTTCCCCCGCAAGAACTCCACTGATAGCGTCATCAGTAGCCATACCTTTTTCGGCTAAGAGTTGTCTTGTATGAAACAACATCTCCTTTTTCGCTGCTTCTTTTGTGAAGATGTTTTTTTCAAGTAAGCAGACTCGTATGAAAATTAAGCTGTCAACCATGCATATTACGCGGAAAATAAAACGCGGTAGCCTTTCAGGATCTTGGTACTCACTGCGCTCTTCAGCTAACCAGAAACTTAAATTATCTTCAAAACTGTTTAAACTGTCACTGATTCGCCCTAAGGCTTGATCATTTAATACACCGAAACGTGTCATTTCTGCTTCATAAAACGCCAGATCCAATAATGCTTCAAAATAGAGCATTCGTGCGTCATCTAGCTTGTCCTTGACCCGCTCAAAGCGCGATATCGCATGTTCTTGAATCGCGATGACTTCTCTAAGAACACTCGGATCGCAACGTGCAGTTGTACTGTCTTCGATTGACGTAACGCTTAAATCATCAAAGAAACGATCATAACTGTAGCGGCCCGACTTATTATCCTGTCTGACCCGATTTTATCCGCACTTCCTGACCCACAATCATTGACTCTATCC
>NZ_JAHCTA010000005.1:401715-404510 GCF_018474025.1 Alteromonas oceanisediminis | reverse complement strand
GCAGTTAGTGTCGTTTTACCGTGGTCAACGTGGCCGATTGTACCTACGTTTACGTGCGGCTTATTACGTTCAAACTTAGCTTTTGCCATTTTTCTCGCTTCCTAATTTAAAGCCCGACCCAAAATAGACCGGACCGAACCTTTAAAAAGTTACAGTCTCGCCTCAATAATCGCTTTGGCCACGTTGTTAGGTGCCTCTGCGTAATTGAAAAACTCCATTGAATACGACGCTCGCCCTTGAGTTGCTGAACGTAAGTCCGTCGCATATCCAAACATTTCGGATAAAGGCACTTTGGCACGTACTATTTTAACGCCCGCTATACCGTCATCCATTCCTTCGATGATACCGCGACGACGGTTTAAGTCGCCAACCACATCACCCATCCAATCTTCCGGCGTCGTCACTTCGACTTTCATCGTTGGCTCAAGTAATACTGGGTCTGCTTCAGCAGCCCCGTTTTTAAAGCCCATCGAACCCGCAATCTTAAACGCCATTTCAGAAGAGTCAACATCGTGGAATGATCCATCGAACAAAGTGACCTTAACGTCTAATACGGGGTAACCGGCAACTACGCCATTGCGCATTTGCTCTTGGATCCCTTTATCTACCGCAGGTATAAATTCTTTTGGAATTACACCACCTACAATAGCGTTTTCAAACTCATACCCTGCGCCTTCTTCCTGCGGCTCTATCCGCAGCCAAACGTGGCCAAATTGACCTCGTCCACCCGATTGACGCACAAATTTGCCTTCCACTTCCACTTTCTTGCGGATTGTTTCACGATAGGAAACTTGTGGATTACCCACCTTACACGACACGCTAAATTCGCGCTTCATGCGATCGACAATAATATCCAGATGCAGTTCACCCATGCCTGAGATAATCGTCTGACCGGTTTCTTCATCAGTATGCACACGGAATGAAGGGTCTTCCGCTGCCAATTTACTCAGCGCAATGGCCATCTTTTCCTGATCAGCGGTCGATTTTGGCTCCACCGCAATCGAGATGACCGGCTCAGGGAAATCCATACGTTCGAGCGTAATCACATGTGCGGGATCGCATAATGTGTCACCAGTGGTGACATCTTTCATGCCAATCGCTGCGGCTATATCGCCTGCGCGAACCTCTTTCAGTTCAGCGCGATCTTTTGCGTGCATCTGAACGATACGACCAAAACGTTCGCGCTTGCCTTTTACTGGGTTATATACCGTATCGCCGGTCTTTATCACACCCGAGTAACAGCGGAAGAACGTGAGCGTACCCACGAATGGGTCAGTCGCGATTTTAAATGCAAGCGCAGAAAACGGCTCGTTGTCGTCGGCATGCCGCTCGGCAGGCGTTTCATCTTTGTCATCCAACACGCCATTGATTGCTTGGACATCATTGGGTGCAGGTAAAAATTCAACAACAGCATCAAGTACCGCTTGAACGCCTTTATTCTTAAATGCCGAACCACAGGTCGCTAGCACAATTTCGTTATTCAATGTGCGCTTGCGTAAACCTTGCTTAATTTCCGCTTCGCTGAGTTCTTGCCCTTCGAGGTACTTGTTCATAAGCTCGTCAGACGCCTCGGCAGCGGCTTCAATCATTTCAGTGCGAAGCTGTTCAGCGCGTTCCAAGCTGTCAGCGGGAATATCTTCGTACGTAAACGTCATACCCTGATCAGCATCATTCCAATTGATGAATTTCATCTTGAACAGGTCTACAACGCCTCTAAAATTCTCTTCTGCTCCCACATTCATTTGAATGGGAACGCAGTTTGCGCCTAAGCGATTACGTATCTGCTTAACAACGCGGTCGTAGTCTGCACCGGCACGGTCCATCTTATTGACGAATACCATGCGCGGTACAGCATATTTATTGGCTTGACGCCATACAGTTTCAGATTGAGGCTCAACCCCTGACGAACCGCAAAACACCACAACAGCGCCATCCAGCACACGCAGTGAACGTTCAACTTCAATGGTGAAGTCAACGTGCCCCGGTGTATCTATGATGTTGATACGATGTTGTTCAAATTGCTGCTGCATACCGGCCCAGAAGCACGTAGTCGCAGCCGACGTGATAGTGATACCACGCTCCTGCTCCTGCTCCATCCAGTCCATTGTTGCTGCACCGTCATGTACCTCACCAATTTTGTGAGACATACCCGTGTAGAACAATACACGCTCAGTCGTTGTGGTCTTACCCGCATCGACGTGAGCGACAATACCGATATTGCGATACCGCTCAATAGGTGTTTTACGCGCCATGAATCGCTCTCAATTAAACTGTGTTTACCAGCGGTAGTGAGCGAATGCTTTGTTCGCTTCAGCCATACGGTGAACGTCTTCACGTTTCTTAACCGCAGAACCTTTATTTTCAGATGCGTCAAGCATCTCCGCCGCTAAGCGTGCCGCCATGGATTTTTCACCACGTTTACGTGCAGCATCTACCATCCAACGCATGCCTAATGCATTACGACGAACTGGACGAACTTCTACCGGAACCTGGTAAGTAGAACCACCCACACGGCGTGATTTTACTTCCACTGATGGGCGGATGTTGTCGAGCGCATCTTCAAATACATCTAGCTGTGCTTTGCCGGTTTTTTCAGCAACAATATCGAGTGCACCGTAAACGATTTTTTCAGCGGTTGATTTCTTGCCGTCGAGCATAACGACATTCATAAACTTAGCTAGTAACTGCGATCCGAACTTAGGATCAGGTAGGATTTTACGTTGACCTACGACTCTTCTTCTTGGCATCTTAATTCTCCGTGGAATTCAGGGATAACCCAAAACTCAAATATTTCA
>NZ_JAHCTA010000005.1:0-401302 GCF_018474025.1 Alteromonas oceanisediminis | reverse complement strand
ATTAAAAAACAAAAAACCTTGAGCACCCTAAAAGTGCTCACGGCTATACAAAAACCGCGCCCCTATTTTTTGGGACGCGGAATATTAAAGATCAATTATTGAACTGTCAAGCCAACGGGGTAAATCGTTGGCCTGCACAGGTGCACTGATAGTTACTCGTCAGTACCTGATTGATCGGCTGTTTCAGCATTTAACGCTTCGGTTAATGCCGCTTCAGCTTCAGCCGCGGAGACAGAAGGATCTTCCTGCATCTCTGCCAGCTTATTTGCTGTGCGTTTTTGATGGTAAGCGAAACCGGTACCTGCCGGGATCAAGCGACCAACAATAACGTTCTCTTTCAGACCACGTAAGTCGTCTTCTTTGCCTTGTACCGCCGCTTCTGTCAATACGCGCGTTGTTTCCTGGAACGAAGCCGCAGAAATAAACGATTCAGTAGACAGTGACGCTTTAGTAATACCCAGCAACTGTGTTTCATACAGCGCAGGCAACTTGCCTTGGCGCTCTAATTCACGGTTAGCAATTTTCACTTGAGAAACTTCAACCTGCTCCCCTTCAAGGAACTGGCTGTCGCCCGATGCAGTGATCATGCACTTACGTAGCATTTGTCGGATAACAACTTCAATGTGCTTGTCGTTAATTTTAACACCCTGAAGGCGATAAACTTCCTGCACTTCGTTAACGATGTAATTCGCTACATTGCTGATACCGCGTAAGCGTAAGATATCGTGCGGTGACTCTGGGCCATCGGCGATAACTTCACCTTTCTCAACTGACTCACCTTCAAACACGTTGAGTTGACGCCATTTCGGGATCATCTCTTCATACGGTTCGCCATCAGGACGCGTAATCACCAAACGCTTCTTACCTTTGGTCTCTTTACCGAAACCAATAGTACCGGTAACTTCAGCAAGAATGGCTGGCTCTTTCGGCTTACGTGCTTCAAACAAGTCAGCTACGCGTGGAAGACCACCTGTGATGTCACGTGTTTTCGATGATTCCTGTGGAATACGGGCAAGTACATCACCGGCATTAACCACTTTGCCTTCAGACGCTTCAATGGTCGTAAAGCTCGGTAAGCGAATCTCTTGTAAACCTGTTTCTTCGCTTTCAAGAATCAGTTTAGGCTCTTTTGCATTCACCTTCGCTAAGTCTTTCACCACGATACGAGTCAAACCGGTTAGCTCGTCTTGTTGCATCTCTGTATTTGAGTCATCGATGTCAGCGAATGAAATTTTCGCTGCACGCTCAAGCACGATGGGGTGACTATGCGGATCCCAGTTAGCGACGATATCGCCAGCATTGACGTCTGCACCGTCATCCGTGCTCAAAATCGCACCGTAAGGCACTTTGTAGCGTTCTTTCTCACGACCTTGATCATCAATTATCGTAATTTCCGTTGAACGAGAAACGATAACGACTTTGTCATCTGTATTACGCACATATTTAGCGTTATGTAACTTCAAGCTACCCGAGGTCTTCACCTGAACGCTGTTCTCTGCTGATGCACGCGATGCCGCACCACCAATGTGGAAGGTACGCATCGTTAGCTGTGTACCTGGCTCACCGATAGATTGTGCTGCAATAACACCCACCGCTTCACCATGGCCAACCATGTGCCCACGCGCCAAATCACGACCGTAACAGTTCGCACAAACACCAAAGTCGTTGTCACAGGTAATCACAGAACGAACCATAATTTGGTCAACGCTGTTGGCCTCGAGCATGTCTACCAATTGTTCATCAAGTAGCACGTTACGCTCTACCAACACTTCATCGGTGCCTGGCTTAAGCACATCTTCTGCCACGACACGACCAAGTACACGCTCACGCAATGGTTCAACTACGTCACCACCTTCGATTAGTGGTGTCATTTTAACACCTTCGAACGTGCCGCAATCGTCATTGGTAATGACCAAATCTTGCGCAACATCAACCAAACGACGTGTTAAGTAACCCGAGTTCGCTGTTTTCAATGCCGTATCGGCAAGACCTTTACGCGCACCGTGAGTAGAAATAAAGTACTGAAGTACGTTAAGACCTTCACGGAAGTTAGCGGTAATTGGCGTTTCAATGATTGAACCATCGGGTTTCGCCATCAGACCACGCATACCGGCTAGCTGACGTATCTGCGCCGCACTACCACGAGCGCCTGAGTCGGCCATCATATAAACGGAGTTAAATGATTGCTGCTCTTCGTCTTCGCCGTCTCTGTTTTTGACCGTCTCTGACTTCAAGTTATCCATCATCGCTTTAGCGACTTTTTCATTGGCGTTTGACCAAATATCGATAACCTTGTTGTAACGCTCACCAGCAGTAACCAAACCAGACTGGAACTGTTCCTGAATTTCAATCACTTCAGCTTCCGCAGCGTCGATGATTTCTTTTTTGGCATCAGGAATAACCATGTCATCAATACCAACCGATGCACCCGCAATCATCGCGTAATGGAAACCGGTATACATGATTTGGTCAGCGGCAATAACCGTGTCTTTCAAACCTAATGTACGATAGCAAGCATTCAATAAGCGTGAAATTTGCTTTTTGCCCATCGCCTGGTTAATGATTTCGAACGGCAAACCTTTTGGCAGAATGGCTGAGAAAATAGCTCGGCCAACAGTTGTATCCGTTAGCGTGACTTTCTTCGTTTTGGTGCCATCTTCAGCAACATCAAACTCAGTGATGCGGACTTTAACGCGAGCGTGTAGCTCAGCATTGCCAGTACGGTAAGCTTTTTCCGCTTCGTTTGGCGAGGTAAATACCATCCCCTCACCCAAACCATTCACTTTGTCACGCGTTAAATAGTAAAGACCTAATACAACGTCCTGTGAAGGTACGATGATAGGCTCACCATTCGCTGGCGATAGAATGTTGTTGGTAGACATCATCAAGGCACGCGCTTCTAGCTGTGCTTCGATGGTCAACGGTACGTGTACCGCCATTTGGTCACCGTCAAAGTCGGCGTTGTAAGCCGCACAAACCAACGGGTGAAGTTGGATTGCTTTACCTTCAATCAAGGTGGGTTCAAACGCTTGAATACCCAAACGGTGAAGGGTTGGTGCACGGTTTAGCAATACCGGATGCTCACGGATCACGTCATCTAAAACGTCCCACACTTCCGGCGCTTCGCGCTCAACTAACTTCTTAGCCGCTTTGATTGTCGTTGCTAGGCCACGACCTTCAAGCTTGCCGTAGATAAACGGCTTGAACAGTTCCAATGCCATCTTCTTCGGAAGACCACATTGGTGTAAACGTAACGTAGGACCAACAGTAATAACCGAACGACCTGAATAGTCGACACGCTTACCCAGTAGGTTCTGACGGAAACGACCCTGCTTACCTTTGATCATGTCAGCCAAAG
Organism: Alteromonas oceanisediminis; assembly: GCF_018474025.1. Taxonomy (GTDB): domain Bacteria; phylum Pseudomonadota; class Gammaproteobacteria; order Enterobacterales; family Alteromonadaceae; genus Alteromonas_E; species Alteromonas_E oceanisediminis. The sequence goes on along the minus strand of NZ_JAHCTA010000005.1, from coordinate 397,944 downwards.
ATTTCAAAGGACGTTTGTTAGAACCGGTGATGGCGCGACCGCGACGACCGTTATCGAGTAACGCATCGACCGCTTCTTGTAGCATGCGCTTTTCGTTGCGCACGATGATATCAGGCGCAGCAAGGTCCAACAGACGCTTCAAGCGGTTGTTACGGTTGATAACGCGACGATATAAATCATTCAGATCTGACGTTGCGAAACGACCACCGTCAAGTGGTACCAACGGACGTAAATCAGGCGGAAGCACTGGCAGTACTGTCATGATCATCCACTCTGGCTTGTTGCCAGACTGCTGGAATGATTCAAGCAGCTTCAAACGCTTGGTAATTTTCTTGCGCTTAGTTTCAGAGTTGATGCTTGGCAACTCTTCACGCATAGCGGCTACGTCTGCGTCGACATCAAGGTGCTTAAGCAGTTCGAAAACAGCTTCGGCGCCCATCTTCGCGTCGAACTCGTCACCGTGCTCTTCCAATGAATCAAGGTATTCTTCTTCGCCTAACAGCTGACCGCGCTCAAGCGTTGTCATACCTGGCTCAGTCACCACATAAGATTCGAAATACAATACGCGCTCAATGTCACGCAACGTCATGTCTAGCATCAAGCCAATACGCGACGGTAACGATTTAAGGAACCAGATATGTGCCACTGGGCTTGCCAGTTCAATGTGACCCATGCGTTCGCGACGGACTTTGGTCAACGTCACTTCCACGCCACATTTTTCACATATGACACCGCGATGCTTGAGGCGCTTGTACTTGCCGCACAAACATTCGTAGTCTTTTACTGGGCCAAAGATACGGGCGCAGAAAAGACCATCACGCTCAGGCTTGAACGTACGGTAGTTAATGGTTTCTGGTTTTTTCACTTCACCGAACGACCAGCTACGGATCATATCAGGCGAGGCAAGACCGATTCGAATGTTATCGAACTCTTCTGTCTTGTTTTGTTGCTTCAGAAACTTAAGTAAATCTTTCACATTTTTCTCCCAGCGGAGTCAGTCTCAACAGGCCCGATGTAATACCGGGCCTCACTCATCATGCTCAGGTAAACGACCTGATTAGTGCTCTTCCAACTCGATATTGATACCGAGCGAACGAATTTCTTTCAACAATACGTTGAACGACTCAGGCATGCCTGGTTCCATTCTGTGATCACCATCAACGATGTTTTTATACATCTTCGTACGACCGTTTACGTCATCCGACTTAACTGTCAGCATTTCCTGCAAGGTGTAAGCCGCACCGTAAGCTTCAAGTGCCCATACTTCCATCTCACCGAAGCGCTGGCCACCGAACTGTGCTTTACCACCCAACGGCTGCTGTGTCACCAAGCTGTAAGAACCGGTAGAACGCGCATGCATCTTGTCATCAACCAAGTGATTCAGTTTCAGCATGTACATGTAACCTACGGTAACTGGGCGCTCAAACGAGCGACCGGTACGACCGTCAAACAAGGTGATTTGGCCACTTTCAGGAATATCAGCAAGCTTTAACATCGCTTTGATTTCATCTTCACGCGCGCCGTCAAATACTGGCGTTGCAACCGGAACCCCTTTGCGCAAGTTCTGTGCAAGACGGTCAATTTCATCGTCAGTAAAGCTGTCGATATCCACTTCTTGATGAGACTCACCCAACTCATACACTTCTTTAATGAAGGCACGAAGCTTGGCTTTTTCTTCTTGCTCTTTGAGCATGCGGTCAATTTTTACCCCAAGACCATGAGCAGCCATGCCTAAGTGAGTTTCAAGGATCTGACCGATGTTCATCCGCGACGGAACCCCTAGCGGGTTCAGTACGATATCAACGGGTGTGCCATCACTGTCGTAAGGCATGTCTTCAACCGGTTGAATGGTTGAGATAACACCTTTGTTACCGTGACGACCAGCCATTTTGTCACCGGGCTGGATGTGGCGCTTAACCGCAAGATAAACCTTAACAATCTTAAGTACACCCGGCGCCAAGTCATCACCTTGGGTGATCTTGCGACGTTTACCTTCAAACTTCTTATCGAAATCCTCTTTGGTTGTGGTGTACTGCTCAGCCGTTTGGTCAAGCTCGTTCTGAGCATCTTCGTCTTTCAATGGTAAGTCGAACCACTTCTCACGCGGAACACTGTCAAGCTTGGCTTGATCGATACCGTTTTTAAGCAGCAGGTTCTGTGCACGAGCAAAAATGCCATCTGCCAAGATGTTAAATTCATCCGACAAATCTTTCTTCACCTGACGTAATTGCATGTCTTCGATTTCAAGCGCGCGCTTGTCTTTCTCAACACCGTCACGGGTGAATACTTGCACATCGATAACCGTACCGTGAACGCTGTTTGGTACGCGCAACGAGGTATCTTTCACGTCAGACGCTTTCTCACCAAAGATGGCTCTTAGTAGCTTCTCTTCTGGTGTTAGCTGCGTCTCGCCTTTCGGCGTCACTTTACCAACCAGAATATCGCCGCCTTTCACTTCAGCACCGATATACACAACGCCAGACTCATCCAACTTGCTTAACGCAGACTCACCCACGTTCGGGATGTCTGAGCTGATTTCTTCTGGCCCAAGCTTAGTGTCACGAGCGATACAGCTTAGCTCTTGAATGTGGATCGTGGTAAAGCGATCTTCCTGAGCAACGCGCTCAGAAATCAAGATTGAATCTTCGAAGTTATAACCATTCCACGGCATGAACGCGATACGCATGTTTTGGCCAAGCGCCAAATCACCAAGATCAGTCGAAGGGCCATCAGCTAACACGTCACCAGCAACGATGGGGTCGCCTACGTTACACGTTGGCTTCTGATTGATACAGGTGTTCTGGTTAGAACGCGTGTACTTCGTCAGGTTATAAATATCGATACCGGCTTCACCAGGTACCATTTCGTCTTCATTCACTTTGATGACAATACGGCTTGCATCGACGTAGTCGACAGAGCCGCCACGTTTAGCAACCACAGTCACACCTGAGTCAACGGCAACGGTTTTTTCCATACCCGTTCCAACTAACGGCTTGTCAGCGCGCAGGGTAGGAACGGCTTGACGTTGCATGTTCGAGCCCATCAATGCCCGGTTAGCATCATCGTGTTCCAAGAATGGAATGATGCTGGCCGCAATGGACACGATCTGCTGTGGTGAAACGTCCATATATTTAATGTCATCTTTTGACATCAATGTCGTTTCACCGCGGTAACGACAAGGAATCAGGTCTTCAGCAAGTTCGCCGTCTTTAAGTTCTACGTTTGCTTGTGCAATCGCGAACTGACCTTCTTCAATCGCAGACAAATAATCAATATCGTCGGTCAACTTACCGTCAACAATGCGGCGGTAAGGCGTTTCTAGGAAACCGAAATCATTGGTACGCGCAAAGCTTGATAAGCTGTTGATCAAACCGATGTTTGGACCTTCAGGCGTTTCGATTGGACATACACGGCCGTAGTGAGTCGGGTGAACGTCTCGCACTTCAAAGCCTGCGCGTTCGCGCGTTAGACCGCCTGGACCTAAAGCAGAAATACGACGCTTATGCGTAACTTCTGACAGCGGGTTGTTCTGATCCATAAACTGAGACAACTGGCTGGAGCCGAAGAACTCTTTGACGGCAGCAGAAATTGGCTTAGCGTTGATCAAATCTTGCGGCATGATCGCATCAAGGTCGCCCAAGCTTAACCGCTCTTTTACGGCTCTCTCAACACGCACCAAACCGACGCGGAACTGGTTTTCAGCCATTTCGCCCACTGAGCGAATACGACGGTTACCCAAGTGGTCAATATCATCAACATCGTCTTTACCATCACGAATGGTGATCAACTGCTTCATCACCGCAATGATATCTTCGTTTTGAAGCGTGCCTGACCCTGTTAATTCTTCGCGACCTAGACGACGGTTGAACTTCATACGGCCAACCGAGGAAAGGTCATAACGATCTTCTGAGAAGAACAGGTTCTCAAATAATGTTTCAGCAGCGTCTTTAGTTGGCGGCTCACCAGGGCGCATCATACGGTAAATTTCTACCAGCGCGTCTAAGCGAGACTCAGCCGAGTCGATGCGGAGTGTGTCAGAGATATACGAACCGTGATCAAGTTCGTTGATGTACAATGTTTGTACTTCAGTAATGCCGGCTGCTTTCAGCTCAGTCATATTCTCTAGAGTGACTTCATCATTCGCAGCAACAATAATTTCGCCGCTTGATTCGTCAACGTAGCTCTTCGCATAGACTTTACCGACCAAGTACTCCATAGGTACTTCAAGCTCAGTAATTTTCGCTTTTTCGAGTGCACGCGTGTGACGAGCGGAAATACGACGGCCCGTTTCGACCAACACATTTCCTTCCGCATCCATAATATCGAATTGAGCAGTCTCACCGCGTAAGCGATCAGCTACCACTTCCATCATGGCACGGTCTTCCACGAAGCGGACTTGAATAGATTCAAAGAACTCTTCAAGGATCTGCTCAGTGCTCATGTCCAGCGCACGAAGAATAATAGACGCAGGTAATTTACGGCGGCGGTCAATACGCACAAACAAGTTGTCTTTCGGATCGAACTCGAAGTCTAACCACGAACCACGGTAAGGGATAACGCGCGCGTTATACAATACTTTACCGGAGCTGTGCGTTTTACCTTTGTCGTGATCAAAGAATACACCCGGTGAACGGTGCAGCTGAGAAACGATAACGCGTTCTGTACCGTTAATGACAAAGGTACCGTTTTCCGTCATCAATGGGATTTCGCCCATATAAACTTCTTGCTCTTTGATATCTTTCACTGTGCCAGGCGCAGCTTCTTTATCAAACAACACTAACCGAAGTTTAACTCTTAGCGGTGCAGAATAGGTGACGCCACGGATCTGACATTCTTTCACGTCAAACACCGGCTCACCGAGGCGATAACTCACATATTGAAGCTCTGAGTTACCTGAATAACTTTTTATTGGGAAAACAGACCGAAATGCTGCTTCCAAGCCATATTGACCATCAGGGTCGATATCAATAAACTTTTTAAATGAATCTAGTTGGATTGAAAGGAGGTATGGAATTTCCAATACCTGTGGGCGTTTGCCAAAATCCTTACGGATACGTTTCTTTTCGCTATAAGAGTAAACCATTGGTCCCTCAGCCTGCTGATTTTTGACCCGACCTGCCACATCAGTGCGCACTGTTGTAGCAAACTTCTAGTACCCTAATTCTGGGTAATCCCATAGCATACACCAATTTGTTGCTCTAATGTTAGATAACGCGTTGGTTTTTTGAGCTATTTTATTGGAACCCCATGCGCCTTTTTGTAGAGATTTTCAGGGTGAAAAAACGTCGAACTCTACAGCGCAAAAAGGCTGGTGATCAATAAATCACCAGCCTAAGCCTTATCGGCGAGTAATTGGGTTACCCCAAATTACTTGATTTCAACTTCTGCACCAGCTTCTTCAAGCTCTTTCTTCAGTGCTTCAGCATCTTCTTTAGAAACGCCTTCTTTGATTGCTTTTGGAGCAGACTCAACGACTTCTTTAGCTTCTTTCAAGCCAAGACCCGTTGCGCCACGAACCGCTTTGATAACAGCAACTTTGTTCGCGCCGAATGAAGTCATAACAACGTCAAATTCAGTCTTTTCTTCCGCAGCTTCAGCAGCGGCAGCAGGACCAGCAGCTACTGCAACAGCAGCAGATGCATCAACGCCGAATTTTTCTTCAGCTGCTTCGATCAACTCAACCAGTTCCATAACTGGCATTTCAGCAATCGCGTTTAAAATATCTTCTTTGGTTAGAGCCATGTCTCTAAACTCCTGGGTTTAATGTTAAAAAAATCAAAATGCCAAAAACGGGAATTACTTCTCGTCTTTGATCGCCGCCAATACGCGCACAAACTTGGTTGGAACTTCGTTGATCGTGCGAACGAATTTGCCAACCGGTGCTTTGAAGGTTGCAAGTAGTTTTGCAAGTGCTTCGTCGCGAGTCGGAAGTGAAGCCACAGCGTCCAATTTATCTGGACCCAATAGACCACTGCCAAGCGAAAGTGCAGTGACTTGAAGCTTGCTATTAGTCTTCGAATAGTCTTTGAAAAGACGTGCCGCACCGCCAGGTGCGTCTATCGAAAAGCCATAGATAAGCGGGCCGGTTAGGGCGCTTTCAATATCTGAGAACTTACTGTCTGCCAAACCACGTTTTGCTAGCGTATTACGAACAACTCGTAAGTAAACGCCTTGCTCACGCGCTTTAACACGCAGGTCAGTCAGTTCTGCAACTTCCATCCCACGGTATTCAGCGACGGCAACGGATAGAGCTCGAGATGCAACGTCGTTAATCTCCGCTACGATCTCTTTTTTTGCTGCTAAGCCTAGTGCCACTGAGTTCACCTCTTTTAATCTGACATCCAGCTAACTAATAATGCTGTGTGTCAGGGTTCACAGATTGATACAAAGATAAACGTCATCGATGTACCGCTCTACGGTGTTCGTTACCCCAGAGAGTCTGAGTCGAAACCACCGTCTGCGCAGGCAGCTAATTAAGCGAGCGTTACGCGGAAGTTCTCTTACCTCTTCCACCGCGTCGCACCTGCGGTCTTGGACGGGAGCCACAATGTTAGCTGCGGCTCCAACCCATATTCTTTAAGAGAAAAAAACTTAGCTTAGTGTTGACTGATCAACAACAATACCGGCACCCATTGTCGTGCTTAAGCTAACTTTCTGAATGTATGTACCCTTTGCAGATGAAGGCTTCGCTTTACGCAAGGCTTCCAATAATGCTTCAAGGTTCTGTTGAATTTGCTCAACATCAAACGCAATCTTACCAATGCTGGCATGAATGATACCGTTCTTGTCGTTGCGGTAGCGAACCTGACCCGCTTTAGCATTTTTTACTGCCGTTGCAACGTCAGGTGTAACCGTACCCGTTTTCGGGTTTGGCATAAGGCCGCGAGGACCAAGAATTTGACCTAACTGACCAACAACACGCATTGCGTCTGGGCTGGCAACAACTACGTCGAAGTTCATTTCGCCTTTCTTGACTTGCTCCGCAAGATCGTCCATACCCACGATATCAGCACCGGCAGCTTTTGCCGCTTCTGCATTCGCGCCTTGGGTAAATACCGCTACGCGAACATCTTTACCAGTACCGTTTGGTAACACAGTTGCACCACGAACGTTTTGGTCAGATTTCTTAGCGTCGATGCCTAGGTTGACAGCAACATCGATACTTTCAGGGAACTTAGCCGTGGCGAGTTCTTTCAATAAAGCAACCGCATCTGCAATCGCATATTCTTTAGTTGAGTCTACTTTTTCAGCGATTAGACGAGCGCGTTTCGTTAACTTAGCCATTCGATTAACCCTCTACCTTCAAGCCCATGCTACGAGCAGAGCCCGCGATGGTGTTAACCGCTGCGTCAAGATCGGCCGCCGTAAGGTCTGGCTCTTTCGTTTTCGCAATTTCTTCCAATTGAGCGCGAGTAACAGTGCCCACTTTCTCAGTATTTGGACGACCTGAACCGCTTTTAATACCCGCGGCTTTCTTCAATAAGAAAGAAGCAGGCGGGGTGCGCGTTTCAAAGGTAAATGAACGGTCTTCATAGACGGTAATCACAACAGGAACCGGAGCGCCTTTTTCGATGCTCTCTGTTTTCGCGTTAAACGCTTTACAGAATTCCATGATGTTAACGCCTTTTTGGCCCAGTGCAGGACCAACAGGAGGACTTGGGTTAGCAGAACCTGCTCCCACCTGTAACTTGATGTAGCCAGTAACTTTTTTAGCCATTGCTTATCACTCTCTCAGTTTGGGTAAAGCGCCTCGCAAGTATTGAGATTACCTGCTCAAACGGCTCCCCGATAGAATTTAGGGTCGCGAATTATAGGAGATGATTAAAAGATGTGCAAGGGGAGAATGGATTTAATTTGGAGAACGGGTTAGCAGTTGAACGTCTCATCCATTAACGCTGAGATTCGAGCGCCAACAGCCTGTTGGCCTCATCCAGTTAACGACAACGTTTCTACTTATCTAAATCAGCAAACGCGTCGTTTAACTGATATTTTTTATCAGTCACGATGGCTTCGAGCACCTCAAGTCGCTTTTTCATGGCATTAACCTGGTTTTGCAAGTCATGCTTTTCTGATTCACCCAACTTGGTATTCAGTTTAGCCATATCCTTTTTATGGCTGGTCCACACGCCAATAAAGACGATTGGTAATACAAAACCGAACAAAATGATAAAGACGAAAATCATGCCGCTGTCCATAAGATCTTCCTCGCAATGCGCTCTCAACGAATAATGACCAAATTACCGCTATTTGATCGAAAAGTCAGCTTCCAGTTGTTTCAAATTGTGTAGATATTCCCTACCGCTGAGGAAATATTGCGAGCCAACCCCGGTTCTTTTTCGGTGAGCCACCTGCAACTCCCCATAAACCCGCTCCACGAGGCATATTCAGATACTGCCCCTGATTGGCATGGTTCTTTCTAGTACAACGCCACTGTTAATTGCACACGTTACGGCGTAAAGGAGAAACCAGCCTATGTATGATATTTCGCTACCCTCACCCGGATTCGGCACCTTTCGTTTAAAAGGCGACACGGTAAAGCATGCGCTGACCCATGCACTCAACGCAGGCTTCAACCACGTTGATACCGCGCAAATATATGAAAATGAACAGGATGTTGGCGAAGCCATCAGTGAACACACGCGCAAGCGCGGAGATATTTTCATTACCACCAAGGTGTGGTTTGATAATTTTGAGAAGTCTGCCTTTATCCCCAGCGTTGAGGAAAGCCTCACCAAATTAAAAACGGATTACGTCGATTTGCTACTTATCCACTGGCCTAGCCCAGACGGCAAGGTACCAATGAGCGAGTATCTGCCCGAATTGGTTAGTTGCATGCATAAAGGATTGACTCGCGGTATCGGCGTTTCAAATTTTACGCCCGAACTTCTTGAGCAAGCATTTTCGGTCATCGGTGAAGACACGATTTCGGTCAATCAAATAGAAGTGCATCCGCTCTTTCAAAATCGCGACACGGTTAACTATTGTCAGCGCAAAGGGATCGCCGTTGTGGGCTACATGCCTGTGGCGAATGGCAAGGTTATGGAAAACGATGTGTTAAAGGCGATTGCAAAAGAGCACCAAACCACACCCGCATCGATAGCCATTGCGTGGCAGCATCAGCTCGGCGTTGTTCCTATTCCTTCGTCGACTAATGAAGAACATATTCAAGCGAATTTGGATGCAATAAAAATTCGCTTAACACCTGAGCAAATGAGCAAAATAGAGAAGATCGATACAGGCAAACGCCTAATCGACCCTGATTTCGCTCCTGATTGGTAAGTGATAGCCGGGGCAGATTACTGCTCCGGCTTAATGCAATTTATCTGGCTTAACGTCTGCGCAAATATTCAAAGGCAAACAGTGATTTGCGAGAGCGCTTATTATAGTACTGACAATAAAGTTTTTCTCCAATTTTAGGAGCTAGGGTACTGCTATTGCCAAAAACGCTCAGCATTTTCTTCCCACGCTCATCTAAGTTTTTATCCCATGCTGAACTGCGATCACTGTTACTGCCTTCGCTGCATTCCTCAGCATGGGCTACATTGTGACCACAATGTAAATGATAATCCTTTGGCGATAGGTAATTAACTCTCGAAGGATATTCTGTTTTAGGCTCGTCCTGCCCTAGGGCACCCGCTCGAGGATTATCTGAACGGACGCATTGCATTTCCCAATCATTAGCACTGCCTAACGCTTCAAACTTCTGTTCATCTACTTCCATGTAGATTGCTTGGCCGGAAACGATTGAAGGTAAAATACAATCATTGCTCACTGAACTGGGAATGCGGTCAACAAAACCACTTCTTTCTTCTACGCTAAAGCCTTGTTGGAACTCATAGTTCCCAGGAGTACCCACCACAACGTTTTCGATCGGTAAACCGGCACACTGGGTAAACGCAATAAGTGAATCTGCTGGACCACCCTCCAAGCTGGGTTCACCTTTTGTTGCGAGGCCTGAATCGGACACTTTTTCTTCGGCGCTCTGAACATGACTTTCTGCTTCTTCAACGGCTGTGACTGCCTTCGACGCTTTCTCTTTCAATCTATCAAAAAACTGTGCATCTGCTTGAAGCGAACAAAGTGATAGTCCAATGCCCGTAAACGCTATTACTGCTAAGGATTTACGCATGTATTTTACCTTTTTATCTTTTATCATCTGGGATCAATAGTGAGGCGTTTACTGAAAACATCATTCGCAAACGCTTCATCAAGTTAGCGTCGATACTGATCACGTAGACGTTAATTCATACTTTAGTATTAAAATTGGTCGTTCCCTCTGAGCGTCGTGCGAAACTGCGCTCAGTTTTCTCTTGGAGTGTTAGCGCCATTATGATTGAAATTGTCAGTTTGGATGACCACCCGCTGTTCAGCCTCGGACTAAAAGAAAGCCTGCAGTCTTTATCACAAGATTTTAAGATAACGACACTTAGCCAGCCTCAACGGACTTTAGACTATTTGAAACAGCGTCCTGCCGTCGATTTATTAATACTGGACGTTAGTATGCCGGAAATTGACGGCATCTCATTCATGCACGCCATGTTGAATCGGAGTATCAATACTCCCGTTGTCATCATGTCTGCAGTCGAAGATCTCACGGTTTTTCAGTCCGCATTGTCACTAGGCGCAATGGGTATCATTCCTAAGTCTCTGCCTGTTGAGAGTATTGCAGACTTGATACGCCGAGCGTGTCAAGGTGAAGTAGTGATTCCTGAACGGCTAAAGCGCTCGTTGATGCGCGTCTCTAAATTTGCGCAAGACTCAACGGAGTCAGTATTGAGTAAACGTCAGCTTGAGATCTTGAAGATGGTTCAAGCAGGACTTAGCAATAGCGGTATCGCATCTGTATTGTTCATCAGCGAAGTGACCGTTAAATCGCATCTTCAAAACATTTTTAGAATATTGGGCGCTAAAAATAGAGTCGACTGTGTTCGCAAGGCTGAGAACTTAAACATATTGACGAAATTTTATTAACAAATATCCGACTTCTGTAGTTGGCGCTGCAGTGCACTGCGCAGATGACCTGCTTTGATGGGTTTATGAACAACCGTAAATCCTCGTTGAATAACCTCGTCAAGTCGTTCCGGTGCGGTATCGCCACTGAGGATTAATGCCGGTAAATCGGTAACTCCACGCTTTGATCTCACTGCGTCAATCACACACATGCCATTTTCATCATTTTTAAGACGCAGATCCGACAGAATGATATCGAGCTGCTTCGCCTCTGCACCTTGGCTTATAGCGTCACTCATTCCTTTACATTGCAACACATTCATTCCCCACACCTCCAACAGGGAAACCAAACTTTCTAACACAGACATATTGTCATCGACTACCAGCGCCGTCTTGCCATTCAACTGCCAAGCCATGACCGCTTGCTCGGAAACCGCTTGAGTGGGTTGGGGTTCACAGGCAGTCAACGTAAGTTCAAAGCGTGCACCTTGACCTGCAGCGGATGTCAATTTTAGTGAAATCTTCAGTTTCTCGGCAATTAACTTTACGATGGATAAACCAAGACCAAACCCCTTGTCTTCATTTCGCAAGCCAGAACCGACCTGATAGAACGGTTCAAAAACTAGATTTTGCTCGGTGACATCTATCCCTGCGCCCGTATCGGCTACGGTCACAACGACCTGATTTTGCGCATTGGTTGACGCAATCAATGACACACTGCCTTGGTCAGTGTAATGAACGGCGTTATCAAGCAAGTTGGCAAGAAGACGCTCTAGTAATAAGCCATCCGTTTTTACCCAAAGATTGTTTGCACTGACTGACAGCGCTAGACCTTTGCGTGCGGCCAACGCCTCAAACGTTTGATTTAATCGCACGAAAATTTCTGTTAGGTCGACTGACTCGACTTCAGCTTCAATCGATTGTGTATTGAGCTTCGAAACATCCAGTATCTGGTTTAACAACTCGTTCAACGCGTAGGAGCTCTGTTTAAGTTGAGAAATCAAGCGCTCTCGGTCGATTTCTTTATCACTTTGCTCCAGCGCTGAAATAAATAAGCTGAGCGCTTGTGTGGGTTGGCGCAAATCGTGGCTTGCTGCGGCAATGAACTGATTTGTGGAATGGGCAAGCACCTCGTTTTTTTTGCGCAAAGCGAGGTTTTCTAAATTGTTTTGGTAGTTCATCTGCACCATACGCGTCAAGTAGATCCCAAATGCCAGAAAAACACCAGCTAAGGTGAAAGACTGATCGGGCGTACCTAAAAGAAATGAGATGATGAAACACCCCATGAAAGGGATGAGGTAAGCAAAGAAATATCGATACCATAGCGAGCCTAAGACGGTAGCGCCCACTCCAATGCCAAGATTCACGGCTATGAGAAACACGGATTCTTGCGGGTACTGACTAAAATCCAGAACAAATGCTGCACTACCCCACAATAGCGAACTACAAACCACCAAGAACAACGTTGCTTTTTCAATCCACCCCGTCATAAGCGCAGACCCTTGGCTTTTAACATACCAGCTCATCAGTAACTTGCGCAGCAGAAGAATAATCGCGTGGGTCAAGGCCCAAATGAGTACTAAGTCAGTCGCTACAGAGTCGTATATGACTGACACAGTAACGGCAACGAACAATACCTGCATAAGTAGCGTGGGATCGTAGACTTTAACTACCTGCTTTGCTTGTTCCTGCTTTACAAATTGACTGATGATCGGGCTCTGATCATCTAAAACTATAGACTTCATAGGGAATAACGCGATGCCGTTGTTGCTGCAACTCTACCATTCTCGCAAGTGGAGTGCGCAAAAAGTTCGGAACTGCTACTAAAGGCGCAAATAATCTGTACGAAATTGCTTGGGTTTTACCATCAGAAAAACCAATAAGGAGTATGCTATGAAGAAATTATCTGCAGCGCTGTTTGTCAGTATCGTTGTCTCAATACCATCACAGTTAGTCGAGGCGGCCCCCTCGATTAATGAGATGCAAACTTGTCAAGGATTGCTCGACTATCTTTACGAAAAAACGCAATCCACCAATTTGATTTATGCACCTAGCGATAAGGAGATAATAGCGAAAGGACTTCAGCAGTATGACGATTTCATTCAAGAAACGTTTATCACACCAGGCCTTCAATCATTCGTGGAATCGACCGATACACAAGTGAGCACGCTACAAGCTCAGATTGATGACTACAAGGTATCGCTTGTTGAGCAGTTACGTTTGCAATATGCGGAAGAAAAGTTCGTAATGAATGAGGTCGTTTCGCTAAATAATTGCACTAAAAAAGCGGTGCCTAGTGGAAATGCGCTAGGTGATTTGAAGCAAGCAATGGAAAGGATGATAGCGTTGGTTAAACAACCTTCTTAGGCGGAGTATTAAAGTACGGCACGCTTGGTCGCAGTGCCGTCATATCATGATATTTTGCTAGGGTCGAAAAGCCTTGAGCTCATCAATCAAAACTTGCGCAGCATCACTGTTTCGAGCTTGTAATGCATTTAATTCTGCCATCATTCCCTGATACTCCATCGCAATTTTTGGGGTCACTTGTGCCAGCGCCTGCGCGGTTTCCATATCACCTTGATCAGCACTGTTGAGCGCCTTCATCGCGCTAGCATATTGTTGTCCAATCTCCGCAAAATCAGCTTCCAATTTTTGCGCATCTGGCACTGAATTAACCGAGGCCAGCATAGACTTTGCTTGACTGATATTACCCAGTGCAGCTTCAGCAGCTTTCACCGATTCGTCAGATGCACCGCCGCTGCAGGCTGCTAATACTGCTGATAACGCGATAATCGCTATGTATTTCATTTGATTGTCCTTAGCAAAAAGTAGTTCGTATAAAATTTTTCGGTCAGTAAAGTGAAGAATAGAGACCTCAACGATACTTTTTACATTAGGGCACGGAACCAAGCTGCCCTGCGGTTTATTTACTACTTTTGTATGATTGTGAACAACAAACGAGCGACGTCGTGCGGACCATGTGAATTCTGGTTAATGCCCGACTTGATGTCTTCCGTGCTCTCTGGATTTGACTAATTATAGGAGAAACAAATGTTAGGTTCGTTCATGATCAAACTGAAGATACTGCTGGCTCAGATATGAAAGAATTGTAGCCTTATTTGTACGAGCAAGATGTCGCATTGGGTTACGCAATGTCTCTGTGAAGCCGCGTTTCACAAAACGCGATAAGCGCCAATTTTTACAGAATTGGCTTTAATTTGGGTGACTTACGCCAACTAAAGCTGATACTTAACTGACACAAAGCCAGTTGTACGGGGCACCTGAGATTCAGCCAAGGATTCGAAACCGCTATCAGGTTTGTAGCGCGCGAATGCGGCAGACAACTCCCATTTAATTGAAGCTCTGTAGGCCAGTTCGACATTTAATTCTTTGCCAACGTCCAGCTTGTGGTCTGCCGATTGATATTGATGAATTTTAGCTCGCCACCTAAGCTTGCCACTCCGTCCACGGTACATAATGAATGTGTCGGCAATACCCTCTGGCTTATTGTACTGAGCGAAGATATCGGCCCATCCATTAAACTGATGATTAGATCCCAATGAATGAACAAAACCAAAACCATTGTCTTGACCAATATTTTCGTAGCCTAACTCAAAGCGATGACTTTTGTGTTGTGCGCTAACGTTGATAGCAATATAGGTTGCTTGATAATCCCAAGAACTGTCGTAAGCATCGGTTTGTATAGCGGTTTCTACACGATAATCGTAACGGATGGTGTCGGGTTTCAGTCGACCAGTTGCCACTACACCCAAGGTATGACTCGAAAAGCCGTTAAATGTTTGGTTATCCAACGAATACAAAAATCCAGCGATTTTTAGTGAATTATTTATCTCAAATGCAACATCAAAAAGGTGAGAGTTGTGTTTATGGACGCCCTGCTCAATGGCGGGTCTTGTGGAGAAATCATCAAATCGTATGTCGTCAGTTTGCAATTGCGCATCGGCATCACGACCAAAAATACGATTGACTTGGTTAATGTAGGTATAGCGTATCTTGAGCCCATTTAACCAAGACTGCTTGTAGAGCAGTGCATCGAACGTTTGCTCATTCTGCCAAAAGCTATTTCCGCCCAAATGACGTTCGTTGTCGACGCTAAGCTGCTGCCGTCCCAACGTGATATCAGCCCCCCAATGCAGTTGATAGCTCAACCATAGCTGGTTTAAATCGACACCTTGTGGATCGGGGATAAATGCCGCATCGCGGCGCACAACACCATCACTGTAGTTGCCTCTATTAAAAGCATACACATAATCGGTTTGAATCATTCCCGTCAATGATGGCGTTACGTTACTGGTTGCCGTTAAACGAAGCATCAAGGTGTGAGCTTGTGCATCCCCCTGCAGTGAGTCGTTAACGTTCTGAAAGCGCCATCGCGCACTGGGGTCGACAGTGATGTTATCGACCACCCCATTCGCCAAACCGGGAAGCGCAATAACACTGCAAAGTAAAAAACATGCCTTTGACATCGTCACGCTTCCCACGCACTCAACCTAACGCATAGCCCTTCGGCAACAACCTCACCTAGTGGCTCTCCTAACGGTGAACCACCCAACTCTTCAACAGTGACAAGCAAGGTTGCACTGTCTTTTATCAATCTCCATTCCGCATTGTTCAAAGGTCTTATTATGCTCGTATCAGCAGCACTAATAAGCCCCAGACTGCGTGTTTGTGCATCGGTTTTCGACGTAACCCACAACTCGTAAGAGACATCATTCTCGATCTGTGGCAGGTTGACTAAGTCAAGCACCAACCCCTGCCCTTCGCCGTAGGTGGCTGCTACGATTGCGGCATTGTTTTGCGCGTCAGTCATTACCGCAACGTAACTCAACGCTGGGCGCTGCTCTTCCGACGGCATGATAAATAGAGCTAGCAACGCCACAAAGAGCACACTTGCGGCCATACTTAAAAATGGTCCGATGTTTTTTTGTCTTACACTCGGTTTTGGCTTAAGTGGTTCTATATTGGACTCTTCACTGGTGATTTCAGCGGCCAATGAACGCCAAATTTTGGGGTCTGGTGCAATAGTTGGCGCAGCATCGTGAAGAGGTTGCAATAACATTTGTTGCTTTTCAATCTCTTGTTTGAGCGCTTGATATTCGGGAAGTCTTACAAGCGAATCCGCTCTTGCTCGCGCTCTTGGCGTTAAGTGACCAAGTGTATATCGCAATGCAATATGCTCAATCACATCGGGGTTCATGTAGCGTTTTATTGGGTTAAGCATTGCTGCAAATTCCTTACGCCTCGGTGTAGCCAAGACTTTACTGTATTCACAGATGTGGTGAATATATGCGCAATATCTTCACGGCTGTACCCGTATAGATATGCAAAAATCACTGCGTCTTTTTGATCACCTGAAAGTTGCGAAAGGCATGTTTGCATACCAAGTGACAACGTCGCCGTGTTTGTATTCTCTTTTTGCCAATGCAGCGTATTTTCTAATTCAAGATACTCTTCATCGGACAATCTGTTGAACCTTCCTTCCAACCGTCGACCTTGCTTTCTCAGCAAGTCTAACGCACGAAACTTTACAATACTGCTCATCCAGGTCATGGGCTCCGATTTGTGCTCTTGGTACTCATCGGCGTTTTTCCAAATTTGCATAAACGCATCGTGTAGCACCTCATTGGCTTTTTCAGCATCGCGTACCATTAACCGGGCAATACCATTTAGTTTTGGCGCGCACTGTTGATAAAGTTTGGCGAAAGCTATTTGATCGTCAAGCGCTACACGTTGAAGCAAATTTATTAAATCAGTCATTTCCATCAAAAGAATTACAGTGTTGTAGAGCACAGACTAATTCTGGTTAGTCTGTGCTTAATTCGAATGTTAAATATACTCTATTGAAGTCATATCTAGTTAGGTATGGCAACAAAGAAGTTGTTCACATCATGTCCATTTGCGTCGCCTGGCTGCTCGTCATTGGCAAAGAAGTAAAGAGGCATTCCACGATAGGTCCATTGATAACGAGTCTCTCCGTCGTCAGTAATGCGTGAGATCACACCATAATCGCCATATGCCTGAACCATACTTTCCGCATAAAGAGGAGGCCAAACATTTGCACAGTTACCCGTGCAGCTTGATTCACCAGAATTTGGCACGTCGTTCTCAAAGATATATAACGTAAAACCTTCCAAAGTATCGCCATCTGGCTGCGCACCTGCGATATCTAAACGATGTGCAACGAAACCAGCGCCGATGTCTTCAAACTGTGAAAGTCGCATTGGTGCTGGACGAGCTACCCACCACACATCGCCTGCCGATTCGCCAAACTGGTCACCTGCAACTTCATCAGGAGTGAAGAAATATAGGGGTTTGTAGTTTAATGCCCACTGATAATAGCCATCATCACGTTGGAATATTGAAAACGGTGCTGTGGCTTCATCATTTTCTGTGGCTAGAAGTGCCGGCCAGTTTGCTGCGCAACCGGACGATGTGCAGTTACTGCTCAGTGCCTCGTCATTATCGAAGTTATAAAGCTGAAAACCTGTTTTGTCGGAAGTCTGCACAAAGAACTCGCCATTATCATCTACTTGCAGTGTGTTCACACGTCCATGCACCGACAACGTCGCACCCAGTGGTGAGTCAATTTGATTGAAGTCAGTGGTAGATGGTGGTACCAAAAACCATACGTCACCCGCGCCTTGACCGTTAGTTTCATCTGGCGCAGAATCGCCACTAAAGAAGTATAAAGGCTGTGACTGATAGGCCCACTGCATGTAACCGTCACTGCGCTCGATAATAGAAAACTGACCCACAGCTTGATCGTGCCCAGTCGCTAAAAATGCTGGCCAACTTTCTGCGCAGCCTCCTGTGCAATTGGATACACCAGGCTCATCATTCGCAAAGGTATACAATGAGAACTGATCTTTGTCGGCAGATGTCGACACTAGATCACCGTTGTCATCTGGCGCCAGAATTTGAACGCGTCCTGTGGCCGTAAGCCATTGATTGTCATTGATAGGACGTTGAATAGCAGGAGCTTGAGTCGCCAAAAACCAAACATCCCCTGCTCCTTGACCATTGGTATCACCGGGTTCGTTGTCGTTGCCAAACAAATAAAGCGGTTTACCCCTGAACGTCCATTGCGTCACACCGCTTTCTTGTGTGATCACATCAAACAAGCCTGAAGGTTTGGCGCCATTATCTGCTAAAACAGGTGGCCACGCGTTGAGACATGCGCCATCACCTAGCGTCAAACAGGTAGCAGTATCCAGTGGATCATTGTCAAAGGTGTAAAGACTAAAGCCGTTTTTCTCTAAACGCGCCAGTTCAATTTCTCCGGCTGGATTCGATGCTGACAGTACGTGTCCATATGCAGAAAGTTCAGCACTATCGCTGTTTTCGAAACGAATGATCGGTGAAGGACGGGCAAGATCAAAAACATCTCCAGCTCCATCACCAAAAACATCACCTTGCGCTGAGTCTTCGGCGAACTGATAAACAGGATAACCGTTGTAAGCCCACTGATAAGTACCGTCAGCTCGCTCAATTTGCGTAAATGAAGGCGTGAACGCTGCCCCTTCTCCAACCAATAATGGTGGCCAGCGCCCTGCACAACTCTCACGGTCGGTTGATGCGCCTGCTGGCGCGCCTTCATCGGCGTTACAGTTGGAAGCACCGGCGTCATCATTAGCAAAAAAGTACAGAGAAAGTCCTTCTGCTGAAACAAAAACGTTTCCAACATCAGCCAATAGCACCGCTTCTGGCGTCTCTGATTGAATAGGAAAATTTTCTGCAACAGGGTCTGGCGCAGGTGCAGGTGCGGCGACAGGATCATCAATTACATCATATCCGTCATCATTGTCAGAACCACAGGCGGTTAGCACAGCGATACTTATAAGAGGAAAAAGCGTTCGTTTGAAAGTCATAGTGAGTCTCGTTTTATTTGATTCACTGTGACTTACGCCAACTTTTTTTAGGGGTTGCAGGAAACGCGTATTTTTTTAAATTTTATTTCCAATCGTCTGCATTGCCGTCATGCACGATAACAATGCCATCCTGTTCGTCAAAGAAATCGTAAAGCTCATCAGGCATAGGATTCTGCTTTACGTCAAGGAAAGTAAGTGCACTCAATCCATCGATTGATAGGTCTTCAAGTTGATTGTCAAAAAGGTAAGCAGATTCCAGGGCTTGCAAATTGCTAAGATCTAATTCCGTGATTTTATTTTGCATCAAACGCAGTTTAGTGAGCGCTGAAAGCCCATTTAAACTGACAGTCTCAAGTTGGTTGTCAAAAGCGAACAAGTTTTCTAAATGGCTCAAACCTTCAACATTAAGTATCGATAAGCGGTTTTTTGCCAGATTTAAAGTGGTGAGTTGGCTAAGTTCCCGTAAATCAGCGTGTTCAATGTGATTATTGAAAAGCGACAATGTGCTTAAATTTGGGAGCAACGCTATCCCTTCAAGGGATTCGACACCTTCGGAGTGGCATTTAAGACGTTTAACGTCGCTTAGCGCACTTCCCTCGTCCAGTGCTCGGGAGATACATGCGCGTAAAGCATCGTCTTTTATGTTATTTAATGAATCGTCATTATTAGCGTTTGCTGGAATTGCCCAGTATATCAACGCGATTAACAAAAAGCCGATTGCCGGTTTACCCATCACTTCCACCCTCAACAAAAAACATTAAACATAGCCGTGCACTATCACCTTAAATCTTATAAAAAACAAGGTCATGTGACGCCAACACCTTGTATAGACCAACTCATCAAGAGAGTTAATTGACCAGTTTCTAAAGTGCAAACCAAAGATAAATGGATTCCCATTTCCTTGGTATCCATAGCCCAGACTTGTTTCTTTGCCAAATAGTATAATTGCCGTCACTACGCTTAAGTCATTTTGACTAAACTGTTCATCGAGCGAAGCTGTAAGATATCTGATTCTTAAGTCCGAGTTTGCGCACAGGCGTTCAACTTCCAAATCAACGCTTATCTCGCTTGTGAATGACTGTAATTTACTTTTGCAGTTTAATAAACGTTATAGTCAAAGAAGATGTGACAATGGGGTGTGTTTGCAGTTGCCAACTGTTTTCGCCCATTTTATTCATAAAGACCTATTCTGATTTGACGGACGAATCTAAGCAGCATCGCTAGACAATTTAAGGAAAGATCGAGAAAAACGTAAGACTATAAAAACCAGTACTGAAATCTAACCGATGTTTTATCTGACAGGTAACAGGAGCCCCAGCGGAGCCGTTCAACCAGTGTAATGTTGCTGATAAAGCCAGCCAAACTAACTGTCCAAGGTGTGCGGATTGATCTGCGACGAACTAGGGCAATTACCCTACGTTTGCTCTCAAAACATTGTAAGGGCCGCTCACATCTACCGGCTGCGACAATGCGATTTTAGTTCACATCGAGATTCCTGAGCTCAGAGGTTCAGAAGTCTTGAGGGAACGCTAAAGCTCAGGACCCGGCTTGACCTTCTGATTGCTGCTACCACCCGTTAGGGAGATGCGCATGGCTGTTTCTACGTCTATGTCGAGCGGTGTGATCTGGTCGCGATCGATGTACAGGGTGTATCCCCCTATCTGGTAACTTAATGGAACATACACGCCGATTTTATTGGCGTCTTTGAAGATTGACTTAGCGCCTTCGTCGTTGGTGATAAAACCAATCAAGTGGATTGCGTCGGTAACTCTAACTGACACGACGCTCTTCATTTCCTGCTCTTTTCCGACTTTGATCAGATTCACCGCGTCGTGGATCGTGCCATAGACCGTTTTTACGAGCGGAATACGCTCTAACAAACCATTTCCCCATGCGATCAGCAGTTGCAGAATATAGGCGTTAACTAACAGCCCGACAATAATCAGCGCCAGCAGTGTAATCAATACGCCTAAGCCCGGAAAATATAGGGTATGTGGAATAAAGGGGAGTACACTTTCCTCGATCGTGGTCACTAGCCAAATGATCACAAACAGCGTGAGTGAAATGGGGAGTAATGCCAATAATCCCTTCGCAACCGTTAAACCTAATTTTTGAAGCATGATGTGTCCTTAACAGTGGAATATCTGCCAATGGCAATAAGTGTACCCTATATACAAAAAAACCCGATTCGCACTGGCGATATCGGGCTTATTAACCGGTCCAAAATCTTAGCCTTTTTCGACCTGGCTAAACTCTAGATCAACTGGCGTTGAGCGACCAAAGATAAGCACGGAAACCTTCACGCGGCTCTTCTCATAGTCAACTTCTTCAACCACACCATTGAAGTCCGCAAAGGGACCATCAGTAACCCGAACCACTTCGCCCGGTTCGAACAACGTTTTCGGTTTTGGCTTGTCGACCGACTCTTCCAAACGATTTAAAATGTTGTCCGCTTCGCGCTGAGTGATAGGCATAGGCCGGTCAGACGTACCACCAATAAAGCCTAGTACTCTGGGTACACTCTTAACCAAGTGCCAAGACTGCTCGTTCATGGCCATTTCAACTAACACATAACCTGGATAGAATTTACGCTCAGATTTGCGTTTCTGGCCCGCTCGCATTTCAACCACTTCTTCGGTAGGAACCAGAATTTGGCCAAAATGCTCTTCCATGTTGTGCATTTTGATATACTCTTCGAGCGTTTTCTTAACCCGGCCTTCATACTGCGAAAACGCTTGAACGACATACCATCTTTTTGTATCCGACATACTTAAGCTCCTATGCCCGTGATCCAGCCAACGACGCGAACGATAATACCGTCAAGACCCCAAAGAATGAGTGCCATAACTACCGTTGCTGCGATAACGATAAGCGTGGTTTGCGTCGCTTCTTGACGTGATGGCCAAACCACTTTTCTCACTTCTGTACGTGATTCCTTCGCATAAGTAATGAATGCACTACCCTTGGTTGTCGACGCGGCAATGAAACCGGCAATAACAACACCCACAACCGCACCTAAAGCGCGATACAGTACCGAGTAGTCTTCATACATATAATTGGCGGTGATCACACCTGCAAGTAGCGCAAATACAATCAACCACTTGAGCATATCAACCGCACCCGATGAATTTTCTACTTTCTCACTCATGACTTATTTGTCCTAAACGACAGCAACTTCATGTTGCTGAGCTGATGCACTGCACCAACATCATCAATCTGGCAGGGGTGGAGGGACTCGAACCCCCAACCATCGGTTTTGGAGACCGCTGTTCTACCAATTCGAACTACACCCCTATTGTATAGTGACCGCGCAGGCGAACACCGTTTAATAGTTACACTTACCTTGTGAAGTCTCTAGATTGTTTGAATCTGGGGGCATCGCAAGGAAGGGAGCAGCATTATACTTATTCCACTTTTGGATACAAGTCACAATTCGCTTACCACCTGTCAGTACAGGCTATTCAACACCGATAAATCCGCCGGTTTGATGCGCCCATAGCTTGGCGTAGATACCATCTTTACGAATAAGCTCAGCGTGTGTACCTGACTCAACAATTTCGCCTTTATCCAGTACCAGTAACCGATCCATCTGCGCGATTGTTGATAAACGATGCGCAATTGCCAGTACTGTTTTGTTTTCCATCATCCGATTGAGGCACTGCTGAATCGCCACTTCAACCTCTGAATCCAATGCTGACGTTGCTTCATCAAGAATTAAAATAGGCGCATCTTTTAACATCACTCGCGCAATCGCCACGCGTTGCCGCTGGCCACCGGACAATTTAACACCACGTTCACCCACATGAGCATCGTAACCGGTACGATCGTTGGGGTCGGTCAATTGTTGAATAAACTCATGTGCCTCGGCGTTTTTAGCCGCGGTTAACATGGCTTCCTCGCCGGCGTCATTTCGACCATATACGATGTTTTCACGTACCGAACGATGTAGCAATGAGGTGTCTTGCGTAACCATACTGATTTTAGCGCGCAAGCTTTCCTGATCGATGTCGCGAATATCAACGCCATCTATTTTGATGGCCCCTTTCTGCACATCGTAAAACCGTAACAGCAAATTAACCAGTGTTGACTTACCTGCGCCGGAACGCCCCACTAAACCAATTTTTTCTCCCGCTTTAATGGTCAGGTTTAAGTTATCAAATACCGGCAAACGCGAAATTTTGGCGGACTCACTAGACTCTTCATAGGCAAAGCCGACCTGTTCGAAAACCACTTCGCCGCCGCTCACGTTGAGGGCTTGGGCATTCGCTTTGTCTTGCACAGCGATGGGACGTGAAAGGGTATTAATACCGTCTTGCACAGTGCCGATATTTTCGAACAGTGATGACACTTCCCACATGATCCAGTGCGAAATGCCATTTAATCTTAAGCATAAACCCACAGCAATCGCGATATCACCCGGAGTTGCTATTTGTTGCAACCACAGATAAACAGACAACCCGCCCATAACGAATATCAAGCACCCGTTGAGCATTTCAACGCAACCCACCAGCACGGTGACCAAACGCATTTGCGGATGCACCGTATCCAGAAAGCCTTGCATTGCTTCTTTCGCGTAGCTCGACTCTCGCTGACTGTGTGAAAACAGTTTAACGGTCATCATGTTAGTGTATGAATCGACAATTCTACCCGTCATCATGGAACGTGCATCGGCTTGATGCTCGGATATCTGTTTCAGTCGCGGCAGAATGAAACGCAAAATGGTGATGTATAAACCCAGCCAGACCAACAAGGGAATACTCAGCCGCCAATCAACGGCAAAGACTAAAAACACCACGCTGAAAAAATAAACGGCCACATACACCATGAGGTCCAGTAACTTCATCACCGTTTCGCGCACCGCCAGTGCAGTTTGCATCACTTTCGTTGCCACACGTCCCGCAAATTCGTTTTGAAAAAAGCTCAGGCTCTGGCCAAGTAAATAACGATGGGCAAGCCAGCGGATCCGCATGGGATAATTTCCCATCAAAGACTGATGCTTTAACAGGGAGTGCACGATAATCAGCCCAGGTATAATTACTAACACAACCGCGCCGTAGAGGATTAGCGTGGATTGTTCTTCAGCCAGAAATGTCTCTCTGTCACGCGTTGAAAGCCAATCTACCAACTGGCCCATAAAACCGAATAGCGCCACTTCTAAACTTGCAATCACAGCACTGAACAGTGACACCATGAAGATAACCGGCCACATGCCTTTGGTGTAATAACGACAGAAAGCCCAAACCGATTTAGGCGGCTGTGTAGGCGCCTCGTCGGGGAACGCTTTGGTTAAGCGCTCGAAAAATGAAAACATGAAAACCCTTGAAGAAATTTATTCAGTAAAACCTAACGAACGCAATGCCTTTGACACCGTTGCTTCATGCTGTGCCTGCCAATCATCAAGTGACAGGCTTGCGTCTTTAAGCGCTCTCGCAGACGCGATTTTGATAGCATTCGCGACATCTGCTGCTGGGATCACGGCGATACCTTCTTCATCGGCAACGATAAAGTCGCCCCGATGGATTGCCACACCGCCGCACTCAATTGTCTCGCCGAGCGTGCCGAGTTGTTTTTTCACACCGGGTTTAGGCATAACATTGCGCGCAAACACGGGAAACGCCATGGTCCTTATCTCGGCTAGATCACGAATACTCCCGTCAATGATGAACCCTGTCACCCCGCGACGTTGCGCAATGGCGCACACATTTCCACCCGCCATAGCAGATGCGCCGCCTTTAGCGACAATAATGTCACCGGCATGCGCTCGGTAAACGGCGGCATGAAACATAAGGTGATCATTGTCGAAACATTCAACCGTAAACGCACGGCCCACTATGCGAGGCATTTTCGCCCATAAACCGGCAATAGCGGGATCAACGAATTGCTCAAACGGCAGTGCGTCGGCCAAATCACACGGCGACAGCACAGAAAGCTGTTGATAAAGGTTGTCTAGGGTCGGTTCGATTGCCATGCGCTCTCCCTTATTGGCTAAACTTGGTGACTAGCATGATTAGCCAGTAGCCACAAATGCCAAGTTGGATCAGAAACAACACGAAACGCACCTGAATCGCCAAGTTAGCCGTTGACACCATGTGCACTATGGATTGCCCAAGACGAGCAGCCAACACGATCAATGCTAAGCCATCGGTGATCACGGTACTGCCGGTCGCAATCGCGAATAACAATGTTCCACCGACAAACACGAAGCTCTCAGCGCAATTGGCTTGTGCCCGGGTGATACGGTGGCCAAGATCCGGTACGTCAGAGCCATCATTAGCAAACTTTAATGATGAACGTTTCTGCGACGAAATCAGCACGGTTCGATAGCCCGCGAGCACAATTAATAACAACATGGTCCAAGCGATATAACCCGCTAAGGCAAAATAAGTAGGTGACATAAAATATCCTCAGTAGTCGCTTACGCGAAAAAACTAATAAGACTGTAACGCATTAAGTTTGCGAGCGCGAAACCGTTTGCCTTTTATTTTTCCATCTCGAAAAAGCCCTAATGCCCGTTTCACACTGCGCGCTTTTATCGCTAAGTAGCTATGGGTGGACGTGATTTTTATTTTACCTATATCTTCTACAGGTATTTTTGCGTCCTGAGTTAGTGCGCCCAGCAAATCACCCGGTCGCAGTTTGTCTTTTTTACCACCAGCAACACTGATGCAGGCCATATCGGGCTGCACAATCCGATTGGCATGGAAACGCAGCGCCTGCCCCCCTGATTTTTCTAACACGATCTGTAGCTGCTCTTCGATTCTCGCGGCGCGGATTTCCTCATCGTCGCTCATTAACGATATCGCCATCCCTTTTTTTCCTGCCCGGCCAGTTCGACCAATACGATGGATGTGGGTGTCGGCATCGTCACTCAGACGATAATTAATGACCAACGGCACATCCTCAATGTCTAACCCACGTGCCGCAACATCAGTAGCAACCAGGGTTAGCGCACTGCCTGCCGTAAATTGAGCCAACATTTCTGTTCGCTCGCGTTGCTCTAAATCACCGTGCAAGGCAACTACCGAGAACCCCGCCGCGTTGAGTTCAGAAGCAACCTGCTGTGTTTCTTTTTTCGTGATGCAAAACACGATGGCGCTGGACGGTTGCTGGTCAGTTAACACAGCACACAGGGTTGGCAGGCGTTGTGCTTCATCAACACGGTAAACGCGCTGCCGAATATGACTAAACGACTCTGTTTTGTTGACGGTGATACGCTCTGCGTCCGTCACAACCGAAGCGACGATACTTTCAACACTGGGCGGAAAGGTCGCGGAAAACAGTAGTGTCTGCTTCGCTCTTGGCAACGCACGATTAATCACCTTAAGTTCGTCCTCAAATCCCATATCAAGCATCCGATCCGCTTCATCCAACACAAAGTGATGCACGCTGCTCAGTATCAATCGCCCTTTCATGATGTGATCGACGACTCGGCCCGGAGTGCCCACAATCACGTTCGCCCCGTGCGCCAGCGAGGAAATTTGCGGCGGCACCGGCACGCCACCACACAACAGTAATACCTTGGTGTTCGCGATATTTTTCGCCACCGTGCGAATTTGCTCAGCCACTTGCTCAGCCAACTCTCGTGTAGGGCAAAGCACCAACGCTGAAGGCTTGGTCAGGCTGCTATCCAAGTTATTGAGGAGCGTCAGCGCGAACGCCAACGTTTTTCCTGAACCCGTTTGTGCCTGAGCGACAATGTCACGTCCTGTTAAGCTGTGCGGTAACGATTGCATTTGAACCGGCGTTGCCTTATCAAAACCAAGGGACACAAGCCCTTCACGCAAATCATCTCGAAGCGGCAGTGAAGAAAACGAAAAATCAGTGGTATTAGTCATCGGTTGTTTGTTGCCATAAATTAATGACGCCCTCGTGCTGATGCATCGGCGGCATCTCGCGTTGGGCAAAAGTAGCCAGCCAGTTATCAGCAAGCTGGTGATATTCATTTGAACGCTTAAAGGTGTTTGCCGCTCGCGTTAGATTGCGTACCAACTCTGGCGACGTTCCCTTTCGTGAAACCGCCAGATAGGTTTCGGTAATGTCGGTGGTGAACACACGCTTCACATCAGCGCAGTCTGCCGCTAGCCGTTTGCACAACAGAAACAATCCACTTTCGGAGGAATAGAAATAGTCTGACTGCCCCTGCATAAAACTAAGAAATGCCTGTTCCGTCGTTTCCGATGGATGCGCGGTTAAGCCAGCCTGAACGACCTGACGCTCACGAAAATCGCCAGCCAGCACAGCAACACTGGTTTGAGAAGGTAACTCTTTAAGGCTTTGTATGCGCTTTTGCGATACCTCGTTTGACGACCATCGACCAAACAATGAATAGGCGTTGGCTGAGATGGGCGAAATCCAGTAAAAGTCATCCTCACGCTCAGGGGTACGTGCAATGGAAAACACCAACACATCGGACTTCATCTGGCTTTCAATCAATATACGTTGCCACGGTGCAGCCAAGATAGTCTGCGGCAAACCTGCTTCGGTCAAAATACCTTTCACCAGTTCTGCCGCATAGCCGGTGACTGTGCCGCGTTCATCGCGTTCACTAAAGCCAGGTTCGAGACTCGTTAGCACCCACAGCGACCGCTCTGCATTGGCTTTTTCATCGATTCGCCCCATGCTCACGACACCGTCTCTCACTTCCACATGATCGGCGACTTGCTGTAATGCAGGTATCCAGCGCTGAGTTAATGCCTCAAACTCACGAGATAATACATAGCGTTGAGCGGCTTTACCCAACGCAATCGCGTGTGCGCGATTGCCTTCAACCTTTGGCATGACCAGATAACTAAACAGCACATTGTGCGTATAAATTTTTTGTAGCGAATCACACGCCAGATTGGCGGTTCGACAGGTCAGGCCGATACCCAAGTCGGACAGAAAAACCGCATCAACGCGGTCTTTAAGCACCGCTTTCACCGCTTGCGTCCACGTGTTCACTTCTAAAACATAAGGTACATTCAATGTGTTAAGGATCTCAACGCGATAATCCCCGCGCAACACGGCAACGGAGCGGAGCTGACTCAGTTGCTCTTGAGTGAGATTAGGGTCGATGCGCCCCGATTTTGCAAACAGACCAATCACGTTCGCCGTCATCGGCGCAATCCAAAAAAATTGGTCCTCTCTTTCAGGTATGCGACCCACCCCAGTGGCAACGGCTGCGGGTCCGAGCGACATTTCTCGCATCAAACGTGCAAAGGGAAGCTGAACGATATCGGCGTTATAACCGGCGGATTTTAGTATGCCCTGTGCAAACTCAATTGAATACCCGGCAGGTTCACCGTTGGCTAACTGTTCACTGAACACCGGCAATATGCTGGAGTAAACGCCAAGCGTTTGTGCTTCTGGCGTGCTCTTCTCGGCTGCATCAAGTTTGCCAGCAACGCTGCACAACAAAACCCAAACGCATATCCAGTGAACGAGTATTTTCAAGGAATAATTTACTCCGAAACCAACTGCCAGTTAACCGCAGTACCCGCCATAAACGGTACGATGTCATTGCCATTCGGCAGTTTAATTTTAGTCGGTATTTCCCACGGCGTCCGCTTTAATGTGATTGTGCCAGCATTGCGCGGTAAGCCGTAGAAATCGGCACCGTGAAAACTGGCAAAACCTTCCAGTTTGTCAAGCGCACCCAAATCTTCAAAAACCTGCGCGTACAACTCAATCGCACTCCACGCGCTGTAACAACCCGCACAACCGCACGCACTCTCTTTGTTATGCTTTTCATGCGGTGCGGAGTCGGTGCCGAGAAAGAACTTCTCTGCACCTGACTTCACTGCCGCGCGCAGTGCCTGCTGATGCGTATTACGCTTAAGTACAGGCAAACAGTAATTGTGAGGACGAATCCCCCCCACCAGCA
The DNA here is from genome assembly GCF_018474025.1 of Alteromonas oceanisediminis. Classification (GTDB taxonomy): domain Bacteria; phylum Pseudomonadota; class Gammaproteobacteria; order Enterobacterales; family Alteromonadaceae; genus Alteromonas_E; species Alteromonas_E oceanisediminis. The sequence goes on along the minus strand of NZ_JAHCTA010000005.1, from coordinate 369,243 downwards.
AGTCATTCCGATTGAGCAGTAAATGTTGAGGCGTAATGGTGGCTGCAACAAAGCGCGACGATTGTTGAACAAAATCAACCGCATCCGCGGTCGTAATATGCTCAAAGACAACTTTAAGCTCAGGAAAGTCGCGCACGATATCGTTTAGGTGTCGGTCGATGAACGATTTCTCGCGGTCAAAGATATCAATGTCGTGATCGGTAACTTCGCCGTGGATGAGCAACAAAACCCCTTGCTTCTGCATCTCTTCAAACACTGGGTACAGCGAGCGAATGCCTTTAACCGCTGCGTCGGAATTGGTGGTAGCACCCGCTGGGTACAATTTACACGCCACGATCCCTGCCTGCTTTGCCTCGATAATATCACTGGGTAGCGTGGCATTGGTTAAGTACAAAGTGACCAGCGGCTCAAAGCCTGTATGTGGGCCAGCGGCTTTGAGGATCCGGCGGCGATACTCCAGTGCCATCTCGGTGTTAGTCACAGGAGGAACCAAATTAGGCATGGCAATCGCGCGTCGAAAGCAGCGCGCCGTGGCAGGAACGGTTTCCTGTAACATATCACCATCGCGAAAATGTAAGTGCCAATCGTCAGGGGTGGTTATCGTGAGTGAGTCAATGGTAGCCATGATGTTTATCGTTACTGCTTAAAGAATGTGCGTATTATGCCTTAAACGTTAGCAGCTGGCAGCAAAAGCGCTTAGTTTCATAAAATTAACGCTATTGCAGGAAAGGTTTAACCGGTAACATGGGTCAAATAATAACAATCAACACGCCCTAGCCTACAAATCCTACGCAGTCACCATGTCTAAATCGATCAGCCTCAACAATTTAAGCCCAGCCAGTTCAAGCAATGTGGTTGTGCGCACCTGTTTGCGTGTGTTGGATTGGCTGTTAGGGATTAGAAAAATGGATCGCCTGTATCAATCGCATCGGATGCAGGGCTTAAGTAAAGAGCAGTTTGCCGATTCGTTGATCAAGCTACTCGATATTCGTGTCGAAGGTGAAGCCGAACTGTTAGACAAGATCCCACGGCAAGGCCCTGTTGTTTTGGCCAGCAATCACCCCTTCGGCGGTATAGAAGGAGTGATCTTAGCGCGGGCGATTAGCCGCGTCAGGCCTGATTTAAAAGTGCTGGCAAATCAAGGTCTACGGCTGTTCACTGAACTGCAAGATTACTTTATTTTTACCAATCCGCTGAAAGAAAAAGACCCGCGCAACGGCCCTTCGCTTCGACAATGTTTGCAGCATGTCAAACAAGGCAAGGCGCTGCTCATGTTTCCAGCCGGTCGTGTGAGCTATTATCAAGCGGATAAGAAAAGGGTCAGTGAACACACATGGAATAGGGTGATTGCCCGGTTGTGTCACTCGCCCGACTGCCTTTTTGTGCCGATTTTCGTCAGCGGTCGAAACAGCGCGTTGTTCTATCGTCTCGGACGTATTTATTATCGCTTACGCATGCTAATGCTAGCCAGAGAACTGCTGAATAAACGCGGTGCAACTGTGAGGCTGGACGCCGGTTTCGCCGTCAAGGGGCATCTAGTAGACAGCCCGGAACATTGCCGAGCACTCAGTTACGCCCAGGCTGCCCATTGGCAACAACCATGGCCGCCAGATACCGTCGGTGAACTTAACCCCCTTGCTGAGCCAACTCATGTGGGATCAATTGAAACTGAGTTGGCGCAATTGCCTGTGGAGCAGCGGCTCCACCAGCACAAGCATTTTTCCATCTACTACGCTTGGCAGCATCAAGCGCCGAATACGGTGAGAGAAATCGCCCGACTGCGAGAGTACGTGTTTCGCCAACACAATGAAGGCTCCGGTGAGCCACTGGATACTGATCGTTTTGACGCATCTTACACGCACTTATTCGTGTTTGATGAACTAGAGCGGGAAATCGTAGGTGCTTATAGGATGGGGCAAACAGACCGCTTATTGGCTGAGGCGAATGGCGACCTCAACGCGTTGTATTTAAACCGCATGTTTGAATTCGACCCAACCTTTGTCAATCGTCGCGAGCCCGCGCTTGAAATGGGTCGCTCTTTTCTCATTCCTCGGTTGCAGCGTTCACACATTGGATTATTTTTGCTGTGGCGCGGTATCGGCGCATTCGTGTGTCAATTTCCGCAATATAGAACCCTGTACGGCACGGTATCGATCAGTAAATTATACGATATGCGCAGTGTTGCCCTGATAGAAAAAGCACACGTGACACCGTCGGCCGATGCCCGTCCTCGGCATGCGTTAAACAAGGCCGTTCACGCCGAAGTGGCTGAGTTTTATGCGCATACGTCACCAGTGACGACATTATCATCGTTCCTTCGCTCACTGGAGTCGGACGGAAAAGATATCCCGGTATTGATGCGTCAGTATCTTAAGATGGGCGCGACTTTTCACTGTTTGGGCATTGACCCCAGCTTCAATCACACGCCGGGCATGTTGTTGAGCGTTGACTTACCCAAGGCTCCCGAAAAACTCAAGCGACTCTATTTGGGAGAGGGAAACCAAGACGACACGAATTGGTCAGGCTGACCTATTCGTGTCGTCGTTGATGGGAGTTATTATCGCTTCAGCACCACGCGGTAGTGTGGCTTCCCATTGCGTAAGGTATCTAATGCTTCGTTAACCTGATCAAACGAAAAATACTCCACCTTGGGCGAGATTTTATGGTGAGCCGCAAAATTCAGCATCGTCTTGATGGTCGCAGGGCTGCCCACGGGCGATGCTGAAATAGAACGCTGCCCCATGATCAGGGGGAATACATTCACATCCAGCGGTTCTAGGGTCGCTCCGACAAAATGGAGCCTGCCTTTCGGTGCTAAGGTTTCAATATAGGCATTCCAATCCAACTTCACGTTCACCGTGGATAAGATAAAATCAAACCGCCCTTGCGCCGCTTCGAGTTCGTCAGGATCGTTGCTGACTAAAATGTTATCAGCGCCCAAGTCGCGTAGTTCTTTTTCAGCGCTCTTATCGCGCGTGAATGCGGTAACCTCACATCCCCAGGCATTTAAAAATTGCAATGCAATGTGGCCCAAGCCACCAATTCCGATCACACCCACTTTGGAGGTTGGTTTGATACCGAATTGAACCAGAGGGTTAAATACGGTAATACCACCGCACATCATCGGCCCCACAGCATCTGGCTCAAGTTCATCCGGGATGGGTACAACCGCAGTCGCTTGTGCACGAACTTGCTCAGCAAATCCGCCATGACGCCCGCCAATAGTCATGCTTGCCGAAGAACACAGGTTATGATCACCAGACTCACAGGTATGACACGTATTGCAGTAGCCAGAATGCCATCCTAACCCAACACGCTGACCTTGCTTCAATGACGACACGTTTTCACCAACCGCGCTGATCCTCCCGACCACTTCATGCCCAGGAACGAAGGGATATTCAGTGAAACCCCAGTCATTATCGAGCATGCTTAAATCACTGTGGCAGATCCCACAGGATTCCACATCAATTTCTACTTCATCGGGATTCAACTCACCGGGGTCATATTCAAACGACTCTAATTTGGCGCCTGCGGATTTGGCTGCATAGGCTTTGATCATCTGTCTTTCCTTATATCGATACTTTTTTGTCGTTCCATTGTGAATAAACTGCATAATAGAAACAATAGGACATTTTGAAACTCAACGTTTCCATATTAGAAACGGTAAAATAGGATATCGATCGCCTATGAATCTTGTGAAAAATCTGGACATGACTTTGCTTCATCATTTCGTCGTGACCGCAGAGCTGCTGAGCTTTACACGCGCCAGTCAGACGCTCCAAATCACTAAATCAAAACTGAGCAAAGACATTCGCCGACTTGAAGACACATTGGATACGCAGCTACTTGAACGGTCATCACGTGTCGTAAGACTGACTGAAAGCGGCACGATTTTATTCACACGCGCTCAGTTTTTACTGGACGAATGCCAGCACTTGCTCAGTGATATGACTTCTCTGAATCACAGCGTGTCGGGTACATTGCGGCTGGCGGCGTCGCCCGCACTGGGCCGCTTGATCAGTCAGCAGTTGCTGCCCGATTTTATCCGCCGCTGGCCCGATGTTGATGTGGTATTAAAACTTTCTTATGAATACGAGAACCTGTTTCAGGAAGGATTAGATTTAGCCTTTCGTATTGGCAAAAATACCGACCACAATTTAATTCAAAAACGACTCGGCTATTCGCATCGCGTGATTGTCGCCGCACCGGCCTATCTTGAACGTCAGAATGTTCCCCGTACGGTTCAGGCGCTCACTCAGCATCGCAGTGTTGAGCTTTTTCAGCGCACCAACGTGAATTGGTTGTTGGAAACAAAAACCGGCGTTGAGTCGGTCAACGTTCCACCTATCCTGCGCTGCGAAGATTTTGTGTCAGTCATCAATGCTGTGCTAGCCGGCGTGGGCATTGCACAAGTGCCGTGGTTCGTTGCGAGAGAGCATATTCAATCGGGCCACTTAAGCCAAGTACTGCCCGACTTAAACAGCCCATCACTGCCCATCTATGCCGTCTACCGCCAAGGGCTAAATAAGCCGAAAAAAGTCAGCGAATTTATTCAACACATCACACATCACGAGTCGATGTTCAATCTCACGCAATAAACAACAAGGTCGCTAAACGTGTTCAGAAAGGTGCGTCAACGTTGCGGGTGCAAAACCAAAATAGTCCGGCACTGGCTGGCCTTGTAAGGAACGGATGATGCTAATCAGCGAGAAGTGGTGAATAGCATGGCTCGACGCAAACACAATTTCCCGCGCCAGCGTCGACTCACACGTTGCATTGACGGTGTCTGACAATGATATCTCACTGCGAACTTCAAATTTCCCCGCCAAGTCAGTGGGTTCTAGCGCGCGCAGCCAGCGCTGGATAGCTTCCAACGTGTCGACAGTGGCACTGATGGAGACTTCAATATTCGCGTTTCGATTTCGCTGATTGTAGTCGATAACACCCGTTAACAAACCGTTCTCTATGGCCAGAAAATGATCAATAACGTGGCGCAAATGTTTGCCGATTGAGCCGGATAGATGCGGGTGCATCACCCTCTGAAAGTCGTCAGTAGAAACATCATTTAGTAAATCAATGGCTTGTTGCAACACTTCTATGTGGCTTTGTAGCATAAAACGCCTTTCGTTTTGGGTCATCATTCTCACAACATATGAAAATGTGCTGAACCGTATTTTTAGACTATCAGAATTAGATGACCCGCTAAATGGGTGTTTTCTTTCCTAACGGCTTTGCTCGTGTTCAACCCAAATCAACTGATCGGTGTTATAGCCTTTCTGCTGCGCATACGCGACCAATTCACTGATCGTCGCTTCAGAGATAGCGGGGCTGCGTGCCAGGATCCATAGGTAATCCCTGTCTGGCCCGGTTACCAACGCATACTGATAGTCTTGCTGGTCAAGTTTCATGATCACATAGCTGGCGTAAAACGGACCAAAAAAAGACACTTTTAAATGCCCGGTATTGGCATCATCAACGAAATAGGCTTTTCCCTGCGCCTCATCCCATTCATCTTTCTCAGCTGAAAATCCGCGGTTGACGACATTCACGCCACCATCATCGCGCACGGTGTAAGTGGCAGTGACATGACTCAGTCCACGCTCAAAGCGATGATCAAAACGAGCCACCTCGTACCATGTGCCAAGGTAGCGTTGCAGATCAAACGGGGAAACCGGTTTAACCCCCTCTGGCACTGAGGTGCAGCCCTGTAACAGCAAGCCGAGCAGTGGCAGAAACAGTAGCCTGATATCTAATTTCATGCGGTAAAAAATCATTAACGACTCCTTTACAATCGTATTCAATACGCGGGTGAGCAGAAAAATGTTTAAGCTGATAAGCTTTGCGACTGAGATGCATATTCAATAGTCATTTGAATTCACTAGCCTGAGAGTAATACGCGATATGAGCCCAGACAAGCTTTCGCCCTTAAATCGAGCCTTTCCGAATGCGAGTCGCATTATATATGGGTGCATGGGTCTAGGCGGAGGCTGGAACAATGAGGCTATCACCGCGGCCGATGAAGCCCAGGCGCATCAGGTCATTGAAAGCGCGCTCGACAACCGAATTACGGTATTCGACCACGCAGACATTTATACCTTCGGTAAAGCGGAGCAAGTGTTTGGCCAGGTCATACGACAGAATCCCTCATTGCGTGAACGCATGGTCATTCAGACTAAATGTGCCATCCGCTTTGCTGATGAAGACGGGCCAAAACGCTATGATTTTTCCGCGGCTTGGCTGCAGCATTCGGTTGAAAAAAGCCTAAAGCAACTGAATGTGGAGCGCTTAGATGTTTTACTGCTGCATCGCCCTGACCCCCTGATGCACTTGGATGAAACCGCTGCAACACTAAACGCAATGATCAAGGCAGGTAAGATTGACCAAATAGGCGTATCCAATATGCATAGCCGTCATATCGCGTGGCTACAGAGCGCACTGCAACAGCCCATTGTGGCTAACCAAATTGAGATGAGTTTGGCACACTGTCCGCTACTGGAAGATAGCATGACCAGCGGCAGCACGAATGCATTAGGCGCTAGCATAGATACAGGCCTGCTGGAATATTGTCAGCTAAACCAGATTCAAATTCAGGCATGGGGAAGCCTGGCGCAGGGTAATATTACCTCAGCTAAGCCACAGGCGACCGCACAGCATCAGCGAATTTATGCCTGTGTCCGCCAACTCGCGGCAGAATACCAAACGACGAGCGAAGCCATTGCGCTAGCCTGGTTAATGCGACTTCCAATGAATATTCAGCCAATTATAGGAACAACAAATACGAAACGTATCGCATCCTGTACGAAGGCAGAACAGCTCACGTTAACTAGAGAGCATTGGTATCAATTATTTGAAGCAAGTCGCGGCACTGAAGTGCCTTAAACCCGTATATTAAACCGTAGAAAGGATCCGTTATATGGTCACCTGTAAACATACTTTGGTCGCTCTGGGCATGGCCATCACCTTCATCAGCGGGTGTAAGCCAACGTCGAACGTTTCGCCAGAACCGCAAAACCCTACTCAAGCCGCGCAACAGAGCATGGTTCAACCCAAAATATTTGAGACGCATCAGCGGGATGTGCGCGACGATGTATTTTACTTTGTCCTTCCCGATCGCTTTTACAATGCCAATCCTGACAATGACAATGGTTCAGACTCCCTTGAAATAAGCCGTGGCGGGTTAGACGTGACTTCGAAATGGGCGTTTCATGGCGGTGACATGCAGGGCATTGAGGCTAAACTGGATTACCTGCAAAACCTAGGCGTGACGGCGATTTGGATGACGCCCATTCTACGCAACCAAGCCATTCAATTGACCGGGTTTGCCCACCACGGCTATTGGATCCTCGATTTCACCCAAATCGATCCACACTTTGGCAGCAATGATGATTTGAAGAGTTTGATTGATGCGGCACATCAACGCGGCCTGAAAATATTTTTTGATATCATTACCAACCATACCGCAGACGTTATCCGGTATGAGGAATGCCACAATCCCGACGGTACCTTTAAAGAAGGTAATGAAGGTTGTGAATATAAAAGCACAGAGGCGCTCGCAGCGGGCGATACCTACACCCCGTTTATTCCCGACGGTTTAGACAAGGTTAAAACGCCGGATTGGCTGAATGATCCTCAGTACTACCATAATCAAGGCGATAGCTTTTGGCAGGGAGAAAGTGCTTTAAACGGTGACTTTGTTGGTTTGGACGATTTAAAAACGTCGCATCCACGCGTGGTGGAAGGAATGATTGATATTTATAAAGATATCATCACCGAATTCAAGCCGGACGGGTTTAGAATCGACACCGTTAAACACGTGGATTTATCCTTCTGGCAGCAATTCACACCCGCAATTATGGCGCACGCCAAATCTTTGGGCATTGACCATTTTCATGTGTTTGGCGAAGTCTACGACGGCAACCCTGCTGTGCTAAGTCGTTACACGACCTTAGGCCAGATGCCATCGGTGTTGGACTTCGGTATGCAGTATGCGGTAGCTGATACCTTCTACCGTGACGGGACCAATGAGCCGCTTCACCGATTATTAGAAAACGACGATTATTATAATGATGCCGACAGTGATGCCACACTGTTGATGAACTTTTTGGGTAACCACGACATGGGCCGAGCTGGTATGTTTTTACGCCAGGCTCAGAAGGGCGCATCAGACGAAGAATTGGTAGCGCGGAATCTACTTTCGCATGCATTTATGTATCTCTCGCGCGGTATTCCAGTCATTTACTACGGTGATGAACAAGGTTTTACCGGCGATGGCGGTGATGTTGATGCACGTGAGAATATGTTTCCTTCTCGGGTCGAAAGCTACAACGATAACGAATTGATTGGCACTGATGCCACTACCGCAGACAGTAATTTCGACCAAAGCCATCCACTCTATCTTGGGCTTGGTGCTTTAGCTAAGTTGCGGCAGGAACATACTGCACTGCGCTATGGCCATCAACAAGCGCGCCAGCTTCTTCATGAAGACGGGACGCCAATGGCTGCTTCCACGGGTGTATTTGCCTTTTCACGCATTGAACCGAATGAGTTGATTGACTACCTTGCGTTGTTCAACCCTTCGGGCGAAGAACAGACGGTGACCGTTGCGGCGTATGGTAATTATCAACCAATTGTTGCAGGTAAGGCGGTGCGTCTCAGCGAACCCAATACCAGTGGTAATGCACATATCAGCATAACTTTGCCGCCTTTTAGCTATGCGCTATACCAAACCAGCGAAGCGATAACGCCTGCCGAACCAGTAAGCATCTCACTTACATCTGAAACCCACGACAACGAACGCGTACAGTTGAGATACACACTGGATTTCGCCGGCTCAACTCAACAGTCTTCGGCTAGAGACTTGCCCGCCGTCACGGTAAGCACTTACTTGGTCCGCGCTGATGGCAGCAGAGAGCTTGCTGCAAGCGACTTTACAGCCCCTTATCAAGCCATTATCCCCCCGGCTTTGCTTGAGGGTGTGAGTGAAATTGAAGTTGTGGCTGAGGATTCTGCTGGTACGACGGTCAGTCATCGAGCGACGTTAAATGGCAATTGATGGTATTGAGGGCATTCATCACGTTGCGATCATTTGTAGCGACTATGCGCGCTCAAAGGCATTTTATTGCGACGTACTAGGCTGCACTATTATTGCCGAGCATTTTAGACAAGCTCGGCATTCCCATAAGTTGGATCTTGCCGTGCCGGGTGGCGGCCAATTGGAGCTGTTTTCCTTTCCTGATCCACCGGCTAGACCGTCACAACCAGAAGCGCAGGGGTTGCGCCATTTGGCCTTGCGCGTCACTGATATCGAAAAGGCAGTCGCGCAATTGGTGGGGTTAGGCGTGAAAGTCGAAGCCATCCGTACAGACCCCTACACAGGAAAGCGTTTTACTTTTTTTCAGGATCCAGACGGCCTTCCACTGGAACTCTATAGTCGCTAGCTCAATCGCAAACCAGTGCCAGCGCCCCCATGAGACCAGAGCGAGTGCCTAACCCCGGTGCTTGGATGATGTCACTTAGCGTAGTGTTGTCAGGTAGCCGCAGGTATTCGCCTATCTGATGTTGCAGTTTCGTTATGACAAGAGGCAGGAGCCACGACACTTGCATCACGCCGCCGCCAAAGATGATTTTATTGGGGCTTAACGTCAGCAACAGCGAGTGCGCCAACTGCGCTAGAACATCCGCTTGTGCATCCCAAGCTTCATGGCTAGGCGCCAATGTTTCTGCCGATTGGCCCCACAACGACGCCATCGCGGTGCCCGATGCGAAGCCTTCAACGCAGTGAGAATGAAACGGACAACAACCCCGGTTAAACACAGCATGTCTGGCCGGCAGGTGACCTATTTCAGGGTGAATGAGACCTTTCACTGTTTGTCCGTTGATGGCCACACCTCCCCCCACGCCAGTACCCACGGTGATGTAAACAACAACCTCGGCACCGATCCCAGCCCCCCAACGCGACTCTGCTAATGCGGCAGCGTTAACATCGGTGTCAATCGCGCCCCGACAGTTCAGTGCATCGGTCAATCGGGATAGCAACGCCGCGTTTGACCAGTACGGTTTGGGTGTTTGAGTGATATTGCCATAGGTCGCAGAAAGCGGGTTGAGATCCAAAGGCCCAAAACTTGCGACCCCAAGCTGTTCGAAACTTAAACCGCTGACTCGTGCCTGTTGAAAAAATGCAATAACGTCGGCAAGCGTTTCATCCGGCGAGGTAGTGGCAACTCGCTGTTCACGCAGGATGTCGCGATCAGCCGACACTACAGCGCAATTAAATTTAGTTCCACCCGCTTCGATGACAGCGAAATTTGGCGGTGTTCTCGTCACGGTTTTCTCCCTATGGCAAAGTACAATGAATGATGTTTCCGAAAAAGCACAGAGATCTTGACTTAAAAACTTAATCGATTAAGATAAAATTAGCAAAATTTATGCATAGTGTAAACTTCAATCCATTCGCTTTTTTGTGTCACATCACTCAGTGACAACACAGCGGTAGGGTAGGTAACGCGGTGAAAAATATTCAGCAAGAAGCACATCGTTGTCAGCAGCGACTTATGTCGTCGCTAGACTTTTCCCACACCTCCAAGACGGATCGTGCGTTGTTCGAGAAGCGAATGAGCGCTCACTTCGCGGTGTTGTTTCCGCTACTTATTGACGTGTATGGGCATCGTTACGACTTTTATTATCACCTGCAAGAGTTAACCCAAACCCTTCTGAATGGGCTTTCCTCCCGTTCGCGTGCTTTGAAAAAAAGAGATGGTGAACGACTCGCTGAGCCGCAGTGGTTTCGACAAGAAAACATGTTGGGCATGGCGTGTTATGTGGATTTATTCGCAGGTAATTTAACCCACCTGCAATCTCGCATCCCTTACCTTAAAGACTTAGGGGTTACCTATTTGCACCTTATGCCCTTATACGCCGCGCCGGAGGGTGACAGTGATGGAGGCTATGCTGTCTCAGATTATCGCACTGTCGACCGCCGCCTAGGCACTATGCGCGACCTTAGCGCATTGGCAGAGGCGCTGCGCAACGAAGGAATCAGTCTGGTGCTTGATTTTGTGTTTAACCATACGTCGGATGAACACCCCTGGGCACTGGCAGCACAGCAGGGCGATAGTCAGTATCAGGATTATTATTACCTGTTTGATGATCGACGTATTCCAGATGAGTACGAAAAGAATCTGCGTGAAATTTTCCCGCAGGTGCGCCGTGGTAATTTCACGTGGAATGAGAACACGCAAAAGTGGGTGTGGACTACCTTTAACAGTTTCCAATGGGATTTGAATTATTCAAACCCCGAAGTATTCACCGCCATCGTTGGCGAAATGCTGTTTCTCGCGAACATCGGTTGCGATGCGCTACGTTTGGATGCGTTGGCCTTTATCTGGAAAGAGATGGGCACTGACTGTGAAAATCAGCACAAAGCGCATGTATTGATTAAGGCGTTCAACGCGTGCCTGCAAATTGCAGCGCCAGCCGTGGTATTTAAGTCAGAAGCCATTGTTCACCCTGATGAAGTTAACAAGTATATAGCCAAGGACGAGTGCCAACTCTCTTACAACCCGCTACTGATGGCTTTGATTTGGAACAGTCTGGCCACTCGAAAAACCCGTTTGCTCACTCACAGCATGCAAAAAAGTTTTAGGATCACTGACGACTGCGCCTGGGTCAATTACGTGCGTTGTCATGATGATATTGGTTGGACGTTTGACGATGCAGTGGCGTGGGATCTAGGCATTAACCCTCAGGATCATCGGCATTTTTTGAACCAATTTTTCACCGGTCGTTTCGACGGTTCGTTTGCCAGCGGTGTAGCTTTTGCAGAAAACCCCAGCACGGGTGATTGCAGAGTCTGCGGCTCATTGGCGTCACTTTGTGGCGTAGAGTTAGCCTTGATGGAGCACGATGATGCAGCATTGACCACAGCCATCAAACGCGTTCTTCTGGTTCATTCGATTATTCTGAGTATTGGCGGTATCCCCTTGTTGTATAGCGGTGATGAACTTGGCTTACTGAATGACTATGGATACCGCAACGATCCCGCGAAAACCCATGATGACCGTTGGGTACAGCGCATCCCTATCGATGATGATGCTATTCAACAATTAACCACGCAGGGGGATTACCATCAGATAATATATGATGGCATCAAGCGAATGGTTGCGATCAGAAAATCACACGCTGTGTTCGGTTCAAGCCAGACACGGATTTTGCGCGTGGACAATGAGCATTGTTTTGCCTTTCGACGCTACGCGGCCAGTGCCAAAAGCGCTGAGCAATTGACCGTGATCGTCAATTTCTCAGAGCATGCGCAAACCGTTAATATTGCCGAAGGTCAATTGTGCGGAGTCGATTTGCTAAGCCACCCTACGGAAACGGTTAAACCACATAAAACCATCGCGATGGCCCCCTATCAAACACGCTGGATTTTACATTAGATCGCAAAATATCGGTCAATCAACGCGATATTTGCGTTAAATCATGATTTAAGGCTACGCTTAACTACAGTGCGACTAGGAATTCGCCCACCCTGTTCAAGGAGAACACCATGCAGGAAAGTATAGGCAAAACCACGACCGCTGAATTTTTGTGCCCCGATTGTGGTGCCATCAACACAATATCCACCCAACTTCTGGGTGAAAAATATCGTGACCATGAAATGAAGTGTTGCCAATGTAACCATTTGCTCGAAGTGGTCGTTGCCGACGGCCTTCGCGATTCAGTGAATATTATTGCCAGCAGCGTGGAAGAAAATACAGCGGGACGTTAAGGCTCCTCCACAAGCGCTAGAACGGCTCGTTTCGCTGTATACAATTTCTCAGTCTCAGGTAATTGGCTGAGCTGTGCCGCTGTTGTCAGTGCGTCATCCGCTTTACTCAATTCCTGAGTAAGGTAGTAACTTTTCGCTAAACTAAAGTAGGCTTCGTGAAGGTATGGAGCGCGATCGATAGCCTTTTGAAGCATTGAGCGCGCGATAAAGTGTTCACCACTGGCAATCCGTTCTTCAGCAGCGTCTATCCATTGATAAGGGTTGTCGCTGTGAGCACGTAACAGGCGCTCTGAAAACTGATCCGCCCGCGCCTTTTGTCCGGTTTTTGTCAGTAAATCCGTGTAATTAGCAATCAAATTCAGAGAAACATCATTTTGATTGGCGGCATAGGCGTAGAGTGCGAGCGCCTGTTGCGTCTCGCCTAACTTATTCAGTATGACTGCCATGGTATTCAAATTCTCTTGATCACTTGGCAAGATAGACAGCGCTTTTTGCATAATGATATAGGCGTAGGCATAGTCTCGCTGAATGATGGCGTCGCTGGCGAGATTGCGATAGTACATCGACAAAAACGCGGCTTCGGAAATCATGTCGCCACGAATGTTGGAGCTTTGAGGGTAGTAATCGACTATCAACCGAGGCCGGATCACCACCAGCTCGTTGTGTGCTGGCTCTATGGTTTCGTACAGGTGAGTTCGAACGTGCGTTGACAAGGTCATCACATTCACGAAGCGGCGATAAACGGGCGCAACATTGACGCGTTGATAGGCCACATCAACATTCACCAAACGAGCCAGCGCGCTGGTAAGTATGGCCAGTGAAATACAATTGCCACTTTCCAGCGTCAACGCGGTGGATGCGTCATACGTTTGACCAAGGTAGCTAAAGTTAGTAAAAATATTATCGATGTAGCGGAACAAGCGCTTATTGTCAGGCAGGTTTGCCACCGTGGGCGAATGATAAAACGCTAAAAAATGCGCCTGTTGCGCTGGGGTTAACTGAAAGATTTCAGTCTCTGAAGGAACCCTATTCGAAACAGCAGCAAGCAATGTAGGCGGGATAGTAGTTAACGACTCAATCTGCGCTTTTGCGTGCTTTGCCTCAACGGTATCCGTATTACCCGTGAACGTAGCGTGGCCGGCACAGCCTTGAAGCATCAACGCAGCGCCTAGTAATGCCCCTATCTGCAAGCGCATTCGATATCCTATGAAACACCTATCCTTGGCGTAGCCTAAAAGACACTGACGTAAATATCAACTGAACATGAACGGGCACTTTAGGCGCGATAGAACTCGTTGCGTAATCCGCTATCGGTTAAAAACCGCCCGCCGAGCGAGGATGTCTTGGTAAATGAATTGCTGTCTCTGATCCCGCGAGCTTTGACGCAATAGTGTGTTGCATTAATCGACACTGCAACGTCTTCTGTGCCAGTCAAGGCCTGAAGCGCTACCATCACCTGCTGCGTCAAACGCTCCTGAACTTGCGGCCGCTGCGCAAAGAATCCGACTAACCGATTAATTTTGGACAAGCCAATCACGGTGTCTTTGGGAATATACGCGACCGTTGCCGTACCATCAATGGTCACAAAATGGTGTTCACAGGTACTGGTTAAGCTGATATCTGACACTTGAACAGGCTGGTCGATGTGCATTTTGTTTTCGATTTGCGTGATCTTCGGAAATTTAGCGTAATCAAGCCCCGAAAAGATTTCATTCACATACATTTTAGCAATGCGTTTAGGCGTGTCACACAAGCTATCATCGCTCAAATCTAAGCCAAGCGTTTCCATCACCGTTTGCATCGCCTGCTGAATGCGCTCGCGCTTTTGTTCGTCACTAAAACGATTTGCCGTCATCGGCGTTTCCAATCCTTTGGCTTCGAGAGCGCGTTTAACTAAACTGGCTTCCCGGGAAATAACTGGCTCCAATGCATCACGCACGACCACTGCTTCGTTTGTTAACATAGTCTATTCCAACCCTTATATGAGCCGCTTATACGTCGCGACTGTTTGTTTGGGATTAATTGACGTGAAAAAAAACCAATGTCACCATCACATCCCACGGCCCGGCACATTCATTTTTACCTGAAAGGAAATTTTCTTGACTGCACCCATACTCATTACCGGCGGCGCTCAACGACTCGGCCTTGCCGTTGCGGAATCACTTCTCGCCAATAATCAGCGAGTGATTATAACATACCGGCGCAAAAAACCGTCAGTGGATCATTTAATTGCTGCCGGAGCGGTAGCGATCCATGCTGATTTTGCGAACCAACAAGGCATCGAGGCAGCAATCGCTGCGATCAAATCGGAAACCCATTCACTGCGCGGCATTATTCACAACGCCTCTGACTGGGATCAAGAGGCTGATACCGATGACTATGGCCAACTCATGCACAAAATGATGCAAGTGCATGCCTCTGCCCCTTACCAGCTCAATCTTGCACTGGCTGACCTTCTCGACGCCTCAGAGGGCGTAGCAGACATTATCCATATGACCGATTATGTGCAGGAGAAAGGCAGTAAAAAACATATAGCCTACGCTGCTAGTAAAGCGGCGCTACACAATCTTACGTTATCGTTTGCCGCAAAGTTTGCTCCACAGGTAAAAGTGAACAGCATCGCTCCCGCATTGGTGATGTTTAACGAACATGATTCGCAGGAATACCGAACAAGAGCGCTTAAAAAGTCTGTTTTAGAGATTTGCCCCGGCCCGCAGGAAGCCGTGTTGGCCGTTGAGTACCTGCTGCGTTGCCAATATGTTACGGGCCAAACATTGCACCTTAACGGCGGACGCCATCTGAAATAGCCGAACGATGGCTCACATTGTATAATTGGTCCAAACAGTAATTTGGGCACACACTTTATGCGATTGATCCCGGAATGGGCCGCAGTAGACGCGATTGTTTTGGCTTGGCCAAATGAGAATACCGATTGGGCACCGTGGCTTGAAGAGGTCAAAGTGACCTACAGCGCTTTGATTTCAGCCATTAACGCCGCAGGGGCGAGTGTTATCCTCCTGCATCGTGAAGGCGATAATCAAGACATTAAACGTCGCCTTGAGGAAAACGCCAATGTCTTGCTGGTTGAAGCACAGTTTAACGACACTTGGGCCAGAGATTATGCATTTCTAACCTGCGAAATGGATGGAGTGCGCTACCCGGTCGAATTTGAGTTTAACGGCTGGGGTAACAAGTTTGATGCGCGCTTAGATAATCAGGTTAACCAACGCTATCTCGCCCCACTCTGTCAGCAAGCGCTGGTAAGCATTCCCATCGTTTGTGAAGGCGGTGCATTAGAAATTGACGCCGAAGGACATTTGCTCACTACGCAAATGTGCTTAAGTAATCCGCAGCGCAATGGAGACTTCAGTCTTGTTGCCTATCAGGAAACGCTTGAGCGCCATTTAGGTGCGGATAAAGTATCTATTTTAAAAAATGGCCATCTTGAAGGTGATGATACCGACGGGCACATCGACACGTTGGTGCGCTTTACACCACAGCAGGGGCTGGTGATCCAGTCTTGCGCTAATCGTAAAGAAGACGATCACTGTGAAGGACTCGGTGCGTTAGTGGAAGAATGTCAACGTGCATTGCCCGACCACGATATTTTTGAACTGCCGTTACCCTTCATTGTCAACGGTGATGGTGAGCGGCTACCTGCGTCGTATGCAAATTATCTGATTTGCAATCGCGCCGTGATTTGTCCCATTTATCAGCAGCCGGAAGACCAGCAAGCCTTGGAAGTTTTGGTTGCCGCGTACCCTGATCACGCCATTGTTCCAGTGAACTGCTTACCCTTGGTACAGCAATTTGGCAGTCTGCATTGTGTGACAATGCAGATACCGCAACATACTTTGCGCTCAGATATCGTAGCGCTGTTACAACAAGGAGTGACTGATTATGCCAACCAATAATTCAAAAACGCTTTCAATTGGCGTAGTTCAACAATCCGTTGCTGGTAATGATAAGCAACAGAACTGGCAGAAAAGCGCTCAAATGGTACGGCAACTTGCCAGTCAAGGCTGCCAATGTGTGTTACTTCAAGAGCTACACAGCACGCTGTATTTTTGTCAAAACGAAGATGTAAACGCATTTGATTTAGCTGAACCGATCCCGGGTGCAGCGACTGAATTTTTCGGCCAGTTAGCGGCAGAACTGAATATCGTGTTGGTCACATCACTGTTCGAAAAGCGCGCTTCCGGTCTGTACCATAACACCGCAGTTGTTTTTGACCGCAGCACAGAAATGGCCGGTATCTATCGAAAAATGCATATTCCCGATGATCCGGGGTTTTATGAAAAGTTCTATTTCACGCCGGGCGACATGGGCTTCAAGCCGATTGAAACCTCTGTAGGTAAACTTGGTGTGCTGGTTTGCTGGGATCAATGGTATCCCGAAGCTGCGCGTTTAATGGCTATGGCAGGTGCAGATATTCTGTTCTATCCCACAGCAATTGGCTGGGATCCGAATGATGATGACGCCGAGAAGCATCGCCAGCACGGTGCATGGCACACTATACAGCGCTCTCACGCCGTGGCTAATTCAGTGCCCGTGGTGGTGGCAAACCGCACTGGTTTCGAAGCGTCTCCTGATGATCCTAACGTGGGTATTCAGTTTTGGGGGCAAAGCTTCATCGCAGGGCCACAAGGGGAAGTATTAGCTCAAGCTAGCGTGGATGAGGAGCAAACGCTTATGGTTGAGCTGGATTTAGGCCGCACAGAAGATATAAAACGCATTTGGCCTTATTTCAGAGACCGACGCATCGACGCCTATGATGAATTAACAAAGCGCTGGCGCGATTAACGCGGTTAGCGCCGAAAGTGGGGGCAACTGACTATCCAGTAGCAACTTGTTCCCACAGTTCTGTAGGGTCCTGCACCTTCAAATCGAGCGCATCATGTGAATTTTGTCATGACGCACGGCATGACTAAACGCGAGTTCGGCGAGTCGTATCCCCATATCGTACTCTCGCAAAGCCCGCTTTGTCGATACTGTGTGCACTAGCAGCCGTTAGCGTTGGTGTGTCATTTACGCGTGAACAACATACCGGCGAATAACGCCTTGGTGTGCGTCCTCAATGTGCGATTCAAGCTCACCACCCACCGATTCAATCACTTTACTGGACGCAGTGTTACTTGCATGGCAGTGCAGATGAATGGGTGACACGCCGTGCTCGCGTGCTTTCTCAACCAGCTGAGCTAAAAAGTATGAGCCTAACCCCTGATTTCGATAGCGAGGTCGAATACCAAAACCGATGTGCCCACCTATGCGCGCGATGGCGGGATTGAGTTTAGGTCGAACATTGCCAACGCCGACCAACTCTTCCTGTTCCACCAGCCAGTAAGTGTGATTGACAACAGCGCCTTCTGGCACAACTTTACCACTGGCCAAATCCTGAAGTCGGGTGATGAGACTCTGAAACGGTTGTTGCTCGAAGTCCATCACAAACGGATACCGCTCTTCATCGCCAAGCTCGACGATATAAGCATTGTAACTCGCCTCAAGCTCACGCGTGGGTAATACGATGTTGTAGTCGGTGTTGAATGACGCCATAAAGCTGCCCAATTTGGGATTTCTCGATTGATCGTCAGTGTAATACATCCGAGGAGGCGACGATGAGCTAAATAGACGACAACCTGAGTCGCCGAGATAATAGGTTGAGAGAGTTACGCGTAGAACGGGCAGAGCTCAGCCTCAGCTAAAGGGGTATCGCTTTGTCGGCATAAAGCAGCACTGCACGTCGGTTTAGCTTCGGCACTAACTCAGTAATCGCCGGGTCATCGATTGATAACCCACCGGTATAAGCCCCGAAGGCGGGCATGATCAGCCTGTGTTCGTGGTACACAGCGCATTTGCCAGTCAGTCTCTGGCGTGCCACTTTATAGCTCAATTTGGGATGAAAGTGGCCGAATATTTGCGCTTCTGCGCCCGCAGGCAAGGGACACTCTGGTTCGTGGCTCAGCAGCACGTTTTCGTAAACTAAAGTATGTGCCACCTCGCCACTCAGCGCCTCAGGTAGCTCTGGATCGTGATTGCCAACAATCCACGTCCATCTATCTGATTGTTGAATCAAGTCACGTAGCGTGACTTTTAAACTTTCATCAAGTCTCTGCCATGCACGCTGATCATGAAAACTATCACCTAAACACACCGTATGACGTGGCTGGTAAGCTTTTATCACATGAGCCAATTGCTGCAGGGTTTTACGCGAATCATAATTCGGCACTGGGCTACCTAACACAGCAAAGTAGCTACCTTTTTCAAAATGAAGATCAGACACAATCAACATATCGTGTGCCGGCCAGAACAGGCAGCCTGCGCCATCAACGAAAAGCGTATTGCCCGCAAATTTAATCGGTACGGCATGGCGTGATTCAGCACGTTGCATTGCTCTTGAAAAGGCGTTAGCGATATTGTTCATAAACTTCTCACACTAAGCGGTTACTGCTGACTTTCAAGTAATCGGCGCACATCTTCCATCATGTCCTGAGCTTCTGCATACAGGCTCGCTTGTTCAAGAAGTGCCTCTCGGCCAGCCCCTTTCACAGCTTCGCTACGTACATCCAGCACGATAGGTATCGCCAGAGGGGACACCTTTTCTAACGCAACGTAATCTGTCTTTCCCACATAGCGGATCAGTAAATCACCTAATCGGCTTAGATCGAGCAATTCACGTTCAGCATCTTGCCGGGTCACGCGCAATAAAACGTGGTCCGGATCGTATTCACGCAAGGTGTCGTAAATGAGGTCTGTACTAAAGGTGACCTGACGCATGGTTTTTCGCTGACCATGATACTGCTGCTCAATCAACCCACTCACCATGGCAACCCGTCGAAACGAACGCTTTAACATCGGTGACTCCAGCATCCAATCTTCCAACTCATCGCCCAAAATATCTGGGTTGAACAGACTTTGGATATGCTCTGGTAAAATCGGTTTTAGCGAGCAAATTGATAAACCATAGTCCGTGATGCTAAAGCTTAAAGGCTTGAGTTTCAGCTTTTCCATGCGTCGCGTTAGCAACATGCCCAGCGTTTGATGCGCTTTCCGGCCATCAAAGGTATAGAACAACGTGTATTGCGCCTGACGAAAAGGAAATTGCTCAATTAAGATAGAATCCGGCGTTGGGAGTTTGGAAAAAGCGCGCTGCAGTTCTAACCATTCCAGCACATCACGGGGCAGCTTTGCCCATTCGTCCGGCGAAGCAAGTAGCGCTTTCACGCCCTCTGCCAGAAAGGTAGACAGTGGCATCTGTCCGCCCACGTAACTGGGTATTTTGGGCTCACCTTTTTGACTCGGGCTGGCTTCCAAAAACATGTCACGAATACCTTCAAACTTAAGCACTTCACCGGCAAACAGAAAGGTATCGCCCTTGACCAGAGTCTGCGCAAAATATTCTTCGACTTCACCGATCACTTTACCTTGATGCGCTCGGCGTAAACGCTTTACCTTGAGCCTACCCGCTTCAACAATGGTTCCAATGTTTTGCCGATGTCGCTGAATAACCCGCCGAGAGGCCGGTTTGTAGGTTCCATCAGTTTGTTTCTCCAATCGTTTATATCGGTCATAGGCTTGTAGCGCATAGCCGCCATCCACGGTAAATTGCCACAACGCGTCAAATAGCAAGCGAGACAGACCACAGTAGGGCGGCGCTTCCAACAATTGCTGGTAGATCTGTTCTGGTGTTGCGGGCTCACTGCACACGCAATTGAAAATGAACTGCGGGATCACATCAAGCGCGCCGCTATGCAAGGGCTCACCATCGAGTTGCTGCCGTGCAATTGCATCAATGGCCGTTTTGCATTCCAGCACCTCAAATCGGTTGGCTGGCACTAGGAGCGCCTCCGATGGTTCATCCATGCGGTGATTACTGCGGCCAATTCGTTGTAGCAGGCGGCTTACACCTTTCGGCGCTCCTACTTGGATCACCAGCTCAACATCCCCCCAGTCAATCCCAAGCTCTAATGCTGACGTCGTGACCACCGCGCGGATCTGCCCGGTTGACATCATACTTTCTGTTTTGCGGCGCTGCTCTTTACTCAACGAGCCGTGATAGATGGCGATAGGCAACGCTTTGTCATTGGCTTCCCATAAAAACTGGAACATGAGCTCAGCCTGAGCACGTGTATTCACAAAAATGAGTGACGTGTTAACGCGCTGAATAGCTGCGTAAATTTCCGGCACGGCATACTTGGCCATAAAGCCACCAAACGGGATGCGTGCCTGACTCGGCAGTATGTTGATATTTGGCAGCACATCACTATTCACTCTGTGGATATCCGCAGGCGTTCCCGTCGGTCCCAGCCAGGCTCCTAGCAATTCCGGTTCTGCTATGGTTGCCGAGAGGCCAAAGGTGACAAGCTGCGGGGAATAATAGCGCAGCCGCGCCAGAATGAGCGCGGTGAAATCGCCCCGCTTGCCATGAGCAAAAGCATGCACTTCATCCACGATGACCGCTTTGACTTTACCGAACAGCTTGTCGGCATCGGCGTAGCTAAGCATTAACATTAGCGACTCTGGCGTGATCAGCAGCATATTCGGTGGCTTTTTACGTTGCCGTTGACGCTTATGACTGGGTGTATCGCCAGTGCGGGTTTCAATACTGATGTTTAACTGCATATCGGCGACTGGCTGTATCAGATTTCGCTCAATATCGTGAGTGAGTGCCTTCAACGGTGAAATGTACAGCGTGTGCAATCCCGTTGTCGGCGTGTGATACAAATCAACCAGACTGGGTAGGAGCCCACTGAGCGTTTTCCCTGCCCCTGTCGGCGCTATCAACAATGTTGAGCGCTGTGCTTGAAAGGCCGCCAGCATATGCGCTTGATAGGAACGCAACGACCATCCGCGCTGTTGAAACCAGCGGTCGAACACGGGGGGGAGAAGTGAGTCAGTTATAACGCTTTTTCCCAAAACATGGCGCTGCCTGAGGCAGGATCGAGACCATACTCAGCAAAACCGAACTTACGGTAAGCTCCCTGCGCTTGCACATTTCCCTGCAAAACCTCAAGAGTGATTTTGCAGCAGTTGCGCTCTCGACCAATCAATTCTATCTCATGTAATAGCTGTTGACCGACATGCTGCCCACGGCATTCAGGGGCAACGTAACAATCATGAATGTTGATTAACGGTTTTGCTTTGAACGTTGAAAACCCCATCAAACAATTGGCCAGCGCAACGGGAGAATGCTCTTCCGACTCAGTCTTCATCCAACCCAACACAGAGAAGGCATGAGGTGTTTCAATCAATGTGGCAATTAAACGCTGTTGAACATCATCTGCTAGCGCTTCGCCGCCGCCCATGGGGTCGCGCGCGTAGGCGTTAAGCAGGGTGAAAACGGCGTCCGCATGAACAGGATCACGATAATCCGCAATCTTAAAATCTACCTGCATCTTTTCAATCCTTTTGACTTAGGGCTTTACCCAAATGAAGCCCTGTTTATCGCTGATTCTTTCATCAGACTTCAGTCTGTGCGTCAAGACTATCAAATTCTTCGCGAATATAGACCTCAAATTCGCGTATCATTACGTTCTACACACTTTTTGGTTCATAGGAGTGAGTGTGGCTACAGCCTCTGCGCTTCATATTCTGGTTCGCACGGAAAAGCAGGCTAATGATCTGCTTGAGCAGTTGAAGAAAGGCAAGAACTTCGCGGCACTGGCAAAGCGACATTCGATATGCCCCTCGGGTAAACGAGGCGGTGATCTGGGTGAGTTTCGTCGTGGTCAAATGGTCAAAGCATTCGATGATGTGGTGTTTAAGAAAGACGTGCTGGTGATCCATGGCCCGATTAAAACGCGCTTCGGTTACCACTTAATCAAGACGTTATATCGGCGTTGACACCGGCATGTATCACGGTGTGTTATGCGGCTCAGGTGCGAACGCAAACCATCGCTGCTGAAGGGCCGCTAAGGCTCTGTTGAACGGTAACATGGGTGTGCCGTCGATAACGCCAAGCGCAATACCTGCAGCCTCCAACGTACTCAGCGTGCCGTTGAACGGCGCTTTACGCATCACATATTCCGTTTTACCGGTTGTGACAATCGCGCAGTCGAGCGCGTGCAACCACGGGTTGTTCAACCACAGTTTTTTGGCTTTGCGCCACGTGCCATCGAGTAAAATGAGGTGATCAACCCTAACGGCCAGATTGGCAAAGTCTTGCACAGGTTTGGCCCGGCTTTGCGGAAACAAAACCAGCGACCGTTGACTACGCTGAACTCGCTCACGAATTGGCTTAAAATCGCTTGGCAGTATGCCAGTGGTGAGTTGCACACTCCTCATCAATAAGGGTATCAATCGGGCGGTATTCTTCGCGTGCTTCACTTCGCTTGGATCTTGCATCACACTCACCGATACTGTCGTACTGACCGGCTCGATATCGGCACAAATGCAGACTTTTCGTGGATAGCGGCATGCCGGACAGACTTCACGCCAAGTCGATAAAGCTTCATTGTCAGGATCCATTAGTGAACTCATTGCGTAACTAGCTACCTAAGTGTAACGAAGCGGTATAATGAATCTATAGAGAGGCTGACGCAATCACGATGACCTTTTTACACCCGCGCGAGTGGATGGAAACACGACCAGAAGGGTTGTATTGCAAACCCGCAGATGTGTTTATCGATGCGCACAAGCCCGTTCCCCGGGTTATTGTAACCCATGGCCATGCGGATCATGCTCGGCCCGGCAATCAATGGGTGTATGCAACACCGGCAACCCTAGACATCATGCAATTGCGTTACACCGATAGCGCCTGGCACCGCTCAGTGGCGTTAGATTATCATCAGCCGTTGTGTTTGAATCCACAGTGTTCTCCTAAACAGCAGGTCACGCTGACGTTTTATCCAGCGGGTCATATACTGGGGTCGGCGCAGGCATTGCTCCAGTATGCGGGTTCACGGCTGCTGATTTCTGGCGATTATAAGCGCAGACCCGATCCTACCTGCGCGCCATTTGAAGTGACGCCGGCGGACGTATTCATTACAGAAGCCACATTTGGCCTACCGGTATTTGAACATCCACCTATCGAAAATGAAATTGCAAAGTTGATTAACTCGCTCGCGCTGTTCCCCGACCGATGTCACCTCGTTGGCGTCTACGCGCTGGGCAAATGTCAGCGCGTGATTCTGGCGCTGCGTCAGCTTGGGTACGATAAACCGATATACCTGCACGGCGCCTTAGTGAAAATGTGTGAACTGTATGCTAAGCATGGTATTGAATTAGGTGGGCTTATTGCCGTCAATGACGTTGAAAATACTCAATCTTTGGCAGGTGAGATCGTGCTTGCGCCTCCCTCAGCACTTAACGACCGCTGGTCACGCAAGTTGCCGAATGTTCTGACCGCCATGGCATCAGGTTGGATGCAGATACGGGCGCGTTCAAAGCAGCGCAACGCTGAGTTGCCGCTCATTATTTCAGACCATTGTGACTGGCCCGAGTTACTCCAAACAATAGAACAAATCAATGCGCCAGAGGTGTGGGTAACTCATGGTCGCGAGCAGGCGCTGGTCTATCAGGCACAAAAAATGGGGTATAGCGCGCAAGCACTGTCGTTGATTGGTTACGAAGACGAGGATAGTGATTAATGGAAGCATTTTCCGCGTTGCTTGAGCGGCTTTATTTCACCAACAGCAAAAACACCAAAACTGCGGTTATTCATGAGTACTTGCGAGATACGCCCGATCCTGACCGTGGTTGGGCCATCGCGGCGCTGGCCGGTACACTCAATTTTGACTTATTCAAGCGTGCATTGATTAAGTCGCTGATCCTTGAGCGTGCCGATCCGGTGCTCTTTGAATTAAGTTACGACTATGTGGGCGAAATGAGTGAAACTGTTGCGCACCTATGGCCTAACGCCGCTTCAGAAAAGGAAGTATCGTTACCGTCATTGTCGGAAGTGGTCAATACATTCAAACAAGCGGATAAGCAACAAACCCGCGACTATCTCGTTTCATTGCTCAACCAAATGACCCCTGCGCAGCGCTGGGCGCTGGTTAAACTCGGTACACGTGGATTAAGAGTTGGTGTTTCAGCACGCCTGATCAAGCGGATACTGGCAGATTACGGTGGGCAAGATGTGACGGTTTTGGAGCAACTGTGGCACGGCATAGAGCCCCCTTACACCGAATTGCTTGCCTGGCTGGAAGGCCGCGCCGAGAAGCCTGACGTTTCGGACAAAGTGACGTTCCATCCGGTTATGTTAGCGCACCCGCTAAATGAGAGTCAGCTTGACGAGCTGCATTTGAATGACTGGCAAATAGAATGGAAGTACGATGGCATTAGGGTTCAATTGGTGAGCACACCGAAAGGGATGGCGCTGTTTTCTCGTACCGGCGACGATATCTCAGCGAGCTTTCCTGATCTGCTTACCGACCTAAACATCACCGGCGTGTTCGATGGCGAATTATTAATTATCAATAATGGCGTCATCGGTACATTCAATGATTTACAACAGCGTCTGAACAAAAAGAAGCCGAGTAAGAAACTGCAGACGGGATCACCGGCCGGCATGGTTATCTATGACGCGTTGGCGATTGAAGGTGATGATCTCAGTACGGCAACACTTGCGACCCGACGGCAAGCGTTGGAACGCTGGTTCGACACGCAAAACGATCAGCGACTGTTGCTATCCAATCAACTTAAAGCCGACTCGCCAGACGCCTTACGCCAACTGCGCACGCAGGCCACCGATGGCGACAAAAACGCGGTGGAAGGCTTAATGCTGAAGCGTCGAGACAGTGTTTACACTCCGGGTCGCCCAGCCAACCAATGGTTGAAATGGAAGCGGGAACCGTTCGTTATTGATGCGGTGATGATGTACGCGCAACGCGGCCACGGGAAACGGTCTTCGTACTATTCTGACTACACATTCGGTGTGTGGCAGGAAGCTGTACTCGTGCCGGTGGGTAAGGCGTATTCGGGCTTTACTGACGAAGAACTTAAGCAGCTCGATCGCTGGGTACGACAGCACACGGTAGGGCGCTTCGGGCCCGTTAAAGAAGTGGAAAAAGCGCTCGTGCTCGAAGTGGCTTTTGACTCAGCTCATTCGTCAAGTCGACATAAATCGGGTATTGCATTGCGCTTTCCCCGTATCAAGCGGATCCGCTGGGACAAACCAGCCGCCGAAGCCGACAGCGTGACGACTGTTGCTGCGCTTATTGGTTAGACGCGAGCGGCGAATGATGAACTGATTAGCCTGCTGTGCTACAGCAATTCACAACGAGCAATCATCGGGTAATCCTCTGCCGACACCGTGTGATCCAATATCATTGTCATCAACATGGCGCTCTCTCCCTGCGTCCACCATATCAGCCCCTCCTCTGGCGATAGGCCTTGTTCAGTGGCATATTTTGCACCAGATGCCGTGCGCGTTGGGTACATCTCATAATCCTGCCCCTGATAATGTAGAATGGCACCTGACCCTGCAGCCTCACTCAGGTATATCACACCCGCTCGCTCACCGTTGTCACAGTAGTACTCAGTGCGCGGCTGGTTTGAGCAGCCACTCATTGCAGCAATCACGAGCAAAGGCGCAAGCACCCTCACATGTCGCTTCAGAACCTTCACGCAGAAGCACTCGGGCGCGTACTGACGGCGTTGTACCAGCGCTGCAAATCGCTGTGTTTCTCATCGATTCTTATTTTCACAACGCGCGCAAAATCAATAGCGCACAGAGCAATAATATCGGGTAATGTGAATTGGTCACCCGCAATAAACTCGCTTTTAGCGAGCTGTCGGTTCAGTACTGACATGAATTTTTTGGCGTTGATGCCAGCTTCTTTCCCATACTCAGGAACCGGTGTCATGCGATCTTTAAAATGACCTGTCGTATGCTGGAAGCACATTCCCACCTGCATGAACAAACCAAATTCAACTTGCCGAGCCCACATGTGGATCTGCGCTTTTTCGATCGCGGTTGTTCCCATCAGAGGAGGCTCAGGATGCAGCGTTTCAAAGTATGTGCAAATCGCGTCAGACTCACTGATACACGTGCCATCATCTAGCTCCAGTATTGGCACTTTTCCAATGGGATTTTTGGCGCGCATTTCGGCAGATAAATTGTCGCCCGATGGCAGATCGACTTGTTGCATCGGAATTTCAATGCCCTTTTCGGCCAAGAATATGCGTACACGTCGGGGAGTTGGGGCAGTGTGGGTATCATAAAGCAACATAGGGCAACCTTGATTGTTTGCGATGACTAAATGGAAACTGACGCGCCTAATCTAAGCTAAACCAGGCTACTTTTCGAGTGTTCTTGCATATTAGTTTCCTCGTTAATGGTGAGTAAATCTGAGGGCATATATTAACCAATACGCTCAATTTCATGACTGTCAACGATAAAACAATAGCATCGTTTCACTCATCAGCAATCGCCTTTTCTGGATACCGATAAAAATCGACCGGTTCTGGTTGATGATTTGTTTTTCATGGTAACCTGTTTCAAATGTCATCAAGTTAAGCTCTCTATGCGCAATTTTTTTAATCGGATCCACTGGCTTTGCATGTGCTCTATGCGTTGCTCCGCTAAGCACGGCTATGCGCACATTGCCCTGTTGAGTGCAGTGCTATTGATGCCACTGCACGCGCACAGCGCCAGCGATACAATCGACCAGCATGCCAGCACGGTAAAGCCAGAGTTTATTTTCAAGACAAAAGACAATCTTCAGGGCTTGGTCGATCAAGCGATAACCACTGCGCAAAAAGATAACACGTTATTGTTGTTGGTGCTTGGCGCTCAGTGGTGCCACGATAGTCGCGGATTAGCCGCGCAGTTTTCATCAGACCCCCTTCACTCAATTATCACAGCGCGATTCGAAACGCTGTTTGTCGATGTGGCCTACTACAACGACCTCCGCTGGCTCACCGAACAATTTGGTTACCCCGGCTACTTTGCCACTCCATCCGTCATGGTGATTGACCCGCATTCCCACGTGTTACTTAATCGCTCAAGCATGCCCCTATGGAATCAGGCAGACAGCGTTAGTCAAGAAGAATACCAGCGTTACTTTGCCACCGTGGGAGAAAACGCACACAGTGATTCAGCGCTACCTCAAGAGACACGTGAAAGGCTGCTTTCACTCAGCAAGCAACCCACTGAACGGCTCTTTACCGGGCTGGCCAAGCTTAGCCCGATGTTGCGTGACGCGATTGAAAATGATCCAGAAGATCTCAGTCAATTACGTGCACTGTCGAACGAGCTCTATGAATTTCGAATCCAACTACAAAAAGATATCATCGCCCGCTACGAATCGGCCCTCAGCGAGCCGGATAAGGCGATGCCTTTTCCTGACTATGGGCCGTTCAGTTGGGAAATTGACGACGCTTCGCAATAAAGATCAACACGCTCTAGAAAAGATGTAAGTTGAGACGATCGGCAAACTGCTCCAGAGCGTATATACCAGCGCTGGAGTTTCCGTACCGATTTAATTTAGGTGACCACACTGCCACCGTAAATCGTCCTGGCACTACGGCTAAAATTGCTCCGCCTACCCCGGATTTGCCGGGCATTCCGACACGATACGCAAAATCGCCGGACGCATCGTATAAGCCACTGGTAAATAACAGCGAGTTGAGTTGCGAATTCTGCTTACTACTGAGTACGTGCTGCCCATCAGCGACTGCCTCACCTTTGTTCGCCAAATAGCTGAAAGCCCTTGCCAGTTCCGTTGTACACATCTCAATGGCACAGAATGAAAAATACG
This sequence comes from Alteromonas oceanisediminis, assembly GCF_018474025.1. Classification (GTDB taxonomy): domain Bacteria; phylum Pseudomonadota; class Gammaproteobacteria; order Enterobacterales; family Alteromonadaceae; genus Alteromonas_E; species Alteromonas_E oceanisediminis. The sequence continues at coordinate 340,776 of NZ_JAHCTA010000005.1, read as the reverse complement.
CACGCAGTACATCCTCGACGTCGTTTTCAAAATTACCAAACGACTTCATCAAATGCGCCATAGCGGCATTGCGATGCCGATGCTCAAACTCTGATCGCGCCACAATGGCGTTGATAGTCAAACGCGGGTTGTTGGAAAGGCTGCGTAGCGTTTCAAGCATGTGGTGAGTTGGCGCAGACAAACGTGAGTAGAGTGCATCACAGGTGACTATTGCTCCTGCGTTGATGAACGGGTTGCGTGGTTTTCCCCCTTCAAATTCTAACTGCGTCAGCGAGTTGAAAGCGGTTCCGGACGGCTCTTTACCCACGCGATCCCACAAACTGTCGCCATAGCGCTGTAACGCGAGTGTCAGAGTCAATACCTTCGACACTGACTGAATCGTAAACCGCTGATGCGCATCACCCGTATGGCAGAATGTGCCGTCTACACCATACACTGCCATCGCAAAACGATCTGCTGGCATACGGCTCAGAGCCGGAATGTAGTCGGCGACTTTACCCTCAAAGGTATCGAACTGATTGCGTACGTCCTGATTGATGTCATCCAGTACGGTTTGAATATTGACGGTAATGACGTTCTCCCTTCACCCTAACAAGCTGTAAGCATTACAACACATTCTCGAATATCCACAGCTATTTGGCTAGGGCCTGTTGATTTTTCACGGCTTCGCATAGCTTTGAATGAAGTTGACTGCATGACTCTGAGTCATTTTCCAGCCGCCAAATAACGGGTTGTATTTCATGCCCGTGCTGTCAGTGAACGTCAAACCTTGATCTCGAACCCATCCCTTCAATTCAACTGGCTTCACGAAATAGCGCCAATCATGCGTCCCGCGAGGCAAGTAGCGCATCACATATTCGGCCCCCACAATCGCCACGACAAAGCTGCGCGTGGTTCGATTCAGTGTTGCAAGAATCAACAGACCACCAGGCTTCACCAATTGACAGCACTCGTTGATCAATTGCTGCTGGTCTGGCACATGCTCTACAACTTCAGCGTTAATGACCACATCGTATTGCAACCCCTGCTCAACCAAATCACCACTTAGCGTATGCAGATATTGTAGATCGAGGTCGCGCCCCTTAGCGTGTTGTTTTGCCACCTCGACACTCACTGCGCTGGCATCAATACCGGTAACCTGTGCACCGCGCATGGCAACGGCTTCAGCAATTAGCCCTCCGCCGCTGCCAACGTCAAGCACCGTTAGTCCTGAAAAACTGACGTCGCCCACAAACTTGCGATGAAAGTGCGCCGCAATTTGGGGCAGTATCCAGTCCAATCGCGCCGCATTGAATTCCAGTGCGGTTTTAAATTTTCCTTTCGGATCCCACCATTCTTTTGCCATACGATCGAACTTGGCAACCTCATTCTCTGAGAGCGTCGAATTTTTATTGATCTTCGGACTGAGCTGACTTTTATCAAGCATCGTAGATACCTTGTTGATATTTATGCATTGCGCAACAGGCGCGATAACATTACTTATACCAGATAATGTACAAGAGGGTTTAATCATGGCTAATGCACGCAATGTATTGGGTGAGCCGCTGCAATTATGCTGCGGTAACACGGGCTTCACTCGTGAGGGATTCTGTTATGTTCCATCGAGTGATGTAGGCAATCACAGCGTGTGTGCCATCATGACAGACGCCTTTCTTGAGTACTCAAAAGCTCAGGGCAACGACCTAACTACACCCAATGCGCTGTATGAGTTCCCGGGATTGAAAGCGGGGGATAAATGGTGTCTATGTGCCGGCCGCTGGCTTGAAGCAGAGCGCGCCGGTGTGGCACCGAAAATTGTGCTGGCAGCGGTGAACGAAGCAGCTTTGCAGCTTATTCCACTGGACGTTTTGAAGAAATACGCCGTGTAAATCTTCTGATTGGATAGGGTTGATGAATGGGGCTGTATCAATTTTTCGCATGAGCATTACCACGCAATTCGCGCTAAATTCGGTGTTTTCTATGTTCGCTACGCGAGCATGTCAGTCATTATCAAGAGGTATGTATGTTTAGCCACATCATGTTGGGCGCAAATGATATTCAAGAGTCCAAGCAATTTTACAATGCTACTTTTGGTGTTTTGGGCTATGAGCCCGGCGTGATTGACGAAAAAGGTCGCTGCTTTTACTTCACGGATAGCGGCATTTTTGCGCTGTCTAAGCCAATAGATGGAAAGCCGGCGTCGTGCGGGAATGGCAGCACAATTGGGTTTAGCGTCAATTCGCTTGAACAAGGCGAAAAGTGGCACTCAGTTGGGTTAGCAAATGGTGGCACAGAGTGTGAGGATCCGCCGGGGATCAGGGATGGCGGCAAAATGAAGTTGTATCTCGCCTACCTACGCGATCCCGCTGGAAACAAAATCTGTGTGCTAAAACGATTGAAACCCGAGTAACCCATATTCGTGGCGCTGCTCGCTGAATACGGGCTTTTAGGATTATTCGTGGCGGCCTTTCTGGCTGCGACTGTTTTGCCGCTAAGCAGCGAGCTGGTACTGAGCCTTACCTTATTATCGGGTTTCTCTCCATTAGCGGTGGTCGCCATCGCGACGGCAGGCAATGTGTTGGGTGCCATGGTGAACTACTGGTTGGGTTATCGTTGTGGTGAGCCGCTGGCGAAACGCGTGCTGAGAATGAATGATGATGATCTTGAGCGTGCACGCGCTCGCTTCGCACGCCATGGTAGAATAGCGCTGTGTCTGGCATGGGTTCCCATCATCGGTGACCCAATCACCGTGGTTGCCGGCGTGCTCAAAATCCGGTTTAGCGTGTTCGTGGTTTTGGTTGGACTGACTAAGTTACTGCGATATATCGTACTCAGTTATTTGGTTTTAGCAGTCTGAATAAGCGCCCTAGCAGCGCCAAAAACGCGCTGCCCAGTTCAGGTACAGCGCGTTCTGAATCATTGACGACATGTAGATTCAATGATTTTTAAGGGTTGGGGTTGCGTAGCACCATGAGGCGAATTTCGGTCATATCGGCAATGGCATAACGGATCCCTTCCCGGCCAAGCCCCGACTCTTTTACACCGCCGTACGGCATATTATCAACACGCCAGCTTGGTACATCACCAATTACGACACCGCCCACGTCCAGTACATCCCACGCTTTATGAGCTTTGTAAATATCGCGCGTAAACACACCCGCCTGTAAACCAAACTGGCTGTCATTCACTCGTGCCAGCGCTTCATCGTAGTCATTAAACGAACTGATAATCGACACCGGTCCAAATGCTTCTTCAGCATTGATCTTTGCATTGTGCGGTGCATTTTCAAGGACGGTTGCTTCCAGCATGGCGCCTTTACGCTTGCCGCCACACAGTAACGTCGCGCCAGACTCAACGGCTTCATTGATCCAGTTTTCTAATCGTTCCGCTTCTGACTCCGCAATCATAGGGCCAATAAAGGTACTTTCTTCCAACGGGTCACCATGCACTAACTGAGAGACTTTGTCTGTGTACTTTCGCTTAAACTCAGCATAGATAGCCTCATGAACGAGAATACGTTGAACACTAATGCAGCTCTGCCCAGACTGATAGTAGGCACCAAACACCACGCGCTCTATCGCATCATCAATGTCGGCATCCTCATCAATGACGCACGCAGCGTTACCGCCAAGCTCTAGAATCACAGGCTTTTTTCCCGCTCGTGCTTTTAAATCCCAACCCACATCAGGCGAGCCGGTGAAACTTAACAGTTTAAACCGGTCATCCGTGGTAAACAGATCAGCGCCATCACGCGAACAGGGTAAAATAGAAAACGCGCCCTCAGGCAAATCCGTCTCGGCCAGCACTTCGCCCATAATAATGGCACCCAACGGCGTTCGTGACGCGGGTTTCAACACAAAGGTACACCCGGCTGCAATCGCTGGTGCGACTTTGTGCGCGGCAAGATTCAATGGAAAATTAAACGGTGATATAAACGAACACGGCCCGATGGGTACATGCTTGTACATGCCGGTGTAACCTTTAGCGCGCTCAGTAATTTCCAGGTTAACCACTTCCCCCTGTATACGCACACTCTCTTCAGCAGCGATACGAAACGTATCAATAAGGCGTGTCACTTCACCGCGTGCATCTTTAATCGGCTTGCCCGCTTCTATGCACAGCGCGTATGCTAACTCTTCAAACCGCTCGTTAAACCGTTTAACACAGTGGTCTAACACTTTTTGACGTTCATACGGGCGCATTGCTGTCATCGCTGCCTGACTTTTTTCAGCGGCATCAATGGCTTTATCAATCACGTCTGCATCAGCCATGGCCACCGTTGTTGCGACCTCACCTGTGTATTTATTAGTGACTTTCAAATCCTGATTGGCAAAAACGGCTTTGCTGCCGAGGAAGTAAGGATAGGCTTTCTGTAATGATGGCATCACAACTCCTTTAAAGTTTTGAACTGAGTTTACGAATCGTTTTATTCAACGTTTCGTCGTTCAGACTGTAATCAACGGGCACATCAATGAGGTGAACTGCGGGCTCATTCAGGCATTTTGTCAATAACGGCTTAAGTTCATCGGTTGACTCAATTCGCCACCCTTTACCACCATAAGCTTCGACATACTTGACGAAATCAGGATTGCCATAGTCAAGGCCGTAGTTTTCAAACTCCATGTTTGACTGTTTCCATTTAATCATCCCGTAAGCATCGTCACGCAAAATCAATACCACGATGTGCAGATTGAGGCGCACGGCGGTCTCCAGCTCCTGACTGTTCATCATAAAGCCACCGTCGCCACAAACGGTTACCACAGGTTTATCGGGATAAACCATCTTCGCCGCCATCGCTGATGGCAGGCCCGCCCCCATCGTGGCCAACGCATTATCCAATAACAGTGTGTTCGGGAAGTAGGCAGGGTAGTTGCGCGCAAACCATATCTTATAAACACCATTGTCTAGTGTGACAATGCCATCCTTTGGCATCGCTTCGCGTACAATTTTTACAAACCGTTCCGGTAAAATAGGGAAGCGGTCATCTTTCTCACTCTCGTCCCGGTGTTCAACATACGCGTCATGAACATCTCGGTAGAAATCCAATTTCCAACTGTCTTGTGGCGTAATACCTTCTTTGATTTGCCAAATACTGTTGGCGATATCACCCACGACTTCTAATTGCGGGAAATACACCGGATCAACAGCAGCGGTTTCGAAATTAACGTGGATCACCTTCATGCCGTCATCGTGCATAAAGAAGGGTGGTTTTTCGACCACGTCGTGCCCGATATTCACGATCAGGTCAGCGCGATTGATCACCCGGTGCACAAAATCCCCGTCGGATAGCGCGGTATTCCCCATAAACAGAGGATTAGTTTCATCAATGACGCCTTTACCCATTTGCGTGGTAACAAAAGGGATACCCGTTTTAGCGACAAACTCGCGCAACATTTTTGACGTTAATTTACGGTTTGCGCCCGCCCCAATCACTAAAATAGGCGATTTGGCTGCCTCGATCATTTCTATCGCACGTGCGATTGCTTTGTACTCGGCAATGGGCCTACGGGCGATACTCGGTGTTAGCAGTGGCACTGATGTTGTTTCGGCGGCAATGTCTTCTGGAAGTTCAATGTGTACAGCCCCGGGACGCTCTTCAGACGCCAAGCGAAATGCCTCACGCACGACTGAGGGAATGCGGTCGCCACTGACCACCTGCGTGGTGTATTTCGTGATGGGGCGAAGCATGTCAACCACGTCAATCACCTGAAAACGGCCCTGCTTGCTGGTTTTAATCGGTTTTTGGCCGGTGATCATAAGAATGGGCATCGCGCCCAGTTGCGCATAGGCGGCCGGCGTAACTAAGTTTGTTGCGCCCGGCCCTAATGTCGATAAACACACGCCCACTTTGCCGGTCAATCTGCCGTAGGTGGCAGCCATAAAGCCTGCACCTTGTTCATGGCGAGTTAACACCAATTTGATTGACGAGTGGCGAAGTGACTCAAGTAAGTCTAAATTTTCTTCGCCGGGTATGCCAAAAACGTACTCTACGCCTTCTGCCTCAAGCGCTTTTACAAATAAATCAGAGGCCTTCATCAACTCTCCTTGCTGGGTTTGTTATACAGTAGTTGTATAAACGTTAGCAGGTTAATCAAGGTTTAGCGGTTATTTCGTTATAAATAAACACTATTACTTAATCGACGCTTGCCGTGCCGACTTATTTTTTTGCATTCATAACTTCTAATGAAGGCAAAAACCATCACCGGAGAAAATGAGTTATATGAGGGCTATGCAGAGGAACCAACTGACGCGAAGTGATAGGCCTTCATGTCGAGCAGAAACGTAATCGGTAAGGCGTCCAGCGCACGGCGTGAGCGAGTTTATTGAGTTATCAGGTGCGCTTATAAACATCAGATCGATGTCCAACTTTTATAACCTGTACTACAAGCTCGTGTTCCCTAATTTCATAAATGATTCTATACAGGCCCTGCCGGATGCGATACAGGTTGTTCCCACTTAACTTGATTGCTCCGTCCCTTCGCGGGTTCTCAGCCAATGAGTCGATTTTGCTGAGGATTTTTTTAATGTCTGAGGTGGGAAGTGCCCTAAAATCTTTTTCTACAGATTTCTTGAAAGTAACTTTATATTTTTCCATCAGCTTCCAAACGGTTTAGCAAATCTTCGTAGGAAATTTCAGGTTCGTTTATTCTCTGTCTTACCGCAGCCAAGTCCTCTTGATCTTCTTTCATGAGCAGTCTCACTGCCTCATCAATGAGTTCTGATATTGATGTATCCGATGATGCTGCTCGTAGTTTCAGCGCATTATGAATTGCAGGCTCGAAATAAACGGTTGAACGTTTCGATAAATTACTCATGAGTCAGCCCTTAAAATAATCACACTAAGACATTATAGCGTCAAAATGTTATTACAACTAACTTTTGCTCATGAGTACTTAACAGACACCAACCAACGGTCGCTGACTATGGAGGGACAATTGACGTGAACGGTTGTAGGCAGCGATGAAATCTTACTACAAGACACTCTATGTGCGTTTACTGGAGGCGATGCCTGACGATGTCACAACTAGGAGATTCAGCGCAGCGATTTGAACGGGTTGCTAGCGTTTGAAGCTCACTCTCGTATCCTTTTGGATTAAAATTAGCCGACAACTTATTCATAAAGCCATGACGATACGGAACCTGTCTAATTTTGGTCCTTCGCGTGTGGCATAAATCTGAGATTAACTCTGATACCGAAAAGTGTTCTTCTGTTTCGGGAAAGATAAGCGTTATTGGAAACGTTGGTGAGACTTTTCTGTTATTTCTGATTTGTGATCCATAAAAACATGTAGCATTTTTGACAAATGAGGATGCAGGACTTTCTGAGAGATTCCATATGACGGATGCGCCGATACTAAATCCAACTAAATTTACATCCAATGCCAATTTAGTCAGCACTTTACTTAAGTCTTTGGTGTATTTTTCAAGGCCAATATTCGAGGCAAAAAACTGATACGCATCGTTTTCGGATTGGAATGCCATTTTTTGACCATCGTATGGGTCTACTATGCGAGGCTTCTTACAAATCGCATTTGCTAATTCCTCAAGAGCAGACGTTTTACCGAAAATATCTGCGACGATTATGGTATTCACTTAACTTTCTCTGTCATCTGGCGAAGCTAATAGGCCGCACAGGTGTCAAGGGCCTTGCGGAAACGCAAACCTTACCAGCCTTCCAACAATGACCCAATATCTTTGCCCTTTTCTATGTCGCTTTTTTTAAGATAGGCAGTTTGATTGTTTTTGTCTCTTAACTTGAACTGATGGATTGCAACACACAACCCTAAATAGGTAAGCCAAAAGAACACTAACAAACCAAAAAATAAAATCGTTTTTTGGCTGAGTGATAGACCATGATTGAAAAACACGATTGGTGTTCCGATTAATGCAAATAACCAAACAATATGCACAAATGATGTTTTGGCCGCCTGATTTAAAATTTTAACGTTGTAGAACGACATGACAGACCTTCGAGTGCTTCAACGCTAAACTGACGGGCATTGACAGAGCGAAGCGTTTTTAGCGTCGCGTTAGCTGCCCAACTGTGTAATATGCAACAGTTCACCTACTGGCCCCCATAAGTAAAATACCTTACCCCACGACTCTTGTTTTACTGGCGTAATTTGGGTTTTGTGTTCCGACTTAGAACATAACTCATATGCATCGTAAATGTCTGTAACACAGATTTGCAACATAAAATTTTTGGCCAAAACTCTATTGTAGAAGCGCTGTAAAAAGAAAAGGCAGTCTCCGTTTTCAAAAAGCGTTAGCTCGTCGGTGACATATTCTGCTTTGAATCCTATTTCTGTGTAGAAAGACTTTGAGATTTCGTAATCCTTACTAGGAACAAATGTTTTTATATCTACAACATCCATGATTCTTTCCAAAAGCTGCTAACGGCTAGTAAAGTAGCGGCAGAATGACGCCATGAAACAAAGTGGCTATCGTTTTTCGTCATCCTCAAGTGACTTCATTTTTTCTTCCCACTCCGCGAGTTTGTCGGCGGTTTGACTGTCAACTTCAGCCTTGTTGTTTTCAATCCACCAGCGTTCGAGTAATCGCACGTTTTTACGGTTGGCTTTGTAGAAAAGGTCAGCAATATCACCCACTACGGGGATGAAACCCAAGCCAAAATCGAGCAGAACATTGCGCAGCATTTTACTTTGCAAGGCTTCAGGCGCGCCCATCTTTTTACCCAAGTAAACAATGCGCAACGCCGCAACTAACATGGCAGCGTCGCCCACGCCGGGTATCAAACCTACTAAAAAGTCCAGCCCGACAGGAATACCAACGACGGGAATACGTATTGCGGTATCAAGCAAATTAGCCACATCTTGCGCTTTGCGCAGTTCTTGTGGCGCGATGGCGCCATGCTTGTCTTGGTCAAAAACAACGGGTTTACGCGCCATGTCAGTTCTCCGCACCGAGGGATTTAGCGAGTGCTTGTCGCTGTGTATACTGCATATTATCAGTGCCACTGGCGACGTGCCAGTGGGCAAGATTTTGTTTTACCAAGCCGAATAGCATGTCGATATGCTCATCATCACTGTTCATCGCTTCAATGTATTCATAACGTTCGCCACCTGCTTGCAGAAAGTAATCTCGGTTTTCAATACCAATTTCTTCGATGGTTTCCAGGCAGTCAGCAGAAAAGCCCGGACATACAATTTGTACCGATTTAACGCCCTTTTCCGGTAGGGCTTTCAAGGTATGATCAGTATAAGGCTTAAGCCATTCTTCACGGCCAAATCGGGATTGGAATGTGGTTAAATATTGGTCCTTTTCTAACCCTAACTCCTCGGCTAACAATCGCGATGTCTTATGACATTCACAATGGTAAGGGTCGCCCTTCAGGAGGTAACGCTTGGGTATGCCGTGATAAGAAAAAATCAGTTTGTCTGCTCTTCCGTGGGTATCCCAGTGTCGTTTAATTTTACTCGCAACGGCAACAATAAAGGGAGCGTGATCGTGATAGTGGCTGATAAAACGAAAATCAGGCAGCCAGCGAGCAGTTTGAAAATACTGGCTCACGGCGTCAAAAGTTGAACCCGTCGTAGACGCACAATATTGCGGATAGAGTGGCAGCACGAGTAATTTACGTACCCCTCGCTGCTGCATTCTCTCGATAGTGCTTGCCACAGACGGTTGACCATAACGCATCGCAAATTCAACGATCACGTCATCACCCCAGGCTTCCTTACAACGTTTATCCAATGCCATCGCTTGGTTTTTGGTGTGTACCAGTAAAGGCGAGCCCTGTTCAGACCAAACGGTTGAGTATGCATGTGCGGAACGCTTTGGCCGAATGTTCAGAATCACGCCGTTGAGAATAAGCCACCACAGTACGCGAGGCACTTCAACCACGCGAGGGTCGGATAAAAACTCCTTCAAATACGGCTTCAGCGCCTGTTTGGTTGGCGCAGTTGGCGTGCCTAAATTGGTGATAAGCACACCGATTTTATCGGCCTGGCTGTGGGTAAACTCAATATTGCTAATAAACTTCATTATGACCAACGCTTCTTGTATGAAAAAAGGATCAAACACAGTGTACGTATTTGACCCTCATTTAGACCGCTAACCCTAGGGGTTGTAATACGTCGCTGCGCCAGGCCCAACCGGCATGCCGAATAAAAACACCCATGTGTAAAACAGAATAGTCCAACCCACAATAAACACCATGGAGTAGGGCAGCATAGTCGCGATGAGGGTGCCCATGCCCAGATCTTTCTTATACCGTGCTGCAATGGCGAGTATTAATCCGAAATAGCTCATCATTGGTGAAATAACGTTAGTGACTGAATCACCGATCCGATAAGCCGCCTGGATCACTTCTGGTGCAAAGCCAATCAGCATCAGCATTGGCACAAATATCGGTGCGGTGACAGCCCACTGCGCAGACGCACTGCCAAGCGACAGGTTGACAATACCGCACATAATGATGAACAAAATAAAGACTTCCGGTCCGTCGAGGCCTAGGGTCTGTAATAGAGTTGCCCCTTTGACGGCCAGCACCGTGCCCAAATTCGTCCATTTAAAGAAGGCGACAAATTGCGCGGCAAAAAATACCAGTGTGATATATAGGCCCATTGACCCCATACTTTTTGCCATCGCATCGATAATATCGCGGTCATTGCGCATGGTGCCCGCAACACGCCCGTACACAAAGCCAGGAATAGCAAAGGTAATAAAGATAAATGCGACGATACCTTTAAGAAACGGAGAGCCCGCAACTTCACCCGTTTCTGGGTGACGTAAAATGCCATTCTCCGGCACGATAGTCAGTGCTAACACTGCGCATACCAGCACAAATGAGAGCCCTGCCCAGCGCATTGCTTTACGTTCCTGATCCGTGGGCGCTTCCATCTTTTGTTCACCCAATTCGATAGACGCTTCTGATGGGTCGTACTTGCCCAGCCGTGGCTCAACGATTTTTTCAGTCACAAACGCCCCCATAAACGCGACTGCGAAGGTACTGATCACCATAAAGTACCAGTTCACTTCCGGGCCAACCACATAGTCTGGATCGAGCATATGCGAAGCGGCTTCGGTGATCCCGGAGAGCAGCGGGTCAACGGTTCCTAACAGTAAGTTGGCGCTGTATCCGCCGCTGACACCGGCAAAGGCCGCGGCCAGGCCAGCCAGCGGGTGTCGCCCGAGGGAATGAAATATCATCGCCGCGAGCGGGATCAGAACGACGTAGCCTAATTCAGACGCAGTATTGGAAATGATGCCAGCAAACACAATGGTCACCGTGACCGCACGTTTAGATGCATTCATTACTAGTGCGCGCATCGCCGTTGATAATAACCCTGAGTGCTCTGCAACAGAAACGCCGAGCAGCGCAACTAGCACCGTCCCCAGCGGTGCGAAACCGGTGAAGTTGGTGACCAGCTGCGTAACAATCCGCTGCAAGCCCTCGGCATTCATCAGCGAGATGACTTCAATAACACCGTCGGGATCGCGTCCTGCAGCCCCTAGAGGCCGTGGGTCCAGCACACCATAGTCAAAATATCCGAGCAACCCACTGAGCAACACGATAAAGATTGCCAACATGGCAAACAGCGTTATCGGATGAGGAAGTAAATTTCCCAGCCACTCTACGGTAGCGAGAAAGCGATTAAACCAGCCATTTTTTTCAGTCGAGCCAGACTGGCGCGTTGCGTCCTTAGAAGCCAAACGAATTCCTCTGTCGTTGAGATGCGCTCTGTAAACCGATAAAGCGGCTGGCACATTTTTATCTCTTATTTGCAGGTTATACTACCTAATTTGCACTGATTTGTGCAGCTTTTCAAAGGCTAGGTCACCGTGCCCAAACTGACTTGATTTCTGAGTGGCGAATGTTTAATCAACTGGATGACTCTGAAACCATTTTGTGAGTACAATTCATCGCAATGTAAACCGCTTGGGTAGACCGATGAAACAGTACGTCCGCGCCGCCTTCATGTGCTTTGCACTGCTTGGCAATCATTTCGCCATGGCTAGCGATAAAAGCATTCCGCTGGATGGGCAAATTTGGGTGGTCAATAAACGGGGTGACAATGTCAGCGTTATTGATGTTGGTCTGCGCTCAATCATTGCAACCTTGCCCACGGGGAAAGGCCCGCATGAACTGGCTATTGATAGCGATTCACAGCGGGCCGTCGTAACAGACTATGTAGGCGGGAACAGTTTGACCGTTTATGATATTGCAGCATTAAACGTTGAGCGCACGATTTCACTCGCTAAATATCCCCGGCCCCATGGTGTGTTGTTTATGCCTGATCAGGAGCACGTCGCGGTGTCTTCTGAGGGCTCTGACACGGCTGTGATTGTGAACGTGCAAACCGGTGAAATCGCGAAAGTGTTACCCACTCAGGCACAGGGCTCACACATGGTCGCACTTCCGGCATCAGGCGATGTTATTTACACCACCAATATGTCCTCAAACAGCGTTTCTGTATTGAATGTCGGTGACGAAAAATTGAGTCACAAACTGGCCATGCCAACGACACCTGAAGCGATTACCGTGGATGCTCGAAATTCGACACTATGGGTGGGCAGCAATAAAGATGGGTGGCTTAGCGTATACAATGTTCACAGTGAAGCATTGGTAAAGCAATGGAAGGATTACCTTTGGCCGTATCGCATTCTTTACTCACCGGACGAAACCGTCGTCGTTGTGCCTGACTTACGCCAAAATACGTTAGACATCATCAACGTTGATGGCTTTGAGCGACTGCATCGCATGGTGTTGCCGGACGGATCAGCGCCTAAAGGGGTCACCTTTCACCCAAACGGAGACATACTATTTTTATCGCTTTACGACGCCAATAAAGTGGCAGTTATCGACATTCGTTCAGCGAAAATCCTGTTCACCTTACCAACAGGTGATGGGCCTGATGGGCTAGGCTATGTCCCGCAACGGTGAGAGCGTGTTGAGGGCTACCAATGCCTAGCCTAAACGACACTGTAAGCACGTTATACAATCGAGACGCGACTAAACTCATCGCAACACTTTTACGTGTATTAGGCCCTGCTAATATGAATGTCGCTGAGGATTTAGTCCACGAAACGTTTAATCGCGCCCTGATACACTGGACAAAGAAAGGCTTGCCGACGTCACCGTCTGCATGGCTGATGTTAACTGCCAAACGGGCCGCAATAGATTACCTCAGACAAAGTAGTAATCAGAGGCGTCTTCTACAGGGTTGCCTCATTGATGATGGGTCGGAAGAATTGGCGCGATCTCACGCTCTGAATGCTGCATTTTCGCCATCGATGTTAGAAGATGACCAACTACGCTTATTGTTTTGGATCAGCAGCTCGGAGTTACCCGATGCACAACGACTCCCCTTAGCGCTGAAGGCGCTGTGTGGTATGTCTGTCGACGCTATTGGTCGAGCACTGTTGTGTAGGCCAGAGACGATTAAAAAACGACTGAGCAGAGCCACCCATCGACTGCGCAGTGTGCGCTTTGATATTCCGGCTGAGAGTGATTTAGGCAACGCACTGGAAAGGGTACACCGAACACTTTACTTGTTGTTTAATGAAGGTATCAGTGCGCACAACCCAAAGCCCAACGGCCGAGCAGATTTGTGCCTCTCCGCGCTTGGGTTTATGCGCCTCATTATCGCTGAACCTCGTTTCCGCAATGCGGAGTCTATGGCGTTGACAGCACTAATGCATTTTCATTACGCGCGTTTACCCAGTCGATTTGACCACGCTGGCATGCCCCTCACACTTGGTGAGCAAAATAGGGCGGCCTGGTTGCCTGAGCATCTTTCATCAGGTTTTGCTTTACTACAGCTCGCATTGAACGATGCTGACGGTCAACCCTCCTGTTACCTTCTGGAGGCGCTTATCGCTTTTGAACACTGTCGTGCAGCCACGTTTTCTCACACGCATTGGCAAACAATCAGCCAACATTACCTCGCCTTGTTGAAGCTTAGTCCTACAGCGTTAAACACACTGAGTGCCGCCGTCGCGCTGGTGGAGGTAGGTAACGCTGAACACGCACTGCAGCTACTCAACTCAGAATCGGTGAGCCAAGACAACGCGAGTGTGGCACAGCGCTTCGCTACCAAAGCCTATGTTCACTGGAAAATGGGGCAACCTCAACCTGCTCACAGCAACGCAATGAAAGCAAAGCAAGCAGGTTTAGCTGAAGTTGATTTTCGAACACTGATGCGTCAGATAAGCCCGCAATCAGTCCATTTTTAGTACTTCACGCACCTCTACAACAATGTCAGGGTAATTCATGATCGGGCACGTTTTCGCAATGTCTACCGCCTCGTCCAGTGTGGCAGCCTTAATAATGGAATAACCGCTGACGAGTTCTTTCAATTCAGATGCGGCAATGTCAGTGGTGACGCCATCTGCAGTGACACGCTTGCCAGCGTAATGCAACGGATCTCCACCTGATACAAGCTTGCCCTGCTCACTGAGCTTATTCATCCAAGCTTCCCATTCGCCCATGGCCGCTTGCATCTCATCTGCGGAAGAGTTCTCTGCCCAGTCTGGGTCGCCTCCCAGATACAACAGTATAAAGTCATTCATGTATTGCTCCTTTTAAGGGTAGTTGTTTAGAAATGCACTGTAATGCATTAACTAAACGATCACATACGCGCGCAAGGGACAACTCGACATAAAAAAACCCCTGTGCCTTGTTGCAGCATCAGGGGTTATGTATTCAAAAGCACAATGTTAGTTTGTCGCTGGATTACCGCCTTGGGCGTTTAAATAGCGGAAGAAGTCACTGGTGGGTTCTACCACCAAAACATCTTGTTTGCTATTAAAGCTTGTGCGATATGCATCCATACTACGCAGGAAGCTGTAGAACTCAGGGTTCTTCGAATAGGTACTGGCATAAATATTTGCCGCGACCGCATCCCCTTCACCTTTTAGCTGGCGCGCGTTACGTTCAGCATCAGCTAACATAACCTCTACTTTTGCATCAATATCTGCACGCAATACCTCTGCCTGCTCTTGCCCTTCTGAGCGATGTTCGCGAGCAACACCGGCACGTTCAGCACGCATACGCTGGAAGATTGACGTACTGACTTCCGTTGGTAAGTTGATTTGCTTAACGCGTACATCAACGATTTCGATACCCAATTCGTCTGAACTGGTTGAAGCCTGCTCCATCGCCTGATCCATTAACGCAGAGCGTTCGCCTGACACAATTTGAGCGATGGTGCGCGCACCAAACTCCGTGCGTAAACCGTTGTTCACTTTTTGTTTTAGTAGTGCTTCGGCTTGGAGTTTATTGCCACCCGTAGACAAATAGTAACGCTCAAAATCCTCGATACGCCATTTCACATAGGAATCGACGATCAAATCTTTCTTCTCGGACGTCACGAACCGGTCTGCGCCGTCGTCCAACGTTTGAATACGCGCATCCAGTGGTCGCACGGTATCGATGAAAGGGATCTTAAAGTGCAAACCAGGATCAAACACTTTGGTTTTGCCTGAGTCGCTGTCTTTTTGAATTTTCCCGAACTGTATGACGATAGCGCGGTTACCCTCTTTCACAACAAACAGCGAGCTCAACCCCAGCACAACCAAGGCGAGCACGACTACAATACTGAAATTTTTCATCTTAGTTTCTCCCCGAACGTGAACTGTCGTTGCGCGATGTGCTACGAAGAGGCGGCATATTCACGGGTTGATCAGGCGTTGCTGCATTACGCAAGTCATCCAACGCATTACGCGAGACACCATTGTTCTGCTGGCTGTTCTGACGCTCTAAAATTTTATCCAGAGGCAAGTACATCATGTTACCGCCACCGGGGTTGTCGATCATGATTTTGGTGGTGTTACTAAACACCTGCTCCATGGTTTCTAAATAAATGCGCTGGCGCGTCACTTGAGGTGCAGCTTCATACTGTGGTAATAACTCTTCAAACCGAGCAACTTCACCTTGAGCTTGCAAAATCACACGCTCTTTGTAGGCCTGAGCTTCCTCGTTCATTCGATTGACCTGACCCCGTGCGCGCGGCTCAATTTCACGGGCATACGCTTCGGCTTCGCGGATAAAACGCTGCTCATCCTCTTGAGCGGCAATCGCATCATCAAACGCGTCTTTAACCTCTTCCGGTGGGCGGGCATCCTTGAAGTTCATGTCGATAATTTGCACGCCCATGTTATACGGTTCAAGTATACCTTGCAGCTCTTCCCAAACACGTTGTCGCGTTAACTCACGGCCATCGGTGAGAACATCATCCATGCGTGAGTGGCCAACAACGTAGCGGATGGCACTATCAAGCGCCTGACTTAAGCTCATTTCAGGTTCAATAACCGCAAATGTCCAGCGGTAAGGATCGACCACGCGGTACTGCATTTCCATTTGTACTCGCACCACGTTTTCGTCTTCAGTCAGCATGGAGCCGGAAGAAGACTGATCACGGATTGACTGGATATCGACCGGGATCACGGTATCAATAAAGGTTGGTTTCCAACGTAAACCGGGTTCCACTTGAGACACATATTCACCAAAACGCAAAACAACGCCACGTTCTGCTTCGCGGATGGTGTAAAACCCACTGATAAACCAAATAACAACCAATAAGCCAACGATAATACCTGCGCCGATACCCCCCAAGCTCTTGCCTGAGCCTGAACCGCCGCCGTTACCACCGCTCTTTGTGAACTTGCCGAACAAATTTTTGAACACGTCGTCTAGGTCAGGTGGTCCTTGATCGCGCCCCCCTTTGTTCTTCCAAGGGTCATTGTTATTCCCACCCGGTTCATTCCAGGCCATAAATACTCTCCATACACTTCGATTTTGAAATAGTACGTCATTGCTGACAATTCAGTTTGCATTCTAACGCGAATAAACGCATTAGTGTTCGACGACTAAGCCTTCCAGTTCGCCGTTTTCCCGTTTTAACAACCGCTGCCAATCTGCACTTGGCATGCGCACGTCGACGACCCAGTCACCGTCTTCATCGTAGGTTTGAGCAGCAATGCAATTCAGCCCAAAAAGCACGCCACGAAGATGGCTTGCTTTAGGGGGTATTTTAAGCCTGCGCTGAACAATTGTTTTTGATAATCGTTCAATGAGGGCTTGTTGTAATAAATCAATGCCTATGCCTTGCTGAGCTGATACCCAAACGCGAATGGGCTGTTCGTTTTCATCCCTGTCAATCCGTGCCGTCATGCCCTCCAGGCGATCAATTTTGTTGCACACCGTCAATTGGGGAACGTCATCTGCCTCAATTTCCGCTAAGACTTCATTGACCTGATCGGTGTTTTCTCGATATTGGTCATCGGCATAATCCACCACATGTAAGAGTAGATCGGCTTCCTGAGTTTCTTGCAGGGTGGCTTTAAAAGCCGCCACCAGGTCGTGGGGAAGATGTCGAATAAACCCCACTGTGTCAGCCAAAATAATCGGCCCAACATCCTGCAGTTCTAATTTGCGCAGCGTGGGGTCCAATGTTGCGAACAACTGATCAGCCGCATAAACCCCAGCATCTGTCAGTGTGTTGAATAAGGTCGACTTACCCGCATTAGTATAACCGACCAGCGACACCGTAGGAATTTCGGCGCGCTTGCGCGAACGACGCCCTTGCTCGCGTTGCTTGCGGACTTTATCAAGCCGCCGCAAAATGGCCTTAATACGGCCACGCAATAAACGCCTGTCGGTTTCTAACTGCGTTTCGCCGGGGCCGCGCAAACCAATGCCCCCCTTTTGACGCTCAAGGTGAGTCCAGCCGCGAATGAGGCGCGTTGAAATATGGCGTAATTGCGCAAGCTCTACTTGCAACTTACCTTCGTGCGTTCGGGCACGTTGCGCGAAAATATCCAAAATGAGTCCGGTACGATCGATTACCCTACATTTCACTATTTTTTCTAAGTTACGCTCTTGAGAGGGAGACAACGCGTGATTAAAAATCACTACGTTGGCATCTACCGCGTTAACGACAGCGGCTATTTCATCCACTTTACCACTACCAATAAAGAGCTTGGCACTGGGCGCAGAGCGAGATGTCGTGACGACTTCCACCGCCTCTACGCCTGCGGAGGATACCAACATTTGCAGTTCAGAAAGGGCTTCTTTGTTTGTCTCATCACTAAAATCAACGTGCACTAACACGGCACGTTCGCCCGAGGCGTAACGCTCAAACAAATAAAACTCCTGCTAGTTGATTAATCCGCCGCGCCCGCTTCATCGCCTTGA
This sequence comes from Alteromonas oceanisediminis, assembly GCF_018474025.1. GTDB lineage: Bacteria > Pseudomonadota > Gammaproteobacteria > Enterobacterales > Alteromonadaceae > Alteromonas_E > Alteromonas_E oceanisediminis. The sequence goes on along the minus strand of NZ_JAHCTA010000005.1, from coordinate 322,637 downwards.
GTAGGCATTTGAATTGCTCTTGACGGAACGACCGTTGAAATAGCGTGCTTATAAACCATCTGACTTACCGTGTTTTTAAGTAAAATCACGAACTGGTCAAAAGATTCAACTTGACCCTGCAACTTGATGCCATTGACCAAGTAAATTGACACTGGAATTCGCTCTTTTCTTAGCGCATTCAAAAATGGGTCTTGTAGTGACTGCCCTTTAGCCATTTCCATTCCTTAATTATTATCATTGTTATAGGTGGAGGATACACCACCCACTATCTGATTGTATAGCAAAGTACACTGGTTAAATAGTAACCGATTCAACAATTTTCGCTTCATTATCAACAGCGAAAGTATCTAGCCACTGCACGTCAGTCCAGTTTCTCAACCACGTAAACTGGCGTTTCGCGAGTTGACGGGTTGCCGCAACCCCTTTATCGACCATTGTGGGGTAATCATAATCACCATCTAAATGCTGCCATACCTGACGATAACCGACACAGCGCATTGACGGTAGATTAAGGTGCAAATCTTTCCGCTGGCGCAAATTCTCGACTTCATTAATGAGGCCACCAGACAGCATTTCAAGATAACGTTGATGAATACGTTGATGCAATACTTTTCGATCGTCAGGCGCGATCGCAAATTGATGAATGTGTGCCCCGGTGATGTCAGCCAGTCCGGGGGTTTTCTGTTGCTGCCACTCACTTAAGGGTTTACCGGTCATTCGATACACTTCCAATGCACGCCCGATACGCTGAGGATCATTCGGGTGAACACGCGCCGCAATGACAGGGTCAACGTTGGCCAGTTCATTGTGAAGTGCCTGCCATCCCTTGATTGCTGCCTCTTCATGAACCTCAGTTCGAACACGCGGATCTGACTCAGGCACTTGCGACATGCCCGCCATTAGCGCGTTGTAGTACATCATCGTGCCACCGACCAACAACGGCACTTTACCACGCCGCCGGATATCCTCTACTGCCGCCAATGCGTCACGACAAAAATCCGCTGCGGAATAAGGCTGTGCAGGATCAACAATATCCACTAACCAATGCTTAACACGTTCAAGCTCTTGCGCCGTAGGCTTGGCAGTCCCGATATCCATATCCCGGTAGATGAGTGCAGAATCAACACTAATTATCTCTCCCTCGAGTTGCTCTGCAACAGCTAATGCGAGCGCTGTTTTTCCTGATGCCGTTGGGCCCATCAAATTAATGATAGGCGGAGTTGTGCGTGCCTGACTCATGCGCTAACCATGTGTTCTAGCTGCGTTATATCAATACGCTTTGCACTTTGCGACAAAACAGAGTTTTGAGCGTGTTTATCCAACTGCAAAAACCATTGCATGGTCTGTTGCGATTGAAACGGACTTTCGCTTTGCATAAATTCACACAAGCGTGCGATCACAGTATCGGCACTGATCTCGTCAGTGGTGTCGATAAGCACGCTAAACGCATTCGACCATGGCATGGCGCGCCAACCCGAAGGAACCTGCTTTAGTATCAGTTTACTTGCGATTTGCTCCACCACAATATGCAGCTTTTCCAGCGTTTGTCGTTTTGCTTCTGACCAGGCTTTGCAAACGGGTATCGCCACGGGGATAAGCAAAGGCTGAGCGCGCGTGGCAGCGCTGAGCTCGGATTGAAGCCGCGCTTTAAGACATTCAGACCACCTGATAAACCACAGCGCACAATCGTCGGTACGCATTAAACAAGTATCTGCATCCAACGCTAGAAAAGCGGCGTGATCGGTTATTGTAGGTTCTGTGCCCGCCCATGGCGTAGTGCTGGTTTTCTGCAGAGGTGGTCTTGAGTTTGAATATCCTTCGGTTCGTGAAACCTGACCTGAACCTGCATTGCGAAGTATGCCCTGCTGTGCGCGTGGTGGTTGAATATAGTCATGACTGGGGTTTGCGGCAGCGGCCATTATTTCGTTAACGTGCAGTACCGAATCATCACCGTTGCCATGCGGAATGTTCGCGAGCAATACCTTGCGAAATGCGCTACTGATGAAGTCATGAACCTGCCGGGCATCATGAAACCGAACTTCATGCTTTGCTGGATGAACATTCACATCGACCGCGTGTGGGTCTACATTCACAAACAATACGAAACCGATATTTTCAGGGTCGCAGCCACTTAATTCGTAGGCCTGTCGAATCGCGTGAGTGATCAACTTATCGCGCATAGGGCGTTGATTCACAAAGCTATAATGTAGCGTGGTCGCACTCAAGTTCACACTGGGGTCGAGTATAAGACCGGTCAGCGAGACGCCGTTACTCTCAACGTCAAGCGGCCATAGCATGTCTTCGTGCAATGCGCTATGCAGTGCGCCGATACGCAGGATTGGATTTTCTGTTACGCGGCAATGTTTGACTCGTTTGCCATTGTGACGAAGTAAAAACTCAATCTTCGGATGCGCCATCGCGATACGTTTAAAGACCGCTTCGATATGACCAAACTCAGTTTTTTCAGTGCGCAAAAACCGCCGTCTGGCGGGCGTATTAAAAAACAAATCCTGCACGTCAATTGTGGTGCCATTCGGGTGAGCAGCGGGTACAATATCTACCGCCATATCCATACCTTGCGCACAGGCTTGCCATGCTTCGCTTTGGTCGGCGGTTTTCGACGTTAATGTAAGCCGGCTCACCGCACTGATACTGGCAAGCGCTTCGCCGCGAAAGCCCATACTGGAGATAGCTTCTAAATCGTCTAGACAGGTTATCTTACTGGTTGCATGTCGGCTCAAAGCTAACGTTAATTGTGCTTTAGCAATGCCACTGCCATTGTCACGAATCAGGATCTGTTTATGTCCGCCTTGCGTGATATCTATTTCAATCTTAGTAGCACCGGCATCAATACAATTCTCAACCAGTTCTTTCACCACTGAAGCTGGGCGTTCGACAACTTCTCCCGCAGCAATTTGGTTTGCCAATTGCGGTGGCAACAGTTGGATCATGGGATCGTCAGCACTTGGCCAATACGTACGACATCTGAGGTGAGATTATTGGCTTGCTTGAGACTACTCACATTAACGTTATAGCGCTGCGCGAGCACCGATAACGACTCCCCGCTGCGGACTTTGTGAGTGCGTGTCGAATTTTTCAATGACGCCCACAATGTGCCGTCAGGCGGCACAGCTTTGAAGTAACGTTTGGTGGCATTAAACATGGAGGTTGCCAAACGTTCTCTATGCTCTGCCCAATTGAGATTTTTTTCTTCCTGCGGATTCGAAATAAAACCAACCTCAACCAAAATGGACGGAATATCCGGCGACGTCAATACCGCCAGACTCGCTGCTTGTGGCCTGGTCTTATGCATTTTAGTTATTTTGCGCATTTCCGAGATGACTTTTTGACTCAAATCATGACTCGTTGCCATCGAGTGATCCATCGACAAACCCAAAATGGTTTCGGCTAAATAGCGTTCACTTACCGCGTCGTTGATCACCTCTGCGGCCCCACCTAATAATTCAGAATGGCGTTCTGTCCGCTCCATCCAACGCCCCAACTCAGAATCTGCACGGCCTGTTGACAGCACCCACACAGAACCACCGCGTGGCTGTGGTGTTGTAAAGGCATCGGCGTGAATTGAAACCAGAAGATCAGCTTTATGCTGACGCGCCAGCTCTGGCCGTCGATTAGGTGCGATGTAATAGTCGCCCGTACGGGTCATCACCGCACGCATCCCCGGCTCATTGTCCACCATCGCCTGTAGTTTTTTTGCAATGCTCAGCACGATATTTTTTTCGAATGTACCGGTGGGGCCAACAGAACCAGGATCTTCGCCGCCATGCCCAGCATCAATGGCGATAATAATGTCTCGATCACGATCACTTTGTTCACTACTTTTGACCACAACCTGAGGTGCCTGCATCGGCGAATAAGGTAAATCCACCACTAAGCGATGGCCATAAGGCTTCGTCGGCGGCATGGCAAAGAGTTCTGGCGTAACGCTACGAGACAGATCCAGCACAACTCGTGTGGCGCGCTTGTTTTTGGGTGTACTGGTGCGGATGCGTTTGAGAAAGGCGTTGGTATTGTCAACTCTGCCTAAATCAACGCTCAGCGACGTTTCAGCAAAATCAATGACGACACGATCGGGGTTTTTCAGCGTGAAATACGAATAATCCGGTTGGCTGCCTAAGTCAAACACGATGCGCGTGTTGTTTGGCGAAGGCCACACGCGCACGCTTTCGATATCATTGGCATAAGCGGGTAGTAGCGCGCCTATCAATAAAAGCAGGGATAAGCCAAAACGTGTCAAAGTCATATGTGTCGTTGGTTCTATCTTTGTTCGCGTAAATTGAAACCGCCTAAGGTCAGTATTGCCTGCCCCTGAGACGAATGCGCCACGAGCTCAATGCGTCTGGCATTTTCATCTTCGCCATGCTCAATTCTAATGATTAAGTCAGGTGCTGCCAAGTAGTGCCCACCTTTATCTGGCCATTCAAACAAACAGATGGATTTGCCGATGGTGTAGTCCCGAATACCCATAAATTCCAGTTCTTCTGGATCGGCAAGACGATACAGGTCGAAATGGTATAGGTTGGCAGCACTCAGTTCATAGGGCTCAACCAAGGTATAAGTAGGACTCTTTACGTTACCCGTGTGACCAAAAGCGCGGATAAAAGTTCGACTGAACGTGGTTTTGCCCGCACCTAAATCACCTTGCAAATAGATAACCATCGGCATTAAATCGTGATGTAAGAGGGTGTTGCCTAACAAATTGGCTAGCGCAGCCGTACCCTGTTCATCGGCAACATCCAGCGATATGGATTGTGATACATTCTGCGTTGCCATAATCCGCTATGTTAACCGGTGATTGATTAAGGCGCGTAGCGTATCAAATAAGTCACTGGCAAGCAGCCCTCGTTGGCCGTAATCTTGTGCAAGAATATCGCCTGCTCTCGCATGCACAGTGACACCATATTTTGTCGCGACATCAGCGCGCAACCCCTGTGCTAATAGAGCGCCTAATACACCACTGAGTACATCACCCATCCCCGCCGTTGCCATGCCGGGGTTACCATGTTTGCACACCCAGGCATACTTTTCGGTATCGACAATGGTCCCGGCTCCTTTCAACACACAAATAGCATGGTAACGCTGAGCAAGCAGTCTGGCGGCATTAAAACGATCGGCTTCAACAGCCTCTACATTGTCACTTAACAGCCTCGCCGCTTCACCAGAGTGCGGCGTGATGACACACTGGTCAACATTAAACGCGCCGGAGTGACGCGACAGAATATTCAACGCATCAGCATCAATGACCATCGGTTTTTTGTGCGACTGGCAATAGTTCAACGTTTTCTCAAACGCATTGTGACTCCAGTCATCTTGACCTAACCCGGGTCCGATAACGACACAGGTTGCCCATTCAAGCGCCGCATCCAGATTGTCTGTGACAACCATTAATTCAGGGCGACCTGCGTTAATTTGAATCTTGGAATCTTCATGTGCATAAACTTTGACCAAGCCCGCACCACTGCGCAAAGCGGCCTCACTGGAAAGGCGGATCGCGCCTGCCGTGCCTTTATTACCGCCGATGCATAATAGGCGACCGTAGGTGCCTTTGTGGCTATTCACTTCACGTGGTGCCATTTGCGCAAAATGTTCCAATTCAATGACCGTGGCGCTCGCCCGCGCTAACGCCATGAACGCTTTGCCGATACCGAGATCTTCAAACACTAACCGGCCACAGGACTGTTTACCGGCACCCGTGCTCAAGCCGGCTTTTATGCCGACGAAGGTCACTGTTAAATCTGCTTGAATGCACCGTCCCATTGACTGGCCCGTATTCGCTTCGAGGCCAGAGGGAACATCAATGCTGATCACAGGTCTATCGCTGGCGTTCACGGCATCAATTATGGTTGCGTACTCGGGTCTGATCGAGCTGTTGGTACCCGTTCCCAATAGAGCGTCGATCACCACGTCGCTGCGCGACAGCGCTTCTGTGCTGAATGCATCTACCTGACCGCCAGCATCAAACCAAAGCTGCTGAGCGCGCTGGCTGTCGCCTGACAACGCTCTGTCGGGCTCGACAGCACATACCGCAACCTGTTTGCCAGCACGTTTTGCTTCCACCGCCGCAATGTAACCATCGCCAGCATTGTTGCCATGCCCCACCAAAATAAGATAGCGTTCGGTGTTTGGAAAGTGGTTTCGGCCATGCTCAAAAACTGCTTTTCCTGCGCGTTCCATCAGGGTGAACATATCGTTACCTGACTGTTCTGCCGCCGCTTTTTCATTGTCGCGAACCTGATCTGCTCGAAACAGTTTATGTGCTAAACTTTGCGCTAATTCGGAATCTAACATTATGCTATGACCACCATCGATTCGGTTGATTTAAATCAGTTAGCAAACAATATCAAGGCTTGGGGGAAGTCGCTAGGTTTTCAGCAAGTCGGTATTTGCGATGTTGACTTGAAACGCCACGAAACGTTTCTGCAAAACTGGTTGGATGCGGGTTACCACGGCACAATGAGCTATATGGCCCAGCATGGCATGAAGCGCGCTCGGCCGGATGAGCTGTTACCCGGAACGTTGCGCGCCATCAGTGTGCGATTAGATTACCTACCGCCCAACGCCTCCTTTGCAAAGCACCTGGCGGATCCACGTATTGGCTATATCAGCCGCTATGCCCTTGGCCGTGATTATCACAAGTTGGTGCGCAAAAAACTCAAGCAACTGGGTGACAAAATTAAAGCCGAGCTGAGTACGGCTGAGTTTCGTCCATTTGTCGACTCTGCCCCGGTACTTGAGCACGCGTTGGCCGAAAAAGCAGGTATCGGTTGGACAGGTAAGCACTCACTCACATTAAACAAGGAGGCTGGTTCGTGGTTTTTTCTCGGTGAATTGTTGATCAATTTACCACTGCCCACAGACACGCCTGTGGAGCCTTCTTGTGGTACCTGCAATGCGTGTATAACACTGTGCCCCACCAACGCTATTGTTAAGCCTTATGTTGTTGATGCGCGACGCTGTGTTTCTTATCTTACGATTGAGCATGAAGGCAAAATTGATGAAGCGCTTCGGCCTCTGATGGGTAACCGTATCTATGGCTGCGACGACTGCCAACTGGCGTGTCCTTATAATAAAGCGGCGCCAATCACCGAGGAAACCGACTTTTCGCCGCGCAGCCAGTTGTTTGGACAACCCCTAATCACATTGTTCGAATGGAGCGAGGAAACCTTTCTTGCGGCGACCGAAGGTTCTCCCATACGCCGAATTGGCTACGCACGCTGGCAACGCAATCTGGCTATTGCGATGGGTAATATGGCCTATACCCCTGACATGGTCGACGCTTTAAACAAAGGGCTGGGACGCGTAGATGCTAACGTCGACGAACACATTCACTGGGCCTTGCAGCAACATCAACAGCGGCTCCAGAGGGAATCGCGTAAAACAGTGCGATTAGTCAGATCGGTGCAAAAAGGAATGCCGCGCGACGCTTGATCGCGCGGATAATGTTATCATTTGGTGTGATATTGGCCACTTAACCGATGCACAGCATCCACAAATACCTTGGCATTTTTTGGCGGAACATCTAGGTGGATCCCATGGCCCAGGTTAAACACATGCCCACTACCATGTCCGTATTTGGCTAAGATAGTTGCCACTTCGCTTTCAATACGCTGCGGTTGAGCGTACAGCATAGACGGGTCCATATTGCCTTGTAGCGCAACCTTATCGCCAATGCGCGCTCGCGCTACATCAATGTCAATTGTCCAGTCTAAACCAACGCCATCGCAGCCTGTTGCCGCAATCGCTTCAAGCCACATGCCGCCATTTTTAGTAAATAATGTCACGGGCACTTTGTGGCCGTCATGCTCGCGGATCAAACCGTCCACTATTTTATGCATGTATTGCAAAGAAAAGTCGCGATAGTCTCGCGGAGATAACACTCCACCCCACGTATCAAAGACCATGACCGACTGAGCACCCGCTTTGATTTGCGCATTTAGATAAACAATCACTGAGTCAGCGAGTTTATCCAACAAAGCATGCAGAACCGTCGGCTCCGCAAACAGCATTTTTTTAATTTTAGTAAACGCTTTGCTTCCGCCCCCTTCCACCATATAGGTTGCCAGTGTCCAAGGGCTGCCTGAAAAGCCAATCAGGGGCACTTCGCCTTTCAACTCACGGCGAATTGTGCGGACCGCGTTCATCACGTACTGCAGCTCTTGCTCTGGATCCGGAATGGGTAACTGCTTAACCATCGCAGCGCTATCAACTGTGCGCTTGAAACGAGGGCCTTCACCGGTTTCAAAATACAAGCCCAAGCCCATCGCATCTGGGATCGTTAAAATATCGGAGAACAGGATAGCGGCGTCGAGATCGAAACGACGCAGTGGCTGCAATGTCACCTCACACGCAAGCTCTGCGTTTTTACACAACGCCATAAAATCGCCCGCTTCAGCACGTGTCGCTTTATATTCAGGAAGGTAGCGCCCAGCCTGCCGCATCATCCACACGGGTGTTACATCGACAGGTTGCTTCAATAAAGCGCGGAGATAGCGGTCGTTCTTTAGCTGCATGAAATCGGAAACTCTATAGTGAATTGGAATGTTGACGCACTTTAACGCCATTGAATGGCGCAAAATATACCAACAAAAAGGCCAAAATGCTTGGGTTGTTTAGGGCCTGTTGATCAACTCGCTCTGGAAACTTGCATAAATAGTAAGCACCTGCTATACCTAAGAAGCATAATAAATAAAGAATCTCGTTAACGAGACCGCGCTATCAAAGATTCACTTGGCTCGAACTTCGGTTCGAGCTTTTTTATGCACGTTTGCTAATCCCGTTGTTGGGTACTCTTGATCACATTTATTGTGACAATAGTCGCAGCGTTTCTTGAATAAGTTGCCCTGCAATAGACAGTGTTGGAGGCGTGGTTGGCAGATTGGATGGTGTAAACCAGTCAGCCGCACAAATTTCATCATCATCGATGCTGATCTCATCGCCAGCCCATTCTGCAATGAAACCCACCATCAGTGAGTGCGGAAACGGCCAAGGTTGGCTGCCAAAATAGCGCAAATTTTTGACACGTACACCCACTTCCTCTTTCACTTCGCGATGTACGGCACTTTCTAAGCTTTCACCACTTTCAACAAAACCGGCAAGCGTTGAATACATGCCCGTGTCTTTGTGTCGTGACCCCATCGCCAATAAAATTTCACCTTGGCGATAAATCGACACGATGATGCAGGGCGATACGCGGGGATAGCAACGGTGTTTGCACCGGTGACATTGCATCGCCATCTCCCAGCTTACGCGCTGCATGGTGTCGCCACACTGTCCGCAAAAACGGTGAGTTCGGATAAAAAGCGCGTACTGCCACGCTTTCGCGATAACGCTAAATTCCTCTGGTGAAGCTGACATCAGTGCCCCGCGCATGCCGATAGTGTCACTCAGCCATGCGTCGTTGCTGGCAATACGTTCATGACGCAAGTCGATCATGTACACCGCTATACCCTTTAATATTTCGATTTGTACAACATGTTCACCATACTCATGAAGCGGTTTAAGATGTTGCCATGACGTGTGCAATAACGGTTGCTTTTCTTCACTGCACATAAAGCGATCCTGCGTAATGATCAACCAAAAGTAACTCGCTTGTGTATCTAAGGGGCTTGTTTGTGTCACCAACTTCGTTTCCTGTTACGTGAAGAGTCGCGATGAGGCTAACAGTGCCTGATATTCAGATTCGACGCAAAAAATCACAATACTTTCACCCGCTGCTATACTTCATTTAACCGTAATACAAACAGCGAGTGTTTGACGCTATGCTAAATCAAATTGGGCCAACACCAACCCCCTTCAATGGGCAGCGCACTGCCGTTGATATGTGGTTAGACGAGCGTCAGCAACTCATTGTTGGCTATTATCAAATCGCTGGATTGAGTCTTACCAAAGCCCCCTCATTACACAGTGTATCGCCTGCACCTGAGCACTTGGCGTCCTTTTGTGAATTGCTAATGGATTACATTTCGGCCGGGCATTTCGAGATATTTGATATGCTGGTGGCCGGTGACGCCACGGGTGATGCATTGCGCGACCACCTGTATCCAAAACTGCTCGACAGTACCGACGAAGCATTGAAATTTAATGATCTTTTCGGTGCCGAGCAATTGGCCACTGATAGTCCTCTGTTGGTGCGAAAAATTGCTGATCTGGGAGAAACACTGGTCGAGCGATTTGAACATGAAGACCAGTTAATTCAGCACATTACTGCGCACCATGCATCAACAGAGTAACGCTAATTTATTAAGTTATGTGGTAAGCTTTATCGCAGTCGAAATAACGTTTGATTCAGTGGCAACAGGAATATAACCAAGCGATGACAGAACTATCCACATTGACCGAGAAAGCTCGACGCTTTTGTGAGGGCAAAGGCGCGCGTTTTACGCCGTTAAGAGAAAAAGTTTATCAAATTATGTTAAGCAAGCACCGCCCCATGGGAGCGTACGAGCTGCTTGATATTTTAAAAGAAACCGAAGATAGCGCTAAGCCAGCAACAGTCTATCGTGCTCTTGATTTTTTACTCGACTTTGATCTGATCCATAAATTAGAGTCCACCAATAGTTTTGTCGCATGCCACCACTTTGGCTGCAGCCATCCTGTACAGTTTCTAATATGCGACAGTTGTGGCGAAGTGGCAGAAATACAATCCGTCGGCATCGAAGACAAATTAAACGACCAAGCAAAATCGCGCGGGTTCAGCATTTCCAAACAAACCATTGAAGCACACGGTTTATGTGCGCAGTGCCATCAAAGCGAGTGAAAGTTCGATGGAATGTGACTCAGTTCGCTTTTGCTTACCCACGTTCCCGCGTGGATTTCATTTAATAACTGAACACGTCATTTCGGCAATTCCGTCGATAAAACACGTCCAATCGGGGATTTTGCAACTCTCCTTACTCCACACCAGTGCCAGTTTATGCATTAACGAGAACGCAGATCCGACGGTACGCACGGATTTAGAGGCATTCTGCAATGAGCTGTGTAGCGATTCCACTCCCTATTTCATACACACCTATGAGGGTAAAGATGACATGCCCGCGCATGTAAAATCTGCAATTTTTGGTTCGTCGCTGTCATTATCGATTGATCATGGAAAGCTCGTTTTGGGCACGTGGCAAGGTATTTACCTGGGCGAACACCGCGATAATGGTGGCAAACGTACCATTCACGCCACATTTCTGGGCAAGTCAATGGGTAAGTCGGCATGATTATTTCATGCATTCTGAATTGTCGTGTAAACTTAACCCAACCAACACACTGCTTAACAGTATTTAATACCAGTACGTAAAAGGAACTCAACATGTTGAAAAAAGCACTCATCGCAAGCGCCGTAACCGCTGCATTTTCCTTGCAGCCAGCACTGGCGCAAGAAGCTCCTGCAAACGACAAGTGGATTGCAGGCTTCGCACAATATTATAACGCAGATAGCAGCAAGCCAGATCCTGCTGGCTATTTCGATGACGGGCACGGCTACGGCGGCGAATTCGGATTCCGATTTGAGCCCGAGTGGGCGGTTCGTGTGGAAGTTGCTCGCCAGAAAATTGATGTCGATCCGTTCAGAACGTCTGGCTCAGAAGAAGAAGGTAATAGTTTTGGCTTAGACATGCTGTATTTCCTTGAAAATGATGCAGCCTATCTATTTGGTGGCTTACGCCATCAAGCGCTTGAACAAAGCTATCGTGCAGCGGCCGCGGGTGTGGGTAAACATTGGAATTTATCTGAGCGTTGGAAAGTCGTTACTGAAGCCACTTGGTTCCATGATTTTGGTCAAGGGTATAATGACTTTGGCGTGAAGCTGGGTTTAGCTTATTACTTCGGTGACAGCGTATCAACGCCACAACGTGATGGTGATGCAGATGGCGATGGCGTACTAGACAGCCGTGACCAGTGTTCAAATACACCGATGGGGACATCAGTTGACGCAACAGGCTGTAACAATGACAGTGATGCAGACGGTGTTGTCAACAGCGTTGATCAATGCCCCAACACGCCACGAGGCACTGCGGTAGACAGCCAAGGTTGTGCATTAGTTAAAGACTCTGACAACGATGGTGTTGCAAACTCAATCGATGCATGTCCTAACACGCCGGCGACTGACAAGGTTGACGCTAAGGGTTGCACCGTGTTTGCCGAACATCAGGTGTCAGTCGTACTCGATGTATTGTTCGCAAACGACAGCGCCGTTGTTACTGATCCACGTGATGCAAAAATCGTCGAATTTGCTGAGTTTATGAATCGCTATGACCATACCGATGCAACCATCGAAGGTCATTCTTCGGCCGTCGGTGACGCAGATTACAATATGGACTTATCGCAACGCAGAGCACAGTCTTTTGTGGATGTACTGGTTAACACTTACGGTATCAATAGAAGCCGTTTATCGGCTGTTGGCTATGGTGAAACGCAGCTACTTGACGAAAGAAATGTTGCTGAGGCACACCGCGTTAATCGTCGCATTCATGCCAAAGTAGTGGCTCAGGTTAAAGAAAAAGAAACGCGTTAAACGCTACCGCTTTGACTGATTAAGGCCAGCACATGCTGGCCTTTTTTATAATCTAATATTCGTCAGCCACAGCCGCACCGGCGTAGTTGTCAAAACGTGAAAACTGCCCTTGGAATGTGAGCCTTGAGGTGCCAATGGGTCCATTACGTTGTTTACCGATAATGATCTCAGCCACGCCTTTATACTCACTGTTTTCGTGATACACCTCATCACGGTAAATAAACATAATTAAATCCGCATCTTGCTCAATGGAGCCTGACTCACGCAAGTCAGAATTCACTGGGCGCTTGTCTGCGCGTTGCTCCAAGCCACGGTTTAACTGCGATAAGGCAACAACTGGCACTTCCAGTTCTTTCGCTAAGGCTTTGAGTGAGCGAGAAATTTCTGCAATTTCCAACGTTCTGTTGTCACTGAGACTGGGGACGCGCATCAGCTGCAAATAATCTACCATAATCATACTAATGCCGCCGCGCTCGCGGGCAAGCTTGCGCGCGCGTGTTCTAACATCCATGGGGGTTAGACCGGATGAGTCATCGACAAATAAGTTGTCTTTATCTTTCAACATGGCCATGGTGCGCGCAATGCGCTCCCAATCGTTGTCGTCTAATTGCGCGGTACGAATTTTGGTTTGATCGACTCGACTGAGCGATGCCAACATCCTCATCATGATTTGTTCGGCGGGCATCTCTAAGCTAAATACCAGTACTGGCTTTTCTTCGCTCATCATGGCGTTCTCGCACAAATTCATGGCGAATGTGGTTTTCCCCATGGAAGGCCTCGCCGCGACAATAATTAAGTCAGAAGGCTGAAGACCGCTGGTTTTTTTGTCGAGATCAGTAAACCCTGTTGTGACGCCCGTCACTTCTTTACCTGACTTAACCAGCGCCTCAAGCCGGTCAATGGTTTTGCCTAGTACTTTCTCAATATCCCGCGGGCCTTCATTCTCGCCCGTACGCTTTTCGGCAATTTCAAATACTTGAGACTCTGCCAAATCAAGCAACTCAGCACTGTTCCGGCCTTCTGGATTAAAGCCCACTTCGGCGATATTATGCGCCACGCCAATGAGTTCACGGGTGATTGCGCGTTCTTTGATAATCTGGGCATAGGCGACCACGTTAGCAGCACTGGGCGTATTCTTGGCTAGCTCAGCGAGATACGCAAAACCACCGGCTTCCTCAAGCAAATCGTTGCGCTCTAGCTGTTCCGATACAGTGATTAAATCAATGGGTTGATTATTCTTAAGCAGCGCCAGAATGGCGGCGAAAACCGTTTGATGTGCGCGATTGTAAAAGTCATCCTCGCCAACGATCTCTGTGACTTTGTCCCATGATTCGGGCGCAATCAGCATACTGCCCAGTACGGACTGTTCCGCCTCAATCGAATGCGGCGGTACTTTTAATTTTTCGACTTTGGCATCGGGTTTTGACGGCTTGACAACGTTCACTGGACACATTTTGATTGGGAAAAACGGCTACACAGTATGCGCTATTTTAGTCGATTTGGACACCATAAAAATGTGATCTTGCTGGGGCCTATTGATCGTTGCGATACATTTTTTGCTGCGGTCTGATGGCAAGGTAATCAAGGCTGAGTATTAACGCGCTTTCATGAAAAGCGCCCATATGGTGGAGCATCTGGGCGCTTAATCTTAGTTGATACCGCTATTTACTTTGTAATTTAACGCGACCATTCACCGTCGACACATCAACTTTTGCACTACCTGAACCGGTTGTAAACTCAAGCCAGCGTCTGGGACCATATTTGGCTTTCTGGGTTGTGTCGTCGGTTAATCGGTTAACAAAATTGCCACCGGCATGGCCTTTGATATCAAATCTTGCCGACACAGCCTTTTGGAAAGTCAGTTCAACCGAGCCGCCGACAGTGGCGATACGCACCTCCCCATCTTCATTTAAATGCATTTTTACATCGATACTACCGTTTACCGTGGTCAGATCTAACTCATCAACATTGCCAAGCGTGAGATAAAGATCACCGTTGACCGTTTCGGCGCTAATTTCCTGGCTGTCGGAACGCATATCAATATCACCGTTGACCGATTCGAAGCCAAGCTCGCCCGCACCGCTATGCTCCCCCTGAATCGCTCCATTTACTGTTTCAATATGCAGATCGCCGGTCGCCTGCATGGCTTTTACATCACCATTCACCGATTCCAACCGAACACGCCCTCTAACATCGTCAACAGAAATGGCGCCGTTCACTACATCAATATCTACATCGGCATACAAGGCTTGAGCGTCAATACTGGCGTTCACGGAACTGTAGCTGATATGACTTTCGTGTGGCACGTAGATGACGAGATCGTCACCGTCGTCATTGTTCCAACCCCAGCCGTTGCTGCGGTGACGCCCACCTTTCATTTCCACTTCTATACGTACTCGGTTACCATCGCGACGAAAAATAAACTCTTCCGCGTGTTCACTGAGCTCACCGCTCACATGCACTTCGCTTTTGTCCCAGCCTTTTATCACTGCACTACCGTTCATGTGCTCGATATCAATGTAGCTGGTTTTGTCAACGTCCATGCTCTGGTCAATCTTCTGCCCCGCGAACGCATTCATGCAGGCTGTCGCCAAGGCGACTGTCGAGGTCAATTTCCACCAATTCTTTACATTCACATTATTCATCATCGTATCATCCTCGTTTAAATCTGACGCCATTTAGGCGCGTGTACGCGTTCAATTAAGCTAATTTGTTGCTGATAAACATTTTGCAGCATTTTAAGCAGTGCCACGTTATCAGGGTCTTGCTCGAGGGCCGCCTTAATAGCCAGTGCCGCCTCGTCTAATTCACTCAGTTGTTGCTGCCAGTTTTGCGTCAACGCAGGTTGATCTTGCAAGCTCACCAACAAGGCCTCCTTTTGGGCCTGATGCTGCTTGCTCATGGTTGCCGCGAGTTGCTCAACCGACGGTTGCTGCACTGATGGCCCAGCTTGCATACCGCTAACCATATACCAACCGAATAAGGCAACGAACATCACGCTCGCGGCGGCCGCTAGAGGCCATTGGCTACGATGCTTGTCGTTTGTGGCTGGCAGTGTTTCTTCTCTTTGCTCGATACCAAGTGCAATGCCTTGCCATAAATCACGTTCAGGCTGAATATCGCGCGAAAGCGATTGTGCCTGTTGTTCTAGTCGCTGAGAATTTTTACTACTCATCATCCATCCACTCTGTTAGTAACTGTTTTGCGCGGTGAAACTGCGCTTTGCTCGATCCCACGGCCATATTCAATAAATCGGCGATTTCTTCATGCCGGTAGCCTTCGATGGCGTGCAGCACAAAAACATGCCGGGCACGCTCAGGCAGTCGCAGAATGTAGCGATCCAGCTCTACATCGCCGGCCGAACCTGCATCGCTATCGTCCATCACCGGCGAGTCCTCAATATTGAACGTTCGCTGAAACCAGCCCTTTTGTTTGCGAATGTACGAAATGGCGATGTTCGACGTTACGCTGTGTAACCACGTGGTAAACTGACTCTGTCCGTTGTAATTACTGAGTTTACGCCACAGTTGAATAAACACTTCTTGCGTCGCATCTTCTGCCATCGTGCGTTCACCCGTAAGACGTAAGCACAACGCGTACACCCTGCCAACATACGTTTCATATAGCTGCTTGTAAGCGGCCTTATCACCTTGTTGGGCTGCTGCAATTACATCGATGTCTTTCCTCGATGCAAATCGTTGCTGGGCCTCAACAATGTTTCCCGGTTGTTCTACCATACGTCCGTGGTTCCAATCTTCCACCTAACTAGCGGCGGGTTTTGTTCTCAGTGTGCAGTTAAAAGATTAGTCGCGCGGCTAAGCACGAAGGTTTAAAGCACGTGAAAAAATACTGTGGATTTTTTTTACCGCGCTATCATGAGTATATTACACGCTCTGGGCAGCAGAGCGACGCACAACACGAAAAGGTTTCCATGTATAATATCAATCAGCTATTTGCCGGTACGCCCAAACCGTTCGGTGCGAAAGGCGCCCCCAGCAGTATCCACAAACAACCAGTGCAACAGTTAACTGTATTTAAAAACGGCACGCTTGAGGATGAACAAGGCAACAAGAAGCTACATGGAGGTCCTGAAAAGGTACTTCACCAATATGCCATCAGTAGCTATCAGGTATTCCAACAACATTTCGCAGAACATAGCGCTCAATTCGTTCCCGGTAGTATTGGTGAAAACATCAGTGCACAGGACATGAATGACAAAAGTGTGTGTATTGGTGATGTTTATCGGGTTGGCTCAACCCTGATCCAAGTTGGCTCGCCTCGGGTTCCCTGCAGCAAAATATCACAGCGATTCGGTCTCCCTCAGCTCGACCGTTTCGTGAATGACCAAGGTATTTGTGGCTGGTATTTCCGCGTGCTGGAAGAAGGCAAAATTGACACTGGCGACACAATGGTGCTCGAATCAAGGGAAACAACTACGTTGAACATTGCTGACTTCATGGCCTTGGTCAATGACCGAAATGCCCATCGCGATGATCTCTTACATGCCGCTGCAATCCCATCGCTAGACCCGGAATGGCAAATCCGCTTAATGCAAAAATCACGCACAGCAAGGGCCAGTTGACCTTTCATCTTACGCAACGCTGGAGTCTGATTCTTTCATCAGCGAGGAATGAGGAGCGTGGTTTGGTTAATCCAAATTAGCGACAAATGACGAGGTTGATGAAAGAATCAGGCCCAGCCCTCGGGTCGAGTCCCAATACTCCACACTTTTTGTTGTGAATCCCTCATTTAGAGTGACTAAATTTCGGCATTCACGCCTCAATTGTGAAATATTGGGCGCTCGACGTTGCGTAAGATGAAAGGTCAACAGGCCCTTAAATTTTTAAGGGTAAAAAAAACCGCCAGTTGCAAGTGCAATGGCGGTTTTTCGATGGTATGTGAACTTACGCTTCAGCGATAATAACCAATTTAATAGAAGTCATTACGTCTGAGTGAAGCTGTAGGTCGATTTCGAACTCACCAGTTTCACGTAAAGTACCCGTAGGCAATTTCACTTCCGCTTTGGTCACTTCAACGCCGGCCGCTGTGATAGCGTCAGCGATGTCACGTGTACCAATAGAGCCAAACAATTTGCCTTCGTCACCCGCTGGAGCAGCGATAGTCACTTCACCAAGCGCTTCGATTTTCTCAGCGCGTGCTTGTGCAGCACTGAGCTGATCAGCGATCTTCGCTTCAAGCTCGGCACGACGCTGTTCAAATTTTTCAACGTTAGCTTTGGTTGCTGGAACTGCTTTTCCCTGAGGGAATAAGAAGTTACGTGCGTAACCCGATTTCACTGAAACCTTGTCACCTAATCCGCCTAAGTTGGCGATTTTATCTAGTAGAATGATGTCCATCTACAATACCCCTTCTATCGCCAATTACTTATGTGAGTCAGTGTAAGGTAGCAACGCAAGGAAGCGAGCACGCTTAATCGCAGTTGATAACTGACGTTGATATTTAGCACTCGTACCCGTAATACGGCTAGGTACGATTTTACCGCTTTCAGTCACATAGTTTTTCAATGTGGCGGTATCTTTGTAATCAATCTCTGCTACGCCTTCAGCTGAAAAACGGCAGAATTTACGACGTCTAAAAAAACGAGCCATGGTAATTCTCCTTTATTCTGAATCTGCAGAAGCAGGTTTTGCTGGTGCATCTTCACGACGCTCACGACGCTCTTCTTTCATCATTGGTGACGCTTCAGTCACGGCAGATTTAGTACGCATCACAAGGTTACGCAAGATAACATCATTGAAACGGAACGCAGTCTCTAATTCTTCAACCGCTTCAGCAGTCGCTTCGGCATTGATAAGAACGTAGTGAGCTTTGTGTAGCTTCTCGATTGGGTACGCTAACTGGCGACGACCCCAGTCTTCTAGACGGTGGATTTGTCCGCCGTCCTGCTTAAGGATGTTAGAGTATTTCTCTATCATCGCAGGAACTTGTTCACTCTGATCAGGGTGAACCATAAAAACGATTTCGTAATGACGCATGTCTGCTCCTTACGGTTGTAGCCTCGGGCAGTACAGCCTTCTGCATGGAGACAAGGAACTGGTTGGTTGGCTGTAAGGGCGCGGAGTATACAGAGGTATCAAGACAAGATCAATACACTGACGCCAACCAGTGCCAGTAGCGACCAGCCAAAGGTTTTACGATTCACTTTCTCACCCAAAACTTTGGCTACAATCAGCGACAATACAACGCTTGTAGCGAACAATGTTTGAACAATTGCGGCTTTCGTGTGCGCAAAGGCGATCATCTGCAAGAATAAGGCGGCAAAGGTTCCTAATAGGGTCGCTCCAGCTAACAGCACAAGGCCATTTTTACCTAACTGACGTTTCGGCTTAAACGAGCGTTTTAGCACCAACATAACAACAACCAGACTGACAAGGCCGCCGAGCAACCGATACAGAGACGCATTTGCGGCGTCAATTCCTGTGCTGGTGAGGATGTCACGGCTGATCACCGCACCAACAGCCTGGCATACTGCCGCAAGCGCAGCGAAAATATACCCGCTGACGGAAAACAATTTCACGTCACTGCGCTTTTGCAGCTTGATAATGACGTCCACAGAGACTAAAACAAGCGCTACACCCAACCATTGCTGCCACGTAAGCCACTCGTTGATCCACGCCATAGCAAATAGAGCCGTGAAAATAGGCGCAAGCGTTTCAGCGACCAATATTGACTGACTGTCACCAATCCGATTCAGTGCTTGAAAGAAAAAAGTGTCGCCCATGCCAATACCAATAATACCGCTCAACACTAACCACATCACAGCCAGATGCGACAAAGCGACCTCCAGTGGATTAATCAACGTGACCAGCACCAACACGAAAGCGGCTAAAGCACCCTTCCAGAAATTCAGCGCTAGCGGCGAATAGTAAGCGCCCAAGAGTTGAAACATGCGCGCTGCAATAGCCCAACAAAATGCCGTGGTGAGTGCGGCAATTTCGCCTGTATACATAATTAAGAGTCTCTGATTGTGTTTTGTTGGTATGAATTTCGCAGTATTAGCGCTGAGTGATAATGGTATCGCGACATAAACGCTTTGAAAACGCTTTAGTAGTCCGAAATTTGATTTAACCGGGGGCGTATCGTCTGATGTTCAGATTATCGTTTATTTTGACATTATTTACGTTGTTCATTGTACCGTTGGCGCTGTTCTTACTGCTAACCCAACGTATCGAGCTATCTATGCCTGTCACCTTATTACTGATTGCTGCGGTCTCACTGCGCATAGGTTTTGGATTGGTTTCTTTACTGAAAGAGCCAGGAAGGAATAAGCGAACACGCTACGCTCGCCGTCGCTGATCAGCGACGGCGGAGCATTCTGCTGTTACAGGTCATAACGTGGGCGGATAGCAAACTCGCCTACGTCTGCCTGAACAACTTCAACCCACGTGCCGGCTTTAATCGGTTCTTTACATCGCAATTTCCATGCGATCCCAGAGTAATGATGCAGGCTTGGTTTGTTCGGCGCTACGTCGTCTACCAGCAAGAAGCGATAACCAATTAAATCACTCGCCGCGCGGGTTTTGTCCACTCTGGACTGCATCTTTTTCAGTGAGCGCCACAAGGTTGCTGCCAGCACAGTAGTGACGATGGCGACGCTGAGTAACGCGCTTTGCCAGTTGTCGGGTATCAATGCAAACTGCAACAATGCCGCCGTTATCAATGCTGAAATGCCGACAAAAAACAAAATAAACGTACTAAAACCTAACACAATAATCTCTACGCCCAGCAGCACCAGGCCGATGATAAGCAGTGTTTCCGCTAGGTTCGACAACATCCAATTCATGTACTACCTATCCTTGTTTCTGTGTTGCATTGAGACGCTGGATAATCGTCATTGCCTGCGCCACAATACTGCCGGGCTCAGTGGCGCCGTCTGGCAACAAGACAACCGATGACTCATCTGCGATTGCGCGCTTCGCTTCGATGGCTTTGGTGGCCAAGTCTAACTCAACCGCTTTTTGACCTTCTTCAGTATTTGCCGCTTTACCCACTTTGGTCAGTGCTTCGGCCTGTGCCTGCGCAACGGCAATAATGGCTTGAGCCTCACCTTCAGCGCGCAAAATTTGCTCTGACTTATCCGCTTCTGCTGCTAGCACAACGGCGGCTTTTTCGCCCTCAGCACGATTGATTGCAGCTTGACGATCGCCCTCAGATTCAAGAATCTGTGCCCGCTTCACCCGCTCAGCTTTCATTTGTGCTTCCATGGCTTCCATCACGGAATTGGGCGGCACAATATCTTTTATTTCATAGCGCAGAACCTGAATACCCCATGGACCGCTCGCTTGATTAATCGCCGACACGATATTCGTATTCAGCAGATCCCGCTCTTCAAACGTTTTGTCCAACTCCATTTTGCCCAGTTCAGAGCGCATGGTGGTTTGCGCCAATTGAGTTACTGCGAATACGTAGTTATCTACGCCGTAGGTCGCTTTGTAAGGGTCAAGTACACGGAAATACAGCACACCATCGACACTGAGTGAGATGTTGTCTTTAGTGATTGCGCTCTGCTCGGGAACGTCAACCGCCTGCTCCTTGAGTGAGCGGTCAGACGCTACGCGGTCAATAAACGGCATAATGAAGTTTAAGCCCGCTTCTTTGGTAGATTGGTACTTGCCGAATCGCTCAATCAAAAATGCGCGATTCTGTGGCACAAATTTAATCGATGAGCGCAGCAGAATGATTACAAAAATGAGTAAGAAAACTTGGTATGTCAGTACATAATCAAGCAGGAACTGCATGGTGAATATCCTTATTGTTAGGTGTTCTTCCGTACGACGCGATGGTCGCCAGCCAGCAAGCTGTGCGCAAAATGAGACACCACTTGCTATAGCTTGCGAATGTATAGCACTATTCAGCCTTTGTGACTAGAACTGTTGAACAATATGCAATCAATAATTGACCAATTTAAACTCAAACCTCATCCGGAAGGTGGCTATTATGGCGAAGTCTATCGCTCACCCGCGCAGGTCGAGTCTCAACACCACGGCAAATCACGACCCGCACTTACGCATATCTACTTTTTGTTAACCCATGGGGAATGTAGCCGCTTCCACCGAGTGTGGCATGACGAGGTCTGGAATTTTTACGCCGGTGCGCCACTAAGCCTGTACGAAATAACCTGCGACGATGGCCAACTCTGCCAGTCCGCTGAGCCTCAAATGAAATCGATCACCATTGGCGCGGGAGCCGATTATGTGCATATCATCCGGGCTGGCCATTGGCAGGCTGCTGAGACAAGCGGCGATTATTCTTTTGTTGGGTGCAGTGTCGCACCCGGATTCGATTTTGAAGACTTCAGCTTTATGGAATCGGAGGAGGACAAAGCGTGGTTAAAGCAACATCGTCCTGAGTGGCAGCGGTTTATTTAGGGCACGACCAGCGTGCCCTGCTTGCAGAGATATCTGCGACGCTATTGCAACCACGCATAACTGAATTTCATGAACACCGATTGCTCGGCGCTGGTCAGGCGGCGCAGGCTATCGTCATTAAATCGTGTGTCAGAGATGCCGACAAAAAATTTGGTCAATGGGTTCAACTTATAGCTATAAAGCAATTGCCAGCCCACATCTTGCGCGTCAGCATCGAGCCGCCCGGCAAGATTAGGGTTGTAATTCTCTAAGTTTCGCTCAATATTCGAATAGGCCAAAATTAGGCGCACAAACTGGCGCGTATTAAACTGGTAAGTCAGCCGTAAATCGGCCAAATGGGCCTCAAACAACGCCGCATCGTTTGATTCGAAGTCGTTGTAAAGGCCGTATAATCCGACAAAAAGATGCTGCCCTAAATTCAGCTCAACCTCACTTTCTACCAATAGTTGCTCACCGAGCCGATTGTTGGCGAAATCAATGGCATCACCTTGGCTTGCGATCACATTAAAATACACGGTTTCATTTGGCTGCACTTCAAAATAGCTTCGGTACTGACGCTCGTCGAAACGGTCGGTGTTGCCATCAATGGCCAAGGAAGCGGAATCTAACCGCAAACCAACACGGGCGCGGTCAACGTATCCCACTTCCCAAAATGTTTGATAATCGCCGCGAACACTGAAAAACACTTCCACTTCCTGTTCAATCAACTCACCGTTATCGTTGTGGGTTATATCCCAGTCTCCATTCAAGCGAAGACGGTTCCACCAACTGGTTTGGCTCCACCATAGGTAACCACCGCCCACAACGGTTTTATTGTGATCAATCTGCGACACAAAGCCCAAGTCTGCGCGAAAGTCTTCGCCGTTGGCATAATGCGCCGCATTGAAAAACCAGTTGCGTTCCTCATGGCTATAGTTAACACGGTAGGATAGCCCTGAAAATGCCTCGGCATTGGCAGTACGCAAAGCTTCTTCAGTAAATGCCTCATTGTCAGCACATTGCCCATCGAAGCAAAAATCCCGAAACAACTCCGTCGGATACTGCGTGTCCGATACAACCACCTGCGCGCGCAGGGTGTCAGTTTCAGAAATCAAATACCGCACGTCTGCGCCATTCACGTAATTATGATAGTCACCCGCTTGGCGCAGTGTACTCACAACCCCCAGTGACAGATCATCACTAAGATCGTAACGATACCGGATGGCCGCGTTGGTTGACTCTTCATCCAACACCGCCACCGAAGAGCCCAAATTTCCCGGCACTAAAAAGGTGGTCGACTCATCGTTCGCCAGAAACACACCAATGGAATGGTCATCCACCCGTCCTGTCACTTTCGCGCCGTAATCTGGCGAACCGATATTGCGCGTGTAAACTAAGTTCAAATTCGACGAAAAATAATCAGCATTTTCGGTGAAGAATGGTCGCTGTTCGTCAAAGAACAAAGCAAACGTATTGTTGATGCTCAGTTGTGCGACATCCGACTCCACCTGAGAGAAATCGGGATTGAATGTGGCCTGAAGGGTAAACTCAGGTGTAATGCCCCAGTTCACGTCGAGGCCAACTTCCTGATTATCATCATATTCCCAGTCACGCGTCGAGTAGATGTCTCGAGACCGTGACTTGCCCGCCACAATGGTGGGCACTATGGCTAAATTGTTGCTCTGCTTTGCAGTTTCAAAGCCTGATACTTCGCCCATTTGACATAAGAAACATGAGTTATCACGGTCGCGTTTCATGTCGGAAATGCGCAGCTCATCTTCACGCGGATAGAAGCGCAAAAACTCGGCGCCCCAAGTTTTGGTTTCATCATTCTCGTTGAAATTCATGATGCGCAGCGGCAACGCCATTTCGACCACATAACCGGTTTCAGTAATTTTTCCGGCTGATTCCCAGATGGCATTCCATGCGTCACTCTCGTTGCCGGTCATTTCATTTTCAATCAGATCAGCCTGTACGCCAAAGGGATTAACGAAAAACTGATAGGCCAAACGGCTGTCGTTGAACGTATCTAACTTGAGACCAACGAGATCGTCACCAAAAATGAGGTCGCGGTCACGATAGAAAGCGCGAATGTTGTCTGGCTCTGGATCGTCCGCAACGAAGGCAACAAAAAGGGTATCTCCGTCTTCATAAATGAAGACGTCTGTCTTTACCGGGGATATCGTGTTTTCAAACGGCTCGGTAACATAAATCAGTTCACGTTTGGCCGCCAGCTTCCATTGGGGCTCATTAAGCTCACCGTCGATAACCGCAGCATTCTCAAGCAGGGGGATAGCTAAAGATCCTTCAACAGGGTCACTGTAAACACAGAGATGCGTAAGGGTTGCCGCTAAGGATATTATTATTCTTATAAAACCAAACTTCATGGGATGTCCAAGTGTGTTTTTTTAGTACAAAGCAATTACCGTTGCTAGGGTAGGGTATTCACACTTAAAAACCAACTATTTGAACGCATCCGCTTCAAAATAAAGAGGTTTTATCGATCCGCAAAACAGCAGTTTCATCAACAACTCCTCTTCTTTCGGCGACGCACTGGAGGTAAAAAACTGTGTTACGCAGTTCTTTGCTTCCTCT
The DNA here is from genome assembly GCF_018474025.1 of Alteromonas oceanisediminis. Taxonomy (GTDB): domain Bacteria; phylum Pseudomonadota; class Gammaproteobacteria; order Enterobacterales; family Alteromonadaceae; genus Alteromonas_E; species Alteromonas_E oceanisediminis. The sequence continues at coordinate 298,154 of NZ_JAHCTA010000005.1, read as the reverse complement.
ACAAGCACGATGTGGTCAAAACTGGGTGTGTGTTTTATTTTGTGGATCAGTATGCGGTCTCGATTTGGCAGCTCGACGATGTCGTAAGTTTGGCGCAACCCTGAAGGCTCAAGCCCTTCGAGTTTACGATGGTAAAGCTGTTTGACAAAATTGACCGGCACGGCGGTATAGATGGGCTTACTTTCGGTTATATCAGAGCCTAACCACACATCAACCTCAATCTGCACAGACTCATTTCGGATCAGCCGTTCCAGATTGAACGAGCGTGTTTTAATAGTCACTCGATCGGCATCGCGCACGAGATAGAATAAGTTAGCTCCCTTTGCATCGACCAAATACAGAAGCTGCTGATTTTTTGGGTCTTGCAATGCAGGTAGATAGGTTGCAAAAAGGTCGGACTCGCTACTCGCCAAGGCGAATACATGCTCACCTTCATATTTTGGGTCGAGGGGCGGCGGCTTGGCTTCTTCAGCGCCAGCGGTCGCTTGCACCAACATGACAATTACAAGCACCGAGAGCCACATGGGGCTCATTCGATTGATCCGTCGTGTCATCGTTTCGTTATCTCTTCCAACCCGATCCTATCGCCTAGCATAGCATATAGACTCGGTCTAACCTGAAGACAAAACATCGGTTAATTCATCCAAATATTGACTGAAATTTTCCCATTGCTTCAGGCCGGAGCGATAAATAGGCTGGCGGACCTGCTCGGAGCTTGGCGTTTTAATCACGCGGCGCGTTTGATGAAATGAAAGGCATTGAGGCTCGAAAGGCAAGTTGCAATACGCCAGTATGCGTTTCACCTGACCTTCAAGATCGTCAATCACGTCCTCATGTTGCACGCGTAATACAGCCCCCGGAAGCACGTTGTCCCAATGCGCCATCAACCGCGTGTATGCCCGATAGTAGCGGCCAATGTTGGTTAGACTGTAAGTGAATTCCTGGCCCTCACCAAACAACTGCTTGAAGCCACTGAAGCAACACGCCATGGGGTCGCGCCGTGCGTCAATAATTTTGGCATTCGGCAAGATCAGTTTAATCAATCCGATATGAACAAAATTGTTCGGCATTTTGTCGATAAACAACGGAGCACCGCTGCGATACACCTTGGTTTCATCTAAATACTGCTGGCCGAACCGTGCCAGATAGTCAGGATCTAAGGACTTCAGCAATGCTGGATAAGCCACTTTTTGCCCACGCAGTCGAGACACCAACGCTAAAATGTTGTGCAATTCCATCGTGCCATCGACCATCGAATGCGAAGCAAGGATCTGTTCCAGTAAGGTTGAACCTGCGCGAGGTAGCCCAACGATAAAGATTGGGTCCTGTGCCGGATGACCGGCGCTATTGTGATGCTCAAACACCTCGGCTGTCATCGCAGTCATCTGTGCCGTCACCTGCTCTTCAATGAAGCGGGGATCATATTGCAATTGCGACTGTTTCAACTGATTTCCCTGCGCATAATGGGTAAATGACTGTTCGAACAGTTGGCTATCTTCAAACGCCTTACCTAACGCAAAATGCATATGAATTTTATCGTCTATTTCAGTCTCTGCTGATTCGGATAATGTGAGTAGCTTAGCGCGCTCCGCCTCAGTGAATTGGTACGTTTTGGTGTTCGCTAAGCTCCAGTAAGCATCACCTAAATCCGGTTTGATTGCGTAAGCACGCTGATAAGCAGCAATAGCGTCATCAAAATCACCACGCGCTTTGAGCGCATGACCTAGCAATAAATAGACATTCGGTTGACGCTCATTGTGCTGCAACACGTGCCGGTATGTCTCCACAGCGCCGTCTAACTCGCCCAACCCCACCATTGCGCTGGCTTTCGCAACGAGCAGTGTAGGGCTGTTCGGTGTTGCCGCTAATAAGGTTTGAGCGCAATCATGCGCTTTTTGGAACTTACCCATCTTCGCCAGCAACTTAAGGTATTCGATACCGGTAGCCCGATGGTCAGGATACAGTTCCATGCTGCTCTCAAGTAGAAACTCAGCTTCTGTGTATAACTTGAGCTTAATCCCAATCTCAGCAAGCAGCAGCATACCTTCCACATGGTGTTTATGCCGTTGTAAAAATTGACGACAGACCTGATCGGCGAGCTTGAGGTCGCCTTCGTGCATAAGGTCTCTGGCCCCTAAAATTTCACGGGGTAACGCGCTTAAATAGGCCACTTGTTGTTGCGCATATTCCGCCGCTGAGGGATTACCTAAAGCGGGATATAGTGTGGACAGAGCACGCCAGCTACCAACTAACGATGGGTTACGTAGGGTCGCTTGATAGAAGGCGGACGCAGCAAGTTGCTTTTGACCCAGCGCTTGCTGAGCATAGCCCATTTCTTGATAAACCCGGGCATGATCGGGATTGCGCGCTAATAAAGTCTGCGCGACAGCGATAGCCCTCTCGGGCTGCTGATGCTGCCGATGCGCCACACATTGCAAATACAGGATATCCCGATGCTCTTGCTCGGCGAGCGAATTGCCGGAAATGGCTACATTGGCGAGTTCTATTGCCTGCGCAAACTGCCCCTGTGTAATGGCTTGTTTGACTGAATTTACAGGACTGTCGGATTTTTGCACGGTGACCTTACTTTTTTGATTGGGAGCGTAGTTGATTCAAGCCGGCGATGCGCTGCGCGCATCCTATGCATTACTGCCATTAAAAAAGGGGCAAATCAAACCTCTTTGCCCCTTACCATTTTATTTTTGCGCGCCATCCCCCCTCTTACGAGGAGCGATTAGCAACGCTTAATAAAAGTCGTATGACAACCGCAAACCGACCGTTCTGGGGCGATTGGTAACTACTTTGGGTGTAAATTGCTGATTATCAATATACTGCACACCACGTTCGTCAAACACATTATCAACATACAGTTCAGCTTTCCATTCATCGTTCGTCACGCCGAAGGCGAGATTTGCAATAAAGTAGCTTTCCTGAACATAGCGACCGCCTCTAAACGTTTCACCATTGCTGTCTGTGTAAGTGACGCCATCGTACACCGCCGCTTCCTGCTGGATGGGCAAGCCCGAACCGGTTCCGTAAATCAATTGGGTAGCATCTTCAATCACATAAGCATCCATCTTCAAACCCGCCAAACGGTCGCCTGTATAGGCCAGTGAACCGTTAACGTACCCGGTGAGTCCGCCGTCTATTTCATAGAAGTAACGTGCACGAATATTGCCTGACAAATCTGCTGAGTACGGCAGTTCTGCACCGACGCCTGGCGCGATACCAGCCAGTTCAGGGTTAATGCTGGTCAGCTCAGTGTCTAATAAACTTAACGCACCGTTGATCACAAGATTGTCTGTCGCTAACCAGGTAATGTCTGCATCCACGCCGCGGATTTCAGCATCGCCCACGTTGTCAGTAAAGACTAAGAAACTGATATTCGTTGGGTCGAAACGAGACGTTTGGAGATCGGTTATATCAGAGTAAAAGGCTGTTGCATTCACACGTAAGATGCCATCTAAGAAATCACCCTTCATGCCTAATTCGTAATTGTCCAGTGTATCGGTCAAGGAATAAACGGGAATACGGAAGTTCTCGAATGCGCCATTCTGATTAGACGCCAAACCGCCACCCACACGGTTAGTCACCGGCGGACGGAAACCTTCTGAATAGGTTGCAAATAACAATACGTCATCGGTCACCTTCCAATCCAAAGACGCTTTCAGAATAGTATCATCAACCGTTAGCGTACCATCGTCATCCAGGAGGCTTACATCGAGTTGCCCATTTGCAATCGCCTGATCGATTAATGCTGGGTCTTCACCAACGGCAGCCAGTTCATCAGGGTCAAGCGTACCAAACGCACGAATACGCCGGCTTACATCAACCGTTGTGGTTGAGCCTTTATAAATGTCATCAATCTCGTACCAACGCGCACCGATTGTGGCCGTTAGTGTGTCAGTCAAATCGTATTCAAACTGGCCAAATACGGCGATTTGATCAATCGTGTGGGTAACGTCATTAACAAAGCTGATCGAAGGCTCGAAAGGCCCACCGTTGCTGTTAATGCCCTCAGTCCCCACCGTGGTTCTGGCAAGATCAGTAAAAAAACCGAGGTCAGTATTGGCAATATTAAATTTACCCACCGTTTCGAGATCTTGTGAATCATAGAAAATACCTGCCGTGACTCGCCATTCACGATCAGCGGATGTGTTGACCCGAAACTCGTGCGTGATCCGGCTAGCGTTTGTATCTTCTTTGTAGAATTTTGTTGGATCTAAGCAAATTTCATCGTCAGGCGTTGCCGCTTCATAGTGATTACACACGTAGTAGGCAGCAAACAATCCACCATTGGTATAACCGGTGTAGTCAATGTTTGATTCAATATCGCGGTCTAAGAAACCACCGGTATACACTAACTCCAACTGCTCTAAACGCCCTTTGAGAGTCCATGTCGTGAGTCCAAATTCGTCATCGTTATTTTCGGGCACAAAGCGGTTGGTTGAACTCTCACCGGCTAAATTCGGGTCGTAAGAGAAAACGCCTTCGGTCTCCAGCGTTTGCTGGGTATGCTGAACCAATAGTGACCAATCATCGTTGAACAGATAGGATAGACCAAACCGCGCGCCGGAATAGACGGCGTCGTTGAAATCATCTTCAACCAATAAATCATTTTCAGGTGACACAACCGGCGTGTTTTCCGGGTCACTTAATACGCCGCCTGAGATGCGGTCAATCACCACTGCACTGCCAATATAGCCACCCTCACCCGGCACGTTGAGCACGTTATCAATCCAGCCACCTTGGTTATCGTTGTAGGCCGCCACACGTACTGCAAGATCGTCGCTGATCGCGAAGTTAAAATACGCCTCAACGGTATTGCTCATTTCACCGCCTTTGGTGAAACCAATATCAGTATCAACCCCTGCCGAAAAACCGCTATGGTCAGGTTTGTTGGTGATCATTCGCACCGTACCGGCTTGTGAGCTTGCGCCAAAAAGCGTGCCTTGCGGCCCCGGAAGCACTTCGACGCGCTGAATATCAGTGGCAAAGATGTCGAGATTACGCCCTTGCATCGACACCGGCTGCTCGTCTAAGTAAAACGCAACTGAAGGTTGCAGCGCTTGTACAGATGAAACTGAGATATTGGTTTGTGTTGTGGCTGCCCCACGAATGTAAATTTCGTTTTGGCCTGGGCCGGTGCCCTGAAACACCACGTTTGGTAGAAACTCGACATAATCCTGAAAGTTATCTACGCCTAAGTTTTCTAATGCCTGACCATTCAGTGCGCTAACCGAGACAGGGATGTCCTGAATAGATTCGGTGCGTTTAGTCGCAGTGACTTCAATGGTTTCGATTTGCGCTTTGGGTGGCACAGAGGTTTCCTGTGCATAAAGTGAGGTAGCTGCAAAGGCCGAGAGTATCGCGCAACTAAGCTTGGTTTTTTTCATAGTGTTAACCTTTAAGTCGAGTAACTTGATTAGATGCCGAATTATTTTTATTAGAAGTTATGGCATAGCCATTCAGAATCATACGCCTTTATAATTCGAATTCAAACCATGTTGCGGCTTTACCCGCAATACAATTTGCCTATATACAACACCTTAACTCAGATATACGATCAAAAATTGCAACGTAGACATTGTAGTTTAGTGCTAAATTGCATGTATAAAAGTAAATCGAATTCAACTATATTCAATGCGTACTTTTCGCTCTCTACCAGAGGCAGTTTTTGTGCTAAAAACCCGTAGTCGCTTAAATCCCCATGTATTCTACCCGTCGTCTGCAGCCATCATTGTATTGCTGGCGTTCGCTTTTATTGCTCCAGAGATGGCCGACTCCTTGTTTCAGCAGGTGCAAACTGACATTGTCAAAAATGGCGGTTGGTTTTACGTACTCACGGTCGCGATAATTTTAGTGGCGGTCGTCTATCTGGGTGTATCTCGCTACGGCGAAATCCGTCTTGGACCCGACCACGCGTTACCGGACTACCCTTTAGTCACGTGGCTTTCCATGCTTTTTGCGGCAGGCATGGGAATAGGTTTAATGTTTTTCGGGGTCGCCGAACCCTTAATGCATTATCTGACGCCTCCCACCGCTGAACCGGGCAGTATCGAAGCGGTTCGTGAAGCCATGAAGACCACATTTTTCCATTGGGGCTTTCATGCGTGGGCAATCTACGCCGTGGTTGCATTAGTCCTGGCTTACTTTAGTTTTCGACACAACCTACCCTTAACGCTTCGGTCGGCACTCTACCCGATTATTGGTGAGCGTATTTACGGTTGGCCGGGGCATGTTGTTGATATTTTCGCAGTTACCAGCACGATTTTTGGGGTTGCAACGTCTCTTGGGCTGGGAGCATCACAAATCAATTCAGGGCTTGCCTATTTATTTCCTATCGACGTCAGCAATACCAATCAAATCATACTCATGGCAGGGATCATCGGTGTCGCTGTAGTTTCTGTTGTATCAGGGCTGGATAAAGGAATACGTCGTTTGTCGGAAACCAACATGGTGCTGGCAGTTGCGTTACTCCTGTTTATTCTCATCTTGGGGCCGACCGTTTTTCTGATCCAGGCCTATTTGCAGAACACCGGCGCCTATCTTTCTGACATCGTACGTAATACCTTGAATCTGTTTGCGTATGAAAAGACCGACTGGATTGGCGGCTGGACGATTTTCTATTGGGGTTGGTGGCTGGCTTGGGCGCCTTTCGTCGGCCTGTTTATTGCGCGCATTTCGCGCGGTAGAACCATCCGTGAATTTGTGTGGGGGGTATTATTCCTGCCAACAGCATTCACGTTATTATGGATGACAGTGTTTGGTAACTCAGCGATTGACCTTGTTTTCGAACAAGGTCAGGCTGCTCTGGGAACGATGGCAAATGACAATCCATCCGTTGCTCTTTTTGTTTTTCTAGAAAGCTTCCCCTTTTCTGAATTGCTCGCCTTTATCGCGATACTCATGGTGGTTATTTTCTTTGTCACTTCCTGCGATTCAGGCGCTATGGTGGTGGACATGTTGTGCTCGTACGGCAAAAACGATACCCCTGTTTGGCAGCGTATCTACTGGGCCGTTGGTGTGGGTATTGTCGCGGCGATACTGCTGGCGGCCGGCGGTTTAGGTGCTCTGCAGACAATGACCATAGCCACGGCTTTACCCTTTGCTGTTATTTTATTGCTGTCTTTGTTTGGGTTGCTTAAGGCTTTGCGTGTAGAAGCCTTTAAACGAGAAAGTATGCATTTTCACGCCGCGCCGTCGTCATCAGATACCAGCGCTCAGGCGTGGAAAGAGCGTTTGCGCTCCATCGTCGATTTCCCAAATAAACATGCCGTACAAAGGAGTCTCGACACGGAGATCAGTAATGCCTTTAACAGCGTGGCGGCAGAGCTTAGGGCCAAGCACCTTGACGTGAAAATTGAAAAAGAACCTGGCAGTATTCAAATCACAGTACAGCATGGCGACCAACCTGAGTTTCTTTATCGCGTGCAAGCCCGCAAGTATCTCCAGCCTGATTTCGCCAACGCTGAAGCAGAAGGCGTAGACAGCGACGACGAACAATCCTACTATCGCGCCGAAGTCCATTTAAGTGAAGGCGGCCAGGATTACGATATTATGGGCTGGTCAACACTGGCAGTGATCAATGATGTGATTGATCAATATCATAAACACTTGCACTTTCTGCACTTGATGCGTTAGCGCCGTGATTGAAGCATGGGGAATAGCATGCCAAAAGATGAAGAACTTTTAGTGGCGCTCAGGCGTGTCATTCGTGCCATTGATTTGCGCTCAAAACAATTAAAGAAAGACGTTGGTCTAACCGGGCCTCAATTGTTGGTGATGCGCAATATCAGTGAAACACCGGGCATTATGGTAAGGCAGATTGCAGACAACATCACGCTGAGCCCAGCCACTGTCACAAGCATTCTCGACCGGCTAGAGGCCAGAGAATTAGCAAAGCGGGTTCGCAGCACGGATGATAAACGCCGTGTCGGCGTATTCCTAACCCCGCAGGGAGAAGAGATCCTAGCGGGCTCTCCGTTGCCTTTTCAGGAGCACTTTACCAACCGATTCAGCCAGCTGGAAGATTGGGAACAGAGCCAAATGGTCGCCACGATGCAGCGGATCGCGGGTATGATGGATGCGACAGATATTGATGCGTCTCCGGTATTAGAGGTTGGCAGCTTGGCTGACAAACCCTAACCTGTGATCGCAAGGTTTGAACGAGAAAGCCCAGCATCACGCCGGGCTTTTGTTATGTTAGCTTAATACGCCAACCCGGTTAAAGTTCAAAGGTTTTGCTAAAGCGCAAGCCGAACTCACTGCGATCATTACTTCGAACAATTCCTACGTAGCCATTTTGGGCAAGCCGACCTTGATCATAGACTTCATTGAAAACATTTTCTCCGTAGGCTGTTAGCGTCCAGTCACCGGCTGGTGATTCGTAGGCAATGTTGAATCCTACCAATTCACGTGAATCCAATTGCTCGTTTGGATTAAATACTGATTGCCCCTGCATCTCATCTCTAAACGAGTAATCGGCGTTTAGCGATATCAAACCACCATTGTCCATTTCGATAAAATAACTAGGCGCAAACATAAAGGTCCACTTCGGCGTTAGCGCTGGACTATCACCCTGGCCAATACCAATTACTCCCTCATCAACCTCAGTAATTTCGGCATCCAGATAGCCCACGGCAGTACGAATAATAAAGTCGTCGGTGAGATCAATGGTACTCTCTAATTCGATACCCTTCGCTTCCGACTTGCCGGCATTCTCGACAATAGTCACAAATCCACCACCCGCTTGTGGATCTGAAAAAGGTAATGCTAAGTCAGTGTACTCAGTAAAAAACACCGCAGCGAGTAGAGAGACTCGGTCAGTGATCTGCCCTTTTACACCCACTTCGTAATTGATCGCGGTGGTTTCATCAAACGACACAAATTGCGCTGCGCCGCCAAAGGGTCTGGGTGGAAAGCCGCCAGTTTGATAACCTTTTTGAATTTGGCCATACACATTCATGCCGTTGTTGAACTGGTAGGCTGCATTGACATCCCATGTCACTTCGCTGAAGTCAGCTTCACGAAACGCCCGCTCGCCACCAAATGATGGAAACAGCGCATCGGCTTTTTTCTCATCTTTGGAATAGCGCAAGCCACCACCAACACTTAATGCATCTGATAACGCGTAGCTTAGGTTCGCATACACGGCATAGGCATCTGTCTCCTGATGTAAATCGAAGAAGCCGAAATCGCCACAAAATCCACAAATGGTGGTCACTGGCGTCACACCATCGTTCAGCAGTCCATTGGGAACGTTGAACGGACTAAACACCCAAGGGCCCGACTCTGTTGTGCCATCTTCGTTGAAGTAGTACAGACCAGATACCATATCGACTTTACCAAACGTGCCGTTAAGTTGTAGCTCAAGAGAGACTTGATCTGCTTCGCCGGTTTCAGGAAACTCTGACAAATTCAGCGGCGACGCATCGTCGTCCAGCCCACCTTCGTATTCTGAAGAGCGTGAGCTTGCGATGAATTTTGCGCTCAACTCGCGATTGATCTCATAATCAGCGATGAACGACGCTCCCCATCCCGAATACTCGGTTGACTCTATGCCCGCCACTGTGGTTCCCAAATCATCTGGATTCGCCGGGATCAGGTCAGGTGTCAGTAAATAAAACTCACCATCGTCAATGCTGGGTCCTGTCGGTCTGTTGTCTGTAAATTCGATGGTGTACGGCGACTGACCTGACTCATTTTCCACTGCATCAACCGCGAACTGTAAGCTTAATGCACTGTTAACCTGCCACTTTGCCGCGATGCGTCCGCTGAACTCCTGTTCTTCACCAATTTCTTTTTCAGGGTTCGCTAAATTGACCGCCGTGCCTACGCCGTCGCGCTCTTTATAAGAGCCGCTGACGGACACACTAAAATCATCTGTGATTGGCGAATTGATATAACCATCAGCGGCTAATCGGCCACGGCTGCCCGCTTTTACGCTGACATTGGCAATGGATTCGTCACCCGGTTGTTTGGTGATCACATTGACCGCACCGCCAAGCGTATTGCGCCCGTACAAAGTGCCTTGTGGGCCACGCAAAACCTCTACACGCTCAATGTTGGGCAACGACATGTTCGCGCCCATCTGGCGACCAAGATACACACCGTCCAGGTACACGCCTACGCCTGGGTCTGTGGTGATAATGTGATCCTGTAAACCAATACCACGAATGAATACTGCGGCGTGTCCTGTATTGCCAACACCATAGCGACTGATATTCAAATTCGGGACGTACTTCCCAATATCATCCAAATTTCCTATGTTAGCGTCTTCAATCAGATCGGCGCCAATCGAGGTAACGGCCGTCGGCGTTTCGTAAATACTCTCTGTGCGCTTACGCGCAGTCACCATGATGGTCTCAATATCAGCTTCTGCCTCGGCTTCCTGTGCAGTCGCGTAACTAGACGGTTGCAACGAAGATGCAAGCGCAATTGCTATGAGAGAAAAGCGCCATGGTGAGTGAATAACAGACGAAATAGAAAATGTAGACATGCAGACTCCAGCGCACTGGCAGGCAGTGGGCGTTTGTAATTATAAAAGCTTAGTGTGATTGTGTCGGCGGGTGAATCGTTCGAATCAGCCCTGACTGGGCGCGGAGTATAGCGTAAACAACAGTGGTTTGACCAGCCAAGCGCACTTAAGTGAGTCATCAGGTGTACACAGTTTACCAAGCTTATGAACACAGAGCCGCGAAAGAAACCGGTGAAAAATTCTTCATGTTTGCTGCCATTTAAACGATATAGCGTTTAATTAGTGCTATTGGATAACGCCGCAAGGACGCTCGAATGAACAGACGCCAGTTTCTGAAAAACACAACTTATGGGCTTTCAACACTCGCATTCGCGAGCAGTTGGAGCGCATCAGCGACGGTCACCGATCACCCCGACGTTATTCACGTGATACCGAACGGGAATCAACTGTCACAAGCACTGCAGTTAGCTTTTGAACAGGCGTTTCAGCTCTGGCAAAACGACAGTTTGTCACGCCGCCCCGTGATCCAGCTGCCGTCGGGCCAATTCACGATTGATGAGATACCGGGCAACAATCGAGGTGACTATCCGTTTCATCTGCCGCCGACTTTCAAGCTGGTCGGTGAGGGTGCATCATCAACACGCATCACCTGTAGTCAGGCCCGAACACAACAATACCGTTTTTTGATGGTGCGGCCTGAGACACGGCTGGATGACGCAGCGTTAACGCCCTCGTTTGATATCAGCATCAGTGACATCACCTTCGAGCGATTTGATAATGCGATATCGCTGCAAGACGCAACTCACTGCGCAATCCATGACTGCCGCTTTGAAAATAGCTTGGTTGCAGTCCAACTGGATCTCAATAGTCGCTTTGGTAACCAAGGGCACTCTATTCAACGTTGTGTGTTTGATGCAAAAGACAGCAGCGGCGTGCAACAAAAATTTTGCTTACGCTTTGAAGCGCCGTTTAGCAACGTGTTAACTCGTATAGAATCCGGCATTACCAGCGCACAGCAGTGTCTGGCACTTGGCGGAGACGCCAATGATTATTCTGCTTCAGCACAAACCTGTGTTGTACCCGATGACACATTGATTGCCGACTACCTGGATACGCTATTTGGTACACAGGACACAGCCGATATCGCTAATCAACAGTGCACGGTTTCTCATTGCGACTTTTACCACAGCGCTTACAGTGCTATTGAGTTTGCCGGAAAACTCAACCGACACAATCAGGTCACTTATTGCGGTTTCTACCATTGTGAGGGTACTGCCGTAGAGTTCGACAAAGGCGCTAGCCATAATACGGTTGATCACTGCGTTATTTCAGGCATGAAGCCCACGATCACGTTCGCTCCAGCCATGCCGTATGTGTTTCAGGCTGCCGTGCAGGAACAAGAGGGGAGTCGGTCGGTAGACGCACGCCTAAAGCATATTATTCAAACGCAGGGTTACGCTGATCCGAACAGCCCAAATTTCAAAGGCTTGAATATTTTTGAACGCGCAGTCGCGCTGCCGGATGGCAATACCATCAGCGACAATCAGTTTGACGTCAGCCGAAGCTACTGGTTAGCCGACTATGAGCCCGACACGACTAAACACAATAAATTGCCGGATGTGTACCCCAGCATCAAACTGAGCGCTTGTCGTGATACGCAGGTATTTCGCAATAGTGAGTTTTTGAGTGACCCCAGCGCGCAAGTAACACAAACCAACGTGATGGGCCAATCTGTTGTCATGTATCAAAACGACATGTTGCGCGATGAGCGCGGTGGTGTTCGTATCGAGAATAATCAGTTCTATGGGGCATGGTTTTACATCGGCGACAAAACCAGTCCGAAGGATACCCGGCCACTGTTGGTGAAAAACAACTCATTTGGTCACGATGATGGCTATCCCCGAGGCGGAATATCCGCCAATTATTGCTACGCCAACACCGCAGATATCAGCGATAACACCGTAGTGTGCGCTTACAATGCAAGCGCAGCGATATTTCGTCAATTCGATATCAACAGTCTATCGATGAAGGGAAATCACTTGACCGTTCCAGCGTCCAACAGCATTTACATTCGCAGCCAAGAATCCAGTACTGCGCGAAGTAACGTTACGTACTTTGAAAACAACACCATCGACGGCGGACACGCTCTTTACATCTACGACTACTCCGCCGCAAGGAATCCAGCCAATGTGCATGACCAGCTACATTTTAATGGAAACACGATAAAAAATATGTCGGGCAGTGGGCGTGTTATCGCGGTGACGCTGTGGGCCAAAAATATCGTTGCCAACAGCAATCGCTATGAACACATTGAGGACAAAGTGTTTCAGCAATATTCATTGTCAGATAGCTTCTCGCATGACGGCAACAACACGCTGATGTTAAGCCCAAGCTCACAAAACCGTGTCTACAGCCGCGATTACGATAACACTCGGGGTAGCTACATCACTGCTGACTATTGGTAAGTGCGCACATTTTTTCTACTCCGTTTCTATTTCACCGACGTTGGGGGCGTCGATATCGGTGATTTTGACATGGCAAATCGATGAACATGAGCGCCAACTCAGGTCAAGCCCAATACCTTGAAACCACAATCGTAATGACTCCGGATTTGTCGTCTTGAACGATAGCCTATAGCGTCTGACTTGGTAGAAAATATCAAACGGAAAAGTTGCTTTCAAACTAGAGCGCGTTGGGTAGCGCCGTCAAAAGTCACATTTTTTGCACATTTATGCTGGTATATTCGGTGCCGGAAAACACAATGAATATATTAGGAGTAAAAGTGAACTATTCCATTCGAAAGATGGTGATAACTCTCGGAATCTTGCTTAGTTTCTCGGCTTCCAGTCAGGCTGCCATTATTGAGTACGACAGTGAGCAGATGAATTATGTGACTGGGATCAAAGAACTGAAAATAGGCGACTTCGGCTGGTTTAATGTGAGATTTCTGCCTGGAACATTCAACCAAGTGTATGGCACAACGGCTACCACTGCAGATTTAACATTTGCTGACAGTAGAAGCGCAGCTATCGCCGCTAACGCTATTCTTGACGCTTTAGTGTTAAGTAACGTGCAACCGGGGAATCTGGGTGGACAGTTATTTACTGGCTCATTACGCACTCTGGATGCGTTATTCGTGCCCTACGTAGCAAACGCCTTTTATAGCGTTCGCATGCTTAGCTATTCTGCTTCTTCGGGAACGTGGGGTGCTTCAGGTAGCGGACTATTAGGTGACCGCGATAGTCTCATGGCATCCAGAGTTTGTAGCAGTTGCGCGCCAACCAAATGGGCTGTTTTCGAATCTGTGGAAGTTAGCGAGCCGAGTGCACTTGCCTTGTTTATCACTGGAGCGCTGCTGTTCCGATGCCGACGCAAAAATAAGTTTCCACGCGCAGTTACCGGCAGGGATGCGCCGCGTAGCGCTGACTCGATCTAGAGCTAAAATTGAAAAAGCCCCGCAATTGCTTGCAGGGCTTAGAGAATAATGGTGCCCGGACCCGGGATCGAACCAGGGACACGCGGATTTTCAATCCGCTGCTCTACCAACTGAGCTATCCGGGCAGCGATATGAGCAAGCTCTTTCGCTGAGGACGCGTATTAAACGGATTTCGCCTAAATATGTCAACCGTTTTTATCAAAGTTTCACGCGTATGGCGAAAGTTTCAACAAAAACCGGTGTTCTTGGGGCGATAACATCGTGTTACCTACTTCTTTTGCGGCACATACCCTTCGATGGTCGGCTCAATCCCTTCAAATAAAAACGCTTTCATTTTTTCTTCTAAAAAACTACGCGCTTCTGGCTGCATCATGTTGAGCTTATTTTCGTTGATCAACATGGTCTGTTTTTTTTGCCACTCCATCCACGCTTCTTTGGAAATATTGTCGTAGATTTTCTTGCCTAACTCGCCGGGGTATAATTGAAATTCAAGCCCTTCAGCTTCTTTATCCAGGTGCTGGCAATGTACTGTTCTGCTCATAAGGTTCTCTGATTGCTATAACGATTTCACGGTGCTAATGATTTTCTCTGTTGGCGCAGAAACGCCCACACTTAATGGTTTTGAGACGTCAAACCAACGCGCACCGTCTTCTTGTATCTTATGTTGGACTATTTCCGACAAAAACAACAGCACTGGCTGAATATCTAAATGGAAATGACTGAAAGTATGCCGAAATGGCTCCAGTGGCTGCGTTTTGATGTCAGTAAACCCGTTCGATGCCGCCCAAGCGCGTATCGTTTCATCACTTTGCAGCTCTGCAAAGCTCCACAAGCCGCCCCATATGCCTGTCGGTGGCCGCTTAAGCATCAATACGCTGCCACGATAGAAAGGGATAGCCAATGTTACTGAGCGTACCGGCGTTTCTTTTTTAGGTTTTTTACCTGGATAAGCACTTTGCTGACCTTGTGCATAGGCAAGGCAACCCTCTACCAGCGGGCAAGACTCGCATCGAGGCTTGCTGCGAGTGCATACTGTGGCACCCAAATCCATCATCGCCTGTGTGTAATGATGCGGTCGCTCGTTTTCCATTACGTCATCAGCATAGCGCCACAACGTGTCACTGACGGCACTGACTCCGGGCCAACCTTCCACAGCAAAATAGCGCGCCAGTACCCTTTTTACGTTGCCATCCAGAATGGGGTACCGCTGTCGTTCAGCAATCGCTAGAATGGCGCCCGCTGTCGAACGCCCGATGCCGGGTAGCGCGACCACGTCTTCAAACTGTGTGGGAAAACGCCCCTGGTGCTGCTCACAAATGAGTTGCGCAGCCTTATGCAAATTACGCGCTCGCGCGTAATAACCCAGACCCGTCCAATGCTGAAGTACTGCATCATTATCCGCGTTGGCTAATGCCTGCACGGTCGGGAATGACTGCATAAAGCGCAGGAAGTAGGGAATGACTGTGGTGACTTGCGTTTGCTGCAGCATAATTTCAGACACCCACACACGATAGGGGGTGATGTCCTGTTGCCACGGCAAGTCTTTCCTACCGTGACGGTCAAACCATTGTAAAACCCGTTGAGCAAACGTCATATTTGGTGTGCTTAGCTGTGTGCGATGGATTGGCGTATGATATCAATAAAGCAACGATAACGAGCGAGTTAATGATTTCGATCGATTCACCCACGATTTTTTTACCGGGAACACTTTGTGACGAGCGGATCTGGATGCCTTGCTGGCAACACCTCTCAATTCGGGAGCGTTATTACGTTCCTCTTCAGTGGGCTAACTCGAAAGCAGAGATGCTCGCACTCTGTTGTGACCGCATCGACCGAGCAACACACCCTGTGCATTTGGTCGGCTACTCCATGGGGGGTTACATCGCCTTGCTCGCCGCTTTAGCGCAAGTAAAAAGCCAACGTGTCAAGTCGTTAACACTAATAGGGTATAATCCGGCAGGCTTGTCATCCATCGAGCAAGCGCAGCGCCAAACAACACTGAATGCACTGAAGCGGGGTAACGCCCGATTTTCAGACGAATATCTAAAGCGCTTTTTTACCGATGCTGAGCGACAGCAGCCAGCGCTGGTTCAACCCGTGCTTGATATGGCAAATGATTTAGGGGCGGCAACGCTAAAAGCGCAGTTTATCGCAACCAGTGAGCGAGAAGATCTCACTAACGCTCTTCTCTCGCTATCGATCCCGATTCAACTGATATGCAGTGAACACGACAGCATTGCTGATGCAAACGCTATTGCTACGCTTGCTAAACGCCCTCACGTAAAGTTATGCATGCTCACGAATACGGCGCATATGATGCCACTGACGCAACCAGACAATATCGCGGCATTGATAGCCGATATGGATTAGGCTGCCCCTTAAAAGTGACAGGCAGGCTCGTCAAATTTGCAATCGTCCGCTAACCTTGGATAATGCCGCGAAATTTGCGATTAGCTTCACAATGAGTCCAACGTATGGGTCAATTTAAAAATCAGGCGGAAGCCGAAGCCGCTGGCGTTTATGTCAGTAAAGTGAAAAGCTTTGTTAAGCGCGAAGGGCGTCTTACCAAGGCACAAGGGCGTGCGCTGGAAAAGTGCTGGCCTGCGATGGGCTTAAGTATCGATGATGGCTTGCTGAATATGCAACATGTCTTTGGTAACGATAACCCTGTGGTGTTTGAAATCGGTTTTGGCATGGGTAAGTCGCTGGTTGAGATGGCTGTGCAAGCACCTGAAACCAACTTTATCGGCATTGAGGTTCATCGTCCTGGTGTTGGCGCTTGTTTAGCCGATGCAGATGAAGCCGGTATTACAAACTTACGGGTGTTCGAGCATGATGCGGTTGAGATCTTAGCGCACTGCATCGCTGATGAAGCTTTAAGTCGCGTGCAACTCTATTTTCCTGATCCCTGGCATAAAAAACGTCACCATAAACGTCGCATCGTTCAACCCGACTTTGTTGAAAAGTTACGCGCAAAAATAGCGCTGGGTGGGCACTTTCACATGGCGACTGATTGGGAGCCGTACGCGCATCATATGCTTGATGTCATGCGTGCTAACCCACATTTCGAGAATATGTCAGATACTGATGATTATGTTCCCAGACCCGATTATCGCCCGATCACCAAGTTCGAAACACGTGGTCAAAAATTAGGTCACGGCGTGTGGGACCTACTATTTAAGCGAGTGAACTGAATGTTGACCCCGTCAAGCCAAGTCGTTCTGCGTAACATTGATTTATTTCAGTCAGGACGATGGCTGTTAGTCAATCCAACCGATCCGTCTATTTTCACTGAACTGGCAGATAGCGATATTGCAGGATTCCATCAGTATTATGACCAGTATCAACTGGCCGCCACAGCGAGCATAAATGCAAATTGTCCGCAGTGGTTTGGCGCCACGATAGACCAAACCGGTTTCGACGGAGCGATTGTGTATCTTCCCAAAGCCAAGGCGCATCTTGATATGTTGTTAGACAATCTGCGCGATGTGGTCAAACCCGGCGGTACTATCGCCGTTGTGGGCAGCAATGATGCCGGCATAAAGAGTGTTGGCAAACAACTCAACAAGCACTTTGGCAGTAGCGTAAAGCATGATTCAGCGCGTCATTGTGCGATGTGGTGTACGACAAGCACGGCAAACGTCAGTCCGTTCTCGATTGAGCGATATCTGACGATCCAAGAGTATGACATCAACTCGCATCGTTGGCCGGTTGCCTCTTTGCCGGGTGTTTTTAGCCACGGTACTTTAGATGCTGGCACACAATTACTACTGGAAAATTTACCGTTGCTGCAAGGTAAACATGCTCTTGATTTTGCCTGCGGCTCGGGCGTGATTGGCGCATACATTGCCTCTCGCCAACCCACAATTTCGGTGACGTTCAGTGATGTCAGTGCGCTTGCGTTAAAGGCGTGTGAACACACGGCGGCTATTAATGGAATGGATGCAGACATCGTGGCGTCCCATGGGCTGGGATCGGTGAGCAAGCGTTTTGATCATATTGTGACGAATCCACCTTTCCATACGGGTGTCGACACCGATTACGAGATTACTGAGCGCTTTATTCAAGCTGTCCCCCAGCACTTGACCGCGCGCGGATCGTTAACCTTGGTAGCGAATCGTTTCCTTCCCTATCCCGACGCTATCCAACAGTATTTGCATCGTCATGCAGACCTGGTTCGCTCAAACAAGTTTACGGTGTATAGTGCGGCAAAAAAGTAAGTTTGCAAAACCCTATGAGTGGCTTACCATCGTAGGCCATTGTATAAGCCATCGGTAGGTTTAATGTCTATGCGAGTTGCGTTTGCAGTATCTGAAGTTGAAGATCTCGTCAAGACAGGTGGATTGGCGGATGTTGGTAAGTGCTTACCTATTGCTTTAAAATCTCTCGATGTCGATGTTCGTATCATTATGCCGTTGTACAAAAGCATTGCCGATACGCACCCTTTGGTTGATGCCTGTCCGGCTCAGTCTTTTCGCTATGGCACCACTCGGTACACCTTTCAGGTAAAGCAGCTCGAGCTGCATGGCGTGATTGTCTATTTTATTGACTGCCCGGACTATTTCCATCGCGAAGGCATCTACAGCGATGGCTACGAAGCGTTTGCCGATAACGGTCAACGCTTTGCGTTTTTTGCCCTGAGTGTGCTGCATGCGCTCAGCAACATTGGTTTTATACCCGATATACTTCACTGTAACGATTGGCACACAGCGCTGATACCGTTCTTCATGCGCAGCACAACATGTGCTGAGATTATTGATGAATTCGCGGCAACACGCAGCATTCTGACCATCCACAATGCTGCGTTTCAAGGCGTGTATGCTTATCGCGATGTACCTATACTTGCTGAACACAGTGGCCATTTGCCTTGCGGCGAAAATGACTATGCCAATTACCTGCAAGCTGGCCTCGCCAGTTGTGATTTTGTGACCACCGTGAGCCCGAATTACGCGTCGGAATTGTTGACGAACTTAGGCAGCCACGGTTTATCAGCGTTACTGTCGAAGCGGCCTTCAAAGCTGCGTGGTATTTTAAATGGCTGTGACTACAGCCAATGGGATCCTAGCACCGACAACCATATTCAACATCACTATAGTGTCGATAGCATGGCAGGCAAAGCGAGCTGTAAAACTGCGCTGCAGCAACGTGCCAATCTTCCCATCGCTGAAAAAACTCCGCTGATTGGCATGGTTTGCCGGCTTACTGAGCAAAAGGGGTTCGGCTACATTTTGCCGATATTAAAAAGATTGCTACAGCATAACGTTCAATTGGTGATTGTTGGCACGGGCGACCCTTCTGTTGTGCAGCAGCTTAGTGAGCTCAGTTCACTGTATTCAACCAAATTTGCCTTTATTCAGGGGTTCAGCAATCAGGATGCACACTGGGTGGAAGCAGGGTCAGATTTTTTCCTGATGCCATCGCAATTTGAGCCTTGTGGGCTGAACCAAATGTATAGTCTTGCCTATGGCACGTTACCCATTGTTCGGGGAGTCGGTGGGCTTAAAGATACTGTGGTTGATGTCGAGGCTGAACCGCATAGAGCCACAGGTTTCATGTTTGAAGCACCGCAACCAGAAGCGTTGTTGCATTGCATTCGCCGCGCACTGCTTTGCTATCACGAGTCGCCTGAAACATTTGCGGCGCTGCAGCAAACAGCCATGCGAACCCGTTTTACGTGGCAGCAAGCCGCAGCAGACTATCGAGCCTTGTATGAGAGCCTAAGTCGTGAAACTGTCTAATTTCTCACTGCTAGCTGTGTTGAATCTGATCGCGTTTCAGGTAACAGCGCAGTCTACTGAGCAACCGCGCCAATGCATTGCTGCCGATGCACCCTCTAGCCCTTGTGAGCGCTTGATTATTAAGAAAACTGACCCTAGGATCATGCGTCAGGGTGTGCTCTCAACGCCGACAATATGCGTATGTTTAAGCGATTTCCCATCCCTGATTAGCGAACAATCAGACAGCACCGCATTAAGTGCTGAAGAGCGCCAGATATTGTCCGACTGGAACCTAACAAAACAACAATTAAATCAGCTACTTCGATATTAGTGTTTGGCGAAAGTCTATGCAGTTGGTAAAGTGTGTGATTATTACACAAGACCTTTGCAAAGGCTCACAGCACGATGGCTGACCATTCAAGCAAGCTTTCGATAAAGTTTCTCTTCATCACACTTGTTATGTTGGTTTCTGCAATTACGTTGGGCGCTGCCGTTAGTTTAAAACTCATTACCGAACACCAGCATCATAAAGCGGAACGATTGAGTGATATTCGTAATCTTGCTCATCTGATATCTGAACAAATCATCACCGTTGAAAAGCTCTATCGAAACGACTCGCGCGGCTGGCCAGATGATGTGCTCCAACATCTTGACAGTATTCCCTCGATCCTGACCGTGCACGTCTATCTAAACCCGTTGGGCACCGGTGAAAATGCACTGAGCAATGATAATATTCAGACCACCTATGACAAGATTGGCCAGCCCAAACAACCCAAACGTAACAGCAATGACCTTGCCAGACTTTTAGAGCCCAAGGCCGGCGACGGAAGTTTCGAATACATGTACCCGATTGTCGGGGAAATGGGCGAAATCGGTTTACTGTATATCCGCGTTAGCGACCAGCAATACCAAGGCTACATGTACAGCGCAATGACGCGCAGCATCGCGTTGATTGTTGCCGTATTGGCCATGAGCGGGTTTTTGGCATGGCGCTTCCAGCGCATCATTACCGACCCCATACATACGCTTACACAGTTTATGCGACGTGTCGCGCGCACCGGCGAATACGGCGCGCATGTGTCGGTTGCCAGCACAGCCGACCTTGGCGAGTTAAGTGATGCACTCAATACACTGCTTAAACGTATGCAAGGATACGTTGAGAAGAACCACCAAATGGAACAAGAATATCAGTCGCTCAACGCCGGGCTTGAAGAAATGGTCGGGCAAAGAACAACAGCCTTGAAAGAAGCCAACCAAGAACTGATTCAAACCTTGGAAAAACTGCATCAGTTCCAACGACAAATCGTGCAAAACGAAAAAATGGCTTCGCTGGGTGATATGGTGGCGGGAGTTGCTCATGAGGTTAATACTCCGATTGGATTGGGGGTCACCGCATCAACGATGATGTTAGATCGCCTCAAAACGCTTAAAGATGACTTTGAAAATAAGAGCCTGAAAGCCAGTTCGATGCAGAAGTTCATTGACGAGGGCGAAGAGAATCTCAATATCATTTATCGTAATCTTAATCGCGCAGCTGAATTGATCTCTAGCTTCAAGCAAGTCGCCGTTGATCAATCCTCTGAAAATAGCCGCGTTTTTGCGTTAGCCCAGCTTATTGACGAAATACTGCTATCTTTGCGCCCGCGCTTAAAGAAACTAAAGCACACTATTGTGGTTGAGTGCGATGACGCGCTGTGTATTGAGTCGAAGGCGGGCCCAATCAACCAGATCCTGATCAATTTGATCATGAATTCTCTGTTGCATGGATTTGATGGTATTGAACAGGGCGAAATCGTTATACACGCAGAAATTGTTGGCAAACGAAATTTAAAGTTAACGTACACTGACAACGGCCGCGGCATCGGCGAAGATTTACGCAAGCGTATCTTCGATCCGTTTGTCACCACGAAGCGTGGCCAAGGCGGTTCGGGTCTGGGAATGCATTTGGTCTATAATCTCGTTACGCAAGCGTTAAATGGGTCGATCACGGTCGAAAGCCAGAAAGATCATGGTGTGAAGTTTGATATAATTTTCCCAGTGCGTGTGATGGAAGCTGACAAAGTGTTAAGCGGACGTTATGAATAACTTGAATTTGGTAGATTAATCCTTACTCTGTGGTGAGGAAAAACGCGATTTAGACACGGTAAAAGAACAATGCAAACGCCCAATATTTTAATTGTTGAAGATGAAGTAGTGACTCGCACTACGCTGAAGAGTCTGTTTGAAGCTGAAGGATACAATGTATTTGAGGCCGAAAATGGCGACCAAATGCATGATTTCTTTACTAATCACCCCATTAACCTTGTGATTATGGATATCAATCTGCCGGGTAAGAATGGCTTGATCCTGGCACGCGAAGTCCGTAATCGTAAAAACGTCGGCCTGATTTTCCTCACTGGCCGAGATAACGATGTCGATCGGATCCTTGGTCTGGAAATTGGCGCGGATGATTATCTGACTAAGCCCTTTAACCCACGTGAATTAACCATACGCGCGCGTAATCTTCTTTCTCGCACAAACAACGCCGCGGATGATGACGACTTACCTAGCCGCGTAAGCTTCAATGGTTGGACGCTGGATGGTGATAGCCGTTCTTTGATTTCGCCAAATGGCCACGAATTCAGGCTGCCGCGTAGCGAATTTCGGGCATTGCATTTGTTTTTGAGCAACCCCGGCAAGATTCTCACTCGTGAGCAACTCATTATGGAGATGACTGGGCGCGAGTTGCGACCGAATGACCGTACTGTGGATGTGACCATTCGCCGTATTCGCAAACACTTTGAGTCTGAGCCCGGCGATATCGAGCTTATCGTCACCATCCATGGTGAAGGCTACCGTTTTTGCGGCAGCGTCGACGCGTAATGATTAATGACCGGCGACGTGCATCTTCTCAACGAGCACTGAGCCGGTACTGATAGAGCCACGGCATTCCTGTACAGCGCCCACCGCAACAATATTAGCGAACATGTCCGCCAGCGATCCAGCAATAGTCACTTCATGAACAGGGTATTGGATAACGCCATTTTCCACCCAGAACCCTGCAGCACCGCGTGAGTAATCACCATTTACAATGTTTACACCCTGGCCCATAAGTTCAGTAACGAGTAATCCCGTGCCCATCTTAGCCAGTAGTTGCTGATCGGATTCACCTGTGTGCGAAATTTGCCAGTTATGAATCCCTCCTGCATGCCCATTGGTAGTGAGCCCTAACTTACGTGCAGAATAGCTGGTGAGTAGATAGTCTTGTAGCACGCCGTGATCCACAATGACAGCATCCTGAGTTGCGACACCTTCATGGTCGAAAGGTGAACTGGCTAGCCCCGCTGGAGTATGCGGTTTCTCATCAATACATAGCCAATTCGGAAACAACTGTTTTCCTTTACTATCCAGTAGAAAGCTCGATTCCCGATATAAACTGCCACCACTGATAGCGCTGATAAAATGTCCAAACAGGCTACTCGCAATGTCGCGTGAAAATAAGATAGGCACGCTGGCGGTGTCGATTTTGCGAGCGCCTAATCTCTCTAGTGTAAAACGCGCTGCTTCTTCACCCACTTGCTGGGCGGAATGAAGACGATGCGCTTTGCGGTCAACTGTGTAGCTGTAATCACGTTGCATTTCGCCATCTTGTTCACCAATAACAACACAGCTCAAACTGTATCGGCTACTCGGGTAGCCCGCTAATATGCCATGCGTATTACCGTACACACGCAAGCCCAGATTTGCGTTGTATGACGCGCCATCGGAATTCGTGATCCGTTTATCCGCAGACATTGCAACGCTCTCCGCCTCTAGCGCAAGCGCCAAACCTTGTTTGGCATCCAGTTCAATCGGGTGATACAGGTCGCAGTCGGGAATAGTGCGGGCAATAAGCGCTGCATCGGCCAGGCCGCTGCAGGGATCGTCATTCGTGAAGCGCGCAATATCAACCGCTTTTTCCACGGTCTGTTGGAGTGCTTTAGGGCTTAGATCCGCTGTGGACGCGCTGCCTTTGCGCTGGCCGACATACACCGAGATACCCAACCCACCATCATTGGTAAATTCGACATTCTCTACTTCGCCTAAGCGCGCCGAGACCGCAATGCCCTCAACCCGTGACATGCTGGCTTCCGCATGAGTTGCGCCTTTGCGCTGTGCAAATTTTAGCGCGTCGGCAACCACATTTTTGACTTCATCAAGCTGTTGTTCAATATGCATTCTAAGTTTCACTACCCACTGGCGTATCGCCACGTTACAATCACAACAAGTGTAACATCAAAGAAACCGAAATGACTGCCTCAAACTCACAACAACCTGATGACTGGTTTGCTGACTCAAATGAGCAGATCGATGAGGAAAAAAGCAAATCACAACTGAAACGAGAAGCAGAAGCAAAGCAGAAGCTGGCCGAAGTACTGGTGAATATGACGGATGCGAACTTAAGCAAGATGCCACTGGATGAGGCGCTTGCCGACGCTGTGAATGAAGCACGCCGGATCAATCGTAAAAAAGATGGTTTTCGGCGTCAGTTGCAATTCTTAGGTAAGTTGATGCGCAGTCGCGACACACAACCGATTGAGCACGCCGTTAACTTGCTTGATAGCCAGCATGCTCAAGCCAATGCGCATTTTCATATGCTTGAGCATTGGCGAGATAAGATAGTCAAGCAGGGCCTTTCTGAGCGGGGTGAAGATGTGGTTGAGTCCTTGGTGTCGGAGTACCCTGCACTGGAGCGGCAAAAGCTACGTCAGCTTCAGCGCAAGGCCGCCAAGCAACACCGCGATAACGCAGCGCCCAGTGCGTCACGCGAGCTGTTTAAGTATTTAAAAGATACCATACAAGAGTAATCCTATGACTTTAAAGCTGTTTTTCCTCTCCACCGCACTGTTCCTGATCACTGCATGTAACGGCTCATCGGGTGAAAACACCAACGACCCCTTGCCTGGGGAACCGGTCGTTGCCTTGAGTTTGTCCATACTGGATAGCAATTGCGATCCCGTAAGTGACAACAGTTTCACGGTCGATGAACGTATTTGTGTGCAAGCTTCATTGACTCGGGATAATAGCCCATTTAGCAATGAGGTTGTGGCGTTCAGCAGTGGTATTGGTAGCCTGGATGTGGCGACTAAATTAACCGACGCCGCCGGCATTGCTCAGGTGTTTATCACATCAGACGGCAGTAATATTGGCGCGGCGCAGGTCGTCGCCAGTTACGATTCGGCGCAAGCGATTGCCGGGATTGAATACGTTGCCAGTCAAGGTAATGAAACGCCAGATGCGCAAATTCAGTTGCGTATGGTCGGTCAGAATGGCGAGCCTACTCAGCGATTTAAAGCAAACCAACAGGTTCGCTTAGTCGCAACCTTGCAGGATGTTAGTGGTGAGCCTGTGGCCAACGAAATTATTCAGTTTAGCGTCACCCGCGGAGAACTCTCGATTACTGACGCGCTAACTAATGCGCAGGGCAGTGCAGAGACACAATTAAGTGCAGCACCTGATTCAGTAGGTGCTGGCATCGCAACAATTACCGTTGCAGGTGACGATACCGGGCAGCAAACCGCCACACTTAACTACGAAATTCAATCGGTTGATGCGGTTGAAGAAGATACTGTGCGTATAGGCTATTTTGAGGGTGCTGATTTTGTTGAAGGCGTACTGGGTGTCTCAGGTCTTGCTGCCGACGAAGATGTTGTGATCAGCGCGGGTGCCACATTGGGATTGTCGGTTGGTTTGGCAGATTCGGAAGGAAACCCGATTATTGGCAGCACACCGATTAGCTTTACTTCAAGCTGTGTTACAGACGGTAAAGCGACAATTGACCAAACGGTTTCTACGGTGAACGGCCGTGCGTCATCAACCTACGAAGACATCAATTGTGCTGGCGGTAGCGGTAATGACGATATTATTACGGCCACGGTACTGGTCAATAGCACGCCGTTTAGCGTCAGTCGTTCTGTGGAGCTTCAACCCGAATCTATTGGCTCGATTGAATTTATATCAGCCGAACCTGCAAGCATTGTTTTACAAGGCACCGGTGGGCAAGGCAGTGAGTCTGTCTCAACCATTACCTTTCAGGTGAATGGTGCGCTTGGCAACCCGCTGGCGCAGAAGCCGGTCAGCTTTTCGTTGAATACCACTATTGGCGGCCTGACGCTATCACCCGTCGAGGGCTTAACTAACTCACAGGGCCAAGTCAGTACTCGCGTAACAGCGGGATCAGTGCCTACCTCTGTGCGGGTTACCGCGACAGTTGAAGGTGAGAACGATCAGGATATCTCAACGCAATCCGATTTATTAACAGTGAACACCGGTTTACCGGATCAAAATAGCTTCTCGCTCTCCACCTCTAACCCGAATCCTGAAGCAAACAGCATTGATGGCAACGAAGTCACTGTGACTGCCTTTTTAGCCGATTCGTTTAATAACCCAGTTCCCGATGGCACTGCGGTAGCGTTCACTACAGAAGGCGGTCAGATCCAACCTAGCTGCGTGACAAGCAGCGGCAGTTGCAGCGTGACCTGGACCAGCGCCGACCCACGTGTGGATGATCACCGGATCACTATTCTGGCTACGGCTATTGGTCACGAAACGCTGATTGATAGCAACGGTAACAATGTGTATGACGATGCAGATGGTGGGGCGCTTAGCCTGGGTGTCGACAGCGGTTTTAACATTGCGACGCCCACGTCAACCGGATTTGTAGATATGTCTGAAGCATGGCGAGATGATAACGAAAACGACATCTTCGACGTCAATGAGACTTTCTTGGACTTTAATGGTTCGGGCAACTTTACCGATGCCAACACCTTGTTTGACGGGCCGCAGTGTGACGCGGCGAACTGCGGAGCGTCCGGCATTCATGTGCGCCGAGCATTGATCATGATCATGTCATCATCATCGGCCATTATGCGCTATGTTTCCAATGGCGCAGAGCTAGCCAGCACCGCAACTGGGTCACCTTCCGCGCCAGTGTTATCCATACCAAGAGGCGATAGTGCGACCATTCGATTACTGTTCAGTGACACCGCAGGCCAACCAATGCCGAGCACGAGTCAGGTTCTGATTACGGCAAATAACGGTGACCTGGCGGGTGAGATCGATACGCCAGTGCGTAAAAGTACCCGCGCCGGAGAAAGTGTAAGGCAGTTTGTATTAACCAACGATTTAATCGCGACAGATGATCCAATCAACAGCACAGTAACGGCAACCATTACGTCACCCAGCGGTGTTGATACTACGCTCAGTATCGTTGTACGACTGGAGTAAAACCGCCGATTGACGGTATTGCGCCGTTAACCTGAGGTTAACGGCGTGAAGCGCGCTACGCGGTGCCACCCACAGTCAGCTCATCCACTTTCAATGTTGGCTGACCGACTCCCACGGGTACGCTCTGACCGTCTTTCCCGCAAACACCCACGCCTTTATCCAGACACATATCATTGCCGATCATTGAAATTTTCTGCATGACTTGAGGGCCATTTCCAATCAATGTTGCGCCTTTTATTGGTGTCGTAATTTGGCCGTTTTCAATCAAATAGGCTTCAGATGTTGAGAACACAAACTTGCCCGACGTTATATCAACTTGGCCGCCACCGAAATTAGGCGCATACACCCCCTTTTCGATACTCGCGATGATATCTTCTGGCGTATGTTCACCACCAAGCATATACGTATTGGTCATTCGCGGCATCGGCAAATGCGCATAGGATTCTCTGCGTCCGTTTCCGGTCGGTTTTACCCCCATTAAACGGGCGTTTAACTTATCTTGCATGTAACCTTTCAGGACGCCATCTTTGATCAGTATATTCGTCTGCGACGGTGTGCCTTCGTCATCAATGGAGAGCGAGCCACGACGGTCTTTTAACGTGCCATCGTCAACAACGGTAACGCCTTTGGCCGCAACTTGCTGACCCACACGACCGCTAAATGTTGATGCGCCTTTACGATTAAAGTCGCCTTCCAACCCATGGCCTACCGCTTCATGCAGTAACACACCGGGCCACCCACTGCCTAACACTACCGGCATCGTACCCGCCGGTGCGGGTATTGCGCGGAGATTCACCCGCGCCATGTGCAAAGCTTCATCGGCAAGTTGTTCAAAGCGCGGCTTACCGTCATCGGCGCCGGTTAAAAAGTCATAGGTGTAGCGCCCGCCCATGCCGGCACTGCCGCGCTCTCTTCGGCCATCTTTGTCCACCAGCACGGAACAGTTAAGTCGTACTAGCGGGCGGATATCAGTTGCGAAGGTGCCATCACTGGCCGCAACCAAGATCTCTTCATAGACACCACTTAAACTGACAATAACTTGTTTTATTTGCGGCTCTTGTTGACGGATGTAGTCATCCACGTGGCGCAATAAGGCGATTTTATCCTGCTCCGCAAACCCTTTAAGCGGGTCAGCTTCGGTATAGAGGGCTTTGGTGTGTGCTGGCGCTAACGCTTTCGCTGAGGCGGTACCCCCTTCATCGGCAATGGTGCGCGCCGCACGACACGCTTTCATCAACGCCTCGGTAGTCAGTGCATCGGAGTACGCAAAACCCGTTTTTTCGCCACTCACAGCACGAACACCTACGCCGCGTTCAATGTTATAACTGCCTTCTTTGATGATGCCATCTTCAAGCACCCAGCTTTCGTGCGCGCTGGACTGAAAATATAAGTCGGCAAAGTCATTTTTATGCCCTAACAATGTACTCAGTGCATTGTCTAGGTCTGACACGCTAAGCTCAGAGGCGTTGAGAAGGTTATTTTCAACTCGATTTGTCAAAATGACTCCTGAATTTTTTATGCTGCATAATCGGCATCGATTGGCGAATTTTAGGTATTTCGGATAGTTTCAAGGGCGCAGTGACGCTACCCACGCCTTTTTCAATAAGCGCCAATTGCTTACCCCATGGGGAATATATCACGCTGTTGCCGTAGGTTTCTCTACCATTTGCGTGAACGCCGCCCTGATTAGCTCCCACCATGAAGGCTTGTAATTCTATGCTTCGTGCTTTCAACAAAGCATGCCAGTGCGCTTCGCCGGTTTTTTGGGTAAACGCGCTCGGTAACACAACAACATCAACGTCAGGCATGGCTTGAAACAAGCCCGGAAATCGTACGTCGTAACACACCGCTAAACCCACCCGACCAAACGGCGAATCGAAGGTGACCACCCTCTCGCCGGGTTCGGTAAAACGCGATTCTTTATAGTCTCCGGTTGAATCGTCAACACTCACATCGAACAAATGAATTTTGTCGTAGTGCGTGACGTATTGGCCTTTGTCGTCTATCACCCAGCATCTTGCTCTGAAGTGGTCAGCACTGTCACTGGGTGCAGGTACAGTGCCGCACACCAGCCACACTTGATAGTGACTGGCAATTTGCTGTAAGCGAGCAAAAATTGATGTGCCATCTTGCGCTTTTGCCTGCTCTTGCGCTAACGCCAATTGTTGTTTGTCTGAGCTACCAAAGCGGGCAAAACATTCCGGCAGCACAACGAGATGCGGTGCTGAAATCGATAATTGATCAAGTTGTTCCGTGAGTTGAGCCAGATTCTCATCAACCTCTGGCGTAGAAATCATCTGGATTGCAGTGACGTTAGTCATAATCTACCTCCGTTCTAACCGATACCGGTTCTGGCGCAACAAAGCTGGTTTCACTGCCTGGCTCTATCACCGCCTCATCGGTATTTAGCCGTGCGGGTATTTCCACTTCAGTACTGTCTCGACCCACTTCATTGAACACCGGGGCATCGAGTGTGCCTGTGACTGAGTAGTTAATGTTTGAGATAACTTTAGCCGATGTGAGTACCCTGTCTAGTGCAAGTGCTGCCAGCGCTGTTGGCGGGTTAACCATAAAGTACATCAGTACAGGGAGGTTCCCTGTTACGTTCGGTGTAAAGGAAAACTGATAGTTGATTTGATTCGTGGCGAGATCAGTATACCCGTTAATCGTGATCTCGCCTGCACCACCGTCAACTACCGTGTCCTGAGTTGCGGCGCGGCCTTTATCAATCTGCAGGCTGCCCTCAATATCGTCATAGAAAAAGCCTTGGGCAAACACATCTCGAAAATCCAGACTGAGTTTTCTGATGAGCGAATTGAAACTGAACAAAGTAAAAATTCGTGAGCCTTTGTCGCTGACTTCGGTGATATAACCATCCGTGAGTGACCAGTCAACTTCGCCATCGAGTGATGCGAAATCAATACTCCACGGTGAATCTGGCCATGTGAGTAAAAATTCAAGGTCGGCTTCTGAGTCTTTGATACCGGTATCAAAGCCTGATTGTTTCAATAACTGCCCAATATCGCCACTTTGCAACCGCCCTGAAAATGAAGTGGAAGTGCCTCGCTCAGACATTCGCCAAACGCCTTCTGCGTTAATTTCCCCCAATCCATTGTCGATCGCGATCCGCTCGAACTCATAACCTTGCTCAGAGGGTACGCCATCAACGATCACCGCACCGAGATCAATCTCGCCCACTTTGCACTGTTCACAACGAAACCGCAGTGGTGGCATCGCATCGGCGCGAGCGTTGCGACCGGCGCCGGCATCTTCGCTGAAAGTATCAAGGCGTACAAAATCAGCTTGAATATCCACGCCTCGAACGCGCCAGTCCTGATGTACGTATACATTTGCTTTGACTTGTTGGCTACTGATATCCACGTCCCAGTTACCCTGGCGATATTTACCCACAACGTTGGCATTTTCAATCTGATTGCCCGCCAGAGTTAAGGTGTCCGCTGTGATAAATACTCTTTCAGGCAACGTAAACAATGCCTCCTCACTGGTTTGCAAATTATCTGAAATCGCGGCTACCAGATCCAGCCAAGGCTCAACCGAAATGGTCGGTAGGGCCGCGGAGATACTGAAACCAACGCCTAAGTTAGTCAGTGGATTTTCACCGATGGTCAAATGCGCGCGCGAGAAATGTGCTTCAGCGTGAGGAAGTACACCGTTAAAGGTCACTTCATCAGCTAGCATAGCTTCGATAACTGACGCCTGATTGTTGCCTTGTGATGTAATGTGCAGCGGGATCGACTCTCCTTTAGGGCTGGTAAAAGGTGCCGGTAGCGAAAGCTCAGTATCGCGCAATGAGGCGCTAAGCGCTGCTGTGTAGTCAAACGAATCATCACCCAAACGAAGGTCGACGACGGTTTGCATATCCGTTTGGCCTCTGGCGTAGCCTCTCATGGAAGGATAATAGTCATCCAGCAACTTCCCGACGTCCCACTGGCCTTTAACATCAATATGCGCCACATAATCGGATGTCTCGCTGTCGCCTTGCATGGCCACCGTGACCGGTTGAGAAAACAGCTCGGCTTTAATTGTGTTGATGGTAACGCTGTCATTAACAAAACTGACTTTTCCCCTGACTTTCGTCAGCGGCAGCGTCAAAGCGCTGATATCCACGCGGTTGTTGTCTAATGCCACGACGCCGCTGGCAAGCACTTCACCGTCACCCAGCGGGATCGTTAAGGCTAGCTCAGTGTTTAATTGACCGTTAACAATCACTTCATTGGTGAGCAAGTTGCCTAAACTTTCACGCATTTGACTCGCGTTCATGAGACCCGCCACTTCCGCGCCAGTGGCGCTGCCAGACGCACTAATTTGCAGCACTTCGCCATCAGACAAACTGGGAATAGTCGCTACAAGGTCAGTTAATTTCACATTGCGTAAACGCGTTGCAGCGCTGCGCATCGTCAGTGCGTCGTTTTCAAACAACAGGTCAATATTAAGCTCGTCCAACGCCGGCCACTCTGGCGAGAACACAAATTGAGCACTGCGAATATTGACTAAGGCCTGAAAAACGCCCTCGTTGCGTTCGAATGGAAATTGTTCCACAGGGCCCTGCCATAGCAGCTTGGCACGGGTAACTTGCGCAGCGTCTGATGGCTGCTCACCTAACGCGCGGGTAAGGTAAGCTTTGGTTTCCTCTCCCATGTAATTTTCGGGAAAGAGCGCAGGAACATCAGCCACAGGCAATCTATCAATTTGAGTCGCGAGCTGCATTGACTGCTGCGTCAGGTTGAGCCGCATTTGGTGTGCAAAACTGACCTTATCACTCACAAATTGCATATCATCGCTAAAAACGATCCAGTCGGTGGACCCACCATCTGTGTAGGGATAGAGATAAACTGACGCGTTGAATGATTCAACGGCCAAGTCCTCATCCAGCAAACCTTTTGCGCCTAAAGTGGTATCTGAGGCACGTAATACCATCTGCCCCTGATTTTTATACCAATAGACGGTCGAATCTAACCCTTGCAAGCCCGGGAGCGTGTTGAGTGTACGCCAGCTGAGATCACTGAGATCCGCTTTTACTGCAACGCCGCCTTGACGTATTTGCGCAGTCAGGCTGAGCATTTGTCCGCTGGGCGAGATATCCTCAACGATACTCACCTGCTCGGGCTCCATGAACAACGGTGCCAGAGCCACCAATGGGGCTAGGGTAATGGGTTGGCCTGTTTCAACCAGCACGTTACCACGCTCGTCAATTCGACCACGGAAATCTGCGTGGAGTTGCTGTTGATTGGCCGATAGAACGAGGTCATTAATGTTAAATACCCAGCCTCGAGGGGAGGGCTCAATGACAATGTCGCCCCCCTTGATCTCAGTTAACACACGCGTTGAATCAGACTGCCACTCAAACTGACTGGGCTGAATACTCGCTTGCATATGAGACAAAGACGAATCCCTAAAGCTTGCCCACACCGTAAAGTTGCCTCGGCTTTCCCGCAGCGTTTGCTGCTCAGTGGTAAACTCGTTAAACCATGGCGATAAATCCAATGAGCTTCCCTGAGCATACAGCGTGCCGCTTAAGCGATCCGCCGAGCCAGTGAGATCAAGCAAAAAAGACGCAGTATTATTCGCCAGTTCGGCAATGCGCAATTGCCCAACAGCTTGATGTCGGTCGCGTTGGTTCAACCAGCTGACATCCTGCAGTATGTAAGTTTGGCTGTTGTGTTGGGTATTCACTGTCAGTTGCGAATCTGTCACTGAAAAGCGCTGAAGTCGCTCTAGGAAAAGCGTGCTTATCATGTTCACCACATTTGCCTCATTGTTGGAGGCATTGGCGAACTGCGTGTTAACCACGAAGTTAGCGCGGTTTAACTCGAATTGTTCAGAATGAAGCGTCATATCTTGCAATGAACGCCAGAAATCGACTTCAACAAACACTCGCTCTATCGACAGCTCAATCGCGTCGTTACCGGTGTCCCGAAGCGTGACATCGTTCAGAACGAGGCTAGGCCCCACTCGACTCCAAGTGGCTGAGATTGCCCCAATTTTTAAATCGGCAGCGTAATGGCTTGAAATATAGTCTTCAACTAAATGCTTGTTGCCATCAAGATAAGGCAGCGACAGGCGCAACAGTGACAGAGCCACCGCTGCAAGCACCAGCAGTAGCGCAAATAATGTCCATATTTTTTTCAATCCATAGGCAAGGTAAGCGCGCGGCTTACTCACATCATTACCACGTCAAAATTATCCTGATTGTAAAGCGGCTCCGCCTGCACGGTAATCTGTCGCGACACGAAGACTTCCAGTTCGGCCAGCATATGCGATTCCTCTCCCATCAGTGCTTCAGCGACAGCAGGGGCCGCGTAGACCACAAATTTGTCGGCATCATAGGCTCGATTTACACGCACAATTTCACGCATCACTTCAAAGCAAATGGTTTCAACCGTTTTGATTGAGCCACGCCCCTTGCACACGGGGCACTCACCACACAACACATGTTCCAGACTTTCACGCGTGCGTTTACGCGTCATCTCAATTAAGCCAAGCGCCGTAAATCCATGAATATTGCTTTTTGCTCTGTCTTTGCCCATCGCCAATTCGAGTGAATGTAAGACACGTCTTCTGTGGTCAGGTTCAACCATATCGATGAAATCAATCAGGATCATTCCACCCAAATTGCGCAAACGTAACTGACGAGCAATCGCTTGTGTTGCTTCGATATTAGTATTAAAAATGGTTTCTTCGAGATTGCGATGACCCACAAAGGCCCCGGTATTGATGTCGATGGTCGTCATCGCTTCGGTTTGATCGATGATCAAATAACCGCCGGATTTGAGGTTGACGCGTCTGTCGAGCGCACGCTGCGTTTCATTTTCTACGTCGTACAAATCAAAAATCGGCCGCTCACCCTGATAGTATTCAAGCTTTCGGTTCAGCTCAGGTACGTATTCTTTGGTGAACTGATTCAGTTCCTGAAAAGTCAGATTGGAGTCGATCCTAACGCGATCAATTTCGGTACCGACAAAGTCTCGTAACACGCGCCGCGCCAAGGGTAGGTCTTCATACAATACGTGCGATTTTTTACGCTTCATACGCAGTTGGATCTTAGACCATAGGCGGCGTAAAAACTCTGCATCCTGGATCAATTCCGTTTCGCTCACACCTTCCGCGGCGGTACGCAATATAAAGCCGCCATCTTCGTCGCAAAATTCCTTGACCAGATTTTTCAGGCGCTCGCGTTCTGCTTCCTCTTCAATGCGCTGTGAAACGCCAACGTGAGTAACGCTGGGCATAAACACCAGATAGCGAGACGGAATGGTAATGTCAGTGGTTAAGCGAGCGCCTTTCGTACCAATCGGATCTTTAACCACCTGCACCACGATATCCTGCCCATCACGCACTAACTCCCGGATATCTTGCTTGGTGATATTGCTCGCGGCCACTTCGTCGACCACTTCGTTGTGTATGACGATATCAGACGCGTGCAGAAAAGCGGCTTTCTCAAAACCAATATCCACAAACGCTGCCTGCATACCGGGCAATACCCGGCTGACTTTACCGCGATAAATGTTACCCACGATACCGCGCTTAGTGTGCCGCTCAACGTGGATTTCCTGCAAAATTCCATTCTCGATCAACGCCACTCGGGACTCAGACGGTGAGACATTGATGAGTAACTCGGCGCTCATGCATACACTCCAAATTCATTCAGCAAACGGCGGGTTTCAACCATGGGCAAGCCCACGACAGCACTGTAACTGCCCTTGATGCTCTCGACAAACTGGCCGCCGATCCCCTGAATGCCGTATCCGCCGGCTTTATCCATCGGCTCTTTCGTTTGCCAGTAGCGCTGTATGTCCTTGGTTGTTAGCTCACAAAAGGTAACCCGTGTTGTCAGCGTCATTGTTTTTTCCACCTCTGCACTTGTCGCACACACGCTGGTCATTACTCGATGAGTTCGGCCACTGAGCCGTTTGAGTGTTGCACAATAATCATCAAAGTCGGTTGGTTTGCCCAATACAGATTCATCGATCACCACGATGGTGTCTGACGCCAGTACGACAGACTCGGCTCTTTGCGCCTCGGTGAGTACAGCACTTACTGCGCGTGCTTTCTCACGAGCCAGTCTCGCCACGGCATCTTCAGGTGATTCATGTAAACCGATACGCTCATCAATGTTGGCGCTGATGGTGGTAAATTGAAATTGCATGAGTTGCAAAAATTCCGCTCGGCGCGGCGATTGAGAAGCCAGAACCAGAGGACGTTGTGTTGCGTGTGCTGCAGCATACTGTTCACTCATGTTTAAGAGACCTTAAAACGGCGGCGAGTGCGGCGTAGTAACCAAAAAACCCAGGGCCAAATTAACATTGATGACAACACAGGCCATAAGTAGTCGAATTGAAAATAAATGCTCGTCAGTAGATGTTGCAGCCAGAAAAGTACCAGGTGATAGAGTGCGCCTAGCAAGGCAATCACAATGGCTTGTTGCCACACGGAATAGTTACGTAAGCGCTGATAGTTGGCGGCTAACACGTACACCGATACGCTTAATGCAAAACTATGCACGCCCAGCGCTGTACCAAGCAGAATGTCCATCGCTAAGCCGCACAAAAATGCGACCCCAACGTTGACGCGATTGGGTAACGCCATAGTCCAATACGCCAGCACCAGCAAGACCCAATCAGGGCGATACAAATCGGCTTGGATCGGCATGGGCATGATTTGCAGAACCAATGCGGCGACGATAGTGAATATCACGATTGAATAACGCTTACTCATCACCGACTGCCTCTTTATCTGACCACAGCAGCATTAAATGCTTTAAGCGATCTAACTTGGCCATTGGAGTCGCAATAATCACGGCAAACGGACGCGACTCATCTCGCGTAACGCTGCTCACCTGTGCCACAGGGTAACCTTCTGGAAAAACGTTGCCTAATCCGGATGAAAACAGCATGTCGCCCACTTGAATGTCAACACTGTGTGCCACATGCTCAACATAGAGTTCATCCAATGCGCCACTGCCGACAACAATAAACTGTATCCCATTTCGCCCTGAACGCACGGGCAGTGCGTGCGTCACATCGGTGAGTAACAGTACTCGGCTTGTGGTAGAGCCCACTTCCATGACCTGCCCGACAATCCCGCTCTCATCCAACACCGGTTGCGATACATAAACGTCGTCGCTGGCGCCGCGATTGATCACCACCTGATGGCTGAACGGGTTATTGTCCACGGCCATTAATTGCGCAACTTTTTTGCGGATGTTTTCACGTATTGGTGCGTCGAGCAGTGCGCGTAACCGCTGATTTTCAGTTTTGAGCATCTGAAAGCGTTGCAACTGTTCGCTCATCAATAGCATTTGCTCACTCAGATATTCGTTTTCAGAGATGAGTTGCTGTTGCGAAGTAACGCGTTCTGCGCTCCAGTTGAGCATGGTACTCGGCAGGTTAGCCACGTATTGAAGGGGGCTCATGAACGAATTGAGGTAAACACGCGCGGCGTCGAAGCCGTTCAACTTATGATCGACCAATATCAAGCCGACAGACAGTACTAACGCCAACGTTAGTCGATTATTGAGTGAGGGCCCTCGCGTGAAAATGGTCTGCATATTATGAATGAGGCAGCGCTACGGCTGCCTCTACACCACTATTGTTCGTAACTAAACAGGTCGCCGCCGTGCAGATCAATCATGTCAAACGCCTTGCCGCCGCCACGCGCCACGCGGGTAAGAGGATCATCTGCAATGACGACCGGAATACCCGTCTCTTCCATCAGCAGCCGGTCGAGATCTTTCAACAATGCACCACCGCCGGTCAGCACCATGCCACGCTCCGAAATGTCGGATGCAAGTTCCGGAGGAGACTGTTCCAGCGCAACCATGACAGCAGAAACAATACCAGAAAGTGGTTCTTGCAACGCCTCTAAGATTTCGTTGCTATTCAGGGTAAATCCGCGCGGTACCCCCTCAGCTAAGTTTCGCCCGCGTACTTCGATTTCGCGCACTTCCTCACCTGGGTAAGCCGCACCGATTTCATGCTTGATACGTTCAGCCGTGGCTTCACCGATGAGCGATCCAAAGTTGCGTCGAATGTAATTGATGATCGCTTCATCGAACTTATCACCACCAATCCGCACGGATGAAGAGTACACCACACCATTGAGTGAAATAATCGCGACTTCGGTCGTACCACCACCGATATCAACCACCATCGAACCCGTTGCTTCACTGACTGGTAGCCCAGAGCCGATTGCGGCAGCCATAGGCTCGTCAATCAAAAACACTTCTCTCGCACCTGCTCCAAGCGCCGACTCGCGTATTGCACGTCGTTCCACCTGCGTTGAGCCGCAAGGCACACAAACCAATACGCGCGGACTAGGGCGCAAGAAATTATTGTCGTGCACCTGTTTAATAAAATGCTGAAGCATTTTTTCAGTGACATAGAAATCGGCGATAACACCATCTTTCATCGGCCGTATGGCACGAATATTACCCGGTGTTCGCCCCAGCATTTGCTTGGCTTCTGCGCCTACCGCAGCAACACTTTTGGGGCCGCCAGCACGTTCTTGGCGGATCGCAACAACGGAAGGTTCATTCAGAACAATGCCCTGATCTTTAACATAGATAAGTGTATTGGCCGTTCCGAGGTCAATAGACAGGTCGTTTGAAAACATGCCCCGAAGCTTTTTAAACATGAAATGCCTTTTCTGTGAATGCTTACTGACGGTGACGCCCAGTAAATTACAAGCTGTCAAATAATCCGCACACTTTACCAATCAGCGCATTTTTCAGCAAGCAACAACGCGCGTTAAAACACCTCGCGCCAGTGAATTGTACGATCATTTCCTCTGAAAATCCCGAAAGTGGCGATCCCAACCGGAGTATCATTGTTATCGATGCTTCCGTCTTGGTTCCAGTCGATATTCAAGTAGGCTGCCCAAGGCGGATTATTCACCGGTGACAACGACACCTCTACGCTCCCGCGCACGCCTTCACCGGCACTATTCAGCGGAGGCCCTAGCAAAAGATCGTTGGCGTCTGATAAGCCATTTTGCAGAACGCCTGATGACGACGTTGGGCTGAGTAACCCTGTAATATCCTGTTCATTGTGGCCTGCAGAAGCATTCCTAACCACAATGTCACCCGCGGCTTCAGTCAACCCAATGCTTGTGCAATTGTCTTGTGCATTGACTCGCCATCCCCCCGCAGCAAAGTATTCGGCGGATAGGGGTAACATGATGGTCTCCGTTTCCGGGGCATAGCTGTTGGTC
This sequence comes from Alteromonas oceanisediminis, assembly GCF_018474025.1. GTDB lineage: Bacteria > Pseudomonadota > Gammaproteobacteria > Enterobacterales > Alteromonadaceae > Alteromonas_E > Alteromonas_E oceanisediminis. Next base: position 260,047 of record NZ_JAHCTA010000005.1, on the reverse strand, counting down.
AGCGCCAAGCGCCCATAACGTTGCTCTGTGCCCGTTGCGTTGCCCACATCAAAAGACTCGCACGCCCCCGGATAAGCACTTTGGTAACACACGCCATCAGAATCAGTTAAATAGTCGGCGTTAAGTGTGAGTGCGATAGAGGCGTCAAAAGGTGCAACCGGTAGAGCCGTTTTGTCGTAGGTAAATTCAACATTGGTTAATCTGACACTGGCTTGACCGTCAAATACCTCTTGCCCTTGCAGGGTTGTGGTACCTAACTGCGTGACACTGGCGTTGCCGGTATAGCCTGAGCTGTCAGCAAAACTGGCATGCGCATTTTGAGGTGATAGTCGCCATGAGGTATCAGCATAATTTGCGGTAATGGTGCCAAGCGCATTGTAGGCGGTTACCGTCACAGAAGGCTCTTGACCTAATGCATAGTCAAAAGGTTGGCCAATATAGGTAAAGCTGCTTGAGCAACCGTGCGCCAATGTGCCTGCCTGCGCATTGCTAACATCAAAGTAGGCCGGTATAAAACGCCCTAGTGTGACTGCATCGGCTTCAACCAACGTGCCTAAATAACTTGGGTCTTCGGCATCCCAGCGTATGGAACCCACTTCTTCAAAGTAGGCCGACGCATAGCGGTAACGACCCTGATCAAATGTAAGATCTCTCACGGCTTTGAACGCGATGCCACTGCTACTGTTGAGTAAATGCGTGTCACTCACCCGCAAGCCACTTTCAACGGTTGAAGATGCTGGCTCAACACGTTGCACGGACATGTGCAGATTGGCCGGTTGGTAACCTGGTAAACGGGTTCCATTTTGCCCTAATGCCTCGACGGTTAGCGCAAAGGTTTCGCCGGCAACCTGCGGAAAGATTTCGCCGGCAACCTGCGGATCACTGCTCTCTGAGCTGAGCAATAAGCGCGCTGGCACGCTGTCGAGAAAAGCGCGACCAGAAGAAATCGTCTTACCGTCTATCACGTCTGATACGACCAGCGCGACGCGTCCTGCATCGGCGTATTGAAAACCACTCAGCGATGCCTCACCTGCACCATTAAATGTCAGGTTAAGCGGACCGGTTGTTACGCCGCTACCATCTCCAGAAACCGGAATTCCCGCAAAGGGGGCGGTACATTGGTCTGTGGAATAGGACGCATCGGACTCGGTAACACAATCAAAACTCAGGTCGATACTTTCTGCACCGGTCAGCAACGGACTGCACTCGCCACCGACACTTTGGATAGCCCTGATGCCGACACGCCCCAGATCACTCTCGGCAATCACATCTGGCAAGACGGAAGAACTTGGCGTAGCGCTATCAAAAAACTCAAACCCGGCGTCCACGAAATCGATGGTACAGTCAGGAACACACCTCACCGGTGCGCTCGGCGACGCGTTCGCCAGGCCAATAGTCGTCTGCCCCACGGAAGCCTGTGCCAAGCTGACTTGTGTACTGCCGGTAAAGGTCACATTATCCCCACCTTCCCATCCAGTAGGTGATAATCGAATCGTAGAGGGATCGCCAGCAGTTTCACTGCAAGCCGCATTAGCGCACGCTTTTATAGTCACCTCTGCGACCGAACACGTAAGGACTTGTTCAGGGTGAATAATTTGATAATGGTCCACCGCTGAACAGGGAGTCACATCGTTGATGTCCTCCAGAACTTGTTGCCGAGTCTGACTAAAGTTATAAATACGCACGTCATCAATTTGACCGTACACCGAGTTATCGGTGCCACCCGCGATGATATAAGTATTGCCAATATCCCCAAAAAATAGCTCACCCAGCCCGGCAATCTGACTCGTTCGAATTGTGCTGCGCAACGAAAAATCAAGCTCATTGCCGTTTACAAAAACGCGAGCGGTATCATTAACCAAGTCCCATGCCAGAGCAATGTGTGCCCACGTGTTTGCAGCAATATTGCTGGCATCAGAGGTTAACTGAAAGTCGCCATCTCGATTATCTTCCATGCCAAACCGCAAACGACCATCATTACGCAGGGTAAGGAAGAAATACCGATCCTGACCATTATTCCGCCGTGGCGGGTTTGCCAATCTGGATGCGTCGAAAAGCTGACGATTGCCGCCGCCCTTCCATGCATTGGTGCTGCGATACCAAAAAGAAATCGTACCTCGCCCGCCGATCTGATTAATGTTGATTTTGGTATTCACGGCATCGATTTCTTCAACGGTCACGTTGCGGGGAATATCCAGCGCGCGGCACGAAACCGGATTATCTGGCAAAAGTGGTTGTGCGTTTCCGACCGGGTCTCCATCGAACGCATTGGCAGAAGAGTCGACCACCTGCCCTGTACCGGTATATTCCTCTTGCTCGAACTGATAAAACGCGACCGGTCGATTACCTGTGCAATTTGTACAGCTATAGTCAGAAGAATCAAATAGCGCTTCAACATCTGCAGCGGCTAGCTCATGTTCGAATAACCGAATATCGTCTATTTCTCCGCCAAAAAAATCTCTTAGTTGCGTGAGTGTCGATTCGCCGTCACCCGATAAACGGGCTGTAGCACCGACGATCAAGGGCTCAATGTTGTCGGCGATACCACCGCTAAACGCGGTATTAACCTGACTCAAATCGCCATCGATAAATAAACGCATATGCTCGCGACCAAAACTGTACACCACATGATGCCAGACATCGCTCTTGAGTCGGTCGGACGTCTGCGCGGTCACAAAGTATTCGTTGCGGTTGTCTTCATGCCTAACGCGAACCGTACCGGCGGTATCAACCCAAATGGTAAACTGACCACCATCGTCAGTTCCTGAAGAGTCTTTGCTAATAAGCCCCATTCCACCTAGATCTCGCGCGTTCGAAACATTGTATCGCGGTGCTTTCACCCAGAAAGAGATCGAGCCCGTGCGCAGCGCCATCGCTTCAGTATGTGGAATGTTCAAATGACCGCCATTGCCACCAAAGCGGCCCGCCTGACAGCGAATGCCATCGTTGATGGCTTTGACGTTCCCTAGCGTAGTGCCATTTGAGTTTGCAACAATATCGACAATTTCGCCATCCGCGCCCGTCACCGAACACAGATCCAACGGCCAATGTGCTGTCAATACCGGCTCAGTGACACATTCGGTGCAAGTATCTTCTGTCAGTCCGTATAGCGTGGCGACCTGATTGCTATTCAGCGATTGATCAAAAAGTTTCAGGTCATCAATCTGCCCTTTGAACAAATCGGTTAATTCGCTGCTGGGAGAGCTGTTTTCAGAACTCGTCCATGCGTTTCCACCGAGTACAATGGGTTCACGGCTACGACCCAGTCCACTGGTAAACCCGGTATTTGAACCCGGCGTACCCGCGTTAACGTAAAGGTACATGCCCTGTGGTCCCCAGGTGTAAGCAACGTGATGCCAAGTGTTTTCACTAATGACATTATTGATGCGCACGGTGGCGCTTTGATTGGTGCCCTGATGGCGGGCGCGCAATGAGCCGTCTGCGCCAACCCAGAAAGTGAGGTGTCCTCCCGCGCCGGTGCCATTAGCGTCTTTAGACAGGATCCCCATACCACCCGCACTGCTGCGATTGGAAAAATTGAGGTCGGGTACGTTAAACCAAAACGAGATGGCGCCCTGATCGAGAAAATAATCATCGGTATGCGGGATGGTAATAATATCTCCCGTTCCCTGAAAACGACCCGCCTGACAATATCGCCCATCAAACTCTATCGAGGCGCCATTGGATGAACGACCATGATTTCCACCCACGATATCCAGCACATCATCGGGCAAGCCAGTAAGCGCACAGACATCTATCGGCCAGTGACCGATTGGATCAGGAAGCGGTGTCGTATTGGTACACACGCCGCCAAAATCAGCCGAAACAAGGGCATTTGGCGCGCCGACAATGCGGGCCTCAGATTCCATGTTGAGATTCGCCGTGTTCACGCCGCCGACAATACGACTTTGAAATTTCATGTTGACTGAATTTTGAGCATACACAAAACCGTTCGTGACTGATGACTGCTCAGCAATTAAACTATCATACGCTATCAGTACGAATTGTTCGGTATCGCCGCTACGATTTAATGAGGACTCAAACTTGGCATGAACGCGTTGGGCAAATACCGTGGTTAGCGCGTTCGCTTCAGGTTGTACTTTGCCTCCTTGTTCGACGACAAGTTCCTCAATCCAGTATGAGCCAGCACTTAAAATCACCGTAGCATTAAACTTCACATGCAGTTTCTTGATGCGGTATTCCTGGTTCACACCCGTGAGCGTTAACTGGCCACTTTGCTCAATGTTGACTTGATCATACTCGCCCGCACCCAGTGAGCGGTTGCCATTGGTAGGCACCGTGACATCGCGAGTGGAACGGCTTGCTAAGAAGCTGGCCAGCGTCGCGTTGGCGCTATTCGTCGGGCCTGCCTGACAGGGCTGGGTATCACAGCTTGTACCGCCAGAGGAATCGGTGATGGTGTTAAAGGTTAAAACGCCGTCGCTACCAATAATCTTAGCATTATACTTACTGGTGAGTATGCCGTTGACGGCATAAGACGCCGCCGGATCGGGATAGATATAGCTGCATTCGGCTGCCTCAGCGGCACGTGGAAATCCCAGTAGTAAAATCAACAGTAACGCACAGAGTAACTTCATGGTTGCACCTGCATAGCGTCTAAGCTCACCTGCCGACTGACAATAATATCGCCGACGGCGCACTGACCAATACTCGTAAATCGATAGTAATTGTGCACTTCTCCCTGCTTGGTGACAGGAACAGTGCTACAACTTGCAGTATAGCCGCAATTGCGAAATCCCTCGACATTTGAAAATGAAGCAGGGCTGGTAATGGTGGTGCTGCACGCGTTGATCGGGCTATTCAGCGGGAAACTTTGTGCCAATAAAACTTGAACACCCGATTGCGCAGCAGTGATCGCGCGCAATCCAGACAACTCCACAATGGTGGCCTGCGAGCTTGATGAAATCATTCGCACCATAGTCGCGCCCAGCAACGCCAGTACGATGATCACGAACAATGAAATAATCAGCATACTGCCACGTTGTCGGCGCGGCAATGAGATTGAGCTACGGGACATTAGCAACGTGCACCTCGTGGTGATAGTTAACCACCTCTTCATTCAATTCAAAGCGTAAGCGCAGTTGCACAAAAGCGTTCCGCAACAGGGTTGCGTCGAACAGGCGAAATGGGTCGTCACTGCCAGAAGATTGCACGGCAGGATTTGCTGACAGCGTGTTGGCTATATTTTCAGCCATCAGCACGCCACCACTGGTAAACACAGGCTGCGCGGCAGTTATATCACTTTGGTGGAAATATATCGCTTCATCGCGAACGCAGTAGCTGTTAGCCCGGCTAGCAAAATAAACGCGCTCCGCCGGTGATCCAGCCGCAAACGCGCCAGCCACCGTGAGTTGTGCCGTATTCGTGGGCGAATCAGCACTGGCACAACCGGTATCAGGCCCATCATCCTCACAGGCTTCGACCGCACGGCGACGATTTAGTGAGGGATCATAGACATCAACAGCGCGCGTGGTAAATACAAAGGCGAATGTACTTAACGTATCCGGCACGTAAACATTGTTGTCGATATCACTCATCTCGACAACTTCTAGGGCTGTGTCCGCTGCGGGTAATAACGGTAGTTGAGTATAAAACGTACTGTAATCTATAGGCACGAATTGCAGGCAATGCACACTGCTATTGCCAGCCACGCGAAGACTGCTGGGCACTGCATCGCGTAGCTCGCGGGTCATACGCTGAACGACAAAGCGGCTATCGCCCAATATTCGATCGCGCTCCGTGACATCACTGAACACCTGCATACTGCTACGAATAAACCCACTGATGCCGACAGATACAATCACTAAAATCACCAAGGTAGTAATCAATTCAATCAGTGTGAATCCCGCGCGCGCATGTAAACCTTTCATCAATAATTCACCGCGTATAATGAGATTGGTACAGCGTCACCGCCCGGTGTGGTGATGATAATTCGGATCAGTTTAGTATTGCCGATCACATTGCCCGAATCCGGCGTACCGTCCCCGTCTGCGTCATCGTCATTAAAACCATCGGTATTATCGTCATAGAACACGCTCACTTGTGCCCTAAAGCCTTGATACAGAGCACCGTTTGGTGACTGCAGCGTTTCATTAAGTGAGTTGGTAATCGCAGCGCTTTCTACATCCAGACCATGATAATCGTCGATATCATCAAAGTTTGCGCGGGTTTCTGCGCCGTCGGGCCCTAGTTGACCACTTGAAGTGCAGGGTGTTGCTTCATTACAGCGAGTCGTGCCACCGAGAGGATCCGAGTTTTCATCGAATGGCTTGGCACTGATTTCATTGAGTAAACTGTGCCCCAACTCCACGGCGCGCACTTGCCAGATAGGATCAATACTTCGTCTGGATTGCGAGGCAACCAAAGACGTGACAATGGCGAGTGCGACACCGAACACGACAATACCGGCAATCAATTCGATTAACGTAAAACCGTGTTGCACGCCTGTGTTAGCACGCATGAATGTATCCTTGTGATGCAATACAGACCGACGCAGTGGAGCTACCGACAAAATCCACGCGGCAACCACTGGCACAATTGGCAATGTTAGATTGGGGCTGACCTAAACTGTTAAAGCCAATAAAGCTCAATGCCGTCGATGCGCCATCCTGACTGGTCATCGCAATGTTTTCAGCGGCCATCTCCGTTGCTGTCGTGGCGAGAAAGTCAACGCTTGAATCAATCGCTCCAGAACAGCTCGCAGCAGCATTAGCGGCCGTGTAGTCATGGGTGGGTGGGCCAAAGGCGGGTGCTGCGGTACCGCTCACCAAATTAATTCGATAACAAAAGCCATTCCGGCTGTCATTCATTGCGCGTTGTTGAATGTTACGCAGTGCACTGACTAACCGGTTTTGATACGTGTATTCAGCAAAACCATCAGAACCGCTAAAGCGGGCAACTGCACCGACGCTTAAAACGCCAATCAGCAGAATAACTGCGATCAGCTCAACCAGGCTATAGCCGCGTTGTGGTGTTGCGTGAGGGGCTAAAAAAAAACGCTTCACGTGGCGTGAGGGTACGATACCCTCACTACGTAAAGCGCTCTTGGGCGGACGCTGATAAAATACACGCTGAGTTGTATTCATCGCCAGTCGTTAAGTGAGAACAAAACAGCTAATGTAAGCACCGCTCTTACCCTCACCATATCGTTATACAGGTAGGGTTGATTAACAACCGTCTGCTTGTACCGTGACAACTGGAGCAGAATTAGCATTAGCAGCTTGCGTGTAAGTCACCTGACAACGTAAATCAGTGCCTCCCGTTGGGGCCGGCTCAGCCGCTTTACCCTCTGGAGTAATGACAAATGAACCCACAGCGACTGCAGCATCACCACTTGCTGTCAACGTCCATTCATCATCAGACAAGCTTGCCCAGTTGCCGACGTCAGCCAGGGTTACAGTCGCGATTGCCGCAGGGTAGCCAAAATTCGTTTCCACTGGGTTACCATTGATCTCAACTTGTGACGTTGTATCACCCGCAGTGGCATTTGTCTGTTCGCTCGCAATAGCTGACTTAGCGTAAACCAATTGAGAGCCCCCTTGCAGCGCGGCTTTGACGCCTTGCAGTGTCGACGCTCTTGCATCACCTTGCAGGTCGATAAAGCGAGGTGCGGCGGTCACCGCCAAAATTCCCAAAATTACGATGACAATGATCAACTCAATCAATGTAAAACCACGTTGTTGCATAATGTTATCCTCGTTAGAGCTCAGTGTTAAAATGTTGCGTTACTTGCTTGAACCAACAGGCCACTAATTGACCCGTTGATTCGAATTGTTACTAAATACAATGACCTGACCGATACGCGGGTCGTAAATGAAACCATTCCCTACGGTATCGTCAATTGGCTCTTGAGTCCGATTTTTGATGGTTTGCGTTAAGTAATAATAACAGATGTCGTTACCACCGGAACCGTTGCCCTGCGAAACTGACGTAAAATAACGAAAGTCATCAAATGGGCGGTCATTCCAATCAGATGAAATGGTCGGCGCGCTTTGTAAGATTAAATTGAAAATACTCTCGCAATCGAGCTCAGTCAATACGTCGTCTTCTGAGCTACCATCATTATTCAGTTGGCCTGTGGGGTAACCGGTATTTTTGTCGACGCCAACGCGGATCCCGTCAAGCGTCACAAAGGTTTGATTGGTTGACTGATTGTCCTGCGGGCGCGCTTCTAACTCCCATTGTGCACGAACAAGGCCAACACCGGTTGCGAAACCACCGGCGACACCTTCAACAGTGGCGTCTTCAGCGTCGGCGGTTACGTCCAAAAAGCGCGGAATAGCCGTGGCTGCAAGCAAACCCAATATAACCACCACAATCACTAATTCAATCAAGGTAAAACCGCGACTCTTGCGGTTTGATATAGCCGCCTGATTTGGCTGCATAGACACTCCTAAACCCAGGTTAATCTTTTTCATCCGACACCACTCTACCGCTATTCACATAATAATCAAAATAAGGCCCAGTGGATACTCTAAATCGGCAGTACCCTGAGACGGGGCCTTGTGCGTTCGTCACTTCGGTATGTTGTGGCTCCTGATAAAACTCCGCTATCACGCGAAAGCCATCAACACGTGCTGGTAAATAAAGAATGCTTTGCCATAATGCTTCACAGCTTTCGCTAGTAGGCTCAACGTGAGGCCAGCCAGCGGGATCCATGCGCAATGGCTGTCTACCGCGCTCTTTGCCGCTATTATCATACTGAACCAGCATAATCATATTAGGCCTGCCTTCGGCCTGCCATTGCCAATGTGCATTAGTGACATTGCGGCCAAACTGTTGTGCCAAGGTGTGCATGATTTCCGCTTTAATGTTGGGTGATGCATTGTTGAAATAGACAATCGCCGCGGCCATCATGCCCAAAAACATCAGCACGATGATAATGTTGCTAAGCAAATTACGCTGGGTGTGTTCCGACAAATCGTTATTGTTCATCGTTATCCACCTTTGATCGCGCCCATCATGTCCCACATCGGCGTGAATATACCTAATGCAAGCACCAATACCATGCCAGCAACAATCACAATCAGGATCGGTTCGATCTTTGATGTCAGGCTCTTCAAGTCGTAATCGACCTCACGTTCATAATAACTGGCGGTTTCACCTAGCAATTCATCAACCCGGCCCGTTTCTTCGCCGACACTGATCATCTGCATAACCAGCGGCGTGAACAGCCCACTGGCTTGTGCCACGCGCGTCAGGTTTTCGCCGCGTTCAATAGAACGTCGCATCTCCAGTACTTTACTGGCCATAAACCGATTATTAACTGCATCGGCAACCAGATTAAGCGCAGTGGTTAATGGCACACCTGCACTTAACATCATGGCAAAGCTGCGCGCAAAACGCCCTAGCAAGGAGCGCTCTACAATGCTGCCCACGATGGGAATTTTTAACTTGATGCGATCCCATTTAAACGCGCCCTCTTCTGTTTTCAGATATTGCCTCACGCCCAGAAACAGGATGAGGATTGTGGCAACCAGATAGGGCCATTGGTTAATGAAGAAATCCGACATGCCCATCAAAAAGCGCGTCATTAACGGCAGCTCCGCGTCAAAGCGGGAAAACATGCCCGCAAACACCGGGATCACAAAAATGTTCATCACCACCAATGCAATCACCAATGCGACGATGACAAAGGTCGGATACCGTGTTGCGGCTTTGATTTGCTTGCGGGTTTCCTGTTCACGCTCCAAATATTCTGCCAGTTGCAGAAACGCTTTGTCCAACTGACCGGTGTTTTCACCCACGTGTACCACGCTGACAAACAACTGATTAAAGACCTCCGGGTGACGATGCATAGCCGCACTGAGGCTGCGGCCTCGCTCTAGTTGTTCGATAACATCGCGCAAGGCAATACGCATCCGCAGTGATGTCGTGCTATCAGCCAGGCCACCGACTGAGCGTAAAATAGGAATACCGGCTTTGGTTAACGAGTACAGCTGGCGTGAAAATATCACCAAGTCATCAAGGGTGACATTCGGCGTTAAAAAGTTCGCGGTTTCTTCTTGGTTAGCACGACCCGTCTCGCCAGCACCCATCCGGATTTCAATCGGAATAATATTTCGTGCAGACAGCATCCGGGCAGCGGTGGCTTCATCGCTCGCTTCAATGACGCCGGTGGTTTTTTCGCCATCCGATAGTCGACCCGTGTAACTGTATTTTGCCGCCACCCTAGATATCCTCCAGACTCAAACCCGACCCAGGCGACGCCGGTTTTTGTGGCTTTTCGTTGCTTTCATCAAGCGGCTCTGGCGCTGGCACATTGTCTAGATGCTGCGTATCGTCGGTGTCATATTCGACATCGCGCTCTGCGATGCGCTCGACCAGTTTGAGCACTTCTTCGACCGTGGTAATACCCATTTTGGCGTAAGTTAGCGCCGTGTGCGCCAATGGGCGATAGCTTTTATTCTGCAGAGCCGCTTGCGAGAACACTTCGGTGTTATCCGATTTCAGCGCCGTCATCATTTGCTCATTCATTTCAAGCAACTCAAACACACCAACACGGCCTCGATATCCGGTTTGATTACATTTTTGACAGCCTAACCCGCGCTTGAAACTGAATTGTGTCGCGTTCTCATCAATGTTGCCCAACCAAAATAACTCGTCTTCATCCGGTGTGTGTGAAACTGAACAGTTTTCGCAAATGCGTCTAACCAGGCGCTGAGCAATAATCGCTCGCAGTGACGTGGCGACCAAATATCCCGGTGCACCCATGTCCAATAAACGAATTGCACTGCTGATTGCATCGTTGGTATGCAGTGTGGATAGCACAAGGTGACCGGTTAAAGCGCCTCGTAAGCCGATCTCAACCGTTTCCCGGTCACGCATTTCGCCAACCATGATGATGTCGGGATCTTGCCGCAGGGTGGTACGCAGAATGCTGCTGAAGGTCAGATCAATCTTGGTGTTGACTTGCACCTGATTGATCCGAGGCAGGCGATACTCCACCGGGTCTTCCACGGTAATGATTTTCTTCGACGCCTGATTCAACTCACTCAACGCACCATACAAGGTCGTGGTTTTACCCGAACCTGTTGGCCCAGTGACCAGGATCATGCCATGCGGCCGTTGTAATAAACTACGCAGCCGTGCAAGCAGCGCATTAGGCATACCGGTTTGATCCAGTGTAAGGACGCCTGCAGATTGATCGAGTAAACGCATCACCACCGATTCACCGGCTTGGATTGGCATGGTCGATAAGCGCACATCGACACGATGCCCTTTCACCCTAACCTGCGTACGACCATCTTGCGGCAGGCGTTTTTCCGAGATATCCAAACCGGCCATAAGCTTCAGCCTCAGTACCAGCGCAGCAGCGATATTTTTTTCCTTGATCACTGTCTCTTGCAGTACGCCATCAACGCGCATTCTAATGCGCAATTGACTTTCGTCGGGCTCAATGTGGATATCAGAAGCTTTGGCCTGCACGGCATCTTCAAAAATCGACTGCAGTAGTTTTGCCACTGCCGTATCGTCACCACTTTCCAGCCCACCGGTCAGATCGAATTCGTCATCTGTCTGGTATTCTTCGGCCAGTTCTTGCGCGAAAGAGGCGATCTCTTCGGTTTTACGATAAAAATTATCGTATGCGTTAAATAGCTGTGACTCACTCACTACCGCCACTTTGACCGGTTTGGGTAGGATATCGTTGAGACTGTCGATCGCGGTCAAATCAGCCGGGTCGCTCATGCCGACCAGTAAACTGTCGCCAGCGTCTTCTAACACCAATGCCCGAAAACGGCGCGCCTGTATTTCTGGGAGTAAACGTACCGCGTTTGGGTCGACCCGATATTGGTCAATATCGATAAGCGGTACTTTCAGATGTTTAGATAAAAGTTCTAGCAGTTGTGCTTCGCTAACCAACTGCATCTCAATCAGTGTTGCCCCTAGCTTACGGCCTGATTTGCGTTGCTCACTGAGCGCTGCCATCAATTGATCGTCGGTGATCAGTTCCTGTTGAACAAGTAGATCGCCCAGTCGGAGTCGTTTAGGCTGGTTCATTGCGCCCCCATCAAAAGTGCTGCGCGTTGCTGGGCAAACTGATAAACATCGGGGCCGAGTTGGTCAAGCCGAGCAACCCGCTGATACGCCTCTAATGCCTGTGCCGGAAATGCCAGCCGCTCACTGGCAATGGCGACACCCAACCACCAGCGCGCGCTGTGAGGCTCTTCGTTCAACAGCGCCTGATAATCATTCAGTGCAACCGTGTATTCTCCTAACTGCTGCGCCAGTTGCGCACGATAAGCCCGATACTCTTGACTCATGTCAGACAACGGTTGTTCAGGATCTAGCACGGCAAATGCCGTATTTAACTCATTTTGCTGGCTGAGTAACCGCGCCAACATCAAGCGCATACTGGCGTCTTCAGGAAAACGAACAATGCCTTGTTCTAGCACAACCCGTGCCTCGGTAGCCTCGCTTCTTGCGAATAACATGGCCGCTAGCTTTTTGCGCGCCGCGATGTTTTCCGGCTCAGTATTGATTAACTTGCCCAGCAATTCGATCGCCAACGCCTCTTGACCGGCTTTTATCGCAACGGCCGCTTTCTCTCGCAACGATGGCGCACGCGAGACAGTGCTGGAACTGGATTTAGTAAAGGTTGCAGGGTTAGCCACACCTGAAGCTGATTGAGCACTGCGCGGTGGCGTAACGGGCTCAACCGTTACAGGCACCTCAACGATCACGGGCACTGAAGCGGTTTCGGTCTCGCTATCATCAAAAGTGACTGATGCTTCACGCGCCACAACCGGTTCATTTGTTGTGTCGGTTGGCACTACCGAGGTTGCAGTTTCTGGGACGGCTTCAGGCTCAGCCATCGTCTGCTCGGTTTCGTGCAGAACGACTTCGCGTGGAACGACCACTGCCATGGGCTTCGCTTTAACTGGCTCTGGCTCAGCCTGAGCGGTTGGCACCTGCGCAGCCGAAACGACATCGGCATTGCGTGTATCAGCGTTTAAGAACGGGTAAGCCAAATAGCCGGCTACCACCAGTAAGATTAACAGAAGCACGACAATCACCAGTGCCCAGCGCTGTTTGCGCTGCGATGCAACGGGCGGTTGATATACCGCTTGCCCGTCTGTTTTATCGCTATTTCGTTGCTCAAGATCTTTGAGCATTTGATTCACAACACTCATTTTGCATTCCAAGGGGCGTAGTAAATCGCCAATGTCAACGTCAGGCACGCGACCAATGCGAGCCCCCACCAGACCCAATGTTGTCCACCAGTAAAAGAACGGTCGACCGAATAGGCGGCTTCCGTATCCGCGATCGCTGCACGAATATCCTCGATGGAAACCTGTCGATGGCCTTTGCCATAGCTCAGCATCAACGCTTTGTGGCACAGCACATTCACAATACGTGGCGTACCTTTGCTTGCTTTGAACAGTAGCGCCGCACACTGACGATTAAACAGTTCGCCACCGGAATAACCCGACACGCGAAGCCGATGTTGCACGTACTGGTAGACCTGATCGGAATCCATTAACTTCAGCGAATACGAAAACGTAATACGCTGTTTGAGCTGGCGTAATTCGGGTAATCCCAACTTATCATCTAGCTCTGGTTGACCAAACAGCACAACCTGCAACAGCTTGCGCGATTCCGTTTCCAGATTCGTCATCAAGCGCAACGACTCGATGCTTTCTATCGGCAATGCCTGTGCTTCATCAATCATCAACACCACACTGCGTTGTTGCTGATGAATGTCAATTAAACGTTGTTGAATTCGCTGTGTGAACTCCTGTTGATCGGAGTTTTCAGTCAATTCAACACCCAGTTCAGCCGCCACAGAACGTCGCAGCTCCGCCGGCGACAAATACGGGTTGGGGATATAAGCTGACACAAAATGGTCGGGCAGCTCATTCAGGATTTTGCGACAGATAAGCGTTTTGCCAGTGCCCACTTCACCGGTCACTTTGATAAAACCTTCACCCGTTTTAAGCGCCGTCATCAAAACCTGCAAGGCCTCCTGATGACTGGGCAAGCCAAAAAAATACTGTGTATTTGGCGTTAACGTGAACGGCAACTCTCGAATGCCGAAGTGATAGAGGTACATACTCAGTCCACGTACAGCCAGTCAGCCATTTGCTCCTGACTCATCTGCAACTGTTGCGACCATGTGCCAGCACCGACCACGGTAGGCTTGAGCAAAATAATGAGCTCTTTTTTGGTTTCTTTGTCGCGACGATTTTTAAAAAGGTTGCCTAACAAGGGGATATCACCCAACAACGGTGTTTGCGAATTGACTTCCGTCATAGCGGTTTGCATTAAACCCCCAATCACGACAATTTCACCTGAATTGGCGCGGATAATAGTATCTGACTCACGGATCGTGCTCTGCGCTAGCGGTAACACAATTTGCTCCTGATTGAGCGTCACCACCTTTTCCTGTTCTTGCGTTTCGATGACCGACGGGTGAATGTGCAGCAGCACGCTACCCTTATCATCAATTTGTGGGGTTACATCAAGCGCAATACCGGAAAAGAAAGGCGTTAATTCGATATCAGGAACAACCGATGTAGTCGACGCGGTAATTGTGTTTTGGCTGGACACATCGGTGACAAAGTATTCATCATCACCGACTTTGATCACCGCTTTCTGATTGTTCGTTGCCGTTACACGAGGGCTAGACAGTACTTGTACATTGCCTTGCGTAGACAAGAGGGATAAAACGCCAGAGAAGTCTTTGTTTAAAAATGACAAGCTGGTCACACCGCCCAATGCTGCTGACACTTCATTGCCTAAATTACCGCCGCTGGTCGAAAACTCAAAGTCCGTGCTTCCGGCATGGGCAAGCACTTGATTCCAGTTGATCCCCTGTTGAAACTCATCATTTAATGAAACTTCCAAAATGCGCGCCTCTAACACCACCTGACGCTGTAGATTGGTTTCAGAAATCTGTAAATATTCTTTAATCGTAGCCAATTCATCGGGCATGGCACGCACGGTAACAAGACCTGCTTGCGGTGTTACAAACACCGAGCGCCCGCCCTCAGCGCCAATCATTGTCTGCAAGCTCGTTTGTAGCTCTTCCCAGAAATTAGTTTTGGTACTGGTACTGATCATCGTACCGTTTGCATTACTGCCTAAACCGCCCCCACCGAGGTTGTTGCTGTTCTGGCTATTGCCGCTGAAATTGTTAAACGAACTGTTGTTATTATTGCTGTTGCCCTGAGCCTGACTCACGCCGCCGCTGATCACGCTGGTTTGCGTGGAGCCGTCACGCTGCATGAGTAAGTAGTTAATGTTGAAGGTTTCAGTACGCATACCGGCAGGCCGCACGCGATACACATTGCCGCGACGTGTGACATCGAAGCCGTACAATTCACTGACCAAATCGACCACATCTTCCAAAGAAACCTGCTTGAGATTGAGGGAAATATCGCCACTTACCTCTGGGTGAATCGCAACGCTGTAGGGTGTATCATCAACCAGACCAGCAAAAAACGCTTTCGCATCAACACCTTGTGCATTGATGTCGTACTTCTCCGCACCAAACAACCCTGTTTGAGTCGGTCTCGGAGATGCCTGCAATGCTGCTGCGACCGCGCTGGGTAACGTATCCAGCGGGGCTGCCTTGGCGGCTGCTTCGGCAGCCTGTTCGGTGGCAACTTGTTCAGCTAATTGTTGTTGGAGTGTGCGCTCGACCGGACTTTCGGGTACCGATTGACATCCACTCAACGCAAGAGTGGTCGAAAAACCGAAAAGCATCGCAAGCGCTTTTTTGGACAGTGTTTTGTGTGCAAGCATATTAGAAAGTATCCGTTGCATTAGTCTTGACGTCACCCGAGGTGGTCAGTGTGAGTTCGCGCACATCTTTAGCGCCATTAGCGCTGTGTTCGACGACCACACTCGTTGAATTGACTTGTAGCACAAGCGCTCCCAAATGGCTTTCACCTTCATGAAGGCTAACGCCGTTGATCACCGCTCTGCGCGAATTATTGTGAATAAAAATAGCTTCCAGCATGAGCGGTTCGCCCGTCGCGGTATTGAGGTCGGCTACGGTACCGGTTGAATCCAGAGGCCGTGTAGGGTCGACGAGAGTTTTTGCATCAGCGGTAAACGCAAGCAACAGGAGAATGCCTATGCTAGTTATTTTTGGCATTGACGATAACATCCTATTTCACCCCCAAAAAGGCTTTGCTTGTGCTCAACGTAAACAACTCCAGCGTGATGGTCGCGTTAGGGTGCTCATCAACCTGGTAATCAAGTGAGCGCCAATAAATCTGCCACGGAAACCCTTCAACCGCTTTGAGGTAGTTAAGGATATCCGCATAATGGCCACTGAAAACAAACTGCACGCCATGCTGATACAAGGGTAAATCCGCATTGGCGGAGTCCGCAGCGAAAACGCTGGTGGGCGGTATGGAATTCATCTCCAGCAGGGAAATCTCACTGGCCTGCTGTAGCATTTGATCGATAACAACCGGCATTTGCTCTGCGGGCACCAGCTCGCGCATTGACGAACTAAAGGCTTGGTCAAGCGCATCAATTCGTTCATTCAGGGCATTAATGCGCGCTTGCAGCGCCTGATTTGGATCATCCTGCAATGCTTCCTGCAACAATAACACCTGCTGCTCAACGCCGTTCAGTTCTATCTTGGCATTCGCCAACTCCAACTCAACGCGATCGTTTTCTATCGATTGCGGTTCCACCACGAAGGTAAAACCGACAAATAAAATCAGCACAACAGCACTGATAACGACGAGATTTTTTTCTCGACTGCTCAGCGCCGTAAATTTGGTATCCAGCTCTCTTAACATTAGCCGCCCCCCGCTGGTGACGGTGCATTATCCGCCCGTGTCGCGGTTAAACTGAACATAATGTCGCCGTCAGTTCGGATCAACTTTGCTTCATCAAACGTCTTGCCACTAAAATACTCGGTTTGGCCTAGCTTGCCTAACCACTGTGGCACCGCTTCAGGCTTGAGTGTTTGCCCTTCGAAACGCATCGCTTGTTCAGACACCTGAATATGCGTTAGCCATAAGCTTTCGTGGTGTTGCTCAGCCAGCGCTTGCAGCATGACAGAGAATTGCGTGCCTTTTAGCACTTCACGAGCATCGAGCGCTGCTTTTAGGCGCTGCTTATCATCATAGGCCGTTTCCAGGCTGGCAAATAGCGCAAGCAACTTTGGATCTTCTTTTCGTGCCTGCAATTGCTGAGTTAACGAAGACACCAATTGCTTTTGCTGATCCAGATGCACCGACAGGCGTTCAAGCTCCTGCGCTGACTTTGCGCCACTCATGCTCAGGCCGATGCGAGCGCCAATCACCATCAGTAGTAGTAGCCCGCACAGGAATAACACTGAACCCAGTGTGAGCAACTCTAATTTAGGTTGATATTCAGGAAGGTAAAAATTGATGCGAGACTTCACGAGGCAACCCTCGCGCTGCTGTCTTGGATCACGCTCAGTGCCGTACCCACCGCACTTAAGAAAACTTTGGATGAATCAATGCTGTCAGCCACCTCAATACCCAGTTCAAACGGCTCTACATCCACTTGCATCAATGCACTGATTTGTTCAGCGATTGCAGCACTGTTGGATGCTTCGATGCCCATCAAAATCTTGCGCAATGGGGCTTGCCGTAATTGGCTTTCGAAATAATCCATGGAGCGTTGCAACTGCACCGACAGTGAATCCAGTACCCCCATCTGCAATTCTTCAACGGAAAAACTGCCAAGGTTTTCGAAGCCCTTTAGGGTTCTAGAGAAATATAATGCGCCACCTTTGATGATATTCAACTGAATCTCGTCACCAGCACGCTGCACAAGGGTCATCACCGGCTCGTCGGTAGAAGGCGTTAATTCACAGATTGCCATATCTTCGACGGTAATCGCATCCAACTTCAAACCCGCCTCTAACACCGCTGCGATCGTTGCATCAACATCTTCCTGATTAACCGCAACGATATTAATATTGTTGACACCAGAGGGCTGCGCCGGCGGATCGTAATAATCAAATACGGTAGAGTCACTATCAGCGCCGATCAACTCTTTAACCGGCCACTTAAGCGCCTGATGCATTTCTGCACTATCCACCTTGGGTTTTTCAACTTGATAAGTGCGGGTCAATTGGCCTGAAAAAGCCACCGCGCAAGGCGCAGCACCGACTTTGTGTTTGTCCACCCATTTTTCCAGTGCTTTACGCCACGAACCTACTGGCACCTCGTGATACAGCGCCACTTTGGGTTGACTCACTGGCCCGCTAAGCACACAGAAACATGCGGTATCGACACCCACGAAAACCCCGACGGACGCAAAGGGTGACTTCCGTTGAAACTTCGATTTTAAGTACTGTCGCCAGCCTATTCGCATTTTTATAATTATTGATTTGCAAGGTGTCTCAATTACACCAAAGATCAGTGCAACTTACCAGTAATAAAAACCCTCGTGATTACGAGGGTTTAGTCGTGGTTTTGCGGGCAATTTAGAACGGAATATCGTCATCAAAATCAAAGTCAGGCTCAGCCATGGGCGGTGGCTGATTATTCCCTTTCTGATTATTCTGCGCGGGCCGATTGTTAGGAGCCTGCTGATAGCCACCGGCATTTTGATTGCCTGCGTTTTGATTCTGAGGGCGCTGTTGATAACCGCCACCTTGGCCACCACCACTGTCGTTGCGACCACCCAGCATTTGCATTTGGTCAGCAATCACTTCGGTAGTGTACCGATCCTGACCTTGTTGATCCTGCCACTTACGGGTTTGCAGCTTACCTTCCAGATAAATCTGCGAGCCTTTCTTCAAGTACTCGCCAGCAATTTCCGCAAGGCGGCGATACATGGTGACTTTATGCCATTCTGTGCGTTCTTGCTGATTGCCTTGCTGATCTTTCCAGCTTTCACTGGTCGCGATACTGAGATTTGCCACTGCGTTACCATTGGGCATGTAGCGAACTTCAGGATCATTGCCCAGATTGCCCACTAAAATGACTTTGTTTACGCCTCTACTGGCCATAAATTGTTCTCCTAAATTAGCTATTCGCCAAGGCGTTGTGCGCCTCTTGCTCATTAAAGCTTGAGTTAACTTTGAGGTAAGCTACACGATCGACTAACGCGAGCTTAACATCCACAACGCCCCGCAAAGAAAGCAGAGTTTGCTGAATTTGTTTGGCATTTTCTGGCGCCGAATTGAGATTAAGTGTAACCCGTTTTAGCGGCTGATGACCATGACTATCAAACCGGAAAAATACGCTCAGCCACAAAACGCATGACATGCTCGCGACAGCATACAGCACTGACACGTCAAACCAACTGTTCAAAATACCAGACAATAAACCACCGGCAAAGGCGCCTAAAAATTGGAAACTGGCATAGATACCCATGGCTGAGCCTCGGCTACCGGCCGGTGCAATGATAGATACTAACGCAGGAAACCGCGCCTCCAAAAAATTAAACCCAGCAAAGAATAACGTCACCAACACCAGCAAAACCGGCAGCGAAGCCGATAAAAAAGCCAGCCCACAAAACACAACTGCCAACAGGCCAATCGCCAGTTGAAGCATCAGTCGTACCGAGCATCGTCGTGCTAAGGCCATCATGCCCACCAATAGCACCACAGAAACGCCAAAGATAGGCGCATACACCTGCCAGTGTTCAGACAAACTGACGCCTTGCTGAGTGAGTAGTACGGGTAGATGAACAAACACCATAGTAATCAACATATGCAGAAGCGCCACGCTAAGATTCAGTTTGAGTAGCGGTTTATGCATCAGTAGGTTCGCGAGGTCGTGCCGCTGCGGGAGTGTTTCACTGCTCGGTACCGATCGTGACGGTGTTGGTACAACGACGACGACCAATAAAGTTGCGATGCACGCCATGATAGCCGTCGCCCAGAACACACCTGAAAGCCCCGCGGTTGACGCAATAAAGGGACCCAATAGAATGGCAATGTAAAACGATAAACCAATGGAAATACCGATAATTGCCATGACTTTGGTTCTCTCGCTCGGGCGGCTACTGTCTGCCGCTAGCGCCATCACCGCGCCCGCGATGGCACCCGTTCCCTGAAGAATGCGCCCAACCACTAACCACAGCATGGAGTCGGCAAGTGCTGCTACAACACTGCCTATAGCAAACAACGCTAAACCAGCAATGATCACCGGTTTACGGCCAACACGATCAGACAGCATCCCCATTGGGATCTGCAACACGGCTTGCGTTAAGCCATAGCCTCCAATCGCTAGCCCAAGCATCAGCGGGCTGAACCCATCTAATTGAGCGGCGCTCACGGCAAGCACCGGCATGACCATGAAGAGGCCAAGCATTCGAGACATATAAACTGCCGCGAGGGAAAATGCGGCGCGAAATTCTGCTGCGTTCAACGTGACGTACTTTTATCCACCTGTTTACGGGCGGCGAAGTGTATCATATTTGGTTGATCTGGATATCGGTGAATGCGTAAACAAGTCAACATTTTCTTGGCGCAGTATGTCATACTGACCGTTTCGGTTCGCATAGAGTAAACATGGACAAAATTGAAGTACGTGGTGCTCGCACCCACAACCTAAAAAATATCAACATAACCCTTCCGCGCGACAAACTCATTGTGATCACGGGGCTGTCGGGTTCTGGCAAATCTTCACTGGCGTTTGACACGCTATATGCCGAAGGACAGCGGCGCTATGTTGAGTCTTTGTCGGCTTACGCGCGGCAATTTTTGTCAATGATGGAGAAGCCTGATGTTGATCACATTGAGGGTTTGTCTCCCGCGATTTCGATCGAACAGAAGTCGACTTCGCACAACCCTCGTTCGACCGTCGGTACCATCACCGAAATTTACGACTACTTGCGTCTTCTGTATGCCCGGGTTGGTGAACCGCGTTGCCCTGATCATGACACGCCGTTGAATGCGCAAACCATCAGCCAGATGGTCGATCGTGTACTGGCGCTTGATGAAGGCAGTAAACTGATGCTGCTTGCACCGGTAGTTCAAGAGCGTAAGGGTGAACATTTAAAAACACTGCAAAATCTATCCGCGCAGGGCTTTATTCGCGCTCGGATCGATGGAGAAGTGTGTGATTTGTCGGATCCTCCACCGTTAGATTTACACAAAAAGCACACCATCGAAGTGGTTGTTGATCGCTTTAAGGTACGGGATGACCTTCAGCTTCGTTTAGCGGAATCTTTCGAAACGGCACTGCAATTATCCGCTGGCACCGCCAAAATCGCTTACATGGACGAACCAGACCAACAGGAGCTGGTTTTTAGCGCTAATTTTGCCTGCCCACATTGCGGCTATAGCATTGCTGAGCTTGAGCCACGCTTGTTTTCATTCAATAACCCCGCCGGCGCTTGCCAAACCTGCGACGGGTTAGGTACACGTCAGTTTTTTGATCCTGACCGGGTGGTCAGTAACACAGAATTGAGCTTATCCGGTGGTGCCATTCGAGGCTGGGATAAACGCAGCTATTATTATTTCCAAATGCTTCAGGCCGTTGCTGACCATTATAAATTTGACTTGCTTAAACCCATCGAAGAACTCCCTAAATCAGCGATGGATGTGGTTTTGTATGGCTCCAAAGGCAAATCACTGAAATTTAAATACATTAATGACCGCGGCGATGTGATGGAGCGCAATCATCCGTTTGAAGGCATTATCCCCAATATGGAACGTCGCTACCGGGAAACAGAGTCCAATGCGGTGCGCGATGAGCTGTCTAAATATCTCAGTCACCAGCCGTGTTCCAGTTGTGGTGGTTCACGATTGCGCCTCGAAGCACGAAACGTGTTTATTAACGAGGTTAATTTGCCAGTGGTTGCTGAAAAGTCGATCGCTGAAGCATTCTCATTTTTCGAAAACCTGTCACTGACAGGCCAACGGGCTCAGATAGCTGAAAAAATCCTCAAGGAAATCAAAGATCGCCTTGGATTTCTGGTTAACGTCGGTTTGAATTACTTATCGCTCTCACGTTCAGCTGATACGTTGTCGGGCGGCGAGGCACAACGAATTCGTCTGGCCAGTCAAATTGGCGCGGGTTTGGTCGGCGTGATGTATGTGTTGGACGAACCGTCCATAGGATTGCACCAGCGCGATAACGAGCGCTTGTTGAAAACATTGACTCATCTTCGCGATCTCGGTAACACCGTGATCGTTGTCGAACATGACGAGGATGCCGTACGAGAAGCTGATTACATCGTCGATATCGGCCCGGGCGCGGGAGTGCATGGTGGCGAAATCATTGCTCAGGGCAAACTTGAGGATATTTTGAAAAGTGAGCGCTCACTGACAGGCGCATACCTTTCTGGCCGGGAAAAAATTGATATACCTTCGTCGCGAGGTCAAGCGAAAGACAACCTTTTTGTGAATATTGAAGGGGCCAGTGGTAATAACTTGCAGGATGTCTATTTACGCGTACCGTTAGGGTTAATGACCTGTATTACCGGCGTATCCGGGTCCGGCAAGTCCACGCTTATCAATGATACATTTTATAAAATTGCGCATCGGGAATTGAATGGCGCGACGACCGGCGAGCCAGCACCGCACAAGTCAATTAGTGGGCTGGAGCACCTTGATAAAGTCGTCGACATCGATCAAAGCCCCATTGGGCGAACACCGCGGTCTAACCCTGCCACATATGCTGGAATCTTTACGCCAATTCGAGAACTGTTTGCGGGCACTCAGGAATCGCGTTCGCGCGGCTACAAAGTTGGGCGCTTTAGTTTCAACGTGAAAGGCGGGCGATGTGAAGCCTGTCAGGGCGATGGTGTGATCAAGGTTGAAATGCACTTTTTGCCTGATGTGTATGTACCCTGCGATGTGTGTAAAGGAAAGCGCTATAACCGCGAGACACTTGAGATCCGCTATAAAAATAAAAACATTCACGAAGTGCTCGAAATGACCGTTGAAGATGCGCGTGAATTTTTCGACGCTATCCCCTCTATAGCACGTAAACTGCAAACGTTGATGGATGTTGGCTTGTCCTATATTCGCTTGGGTCAGGCCGCTACCACCTTGTCGGGTGGTGAGGCACAACGCGTGAAGCTGGCCAGAGAGCTGTCGAAACGCGATACGGGCCAAACCTTGTATATTTTGGATGAACCCACAACGGGCTTGCATTTTCATGACATTAAGCAGTTATTAGTTGTGTTACATCGTCTTCGTGATCATGGCAATACCGTGGTGGTGATTGAGCATAATCTGGATGTGATTAAAACCGCTGACTGGATTGTTGATTTAGGGCCTGAAGGCGGCTCAGGCGGTGGTAAAATCATCGCTGAAGGAACGCCCGAGCATGTGAGTACCTGTGAGGGTTCTTATACAGGTCACTTCCTGAAACCCATGCTAAAACAAAAATAAGGAGCATTATGCTAACAGACACGTTTAATGTCCGGTTTTACGAAACTGATGCCCTGCGCCATGTCAGTAATACGGTCGTGGTTGGCTGGTTTGAAACGGCACGAGAGCCTATTTTCAAGTTTTTTACGCCGACGTTGGACTTAGACAATTGGCCGCTCATTTTAGCCAGTTACAAGGTCGACTTTTTAAAGCAGCTTTTTTACGGTCAGCCCGTCACGATTAAAACCTGGGTAAGTCGCATCGGTAAAAGCTCCTTTGATGTTTATCAAGAGGTGTGGCAACGTGACGAGTGTTGCGCTTCTGGCAGCACAACGATGGTGCATTTCGATTATCAGGCGCAGCGATCCTGCCCGATTGAAGGCGAGATTAAACAACAATTGGAGACGCACTTAAAGGAGACCGAGCATGAATGATATGGACCGATTCGATTCGCCGCCCGATTTCATTGAGGTGATTGATGATGCGCTGCCTGCTGAGCTATGCGACGACATTATCGCGGCGTTTGACAGTAGCCCAAATAAAACTCCAGGTCACACTGGCGGCGGCGTTGATACTGAACGTAAAAAGAGCACCGATGTGTCTTTCAGTCAGCAAAGCGAGTTTGCCCCTTTGTTTCAGCGCGTGATGCAATCTACTGGCGAACATCTTCTCAAGTACGTTGAAAAATATCACTTTGCACTGATTGGGCCGCTCGGATTAACCGTGGCTCATCCCGACACGCAGCAACCGATTCGATTGACAGACGCCAATTTTGAAGAAGTCGGCAAGCCAAGCCTGCGTAATCTGGTTAACTACCTGTTCCGTATCGGCGAAGTTAACGCGCAACATTACGCAGCGAACGATGGCGGCTACCCTTACTGGCATTCGGAAGTCTACCCGCAAGCGCCTCACAACGAGGCATTGCACCGAACCATGCTGTTTATGTTCTACCTAAATGATGTGAGTGAAGGTGGCACCACTGATTTTGTTTACCAGAACCGGTCGATTCAGCCGAAAAAAGGTCGTATGGTGATAGCGCCAGCGTACTTTACCCACACCCATCGAGGCTCAATGCCGATCAGTAACGACAAATACATTCTGACATCGTGGGTGTTGTTTAACCGCGCTGAGCAGATCTACACGCCGCCAAAACAATGAGCTGATTTGAATTTGAGCATTTAAAAAGGGGCTGTTCTGCCCCTTGTTACTTTCACCATACCAACGATACGATCTAGTATTTAAACTGACCCATAATGCGGATGAACTCTTTCGAGAGTTGCGCCAACTCTGTGCTGACTTCGCTTAACTGACTGGAGCTTTTCGCCGTGTCATGGGTGCGATTATTGATTTCATCAACATTGGAACTGATGCTATCGGCAACCGTTTGTTGCTCACCGGTAGAGCTGGCGATGAGGTCGTTCATTTGCGTAATTTTCGCGATGGTTTGATTAATCACCGCAAGGCTTTCGCCCGCTTTATTGGCCTCTTCAACGCTGATGGTGGCTTGTTCAGTTCCTTTGCCCATTACCGTTACTGCAGAGCGCGCAGCCGTCTGTAGCTGCTCAATCGTTGCCTGAATTTCCTCAGTCGATTTTTGTGTGCGTGAGGCCAGAGTACGTACCTCATCGGCGACCACTGCGAACCCACGCCCCTGTTCACCGGCGCGGGCAGCCTCGATGGCTGCGTTAAGTGCAAGCAAGTTAGTTTGCTCGGCAATCCCTTTAATCACATCAAGCACAACACCCACCTGATTTGAATCGGACTCAAGCTTGCGGATCACTTCTGCCGTTTCTTCAACGCTGTTTGCCAAGGTCTGAATACTACTGACAGTGGAATTAACCACGCGCTGACCATCGCTGGCAGCATTGGAAGCGTCGCTGGCCGCACTGGCCGCTTCAGACGCGCTGCTGGCAACAGAGTTAACACTTGATGTCATATTGTCTACCGCTGTTTTCGCATCAGAGGCTGAGCGCTGCTGGGCAGAAATCGTTAGCTGCGTTTGGTCAGACACTGAATTTAGATTCTGCGCCAGATTAGCCAAGGGCATTGAAGATTCAGAAATTTCCCGCACCACATTTTGCAGCTTCGCGACGAACTGGTTAAACCAATACACCAAATCACCAATTTCATCTTTATTGGCCGTTTGGATACGCACCGTGAGGTCACCGTCTTCTTCAGCGATATCTTTCAACGATTTCACCACATCAACGATGCTACTGCGTAGAGAAATGACGATCGGCACGGCGGTGGCGAATAACACAATGGTAGTGGCAATCCCCATGATGACGCCGGTGGTGATCAACGCTTGCGCCGCTTCATTGCTCTCGGAGATGGCACTTTCAAATGCCGCTAAGCGCGCGTCGCTAAACGCATCCAATCGTCTGGTCGCATTATCAAACGCGGAATTCATTTGTTCTGACTGCGCTGCCAATCGACTGAAATCAGCGGTACCGTCAATCATCGACTGACTCACCGTAAAGGCAGTTGAGTAATACTGCTCGAACAGGTCCAGAATCGCGGAGGATTCAGCGCGCAAGGCAGGGTCGACGTTACCAATTTCACTCAGCTTTTGCGTTGTCACAGCGGCTAACTCCTCGGCTTTGCTCAGCGACTCTTCGTCGCCTGTGGTGACCGCCGCACTTAATGTACCGCGCACATTCTCCATATTCACAAGGGCTTCGCGAGATGCCAGCAACGCAGGAAACTGAACTCCCCTGGCATCTTCCAGCAGCCTGACGTTGTTCAGTGCCGTTGATGATGTTAGACCCAGGTAAATTAAAAACCCGATAGTCCCAATGATTGGGATTAGGTAGAGCTTTTGAGCAATAGACAGGCGTGACAGAAAATTCATAAGTACCCTAATTTATTATTTGCCAACGTGATTACGTAAACCAGTTGCGATACAGTCTGCGTGTTTACGGATAAACACGTGGCCGTTATTATCCATCAAACGGTGTAACGTCAATTCCATCTAAAGTGTAGCCAACCGTCGCGATATCTCCACTCCAGCCGTCAGTCGACAGGATCCCAGATACCCAAACAGCGTCATATAAGTTATCTATCGGCACGCCATCGTTAAATTTTACATAAACAATCTGATTCGATGGTGGAGGCGGCACGTGAATACAGGCGCCAAAATACGGTACCAACAAAAACTCCGTCGTTTCAGTGGCAGTGCCTTCAAGAGGAACCACGAACCCAGGGATCTTGACTTTCTTCCCGTTGTAGCGCTCGACAACCGGTGCATCAGGCATTGCTTGCGACATGCTTCCATCGTGATTGATGGGCACTTCAGGGATGGTAAAATCCTCTGGCGCTAAATCTTCCCAGTACACTTCTTCAGCAGGCGCTGCATGAATACAGCAGCTGCAGATCATGAGAAGCATCGCGCTAACTACTTGCCGTTGCCGCATGATAGACCTTGTTTGACTCATAATAATGATACTTTTACTCAGGTTACCAGTTGGGTGACATAATTGTAAATTTAAATTCTGTGCAAAAAAAAGCCCGCTAGACGGGCCTTTTAACAAATCTCTCAGCCTTCGTTAAGCCGACGCTTCGAAACGTTCCACGCTAGTGGTAATTTCATCTTTAGCCGCCTGGGCATCACCCCAACCTTCAATTTTCACCCATTTGTTAGGCTCAAGGTCTTTATAGTGCGCGAAAAAGTGTTCAATTTGCTTCAACAACAGCGGCTGTACATCCTCGATTTTATGCACATCGCGATAAATGGTTGACAGTTTATCGATTGGCACGGCAAGTACTTTTGCATCCTGACCCGATTCATCCGTCATATTCAACACACCAATCGGGCGTACTTTGATCACCGAGCCACTTAAGAGTGGGAATGGCGTAATGACCAATACATCAACCGGGTCGCCATCGTCAGATAAGGTGTTGGGCACATAGCCGTAGTTTGTTGGGTAGTGCATACAGGTTGCCATGAAACGATCGACGAACATGGCGCCGGAATCTTTGTCAACTTCGTATTTGACCGGGTCTGCATGCGCAGGTATTTCGATGATTACGTTAACTTCGTCAGGCAGTTTTTTGCCTGCTGGCACCATGTTTAAGCTCATAAGTGTTCCTTTACAATAGGTTGAGAAGCGAGTTTTGGGCG
The DNA here is from genome assembly GCF_018474025.1 of Alteromonas oceanisediminis. Classification (GTDB taxonomy): domain Bacteria; phylum Pseudomonadota; class Gammaproteobacteria; order Enterobacterales; family Alteromonadaceae; genus Alteromonas_E; species Alteromonas_E oceanisediminis. The sequence continues at coordinate 232,634 of NZ_JAHCTA010000005.1, read as the reverse complement.
CAATTATACGGCATTGCGCCCAAAATTGAATGGTCTTGAGCTCTTAATCACCATGCCCGGCATTTACGCTTTGGGGTAGTAGCTCAGGCACGTCTCAATTTCTTCTTTTGAGCCTAACAGAACAGGTACTCGCTGATGTATCTCGGTCGGCATGACTTCCATAATTCTGCCGGAGCCCGTATCAGCCAAGCCACCCGCTTGCTCCATCAAAAACGCCATTGGATTCGCTTCATACAATAAACGCAGCTTACCCGGAATAGCAGGGTTACGTTTATCAAACGGATACGCAAATATGCCGCCACGGCAGAGTACACGGTGAATGTCGCCGACCATAGCCGCCACCCAGCGCATGTTGTAATCTTTCTCGCGAGGACCTTCCTTTCCGGCGATCAAATCTGCCACGTAGCGCTGGATAGGCTCTTCCCAATGACGCTGATTCGATGCATTGATGGCAAATTCGCTGGTTTGCTCTGGTACTTTGATATCAGCTTGCGTTAAAAGGAAGCCACCGTGAGTTTTATCCAGCGTGTATAAATGGGTGCCACGGCCTGTGGTCATCGCGAGCATAGTTGAGGGGCCATACAGTACATAGCCAGCCGCTACCATTTGTGTTCCGGGCTGCAAAAATGCAGATGGATCATCTGGTTGCATCCACTGCGGAGCATGGGTAATAGAAAAGATTGTACCAATGAGGCTATTGATTTCAGTGTTCGATGAACCGTCCAGCGGGTCGAAGCTCACTAAATACTTCCCTTCAGGGTTGCAGGCGACAACATCATCCTCTTCTTCGGACGAGATTGCCTTCACGTAGCCCGAATCACGCAGGGTATCTTTCAAAATTTGATTGGAAATAACATCCAGCTTTTTTTGCGTTTCCCCCTGCACGTTTTCACTCAGCGTCGAGCCTAATACGCCAGCAAGTGCGCCCTGACTAACGCGGAAAGAGATTTCCTTGCAGCCTGCCAGTAAGGTACGGATCAACAAAATAAGTTCGAGTGGAGCACCATCATGCTGAAGTTGAGAATTGAGTCGTTTCATGAGTTTAAACTGACCTTTTGTGTAGAGTGTTTCAATTATTATTTTCGTGTAGGTAAAGTGCCCAGCTTTCACTGGCCAACATTGTTTAAAGTGTAACCTTGTTGCCTGCAATGTTAAATCTGTTATTCGCCCACTACGCGGGTTCTGATAAAGTAGCGCCAGAGAAATCAGCAAAAGACAGGTTATGCACGTACATATTTTAGGGATTTGCGGCAGTTTTATGGGAGGCATTGCCGCCATCGCCAAATCATTAGGCCATCACGTTACCGGTTCCGATCGTAATGTTTACCCGCCCATGTCGACGCAATTGATGGATCTCGGCATCAAGCTGACTGAAGGCTACGATCCGACTCAGTTTGAACCCACTCCCGATATTGTGATCATCGGCAATGCTATGGCGCGTGGCAACCCTGCCGTCGAATATGTGCTTAATCGCAATTTACCTTACACCAGTGGCCCTCAGTGGCTTTTGGATAACCTACTCAAAGATCGTTGGGTACTCGGCGTTGCGGGGACGCATGGAAAAACAACCACCTCTAGCATGGTTGCATGGATTTTGGATTTTGTGGGTTTAAACCCCGGCTTTCTGATTGGTGGCATTCCTCAGAACTTTGGCATTTCCGCAAGGAGCGGCACGACGCCATTTTTTGTGATTGAGGCCGATGAATACGACAGTGCCTTTTTCGACAAACGCTCGAAATTTGTCCACTATCGTCCAAGAACACTAATTCTTAATAATCTCGAATTTGACCATGCTGATATTTTTCCCGACCTCAGCGCCATCCAGCGTCAGTTTCATCATTTGGTCAGAAGCGTACCCGGCAATGGCTTGATTATACGTCCAAATAACGATCACAACTTACAGGATGTCATCAACCAAGGCTGCTGGAGCGAGCAACAGCAATTAGGTAGCCATTGGGACTACACCTTACTGAATAAAGACGGTAGCCATTTCGTCGTGCTAAATGAAGGAGTGCCATGCGGTGAAGTGAAGTGGGATCTGATCGGTGATCACAACGTCAAAAACGGCATGATGGCCATCGCAGCCGCGCATCATGCCGGTGTCAAAACTACCGATGCTGTAGCCGCTTTATGTGCATTCAAAAATGTGAAGCGCCGTATGGAAGTCAAAGGTCAGGTAGGTCATACCCGTGTCTATGATGATTTTGCTCACCACCCGACGGCCATTAAGACCACGCTGAATGGTCTGCGGGAACGTGTTGGCGATGAGCGTATTATTGCGGTTCTGGAGCCTCGTTCACACACCATGAAGATGGGCGTGCACAAGGCCGACTTAGTGGATGCTTGGCGAGCCGCAGACGAGGTATTTCTCTATATGGCGGACAATGTGTTGTGGCGTATCGATGAGATTGGCGATATTAATGGTCCCCCCTTACGGGTTTTCACCAGTGTTGATGAACTTGTTGAAGCGGTTGTGCGTAGTGAGCATGCTGTTGCAGACGTTCCACCGGGTACTCCGGAGTCACTGAACGTGCCGCAGCAGCATATCTTAGTCATGAGTAACGGTGGATTCGAAGGGATCCACGGCAAACTCTTAGCGCAGTTGGGGAAATCCGAATGACAGGTAAACGCATTACGTTGGCTATCACTGGCGCATCGGGTGCGCCTTATGCTCTGCGTTTATTAGCGCAGTTGCTAGCGGCCGACTACACCGTATTTGTATTAATGTCGTCTGCAGCTCGAGTAGTCTTTGCGACAGAAGAAAATCTGAAAATTCCGGCCGGGGCAGACAACGCAACAACATGGTTTTCAGACCATTTTAAAGCAAAACCGGGACAATTGATTGTGTGCGGCAAAGACGACTGGTTTTCGCCAGTTGCGTCGGGATCGTCGGCCCCTCAGCAAATGATTATTTGCCCATGCTCAACGGGAACATTGTCCGCAGTAGCGCGAGGCGCATGCGATAACTTAATTGAACGCGCTGCGGATGTCGTGATTAAAGAAAAAGGGCAGTTGATCGTTGTGCCCCGAGAAATGCCACTATCCACAATTCATCTAGAAAATATGCTCGCGCTAAGCCGTTTGGGCTGCACGATAATGCCGGCGGCACCGGGCTTTTACCATCAACCTGAATCAATTTCAGATTTGATCGATTTTGTGGTGGCCCGCATTCTCGATCATCTATCCATTCCACAAACATTAGTGGGGCGCTGGGGCTACGCGCCATCGGTCTGATACGGGATTTTATATGAGACTTTTTATTCTTTTAACCTCGTTAGCCAGTCTGCTGCTGGTGAGCACACAGGTTTCGGCGTGGGGTCAGATTGGCCATCGCATTACCGGTAAAATTGCTGAGCAGTATTTGTCTGAATCGGCAAAAAATGCCGTCCAACAATTGTTACCGAATGAATCTTTGGCCGAAGCCTCTACCTACGCTGATGAAATGCGTTCAAACCCTGATGATTTTTGGCAAAACGTGGCCGGGCCGTACCACTACGTGACTGTGCCAGTGGGCAAACACTACCATGAAGTCGGTGCGCCAGAACAAGGCGACAGCGTGACCGCGCTTGCAACGTTTAAAGATGTGCTTCTGGACGAGCAAAGTAGCCGGGCAGATAAGCAACGTGCGTTACGCTTTATCGTGCATATTATTGGTGATTTACACCAGCCGTTGCACGCCGGTAATGGCACTGATCGTGGCGGCAATGACGTCAAAGTTCGCTTTTTCTGGGAAGACTCAAATTTACACCGCGTGTGGGATTCGGGACTGCTGGATCGACGTCAGTTGTCTTACTCCGAATGGTCTGAATGGTTGTCTGCGAAGATTGAGCCACAAGATGTCACTCAATGGTCTAACACCGATCCACACGTTTGGATTGCTGAAAGCACAGCGATTCGCGATACCGTTTATCCTGACAATGCGAATGACTTAAGTTGGGACTACTTGTATGAGCATTTGCCGACAGCCACCTTACGTTTACAACAGGCGAGCGTGCGCATTGCAGCCTATCTCAATGCGCTTTATGCACAACCTGCCGAATAGGCTAGTCGATATCCAAAGGCTCTGGCGACAGTACTATTCCGGTACTGTCGGCGTAGAGATGATCTTCTGGCAAGAACGTCACGCCAGCAAAGTTGACCGCAACATCAATATCACCGGTTTGTTCATCGCTGGCAAGCACAGGGATTGAGCCGACAGCAAAAATGCCAATGTCCAGATCTTCGAGCGCATCGACCTCGCGCACGCTACCATAGCAAAGGATGCCTTCCCAGCCGTTTTCAACCGCCAATTGAGCAATATTTAAATCAATCAGCGCACGCCTGACGGAACCCCCTCCATCAATCAATAAAACCTTGCCTTCACCATTTTCAGCCAAGACACGGTCGATTAGACCTTTATCTTCGTAGCATTTTACCGTGGTTATTTCGCCGCCAAATGAAATACGGCCACCGTAGCTAGCAAATATCGGTTCGACAACATCAACGCTGTCTGCAAACAGATCACATAATTCTGATGTGTTGTATTCCATGGGGTTTCCTATGATTATCATGATGATGACATTTCGAGTGTAGAGGGTCGCGCTGTGCTTTGCCACAAATACTCTCAGTTATTCTGTACAGGCTTGTCGCGCGGGGTGCGATTGTCACAAACACTTCTTTTTAGTGTCACAAAGTTGTCATTCGCTTTACCTAAGCTCCGCTGTGTATTTTATGCACAAGTGGACGCCGTTATGACGATCAACGCGACACCAAACGCCATTGTGAAAGCCGACCGCGAGCTATTTTGCTTTCTGTTCAACAAAGCCAAACAGTATGATTGTCGGCCCGTAATCTGGCTCTCAAAAACCGGTGACGGCTATTTGTACTTCTTGATTGGCGCTTTATTGTGGGCCTTTGAACATCAGAATGGCCAACTATTCCTATACAGCGCGCTGATTGCCTATGCGCTCGAAATCCCAATGTACCTGATCCTTAAAGCGTTTTTTAAGCGCCCACGGCCTTGTGACCTATTAACAAACTATAAATCGCACATCAAACCCTCTGACAAATTCAGCTTGCCATCTGGGCATACCGCGGCGGCTTTTCTGATGGCAGTAATGGTCGCTTCATTTTATCCCCCGTTTGCTTTGCTTGCGTTTGGCTGGGCCGGACTCATCGGATTGTCGCGCATACTGCTGGGTGTGCACTATCCCAGTGATGTGATTGTGGGTGCGGTGCTTGGTCTATCAATCGCCACCATTAGCATTCAAGTGATGGCATAAGAATTAATGATGAAAATAGCTTACGGTGTTCAAGGCACCGGTAATGGACATATCACACGTGCTCGTATTATGGCGAAAGCACTGGCACAACGAAGCGATGTTGATGTCGATTTCTTTTTCTCTGGTCGCGAGCCTGACCGCTACTTTGATATGCAATGTTTTGGTGACTATCGCACATTTACTGGCCTAAGCTTTATTACTGAGCATGGTAAGGTTAATCAATGGGCAACATTGACACAGGCCAAGCCTGCCGAACTGGTGCGTGATATTCGTGGGCTTGACTTAAGCCAATACGATTTGGTGCTCAACGACTTTGAGCCGGTGACAGCGTGGGCCGCGCGTCGGCAAGGCATTCCCTCCATGTCGATCAGTCATCAAGCGGCATTTGCTCAAGGCGCCCCGAAGCAGGGTGCTGGGCTCATCGATAGATTTATTATGCAGTATTTTGCACCCACCGATATTCAGATGGGTGTACATTGGTTTCACTTCGGGCAAAGCATACTGCCGCCATTCATCCATGAGAAGCCGCTGGCGAAACCCAGTGGAGAACACACGTTAGTGTACCTTCCTTTTGAAGCGATCGAAGATGTGCGTTTAATGCTTGAGCCGCTCAGTGAACGCAGCTTTGTGTGCTTTCACCCAGCGATAACGGCACCGCAGGTTGACGGTCATATTCATTGGTATCCAACTTCATTAGCCGAGTTCAAGCTGGCTCTTCAGCATTGTAACGGTGTGATTGCGAACGCGGGCTTCGAGCTGTCCAGTGAGAGCTTGCAGCTAGGCAAGAAGCTGCTATTGAAGCCCCTTTCGGGTCAATTTGAACAACTCTCCAATGCGCAAACGCTGAGCCAACTTGGGCTTTGTCACATTATGTTTCGACTCGACACAGACAGCATCGAAGAATGGCTGGACGTTGCCGATATCGAACCCGTGGTGTTTCCGGATAATCCTGACATTTTGATTGACTGGTTAGTGAAACGAAATTGGGCGGATACGACGCAGGTCTGTGAGCAACTTTGGAAACAAGTGAAGTTTCCAGACCAGACCCGACAAAAATTGATGACGCTTGCTTTTTAACGAGTCGATGCGATGATATTGGCCTATTCGATATCGATTGCGAGACATTGTGTTGGCCACCCGTTTCTTTTCACGTTTTTGTAAATTCACTGTCACTATGGTGATACTGGTTCTCGGCGTCACTGCTTGCGGGTATCGGGGCGCCTTGTATTTACCACCAGAAACTGAAAAACAACGCTCAACAGAGTCGTCAGACGCGACTACAGGCCAACCCAATCAGGCTGAGCAATCCTCTGAAGATGAGCCACACTGATGGATTTTTTTGAATACCGCGATACCACCCTGTTTGCTGAAGAATGTGCTGTTTCCGATATTGTTAAACAGCATGGCACGCCTTGTTACATTTACTCTCGTAAGACGCTAGAGCGTCACTGGCACGCTTTTGACAATGCCGTAGGCAAACATCCTCACCTGATTTGCTACGCCGTTAAATCAAATTCGAATTTAGGCGTACTCAGCGTCTTAGCGAAGTTGGGATCTGGTTTTGACATTGTCTCAGGGGGTGAGTTAGCACGCGTCGTTGCGGCAGGCGGTGATCCCAGTAAAGTTGTGTTTAGTGGCGTCGGCAAAACATCAGCCGAAATTGAATATGCGTTAGCTCAAGGCATCATGTGCTTTAACGTGGAGTCTGAGTCGGAGCTGCACCGTATCAGCACTGTTGCGCAGAAGTGTGATCAGACTGCAGCTATTTCCATTCGGATTAACCCTGATGTTGATGCCAAGACTCACCCGTATATTTCCACAGGTTTGAAAGCCAACAAATTTGGCATTGCACGCGACAATGCCGTCGCGATTTATCAATTAGCCGCGTCGCTGCCGAATTTAAACGTCGTGGGTATGGATTGCCATATTGGTTCGCAGCTCACCAGCTTGGAGCCCTTTGTGGATGCCCTAACCAGGCTTCTTGACCTTATCGACGAGCTCGCAGAATTGGGCATAGTGATTAAACACCTCGATGTCGGCGGAGGCTTGGGCGTGAAATACCGCGATGAGCAGCCCCCACACCCTGATGCCTACGCCCAAGCAATGGCAGAGAAAATGGTCGGCCGCGAAGATCTGCTACTCATTCTTGAGCCAGGTCGCGCAATCAGTGCAAACGCCGGTATTCTGGTGACGCAGGTGGAGTTCATCAAACACGGTGAAGAGAAAAATTTTGCCATTGTTGATGCGGCGATGAATGACCTGCTACGCCCAGCGCTTTACTCAGCCTATCAGGACATTGTGCCGGTCTCGATGAATTCCGAAGCGTCTGAATTAATGTATGATGTGGTCGGTCCGGTGTGCGAGACAGGTGATTTTCTCGGTAAAGAACGGCTGCTACGCATTAATCAGGGCGATTACTTAGCGGTGAGAAGTGCTGGTGCATACGGCTTTGTGATGGCCTCTAACTACAACAGTCGCTGCCGTCCTGCGGAAATTATGGTGGACGGCGACAACGTTCATGTGGTTCGTGAACGAGAAAAACAAAAAGATCTCTGGAAAGGTGAGTACAAACTTCCGTAAACTAGAGGCATAACTAAAATAAAGCTGCGCTAATCATGCAAGTCGAATTTTCAAAAATGCACGGGCTAGGCAACGACTTTGTCGTTGTGGATAACGTGTCTCAGAATGTTTTTCTGTCAAAAGAAAAAATTCAGCAGCTTGCTAATCGCAATTTCGGCATCGGCTTTGACCAATTGTTAATGGTTGAGCCGCCCTACGACCCTGATCAGGATTTTCATTATCGGATTTTTAACGCCGATGGTTCAGAGGTTTCTCAGTGTGGAAATGGTGCGCGATGTTTTGCTCGCTTTGTCAAACTTAAGGGCTTGACCAATCGCAATAAGATTGTGGTGAGCACCAAATCAGGTCGAATGGTGCTTTATCTTGAGCGCGACGGCAATGTCACCGTCAATATGGGAAAACCAGAATTTTCGCCTGCGAATATTCCCCTACAGGCACAAAAAGAAGAGAAGACCTATATCATTCGAGCCAACGACCACACCTTATTTTGTGGTGCCGTGTCGATGGGTAACCCGCATTGCGTCATGGAAGTCGACAACGTGCAAACAGCGGACGTAAAAGGATTGGGGCCGCTGTTGGAAACACACGAACGCTTTCCTGAAGGTGTGAACGTTGGGTTTATGCAAATTATCAATCCATCGCACATTAAGTTACGTGTATATGAACGCGCTACTGGGGAAACCTTAGCCTGTGGCAGTGGGGCTTGCGCAGCGGTTGCAATCGGCCAAATTCAAGGTAAATTAGGAAAGGATGTGCGCGTTGAACTCCCCGGCGGCGATTTAAAGATCCGCTGGCAAGGTAAAGACAACGTACTCAAGATGACAGGACCTGCGGAACATATTTACGACGGAACATTCCAGCTATGAAGGACGCGACACAAGCGGCTGAGAACCAGGTAATAGCCTCCCTCGCCGAACAACAATTAGACGTGCCGCCAGCCAACGATGAGAGCGTTCGAGCCTACCTGCTCCAGAACCCCGATTTCTTCTCGCGCTGCCCGGAGTTATTGGAAAAATTGGTTATTCCCCATGAGCGCAGTGGTAGCGTTTCATTGGTAGAAAAACAAAGTGAGATTTTGCGCAATAAAGTGCGCCAACTGAGCCGCAAAATTCATCAGTTAATCGCCATCGCAAAGCAAAACGAGCGGATTTATCGCGTGTACGTCGACTTAAATCTGCGCTTGTGGCGCTGCACTGACTTTGAAGATATTCAAAACACGCTTGAACAGGTCATGCTGCAACAGTTGAAATTGTCTGCTGTGGCAATCAAGCCCTTTAAAGGCCCCTATGCGATGCCAGAAATACAGCAGCGTTTGTTTATTGAGAAGCATTTCAAAAACAGAGCATTTTATTTTGGACGCCTGACGGAGCATGAAAAGCACCTCTTATTCGATGAGCAGACTGCTCAGTCTTGCGTGTTAGTTAGACTTGGCGTTGACAACGATTGCGGGATCCTCGCGGTTGGCAGCAATGATCCGGGCCACTTTAATCCGGATATGGATACCTTGCTACTGACTCAGCTTCAGCAGTTCCTAAACATACTCTTGCCTGATATTTTAGGCGCATAGCCATGACTGACCATCCCGCGGATGGTGAAATCCACCTGTGGCTATTGCGCTTCATAGACTACCTACGCATTGAACGAGGTCTATCTGAGCACACGGTGAGCAGCTACAAGCACCAACTGGGTGCAGCATTCGATGATGTCCCTTGCGCCGCCTTGAGTGACCTTAACCACAACGTTGTGAAAAATGCACTTGCCGCTGCCCGTCGAAAAGGGCTCAGTGCGCGCAGTTGTGCACTGCGGCTGTCATCAATGCGCAGTTTTTTCCGCTACCTCATCCGGCATAATCAGTTGTCTGTGAATCCTGCTGACGGTGTGTCAGCACCCAAACAAGGTAAGCCACTACCGAAACACATCAGTGTTGACCAAGCACAGCAGCTCCTTGATGCCAAACAGGACGAAGGTGCCGCCGATCTTATTGCCCGCGATGAGGCCATGTTCGAGTTATTGTATGGCTGTGGATTGCGTTTGTCTGAATTGACCGGTTTGCAGCTAAATGATGTTCAGTCTGATGGCACGTTGCGCGTGCTGGGAAAGGGCAATAAACAACGCATTCTCCCATTGGGCCGCAAGGCACGCAGCGCGCTCAATCACTGGCTCACGATCCGTTCGCAGATGACCCAACCCGATGAAACTCGCCTGTTCGTCAGCCGCCAGCAGCGCCCCATATCTAATCGACAGGTGGCAAATCGATTGAATCAAATGGCAGCACAGCGCGGCCTCGATGGTTCGATCAGCCCGCACAAGCTTCGCCATTCTTTTGCGACCCATGTGCTCGAATCCAGTGGCGATTTGCGTGCCGTGCAGGAATTGCTGGGTCATGCAAACTTGTCGACCACACAAGTTTACACACACCTTGATTTTCAGCACCTCGCCGCGGTGTACGACGCGTCGCACCCTCGCGCTAGGAAAAAGTGAAATTATGATATTTTATCGACGCTTTCAGCCACCCGCTGCGATCACCTTTGATTTAGATGACACGCTGTATGACAACCTACCGATAATCAAGCGGGCGGAACAGGTTTTGCGCGACCATTTGGTTGAACATCACCCTGAGGTTTTTGCACTCATCGCTGCGCAATGGCAATCTGTTCGGCAAGCGTGTATTGCACAAGACCCACGTCTTGGTTCCGACATGAGCCAATTAAGGCTGCAGATTTTGCAGCGTTTAGCCGAGCAAGCTGGCTATTCCAAGGCTGAGCAAGAAAGCGTGGCAGACACGGGCTATCGCTTATTCTACGAAGCACGCAGTGCATTTTCGGTGAACAAGACTATTGATTCTTTATTGTTTGAGCTCAGTCAGCGATGCCCGCTGATTGCCATTACCAACGGGAATGTAAATCTGCAGCAAGTCGGTATTGCACAGTATTTTCAAGCGAATTTTCAGGCCTCGCTCGACTACCCCGCCAAACCCCATGCTGCCATGTTCAACGCTGCACTGGATCACTTAGCCATTCAGCCGGACAAGATTCTTCATGTGGGCGATCATTTGATCAAAGACGTGCTCGGTGCTCATCAATGCGGTATGCAAACTGCTTGGTTTGCTGTCAATCGGCCGATGCGATTGGGTCACGAAGAGGTCGCGGTGCTGCCAACCGTGGAACTTCAGCAACTCAGCGAGTTGCTCACACTCACCGAATAAACGCGATTCACTTTTTATCGTTCAGTACATTTTGCTGCATCGACTGACATGGCATGGTGCAGTCGGGTTTGCCAACGACCTTAGCTGGCACACCGACGACAGTCACGCCCGCAGGGACTGACGCAAGTACAACACTACCGGCACCCACCTTAGAGCCTTTACCGACCTCAATGTTGCCTAAAATTTTTGCTCCAGACCCCACCATCACACCGGCGCGAATCGTGGGGTGGCGCTGACCAGATTCATTGCCGGTACCGCCTAAAGTCACATTTTGCAGGATCGAGACATTATCCTCGATGACTGTTGTTTCTCCAATGACGATCCCGGTGGCATGGTCGAACATAACGCCTTTGCCAATTTGCGCGGCGGGGTGGATATCCACCGCAAAGACTTCTGAATTGCGGCTTTGGATAAAAAGCGCCAAGTCATGTCGGCCTTGTTGCCATAAATAATGAGCAAGACGATGCACCTGCACGGCTTGAAAACCTTTGAAATAGAGCAACACCGGCAGGTATGAATCGACCGCAGGGTCGCGATCGACGACAGCCTGTATGTCAACGACAGCGGCTTCACTGATGCTCGGCGCCAATAAGTAAGCTTGCTCGAATACTTCGCGTATCGCCAATGCAGGCATCACCTCATCGGCTAGCTTGTTCGATAAGATAAAGCTTAAAGAACTTTCAAAATTGTGATGCGCAATTAAACAGGCGTGAATGTAGCTTGCCAACAGCGGCTCACGCGAGGCAGTGTGTTGGGCTTGCTGTTTTAACGTCTGCCAAAAAGGTTGTGTCGCAGAGTCGGTGTAAAGTGAAGTCTTCATGATTGCACTCATTGGGCGTTAAGTTTATGTGGTGGGGTCGCGACGCGGAAAATCAATAGACGATTTTCACCGAGCCGTGATTCCCCTAGTGCTGTATAAATGACCAGATATCTGTATACTTTAGCGTTTTGATGAAACCAGGGTAAAGCAGCCTGATGGATGTATCCAGACTCCTTGATGACCTCAACGATAAACAGCGCGACGCCGTAGCCGCTAAACCTTCTGACATGTTGGTTCTGGCCGGAGCAGGTAGTGGCAAAACACGTGTTCTGGTTCACCGAATCGCGTGGTTGATTGAAGTAGAACATATCGCGACACACAGCATACTCGCGGTGACCTTTACTAACAAAGCAGCACGAGAGATGCGTGGGCGCATTGAGAATTTAATGGGTCAATCGCTGCAGTCCATGTGGATCGGCACCTTTCACGGCTTGGCACATCGCTTATTGCGCAGCCACTTTGAAGAGGCCAAGCTGCCGCAAAGTTTCCAGATCCTCGACTCAGATGATCAATATCGATTAGTGCGTCGCGTTTTAAAAAGCATGAACCTCGATGAAAAGCACTATCCGCCCAAACAAATACAGTGGTTTATCAATGGCAATAAAGATGAGGGGTTACGCCCCCAGCATATTGAAACCCACGGCGATCCAACGCAGATAAAGATGCGGGAAATATACGAAGTGTATCAACAAACCTGTGACCGCTCGGGTTTGGTCGACTTTGCGGAACTGCTACTCAGGGCGCACGACTTGTGGGTCAACAATCCGTCGTTGCTGGCTCACTACCAACGGCGTTTCAGAGCTGTGTTGGTGGACGAGTTTCAAGATACCAACAACATTCAGTACGCTTGGTTACGATTGCTGGCAACCGGTGACAATGACATGATGATCGTGGGCGATGACGATCAGTCTATTTACGGCTGGCGCGGTGCAAATGTGCAAAACATACAGCATTTTCTAAATGACTTCCCCACTGCCACTACGGTTCGCCTTGAACAGAATTATCGCTCAACCGGGAATATTCTCACTGCCGCCAATGCGGTTATCGACCATAACTCAGGCCGTCTTGGTAAAGAGTTGTGGACCGACGGTGAAGAAGGCGAACGCATCGGTATTTACGCTGGATTCAATGAGCTCGATGAAGCACGCTTTATTGTTTCGCAAATCAAGCGCTGGTCTGACTACGGTAATGCGTTAGAAGACTGCGCAATCTTGTATCGCAGCAATGCACAGTCTCGCGTGTTGGAAGAGGCTTTATTGCATGAACGAGTCGCCTATCGAATTTACGGCGGATTGCGCTTTTTCGAGCGACAGGAAATTAAAGATGCGCTGGGCTATCTGCGTATGATCAACCAACCGCTCGACGATGCCGCATTTGAACGTGTAGTCAATACGCCGACTAGAGGCATCGGCGACAAAACCCTGACTCAAGTACGTGAAAATGCTCGCGCGATGGAACAGTCGTTGTGGCAAACATCACTGACGTTGTTGACTGAAAAACGCTTATCAGGTCGAGCGGCTAGTGCGCTACAGGCCTTTGTTGACCTGATTTTCACCCTGCAGAAAGAGGTTCAGGACCAGTCGCTGGAACAGCAAGCCGACATTGCTATCCGCCGCTCAGGACTGTATGCGATGTATCAAGCTGAAAAAGGCGAAAAGGCTCAGGCGCGAATTGAAAACCTAGAAGAGCTCGTGTCTGCGTGCAAGCAGTTTGAAATGCCCGATGAGGTTGAAAATATGTCTTTGCTGGATGCCTTTTTGGCACACGCCTCGTTAGAGGCAGGTGAGTCACAGGCAGACAGCCATCAAGACGCCGTGCAATTGATGACTATCCATACCGCTAAGGGCTTAGAGTTCCCAATGGTCTTTTTGGCAGGGGTAGAAGAAGGGATGTTCCCAAGCCAGCAGTCATACGAAGAACCTGGCAGGCTCGAAGAAGAGCGTCGCCTATGCTATGTCGGAATGACCCGCGCCATGCAAAAGCTATTCATCACCTACGCAGAAACGCGGCGTGTTTACGGTCAGGATAAATTTCATACGGCCTCTCGATTTATCAAGGAAATGCCGCAAGAGTGTATTGAGGAAATACGCCTACGTACTACCATCAGCCGCCCGGTACACAACCGATTCAGTGCAGCAGCCTCGTTAGATGCCTTTGATGACAGTGGCTTTGCTCTGGGCGACAGGGTGATGCATCAAAAATTTGGGGATGGAACGGTCCTCAACTACGAGGGCTCCGGCGGGCAAGCGCGAGTGCAAGTGAATTTTGATGATTTTGGCACAAAGTGGCTGGTATTAAGTTATGCAAAGTTGTCTAAACTTTAAATCCATTGGTATAGTGTTGATTCTTTCTACCCATTAGGTATGCAATGCAGCGCAAGGTATTAGTGATTGAGGACAGTGCGGTTAGCATGAACCTTGTCACCAGGCTAGTGCAGCAGGCTAAATTGATGCCGATATGTGCTGCTACGCTGACCGAAGCCAAACATTTATTTTCGCAGTCCAATCCTGAGGAGTTTCTGTGCGCCGTGGTTGACTACCACCTACCTGATGCGCCGCATGGCGAAGCCATCGACTACGCCATCGCCAGCTTCGTTCCCACGATAGTGATTACCGGCCGGTTAGACGAAGAAACCCGTACTCATGTGCTGAGCAAAGAAGTCGTTGATTACATTCCAAAAGAAAATACGCAAGTTTACGACTATCTGAGTCGCCTGCTCGCCCGGATGGAAAAAAACAAACACATTGGCGTATTGGTCGTCGACCATATGCGCAGTAGTCGCACCAGTATGGCGTCATTGTTGCGACGGCACAATTTTGAAACGTTTGAAGCTAGCAGTGCCCAAGAGGGGTTAGATATTCTGCACCAGCGCGACAATGTTCAGCTGATAGTCACTGATTTTAAAGTTCCCGACATGAATGGCACACAGTTTGTCGCTGAACTGCGAAAGTCCTGGCCAAAAGAACAACTGGCTATCATTGGGGTATCTTCTGGCAATAGCGCCTTGCTGTCTGCAAGGTTTATCAAAAGCGGTGCCAATGACTTCCTGCAGAAACCTTATTGCCATGAAGAGTTTCTGGTTAGGATCATGCAAAACGTCGAGTACATTGAGAATGTTGAGACTATTCGCCGTGCCGCTAATTCAGACTATCTCACCGGGTTGCCTAACCGGCGTCATTTCTTCTACTCCGTCAACCACGTGGCGCGGACATCACCGGCTTTGCAAAGCGTCGCTCTAATCGACTTAGATCACTTTAAGCGCGTGAATGACCAGTTCGGTCACGACGCGGGCGACAAAGTCCTTAAAGAAGTCGCCAAACTGATCGCGAACCACTTTTCTGACCACAATGTGTCTCGGTTCGGCGGTGAAGAATTCTGCCTGTATTTCGCAAACGTTGCCGCCGAGGAAGTGGACAAAAGCCTAGAATCATTTCGCCGGGCAGTGCGTGAGCGCCCCATTCGCCATCAACAACAAGATATTCCTATATCCGCCAGCATCGGCGTAACCCACCAAGGTCGTAAAAATCTGGACGCGATGCTCGCCAAAGCAGATGAGCTGTTGTATCGGGCTAAATCCAGTGGGCGTAACCAACTCCAGTCAGACTTGCTCGCGTAATATCAGTTTGCGCTGCAAACGATAATGTCTGAGCGAATCCCAGCAGAACAGCAACAACGCAGACCACACAAAGGCAAAGGTAACCAGCCGGGCGGTATGCAAGGGTTCATCGAATAAAAATATCGCGAGCACAAACATGATGCTTGGGCCGATGTATTGGAAAAAACCCAGCGTCGTATACTGAATTCGCCGCGCGGCCGCCGTAAAGCATAGCAAAGGTGCCGTCGTAACCACACCAGCAGCGAGTAGTAGGCTATTGACGTACCATTCATTAGACACCATGTCACTGGCGCTACTGGCAAACCAAAGCCAATAACCCAATGCAAATGGCAGCATCATTAACGTTTCCACAAATAACCCGGGAAGCGAATCCACGGCGACAGTTTTACGTAGAAGCCCGTAAAGTGAGAACGATATCGCTAGCGTCAGTGCAATCCATGGTAAATATCCCAAACCAACCACGGCGATAACGACCCCTGTCAACGCAAGCAGAACAGCGAGCTTTTGCAATGGGCGTAAGCGCTCGGCCAGAAACAGGCGGCCAAATAACATATTAAACAGTGGATTAATGTAATACCCCAAGCTGGCTTCAAGCAGTTTGTCACTGTTTACCGCCCAGATAAACAATAGCCAGTTTCCAGCAAGCAGCAGACCTGCCAATAGCAGCGTTCGCATAACTCTGGGCGAGCGAAATGCCCGTTTAATCTGTGGCCATTGACGCCGCAGCGCAATCAGACCGATTAATATCACAATCGACCAAACCACGCGATGCACCAGAATTTCAGTTGCGAGCATGAACACCAGCAATTTGAAATACAGCGGTGCAAAGCCCCACATACTGTACGCCGCAATGGCAAAAAGGACACCGGCTTTGGTGCGTTGTTCAGAAGCTGTCACGCGTATGTCATCCTACAGTAAAAACAGGCTACCCAGACCCAAAAACGCCACAAAGCCAACGATATCGGTCACAGTAGTGAGTATCACCGAGCCCGACAACGCGGGATCGATCTTAAGTTTTTCAAGTAACACCGGTAAAAATACGCCAGCGACGGCGGCGGCAATGATATTGAGTAAAATCGCCAGAGCGATAACCACACCCAGCAGCGGATTCGCAAACCAGAAGAAAGCAATAACGCCGACCACCACAGCCCAGATCACGCCGTTCACCGCGCCCACTTTAAATTCTTTGCGTATCAGCGCTTTTATGTTGGCAGCATTAACCTGCTTTAGCGCAAGGCCTCGCACAATCAGAGTTAACGTTTGACTCCCCGCAATGCCGCCCATGCTGGCAACTACTGGCATCAATACTGCCAGCGCCACCACTTGTTGCAAAGTGGCCTCAAATAAGCCGATAAACCACGACGCCAAAAATGCGGTAATCAAATTGATGCCTAGCCACAAGGCACGGCTACGAGCACTTTTTGCCACCGGAGAAAACAAATCCTCATCTTCATCCATACCGGCTGTTGCCATCACCTGTCGCTCGTAATGTTCATTCACCAGTTCACTGGCAGAGCCGATATCAAGACGGCCTAGCAGCTTGTTGTTATCGTCTACCACTGGCAGCGATGCGAAACCTGAGCGCTGCACGAGCAGTGAAGCTGAAACGTTTTCGTCGCTTCCTTTGAGAGTCGATACCGTTTCTTCTGCCAATTCAACCAGTGGTAAATGGTCGGCAGCACCGTATAAACGGTATATTTTGATCACTTCCGCAAACTGGCCGGAGCGATTAACCAGATAAATTGAATCACAGTAATCAGGCACCCCCCTGCGCACCAAACGCAGCCCATCTCGCACTTTAGCGTTCAAAGGCAGCACCAATAGACTGTGATTTAACCAGTGCCCTATTTGATCATCGGGGAATTGCTTAGCATCGTTGAAATAGGTTTGCTGTTGAGAATCGAGCGCTTCATAGGCACGGTCAATCAATCGATTCGGCAATGAGTCGGTGAGTTCTAGCAGGTCTTCAGCGTCGATGTCGCTGAACATACTGCTCCATTCACTGTGCTCAGTAGCATCAATAAGGATTTCTCGCGGATCCGAACGCATTTCAACCAGCACATCTAATTTGCGGTGCTTCGGCAGAGCTTTAAACGTGGCAATACGCTGCTCAACCGGCAACGACTCCAGAATAAATGCGATCGCGGTATCGTCTTGCTCTAACATGGCAGCAGAGCGCGCTATATCAGACGCCTCTTGGGCAGGAGTGCTCACCAACTCTTCAATTAAATCAGGCAATTGTTCATTCATGGTGACTTCTCCTAAAATGTACCGACTTGTATCATATAGACAGTGAAGCGACAGGGTAAAACGCGTATCATACGCAGTATTCACTGCAATTTTGCTGGACTCATGTTATCACCAATTTGCCTCAGTAATGCATAACCAATCGTCCCAAGATATTCAAAAACGCACGCCACGTGAGATCCTCAGCTCGGTGTTTGGCTACGACGCCTTTAGAATGGGGCAAGAAAGCGTGATTGAGAATACATTAGCGCGTCGCGACAGTTTGGTGCTCATGCCAACCGGTGGCGGCAAGTCGCTGTGCTATCAAGTACCGGCTTTACTGATGGATGGCGTAACCATCGTTGTCTCGCCGCTCATTGCATTGATGCAAGATCAGGTTGAACAGTTAGGCGCTAATGGCGTTAACGCAGCGTTTGTGAATAGCAGTGTCGATGATGCAACCATCGAACAAACATTTGCGGCAGTGACTGAAGGCACTATTAAGATACTGTACGTAGCTCCCGAGAGGCTGGTGCAAGGACGGTTTTTGCAGCGCCTGTCGGCGTGGTCTGTTGCGGCATTTGCTATCGACGAAGCGCATTGCGTATCCCATTGGGGCCATGATTTTAGGCCGGAGTATCGGCAACTTGGGTTATTGAAACAACGATTTCCCGATGTCCCGGTGGTGGCGCTCACTGCGACAGCTGACACCACAACACAAGCCGATATTCAATTCCAATTGGGGTTACAAGAACCACTAGTCTTAAAAAGTAGCTTTGATAGACCGAATATCCGCTATAACGTGCTACCGAAATATAAGGCGTTTGACCAGGTTGTTGCTTATGTTAAACAGCAAGATGGCAGTGGCATCATTTATTGTAACAGCCGACGTAAAGTGGATGATTTGAGCCAGCGACTTCACCGCAGTGGTTTTAAAGCAGCAGGATACCATGCGGGTTTAGACAGTGATGAACGCCAGCGCATTCAGCGTCAGTTTTTGACAGACCGGATTGATATTGTCGTCGCGACAGTGGCGTTCGGTATGGGCATCAATAAGAGTAATGTGCGCTACGTCATCCATCATGATGTGCCACGCAGCATTGAGGCTTACTATCAGGAGACTGGCCGAGCCGGACGCGACGGTATGCCATCAGAAGCTTTGCTCTTATTCGATGAAAAAGACGGTGCTCGTATACGACAATGGATCAGTATGGGCAACAGTGATCGTGAGAACATCGAATTACAAAAGTTTGCTGCGATGGAGTCTTTTTCTGAAGCACAAACCTGCCGTCGTCAGGTGCTATTGAATTACTTTTCTGAGTACGCTGACCAAGAGTGCGGAAACTGCGACGTCTGTCTGGACCCACCTAAACATTTCGACGGGCTGGTGACAGCGCAAAAAGTACTATCGTGCATATTGCGCATTGGTGAGTCGGTTTCAGGGCAATATTTGATCGATGTGTTGCGTGGCAAATCACACCGGCGTATCACTGAAAGTGGTCATCAGAATTTGTCTACGTATGGGATTGGCAAGTCAGAGAACGACGAATACTGGCATAGCATTCTCAATCAACTTATTCATAAAGGACTCATTCGCATTGACATCACTGACGGCGCGAGCGTTAAACCGACCGAAGCAGCGCGCGCCGTTTTACGTGGTGACGTTGAGATTAAACTAGCGATTCCACGCTTAACCATCAGCAAAAGCAAAGCCAATACGGCACGTAAAGATTACGACAAAGCACTGTTTGCAAGGCTTAAGCATTTGAGAAAATCAATTGCTGATGAAGATAGCGTGCCACCGTTTGTTGTTTTCAGTGACGCGTCTCTGGCTGACATGGCCAGTCTCCTGCCAACCAATAAAGCCGCATTTTTGGCAGTCAGTGGTGTGGGTGCCACCAAGCTTGAACGCTATGGCGAGCCATTTCTGCTCGCCATTAATAACTACCTTGACGCGGCCACAGAGGGTGACTATGCGTAATCGTATTTGGGCGCTTTCTTCAACGCTGCTTTATAAGCGGGCCGTTGATGGACTCGGTCCACAAACGCGGTAATTGCAGGGAATCGATCACGCCCTTGTCTGGCGACAACCGCTTCGAGAGGAAAGCTCATTTGAAAGTCTGCGGCTCCAAGCGCATCACCGACAAACCATTGCCTATCGATTAAGTGCCGTTCTACGTACTCAAGATTGGCAGCGATATTAGGACCGAAATAGGCGTCCATCACCGCATCAACAAATTTGTTGACAATGAACTTAACGAAAAAAGGACTGGCTTTCGCGCGCCCTTTGTCTAGCACCATTTTGGCGACCAAAGGGGGCATAAAACTGCCTTCTGAGTAATGCAACCAGAATGAGTGTTCTTGTTTTTCTTTGTCACTCGGGTGGGTATTCACGTCATCGCTCGCGTTATTCGAGTAACGTTGTAATAAATAATCGATAATATTGCCCGACTCAGCAATGGTGGCGTCGCCATCGGTCAACACCGGTGACTTGCCAAGTGGGTGCACGAGCTTTAATTGGCTGGGAGCCAGATTGGTTTTCGGGTCTCTCTGATATACCTTTAACTCATAGGGTACATTTAACTCCTCCAGCAACCAGAG
This sequence comes from Alteromonas oceanisediminis, assembly GCF_018474025.1. Taxonomy (GTDB): domain Bacteria; phylum Pseudomonadota; class Gammaproteobacteria; order Enterobacterales; family Alteromonadaceae; genus Alteromonas_E; species Alteromonas_E oceanisediminis. Next base: position 212,325 of record NZ_JAHCTA010000005.1, on the reverse strand, counting down.
AATACGTTGAGAACGGGAGTTGTTTAAATAATGAAGAACCAGCATTGAGAGACCTTGTTAATAGTTAACATGCTATGCATACAGGCTCGCCGACTGTTCGGTTTACATTGCGTTAGACTAATTCACTCTATTCAACTGGCTTATTGCCTAAACTGGTATAATAAGCGGCGAGATTTTCGATGTCTTTGTCGCTCAGAGCCGCCGCTTGGGGCGTCATTAGCATATGCTTTCTCATGCCACTTCGATAGGCTTTCAGCGCATCAATTAAGTACAGTTCTTTTTGGCCGGCGAGATTAGGGTACATCGGTATGATTGAAATACCATCCACTCCATGGCAGGCTGCACACACGACAGCGCGTTCTTTGCCAGCCTGCGCATCTCCGGCGCTGGCGGAGGAGTGACTCAATAAAATGCAGCCTACGACAGCCATCAAATTAGTAAACGTACGTGAAAAGCAAAAACGGCGCATACCTATTCCTTATTCGATTCGACAAAAACGACGGTAATAATGCAATTAAGCTACGCTTACGCTGAGCAATTGCAAGCACTTACCTCACTGGTAGCTGTGCAACGCTTATCTAGCCCGCAGTGGGTGTTGCGTTGTTATCATCTTTAACGCGCATGTAAACCAATGGAGCCACTCGCCCCCATCTGAAAGCAATGGGATAGCGCTCAGTTGTAGCAGTTAATCTCAACACCCGCTAGTATTAGTCAAAATCAGCTCGTTTTTACAGGTTGTCATCACTTTGAGTCAGCATACTCTGCAGCAGTGGCTAAGTGGCTTTTGGGTTTTAGTATTTGTCGCGTGTCTCACTGCGCCACTTGCATCGGCGCAAGATACACCAGCTCATATTCACATAACTGATGATTTCTCACAGCAATCATTGCGAAATGCATCTGAGTCTTTGCGCTCACCAGCTCAGATCCAGCTCAGTGATGTGAAAATTCGTTCTGACTGGCAACCTCGCTGGTCAACTGACCCTTTGAGCGACGACCAGCGTCTGTGGATCAGAACGTCTTTGCGTAATGACACAAACTTCGAAGCCAATTTATTGCTCACCATCGCTGAACCTTCGGTGAATGCCATCGATGTGTTTGTGCTGGATGACAAGAATCGCATTGTGCAGTCATTCTTAACCGGTAGTTCTCGCGACTTTGCGCTTCGCCCCATTGACCACCGCCATTTCGTGCTGCCGTTTTCCGTGATGCCGCGCGATCAGGTTAGCGTCTACATCCGGGTTGCCGATGATGGTCATTTGTTGTTGCCGGTTTCCGTGTATCAAGCTGAAATATGGCTTGCACAAGAACAAGCACAGCAAGTTTTATTTGGTTGTTTCATCGGTGCACTGTTTGTATTCACACTGTACTTCTTAGTGACTTACTCGTTACTGCGTAGCTCTGTGCGTTTTTGGTTTTCGGTGACATGTTTAAGCTTACTGTTGGCGGTGCTGAATATCGAAGGGTTTATTGGCCAACTCAGCCAAATAACCTCGCTGAATACCCCTCTTAATGGCCTGCTACTGGCGATGCTGATGTTTAGCATGGCGAAAGTGTCGCGCAATCTGTTTGCCAATACGCCCAAAGTTTTACGCCTTATATCCTACAGTTTACCCACGTTCATCGCTGTCAACTCGATATTTGGCGAGTCGCAGTGGTTGATCCAAACAAATATTGTTGTCATCGGCTTATGCATCATAAGCCAGTCATTGATGGCTATTCATTACCGCAACCGCTTTAGTAGCAGCCCCAGTAAAATCTATTTACTGGGTTGGTTGTGTTTAGTCTGTGCTAGCAGCATCGATCTGTATTACTTTACCGATGGCAGCTACCCAAGTTCAGTCATTATTGCCATTGTTGTTGTGCTCAGCATCCTGAGCATGATGTGTATCGGCGTTGCCATTGAAGCCAATGAAAAAGTCATCCTCCGCTTTGAGCAATCAAAGCAGGAAGAAAGAATTGATAGCCTCAAACAGTTTTACCAGCTGTTCCGGAATTCAGCCGAGGGATTGTACACCTCGACACCGACCGGGGATTTAGTGTCGGTCAACCCAGCGATGTGGCAGTTGTTCGGCTACGATAGCGAATCCGACATGCTGAGCAGCATTAACAATACCAATGAGTTTTACGCGAATAAAAATGACCGCGATGTGCTTATCGGTGAATTGCTGGAGAAAAAATCCGTCTTAGGCAGAGAATTCAAAGGCCGCAGAAAAGACGGAACAGAATTCTGGTTTTCATTGTCTTGCCAACTGCACAGTGATGGTGAACGTACATTCTTGTATGGGTCGATATTTGATGTTACCGAACGAAAGCAATCAAATATCAGCCTTGAATATTTAGCCACGCATGACTCACTCACCGGCGTGTACAACCGGCGTGAATTTGAGCGCCAGTTACAGCGTCGTTTACAACGGCCCTTTCGCGAGCATGCGCCACTCACCATGTTGTATCTCGATCTCGATCAATTCAAAGTGGTCAACGATACCTGCGGGCACAAAGCGGGCGATGTGCTGTTGCAGCAATTGGCCCACTTAATCGATGAATGCGTGGGGAAGAAAGGTTTGCTATCGCGACTGGGCGGCGACGAGTTTGGGGTGTTAATGGCTGATGCCAGTAGTGATGAAGCATTTTTATTGGCCAATCGTTTACTTAATGTCGTATCTGACTTTCGGTTTATGTGGGAAAACCGTGTTTTTTCGTTGGGAGTGAGTATCGGTTTAGTCGAACGAGCGCCGCATATCGGTTCTCCAGAGCAAATGATGAGTATGGCCGATGCTGCCTGCTATATCGCCAAAGAACGTGGGCGAAACCAAATTCACCGTTATTCTCAGGATGACGTCAGTACCAAACGTTACGAGAACGAATTAAACTGGCTGGAACATATCAACACGGCGCTGGAAACAGACCGATTCTGCCTGTACTACCAACACTACCAGCCGCTACACGAGTCGGTGCAAGGGCACCGATACGAACTGCTTTTACGCATGCAGCCCTCCGACGGTGACATGGTGCCTCCTGGCGCTTTTTTACCTGCTGCTGAGCGTTATTCACTGGGTGCCAAAATCGATCGCTGGGTTATCCATCATTATTTTCAGTGGCTTGGCGCCAACAGTGAGCATCAGCAAAGTCTCATAAAATGTAATATTAATCTGTGTGGTCAGTCGCTTGCCGATCGCGATTTTAAACTTTTTGTGTTAAATGCGTTTGAAAAGTTTGGCGTGTCTTACAGCAAAATTTGTTTTGAAATCACGGAAGGGATGGCCATCATCAAGATGGATGAAACGTTGGAGTTCATCAAAACCTTTAGCCAATTGGGCTGCACTTTTGCCTTAGATGATTTTGGCAGTGGATTTTCGTCGTATGGCTATTTAAAACAGTTGCCCGTTCAATATGTTAAAATTGATGGGGGTTTTGTGCGCGACATGCTAACGGATCCAATTGATATGGCGATGGTCAGTTCGATTAACGATGTGGCTAAAGCGATCGGTATGCAAACGGTCGCGGAATTTGTTGAAAGCAGCGAAATCAAGGTTCAACTCGGCAAAATGGGGGTCGACTTTGCTCAAGGCTATGGTATTGCAACACCGCAGCCGTTGCTTGAGTTTGCCCCTTTTGACCACAACTCACCGCGTACCTAACCTGTCAGAAGCCGCTTGTTTTAGCGTATTCCATCCCAACATTAGGGACAGGTTTTCAAGTGGTGTACACTGCACGCTTCAGTGAACGAGAATAAAATGAAAGAATCGCGCCCCCAATTTGAATATATCAGCGCTGCAAAGCTGCCCACTCGCTTCGGTGAATTTCGCATTCATGGTTTTGTTGAACATAGCGGTCAGGAACACGTTGCATTGTCGTATGGCGACTGGCAACCCGATGACAATGTTTTGATGCGAGTGCATTCCGAGTGTTTAACCGGTGATGCATTGTTTAGCACTCGTTGTGATTGCGGTTTCCAACTTGAAAAAGCCCTGCAAAATATTGTCGAGCATGGCAAGGGCGTTTTGCTTTATCTGCGTCAGGAAGGGCGGGGTATCGGTTTGCTTAACAAGATAAAAGCTTACCAACTACAAGACACTGGCATGGATACCGTGGAAGCGAATCTGCATTTGGGGTTCGATGCTGATCTCAGAGAGTATTCGATTTGCGGTTTTATGCTTGAGACACTGAACGTCAAAAATGTCGTTTTGATGACGAATAATCCGCGAAAAGCGGCCGCCTTAAGTGATTTAGGCATCAATATCGTTGAGCGTAAACCGATTGATCACGGCATGACAGATGATAACAAACATTATCTTCGCACCAAAACGGAGAAGCTAGGGCACCTTTTCGATGCCCATCTGCTTAAATAACCCAAATTCAGGTTAACTAACTACTGGCGAGTGGCAGGCTCAGCTTCTCCACAGTCAGTGGTATCCAGCTTTTCACCTTTTACCCACATAGAAAGTCGGCGGCATAACACGTAAAAAATAGGCGTAAATATCAAGCCAAACAGGGTCACGCCCAGCATGCCGAAGAACACCGCGACACCCAGAGCCTGGCGCATTTCAGCCCCCGCGCCAGACGCCAGTACCAAGGGCACTACGCCCAGAATAAAAGCGAACGATGTCATGAGAATGGGGCGCAACCTCAAGCTAGCCGCATCAGAGGCAGCTTTGTATAAGGGCACACCGTTCTGCTCTTGCTGACGCGCGAACTCGACAATCAATATCGCATTCTTACTGGCTAAACCGACTAACACGATCAAGCCCACCTGCGTCAGAATATTGTTGTCCATGCCCATCATGCTTACGCCAGTAATTGCGCTAAGCAAGCACATGGGTACAATCAACACGACCGCCAGCGGTGTAGTCCAGCTTTCATACAGGGCAACCAGCAGCAAATATACAAATAACACCGCAAAAGCAAACGCAAACATACCCGTGTTGCCAGCTTGTTTTTGCTGGTAGGCCAGCTCCGTCCATTCGTAACTGATACCGTCGGGCAGAATGTCTGCGGCTAAGCGTTCCATCGTCGCAATCGCTTCGCCAGAGCTGTAGCCCGGCGCGGTGTCACCGATTAAGTCAGCCGCAGGGTACAAGTTGTAACGCGGTACGCGCGATGGACCTGAGCGATAGTCAAAGGTTGCTATAGAACTGAGTGGCACCATGTCACCTTCCGCATTGCGCACACGTATACGATTAATATCTTCCGCCGACATCCGATACGGCGCATCAGCCTGAGCCGTTACCCGGAAGGTTCTACCCAGATAGTTAAAATCATTCACAAAGGCACTGCCCAGATAAATTTCCAACGCGTTAAATACTTCAGACACTGGCACACCCAGCTTTTCAGCGCGTTCACGGTCAATATCAGCAAACAGTTGTGGTGTACTGGTTTCGAAAAAACTGAATACTGACGTCGTCGCCGGTGCTTGATTCGCCGCACCGGCCAATTGCCACATTGCGCCTTCAAGCACGCCCAGCCCTCGCCCACGGGTGTCTTGTAGCATCATTTTAAAGCCACCACCGTTGCCGACACCCCTCACCGCGGGCGGTGGTATAACCACTACGAAGGCTTCCTTGATAGACGTCATCTCAGCGCGTACCTGATTGACCAGTGAATCAAACTCGATGCCCTTGGCAATGCGATCGTCAAAGCTCGCTAAGGTCGGAAAGATAGCGGCCGCGTTAGACGCGTTGGTGAAAGTAGCCCCAGAAAACCCGGTAAAGCCAACCGAATTGTCGATACCGTCGATAGCCAGTAGTTTGTCAATCGCACGCTTAACGACTTCATCAGTGCGTTCGAGAGAAGCGCCAGGCGGTAGCTGGATGCTCACAATCAAATACCCTTGGTCCTGCGCTGGGATAAATCCCGCAGGGACTCGGTTAAACTGCACGGCGGTGAGTATCATTAATCCTGCATAAACGACCAGCGCGATCGCGCCTAACCGCACGAGGCGGCAGACTAAACGCCCATACGCACTTGAGGTCTTGTCCATGAGAAAATTGAAGCCGTGCATCAGCTTCGCAATAGGGTTAGTTCGCTGCTTTTTCTGTGCATGCGGTTTGAACAATAAAGCGGCTAGCGCAGGGCTGAGAATTAATGATACCAACACAGAAATTAGCGTCGCCACGGCAATAGTCACGGCAAACTGAGTGTAAAATTGCCCCGAGATCCCCCCGACAAAGGCAGTAGGCAAAAATACAGCGACTAACACCAGCCCCATTGCAACCAGTGCGCCACCCACTTCAGTCATGGTCTCACGGGCAGCCCGCAAGGGCCCCATGCCGTCCGCCATCAAACGTTCCATGTTTTCGACCACCACAATTGCGTCATCGACAACAATCCCGATGGCGAGCACCAACCCAAACAACGTTAAATTATTGAGTGAAAATCCAAAGGCATTCATCACCGCGAATGTGCCCACCAATGAGATGGGTATTGCCAAAATCGGGATCAATGCTGCGCGCCAATTTTGTAAAAATACCATGATAACCAACACCACCAGCGCGATAGCTTCGTAGATAGTCAGTTCTACTGCATCAACCGATGAGCGAATAAATTCAGTAGGGTTATAGACAATTTCATACACTAAATCAGGTGGAAAACGCTCCGCCAACTCAGCCATAGCTTGCTGAATACCTTCGGCGGTTTCCAGCGCGTTGGAGCCAGGGCGTTGGAAAATTGGCATTGCTATTGCGCTGTCGCGCCCCAGATAGCCGCGCGTTGCATAGCTCTCTGCGCCTAATTCAACCCGGCCAACATCAGACAGCCTGACAATACGGCCATCATCGTTCTTGATAATGACACGTTCAAACTGCTCCGGCTCAATCAAGCGGCCTTGGGTTTGCACAGACACTTCAAACGCGGTCTGACCGTTAGTGACCGGAGCTTGATTTAGCGTACCACTGGCGACCTGCACGTTCTGGCCGCGCAATGCCCCGATCACTTCGGCGGCGGTCATATCGACAGAGGCGATACGATCCGGATCAAGCCACACACGCATTGAATATTGACTGGCACCAAATAGGAGAATGTCACCCACGCCGTCAAGCCGTGTTAATCGGTCTTTAACCTGCAGCGTGACGTAGTTGGCAATGTAGGTTTGGTCATATGTCCCGTTGGGTGAGTACATATTCACCACCATCATCAGATCAGGCGAGTTTTTCTTCGTGGTAATGCCCAGACGCCGCACTTGTTCCGGTAAGCGAGGCTCTGCAATAGCGACGCGGTTTTGCACCTGAACCTGTGCTTTATCCAAGTCAGTGCCGAGCTTGAAGGTTACCGTAATGGTCACGCGCCCATCTGCCGTTGACTGCGACGACAGATACAGCATGTCTTCTACGCCGTTAATTTCTTGCTCAAGCGGCGTCGCTACCGTGTCAGCGGCGATTTGCGCATTTGCGCCAGGATAGGTCGCGGCAACTTGAATGGTGGGTGGCGCGACTTGCGGATACTGCTCAATCGGTAGCGAGAAGTACGACAAGCCGCCAACAATTAACACGATAATCGCCAGCACACTGGCGAATTTAGGACGATCAATAAAAAAGTGAGAAATATTCATGTAAATGCCCTACCAGCGATACTGGTCGGCAAGCGAAACTGTCTGCGGTTCTACCGCCATACCATCACGCGCGCGCATCAAACCGTTGACCACAACGCGATCGCTGGCGGTTAAACCCGAATTGATCACCCGCAGTTCAGGCGTGTGTAAGTCACCAATGGATACGTATTTGCGCGCAAACACATTATCTTGCCCCACGACGTACACAAATTTACGTGATTGATCGCTCCCAATGGCCGTGTCGGGCAATAGCATCACATCCACATTCTCTCGCGCCAACAGTTCTATGCGCCCAAAAACACCGGGTAAAATCAACCCATCAGAATTATCTAGTATCGCTCGGCCCTGTATCGTACCTGTACTGCGGTCAATTCGATTGTCTACAAAATCCATCACACCTGTATGCGAGTACTCTGTTTCGTCCTGTAACTTTATGCGCACTGGATTGGGCGTGTTGCGCGAACTTTTCCGTTCATCACTCTGCGTAAATCGGGAATACTTTAAGAACTCATTTTCACCGGCCTCAAAATAGAAATGAATGGGGTCAACCGACACAACCGTCGTCAGCAGCGTGGCTGATTCTGCCGAAATAAGATTACCGACATTGACATAGTCGCGGCTCACCAAACCACTGATTGGCGAGCGCACCTCGGTAAACTCCATATCCAACTTGGCCGCTTCCAGCGCGGCATTCGCTTGCTGAAACTCACTAAAACGACGATCGACCTCTTCCTGAGAGATTGAATTTTTTGCACGTAAATCCTGACCTCGGTCAAGCTCTTTTTTGGCGAGGTCGTAGCGTGCCTGAGCACTGTTTAAGGCAATCTTGAAGGGCCGCTGATCGATCACGAACAACACATGGCCTTTTTCCACCTGCTGACCATCCCGAAAATTGACTGAATCCACATAGCCGCTAACGCGCGCACGTATTTCGACCTCGCTGACAGCTTCAAAGCGCCCTGAGTATTCGTCCCACTGCGTGATGGTGGCGCTGATGGGATTCGCAACGTCAACCTGTGGTGCCTGCGGGGGTTGTTGCGCTTGTTCTGGTTGAGAACATCCAGCCAGTAAGGTGAAAGTGACAATAATGAACACACTGATGTGAACCAATTTCATGGTGAATTCCTTTGCGTTACCGTAAATATAACTCTCTTAACAGCGGATAAAAGAGAGTGCCGACTGAATCGATTTAGATGAGACGTGAAAAGCGTTACAGTTACTATACGCCTTTCCAAAAAATAGACCAACTCTACGCGGAATAACTTATACGAAGAGTGATTGTGTTCAGCTACGGTTAAGACCCCAACGGCTATAACGTCACCATGGCCGCATTAACTGACGGCACTCAATGAGGTGAAGAAATGAAATCGACACAAAAATTAGCCTTAATCTATGCGCTGGCGTTGGTGCTTAGTATTAGCCTTGCGATCCAGTTCGCCAGTGCGCAGGAGCAGACCGAATACACAGCTTCCACGTTAACTGAGGAAGAATTGGACCGAGTATTGGCCCCAATTGCCCTGTATCCCGACACGCTATTAACCCATGTTCTGATTGCATCGACATATCCGCTGGACGTCATCCGGGCGGCTCGTTGGCGAGATAAGAATGAAGGTTTAGACCACGATGATGCCCTGGCAGCCGTTGAAGACTTTGATTGGGATCCGAGCGTCAAGGCTCTCGCGCCGTTCAATGATGTACTGCAAAAAATGGCAGAAGACATTGATTGGCTCAATTACCTCGGCGACAGCATGGTAGCAGACGAAGAATGGGTGATGGCTCGCGTACAAGCATTGCGAACCCGCGCTTATGCGCAGGGGAATTTGAACAACAACGATTATATCGCGGTGGAACGAGAAGACGACGTGATCGTTATCGAAACCGTGCGCGAGCGAGTCGTTTATGTGCCCTTTTATGACACACATGTGGTTTATGGTTCTTGGTGGCATCACCACAACCCTTACTACTGGCACCATCCACGTCACTATCGCGCTTATCACAGTGGATTTTACTGGGGCCCCAGTATTCGGGTTTCAACCGGGTTCTTTTTTGGTGGGTTCCATTGGCGCCATGGCTATGTTGTCGTTAATCCTCATTATCGCGTTCGGGGTTACAGTGGCTATCGGCACGGTTACAAGCGGGTATACAGCCGTGAATATCAGCGCTGGTCTCACAATGTTCAACACCGTAAAGCGCGCTATAACAACCGTGTAATCACCCATTATAACGCGCGCCGATCTCAGCCGGCGGGGATCGTGTCGTCGCGCGAGGCGCACAGCAAAGTACAGGTGCAGAACCATCGTCAGGTGCAAACTCGCGAGTATGGCGACTATCAGAAGGCGGTGCCGCTGGAACTGAAAAGCCAGCGCAGAGTAGAACGCAGTAATGTGATCCGTACTGCAAAACCGTCTGAATCACGCAAAGTTAACCGAAATGACGTGGTACGCCCTAACCAGCCCGCAGCGCGGGTGCAGAAATCGCAGCCAAGTCAGCGGATTGACAAGTACGAGGCAAAACAAGACCGGGTGGTACCGACGAAAGTACCGCAGGCAACACGAAATGTGCAGACACAACGCTCGGTTCAGACCAAAACGGTCACTCAGAGTCAGCGTTCGCACCATCGTAGTAAGCCGTCTGTACAACATCGAGCCAAGCCGGTCAGACCGACCGTTGATCGTGAAAAGTAACGGCGCTAACCGTGGCCGAATTTGCTCACAAAGGCATCAGCGAAGCGCTGCGCGGAATGATCGTCCATATTAAAATAGAGGCTGGGCTCAATTAACTCGACTTCCATGACGGCAAGGCCTTGTGCGGTTTCAATAAGATCGATACGCGCATAAAGTGCACGCGCTGGCAGGGCTGCCAGCGTTTTTTCCGCAACCTCAAGCATTGCTGGTGTCGGCGTCACAGAGCTAAGTGAGCCTCCATGCTCCTCTTGCACCCGAAAGTCATTGTGTTTCGGCGTTTTCAAAATCGCGTGACTGTAGTCATGGTCAAAGTAAAATAAGGAGTATTCTCCCGGTGATAAAATGGATGGCAGAAAAGGCTGAAGCATCAAAGCGCGCTGTGCAAAAACAGCCATCAACTGAGGCTCCTCGCTGGAGATATCAGCATTTGACAGTCGATAGGTAAAGTCAGCGTTTGCGCTGACAACGGGCTTTACGATCAGCTCGTCACTGGCAAACGCTGACATCGCTGCGTGCAACATGCCTTTTTCCAGTTTCTCTTCCCAGCGAGTAGGCACTATCGGCACGCCTTGTGCGTTAAGGTCGCGCAGGTATCGTTTGTCAATATTCCACTTCATCAGCGCCAGCGGATTTTCCAGCGTTGCCGAGGAACTGTCTATACGCGCTAAACACTGCACAAACGCGTCAACGTCCTGCTGATAATCCCAAGGGCTGCGAACCAACACCACATCATATGCGTTCCAGTTCACCATCGGGTCACGCCATGATTCGATTGCGGTACGCCAGTTGGCGGCACGTAGCGGTGCGTCAAGAAGCGTGTCGTAGGAAAAAAAATCATCCAAACTATCCATGCTGAGTATCGCGACGTTTTTCATTGAGAATTTCTACTGTTTATGCAATGAGTTTACGGTGAGAGATGATAACCCGTTTCATCGCAAACACCAGCGGCTCATCGTGAACCTCGAATTGTCCATGCAGGTCCGAAATTTCTGCGATACACTTGATACCCTCAACGCCAGCAGTAGCGATTGTGTATGAAGCCGGTAAGTTATTGTATTTAGGCCCCTACGCGGCGGGACTGGGTTGCTTCTGTGCCAACGACGCTCCTGTGTTTACGAACAAGAATAATAATTCTTAAAGCGTTATCACTAATTTTTTCTTATCAATTTCAATCGACTGAGGCTTAATTTCACCTAAGCCAATATCAAATCTGGATAAATCGATTAAAACGATCAAGGGCAGTGATTCACCGACCACACTGCGGATGGTGTCCAACAATTCTGCGGTATCATCCATAGAACTTTCTTGCACCGTGAATTCGCTCAGTGTGGGATTCTTAACCTGTAAATTGTAGTCTGCTGGATCATACGCCAGTTCACCAGACAGTGAACCTCGGGCTTTCAGCATCTGGCGATTTTTGATTGCGGTAATTTCAGTCGAAATGCGCAATGAACCGGTAGCGTCGTCAATAGTGACAATCGGGTCGGAAAAGAAAATGTCGGTGCCTTGGTAACTTTTCTTCTGCGGAAAAGCCGCTTGAACAAACCGGTTAATATCTTGCTCGCTAATCGAAAAAGAGATAGCCGACACCGGCAGAGAAGTCAACAAAACGCCCGCTGCGAATAGCATCAGACAAACAATCTGTGAACGCATAATGCGATATTTCATAAAAATCCTATTCATAATAAACAAACACAACGCCCCATAGATAGGGCACCTTTGCATCGCCAACGATTCCTAAGATGAAAGGCGTGTTACGACAGTCTATACTAGCACCCTTATGAATCAACCGAACAGCAGGAAATCAATGACCTATCCAGTATCAATTGGCACACCGGGTAAGCCATGGGGCGAGCCAGAGATAAACCAGTGGCGTGAAATGCAGCAGCGTGTGCGCAGCTATCAAGAACAGGTTTTGGATAAAATTGATAGGTTGGATGGCCGTTTTGAACGTGTGCAATATGGCGCGTTACCCTATGATGAACAGCGTTACCCGCTGTACGCTTTGAAGACGAAAGAGTGGCAGCGCAACAAGCCTTACGTATTAGTAACTGGCGGTGTGCATGGCTATGAAACCAGCGGGGTACAGGGTGCTTTGGCATTTTTAGATCGTTGCGCAGAGGACTATGCAAAACACTTCAATATCATTGTAGTGCCCTGTATCAGCCCATGGGGCTACGAAACGATTAATCGCTGGAATCCGCATGCTGTTGACCCCAACCGCTCGTTTTTCACCAATTCGCCTTCACCAGAGGCAGCACAAGTTATGGCACTTGTTGAAGGCTTGAATGTAGAGCTACTTGCGCATTTCGATTTGCACGAAACCACGGATACCGACAACACTGAGTTTCGCCCAGCTTTGGCTGACAGAGACGGCACCACTCACGACGAATGGACAATACCGGATGGATTTTACACGGTTGACGATACCAGTCGTGCCAATCAGGATTTTCAGGCAGCAGTGATAGCGTCTGTTGAAAAAGTCACTCATATTGCGCCGCCAGATGAGCATGGCAAAATCATTGGTGCTGACGTGACTCAACACGGCGTGATCCACTATGACAAAACATCGTTGCACCTGTGTGGTGGATTTACCAATGCCCAGTACGTGACGACAACCGAAGTGTACCCTGACAGTGAGGAAGCCACTCCAGCACAGTGCATCGATGCACAAGTTGCGGCAATAACCGGTGGATTAGACTATCTGTTGACGCAAAAATGATCATACTATAGGCGTTCAACATTTCACTTCGGTACCTTCATGGCTGACCGTAACGAACGCATTGAGCGCCGCTTTGGCGAGCCGTTAGGTACTGCACCCGGCGGCGTGATTTCTTATTCATCGGATTACAAAACGGCCGATGCCAGCGTATTTCCTTCGCGTAGTTCATTCCGCAGCTATGTTAATGGCATTTATATGGGTTACAAATGGCAGTGTGTGGAGTTTGCCCGCCGCTGGTTGTATGTCAATAAAGGCTATATTTTCAACGATGTTGCCATGGCATACGACATTTTTAACCTATGCTATGTCCGCGATCTCATTAATTATCAGGAGCTGCCACTGCATTCTTTTAGGAATGGTGCATTGCGTCGCCCTGAAGTGGGTTGCCTGTTGATCTGGGAAGAGGGCGGTGAGTTTGAGGAAACCGGTCATGTGGCGATTGTGACCGAGGTTTTCGAGGATAAAATTCGCATTGCTGAACAAAACATGGATTTCTATCAGTGGCCAGAAGGGCAGGACTATTCACGCGAGATCAAAGCCAAAGTGGGCGCGCAAGGCGACTATTGGCTCCATTGCCCGTCGCAGGGCTCCACCATTCTTGGCTGGGTCATTCAAACCACGGACCCAACCCACGCTGTGGTGCACGAAACGCCTGACAGTAAAGCGCTAAATATTGTCGCCCACGTAGCCAAAGCCTCCTCACATTCAGAATTGCCATGGCTGAATCTCGCCAACGATGACGAAAGCGCCTATGTCGATATGATGGGGGGCCACTTTCTTGCTGCTCAGACCACACAGCGGCTACGCTATTATCAAATTACGGCGGCGGCAAAGGCGGCGCTGGAATCTGCAACCGATGAGCTGCATCAAATGTTCTTGCACGCTACCGATTACGCACTCGAGCGACCCGAGCTGTTGCGTAAATTTGGCTTGCCGGATACGGTTCTCTCGAAGATTAAAGTGTCGTGGGAAAATCGTAAAAATCAATTGATCACCAGCCGATTCGACTTTGCCATGTCTGAGCGAGGGCTCAAAGTCTATGAATACAACTGTGACTCGGCGTCGTGTTACATGGAAGTGGGCAAGGTGCAGGGAAAGTGGTTTAAACACTTCGATGTAAAGGGCGGCTATGATGCAGGCGCAGAACTCACTAGAAAGTTAATTAAAGCCTGGAAGGTCAGTGATATCGATGATGTGATACATGTTCTGCAAGATGATGATGCCGAAGAAACCTACCATGCCCTGTATATGAAAAGTGCGATTGAAGCGGCAGGGCATCGCTGTGAGATCGTGGTGGGCGTGGATGCTTTGCGCTGGGGGGAAAATGGCTGCATCGTCGACGCACTAGGTAATCAGGTTAAGTGGGTATGGAAAACTTGGGCATGGGAAACCGCCATTGACGAGCTGCGCTTTGATAACGAGCAGACGGCAAGCCGGCCTTTAAACTCCCACAATAGCACGCCCTCCCTGTCAGACGTTCTGCTCAATAATGATATTATGGTGTTTGAGCCGCTGTGGACGCTCATTCCGAGTAACAAAGCCATCTTACCCATTCTCTGGTCGCTATTTCCAAACCACCCGCTGCTACTCAATACCGATTTTGCGCTCAACGATGAACTGTGCGCCAGTGGCTACGTAGTTAAACCCATCGTGGGTCGATGCGGGGCAAACATCAAACTCATCGATCATCAGCAGCAAACACTAGCGGAAAAGGCAGGCGCTTTTGAACATCGTGAACAAATTTATCAGCAATTATTTGCATTGCCACTAATTGAAGGCATGTATGTGCAAGTATGTACGTTTACAGCGCAAGGTCATTACGCGGGTGCTGGCGTTCGCGTCGATCCAAGTATGATTATTGGAAAAGACAGTGACTGTGTCGCACTTCAAATTGACTACGAAGAAGAAACTGACACATAAACGATGAAAACATCGTTTTATGTGCAAATTTGGCACTATACCGCGCACGGTAAGGTTACTTCACTCAGGTCACTTTACGCATTCGATTTAGTCATGCCTCATCATACACATTGGTCTTCATCAGTTAGTTTCTTGCGATCTTTTCTTAGATCACTGGCGCATCGACGCTGGGCAATACTGGCTTCACCTTGCGTCTTCAAGCGAAAACATTCGTGAGAGCAAACCTTTTGTTCTGGACAAAGCGGTCATCGACCCAGCGCGCTAATCAACCTAAACGCGGGATAAGTTAGAATAGTCATTCTTTAACCATGAGTGGACCTGATTGTTGGAGTCATTTTAGCCGTAATTTGCAGATTCTCCTTGAGTAACGACGCCGCCTCAGGCTATTAAAAGACACCCGTAGCCTAAACAATAAGATATGCAACAATAAAGGATGCAGAGCGCCATTTTGCAGTGACGGTGCGACAGGTTCACATCGTTTAGCGACTAAAACATAAAATGAAGCATTTTTTGCAGTTAATGAGAATCATTGTTATTTGCATGCGCATGGATTACACTCGCGTTCATTGTACATACATGGAGTCTGTAAACTGATGCAGCTCACGCTTTTATCACACCGCAACGCAACGAAATTTGCCTCCCGACCATCAAAAAACAAGTGTCATATAGCTATCTTGGCCAGCACAGTCATTGCTGGAGTGCCGTGTGCAACTGCAAATCCTCAACAAAGCGACGCAGAGTCAAACATTGAGGTTGTGGAGGTTGTCGGTAACAAATACCGGCCGCAGGAAGCGTCATCTTTAGGCTTTGGTCTTGAGATGGATAAACTACCGGCCAGTATCGCCGTTTTATCCAGTGATTTTATTAAGAATTCGCAAACCGACAGGCTGCGTGATTTGCTTACCTATATTCAAGGCGTAACCCTTTCTGACGATGGAGGATGGACGGCTGATGGGATTATCATTCGCGGTTTTGACACCAACGGGCAGCTCTACTTTGATGGGGTGAAACAAACGCCGCTGACCATTAGACCGAACTTTGCCACCATCGAGCGTGTGGAAGTTTTAAAAGGTGCCGCCAGCGCTGATTTTGGAGTCACGGAACCCGGTGGCGTGATCAACATTATTCGAAAGAAACCGTTCAATGGTCAAGCTGGTAGCCTGAATGTATCGGCGGGTAGCTTTGGTCAGCGCGAAGCTACGCTGGATATGAACAGCGCATTTCTCGCCGAAGGCCAACTGCAGACGCGATTGATTGCTTCCTACACTGAATCGGCTGAATGGCGTCAAGGGAGAAAAGATAACGACAACATCTACGACTTTGTGATTGCCCCCTCCATGCGCTACGCCTACAGCGAAACCGGCGATGTGATCCTTGCCTATGAGAAAGTGTACCAGGCAGACCCTCAGGATCGCGGTATTATCTATGTTGAAGATGCATTTGAAGGGGGCTTTGCACCGCGAGATTGGAGCTGGCATCAAAACTCAGGAGAGCAGGTGAATCGAATCGACCGACTCACGTTAGAATGGCAAGACCAAGTCACCAGTGATCTAGCTATCAGAGCACTCTACAGTTATACCGACTACCATTATGTTAATCGAGAATATCGAAATGCGAATACAGAGTTTCGCGGAAATGGATTGAGCCCCTATAGTGCGGATGGACGGTCATGGAATGGCAACACCACGTTTGAGGCACGCTACGCTTTCTGGGACTCACAATCAGACACAACCAATCTTAAATTTGAAATGGAATATGACTTCAGCTTAGGCAACGTTGAAAACGCCATTATCGCTGGCTGGCGCAAGTTTGACACTGAAGAAAACGGTGCGTTTTTCGATACTCAGGTTGAAGGCAATACCACCGTCAATCTTTTCAATCCCGATCCGAATGGGTTGAGCACTGATGTCACGGTTCTGCCAGATCCCTTCCTGGGTGGGCAAACGATCGAAGAGACCGGCTACTTCGCCAAGTTACTTACGGAATTTTCACCCAAATTCCGAACACTGCTCAGTGCTCAATATACTGAGTTTGAGGGAGACTCTTTCGGGGATATCAGCCAGAGTGATGATGTATCCATTCGTGTTGCAGGCTCCTATGACATTCATGAAAACTTCACGCTGTTCACCGGTTACAGCGACGCTTTTCTGCCGCAAGGCGGCGTGACACGAGCCGGTGAGATGCTGTCACCCACCCACGATAAGAGCTATGAAATTGGCGTTAAGGCATCGCTATTCGACAGTCGGGTGTTGTGGACTAGCAGCTTATTTCACACAAATCGTAGCGATATTGTCGCCTCTGACCCAACCAATGATGATGATCTCAATGAGTTCTTTGTGATCAACTTTGGCGAAGTCGAAATCTCTGGGTTTGAAACCGAATTTGCCGGGCGTGTTAGCGATCAATTCAACGTACGCGTGGGTTTCTCGCTATTAGACTCTGAAATTATCAAAACAGATACCGGCCCGTTCGAAGGTAATGAGTTTGCCAACACCGCCGATTTGCAAATCAGTGGCTTTGCCGACTACAACTTTGCCCGCTTTGAACTGCCTCGATTGACGGCCACGCTGGGTGTGATCCATATTGGTGAACGCCAAGGCAATAGTGGCAATACGATCCAATTACCGGCTTACACTACTGTCGATATAGGTCTGAATTACGCGGTGTCAGAACGACTGGAATTGTTCGCCTTTGCCAGCAATGTATTTGACGATACGGTAATTTTGTCGATGCAGGACTCAGGGACTCGCTCCGACCAAGTTGATGTGGGCAATCGCAGCTTATTTCGCGTGGGTGCAAAATATCAATTTTAAGTCGTTCGGCGTTAACTTATGGAGATATAAGACGGTTTTGTTAGCCGTCTTTTCTCTTTGGAAAAGGTGTGTGCAGCGTGGCAGCAAAAAGTTGGTTTAAGCTACACAGCGTCGTTGGGGTACTCACCGGCCTATTGCTTTTTATCACCTGCTGGAGCGGCACGTTCGCAGTGATATCGCATGAGTTGGATTGGCTGACAACGCCAGCGCTGAGAATTCAGGCTCAGGCAAGCGCGTTTGATTGGCAACAAATGCACTCGAATGTGCAGGAACGTTACCCCAATTCAGAGATCCGCTGGATCAGCGCGCCGGAATTCAAAGGGTTTGTCGCCACTGCGGTTATTGACCGCCCCTCACAACCGTTATCAAGAGTGTATCTGAACCCTTACACCGGAGAGATCACGGGTGACAGCAGTTACTTCACCATTCAACGTTTCTTTCGCAGTTTTCACATGAGCCTGTTTGATGTAGGCGGCATTGGCTATTGGATCATCTACCTGCTATCTATCGCCTTGACGCTTTCGGTGATAACGCCCTTATTATTTTACAAACGCTGGTGGAAGCAGTGCTTTCAGTTCAACTGGGGCCGTGGAAGAAAACGATGGAGTGAAGCGCATAAGTCCTTCGGTGTCTGGGGGCTCGGCTTCTCAGTCATTATCGCAGCCAGCGCAGTGTGGTACCTGATTGAAGCCCTTAACTACGAAATAAACGGTGTCTGGAGTTATGCAGGACAAGATGAACACGCTGTGATCACAATTGGCGCTGCTGCCAGCGATCATAGCCTTCCATTAATAGCCGTTAACGATTTAGTCGCACGCACATCAACGCTCCGACCCGACATCACCGTCGGCCAAGTATCTTTTGATAAAGAGCTTGGCACCGTCAAAGTGCAGGGCAAAGCGAACAACATTTTGGTTCGCGAGCGTGCGAACCATATCCTTTTTGATTGGCGCACCGGCAGCGTTATTTATGAACAAAACAGTGCAACCCTGCCTGTATACTGGTTTATTTCTCACATCGCCGATCCGCTGCACTTCGGTAACTTCGCTGGACTAACCAGCAAGATAATGTGGTTCATTTTTTCATTGATGTTGTGTTTCAGCGTGCTCAGTGGCACTTGGCTGTATGCTTACCGTACCTTGCGCAGCGCCGGTAGTCGCGCTGATAGACGCAGCGTGCTGATCGCAGTGATTGCCACTCTATTGACATTAATCGCTTCCAGTTACGCGGGGTGGCAGGAAATACTCGGCTACGGCAGCGTCGTCAACGCCGCACCGACGTTTCCGGACGTGAATCCAGCGTCCTTAAGTGTACTCGTCGCGTGGACGTTGTCTTCGGTTGTCATGATCGTTGTGTGGTGCCTACTTTTATTAAACCCAGAGAAATTTAACATTGCTCCTCGTCGGCGAGTCGTTTCAGGTTAGCAAGAATGGCACTGTTTTCGGATTGTCCCTCATCCATTATGAGGAACAATCTTATTAGAAAGTATTACGTAAGTAGAGAGGTGGGAGCTTTTTTCAATCAAGTAGCGCTATTACAGCGGCCCTGCGCAGACCATGTTTGAATATTTGAGGGCTCAGATTCTCCACTCTCATTAATTGCAATTATCCGATACTCGTAGTTATTACTATCAAAATCTGCAATAGCATCTTTGAACAACACATTGACCTTGGGGTCAAACTCCAACTGACCATCGGAAAGCTTGGTGGTTAGCGAACGCCATACATTGCTTCCCGACACTCGTCTCTCAATACGATATATGCGTCCGAGCGGCGCTCCCATAAACCTTATCTCGCCACACTCGCCAATCGGGCGCAATAGTGGAGAAAGCGGCACGGGTAGCGGGGAGGCATAACCTAATCCTTGCATGCTGGCTTGCATCTGGCGAACCAGATTTATAACTTGGATTTCTTTGTTTTGGTATGCTTCAGGAAATCCGGGTAGGCGGTAGCTTTGATATCCCGTATCACCTTCATGATGCCAGTAAAAACCGCCATCGTGACGATGACCACGGAAGCCCCAGACAAAGCCGCCCACCGCCCGATGGCCAGCTACCTCCTTACTAACAATGGCCTCAGCGATCGATTTCATTTTATCTGTCGGCAGTAAGCCATACTCCCCAACTATGTAAGCTTTTCGTCCGGCTATGGATCCTAGATCGTGTTCAACAGTGTCCGGATTATTATTTCCATTCACTGAGTAAAAATGGTTGCTGATAATATCGACGTTTTCGTCGATTAGGGAAGAAGGAGTAATAGACAAATAGTTGCCATCAACCACTAGTTGGTTTGGTGCCAACGACTTAATTTTTGCAGCAGTGGCCGAAACAAACTCCGAAGTACTATCCTTTAATTCATTTCCTGTTTCCCATGCCATAATGGCTTTTTCTTCAAAGTAGTGCCGCCCTGTAAGGCTATTTTTTCTGGTAATTACAGATTCAATAATGTGCAAATAAGCCTTGTAGGTTTTACTGTCAGTCCGGTAAAAGTCAGCGCCTGTTTCACCATAAAATGCTGCCAATTCTGCTCGTCCTCCCCACCACTGCCAATGATCAATGAATGGCAGAATAAGGCGAAGATTGTGCTTGTCAGCCAAGGCAATCATACGATCATAAACCTTCATTGCTTGCTCATTGAGCTGCGGCATTCCTCCTTCAATCACGGGAGAGTTGATGTGCGTTTGACGACCGCACGCACTGTCATCCGGGTGTTCTATGGATAAGACATAGATCCTCATGGCAGTGTGCCCAGAGCGCGTTAATGCTTGGATCCAATTGTGTTGCTCATCTTCAGTAGGCCATTTAAAGTGTTGCCCCCACCCTCTTCGATCTTGTTTGCAAGTGCCACGAGCGTCATCTTCAATGCGATGCAATTCTGGAGCATGCAGACCAAAAAAGCGAAATTCCTTTTTACCGTCATATAATTGGCTTCCCTGCCGGCTTATAAAATAGTCAAAAGAAAATACTTGACCCGAAGTCACAATCAATAGCGCAGCCAATACGAGAGAAATCCTAATGCCCATGATTATCTCCCTACCCGCTTCAAGCGTTTTTGCAGTTCGAGCATTGCGCGACCGTTGTGGTACGGTCCTTTCCAAAAGCCTGCTTTATAATGCAATTGCTCACCACCTTGTGAACGGGCCAGCCAAAGCCATTCACCCTCATCGAAATGCTCGTCTTCTAAAAACTTCCAGATAGGCAGACAGACATCTAAATAGTGCTTCTGACCAGTTAGTTGATAGGCGTTCACAAAGCCAACCAAAGCCTCAGCCTGCACCCACCAGTAGCTGTTTTGCCCAAATACTCCACTGTGAAACTCGTACTCATCCAGCATGTAACCTGCCGTTGCCAGACCTTTTTGATAGCACGCTTGTGCCAGCTCTATGGCGGCAGTGTTTACTTTTTGCTTGATAACTTCTTGTCCCAATGCATCAGCGGCTTCGCACAATAGCCAACTGGCTTCAATGTCGTGACCAAATGAAACAGACTGACTAAGGCTTTTCCATTGGATGTCAAAGAACAGTGATAAATGGCATTTCCCTGCGCCTTTGATCTTGTCAAGAAAAACCTCTAACACGTGTTCCAGTGCTTCCTCAACTCGCGCATCCGGAGCAATTGTGTACAGTGATGTGTAAGCCTCCAAGACATGTAAATGTGTATTCATGGATTTGGGACAATTAAGATCTTTATCACTTAAGCGATAATCTTCAATATTTCCCCAAACCCGGGTACATGCCTCAATGTAGCCACCGTTGAGTTGGTCACGCGCATTAGTTTCCACCATATCAAAGAGTGACCTTGCCATTTCCAGAGCTTCGGTCTCTCTGGTCAATTTGAAATAACTGCACAGAGCATAGATTCCAAAGCACTGTGCATAAACTTGCTTTTTATCATCCAGTGGAACCCCCTGAGAATCGAGCGCCCAGAATAGTCCCCCATACTCGCGGTCGTGAAAGAAAGTCTTTAGCCAGTCATAAGCGCGATATGCTGTAGCCTCATCCACACTGTCACGACTTTGTGCGGCCAGCTCGCTAAAAAACCACAAAATTCTGGTATTTAAGACTACGCCTTTAAAGGAGTCGGGGACCGGTAACGCCTGATTGTCCACTTGCCCGTAAAAACCGCCGCAGTGTTTGTCGAGAGCATGTCGTTTCCACCAACTGGCTATCGTTCGCAATTCTTGAGTAACCGCCGAGGATGAGAACCCGACATCGCTGACAATAGGTTCTGTAAGCATCAGGTTCGTCCTGCGTTGTGGTCAATTAATTCATTTATTGCCCGAACCGAGCATGCTGAGGTCAGGCCATCGGCAGGAGTATTAGTACAATAATCGAGCAAACGTTCTACCGTTGTTGTTGCCACATGAAGTCGAGTATCTGAAGAGGCATAATAGATATAAAGGTTGTCTTCATTATCTCGAATCCAGCCATTGCAAAATACTACATTACTTACGTCTCCCACGCGTTCTGATCCTTCTGGTGCGATCAGGTAACCGCCTGGGCTATGAGTAATACGCCAAGGCTCGTCAAGATCAGTGAGCAATGAATAAAGTACGTATCGCAAGCCGTCTGCAGTATTTCTAACCCCGTGGGCCATATGTAACCAACCGTTACGCGTTCTAATCGGTGTCGGTCCTTGTCCATTTTTAAGTTCGTAGATGGTATGATAAGCCTTGGAATGAATGATTTGTTCTTGTTCAACTTTCGCCCCATCCATGGTACGGGTTAGCCCCCAGCCGATACCGCCGCCGCCGCCAATATCAATGAAGCCATCTTGAGGCCGCGTGTAAAGCGCATATTGACCATCCACAAACTCCGGGTGCAATACAACATTGCGCTGTTGGCCACTGTTAGTCACTAAATCCGGCAATCGCTGCCAGTTCACCAAGTCTTTAGTTCGCGCGATACCGCACTGGGCAATTGCAGCAGAAGTATCATTGGGTTTATTGGAATCCTTGCGTTCGGTACAGAACAATCCATAAATATAGCCGTCTTCGTGCTGAGTAAGCCGCATATCATAAATATTTGTGTCTGGCTCTTCCGTTTCGGGTATGTCAATGGGACGCCCCCAAAAGTGGAAATTGTCCACACCATTGTCGCTTTCCGCGACGGCGAAGAATGACTTCCTATCGTAGCCCTCCACTCTGACCACCACAACAAAGCGGCCGTTAAAGTATATTGCTCCAGCATTAAACGCAGCATTCACGCCTAGCCTTTCCATTAGGTAGGGGTTAGTGCGCTGGTCAAGGTCGTAACGCCAATTCAAAGGTATGTGCTCGGCGGTAATAACCGGATATTGCCAACGGTCGTAGATTCCATTGCCCAAGCCTTGGATTTCATTTCTTCTGGTTAAAAGTTGCTTATGGTCGGATTCAAGTAATTCCAATCGTTTTGTAAATATATATGAATTCATTTTTTCTCAACTATTTGATTAGTTTCTGCAGAGGAGCGTCGTAGCCATGGGTCTCGGGTTGAGACTGTAACTTCGGCTCATCGTTGAGTTTGTCCCACCAACTAAATTTAAGAATAATGGTGGTCAGCAATGCGCAGCCAAGGGTCGCAGTAAAGCCCTGCCATTGCTGGATAACTAGGAAAATTGGTGCGGCAGTCAGACATGTATGCCAGACTAAGCCAATAACCACGTTCATCATGTCGCGAATAAAGTTGGGATTACCCTGAACAGTTGGATCATCATACTGTGCGGCCATCAGCACGGGTTTCCAAAACCCCCAGGGCCGGGTACGCAAATAAAATTTCTTCAGCACCTCCATGTCATCTGGCCCGCTGATAAGGCTAGTCACTACACAGATCACTAAACAGAAAGCGAATAAGAAAGGAAATGCGAAGAGTGGTGAAACATCAGTAAACATCATCGGTACCGCCCCGACAATGCCTGCGGCCATACCAGCAAAATAAGCCATACCGGAAAACCGCCACCAATACCATTTGAGCACATTGGAAGCGGTATAGCCGCCGTACAACGCTGACACTAACCATAAAACGATGCTGTTCAGAGAAGGAATGAACAAACCAATAAGGGTGCCCATAACAATAAATGCTACAGATACAACATAACTCATCATCACTGACTGCTTTTCAGTAGCATTGGGGTTCACATATCGCCTATATATATCGTTGACCACGTATGCCGGTGCCGCATTGGTGGTGGCTGCAAACGTAGACATGAACGTTGCTAGCAAACCGGCGATAATTAGCCCAAGTAGTCCGCTAGGGACAAAATTGGCAAGAGCGAAAGGCAAGATTTTTTCAAAATCGACGTTCGGGCCCATTTCTCTGAGTGTGGGCATAAAATACACCAAAGCGAGTACGCTGAGACCAGTAATCATCATATAGCGAGGGAACAACAAGACAATGCTGACAAAACCACTCATTTTTGCAGCTTCCGCTGGAGACCTAGCGGATAGTACACGCTGCATATCAAAGTTTGGTGCAGGTCCTGCCATGCTTTGCAATACCCCTTTGAACAGCACCAACATGATGAATACGCTGAACAGTGACCAGCCATCTTCTATTATCTTCTGATTGGCCTGCTCCAGGATACCGCTCCAGTCCAGTTCTAATTCCCAAGCAAAGGATAGCGACGTCCAGCCTTCGGGAACCACCTCCTGCAGCATTTGAGGTGAAACTTGTTGCATGGCAATCACACCGATAGCGATGCAGGCAACGGTCATGATAAGAAATTGAAGCACTTCAGTGAATACCACACTCACCATGCCCCCTTTCACCACATAAATGGAGGTGATAGCAGTGATGATAATTCCATACATCACTTCGTTATAGTGTGGATCGGCATGTAGATGCCAAGGAAGGAAGATTGCTGCAAATTTACCTACACCAACAAATCCATAAGCCAAGAAGCCCAGCACACTCAATAAAGCAAAAAGCACAACCACAAGGTGGCTCAGTTTTGCACCAGTGCCCTCACCAAAACGTAAACGGATCCACTCTGCACCTGTCATAGCGCCGGATCGCCTCAACCAGATAGATAAAAAGATCATCAGGAAAATCTGATTGAAACTTGGCCACAACCAAGGGATATAAACGCTCTTTAAGCCGTAAATAAATAATAAATATACCATCCACATGGTACCACTGATATCGAACATTCCGGACGCATTGGAAAGGCCTAGAAATGGCCAGGAAATTTGGTTGCCCCCCAAAAAATATCCCCGTGTATTATTCTTTGCTAGTTTGGAAACCAGAACACCAAGAAGCACTACGGCAATTAGGTACAGTGCTAGAATAGCGATGTCCAAGGACGTGAGTTGCATGAAGAGCCTCTTTGCGAATAGCGCGTTACTTAAATGTTAAAACTGTCGGTCAGAGTAAAATGAACCGGTTCATTTAGCAAGGATTAATTTATTCGTCTGGTTAAGCTCATTGATTGGTTGAACACGAGAGATTACACTGAGTGAACCGGTATAAAAATTTAAACTCTATAAACAAATTAGCCGCTTGGGTTTAAATGATGACAACAAGGTTATTAGCATGGCAACGATCAGGGATGTAGCCCAGGAAGCGGGTTTATCAACAGGCACCGTGTCCAAGGTACTGAGCCATCCTGAAAAGGTCTCTAAGAAAAATCAGATTAAAGTTCATGAAGCGATCGCTAAACTCAATTATAAACCGAATATGCTGGCACAAAAATTTCGCAGTAAACGGTCGAACACAATAGTGGTAATGGTGCCGGACATCGCCAACCTTTTCTTTGCCAAAGTCATTAGTGGCATTGAGACGGTAGCCCAAGCCTCTGGCTTTAGCGTGTTGTTAGGTGATACCAAAGATTCTCTGGCGCAGGAGAAAGAATTCATTAAGATGGTGGAAACTCGTCTTGCTGATGGCGTGATAAATTTACGCCCTTACCGAAAAAGTGATGCATTGCTACCAAAGGACGGCGTGCTGTCGGTGGCTGCCAGTAGCTGTGAAAATACCCCTTCTTATTCAGTCCGAATTGACAACGTGGGGGCATCGGTGAAGGTGATTAATCACTTATTGTCACTGGGCCATAAGCGAATCGGAGTAATCTCAGGCTTGAAAAATAACCCACACACCATTGACCGTTTAAAAGGTTATAAACAAGCTATCGCGGAAGCTGGTATTGATTACGACCCATCCATCGTAATTGAAGGTGATTTCAACTACTGGTCTGGACTCAGCGCCGCTGAACAGTTTTGCAAAATGACCGACAGACCCACTGCCATATGCTGCTTCAACGATGAAATGGCAATAGCCGCTATTAAAGGGTTCAGCGAAAAAGGCCTTAAGGTGCCCCAAGATATTTCAATTACCGGCTTTGATGATATGGATGTATCGAAATATATCATCCCGACACTGACCACCGTAGCCCAACCAGCAGAAAAAATGGGAGAACGTTCAGCTGAATTATTGTTGGCACTTATCAACGAAGATACTCCTAGCGCCACGGAGCATATCCTGCCTTATGAATTCGTGATTCGAGAGAGTACAGCTCCACCACGACATTAGATTGTAATCAGTCACAAAATGTTTAATCTAAACTGACCTGTGTGCGAATTATAGATTTCCTAGGACATGCCTTAGGCTCTTACCCTCACGGCGTCGTTTGGAGCTGAAATTGACTCTAGCGACGTCATATCGAGCTCTGTGACGACATTTTAATGGGACGCAAACTTCAATCACTGTAGCATATATGCCTTAGACCCCTATCCAGCGGAACCTTGCAGTCTCAGGGCTAATATACGCTTAAGGGCAAATGCTTTGAGAAACACAACTTTGGCTGTTCTCCCACCCCCAACCGCCAACATCTGTGGAGCACATTGGCCAGACCGTCCCATCAGTCCAGGTACACTGGGAGCTCGCTCCGTTGCCATCGCCACCATACACGCTGGCAGCTACCGAAGTTTCCTTAATGCCATTGGCACCGTGAATCAAACGGTTGCCCCATGAAGATAGGTTATTGGGATTCCAGCCATTTACGATGTCTAAATCAGTACAACAAGGTCCATTTCCCGACCAAGACCAACCCAGATAACCAAACCCCAGTTGTTCCGCATTCTGCATGATGGCATCTTCGTCCACATTGTTGCCATTATGACTTGCACCAAATTCGCCAACAACAAGCACCAGACCATTATTAGCAAATGTCTGCATATAATTTTGTATAGCGGAAGCATTGCCAAAAACCTCATACATGTGTACATCGAAAATCACATTCTGCTGAGGATCCGCGTACAGAATGGTTGAAGCGTTGTCACGCAGAAAGTACTGCCAGTCCTGCCCCCAGTTACCCGCTGTAACCATAAGGGTGTGGGTAATACCACCAGCCCGTAAGGCATTTATCGCATCGATATGATCATCGACATAGTCAGTAGCACTGACACCGTTACCAAAGGGCTCATTAGCAATGTTGATGATTATGTAATCTTCCTGCCCTTGAATAGCTGATTTGATGTCGCTACTTAACCAATAAGAGGTAGCACTAGAGATGTGAGTGGCGGTCGTTTGCTCTGGGTAGCCCGTAGAATCATGCACTTCCAATATGCAAATCAGAGAATTTGACTTGCAAAGTTGAATCAGGTTGCCTACTTCGCTACCACTGTTACGCGACCACTGCGTACCGTTACTTAGAACAATCCGCACTGTATTAGCACCTGTTCCTGCAATATCAGTGATGGCTTGGGTATTGGAGGTAAACCAGGTGTGAGCATGGTTCACTCCTCGCATTACGAAGGGATTGCCATTGCTGTCGACCAATTGTCCATTGTTTACGCTGAAGCCCGCCCACGCTAGATGGGTCAAAAAAGTCAAGCAACTCGCAATACCATACAAAAAAGCTTTTTTATTTTTCATGTTGTGGATAGTCTCCTGAAATCATAAATTCTAACGTCATTAAATGCCGCAACCTTTACTTATTATTTCTCACTGAGAGCGCCAAACCATTTTGCAATACCATATCGATGTTCAACGCAGAAGGTCTTTGCACGGCCTATCGCTGGTGCTAATACGAAGGGGCTTCAGCCCGATTCAACAAAACAAAAAAGAGCTAAAACCGGCGGAGTTAGCGACCACCGGTTCATGAGTGCTGCTACATCCGGTATTGAATACCGAATGTCACGCGACGCTCGTTAATAAACCGCTTATCAAGCATATCTTCCCATTGGAAGTACTGTTCGCGGCTCTCCTCAGTGAGGTTAAGCCCTTGAAGTGATACCGTGATATTATCGGTAAAGTCATAGCTCATCGACGCATCCAAATACAAGGTAGCATTTAGATATTTGGCCAATTCATAATCCCCTACCCGCCGGATAGACAAAAAGGTTTTGCTACGATAATTGGCTGCTAAACGAGCCTGAAAAGCATCGTCTTCGTACCAGAGCGCAAAATTGGCCTGATGTTCTGAGTTATCCAGCATTGGCGTATCGTTACCATAGTAATCAGTTTCGTCACTGGTGCTGGGTGAATAAGTGTAGTTCGCATTGATACCAAAATTAGCCCATATTCCATCTAGGAAATCAAATCCTTGCTGGTATCCCAACTCCACCCCTTCTACGCCCGCGCCTCCGCCATTGCCAATCGTTGTTGTTGGTACCAGACCGGTGAACTCGGTGGTGGCCGGATCGTACCCCCTCACCTGACCGTCACTGTCTGTTATCGGCAAGTAAACAGTCGTATTCTTGATGAAAGACTCAATATCAATGTAGAAAGCCGCTACGCTCAACATACCGGTTTCACTGAAATACCACTCATAAGAGAGATCCAGATTGGTGGAGCGCCATGGCTCAAGCTGTGGGTTACCCTGCTGGTTGGCAGAAACCGCACAGAACACATCAGAGCCGTCCGGAGCCTGAACATCACACGCAAGGATACGAGCAACGTTGATGCCGCCCGCCAGATTGTTAGTATTGTGAGGTGTTACCGTTTTTGTATATGAAAAGCGCACCAATTGTTCGTCGGTCAGATTGAGCGTCAGGTTTACTGACGGCAGCACATCGGAATAATCCCGTTCGGTATTGATTACCGCTGCTGCCGGCGGCAGCATGCCAAGTGCGCCGGACAATATATACGTCACGCCATTGTAAGTTGCCATGCCATTGGTGGCGATATCTGACTGGTTAATGTCCAGTTCTGTTTTTACATAACGCAGGCCAACATTTCCACGGTATGTCATGCCAGCGATTTCACCGTCCAGATTAGCCTGCAAATAGGCTTCCTGTGTTATTTCTTCTAAATCATAGGAATTGGCTCCATCGGGTGACTGTATATTTTGACCATAAACTTCATTGTGCCAACCTAGTGGATCCGCCATAGCATCAGGGTCAACAAAGTACAGACTTCCCAGCCCAGAGGTGCCTTGGAAATCACTAATCTGGGTAATCATGCCTCGCTCGTCCAGTGATTCAAAGGAGATTGGCGCGATGAAGGACTCTAGAGTATCTGGAGCCTGACTAGCCGAATCTTTCCAGCGAGACAGGAAGGCATCACCATACTCGTTGGTTCGCGCTACACCGCCTATCCAAGATTGCTGTTCAACGTCTCTCTGTGCATACCGAATGCCAGCATCTAGAGAAATTACTGGCCCCCAATCTGCCAGGTAGGTGGCATCCAATCTAAGTACGTCAAGCTCAGCATCTCGATTTGCGCCAGTTAGGTTTGACGAGGTTGCCGCATAACGGTTGATGTTGCTACCAAACACTTCATTTACTTCCTGACCATCAACGTACATAGTGGAAGGCAATGACCAATACTGGGTGTTTCCGGTATAGCGAATCCCGATCGGAATCATGGTGTAATCACCTGCTAACGTGCCATCGGGCAACTGAGCCGGCTGGCCGTCATAACCCCACGGGTTAACGTCGCTTGCAGGTTCTCCACCTGGTCCTTTGTAAGTTGCGTTGACCTGCGCACCACTATTGATGTAGGCATCGACCACACTCAGAGCATTATCGTCCCGAGCCTCACCATGCGCCCAACGCACAGTCCCGCTTACCACACCGCCGTTATCAAATTTGATTTCAAGATTGGTATTGAGTGACTCGCGATCAGAAGCATTGGCTTCAGAATGAACCATCGTGCGTCGGGCTTGAAGCACACCGTTGCTGAAAGAGTTGAGCGCGCCCCCCTGATCGACCGGCATTCCAGTTTCGTCTTTAATCAGGTTTTCATGAGCAACAAAGCCGTCCGCTTCGGGCGTAAACCAACCAGTAACGCTCTGCCAAGCCTGTGAGGCAATGAAGCCTGCTTGAGTGCCCAATTCGTCCATATCAGTGTAAAACACTTCACCAATGACCTGAATATCATCTGTGGCCTGCCATTGGAAAGAGCCATTTATCCCAAGGCGTTCACGGGAAATGAACTGATTGGCAGCTTGATGACCCTGAAAGGCGTAGTAGGAATCATCAATAGTACCATTTCCGTTCGCGTCCAAATCTGCCTGCACGAAGGTATTGGCTTCGGTCGCAACAAACCCCCAGTCATTGCCGGCAGATCCAACCACATAGTCAGCCAGATTTTTATCCGATACGGTTACCGATAAGCTGCCCCCGAAATCGGAATTGCGGTTGTAACCAATAAAGGTTGTCAACAGACCATCAGTTTTTTCACCCATAGAACCATCAGTAGCTTCAACCTTGGCATTAAAGGTCAATCCCTCTTCCAGGTCGAAAGGCCGATAGGTGTTAAGGTTGATCACGCCGGACATACCAGACGAAATCATTCCTGCCTCGCGAGATTTATAAACATCTAGCCCAGACACCATTGATGCTGGAATATCAGTAAAGTTTGGCTGAACGGTGGTAATCGAGCTGGCAGACAACATTTGCTCACCATTTAGTGTGGTACCCACCTGGCTGATACCGCGAATATTCACCGAGCTGCCTTCCCCGCCAGAGCGGTTCACCTGAACACCGGTAATACGCTGCAGTGAATCTGCGATGGTGGCGTCTGGCAATTTACCAATGTCGGTTGCCGAAATGGAATCACTGACAGTATTGGCAAACCGTTTCTCACTCAATGACTTAACCTGAGAGCCTCGGATACCTCTGATTTGGATAACCTCAACAATATTACTTTCTGCATCAGGTTGAGGGTTATCGGAAAGGGCCTGCTGAGCAAGTACGGAAGTGCTGAGTAGGGCAGTGCTCACGCTGGCGGTAAGCAGACTTATATTAAAGAGTTGCTGTATAGAACGCATAACTGTTTCCTTTTTACGGCTGATTCGGCAGGGGCGTGAGGGCACCTGCCTAGCTCTGTCATTCAAATGAGATTGTGTCGATGTAGAAGGTGCTTTGATCGCTGGTTAACCCTTGGAATTGCACACCAAAACCCTGCAACTCTGAAAGATCGCTTATATCCAAAGACAATTGTACAGGTTCCCCGGTTACGGCAATCGCTCCGGCATCACGCCACGCTCCATCTTGATCTTTGGCCCACAGTTTTGCTGTGGTCTCCGCACTAGGGGTTGCTACGTGGGCTACCACAGTCAAAGTACTCACATCGCTTGCTAGCAAAATTCCATCAGCAGGGTAGGTTTGAAGAATGACTTCATCACCATTACTAATACTCACCTCGCCTTTGAGTGAATATATCCCACTGTCTGACCAGCCGTCGCCTAAGGTCAACCCATCGACCGGTGACCAGTTAACCTGTAGTTCAAATTCACCGGTACGCTCAAAGCTTTCGAACACGCGCGTATCTAGTGCTAAGGTATCAACATGAAAGTGGGCATTAGTGCTGGCAGGATCCACGCCGTTGAAACGGATCCCTATACCGTTAAGTACATCCACATCAGATACATCAATACTGAGTTCAGTGCCTCCATCAGCTAGAGTTATTGCCGCAGGCCAGCTTTCCACGCCATCCGGGGCCTTGAAGAACAAATGAGCGTCTACTGCTGGGCCAGCATTTCCGGCATTAACTATAACGCTGAGCGTCGAAATATCGGCTACATCAATCCCTCCCTCGGGATAATTCTGTAGCACAATGTCAGTGGCCGAGCCTAACGCTGCGAGGTCGTGGTAAAACGCCAGAGACTGTTCTCCATCGCTCGCCCATGCTCGCGATATGGTAGTGCCCGGCGCATTAGACCAACTGACCTGGCTGTGCCAGCCCCCTACGTCCGGCTCAAAGTCGATGAGTTGTGTACCGTCTAGCGCTATGTTATCGATAGCATAAGTGGCTTCAGTCGCATCTCCGCTAAGTCCCATGAAGCGCACGCCGAGACCATTTATGGTGTCCACTTCACTCACGTCAATGCTCAATTGCGTTCCTTCCTCGCTGACCGGCACGGCTTCAGGCCAGCTTTCTACGCCATCTGGTGCCTTGAAAAAGATATGTGCAACCACATTGCTGCCGGCACTGGCGATAACAGCGGTCAGAGTTAGTTCCGACGCACCTGATACGTCAATACCACCTTCGGGGTACGTTTGCATCACGACGTTATCGAGGGTTTCAATCTGCGTCATGTCTTTGGTGATTGCTAAGGCATACGCACCGCTGTCGGACCATAGATCAGAGACCTGCAACCCGTCGGTGGGTGCCCAGTTGACTTGTGCCTCCCATTCGCCCACCGGCACTTCAAAGTCGGCATATGTACCCTTAACCCTTTCCCGCCCACCTGGCACATCTTCTGCATTTAAAACACCGTCAAAAGCATAATTTTCATCTACTTCAACGGGATCGGCGCCTTGTGGTCCAATCACCGAGTCTGGATCCCAAGGCTCCGAATTCCACGTTATGAAGAACGACCACATAGCTTCTTGCTCGTGCATTAGAGCAACATCAGGAATAGTGCCGGTTTCGGTGAGCGCCACCATTTTGCGAGCATTATGTCGGTCCTGCAGAGTTTTATACTGCGTAACAAATGTATGTGTGTCGTCATTTCTGGGCTCGCCGTAGCCATCAAAGCCAACGATGTCAACCATGTCATCGCCTGGATACCAATCTTCGCCCAGACCATCGGTGTGGGTGAATACCCAAATTAAATTGTTTAAGCCATGATGGTTGGTGTAACGATCAAACATCAAAGACCAAAGCTGTTTGAACGCTTCAGCTCCCTGAGCTCCCCACCAGAACCAGCCCCCCTGAGCTTCGTGTAAAGGGCGCCACAAAACAACGATATCGGCTTCTTGTAGCTTTTTAAGTTCCTCTGCGACGGTATCCATATCGGTGAGCAATTGAGCATATTCTTCAGATTCTGTATCGGACAGCGCCATTGCGACATTGAAGGTAGTGCCATCGGTGTAGAAGCTGCCATCGCCATTACCGGTATTGCCACTTGGCGCGCGCCAGTGGAACAATGCGGATACGATAAAGTTCTGGCTGCTGCGATGAGCAATGATCGACTCAGTCAACCCACTCGCATCCGTGCCGTTGTAGGAAGCCGAATAATTCATGTAATCAAACGCAATAATGGCCGGAGAATCATCGCCGGTGACATCAATGATTTTCTGTGTTTCAAGAAGAGGAAATTCATCACCTTTCTTGCTAGGAAATTCGGTTTGCCCAGATAAAGTGCTGACTAGATAGTTGTCACTCAAAAATTGCATCAGGTCTTGGGCGCTCTGTGACGCATCTGAAACCACAAGATTTGCTGGTACAGGTAGCGGCGCTGGTGGTTCTGAAGCAGGTATCAGTGAGATACTGTCAATGCGGTAATAATTCCAGCCACCGCCCACTTCTATTGTATTAGTTCCTTCCCTCAGCTCGACCACGCCTACGCGGATTTCCTCCCATTGTCCTGTGGCATCAAATTCGAGGGCATAGTCAATACCATTCACGTTAACTCCGGCCACCTTGCCACCGTAGTCACTGGGAATAGCATAGCGAACGTTAAGGGTATAAAAGCCTGATTCTGCGATAACAGGAAATACAACCGACATACCAGGTTCAATGTCGGCGGTATGGGTATCATTATTTGCTCCCTGAATGTATGCGTCATCGCCGTTAGTAACCAATTGGACACCATTAAGAATGGTTTCAGAGTCTCCGGCATCCATTACTATCACCGAGTCTGGATCAAACACGCTGACATCTACACCGTCCACCAAGGGGTCGCCATTTTCATCCAAGGTTGCCGTGCCATCAGTCTCAAAAACCGCGACACTAAAGGAAAGCAAGCCAGATAACAGTGAATCAGGAACATTGAAACTAACAGTCATAGTGTTGTCTGAACTCAGCTCTACTGTCTCTCCCCCAGTCTGAGTCCATAAAACAGTTTGACCATTAGTGGTTCCCACCAAACGAGCACTCAAGGTAACTTCATCGCCCGGCTTTACTTCGATATCTTCAGAAGCAATCACACTTAACGGTTTTTCTTCTGGTTGATAAACCGCTCTTTCCGAGTTGAGCTCTTCTCCGCCAAGGCAGCCTCCAAGGCCAATGAGAATGGCCGCACAATAAAAACTGCGCATCCATTTGTTTTGGTGATTGTTCATGTTCCTAGTCCTCAATCCATATTGCGATTTCATATATGCCGACCCAATTATGAACCGGTTCACTTTATGTTTATAAAAAAACCGATTCGAAGACGCTACAAAAAATGAACCGGTTTATTTACATGAAACATACATCGCTGAAAAGATAATTTCAACTATTTTAACGTTTTCTTTACGTAACGTTAAAATTTGCTTTCGTTGTTCCTATGAGAGCGTCCGTCATGCTTACTAAAAATAGTCAACGTAGAAGCCAGGTCACTCGACTATGTCGCTGGCTCGATAACTACACAATATTCCTTTCCCGTCTTTTAGGTGTTGCACACATAACCTATTACCGGACACTGCTACTCTTGACGGTAATAGGCAATGCTTTCTGGTCACTCGCGACCGCTTCAGATCTGAAATGATTTGTAATTGTTCGCGCCATAGGGCTATTTATAGAGTCGGCAAGCCCCTGAACGATGCTTTCTTCTTACACAAAACAGCCATCGTCAACCAGCTGAGAAGTAACGCTTTGATACGCCCGGTGGCACCTGATAATTTAATGATGGTTTACATCCTCAAAACCAAATAATCTTGATTAATGGTAGTCTTCTGCATCGATTCATGAAGAGGCGATATTGATCAAATCTTATTTTCAGGGTTCAGATAAAAGCAGTAATAACGAAAGGTTATATGTATACAAATGATATAAGTATACCAGAATATCAAGCATTACTGCTGGTGTTATTGACGATTTAATGAACGCGAAACCTTTCATTGTTCGATTCATAGAACTCTTTCTGTTCGAGCTTCGGCTAGCTAATCAACTGTTTACAGTCACAAAAAAATCCTGTAAAAATAACATAATGAACCGGTTCACATCAAAGTTTATGTTAACTTATGATATCGAAGTTTCGGCTAAATAACGCTGAAACAGTGAATTAACTGGGTGGGAAGCAGGAACTTGGAAAGTTTATGATGGCTTCTTTTGTCAGTCCAGTTTAGTAAGAATAATCGCGGATGCTGAAGAAAGGTTTTGTTGGATGAAAAGCAAAACAAGAAGACCTTGTCCGCAAAACTCCAATTTGCCTTGTATTATGTCATCTTGGGGGCATTTCGTCAGTTTGCTTTTACTAATGCATAGCAGCATTTTTTTCACGATAAAGTGAACCGGTTCACATTTAACTGAAGAGCAGTTTAGTAGTTTGACGACTGATTAACCGACCGGATTTAAATTACATGATTGAGACAAACACAAGTTGCTGCCAGCAACTGAACGCTGCCGCGGATTACTCGCAGTGGTTGCGCAGCGAAGTATTGCCTGTTTGGAGTGGTGTAGGAATTGACCAACATGGTGCCAGCGTTGAGCGTATTCTCGCGTCCGGTATGCCCGATATCAGTGCCAACAAGCGTATTCGAGTGCAAGCTCGTCAAATGTTCTCCTTTGCGTACGCACAACACCGTGGCTGGATTGACAACGGAATTGAATTGATTGCTGATCTGGACCGGTTCGTTGAACACTATGCGCGTAAAGAAGGCAGTGGGATCTATGTTCATGTGCTGGACGCTAACAACCAAGTAATAAACTCGCATCAGGATCTATACGACTGTGCTTTTTTTTTATTAGCGTACGCATGGCGCTATCATGTATTTGGTGACTTGAAGGCGCTGAACCGTGCCAATAAGCTTCTGAAGCATATTGATCTTGAACTTAAGCAATATCCGGGAGGATGGAGCGAAGGCAGCTCCCCCTCACCCTTCCGCCGTCAGAACCCTCATATGCACTTGTTTGAGGCCTTTCTGGCACTCTATCGAGTAACCCAGCAAGGAAAATGGTTGGCCAAAGCGGGTGAAATATTTTGTTTGCTAGAAACGCGATTTATCGATCATCAACAAGGTGTTTTACTCGAATACTTCGACATGAAGTGGCAACCATTAAAACACAACGATGAGCTCATCGTTGAGCCGGGACATATGATGGAATGGGTTTGGCTGTTGAGGCAATATCAACAACATACGCAATCTCCGGTAGAGGGCTTATGCCAATCGCTCTATCATAATGCGCTCAGTTTAGGATTAGACAAACACACTAACTTACTGTTCGATGAAATTTCACCAGTTGGGGTTCCCCTGAAAGCAACAAAGCGTTGCTGGCCAATGACTGAATGGGTGAAAGCCAGTCTTGCGCAATCTGACAATGCTGACGACAAGCACAACTACGACTACATAGCAGATGCAAACAATGCTATCGCCAGCCTACTCCAACATTATCGTTCAGGCGCACAATACATTGATCAGTTGGGCCAAAATAATGAAGTGACTTGCGATCATGCTCCCGCCAGCACGCTGTATCACTTGTTGATGGCAGAAGCCGAAATTCATCGATTTACAAAAGGATTTGTAGATGTTTATTAAATTTTGCCTTGCTTCCATGACACTCGTCTTTTCTGTCGTTATCAGTCCATTAGACGCTAGTGAACGACCGAATATTCTTCTGATCACAGCGGATGACATGGGATTTGATGACCTGTCTCTTCACAGTCACCCTTTTATAAAAACACCAAATATCGACGAGCTTGCCTCTAACGCTGTGCAGTTTAGCGATTTCAGCGTTACGCCTGTTTGCTCTACCACCCGAGCGTCGCTTCTGACGGGGCGAAACTTTTACAAAACCGGCGTGTCTGGCGTACACGGCGGCAGAGACTATATGCATCTGTCGGAAACTTTGTTGTCTGACATGTTGAAAACTGCCGGCTATCGCACAGGTATATGGGGGAAATGGCACATTGGTAAATCTGAAGGATACCTGCCTTGGGACCGGGGATTTGACGAGGCATATTATGCTGAACTATATCGTCATCAAAACAGTTTCGGCTTTTTAAACGGTGAAAGGGTCGAGCACGATAGGTGGGTTTCTGAAGTCGTGACCGACTATGCTATTGATTTTATGCAAAGTGAAGATGACCAACCTTTTTTTGCTTATGTCAGCTACTTGGCGCCACATGAACCGTGGTTGGCCCCTAAACAATTTACGGCTCCATTGCTTAGACAGGGTTTGCGGCCTGCTATTGCAAACCTGTATGGCATGGTGAATGAGATGGACTACCATATTGGCCGTCTCATGAGCCACCTTAAGCGTGCAGACCTTATTGACAATACCATCGTAATATTTCTCAGCGACAACGGTCCGTGGTGGGATTCCAGTAATTTCGGTGCCATGACGACGTCAGAATGGAAAGCACGCAATCCAAGCAACATGTACGGCAATAAAGGCCAGTCATGGCAAAACGGTATCCGATCCCCCTTGTTTGTCCACTGGCCCAGCAATTGGAAAGCTAGTTCAGTATCCCGTTATGTTGATGTCAAAGACATAGTGCCAACGTTGCTAGATTTGTTAGATATCTCTGGGCCACCGAACAACCCGATAGACGGCACTTCTTTTTTACCCTATTTGCAAGGCAGGACTGATGGTTTCAATCCTCGCGTCACATATATAGCATCGCATGAGGTAACTTCTTCCAAGCCTAATTTCAATCAGTGGGCACCAATTGACGATAAGGCCCGTGAAGGGATGACATTTGCTTCACAGCTAATCGGGTTGCGCACAGAACAATACAAACTTTTACTCAACCCAGCGATAGACAACAAGAATTATCCTACCCCCATTGACGGCTATGTTTTGTTCGATATGGTAAATGATCCGCTGGAACGAAAAAATGTCATTGAGAAATTGCCCCAAGTGGCCCAAAGCCTCAAACAGGAACTGGAAGATTTCTTTTTCACTTTGCTTCACAGCCACGATAGTTATTTACCTCCTGTCTATTTTGTCGGTAAGCAATCCATTTCGGTAGTTAATGGGTTTGGCCCGTCCAGCATCGAGGGAAATACACGAAGCGGCCCTCATCACCTGAAGAATATGCGGGAGTATGGAGATAAGGCCACCTATACCCTTCAAGTCGAGTCAGGTGGAACATATAAGGTGTACTTAAGCCAATCCAGTCACAACAGCGTAGGTCTTAAGATAAAAATGACTATTGCAGACAGTTCCTTGACTTATGAGTTCAACGAATTCCCCCTGCAGCTCTTGGGCACGCTAAGCTTTCCAGAAGGAGAACAAAACTTATCACTAGAAGTGCTTGCCAATAACAGTAAAAAAGCCTGGTCGTCTGTTGATGGGTTACGCCGCTTTTTTTTAATTCCAAAAGATAGTGATATTCAGCCAGATAGCTGGCCGCTACCTAACTAAGGATTATTTTATGTCGAGTCTAAGTTGTTTTAAAGCCTATGATATTCGCGGTATTGTGCCTAATGAATTGAATACCGACATTGCCTACACCATTGGCCGGGCATTTGCCACAGTCATTGATTGTCGGACAGTGGTAGTCGGCCATGATATCCGGCTTACCGGGCCGAAAATTTGTGATGCGTTGGCAAGAGGCTTGATGGAACAGGGTACGAATGTGATCAATATTGGTCTTTGCGGTACCGAAGAAATTTACCACGCCGTGCAGGCACTCGAAACGGACGCAGGAATCTGTGTGACTGCCAGTCATAATCCGGCTAACTACAATGGTATGAAATTTGTTGGTAAATACGCTAGGCCAATCTCCCGTGATAACGGTTTATCCGACATTCAGCGCATCGCCGAGAACCGGGTTTTCACGCCATCAAAGCGACAGGGACACTTTTCACATACCAACCTGCGAAGTGAATATGCCGATAGGCTCATATCGTGTGTAGATACTGGCTTACTTAAACCACTGAAATTAGTGGTCAATGCGGGGAATAGCGGCGCTGGGCTGGTGATAGATGCATTGGAGGCATTTCTTCCGTTTCACTTTGTCAAGTTGCACCATCAACCTGATGGCAATTTTCCTAATGGCGTCCCCAACCCGCTTCTGGAAGAAAATCGTCAGGAAACCAGTCGCGCAGTCATTGAGCACCAAGCGGATATTGGCATTGCATGGGACGGTGACTTTGATCGCTGCTTTTTTTTTGATGAAAAAGGGCAGTTTGTGGACGGGTATTACATCGTCGGACTATTGGCCAAAACCCTATTGGGGAAACACCCCGGCAGATCCATCGTTTACGATCCTCGACTTTACTGGAACACAGTAGAACTCGTTGCGCAAGCAGGTGGTAAACCAGTAGTCTCCAAAACCGGTCACGCCTTTGTGAAACAAGCCATGCGGCAACACAACGCCATATATGGCGGTGAAATGAGTGCTCATCACTACTTTGCGGACTTTGGCTACTGCGATAACGGCCATCTTCCCTGGCTACTGATTAGCGAATTACTCAGTCAAAGTCGTTTATCACTATCAGATTGGGTCGATGATTCCATAAAGCGTTTTCCATGCAGCGGAGAAATAAATCTACACGTTGCAGACGCTGACCAAGTTTTGATTTATCTGGAGCGATGTTACACCACAAAAGCGAACAAGGTGGAGAAGCTTGATGGTTTGGGCATGGAGTTCGATCGCTGGCGGTTTAATGTCAGAGCCTCTAATACTGAACCCCTGCTTCGGGTCAACGTTGAGAGTCGTGGCGACAAAGCACTTTTAGAGGCAAAAACTCAAGAACTCCTAAAGCAGATCGAGCGTGTTTAAATACTGTCCCAATTGTAACAGTAAGCAAATCATTAAGACTGATCTAGCCCGCTATGATTGCCCTACTTGTGATTATGTTTTTTATCATAATACTGCTTCAGCAGTGGCGGCTATCATTCGGTGTGAAGAAGCGATTTTGTTCAACGTCCGCTCAAAGGAACCGGCCAGAGGAATGCTCGACCTGCCAGGCGGGTTTGTAGACTATTATGAGCGTCTTGAGCATGCGCTGACGCGTGAAGTTGAAGAGGAATTGGGTATTACTCTAGCTGACTGGAACTATTTGAGTTCCTACCCTAATCAGTATCTGTACAATGGGATTGTATATCACACCTGCGACGCAATATTTGATACAACCTTGAGCGATAAACCCACCATTACCCTACAGCAAACTGAAGTCTGCGATTATTGCTGGATCCCTATAAAAGAGATTGATATTACTAAGATTGGCTTTAAATCAATGCAAAATGCCGTGTTAGAGTACATAAACTGCAAAATTTTTGACGCTCTTTAATACTGACGAGCGCGCTATATACTGGCTTAGCCTTGGGTTTGGTTGAAAAGTAATCTTTCATCAGTACATTGTAAAAGACCGTTAAGACTCGTCAACACACCTGCC
The DNA here is from genome assembly GCF_018474025.1 of Alteromonas oceanisediminis. Classification (GTDB taxonomy): domain Bacteria; phylum Pseudomonadota; class Gammaproteobacteria; order Enterobacterales; family Alteromonadaceae; genus Alteromonas_E; species Alteromonas_E oceanisediminis. Next base: position 172,009 of record NZ_JAHCTA010000005.1, on the reverse strand, counting down.
CACACACCCAACCGCTACTCCAAGCCCATTGGAAATTGTAGCCTCCCAGCCACCCTGTGACATCCATGACTTCACCGATAAAATACAGACCCTCAACACCTTTTGCTTGCATCGTTTTGGACGATAGATAGTGAGTATCAACGCCACCCAGTGTCACTTCGGCGGTACGATAACCTTCGGTGCCGTTTGGTTTGATGCGCCAATCAGTGAAGTGCGCAATGACGGCGTCTATTTCAGCGTGAGTGTATTGCTTGAGGGCCTTGTTCTCAATTTCCATTACCGCCAACATCGTTAGCACAAATCGCTTTGGATAACGCTCTGCGAGGGCAGTTGATAAAAGAGAATCACGATTCTCTTTCGATTTATTGGTTAGAAACGAAGCTAGGTCAAATTGGCTGGCAAGGTTAAGGCTGACCTCTTCACCCGGCTCCCAGTAACTGGAAATCTGCAGTATTGCTGGGCCACTTAAGCCGCGATGCGTGAATAAGATACTTTCATTAAAGGTTGTGTCGTGGTAGCGCGCTGCGGCATCAACGGAGACGCCACTGAGTTCGGCTAAGAGGGTTTTATCTTTCTCATGCAACGTGAAAGGCACTAAACCAGCCCTAACGGGTATCATTGGAATGCCAAATTGTTCGGCAATCTTGTATCCCAAGGGGGTAGCCCCTAGCTTTGGCATGCTGAGTCCTCCCGTTGCGACGACCAGAGATTCACACTGCAGTGTACCGGTGTTGGTTGCCAGGCTGAAACCTGAGGCGGTTTTACTCACAGACAACACATCGGTTTTGGGTGAGACAACGGCCCCGGCTTCAGCACACTCTGTCAGTAGCAGTTCCACAATTTGCTTGGCTGAGTCATTGCAAAATAACTGCCCCAGTGTTTTCTCGTGGTAGGCGATGCCGTGTTTTTCTACCAGCGCAATAAAATCCCATGCGGTATAGCGACTCAGTGCAGATTTACAGAAATGCGGATTGTTTGACAAAAATTTTTCTGCCGACGCGTACATGTTCGTGAAGTTACAGCGTCCACCACCTGACATCAGGATTTTGCCACCGATACGTTTGGCGTGATCGATAACAACGGTTTTACGGCCACGCTGCGCAGCCTGGGCGGCACAGAAAAGGCCTGCCGCACCAGCACCGATGATCACAACGTCGTAGTGAGATTCTAGTTGGACAGTATTTGATTTGATAACAAAGGCTCCGCGCGCTGCATGCGCGGAGTATAACAGTTTGTCAGCGTGCGCTATAAAGCCTTTAGCAATGTCTCGGCGTCGCTGACTTCGAATCGACCGGGCTCTTCGACATTAAGTACTTCAACAACCCCATTGTCGACGAGCATGCTATAGCGCATTGACCTCACGCCACCAAAAGTATCGGTATCCATATCCATCCCCGCCGCTTGGGTAAAGCTGCCATTTCCATCTGCCACCATCATCAGGTGTTCGGCATTTTGACTCTTGCCCCATGCGTCCATCACAAAAGCATCATTGACAGACAAGCAGATGATTCGATCGACGCCTTTTGCTCTGAATTTATCTGCCAATGCGACAAAACCGGGTAAATGAGCGGCTGAACAGGTAGGCGTAAACGCACCCGGCAACGCAAAGAAAGCGACTTTTTTATCAGCAAACAAATCATCGGTCGTCGGATTTTTCATTTCGCCGTTATCCAAATGACTGAACGTCGCGTCGGGTAAACGTGTGCCAACTTCTAACATAGTTATCTCCTTTGAGAGTGAAATGTTTCAGTGAGGGAAACATTAAAAATAGATGTGGATATCGTGTTAATGCTGCGACATCTTCGACACAAGATAGACATCAAACCGATGCTTTTTACTGTTCATTGACATATTCGGTTTGGTCCCGCCTAAAAAAGGCGCAGACGAAGGCCGTTTGACCACAACGCGATCAGTTGCCAGAGCCATCGCGGGTGCGAGTAAATCATCGGCGTCTGGGTCAACTCCTAATAACGATTGTAATGCCTGCATTTCTTTTTTAACCAGCGCAGACTTTTTACGGTGAGGAAACATGGGATCGAGATAAATCGCGTTTGGGCGTCGGCGCTGGTCATCACAACAATAGTTATTGAGCAAGGTCTTCGAATCTCCTTTGTGCAAACTCAGCCGTGGCACCAGCCATGCGCCTAGCGGATCGGCGTGCAAACGCTGCAATGCGTCGTCTAATAGCGCGGCGACTAATGGCGAACGCTCGAACAGGATTACTGAGCAGCCCACGCTGGCAAGAACAAATGCATCCGTACCGAAACCGGCTGTCGCATCAATCACGGTGTAATCCGAAGCCCCTTTTATGCCAATGGCTTTCGCGAGTAACTCGCCTTTACCGCCGCCTTTGGCTTTTCGAAATGCCAGTGCAGACGACATAAAGTCAATTCTAATATCACTCTGAGCAGGCGTATTTGCATTGCGTAGCGCCAGCCCATCGGGATGATAAACCAGCCCCACACCGTCATGGATTTGGTCAACCACATGCCATGCAGCGCCATTTAAAAGCACATCCATACGACTTGAGAACGATGAGTCTTGTATAAAGCCTGAGGCAATCTCAATAGGAATCGAAGCTTCGTTAGGCGTTGCCATAATGTTCCTTGTAACCTAGCCATCGATTGATCAGCGCTTGCGCATGACTAGGGAACTCACGCCATACCTGCTCAGCCAATGATTGCACCTGTGGCACTAAAGGTGCGTCGCGCACGATGTCGGCAATTTTGAGATAAGCGATTCCAGTTTGCCGAGTACCTAACAACTCTCCTGGCCCTCGAATATCCAGATCTTGTTGTGCGATATAAAATCCATCATTCGATTCACGCAGCACCGCCAGCCGCTTACTGGCGGTTTTCGATAACGGGCTTTGATACATTAATACGCAATGGCTCTCGATGGCGCCACGCCCGACGCGCCCGCGCAATTGATGCAACTGTGCAAGGCCGAGGCGCTCCGGATTTTCAATAATCATTAAGCTCGCGTTGGGTACGTCAACGCCCACTTCAATCACGGTGGTGGCAACTAACAAGTCCACTTCAGCAGCCTTGAACTGCGCCATGATCGCCTGCTTTTCGCTGCCCTTGAGTCGCCCATGTACCAGACCAACCTTCAGCTCAGGGAGTGCCGTTCGCAAGGCGATAGCGGTTTCTTCTGCCGCCTGACTCTGGATGGCCTCCGACTCGTCAATCAAAGTGCACACCCAGTAAGCTTGACGCCCATCATTCACACAGGCCTGTCGCACGCGTTCAACCACGTCGATACGGCGCGTATCCGGGATAACCACCGTTGTTACCGGCGTCCGGCCGGGCGGCAATTCATCGATAATGGAAGTGTCTAAATCCGCATAGGCCGTCATCGCGAGTGTTCGCGGGATCGGTGTCGCTGTCATGACCAGTTGATGAGGATAACGTCCTTGCACTTTGCCTTTCTCACGCAAAGCCAAGCGCTGATGAACGCCAAATCGATGCTGCTCGTCAATAATCACCATAGCAAGATTGGCGTAATCGACACTCTCTTGGAAAATCGCATGGGTTCCGACCAAGAAGTCGATCTCGCCGGCCTTTAGCGCTGCCAGTGTGTCGTTTCTCATTTTCCCCTTCAACTTGCCAGCAAGCCAGCCGACACGCAACCCGAGCGGCTCAAACCAACCGCGTAAGTTATTCGCGTGTTGTTCAGCCAGCAATTCGGTTGGTGCCATCATCGCCACCTGAAAGCCAGCCTCCATGGCTTCCAATGCTGCCAGTGCGGCGACCAGTGTTTTGCCAGAGCCAACATCACCTTGCACCAAACGCATCATCGGGATGGGTTTGCGTAGGTCAGTTTGGATTTCTGACAATACCCGCTGCTGCGCAGCCGTGGGAGAAAACGGCAAGCACTTCAAGAGCTTGGCCTGCAGTTGTTGGCTTGATGGTAGGGCAAACCCGGCGAGCTGTTGCGCCTGTTTACGCATTTTCAACACACTCAGGTGGTGGGCCAGAAGTTCTTCAAGGATCAAGCGTTGCTGCGCAGGGTGTTTACCGGCTTCTAAAAGGTCTATCGAAATGTCGGGGGTAGGTCGATGCACTACCCATAGCGCTTCATGTAGGCTTAACTGCTGCTCGTACAGTCCGCTGGGTAAAATGTCATCGAGCGCGCCAGCGCCCAATTGAGCTAATGCTTGATCCGTCAGCTTCCGCAACGTTAGTTGTTTAATCCCTTCCGTTGTCGGATAAACCGGCGTTAAGCTTTCCTCAACAGATTGCGCTTTATCTGCTTCAATCAATTTGAACTCTGGGTGCATCATTTCAAGGCCATGTTTGCCTGTGCGGATTTCGCCAAAACAACGCACTTGCTGGCCTTTCTCTAGCATATTTTTTTGTGCTGCCGTGAAGTGGAAAAAACGTAAGGTGATTGAGCCCGTGCCGTCATTAATACGCGTGGTTAACATGCGTTTGCGGCCGAACTGTACCGAAGTCGAGGTAACTTCTCCTAGAACACTGACATGCAGAAAGGGTTGTAGGTCGCATATCGCATAAATGCGCGTGCGGTCTTCATAACGACTGGGAAGGTGAAAGAGCACATCCTGCACCGTTTTAATCTGAATTTTTTCCAGCTTTTCAGCAACTTTAGCGCCAACGCCTTTGAGCTCAGTGATAGGAGATGTAGCAAGTACCGGCATTGAGGTTACCGCACACTCATCGGGACAGCCTGGCCGCTTGATACAACAACTGCGGATTTATACGCTGACGAAAATTGGGATTAACGTAAGCAAAACGGATTAATCCTGTGGTGTCCACCACATAAACGGCCGGTACAGGCAGCACCACTTGTGATTCTCCCGCCAACGAAACAACCTCTGCGCCCAATTGTCCTTTAATGTTTTGCACCGTCGCATCATCCACGTAGTAGCCTAGGCCAAAGGCTTGAATAGCGTTTAATTCACTATCTGACAATTGGGTCATTTCAAACGGTGTATCGGTGCGTTGCTGATTTAAGCGGGTGGGGGAATCAGGCGAAATAGCAATCATTTGGTAGCCTAAATCAATGATGCGTTGCTCGACTTCGACCAGTCCTGCCAGTTGGCGGCTGCAATAGGGGCACCATCCACCACGGTAAAAAATGACGATAGCAGGCTTCTTTTCAATCAAACTCAGTAGAGAGATATCCCCGCCAAAGGTGGTCTTTACGGTGACATCAGGCACGAACTGCCCAATCAACAGTGGGCGGATATCAACAGCCTGCTCAGCAATGGGTCGGGCAGCGGATAGCGTGCTCGCCATTAGCAATGATCCGAACAGTAAGAAAAGACAACAGAAGGCGCGCATAACTCAGTCTCGAAAACGTCTGATGCGTTAGTGTAGCCGACTTAGGGCAGTTCGCCTAGCCGTACTCAGGTCAGGCTAAGTACAGGCCAAGGCGCGAATTGACAATATAACGAAGATTAATCAGAGGCTTTTTTCAGCGCCTTGGCGGCACCTAGCAATAACTCAGCCGAAGGGCGTACACGGTAGTTTGGATTGACGTAACTAAATTCAATTAAACCGTCGGTGTTCACGAAAAAGACAGCGGGTGCAGGCAAAACGGACTTAGCATTGGTATCTTGGGTCAAATCGACATCCATTTTTTCTTTGTACAACTTAGTGGTTTCATCTTCAACGTAGAAGCCCACGCCGAAGCCGCGGATGGTATCTAAAGATTCGTCAGACAACAGCGTTACCGCAAATTCGGTTTCGAGCTTTTGTTCCTGTAGACGTGTGGGTGACTCTGGTGAAATCGCTAATACTTGATAACCCAGTGCAATCAAATCGCTTTCAATATTCTTAAGCTCAGCCAGCTGGCGATTACAGTAAGGGCACCATCCGCCGCGGTAAAACAACACAATGCTAGGCTTCTGCATGGTCAACGCTTTCAGGCTTACTGGTGCTCCATCCGCTGTTTTAAGCGTGGCAGAGGGCGCAGGCTGGCCATTCAGCAATGGAGTGACATTCTCAGCAGCATCAGCAATTTGAGCGCGATCGAGTGCCAGTGCAGAGCCAGACACAAGGAGACTGATTCCGGCGACGGCAGATAAGAGAGACAACAGGTGTTTTTTCATAACGTTACTCAGTAAGTGAAATTCATTGGTAGAGACCTAAACAGCCGCTACAAAATTTCATTTAATCGCGTTACGCGATCACAGATGAGTTGTTTTAGCGAATTCTTTAACCGACATTTGCATCTGTTGCCACCATTGCTCATCCGCAACGATACGGCCCTCGTCATCCACTCTTGGATAACCCATTTTCTTACGCGCGCACACCTTGTGCAAACGCGGAAAGCCGCCCTCGAACAGTACGCGCTGACACTCAGTTTCAGACAGCCGAGGCGTGTCATACAAACCCGCAATCGTGCGTTGGCGCTGTGCTTCATAAAGCACAAGCGCCCCCGCGACAGAAACGTTTAAGGATTGAACCATGCCCACCATTGGGATCACGATATCAGTGTCGGCCAGAGCGATCGCCTCTTCGGTTGCACCACTTTTTTCCTGACCCAAAATAATCGCTGTCGGCTTGGTGTAATCCACGTCGCGAAAATCAACAGCTGAGTCACTTAAATTAGTCACAAGAATTTGCATTCCTGTACCTTTAAGATAGTTTACCGCGTCACCGATAGACGCGTGCGGGCGCTGCTTGACCCATACCTGGCTGCCCATGGAGGTGCCTTTGCGGGTTGCGTTTTTAGCACTCCAAACACCGTGAATTTCATGGATACCCACGGCGTCGCAACTACGCACAACGGCAGCCACATTATGTGGCTTATGCACCTCTTCTAGGCATACCGTCAAATCTGGCTGGCGTGTTTTGAGTAATTCTCGAATACGCGCATTGCGCTCCGCTGACATTTGCATGGTGTTACTCCGGTAACTCCATGACACCATCGATTTCAATCTGCGAACCTTTTGGCAGCGCCGCGACGCCAATCGCGGCCCGCGCTGGGTAAGGTTGAGAGAAGTATTGGCTCATAATGTCGTTAACCGTTGCAAAGTTGCTTAAATCGGTCAGATAGATATTCACCTTAACCAAATCCTGCATACTGCCACCCGCGGCTTTGCACACGGCCTGAAGGTTTTTGAACACCTGTTCGGCTTGCCCGGCAAATTCATCAGACACCATTTCCATCGTGTCTGGAACCAAGGGGATCTGACCTGACAAATACACCGTGTTACCGGCTTTAACCGCCTGACTGTAAGTACCAATCGCTTTAGGAGCACGATCTGTTTGAATTATCGCTTTTGACATGGATTTTCCTTTAAATTCATTGATTAAATGGGGGTGGCGCAGCGGCCACTCGATCATTGCGTGTCGCGCTTTTTCAGTTTGCTGTGGCGCGATACCCGTTGAACTTCAGGCATCGTCCTAATTTTTCGCATGATTTGCGCAAGGTGGACGCGGTTCTTCGTTGTCAGTTGCAAATCAATATAGTAAATGTTGCTTTCTTTTTCATCGGTTTGCAGACCAATAATCGTTGAATCGCAGCTGGCAATCGTATTGGTTAATGTTGCTAATGTGCCTTGATGATTAAATAACTCAATACGTAGCGAGGCTTTAAATTCACCCTTGGCATCCACTTCCCATTGCATGGGCAGTACTCGCTGAGGTTCCTCACGGCTGAGTTTGCGAATATTTGTACACCCGGTCTGGTGGATAACCATACCGCGCCCTGGCGACAAAATGGCCACGACTTCATCATCTGGGATAGGGTAACAACACTGCGAATAGTGCACCAATAACCCTTCGGAGCCGCGGATCGGCACATTGCCCTTCTTCTCAGGCAAGTCAGCGCCCTCGCCTAATAAGCGGCGTGCAACAATGGCACTAAGCTCATTGCCTAAACCGATGTCGGTGAGCAAATCGTCAAACGTTTCATGCTTGGTTTCTGCAACGACCCGTTGAATATCATCAGCGGCGATCTCATCCAGCTTCACACTGCCGAGCGCGTGGCGCAGGAGCCGATTGCCCATATTTACCGCTTCTTGCGATTGCTGGCGACGTAAATATTGGCGAATGCGCGTTCGTGCGCGAGCGCTTACCACGAAGTTAAGCCAATTCGCGTTGGGTTTGGCACGTGGCGACGTAATAATCTCTACCGTTTGACCGTTTTCCAGCGGTTTACTCAACGAGTAATTCCGACGTTCAACACGCACCCCTACACAGGTGTTACCGATATCCGAATGCACGGCATACGCAAAATCCACCGCGGTCGATCCCATGGGTAATTCAATGATCCGTCCATCGGGCGTAAACACATAGATTTCATCAGGAAATAGGTCTGTCTTGACACTTTCAATAAATTCAAACGATGAACTCGCGCTTTGTTGCAGTTCAAGCAGCGATTGCATCCATTTACGTGCGCGTAGTTGGGCCGTGGTATCAGATTCGCCAGCCTCTTTATACAGCCAATGTGCGGCTACGCCTTTATCCGCCATCTGATCCATTTCCTGAGTGCGGATTTGGATTTCAACCGGGATACCGTGAGGGCCGATCAGGGAGGTATGCAGGGACTGATAACCGTTAGTGCGCGGAATGGCAATATAGTCTTTAAAACGATTTTCAATAGGCTTATATAGCGAGTGCATTGCACCGAGCGAGCGATAACAATTGTCGACGGTATCGACGACTATGCGGAAAGCATAAATGTCCATCACCTCGTTAAACATCAGCTCCTTGTTCTTCATTTTTCGGTAAATGCTATAAAGGTGTTTTTCTCTCCCGATCACAGACGCATTAATGCTGTATTCTTCGAGTCGCGTGTTGAGTTCCTGGCGGGTATTTTCAATCACCGCCTTGCGATTTCCGCGAGCCTGCACAACGGCCGATTTGAGTGCGCGATGGCGCATTGGATACATTGCCTGAAAGCCGAGGTCTTCAAGCTCGTTTTTAATATCGTGGATCCCCAATCGATGCGCAATAGGCGCATAGATTTCGAGCGTTTCGAGCGCTATTCGCCGGCGTTTATCCGGGCGCAGTGACCCTAGTGTACGCATGTTATGAGTACGGTCGGCCAATTTGATCAGGATGACACGGATATCTTGCACCATAGCCATCATCATCTTTCGAAAATTTTCAGCCTGCGCTTCCTGTTTGCTATTAAACTGAATCTTGTCGAGCTTGCTAACGCCTTCAACTAACCCGGCAACCACCTCGCCAAATTGCTCACTGAGCTGCTGCTTATCAACCGATGTATCTTCAATAACGTCGTGCATTAGCGCCGCCATGATGGTTTCGTGATCCATATGCATATCGGCAAGGATCCCAGCGACGGCGACGGGGTGAGTGATGTATGGGTCTCCACTGGAACGCATTTGTCCTTCGTGTGCATCGCGCGCGACCACAAAAGAATCGCGCACTAACGCCACTCGCGCTTCTGGCAAGTAAAGCTTTAGTTTAGTTTGTAGGCCTTCGAACAAATACACAGTGTTAGTAGCGACTCTGAGGAGGTTATATGCTTAGAATACGGTGAACGACGCAAATTACCAAATGAAAACGCCAGCATATTCGCTGGCGTTTATCAGTGCTTGAAACGATGCTTATTCGCCGAGGATATTCGCCACTGACTGAAACTCAACTTCGTCTTGATGCTGCTGATCGCGCATCTCTTCTGCTTCAATCGTCTTGGCTGTGACCAAACCTTGCTCGATTTCGCGCAATGCGGTCACGGTTGGCTTGTCATTGCCCATATCGACGAGTGGCGTTTTGCCTTCTGTCGCGAGCTGGCGTGCACGGCGTGCAGCAACTAGTACTAAATCAAAACGATTGCCAATTTGATCTACGGCATCTTCAACTGTAACGCGAGCCATGTCGTTCTCCGTTTTTGCGATTGTTGAAAAAAAGGTCGCGTAGTATAGCCTAAGCTTTATACAGACGGTAGCGTTTTATTCCAGCAGATCGGAAATCAGATCGCTATGTCGCAATCGTTGATTACTGACTTTTTCACGTTGTGCGAAAACAATGTTTTCTAGCCCAACGAGTGCCGTTTCAAAATCATCATTGATCAGCATGTAATCAAATTCGTTAAAATGACTCATCTCATCTTTCGCTTTTTGCATTCGCGCTTGGATCACTTCGTCACTATCTTGGCCGCGTGAGTCCAACCGGTCACGCAACACACTGATGCTAGGCGGAAGAATGAATATTCCCACAGCGTCTGGCATCAGCGCTTTGACCTGCCGAGCGCCTTGCCAATCGATATCTAAAAATACATCAACGCCTCGCGATAACGTATCTTCAATGGCTAAACGTGACGTACCATAGTAGTTATCAAACACTTCAGCCCACTCGAAGAATGCACCTTCTTGTATAAGTTGTTCAAAAGCTTCACGATCGACGAAGTGATAGTGTTCACCATCGACTTCACCCGGACGCGGTTTTCGCGTGGTGTGAGACACCGATACGCGCATGCTTTTTGAGGCAAGGGGGTCGCTGCCACAATGTTTTTCCAGCAACGCCTTGATTAAACTTGATTTGCCAGCGCCAGACGGCGCCGACAAGATAAATAGGTTACCCAGCAATTGAACCATAGCAAGTATCGCCAACTATTTGATAATGGGGCAATCAGCCCTAGTGATATTAACTGCGGCAATGTTAGCATAGACCCAGAAAAAACGTGAGATGACAACCAACATGAACGATACCGAGTACGACAACCGAGTCGATGCAATATTTTTGCAGATTGAAGAAGCGTTAGATGCACTGGATGAAACGGAACTTGATATTGACTACGAAAGCGCTGAAGGGATCTTAACGCTGATTTTCACTAACGGCAGTAAAATCATCATGAACAAACAACCTCCTCTCCACCAAATCTGGGTGGCGACCAAGTACAACGGTCACCACTTCAATCTTGAAGGCGAGCAATGGATTGACGAACGCAGTGGTGCAGAGTTTTGGCAGTTTATTGATGAAGCCACCAGCAAACAGGCAGAAACGCCCGTTAAACTCTCGCAAGCTTAACTGAGTAAAATCGATTATGACTGAAGAAAGACTTCCCTTTGTCGATGTGCCAGCACAAGGTACGCATCGAGCGACCGTGATTTGGCTGCATGGGTTAGGTGACTCAGGAAATGGCTTTGCGCCGATAGTTCCTGAACTGAAATTACCTGCGAATGCGGGTGTGCGTTTTATTTTTCCGCATGCACCGGTCAGGCCAGTCACCATTAATAACGGCATGCCGATGCGGGCGTGGTATGACATTAAAAGTCTGGACTTTGACTCTCGTGCGGATATTACCGGTGTTGAAGCCTCTGCGGCACAGGTTGAGCAGCTTATCGACGACGAAATCAATGCAGGCATCAGTGCCGAAAACATCATTATCGCTGGGTTTTCACAAGGGGGTGTCATTGCACTACACTTAGCGACGCGTTCAAAGACCACTTTCGCAGGTGTTTTGGCGTTGTCCACTTACATGGCCGAGCCCGAGAAACTGGCCGACAAACACACGCAAGCCAATATCAACACCCCGATGCTGCTCTGCCACGGCCAGCAAGACGAGGTAGTGCCATTATTCTTAGGCCATGCGGCGTTCAAGTCGCTGACTTCGCTTGGCTTTAAAACCGATTGGAAAGAGTATTCAATGCAACACAATGTGTGTGCTCAGGAAATACAAGATATCTCGCAATGGCTGCGTAACACGTTAACACTGAATTAATTTGTAAGCGCGATTTAGCGCTTCGGGGCAGGCTATGACGACCTGTGGTGAAATTTTTTTAACAGTCGACCGGTTTAATCCCATGTTGATGATTGAATTTAATTAAGGAACCACCATGAAACGCTTCGCCCTGATTTCCCGCGTTATCGCACTCTTTGCATTATTAGTAAGCTCGGCCACGGTGCTGGCCGATGACCCGATCGAAACCGGTACATTTAACAACAAAGCTATTTATGGCTACGATACCGTGGCTTACTTCACACAAGATAAAGCGGTAGAAGGGTCCGACGAGTTTATGACGTCGTGGCGAGGTGCAGACTGGTATTTCTCTTCGCAAGAGCATATGGATTTATTTGTTGGCAATCCGACTCAATACGCACCGCAGTACGGCGGTTACTGCGCTTATGCGATGTCAGATGGTCGCTTAGTCGGCGTCGATGAAGAAGCGTTTACCATCCTCGATGGTAAGCTTTACCTCAATTACAGCAAGAGTGTCATGAAGGAATGGCGTACAAATACCGCACAGTTTATTCAGGAAGCCGACCAACACTACCCCAAGCTGGTTGATTTACCTGCCGAGTAAATGGGTTTTACTCAGAGCACTTAAACGCTCCACGCTGGCTGCTTGAAAGTCTTTTTTCAGTTAAACTAGTGTCACATTGATTGACTGACGTTGGACTGCTGTGACTATTGATAAAACCATTCGGATAGCGACTCGCAAGAGTGCCTTGGCGCTGTGGCAAGCGGAGTTTGTAAAAGCTCAGTTGGAGCAACATCACCCTCATATTCAGGTGGTTTTGGTGCCCATGTCGACTCAGGGCGACAAGATACTCGATACACCTTTGGCTAAAATCGGTGGAAAAGGGTTATTTATCAAAGAGCTTGAAATCGCCATGATGGAAGGCAAAGCTGATATTGCGGTGCATTCGATGAAAGATGTCCCGGTGGCGTTTCCTGACGGATTCAGCCTGCATGCTATTTGTGCGCGCGAAAACCCATTTGATGCCTTTGTCTCAAATGATTACGCTCACCTCGATGACTTGCCGCATGGAGCCATCGTCGGAACGTCAAGTCTGCGCCGGCAGTGCCAGCTTCGCCACTATCGCCCGGATATTCAAATAAAGGATTTACGCGGTAACGTGAATACGCGGCTTCAAAAGCTGGATGATGGTGAATACGACGCCATCATTCTGGCCGCCGCAGGTCTTATCCGTCTGAATATGCACCCTCGAATTCGCTATACACTGCCTGCTGAACAATCCCTTCCTGCCGTAGGTCAAGGCGCAGTGGGTATTGAATGCCGCGATGATGCTGATGAACTGATCGCGCTGCTAAAGCCTCTCCAAGATCAACAAACCTATTATCGAGTTAGCGCGGAACGCGCTATGAATGCCCGTTTGCAGGGCGGCTGCCAAGTACCGATCGGCAGCTTCGCTGAGCTAACGAACGAACAACTGTGGCTTCGCGGACTCGTCGGTAGTGTGGATGGCAAGACGCTATTGTATGCGGAAGCGACCGGCAATGTGAATGATGCTCAGGCTCTTGGCGAACAGGTTGCTGATGCGTTGATTGCACAGGGCGCTGATGCGATCCTCGCCAAGCTGCAATAACATTCCTTAACGCATGTACTTGTTAGTTCGCCCCCAGTCAGGTGTCAAAGCCAGCGCAGATTTTTTTACGCGCTCTGGCATTTCAGTGGCGCCTTACGCCGTGCAGGATATAGTTCTTGAGCCTGAGGCGATTACCCAATTACACAGTCTCATTCGCCAACGGCGGCAGGCGTTTGATCACGCCATCGTTACCAGCCAGTATGCGGTTGACGGGTTAGCCCGAGCAATGCGTAATGAAAGCGAACCGGTGACATTAGCGAATTCAATCATTGCTGTGGGTGTAACCACACAACAGAAATTGCAAGCGTTACCGCAACTCAGTCAAACACCGATCCTACGCCCTCTGGCGGCGTCGGCTGAAGGTATTCTGGCAATGTCGGAGCTTGAGTCCATGCACGCATGCTCAGTGCTGTTGATTAAAGGTCAGGGCGGGCGGGAAATACTGTCAGATACTCTCAGGAAGCGCGGCGCAATAGTCCACGAAGCCGCGGTCTACTCGCGTAGCGAATGTCATCCGCAGCCGCGATTATCACCCCACATCAAATCTGCATTATCTGGCGTCATTGTGACTAATGGAGAGGCCATTTCGTTGCTGCTCGCCGTGCCAGAGAACAATGAGCTTAAACAGCTACCGTGGGTCGTAGTGAGTCAGCGAAATGCCGAGATTGCCAAAGGTTATGGTATTGAAGAGGTTTACATAAGCGCTGGCGCAACTGACGCGGCATTGCTAAAGTGTTTACAGCAAATTACGGAGTAATGCATGTCACGTCCTGACGATCTACCATCAAATAATCTTATCGAGGTGCAAAATGAGCCGGTGAAACCTGCAAAGACGGGTGGTTTGTGGGCGCTAACGTTATTTAACCTGATTGTGCTGGCTGCACTGATAGGTGCGGGCTGTTGGTTTTATTTCGCACATTTTCAGGCGGAGCGTGTAGCGACACAAAACTTGGTTGACGCCATTCCCCAGCAACAGGCGGCAGTCTCGTCTTTACAGCAAACGCAACAACAACTGCGCGACAAACTTGCCGCAGTGGCGAACAGTGAACGCGTTGCTACCGAAGCGAAGCAGGTTGCAGAAGCAGCGCGCGCCAATGCTGAAACCGACGTTGCTAATTTACGGGGCGAGCTGTCTGAACTGCGCCAACTTTTTACTGAGCTCGAAGGTCGTCGTCCCGCCGATTGGCTATTGGCTGAAGCAGACTACCTAGTGCGATTGGCGGGCCGCAAACTATGGCTTGAAGAAGATGAGCGCAGTGCACTGATGTTACTCGCCGCAGCTGATGCACGCATCGCTGATTTGAACGATGCCTCACTGTTACCTATTCGAAAGTTGCTGGCGCAAGACATTCAGCGCCTGCAACAGCTCAATCCAGTCTCTACTACCTCTGTGGCGCTGTCGATTTCAGGCATGATGCCTCAGGTGGATAACCTACCGATTGCAACGTTGAAATTGCCTGAGCCAACCGATAACGCGGAGGTTCAAGCACCCTCAGAATCACTCTCCGATTGGCGCGAAAATTTGACGCGAGTGTGGCGTTCGCTGATGGATGATTTTATCAGCATCCGTCATCGCGAAACCGCGGTAGAACCGCTGATGTCCGAACAGGCACAATGGCTGGTTAGAGAGCAGCTGCGCTTTGCGTTATCCCAAGCGAGTGCCGCCGCCCTTTCAGGTGAATCAACGCTGTATCAACAATCATTGCAACGCGCCCTTCAGATTGTGATTGATAATTTTGAACTGGCTAATATCTCAGTTGAGCAATTCTCAGCAGCGCTGCAAAATCTTCAGCAAACCGATATCAGCAAAACATATCCTGACAAATTGATGTCGCAGCAGCCGCTTACCGACAAGCTCGATGACAGAATAAATCGCCTATTCAGCAACAAAGAGAATAGCGTATGAGTCGTTTGGTCATGGTAATACTCCTGCTTATTGCGATTGTCGTGGCAATGATTGTCGGCCCTTCTCTGGTCGGTGAAAAAGGTTACGTATTGATCGCGATGGGCAATACCACTATCGAAACCAGCGTGATAGCAGCATTGTTTATGGTGCTTGCTGCGATTGTTGTGTTTTTAGTACTGGAATGGCTGGTTAAACGACTTTACCGAGTCCTTGGTGGCTCAAAAACCTGGCTGGGCAGCCTCAGTTCACGTCGCGTTAATCGTGCTTATTTTAAAGGGATCACCGCTTATTTCGAAGGCGACCTGGTGCGCGCTGATAAGTGGCTAAGCCGCACGCACGACGGCGATTTTGATGGGGTTAACTTATTGGCCGCAGGTCAAGTAGCGGCAGAGCAAGGTCAAACAGAGCGAGCGCATAAATTATGGCAACGCGCTGCGGACGATTCCCGCGCCGATTACGCCGCAAAAGTGTGTATCGTAAAACAGTTTGTGAAGGATGAGCAGCCTCATCAGGCTCTCGATGTCATTGAAAGTCTTTCCGAAAAAGAACAACAGCGCCGTTCAATTGTTAATTTGTGGATATTGGCATTAGCGCAAGCCGGCCGCTGGCAAGATATACAGCAGAAGCTGCCAAAATGGCGCGGTCCACTAGGTGAAGACTATCACCTCTGGGCGCGGCAGGCTGCACAAGGTGAGTTTGCTGAGATTGCGAGTAAATCAGGGGCCAATCAATTGATGCAACATTGGCATCAACTCCCCCGATCAGTGCGGCGCGACCCGGCCAAGCAAGCGGCCTACGTGCAACAATTGCTGGATCAGGGCATGCATCAAGACGCACAAAAGCATCTCGTGGAGTGGCAAAGTAGTGGGCAAGTACCGCAGTTACTGCCGCTATTTAAGCAGTTGCGTTTACCCAACCCCAGTCCATCGGTTAAGTTAATTGAGCATTGGCTTAAAAGCGATGAAAACAATGTTGAGTTATTAACCACGCTGGGGCACATCGCATGTAATTGCGGCAACGACATTCTGGCAGAGAAAGCGTTGCAAAAAGCGGTTAAGCTGGAGCCGTCGCAGGAACGTTTGCGTTTGCTGGCAAACATCAGCGAACGTAAGCAAGATAATGTAAAGGCGCTCGCGCTTTACAAACAGAGCGTCGAGTAAAAAAAAGGATGGCCAATGGCCATCCTAAAAAAGTCCTTGCGGTTGATTGTTACCTGATTCCCTTCATCAACGTTAAGGCCAGCGGACACACATAAAGTGGCTTAGTAACGGATATTCACACCGGCGAACCAGCGCGCTCCATTCTCAGCCAGTTGTCGCCACGTGCCATCAAAAGCGTCTTGTGAATGGCGCGCGGTCCACAACTCATTGGTCACGTTTAACCCTTGAAGGTTAATGTCGATGTGATCGTTCACGTGATACGTGAAGGCAACGTCGACAGACGTGAAATCGTCGATAAAGTTCGCTGAACCACGATTGAAACCTTCGAAGTACTTACCGCGATGATTGACCATCACGCGCGCTTCGAACATGTCATTTTCCCAGTAGGGAGTGACGTTCCACATGGTTTCAGAGTTACCCGGGAGGAAACCTTCCTCGCCGTCGATTTGTTCAACCTTGGCGTCGGTGTAGGTATAGTTGGCGACAATACCAAATCCATAGCCGAATTCAGTTTGGAAACTAAACTCAATACCACTGAGGTCTGCAGAGCCGCCGTTACGCGGGCGGGTAATCTCAAAGGGTTGGTCGAAGCCCGGTACGTTTTCCTGGCTTGATGTCACAAAAATATAGGAGTCAATGTCTTTAAAGAAGTACGTAGCCGACAACAAAGACGCGCTATCGAAGTACCATTCTAGGCCCGCATCCAACTGATTGGCTTTCCAGGGTTCAAGGTTCGGGTTACCGCCCGATCCTGTTCTGAACTCCTCGATAATCGATAAACCACCTGCCAGTTGACCATAATCAGGGCGTGCAATGACCTTCGACAATGCACCACGGAAAATCAAATCTTCATTGATGTTATAGGCTAAGTTGAAGCTAGGTAACACCTCAGCATAATCACCATTTTCTGTACCGATGGTAGTGAAAGCACCGTTTTCCTGTAGCCAACCGGTCGAATCAAGTTGTGTATCGACATAACGCAGGCCGAGATTACCTCGGAAGTTTTCACCCGAGAATTCAGCCATCACGTAGGCAGCCAGTATGTCCTCTTCAATCAGGTAAAATGCACCACGGTCTTGACGTGAAGCCGCTTTAACATCGTTCGGAATACTGCTGCCACCAAACGCCAAAATGTCGCCCATGTTGAAGATCGGCAATGTGGTCAACGAATTGGGGCCTGCCTGCTCAGAAAATAAACCTGACTCCACGGTGGTGGGTAAATCCGCATAGGTTTCGACATTGAGCGTGTCGAATAACTGTGCCCATTCATCTGCAAACTGATACTGATCAAGTGATTTCTCATGCGACTTATACTTTCCACCCACGTGGATCGCGTGCACATCCACCCAACCCATTGAAATATCAGTATTAAAAATCGCATCAAGTTGAGCAAAGGTTTCGTCAGTTTCTTCGACGCGTAAACGCGCTCCGTTAGCAACGGCTGGGTAAGACGCCGGATCGGCGGGGTCGAAGTTGGTGAATGACTGTTGCAGACGTCCACCGGTGAGATCGAGTGTTTGTGTTGCATCAGGCGATACTTGCCCTGTTTCAATATGCTCTGCCCCCACTTTGCCGGACAGGCCCCAAATATAGATGTCGTTATCTGCCGAGGTTTTTCCTAATCGCGCTTTAACGGTATAGGTATCCTGCTCATACACCATACCAAGATCAATAATGTCATTGGTTGGCTTAGACTGACGGAAAAACGTATCAGGACCAAAGAAGTACTCAGCATCCGCTACGTTAATGTCATGTTTTAACGCTAAACCGCCGCTGGTTTGTTCAGTAACATTGCGGATGCCATCAATGCGACCCGGAATGGTGAGGTAGTTTGAGTTAAGGTTATTCGCTTCCATTTCGAAGCGCAGATAAGACAGCGTAAACTCTAATTCGTCCATTGGCTGATATTGCATGGTCACGTTGTACGCTTCACGCTCACGCTCTTGTTGGAACAACGCAGAGCCAGCACCCCAGGTCGCCGAAGTCGCGTCCGAGCTACCATCTAACACGGTAGTGGGCGCAGACAGGTAATTCTCCATGTTCTCGCGGTTTGTGGTGCGCTTCTGGCTACTCACATTGACCAGAATACCGAAGGTTTCGTCCTCTGTTTTCCAGCTGTATAAGCCTGACAGTTGTGGGTCGAACTCTTCGGCTAATTCACTGTACTGCACTTCCGCTGTAGCGAAGAAGGCGTTTGCATCCAGATCCAGCGGCTTGCGCGTTTCAATATCGATGCTACCGCCAATCGAACCTTCATCAATGTTAGCTTGTGGCGACTTAAAGACACTTAACGAAGACACTAACTCAGCGGCTAACAAATCAACAGGAAAACCACGGCTTGGCGCATTGCCCTCAAACCATTGGGCAGCGGCTAGCGTCTGGCCATTTAGGGTAGTTAAGCTTAATGAAGGAGACAGACCACGAATGCTGACGCTCTCACCTTCGCCGAAACGGCTATTCAACGCGATACCGGGAAGGCGGCGCAATGCCTCACCGATGTTCTTGTCAGGGAACTTACCTAGATCTTCTGCACTGATTACGTCGACAACGTTATCAGAAAATCGTTTTTCGTTGAGGTTTTCCCGCTGTGATGCAGCAAACCCTCGTACTTCAATTTTTTCAATGTTTTGCTCATCGCTCGGCGTCTCTTGAGCAAGGGCAGCGGGCATAGACAGTGCGCTCAGCACTGCTATGGTGAGTGCAGAATATTTTGCTTTAGATAAGTTATTGTTGTTCATAAGTAGTCCCAGAAGTCTAAGTCAAGTAAAATGACATCGCTGTCATTTTGATCAATACTAATTGCTGACACCGTTGTCATCAAGGTTTTTTTACAAAATATTTACAGCGACAGGATTAAATCCTTACAATTGCCTGCAATAACGCGGGTTTACACCACTTTTTAAATAAAGGTATGACTATGAAGGAGCAACCCTCACCCGTTTCACTGGTGATAGTGGGCGGTGGAACAGCCGGTTGGATGAGTGCACTGATGCTTCAAGCTCGCCTAGCACAGCGTTGCTCCATTACGTTGATTGAGTCTGACACCATCGGCACAATTGGTGTTGGCGAGGGCACCACACCGTTTATTCGACAATTTTTTCACGCGATTAATGTCAATGAAGCCGATTGGATGCCACATTGCGATGCTACGTATAAGTGCGGTATCCGCTTTCCTGATTGGTCAACAGTGCAAGGCTACCAAAGTTACTACCACCCATTTTATTCAGCGCTGGACTTACCCCACGGCGATCAATTCTTCACTCAGGCCAATCAGCGCCGACGCGGTATCAACGTCAACGCACAGCCCGAGCATTTCTTTCTCGCGCCCTATCTTTCCGCGTTAGGAAAAGCCCCGATTGCGCCACCCGCGTTGAACACCACATTAGATTACGCCTATCACTTTGATGCCGGCAAACTCGGCGATTACTTACGCACATTAGGTATTAAGCGCGGTATCACACATTTGGTCGGTACGGTAAACAGTGTGGAAACCAGTGACCATGTGGAGATTAGTGCCGTTCTCAGCCCTGAGCACGGTCGTTTGCATGCGGACTTCTTCGTGGATTGTAGTGGCTTTCGCGGGCTGCTGATTGAACAAACGCTACAGGATCCGTTCGTCAGTTTTGCCGACAACTTACTGAATAACGCCGCGGTCGCAATTCAAACGCCTAATGACGTGAGTCGGCGAACTGAAACTCGCTCAGAAGCGTTAGCACACGGCTGGATGTGGCAGATCCCACTAACGTCCCGGCAGGGCAATGGCTACGTATATAGTCAAGATTTTTGCATGCCACAGCAGGCCGAGACGACACTACGAGAACGGCTTTCGCTAAGCGACAATACTTCCTGCCGACATCTTAACATGCGTGTCGGCAGGCGCACTGAGCACCTCAAACGAAATTGCATGGCGATTGGTTTGTCGCAAGGATTCATTGAGCCATTGGAGGCAACTGCGTTAATGCTCGTGCAGTTCTCAATCGACTTGCTTGCCAGCGGGCTTGAGCAGCACGGCGCTGATTTAAGACACCAGTCAATGACAAAAAAACAAATCAACCAGCAGATTAACCGACTATTTGATGGTGTGCGTGATTATATTGTGGCGCACTATAAAACCAACTCGCGCACAGATACAGATTACTGGCGCGTGAACCGTGAAGATACTCCGGTATCAAATCGACTTGAGGCAATATTAACCGCTTGGCGCTCCAAACAACCGATCGAGCCCATATTAGCAGAGCATTCGGCTGAGCTGGCCTATTTACGCCCGAGTTGGTATTGCCTACTGGCTGGTACAGGCTACGCCAGCGAACCGTTATTGCAGGGTGAAGGTAACGACGGCACAGCCGCAGCGCAAGCACACTATCATGCGCTAGCACAACAATTCCCCGACGCTCGATAAGTCAATCGTCCGTTATACAGATTGCGGGAAATGACTGCGAGATAATCGTTCGAGTAGCTGCCTGTGGGAGACCAACCGCTGACTCAAATTATGTTTACGTTGAGCTATCGCAGCAAAGGCTTCGTCAGCGATTGAACTTTGCAAGCCATAGTGTTTAGCCTGTGTTGTTAACGCATGTCGAGACTGCATGCCATACAGAATAAATTCATAACTCTCGCGAGTAAAAGGCTCGAATGCGTGGCTGAATTCATACTGGCTGGGTGGTGTTGTTTTCCAACGCATAAGCTTTTCAGCCAATCCTTTCGGCCAGGTTGCAGGGTCTTTGTTGGCCCGCCAGAACGGTGAGTCATTCCGTTCCGATAGCACATAGTGGAGCTTAATGAATTCAACGACTTTGTCCCATCGATAGGCAAATGACTGATTGAATTGCGCTGCGGTGTAATCCACTTCCTCTCGCGAGGCCGGAAACATGTCGGCCAACATATAACAGGACGCTTCGATCAAAAAAATCGCGCTGGCTTCCAGTGGCTCCATAAAGGCGGCGGACAGCCCTATGCCCAGGCAATTTTTGGCAAATACACGTTCTCTCCTGCCGCTGCGGATCGGTAACACCCGAGCGTCAAGCCCATCAGCGGATTTTCCTAAGTAGCTGCGCAATGTATCTTGTGCTTCGTCATCCGTACAATGAGCCGAGCTGTACACGTAGCCGGTCCCTCTGCGGTGTGTGAGTCCGATGTCCCAAATCCAGCCACTGTCTTGTGCCGTCGACTGCGTGTAAGGCTTGATAGGATCTTCCGGGGTTTCATAGGGAACCTGAATGGCAACCGCACGGTCTGTGAGTAAAATGTTGTCATAGTCAATGAAAGGCACGTTCAACGCGCCGCCTAGCAGTCGTGAGGCAAAACCCGTGCAATCGATAAACAAATCACCCTTAACCAAGCCCGCCTTGTCGGTTTGCAGAACGGCGATATCACCGTGATCGCTCAACGTTACCTCAACCACATTCGCTTTGAAGTGCGTAACACCGAGCTCATCCACTGCGACATCTCGCAGCAATTGCGCAAATTTTCCGGCGTCTACATGGTAAGCGTAGTGAAGTAGTCCTTCATATTCTGACGTCGTGATCATTTTCGGCGCTAAGTTCAGCTCACAGGCTTGCTGCTGCAGAGAGACTGCATCGGCATAGGAACTGGCATTTTGTGATTGCGATTGAGCTAACCAATGCGGCACCGGGTTGAGAGGCCAATTAAGGGAGGGGGCATCGAATAAGTGATAGTAAAACTCGTTATTTCCTCCCCAGTTGACAAACTTAGAAGCTTGTTTAAAGGTGGCGCAGCACTCGCGCATAAAACACGTTTCTGAAATGCCTATTTGCGACAACGTTTTGCGCATTGTTGGCCACGTACCCTCGCCTACACCGACGGTGTGTATGTCCGGTGACTCAATCAGGGTGATTGCAACCGGCTGCTGCCGCTTTTGCGGCAACATTTTTGCCATGTAAGCAGCGGCTAGCCAACCGGCCGTGCCACCACCAACAATCACCAGCGATTGGATAGGTTGCATACATTTACTCCGGCAAGAATGTTGACTCGCGTACAACTAATTCAGGATGGAAATGCACGTGAGAAACGGGCTCTGAACGCTGCTTACCTGAGCGTTCTTTTTGAATTTCACTGATCAGAAGCTCTGCCGCTTGGCGCGCAATTTGATCAGTAGGCTGTGCGGCAGTGGTAAGCTTAGGCCAAGTTTGCCGCGAGAAGGGGCTGTTTTCAAACCCCGCGATGGCCAGTTGACTCGGCACGTCGATACCATTTAATCGCGCCGCAAACAGCGCACCCGAGGCAATCTCATCGTTACACGCGAAAATAGCGGTTGGTGGGTGCTCACTTTCAAAAAGCTTATTCAGTCCTTTTACGCCACTTTCGAAAGAGTAAGTCCCATCAATCTCCAACTTGGTGTCGTAAGCGATACCGCTTTCGGCCAATGCCTCACGAAAACCTTGTTTTCGTTCTTCGGTTGAGCGGTGCCCCTTGTCTCCAGAGATAAAGCCGATGCGCTTGTGCCCTAACGACACCATGTGCGCCACAATATTACGCGCCGCGTCTCTATCATGAACAAAGACACAAGGGCGATGATTTCGCTTCGTTGCACTGCCAGAAACGATTCTCACATAAGGAATACTCACTGCATCTAATGCATCCATGACCGGTGCCATTTCAGATAGTGGTGGAGAAAGCACTAACCCTGCCAACTGAGAGCGTTGACTCATGCGCATCAGCTCTTCGGTGACTGACAGGCTTTGGGCATTACAGGGGTGAATGATGAGTTCATAGCCTTTTTCCTGACAGGCTTTGAGTATGCCATTTTGCATATTAATGATGTAGTAAGCATTCGGGTTATCGTACACATAACCAATCGCATAGCTTTTTGTGCCCGCCAGATTGCGAGCAGCTGTATTCGGCTGATACTGCAACTGCGCAATGGCCTGATTGACCTTTTCGATAGTCTCTAATTTGACGGAAGGTTCGTTATTAATAACGCGCGATACCGTTTTGAAAGAAACGCCAGCAAGCTTTGCGACGTCTTTAATTGTTGTCTTCAAACGGATTTCCTTGGCTGAATAACGCTGGACATAATGAGTAGTGAAAACCTAATAGTAAAGAACCAAGAGCCAGATGCTAACAAGCTAAGTGCTTATCTAATCAGACTAAAAACGAATTGTTAATAAAAGTTTGCATGAAGTACACCGGTGTTGTAAAGTTATTTTGATGACAGCGTTGTCAATATTTGCAGAGTTATGGGTTTACATTCGTTCGCACGAACCTGAAACTCACGTTAAGCATGGCCCCTTAAAAGAGGCGCCCGCTACACATTAGATGACAGCGCTATCAAAATTTATTCGTTTTCGAAGGATGCCAGGCTATGCGTAACGTTATGCTCGCGATTTGTATCGCGCTCTTTTCTACAGGATCAGTCGCTGATCATCTCAGTCAGGAAAAATTGGCTTCTTTGGCTGAGACCCTTGAGGTCAGTTATCAAGTTCAGAGCAACTTTGAAACCTCAGACTGCGCACGCTATTCACTCGGCGAGTGTTTCAGTGCTGAGTTGACGATCACCTTCGAGCAACCTATATCCACACATTGGCAATTAATTTTCAGCCATCTGTCACCCATCGCCGGCGTTGATGCAGAGCATTTTACGGTGGAACACGTTAATGGCGACTTACACCGGCTGCGCATCAATCAAGATATGATTGCGGGTCAAACCATTACAGGTACCCTGTATATCCCCTTTTGGCATGCTTCGCGAAGCGATGTCGTGCCCAATATGTATGTCACTGCCAAAGGCCTTGAAGCCGTTTTGGTGAGTAGCACCGCAGCAGTGGTTGACCCATCAACGGGAGTCAATTATGCATCTCATGCAGGTCATTGGAACAGCGCTGATCAATTCAAACGGGGGCCGAATGATGTATTACCCATTGCCAATGCTGAATGGCTCTATACGCATTATCAACGCATAGTGCAGCCTGACCAAGCCGACATTGCTCATCCTGATAGCCCCCGAATCATCCCGCAGCCGCTGAGCAGCGTATTCACCGGCCAGCGAGTTACGCTTCCAAACGGTATCACACTGGAGGATGAAGTCTCTGCCCGTGGTTTAGGCGCTGCCAAAGCGTTTATGAAACAAGCCCAACTCACCCTGTCTGATAACGGTTTGCGACTTCAATTTCAATCAACATCACTGCCGTCGGGTCACTACCGTTTAAGTATTGAGCAGGACCGTATTGTGATACACAGTGGGGATAATGTGGGTAGCGATTATGCGCTGTTAAGCTTGGTGCAATTATACGATTCTGAAACGGCAACACTCCCCATCGGACAAATTGAAGATGGCCCTGCCTACGAGTATCGTGGAATGCACCTCGATATCGCGCGAAACTTTCCGGGCAAACAAGCCATATTCGATGTGGTCAATGAGATGTACCGCGGCAAACTCAACAAGCTTCACCTGCATTTTGCTGATGATGAAGGATGGCGAGTGGCGATTCCTGAACTACCTGAACTCACTGAAATCGGTGGTTTCCGCTGTGCTGATGAAAGCCAGTGCCTACAACCGCAGTTGGGTGCGGGCCCATCAAGAGACACCAGTGTAAACGGTTTTCTCTCTCAGCAAGATTACATTGAGCTGTTGCAGTATGCCGCATCTCGACATGTCGAGGTGATCCCCTCCTTCGACATGCCCGGGCACTCGCGTGCTGCTATCATGAGCATGCAGGCACGTTATGACGCGCATCAACACAATGCTGAAACTGATTACGTTGACCTGCGCCTGACTGATTCTGCGGACACCACAGAATATAGCTCAATTCAGTATTACAACGACAACACCATGAACCCGTGTATTGAGCGGAGTTATGCCTTTGTTGATACCGTACTCGACTCATTAATCGACACTCATCATCGCGCTGGCGTGACGCTGAAAACATTCCATATGGGCGCAGATGAGACCGCTGGCGCCTGGGTTGAATCACCCGCCTGCCGCAAGGCGTTTGAACGGGAACTTAGTCAAAAAGATGTTCACGACATCCTTGGTTTGTTTGTTCGCCGGGTGTACTTGATGACGCAGGATAAAGGTTTGACGCTTGCCGGCTGGAGTGACGGTATGAGCACCGTTCCGGCGGAACAGCGTAGTGACAATATGCTGGTCACCTTTTGGCAAACACTCGCCTCTGGAGGTGATCAAACTGCACAGGACTGGGTCGAGTCACCGGCAAAAATAGTGTATGCGTTCCCTGACGTACTTTACTTCGATTTTCCGTATGCAAACCATCCGCTGGAGCCTGGTTACTATTGGGCGTCGAAAAACACCGACACGTTTAAAGTCTTCCAATTTACACCAGAGGCTTTGTCAGTGCATCGCTGGTTATGGAAAAACCGCATGGGTCATCCCTTCGAAACGCCGGAGAACCCGTCAGCGGTAAGCACGGGAAAGCAGGCAACAACAGCGCCTCATGGCATACAAGGCCAGTTGTGGAGTGAGGTTGTGCGCACGCCTGAGTCGCTGGGTTATATGGTTTATCCTCGCCTTTATGCATTGGCTGAGCGCGCGTGGCACAAACCCGCCTGGACCGACGCTGCACAGCAAATCACTGCCGAAACCGCCGCAGATAAGCTCAGTGCTGTCACATCCGCTCAGCGAAGCGCATGGCGAAACTTCGCCGCCCAAGTTGTTCGTTACCATTTACCGCAACTTGAACAACTGGGAATTAATTTTCGCTTACCGCCGCCGGGCGTATTCAAAACACCCGAAGGTGTTCAAGTGAATTCGCTATACCCAGATTTGATTATCGAATATCAACGCGCAAAATCGACGTGGCAACCAGTCAAAGCCACCACTACATTAGAAACCGGCGATAAGTTTCGAACTCGCTTACCGGACTCCACACGCGTCAGTGCCGTCTCGTGCTTGTCTTCCGCACATGGACGCTGCTAAATGAGTGTTGCAATGAAACAAGATCAACAACCTTACTATGTCGGCATTGATGGTGGAGGCACTAAATGCCGCGCCGTTATGTTCAATCACAAACAACAGGTGGTGGGCACCGGGCTGGCTGGCCCAGCCAACGTTGCCCGCTACGGTATCCGGGCGCTTCACGCGATGGTCGACGCCGTGCACGATGCCATCCAAAATTCAGACGCAGGCAGCTCGCTGCACTGTGAGGACTTGCACGTTAGCGCCGGCCTTGCTGGCGCGAATTTATCAGAAGCACGGCTGCAACTAAATGAGTGGCGGCATCCGTTTAAATGTTTTAGTTTTACTTCTGATTTGCATACCGCGCTTCTTGGCGCACATGCGGGTGCAGATGGGGCCGTATTAATTGTTGGCACAGGTTCCTGTGCGGCGGCACTAAAAGATGAGACCTTGACGCAGATCGGCGGACACGGATTCTTATTGGGCGATAAAGGCAGCGGAGCATGGCTAGGTAAGCAAGCACTTACACTTACGCTTGAAACCTTGGATAAGGCCGCGCCCTTAAATGTGCTCAGCGAACAAGTGTGTAAACGTTTCGCCACTCACTCGCCGCTGGCGCTGGTTGAGCGCTTCAATAGCGCCATGCCTTCAACATTCGCGCAACTCGCACCGCTTGTTTTACAGTGCGCTATTGATGGCGATCCGCAAGCGCTCAAAATTGTGCGTGATGGGGCAGACTACCTGTCGACCATTGCGCAGGAAGCTATCAGTCAAAGCGATGGGGATCTAGTGCTGGTGGGAGGTGTTGCCCAACCGATCTCGCGCTGGCTATCAAGCTCGGTTCGTGAACGAATCGTCGCAGCACGCAAGGGCCCGGAATGGGGCGCTTATTTCTACCAGACTAAGCAACACAACATGAAGGAAAAATCAGTATGACATCCTCTAGCCTCATGGCCATTGAAGCGCGCCAAAGTGCAGACGTCATTGAAACACAACTTCGTCAGAACCAAGCACTATTCGATACACTTTGCGAAGAACTACGCGAGTCACCACCGCGCACCATTATGATGATTGGCCGCGGCACTTCCGATCATGCAGGCGTGTTTGCTAAATATTTATTTGAAGTGGGTTGTGGCATTCCAGTTATTGCCGCTGCGCCGTCGGTAGCAGGCGTGTTCAATTCAACCTTAAAGCTAGACGGATGTTTAGCCATTGCGGTTTCACAGTCCGGTAAAAGCCCTGATATATTGCACCAGACTCGGCTGGCTAAACAAGGTGGAGCCTACACGGTCGCGCTGGTGAATGATACCAGCTCGCCACTGGCTGAACTGGTTGATCAAGTTGTGCCGCTGCACGCGGGTGAAGAGAAAGCGGTTGCGGCCACCAAAAGTTACCTTGCGACACTCTCCAGCTTATGTCAGTTATATGCCATGTGGCAGCAGGATGGCACCTTACAGGATGCACTTGCCCTACTACCTAGCACTTTGCGAACGGTTCAACAACAGGCAGCCCGATTGCTGTCGGACGATTTAGCCGGTGTAACTCATTGTGTTGTACTAGGTCGAGGCTTTGGCTACGCGATAGCACGAGAAGTTGCCCTAAAATTGAAGGAAGTTCTCGGCATTCATGCCGAAGCATTTAGCAGTGCTGAGTTTTTACATGGGCCGGTTACTTTGGTACATAAAAAACTGTGTGTGTTAAATATTGCAGTAGACGATGAGAGTCTATCGTCACACAATGATCAAATCGTCAATGTAGCGCAGCGCGGCGGCAAAGTGCTTTCCATGTCAGTTGATAAGGAATTACATCCCAGACTTCACCCACTGCTGATCATGCAGCGCTTCTATCTTGATATCGAACATATTGCAATAGCGCGTGGCCTCGACCCTGATGAGCCCGTTGGACTTAAAAAAGTAACGGAAACCCGATGAAGCTTGCCTTTAAAAAAATTCACACACCACTCGGCTGGTTATACGACCACACGATTAGCGTAAAAGACGGTAAAATCGCTGATATTCATCCGACTCAAGCAGGTGACTCCCCGTCTTTTCAAGGCAACATGGCAGTACCCGGTTACATTGACATTCAGGTTAATGGGGGAGGCGGTGTTCTGCTTAACCAAATGCCCTCGGCTGAAGGTGTCAGCCGTATTTTCAAAGCTCATCAGCAGTATGGTACAACCGCGATGTTACCCACACTGATCACCGACTGCTTTGAAACCATGCAACTGGCCGCTGACGGTATTGCTGAAGCGCGCCGCGACCTGTCTCTGGGGATTGTGGGTGCTCATTTTGAGGGCCCTTGGCTGAGTGAAGCGCGCAAGGGTGTTCATTCAGCCCATCACTTGCGCCGCCCCGTTGAGCAAGAGCTGGCATTATTGCGCCAGTCTAATTTAGGCAAAGTCATGGTGACCGTTGCACCGGAACAAGTTGCCCCCCAAATCATACGCGAAATGACACAAGACGGTATCGTGGTATTTTTAGGCCATTCCAACGCGCCGGCCAATGACGTGGAAGCCGCCTTGGATGCTGGCGCGGTTGGCTTTACTCATTTATACAATGCGATGTCGCCGATGCAGTCTCGTGAACCCGGCATGGTCGGCACCGCATTGGCGAGCGAACAATCGTTTGCCGGTCTTATCGTCGATGGACATCATGTCAGTCAAACCTGCTGTCGAGTTGCAATCCGTGCCAAGGGTGTGAATAAAATAGCATTGGTAACAGATGCGATGGCGCTGGCGGCAACCTCAGAATCACACATGCCATTCTTTGACACAGAGATACGCCGCGACAACGATAAATTAACCACACCTGATGGCACTTTGGCGGGTTCCTGCCTGACGATGCGCGATGCAGTCAAGAACACCGTTAGTTTATGTGCCACGCCACTCACCGATGCGATTCAAATGGCGACACTGACGCCAGCGACTTTGCTCGGCCTCAATCACGTTATGGGTAAAATTGATATTAGCTACCAAGCGAATATTCTCTCGTTAAATGAACAGCTCGATATTGAACAGGTTGTTCAATATGGCAAGGTCGTTTCGCCAACCATTACAAAGGCATCATTATGACAACAGACACGTCGCACCTCACATCATCACCTCGCAATAGTGCAGTTATGCCCATGGTCATTATTGGCACATTGTTTTTCATCTTTGGCTTCATAACCTGGCTTAATGGCGCGCTCATTCCTTTTTTACAAATTGTGTGCGATCTCACCGAGTTTCAGGCTTTGCTGGTCGCCTTTTCATTCTATATCGCCTATACGGTGATGGCGCTGCCCATGTCATGGGTTCTTGACAAAACCGGCTACAAAAATGCGATGGTGCTTGGCTTGTTGATCATCTCAGCAGGTTGCCTGCTGTTTATACCTGCCGCTTACGGACAAACGTTTGCGCTGTTCCTGTTTGCCCAATTTGTGGTGGGTACGGGGCTCACCATTCTGCAAACTGCCTCCAATCCCTATGTCGTTAAAATTGGCCCTCATGATACAGCAGCCGTGCGGATCTCGATTATGGGCTTGCTCAATAAGGCGGCTGGTGTGATCGCGCCTATCGTATTTACGGCACTCGTGTTGGGTGATTTCGCCGGAATTACCGCTCAGTCGGTTGCACAGATGGGCGAGGCTGAGCGTGCGCAGCAGGTCAGTGCCTTGGCCGATGGTTTAGTCTCGCCCTATCTTGGTATGGCGATTGGCCTGATCCTGCTTGGTGGGCTATTAAAAGTGTCTAAGCTACCCGAACTCGATCTCAGTGAAGACGCTGAGTCTGGCGATTCTCGGTCAATTCTTGCATTCCCGCAACTTATCCTCGGCGTAATGACCTTGTTCATTTATGTCGGCGTAGAAGTGATTGCCGGTGACACCATCGGCCTTTTCGGGTCTCAGTTGGGCGTTGCCAACGCAACCACACTCACTTCCTACACAATGATGTTCATGGTGATTGGCTATATCGTTGGTTTATTGGTTATCCCTCGGCTGCTATCACAGTCACAGGCACTCACTGGATCAGCATTATTAGGTATTATTCTTTCGCTTCTGGTGGTGTTTTCATCCGCAGAGTCGACTTTGGTGTCTGAGTTTGTGTGGGGATGGACGGGCATCGCCACGTTACCCGATACCATTACCTACATTGCACTGCTTGGTTTTGCCAACGCGATTGTCTGGCCAGCAGTATGGCCACTGGCTTTACATGGCTTAGGCAAACTGACAGCCAGAGGTTCCGCGTTATTGATCATGGGCATCGCCGGTGGCGCAATTTTACCGCTGATTTATGGAGGTCTCGCTGAATCCATAGGGGGCCAAGCCGCGTATTGGATGCTCGTTCCCTGCTACGTCTTCATTTGGTTTTACGGTTTCAAAGGACATACCCTGCGCGCATGGCGATAACGTCATGCGCAATCGTCAACAACGTCCTTGTGTAAAGTAGGATTGCTGCGACATTGTTTGTTGCAGCAAAAGCGACATGGATTGAAGTTATGCGGCGCTTGACGCATACTCAAGGCTGCATTCACAGGCAGGATTGAACAGTAATATGACCCTTGGTTCTCGAATTATCTGGCTGATAATGATCGTCATTATTGGTTCGGTTTTTTATTCGCACTTTTTTCAAAACACCGAAGAGACTGTGCAAACGCCAACCAAAGTCGTCACGTTTGATGAACGCCTATTGCGCTGCAACGAAGTGACCTCTGCGCAGCCAACAGATGCTTTCACTACCTGCCAAGCCGCTGCCGAAGAGGGTTCATTTGCAGCACAGAAAAAAATTGCCTGGGCCTACACCCAAGATGGTGAGTTTCAGGACTGGCAAGCGGCCTTTGACTGGCTACAGCATCAAGCGTACCGCGATAGGAATCTACAACTGTTAAGCAGTATTGTGCTGTTTTTGTTGGGCGAATCCGATGAAGACAAGCTCAAAGCCGAACGTCAAATACGTGAGCTTGCGAATATTCGTGTCGCCAGTGCGCAAGCGTATTTAGCCACGCTATATTATCTTGAGCTGAACCTTCTGCCGCGTGATGCCAATCAGGCATGGCTGCTTGAAAATGCTTTTGAACAAACACAAGCCTATGTGAACACCTTTGAAATGGTCACTGTGTATGTTAACGGCTTCGGTACCCGGAAAAATATTGATAAAGCACGTGAACTGCTCGCGCAATATGCGAACGCAAACTTCCCAGTAACCACCAACAACGCAGCATGGTTTTTAGCGACGCTCGATAGAAATCCGCTCACTGAGCCTGATTACGCAGTGTCACTGGCTTCTTCAGTCGTTAATGATCCTGAACACGCTGAACGTTACACCTATATTGACACACTAGCCGCAGCACATGCTGCTGCTGGCGACTACACGCAAGCGGTCGCGGCTCAGGAACAAGCGATTACCTTGTTAGCACAGGCCGAGTTGGATGAAACCAGAAAGGCCTCTCTGCTAGAGGAGTTTGAACAGCGTTTGACGGAGTATCAGGCGGGAGAGCCCGTCATTCTCGATACTGTGTTTGTCGAGAAGAATGCCTTTTTTGAAGGGTTAAAGCGCGACATTGAGCGCATTTTGTTACGCTCACTGGCAAAGGCCATACAGCCACCCGAGGGTTATTCACCAACGCTGCCTACAGCAGGCGCAAAGCCTGCTGAGGATTAATGCGTCGTAGAAGCGTCTTCTAATTCTTTTTCCAGTTGGCGCTCCTCGTTCGCACGAGGTTTGCTAAAGCGCGCCAAGGCAAGATAAAGCACTGGTGTTAGGTACAAGGTAAATACCACAGCAAAGCCCAACCCACCAAAAACTACCCAGCCAATCGCGTTGCGTGATTCAGCGCCTGCCCCCGTAGACAGAATAAGGGGTAAACCACCTAAAATAGTCGACATTAACGTCATCATAATCGGACGCAAACGAACTTCACCGGCTTTCACAACGGCGTCATACACGGATTCGCCGCGGTCGCGTAATTGGTCGGCAAATTCCACCAGCAAAATGGAATTTTTCGCCAGCAAACCGATAAGCATCACCAATCCAATTTGCGAATACACGTTGATAGACGTACCGGTTAGAAATAGCGCATAAATTGCTGCCGCAATACCAAAAGGAACTGTCAGCATGACAACTACCGCGCTATTGACGCTTTCAAACTGGGCTGCCAACACCAACAATACAATCACAAACGCCAGGACATAGGTCAGCATAACTTGCTGAGAAGTCTCTTCAAACGTTTGTGCCTCACCTAAAAACACGAGCCCGATACCATCGGGTAGCGACTGTTGCGCAAGTGCACGCAGCGATTCTACCGCCGTTTGGATAGTTACGCCTTCAGGCAACTCCATTTCCAGTTCGATGGCGCGACGCTGGGCGTGACGTTCAAGCTCGGCTGCGACGCCCTCCTCACTTAAATACGCGATGCTAGACAGCGGCACTAAACTCCCCTCATTTGAGGCAACAAAGAGATTGGTAAGATCGGCTGGCGCACTCGTACCTCGGTTGCTTGACTGTAAAATGATAGGAATGGATTGGTCGCCCACGTTAAGATCAGCGATATCATCACCATTAATCGCGGCTCGCAACGTACGACTGATATCGCTAAACGGCACGCCCAACTCTTCCGCGCGGCGTCTGTCGATATTGACACGAAGTTGTGGCTGAGTGGGTTGGTAAGAAATACGAACGCTACCCAGCTCAGGCAGCTCACCTTCAATTAGCGCGCTGAAATCTTGTGCTGCCGCATAGATTGTTGCGTAATCTGAGCCTGTCAGCGCCAGTTCGAGCCCGCCGCCCTGACCACGTAAATTCAGACTGTTAGAGCCAAATGCTCGGCCCGGAGCGCCCGGAATCCCATCCAGCGCCGGACGTAACTGTTCAATCATGTCTTGCTGGCTCGTATCACGATCATCCCAATGCGCTAATGGGACGGTGATAAATACGATGTTTGGGTCCCATCGGCCGACTATCGTATAGATACTTTCTACCGCACCAGAATCCACAAAGGGCATCAGTTGTTGTTCCATTTGCAGGGCTTGGCGGTCCATGAAGTTAATGCCGACACCATCAGGCCCGCGGGCAAAGACACGTACCGAACCGCGATCTTCTGGGGGGAGTAATTCGTTATCAATCTGTTTGTACAACCAACCCGCCCCGCCAGCAGCGAGTAAGCTGAGAACAACCACCAGCCATGCATACCGAAGCGCCATGGACAATGAACGATGGTAAAAACGCAGACAAAATCGCCCAAATGCGGCGAAGGTTTTATCGAACACCCCGGTGCGTTTAGTTTTCAGTGGCAGTCGAGCCGTCAGGGCAGGGACCAATGACAAAGCAACAAACGATGAAATAATCACCGCACCGGCGAGCACGCCGCCAAACTCACGAAATAAACGCCCCGCTGTGGACGGTAAAAAAGCGATGGGAATAAATACCGCCGCCAATACCGCCGTGGTTGCCACAACGGCAAAAAAGACCTCGCGGGTGCCTAGCACAGCCGCCGCACGCGGGCCCAAGCCCATTGAGCGGCGGCGTTGAATATTCTCTGAGACAACAATAGCATCATCTACAATCAGCCCCGTAGCAAGCACCAGCGCAAGTAAGGTGAGAATATTGATTGAGAATCCCAACGCCCACATCACGCCGAGTGCACCAATAAGCGATACCGGGATTGAAAATGCCGGAATGAATGTACTGCGCAAAGACCCGATAAATACCCACAACGTGAGAATAACCAAAAGCACTGTCAGCGACAGTGAAATCATCACTTCCTGAACCGAGTCACGAATAAACTCAGCATCATCTGAAGTAACGGTGAGCGTCATATCCGGAAAACGTGTATCCAGCGACTCAACCATAGTTAACACTTCATCGGATATTTCTATGGTGTTTGATTTCGCTTGTCGAATGATACCCACACCGATGACAGGGACGCCGTTTAAGCGCACATAGCTGCGCGGATCGGCCGGCCCAAAATACACGTTTGCTACATCGCCAATACGGGTTTCTCCGCGCACGACAATATCTTCAACATCTGCCGCGGTGACCGATGTCGCATCGGCTCGAACAATTAATTGCTGGTCGCTGGAGCGCAAACTACCCGCAGGAACATCAAACGGAGCCAGTGACAGTGCGTTTGCAACGTCGGTCATCGACAGCCCAAAACTGGTGAGGCGCAGCGGATCGACACTGACACGCAACACGCGCTCTCGGTCACCATCTAAACGCACATCCGCAACACCCGGAATGCTCAAAAATAACGGGGCAAGGTCGGTTTCAACGCGTTCGGTTAAGCTCTCTAAAGTCAGTGAGTCGCTTGCCACTGCGATATTCACTACCGACTGCGCATCGTTATCCGCCTTGATAATCGACAATTGCTCAACCCCGTCGGGTAGCTCTCGTTGAACGCGACTGATGGACTCTCGTGTTTCATTGGCCGCATCTTCTAAATCAATGCCGGGACGAAACTCCACACGTATACGGGATGACCCTTCCTCACTCTGAGCGCGAATAGATTTTACTCCACTCACTCGCGCTACAGCGCCTTCCAAACGACTTGTGATTTCCGCATCTACTGTTTCGGGTGACCCGCCGGGATAACTTGCACTGACGGTGACGATAGGTCGGTCGACATCCGGTAACTCTCGCACCTCTAATCCATTCACCGCAGCAAAACCCGCGATGATAATCAGCAAATTCACCACAATGATCAGCGCCGGGCGGCGAATAGACAGCGACGGCAAATCACCTAACACAGGTGCAGACTTCATCCTTGTGCCCCGCTGGTTGTCTGCTTAATCGCCAATTGCGCGCCATCGAAGGTAACCGCTTGTCCCGAGCGTAAACGCTGCACGCCTTCTGCGATTAAGGTTTCACCCTCGGCCAAATCGCCATCCACCAAAATTCGTCCGCGCAAACGCTGCTTGACTTCAACCGGCACCTTTGTCGCTTTGCCATCAACGGATTTCCACACGTAAGCACCCGCTGCCCCCCATAATAAGGCGGCTTCAGGGATTGCAGCATAGCGCTCACCTAACAGAGTTAAACTCACCCGAAAACTCATGCCGGGCCGATAGTTATCATGCTGATTGTCCAGTAAGGCCCGGGCGCGTAGTGTGCGGTCTGCATCGTTAATGCGAGAATCAACCTCTGCGATTGATGCACTGATAGTTTTGGCGCGGTTCGACCATGGCTGAAGCGTGACTGCAGGCTTGTTCAGCAACACTTGCAGCGCAGATTCGGGGGCTCTGAAATTAACCAGCATCTTGTCGCGCTGGTCAATCGTTGTCACAGCGGTTTGTACCGTGATCCTATCGCCAACTTCAACATCGGTGAGGCCAACAACGCCGTCAAAAGGGGCAATCAAAAACCGGTCTTCCAAATCTGCTTTCGCTTCATTCAATGCAACTTGGGCTAGGTCTCGCAGTGTCTTGGCATCATCTAACGCGCTTTGCGCCACTGCACCTTCGTTGAGGCTGTCTTTAAGACGCTGGTAAGTACGCTGCGTATCAGCAAGCTCAATTTCAGCACGT
Organism: Alteromonas oceanisediminis; assembly: GCF_018474025.1. Lineage (GTDB taxonomy): Bacteria > Pseudomonadota > Gammaproteobacteria > Enterobacterales > Alteromonadaceae > Alteromonas_E > Alteromonas_E oceanisediminis. The sequence goes on along the minus strand of NZ_JAHCTA010000005.1, from coordinate 136,297 downwards.
GCTAACGCGACTTTCTGCCGCCGAGCATCCAGTGCCAACAGCACGTCCCCTTGCTTGACAGATTGACCGGGAGCGAAATTAACGGCAATGACGCGATCGGCTACTGCCGGAAATAGTACCACTGACTTTAGCGCCTCCGCCGTACCCACCGCTTCGACTTTAGTTTCAATGGTCTCAAACGTCACGGGCTCAACCAGCACTGCCGCTGCACTGTCCCCGCTCCATTGAGCCGAGGCTGTTGATGACGTAAAAACAAGCACACTGATGATAAAGGCAGCATAGTGAGTAAAAGACGAATTCTGCAGCCGCACGATAATTCCCCGCGATTGAATGAGTGTGAGTATTACGCGTTAGCGTAACGTGATGATCATTCTCGTACGCGCTATTCATCGAGAAAATCGGGCTATTGACGGAGACTGTCAATCTCAACGCCCAAGAAACCACTTTGTTCGTGATTGTTCATCCTTTTGTCATCTTCGGGCGTACACTTAACACATTCTAATTGATTTTATGCTAGGAACGGCGTAATGCCTGTCAAAACTATTGTTTATCTCACGATGCTCTTGGCCTGTTTGTGCGCCAGCAGCGATGTCGTTGCAAACACCGCCGAATCAACTCCAGAGGAGTCTCCCGACCGCAGCTTGACTGGTTTCGAAGCCCTTGATGAAGCGCAGCCCTTATGGGAGTTCGGTGTGGGCGGTGGCTTTATCGAAGTGCCTAACTACCCCGCATCAAGCGAGCGTAATTCGATTGCACTGGCTAGCCCTTATGTGGTTTACCGTGGCGACGTTTTTCGTGTTGGTGGCGGTAACGGTGCTCGTGCTGTGGTGTTAGAAGACAGTGATTTCGAGCTTGACCTGTCTTTCGGTGGCGCTTTTGCAGCGGATACCGATGATAATTCCGCTCGTGCAGGAATGCCTGAGCTGGATTTTCTGTTCGAGATTGGGTCGCAACTCATATATCGCGTGAAAGACTTTCGTTTTGCCGACGGTGGCAACGGTCGCTTAAACGCCCGCCTGCAAACCATAGCGGTCTTTTCTACTGACTTTTCATCATTGGATGATCGCGGCTTTCTTGTCGAGCCCGCGCTGACCTATCAGCAACGAGGCGTACTCTTCAAAGATACCGGACTCAACGTGTCGTTAAGTGCGATTTTTGCGACCGAGCGATTGCACGATTATTTTTATCAAGTTGATGAACCTTTTGTCACCGCTACACGACCTGCCTACGATGCACAATCAGGGTATCTCGGCACAGAAGTGTCCGTCGGTGTGTCGTTTCCGATTCACCCTAAAATTCGCGGCTTTGTGGGTGGCTCAGTCCAGTTCCATCAAGGTTCAGCCAATGAAAGCAGCCCATTGTTTGAAGAAGAGATAACCTACAGTGTTGGTTTAGGCTTTGTCTGGCGGCTATATCAAAGTTCGGAAAAAGCAACGTGGTAACGTTGCTGCTAGCGGTGCTTTCCAATCTCAAGACTCAGGGCCTGCGGATTGACCAATTTCCGCAGCTTCTTTAGCTGTCGCCAACGGTAAATAATGTAGATGAGTAGCGCCCAAGCACAACCAACTAACCAGCCAGCGACGACATCTGACGGATAGTGCACCCCTAAGTAAACTCGACTGATGCCGATGGAAATCGTCAGTAGGGCAGCAATTGCAAAACAGAACGTTCGCATCCGCCGAGCGGTCTGTTGTACAGCCAACAAACCCGCAATGGTAAAATAAACAAGCGCTGACATCATGGCGTGACCGCTCGGAAAGCTACTGGTGTAAACGTAACTTCCGTGCGGAACCAATTCGGGTCGAGGGCGGCTAAACCCGTACTTCAGTGAAAAACTCAATGCCATGCCGGTGGCAATGCCTATGATTACCATTGCGGCTGCTTTAGGTTTACGTACCAGCACAAGCGCAAGGGTTGACGCCAGTGTGACCAATACCAGAATGCCAACGCCACCCAACGCTGTAATGTCGCGCATCAACTCTTCCACCCAGTGTGGTCCGAGGGGGTCGGATAAGTCGTATTCATTCCTAAACATCAGCACAACGCGATTATCTATCGTCAAGGTCGTTTCTGCAGTAACCAACGCAGCAAGCTCAATAAACCCCCAACCGGCGAGCGCGATTGTGAAAAAAGCCATTAACTGCCAAGTATCTCTGAGCATGTACTTAAAGAAATTAATCACTGAAGATACCCCTCTTCATTGTTCGCCAACGCTGAGTAGCGCTGCTGATGTCGATGTTTTCCCACATAAGAATCGCGTTGTTTACGCGTCACTGTCAACTTTCAACCACGCTCGCGTTAGAAAAAAACAGGCTAAAAACATCGATGAACAGTTTTTAATCCTCTATCGTGTAGAACTCTGTGAATGAAAAACAAAAAACGATGGAGAAACGTTTATGCTTAAAAAGCCTTTCCACCAGTCTATTTTAGCTGGCTCAGTGATGCTAGCGACGACCGGAACAGTGAACGCAGCGACCTTTGAAATTGAGCACCTACCCCAATTGCACAACGCTGGCAATGTGACCGTATCCTCTGACGGTGAGCGCACAGCCTATACGCTAACGCAGCCGCGCGACATGGTGGCCGGCGATGAAGACGGAAGTGCTGATACGCACCTTTACGTGATCGGCAAAAATAGCAAACCGGTCGCTTTTGTCACCGGCAAAGGCAGCGTTTCAGGCCTGTCTTTCAGTGCTGACGGTAAAACACTTTATTTTCGCAGCAAGCGTGACGACGACAAGCATACTTCACTGTATGCAATCTCAATGAGCGGTGGTGAGGCTCAAAAACAATATTCCTACGAAACCAGCATTGGTGATTACGCAGTTTCAAATGACGGCAACACGTTGTACTTCGTTGCCAAGCCCAAGTACGATAAAGAAGACTTAAGCAAAAAAGGATTTAAAGCTAGAGCCTACGAAGAAGACACTCGTCTTGCCAGCTTATGGTCAGTGGATCTCTCCACTGAAGATGCTAAACCCGTCAAAGTGTTAGGCGACGGCGAGGTCAGTAGCTTTGACTTATCCAGCGACGGCTCGACGATTGTTGCCGCAGTTGCTCCAACCAACTTAATTGATGATTATTACATGCTGCGCGACCTCGTTGTGATGGATGTGAATTCCAGCGACGTTAAAACGCGCATTGACGTGCCGGGCAAATTGGGGACATTTGAGCTATCTGACAAGGGCGACTACATCGCGTTTTTAGGTGGCACTGACATTCACGACACCTCTGATGGTGTGCTTATGCTTGCCGACGTCGATAAAGGTAGCTTCGCGCAACTGACTCCAGACGCGCAGCAACACATCGTTGATGTCGACTGGTTGGGTAAAGATTTGTTAGCGGTTGCACACCGCGGCGTAGAGAGCGCAGTCGTGCTATACGCCAAAAATGGTGACATCAAAAAAACCTATAACACGCCCGATGATATCGTTGTACGTAGCGCTGACGTCGGAAAAGGCGAGATCCGCTTTATCGCAGACGCCCCTGACCATCCGAGAGAAGTTTTCGAACTAGAGAGTCGCAAAGTGACTCAGCTTACCAATCACAACGCGTGGTTGAGCGATATTGAGCTGGCTGAACAAAGTACTTTTACCTACAAAGCGCGCGACGGTGAAAAAGTCGAGGGTCTGTTAGTCACACCCAATGGCAACAAACCAGCAGGTGGCTGGCCGCTGATACTCACGGTGCATGGTGGTCCTGAAGCACATTACAGTGACGGTTGGTTAACCGGGTACTCCACGCCAGCGCAATTTGCTGCCGCTGACGGTTACGCGGTGTTTTACCCTAACTACCGCGGCTCAACCGGTCGTGGTGTTGCCTTTGCTAAGCAACATCAGGACGACTACGCCGGTAAGGAATTTAATGATCTTGTAGACGGTGTTAACGCATTGGCTGATGCCGGCATTATCAATAAAGATCGGGTTGGCATCACCGGAGGTTCATACGGTGGGTATGCTTCTATGTGGGGCGCAACTGCGCTGACCGAACACTTTGCCGCAGCCGTGGCGTTTGTCGGTATATCCAATCAGGTATCTAAGTTTGGTACCAGCGACATTCCAAATGAAATGCACCTTGTGCATTCACTCAAATGGCCGTGGGAAGATAATTGGATGAATCTGATCGAGCGCTCTCCGATTTTTCATGCGGGCAAGAGTAAAACGCCTACGTTGATCATGCATGGCGAAGAAGACACTCGCGTTCACCCGAGCCAGTCCATGGAATTATTCCGTGCCATGAAAGTGCGCACGGAAACTCCTGTACGTCTGGTGTTTTACCCTGGGGAAGGTCACGGAAATCGCAAAGCGGCAGCACAGTATGATTATGCATTGCGCTTGATGCGTTGGATGGATACTTACTTAGCAGACGGGGCCAGTCGACAAACGCCAATGCCGGATTTTGATTTAGGAATGGCTGAGCGGTTGAAGTCTGATGACGAAGCGCCTACCGAAAATGACGATGACGGTAGCGCCGACTAGATTCAAGTAAATACAAACGGGCTCATTTGAGCCCGTGGTTTTAACCAATTAGTTCATCGCTGTGATATTGCCAACAACCACCATCAAATACCCACTCACCCTAGCTCCTCAAATGACTGAGTGAAGTATAGGAATAATTATTAGGTACGAGATTGCAAGGAAAAACGCCGCCTCTGGGTGGCGGCGCGAACTATGATTTAAGGCCTTGGACTAAGGTTTGCGACGACCCATCACCAGTGAAATCACCAGCAACACCAAGAATACGAAAAAAATGATTTTTGCGATGCCCGCAGCAGATCCGGCGATGCCACCAAAACCCATCACGGCTGCAATCAATGCGATAACTAAAAATATAACTGCCCAACGTAACATACTGATCTCCTTATATTGATTTCGTTTTTCAGTATGCTTCAAGTGTGCCAAACCAACGAACAAGACATGCGCCCCTTGCCAGTTGCGGGCTTAATTAGTCTGTCGCGTTAAAAAATAATTATTTCAATGGAAACAGGCTGATAATTTTGAGTGAAAACTGCACAAGTACAGTGTAATAAATTCACGTCATCTCAACACGCAATGTTTGTTTCTATCTGACTTTTTAGCCGCGTGGTGAGAAATACAGCTTATACCCCTAACTTTTGTCCTTAAACAAATACCCAGAGCCGTAGACGCGTGTAATCAATTCCGTGTTGCCACTTCAACGTAAAATACTCGCTCGGTTGGCAGAACGACCGGCATGTCGGTTTTTGCTCGTAACGACCGACAGATGTTAAGACCATCATCAAACAGCGATTGTGCGATAATTCGCGCGGTGGAATGTGCAAATACTATGGAAGTCTTTAAACGAAAAAGCGAAATCCACGCAAGCGCCATGGAAAGTCAATCGCTCTGGGAGCGATTACCACAGCGGTCGTGATTGGTGGTGCAGAATGATTTGTGTCGGCCTAGTCTATTGAACCCAACACTTTTACTGAGGAGCCCTCTTCGCTGGCCACGGACCGTAAACTATTTTCGCCGTCGATGACTCTGCTTGCGCCGTCGGTGACTCACCTTGTTGCGGAAAGAAATCTTGGATGAATTCTTCGATTTGGGCCGAGCTTTCCTGTAACTCAAAATCAATTTTGTTCTCTGATGATGTCGAAGTGCGCATTCGAGAAACACTAGCATTCCGATGACTCGCACTCATCGCTGAGTTGAGTGAAGCAATCCCCTCCTGAATGGTTTCTTCTGATGGACAGTTAGAGCAGGTGGATATGTCGTTGCTTCGCGAGGTATGTAAATTCATGCTCATTCTCCCGTTGACCTAGGCGCTTTTGACCAACTTCAAAAGTGTATCCTTATCTTTCCCGTGAGCGTTTTTGCTCACCGACTTGTCGATCAATTTTTGCAAGTTTGCATCCATCAAATCACGCATTAACCCCAGCATTGATGGTTCTGCTACGATATCGATACTGTGCAACTTATCGTTTCGACGAGCGCTTTCCAGTTCATCAACGACACTTTGCGCAAACTCATGCTTAGCTCTATCGCTAGGTGATTGCTCGCTGGTTAATGCGTCCTTGCCTTGAATGTGACTACCACCGCCTGACATAACACCCGGTCTGTCAGTCACTAAATCTTCATCCTGATAGCGCCGGGTTCCATTGCCAACACCGCCGATCTCTTCAAGCGCAGTTCCTCCGGCCAGATATTTGTACAAAGTCGCTTCTGAGCCATTGGCAACAACCAACCATGATTGTTTATTCATATTCCCTCCTGATACACGTCTAGGTTTGAGATACGTGCTTTATGCGATACCAAACGTTAGTTTTCGTCGTGTTGAATGCTTCAATCGTGCCAAAAGTGCAAAAATGTCGGCGCTTGCTATTTTGCGCGTCAATAGGTTTCCTCACATCTTTTTAAAGCGCAATGAAATTAAAAAAATGTTGTTACCTTCGTGTAATTCTTTCACAGCAACATTCACACTATTTTCGCACTTCATAAAAAAAGCCCAACATGGGCAGCCTTGTGTTGCTTCCCAGTTGGGCTTTTAAGTATCGTGTCTATCGAACAGCGTTATGAATTGCTGTTGTAAAACTCGTCGACCTCACGCTCAGCTTCTTCCTTCGACTTTCCGTATTTCTCTTGTATTTTGCCAACTAATTCAGTGCGGCTGCCTTTCATTTTGTCTAACTCATCATCGGTTAGATCGCCCCACTTCTGCTGTGCTTTGCCTTTAAGTTGTTTCCAATTACCTTCAACTTGATCTTTATTCATAAATATCTCCTTGTCAGTTCAGGTTAGTGCCTCGCACTGCGTTCACAATGCAAAGCCACTCGCTCTTAGAAAAGCAATTGGTGTGCCATCGTTCAAGGAGTTGTGAATATAGCCAACAAAACTTTGCGCAAGGCATCATGGTCAATCGGTTTTGCGAGGTGATGATGCATACCTGCAGCTCTAGCCTTGTCGACATCGGGTTTAAGTACTGCAGCCGTCAAAGCAACGATCGGAACGTTAGGATGAGTTTGATGAATTTGAGTGGCAGCCTGAAAACCATCCATCTCTGGCATATGCAAATCCATAAACACCACATCAAAGTGAATGCGCTGACAGGCAGCAATAGCTTCTTTTCCGCCCGACACGATAGCCACCTTCAGGCCGTAGCGCATTAATATGTTTTTTGCGACGACCTGATTGATTTCGTTGTCGTCTACCACCAGTGCTCTTCCGTCAAACTGGTTCACCACATCTGTCATTCCGTCAACCTGATTCACAGGCTGCTCATTCGACGCCTGAAACGCTAGACAAAACGAGAACTCGCTACCAAGCGCATTACTGGTAAGACTATTTTCAAGAATAAGCCGTCCCCCCATATTTTCTACAAGGTTTCTGGCAATTTGCAGACCCAACCCAGTACCGCCGAATTGACGCGCCGTTGAGCCATCAGCTTGCGTGAAGGGAGAGAAGATTTCATCTCGGTGCTGTACCGGGATCCCTATGCCGGTATCAGCGACGGAGAAGCGTAACGTTTGCTGCTTTTCATCTTGCTCAACAACTGCAACGCTCAGCACCATGTTGCCGTGTTGCGTAAACTTGATGGCATTACTTATGAGATTACTCAGCACCTGAGAAAGTCGCATCGGGTCGCCTACAACCACAGGCCATACCGATTCAGATAAATGGATCTGCAGTTCGAGTGATTTTTGTGCTGCGGAAGAGACAAAAACGGCTTCGACATCTTCGAGCACCCGCTGAACCGAAAATGGCACATTTTCAATCACTAGCTTGCCAGCGGTCAATTTAGATGAATCCAGTATATCGTTCAGGATCCCCTGTAAAACTTGCCCTGAACGCATAACCTTCTCAAGATAGTCGCGTTGTGTATCAGACACCTCGGTTGCTAATGCGCTTTCTACCAGCCCCAGGATACCGTTCATCGGTGTGCGGATTTCATGCGACATTGTGGCGAGAAACTGTGTTTGGGTTTGATTTGCCTGCCGCGCACTGTGCAATGCTTCTTTCAGCGCGTCAGACTTATCCATGCTGTCGACAAGGGCTTTTTGGAGGTAGCGAACCAGCACCATGACCATGGCTGCGACCATGAAGTTAGTAATACACAACCTAAGCCAGATAGCGTAGTCAAAGGGAACCGGAGAAAGAGGCACTATTAGGGTTGAAAGCGTGATCGCTAGCACCGGTATGAGTCGCCAAGGCCCGCTAAGCAACATGATAGGAATGATGGTCGCAAGCGGTATCAGCGTAACGGGAACAATACCATTTAATAACACCAAAAACGGCACTAACGGCACCGAAAAAACGACCCATAGTTTGGCCAGCCATTTATTGTAGCGAGGCCTAGCTATCGCCAGCACAGATAAAACAAACCAGGACAGCATAAATGCCTAGGCAAACAGCGCATTTTCAGGTGTTGTGACGTAGATCACTAACCCTATAACTATGGAAAATCCGAGCAAAATGCGAAAACCGGCTTTACGTAACTGATTTTCTACGTAAGCTAAGTTTCCTCTAGCCTCAGGCATATAAACACTCATCGATGCAATATGACCATCAAAGTATAGGCATACTCTCCGAAAAATTTCTGCCCTTATTTCGATGCGATGACGCAATAACGCAACATGATTGCGTGGCGTAATGGGGTATCATTAGCAGCAAAAGGCATTTTAAAGGAGTACCTCCACAGCGTGGCAAAACCGAATAAAAAGGGCCCCACCCGCACGGTGCTTATCTCATGCGCGCAGTGCAAAGCGCCACTGTACAAATACCGCAAAGGTGGCAAAGGTGCGCTGGTGAAATGTTTTATCGAACGAATTGTAGAAGATTATACGAATCAGCCATGCGAGTGCCCTCAATGTCATCAGACCTTCGCGCGCGAAACACTGATCCGGGGAACACCTGCCTACAAGATGATTGGTGGGAAAGCACATATGAAGTGAGGGGCGGTGAGCACCATAGTTTAGCGCGTTGCCACATTCGAGCAACGCATGTCACTTTTATCCTTCATTAACGTGGCGAACTGACTCAAGCCGTGTGAATTCCATTTAAATCGGAGGCGTCTCGTTATGGGGATCCCACAACACCTGATAAGGACGTGAAGTTGACATCAATCAACAGCGTTGACCTGGTGAGATTAGAAAATTGACACTCTGACTAGGACTGGTTTTCTTATACACAAATCCGTATAAAATTGATTTATGCGATTTTCTGTATATAGTAACTTTATACAGGAATTAGCATATCTTAAATTTATACGCAAATCGGTATACGAGACTGACATGAAAATTAATACGCCTAAGGATCTTAGCGCCATTATCAAGGACAGTAGAAAAGTCAATGGATGGACTCAAGCTGATTTAGCAAAACGCATTGGTGTATATCAACGAGATATTTCTAACTGTGAAACCAAGCCTGAAAAAGTCTCGGTCGATATGCTCATCAAACTTTGTGCGTCACTAGACTTAGAGCTGAAGGTCGACAGCCTGTCCAAGGGTGAAGAATCCACGCTGACTACTCCACGCGCGAAAAAATCACTGAGATTCTGATGGGACGAAAATCACATACCCGCACACTCTTTTGCTCAATGAACGGGTTTCCTGTGGGTGAGTTGTATTTAAAAAATGGACGTTTGAGCTTTAAGTACGACCACGACTGGCTAGAGGTAGGGGGAGGCCGCGCTATCTCCCTAAGCCTGCCTATGCAGCGAGCTGAAATAAAGGGAGAAGCTGTACATGCTTACTTTGATAATTTGCTGCCGGATACAAGCGCTATCAGAGAGCACATAAAAGATCGCTTAGGAGCAGATAGTGCAAAGCCCTTCGATTTGTTAGACAAGGTTGGAAAAGATTGTGTGGGTGCGCTCACATTCACTCAAGCACCTGCAACAGGAGAAATGCTTCCGCTGTCGCTTACTCCATTATCTGAGGGTGAAGTCGCACAAATTATCAGAGACACTCGTTTTGAGAAAATGCTAGGTATGAACTCAGATGATGACTTCAGAATTTCGCTTGCTGGCGCGCAGGAGAAGACCGCTCTAACTCTATGGGAAGGAAGATGGTGCCGACCACATGGCTCAACGCCAACCACGCATATCTTAAAGCCGCCCATTCTTCATCACGAAAGCTTGGGAATAGACTTATCTTCGAGTGTAGACAACGAATGGTTCTGTCAGGTATTTATGAAAAACCTCGGTCTAGATGTCGCAGATTGTGAAATTGCGCAATTTGAAGACCAGAAGATATTGGTGGTGAAACGCTTTGATCGCAGAATTGAGGAAGAGTCTATTTTCCGGCTTCCCCAAGAGGATATGTGTCAAGCGCTCGGTAAAGTGAGTGGTTCAAAGTATGAGGAAAAGGGCGGCCCAGGTTCCCAGCAGATTATGAAGCTGCTGTCTGGTTCAAAAAACGCATACGAAGATAGACTCGAATTTTTGCGTGTACAAATCGTATTTTGGTTACTTGCTGCAATTGATGGGCATGCAAAGAACTTTAGCATTGCACTAGATCAGGATGGATATCGGCTCACTCCGTATTATGATGTGTTGAGCGCATATCCCTATTTCGGGCAAGGGAATATTCAGGCAAAGAAAATAAAGATGGCGATGAAAGTCCATAGTAAAAACACACATTACAAATGGAGTGAGATCATGCCACGGCACTGGCCAGAGCACGCAAAAAAGCAGGGGGTAGATGAGGAGCAAGCACTCGCCATCATGATTACTTTAAATGACACGGTAGAGACAGCGCTAAATACCACTCTGAAGCAAGCTAAAGAACTTTTTGATATGCATGTTGGGGAGGTAATAACCGAGCACACACTCAATTGCCTGAACAAAATGACAACTTTTCTAAACGGGTAGTACCCGATAGGACGACTCCGGGCATTCTGCCCAGCGAACCGTGCTGGCGCACCCGATAGGATTCGAACCTATGACCTTTGCCTCCGGAGGGCAACGCTCTATCCAGCTGAGCTACGGGTGCGTTGTATAGTGTTGTTTCTTCGTTCACTTCCGTGTGGCATGCTTCCAGTCAAATCATCCATGATTTGCCGTTCACGTCTTGTCGAGTGATGTTAAATCACTCGCCATCTCCTGCGGAGCACGACTTTCACCCAGCTGAGCTACGGGTGCTCGATAGCGGCGCTTATGATACGTGCCAAAAAAAGGCGCAGCAACCGATTTATCTGGGTTTATCGAGGATTATTCGGGTTTTTCTGCGTAAACTGGCGAATATCTCAACAGTAAACGGTTGTTCGATAATAAATTACCGCTATAATCGGAAAACTTTGATTGTAAGCTTTATTTATCGTTCGGCTGGAGTCTGTTGTGAAACTAAAAGTATGTATCGGTTTGTCTGCGCTAATGCTCAGTGCGCTGTCTATAAATGCTCAAGAAATGACGGACGAGGAAATAGCTGAGCGTATCAAGCCTTACGGTTCAGTGCATGTAGCAGGAGCGCAGGCGGCTGTCGCTGATGCTGGCCCTCGTTCGGGTGCTGACATCTATAATCAAGCGTGCGTAGCTTGCCATGGTTCAGGCGTTTTGGGCGCTCCTAAGAATCAAGTTGCCGCTGACTGGCAACCTCGCCTGGACGAAAAAGGGTTTGACGGTATTTGGGAAAATGCCATTAATGGGATTAACGCCATGCCGCCCATGGGAACCTGTGGCGACTGCTCTAATGACGATATTAAAGTAGCGATTGAATATATGCTTGAAGGTATTTAACCACTCTCCGTTATTTGCTTTACACGTCATGGATAGCGCGCGGCCACAATGAGGTAGTATGTCAACCGACACGTCGAAAGTTGAATTATCCGAAGAGGAGCTGCGCGAGCTCATCCCTCAGTTACAGCAGCTAACTGAGCAATACAAGCGCGCCGAGCGCGTTCAAAAAGCACTCTTTGATATTTCAGAGCTGTCCAGCTCCGTCAGCGATCTCAATAGTCTTTACCGATCCATTCATGAAATCGTGGGTGATTTCATGAATGCCGACAACTTTTTCGTTGCTTTTTATGAGCGCGATGAAGGCATGATTGACTTCGTTTATTTTGTCGATGAATTCGACGAGCAAACCGTGAAGCAAATTCCCGCTGAAGAACTGAGTGGCGGGATAACTGGGTTTATTTTGCGCAGCGGCGAGCATCTCCAATTCGGCCGGCACAATGCCAAAGAAGTTTTAGAACCCAAAGGCATTAAGGTCATGGGTTCATTGCCCGTCGATTTTATCGGCGTGCCGCTAAAACGCGGTAATCAGGTGATCGGTGCGATGGTAGTGCAGACTTACGATGAAAGCGTGCGCTACAGTGCTGAAAATCTGGAAGTGTTATCGTTTGTTTCGCAGCATATCGTAACCACTGTCGATCGGGTGAAAAGCCGTGAATTGACGGAAAGAACCATCCGCGAGCGCACGAAGCAACTGCGTAAAATGAACGACGAGTTGCAGGACGAAATACTGGAGCGACAAAAAGTTGAATCGTTACAACAGGCGTTATTCGAAATCAGTGAAGTCGCCGCGAATCTCGATGACGATATGGACTCGTTCTACGTCAATCTGCACAGTATATTGTCGCGCCTGATCAGCTCTCCCAACTGCTACGTCGCCATTCTGGATGAATCCAAAGAACATTTGAAATTCCCCTATTTTAGCGATGAAGAGTCAGAGGCTCCGTCGCAGCGGCCACTTGGCTATGGGTTAACTGAGCTGGTATTGCGCACGGGGCAGGCTGAATTGGTCAACCCTTCCCGTGTCGTGGAGCTGGTTGAATCCGGTGAATTGGATGTGACCGTAGCGCAAAATATGTTGACTAAGTCCAACTCGTGGCTGGGTTCACCGCTCGTGGTAGAAGGCGAAATTTCGGGTGTAATCGCTGTACAGACCTACGGCAAAAGTAATAAATATACCTCGCGTGATTTGGAATTGCTGCGCTATGTGTCACACCATATTGCGGTTGCGATGGAGCGAAAACGCCAATCCGAAGCGATACAGGATTACACGCAGCAGCTCAGCCAACGGGTTGAGGCGCGCACCGCTGAACTGAATCGAGCTAACGACATCTTGAAGAAGCAAATCGATCAGCGCAAAGAAATTGAGCTTAAGCTGATCCATGACGCACATCACGATGAACTTACCGACTTACCCAATCGCACGATGTTTACCAGCCGCTTAGAATTGGCACTGGCCAATAAGCGACGCCATCCATCTAACAACTTTGCGGTGCTGTTTATCGATTTGGACAGGTTCAAAGTGATCAACGACACCTTGGGTCATCATGCTGGTGATCAGTTCTTAATTGAAGTGGCACGCCGCATCGGTACATGTATTCGCGGACATGATTTGTTGGCGCGCTTAGGCGGTGATGAGTTCGTTATTTTACTTGATAACTTCGACTCTTTATCCGATGTAGAAGAGGTCGCAGGTCGTGTCATTGACTCAGTTGCAGAACCGTTTCTATTAGAACAAAAAGAAATGTACTCGGGTGCAAGCATTGGTATTGCACACTTGGATATAACATACCAAACCGCTGATGAAATCGTGCGTGATGCCGATGCAGCCATGTACCAAGCCAAGCAACAGGGGCGTGGCCGTTACGTCATGTTCGATAAAAGCATGCGCGAACGTTTGCTTGAAGAACTGGAGCTGGAAAACGAATTTCGCAGGGCGCTGCGCGAGTCAGAATTTGAATGTTATGTACAACCTTCTGTCAGCCTAGAGTCGAAAACACCGATGTACTTTGAATGTTACGTGCGTTGGGAGCACCCTACCTTGGGAAAAGTGAAGCGCGAGCAGTTCTGGCAAATTGCGGAGCAAAGTGGGTTAACCCTTGAACTGGACAACTACATGCTGGAACAGGCCTGCGCTCAGATCAAGCGATGGGAGCAAAGCGAGGGCCCAGAGAAAGACTACAAAATTGCCATCAATATGTCGATTAATCACGTGATCCAGGGAAACTTGGTGACACGCTTACTGGAATTCATTGAAGCGCAGGGTGTGTCCTCCGAAAAGCTTGTGTTTGAGTTTGATGAAAATGACTTAAATCGACGCTCTCAATTTATTCTGCCAGCCATTAAAAAGCTCCGCCGGGCTGGCATATCGCTGGTCTTAGACAATTTCGGCAGTGGTCTGGCGTCACTGAGCTATTTATTCTCATATCCGTTTGATTACGTCAAAGTGGATCACCGTTTCGTTAAGTCATTGCCTCGCTCGCAACGCAACCAAAAGCTGATCCAATCGATTATGTTGATCAGTGAGCATCTGCGTTTTTCAGTCATCGCTGAGGGTGTTGAAACCGAGCAGCAATTTAATACTCTTGAAGATTTAGGCTGTAAGTTTGGTCAGGGTAAGTTTTTATGGCCGTCTGAAAAGCTTCAAATCACGAGCACTATCGGTTAAGCATCGTCCTGATATTGGCAATGCTACTTTCACTTTTTTTCTGACGTTCTTCCTGAGTGACAGGCTTCTTATTAAACTCCCACTCCACATCATCTTGCGGCAACTCATGCAGAAAGCGGCTGGGTTCCGGGTTAATGGTTTCCCCATACTGCCGACGCTCACGGGCAATACTAAAGACCAAACTTTGTTGAGCGCGTGTTATCCCAACGTAGGCTAAGCGTCGCTCTTCATCAATGTTGTCTTCATCAATGCTGGATTGATGAGGGAGTAAGCCCTCTTCCATGCCGACCATAAACACATGGGGAAACTCTAGCCCTTTGGATGCATGCAACGTCATCAATTGTACCTGATGGCTTTCACCATCTTCTTCACCACGCTCCATCATGTCACGCAGGATAAACCGATTGACCGCTTCCTGTAATGTCACCGGCGATTCAAGCTCACTACCTTCTACCATGCCCTTTAGCCAGCCATACAGTGTACTGATGTTGGCCATTGCCATTTCGGCCGCTTTAGGGCTGGTACTGTGTTCGTACAACCACTCTTCATAACCCATGGTCTTAATCATCTCGCCGACCGCAGCCAGAGTATCGCCTCGCGATGCGTTGTCGGATAGTGTGACTAACCAGCGGGAAAAATCCTGTACTGCGTGTAAGCCGCTGCCAGATAACGTAGACGTTAGGCCTTGCTCACAACAGGCCGCAAACAAAGACAGGCTGTGCTGATTAGCATAGTTACCCACTTTTTCTAAGGTTGCCCTGCCAATGCCACGATTGGGCACATTGATGACGCGCAGAAGCGCATTGTCGTCGTCTGCATTCACCAGTAAGCGTAAATACGCCATCATATCTTTGATTTCAGCTCGTCCGAAGAAAGACATACCGCCGCTGATTTTGTAGGGGATCCGGTTGCTCATCAGCAGCTTTTCAAACACCCGGCTTTGGTGGTTGCCGCGATAGAGGATCGCATAATCTTTGTACGACGTTGCATTCATAAATTTGTGTGCTAGCAGTTCAGCCACAACGCGCTCAGCTTCATGTTCCTCGTTTTTAGCGATGATCACGCGCAACGCATCCCCGTAACCCAATTCAGAAAATAAGCGCTTTTCGAACACGTGCGGATTATTCTGAATGAGAATGTTGGCACTATGCAGAATTCGCCCTGAAGATCGGTAATTCTGTTCCAGCTTGATGACTTTGAGTTTTGGAAAATGCTCCTGCAATAGCACCAGATTCTGAGGCCGAGCGCCACGCCACGAGTAAATGCTTTGATCATCATCGCCCACCACGGTGAAACGCGCTCGCTCACCCACCAGCAATCTGACCAGCTCATATTGACTGGTATTGGTGTCCTGATATTCGTCGACCAGTAGATATCGCAACTTAGCTTGCCACTTTTGTCGGACATCTTCGTTACCACGAAGCAATAAGGTGGGCATGAGTATTAGGTCGTCAAAATCGAGTGCGTTATACGCTCTTAAGTGATTCTGATATTGTTGATAATAGGCAACCAATTGCTGTTCACCGGGCGACTGCGCATGCCGACTGAGCGATTCAGGCAAGAGCAAGTCATTTTTCCAGTTCGAAATACAGGTTTGCAGTAGCTTGAGCTGATCTTTATCACCGTCGTACTCGTCGTGGGTGAGATCCTTCAGTAGCGCCAAACTGTCTTTATCATCAAACAGTGAAAACCCTGCCTTTAAGCCCAGCGATGTCACGTGTTTCTTGATGATCGTAAGCCCCAATGTGTGGAACGTAGACACCATCAGACCGCGCACTTCTCTCTTGCCCAACGTTTGCGCCACGCGTTCTTTCATCTCGCGCGCGGCTTTGTTAGTGAAAGTCACAGCAGCAATCTGTCGCGCTGGCATTTCGCACTCGCGCACCAAATAAGCAATCTTATTCGTGATAACCCGCGTTTTACCACTGCCCGCACCGGCCAGCACCAAGCATGGGCCAGAGATATAGGTGACAGCGGTTTGTTGAGCGGGATTTAACTGCATAATCTCGAATCGAATGTCGGCAAAAATAAAGGCGCTAGTTTACCCGACTTTTAGTGTTTGTGAGTTAAATTCATGGTTAATCATTGCAAGTCCGTCATGCCGGTTTACACTATAGCCATCCGCGGTGCTAGGCGGGCCGCACTCAACGCTGATTAAAGGATCCAACATGCTTGACCCGAAAAAACTTGAAGATATTGCAAAACAAATCGCCGACTCTGTGCCTCCCGGAGTTAAAAGCATGGCGGAGGGTGCCGAACAACGTATCAAACAAATTTTGCAATCGCAGCTGTCAAAGTTAGATTTAGTCACACGAGAAGAGTTTGACGTACAGACCCAAGTACTGATCCGTACTCGTGAAAAGCTTGAGGCCTTAGAAGCGCGCGTTGACGCGCTAGAAGCAAATGACGCAACGTCGAAATAACGGATTAGCGGGCAGCGCGCGTGCCCTTTTGTAAAGCCGAAAGCTCCTGCTCTAACGTTTTTACAACGGACAGCAGTTGCTCCGCCGAATTATCGGTTTGTTCCGCTCCCCCTTTAGCTGCCTGACTGATGGCAGCAATTGACTCAACCTGATCAGCCACCGCCTGTGTCACATTGCTTTGCTCTGTCGCTGATTGCGATATTTCAGTGTTCATCTTATTGATGGTGCTAACCACTTCACTGATCCGTTTTAACGCTTTGCCGACCACTTCGGCCTCTGTCACACTGAGGTTCATTTGTTCCCGGCTCTGTTCCATGCTTTGGTAAGTTTCACTGGTGGCCTGCTGTAGGCGAGTAATAATGTCATGAATCTGATTTGTCTGCGCCTGCGTGCGCTGCGCTAAAGTGCGCACTTCATCCGCCACCACAGCGAACCCTCGCCCCTGTTCGCCAGCCCGCGCCGCCTCGATCGCCGCATTCAACGCCAACAAGTTGGTTTGCTCGGCAATTTCGTTGATGGCACTAGACACCTGACCTATATCCTTGCTGTCTTCTACCAATCGGTTGAGCGCAGTTTGTGAACGTGATGACTCAGTTTGCATCTCCTGCATTACTGATTGTAGGCGGCCCAACAGAATTAAGCTCTGATGAGCTTCTTTTTCCGCCTCAATCGAAGACTGAGAGGCCGTTTCAGAGTTATTATCAACCTTACTGGCGACTTCGGTCAGCATACCCATTGACTCAGAAATACGAGCTGTTTCCTGTTGTTGCTGGTGTACACCGTCGATCGTCTGCGTAGTAATTGTTTTTAAACTGGCAGCCGAGCCACTCAATGTAGTAGCGGCCTCACTCAAGCGCTTGACCAGCTGCTCCAAATTACTGGTCATGGAATTCAAATCTGTTGCAATGGCGCGCATTTCGTCTTTCGTACACACTTTGACCCGTGTTGATAAATCACCACCTGCAATTGCATGAACCGCGTTTACCACACGAGCCACCGTGTCAGTGACCGAAAAATACATACCGAGAAACAGATAAAACGCCAGCAAAACAGCAACGATGGCCACACTAATCACAAGCCGATTTTTAAAGGTGGCATCGTTGATGCGGTCATCCAGTAAGGTTGCCAGTGCCGGCTGAGCTTGCTTAGCAAATTCTGCTATCGCGCTGCTGGAGTTTAAGCTAGCGGTGGTAAAGTTACTTGTATTGGTTGCGAAGCTGTCTGGGTCAAGAATTTCAAGGCTCACTGTGTTGTGATATTGCACAAGTTGCTCTTGTAAACGAGCCCAAGGGTTGGCCAGCGCGGCCCTAACGCTTGTATTCTCAGCCAGCGCAACGCGCACAGAACGGTCGACATTTTCAATAAACAACGGAAGTTTTTGATTGGCGTTGGATAAACCAATATAGGTGTCAGGCGTAAAACTGCCGGTTACCAGCACCTGCCGACCCAGCGTTGCGGTGCTGACTAATTGCTCTTGCAACTGCGGAACAGTATTCACTAGCGTAGTGATCAAATAGCTGCTATCAAGTGACTGATCGAGCTCCAAATTGGTTTGATCGGCCACTGTCTGCATCAAACTGCTCAGTACACTCTGTGCATCGTTTGGTTGATCTTTAATCGCTGTTCGGTAACGAGCCAGCGCCTCAGCAATCCGCTTTTGACTCACTTCGGGCAAAGAGTGAGTGTCTAATTGTACAGCGTTAGTGAGTGGAGTTCCTCTGATCGCAGCCGTGGCGATAGCAAGCTGTTCTTTTTGAAGGGTTGCTATTATTGACAGGCCCACTTTTTCGGTTTCGCTGAACTCAATATCGCGACTGTACTCACGTTGCAGTAGGATGAGGCTGAGCAAAAGTGGGATAAGGAAGATAATACTGACGAGCGTGAATTTGGTTGAAAAACGCAGATTTGACATGACGCTTTGCGCAGGGCTACTCAACGATGCAATGACGCCAGGCATATTGTTTTCCTCTTAAAAAGTTCACCTACAGCCAGTAATGTAATCCAATACCGAGTGTTATAAGCAAACCGACATAGTGATTATTTAAAAATGCGTTAAAGCACGCTTCTCGTTCTCGCTGTCGCGTTCTGATCTGCTGCCGTATCAACAATATAGCTGAAAATACTACGCACAGATAAAAACTCAGCGAAAAGTGCAGTATCCACCCCACGTAACAAAGCAGCGCAATAAACGCTGTTTGCAGAAGGGAAATAATGATCCAGTCATACTGACCGAATAAAATGGCGGTTGATTTCACGCCAATGCGCACGTCGTCATCACGGTCGACCATGGCATACTGAGTGTCGTACGCTACGGTCCACAATAGGTTCGCGCTATAGAGCCACCACACCCAAGCGGGGATCTCATTCAAAATTGCCATGGCCGCCATCGGCATCGACCAGCTAAACGCCGCACCCAGCACAACTTGCGGAAGGTGCGTGTAACGCTTCATCAATGGATAGACTGCAGCAAGCAGCAAAGCAACGAACGATAGTAGAATGGTGTTGAGATTTAACGTGAGCACCAGTGCAAATGCGGCCAACACTAACCCCACAAACAACCACAGTGCCTGCGATAATGTAACCGCCCCCGAAACAAGAGGGCGCTGAGCGGTGCGCTTTACTTGTCCATCAACGCGCCTGTCCGCAATATCGTTGATCACACACCCTGCAGAGCGCATAACCACAACACCCAGCGCAAATACAATCGAAATGTGTAGACTGGGCTCACCCTGGGCAGCAATCAATATTGCCCAGAATGTCGGCCAAAGTAACAGATAAATACCGATGGGCTTGTCGGCGCGCATCAGTTGCCACAATCCAAACAGTGTCGATCGTTTAGGTAAGTTAACGCTCACTGACACTGACCTCGCTGAATTGATAAGCTGGCGCGCTTGGAAGAAACCATTCAGCTACCGACAATTTATGCGCTGAAAAGCTAAATACGGAACGGCGACCATAAACCTGACAAAGGTTGTCGTTATCACTGTGGCTTGTATCGCTCAAGTGGATTGCCAAACGTGCTTTTAATGCCGTATAAGGAGTAGCGCATAGCGCAAAATCGCCGCGTTTAAAGCGCGGATCGTTAAAAATACGCTTGCCTAGCGGCTGGTTACCCAGATTAATCAGCTCGCCCTGATTTATCGCGCGCGGAATGACTGAGCGCGCAAACACCCAAGGTACACCATCGCCAAGCAGCATCACTTCACGAATAAAAAACGGGCTATCGTGACGATTCAATAAGCCAGATTCCGTTCCGCTAGGTGTAGCTTCAGCATGAAACAACACTTTCACATCCAACTGGCGACACTGGCTCTGTAAGCGCTCGGTTAGCGAACCAGTATCAAGTAGCCAGTTTGCGAGCGTCGCGTCCTCTAACGTAAACGTATGTGGCGGATGCCAGCTACCCATTGGAGGTTGATTAATTATTTCGCTACTGTGATTCATTCAAAAGACAAGACATTGGTAATTTAGAGAAAGAGTTTGCTGCCGATAATCATACCATTGAGCGCAAATAAATAGCTATTTAGGCGCTTTTATTCCGCACAATTCACAGTACAGTTTGATAAACTAATTTGGACTTGGGATAAGACGATCCGCACAGCTTTGAGTTTACTGCTAACGTTAATCGACGTTATCCAGTAGTGGCCTCAATCTTAAGATCAAGGTGCTCAAATTAAGAAACAATGGGTACTTTCAAGCGTAAGCGCTGCTGGACGAATCTGTTTATCCCGAGTTTAGGTTAAATAAGTGCGCTTGGAAGCATGTTTTTTAGCCAACGCTAAGCCCATTAATCATTGAGGTGACTATGTTTCGATGCCGTTTTATGCCCAAGCAGTTATTGATATCAGTGCGCTGTTTTCTAGCAGCGTGGATAGTGGTGATTGCATCGTGGCCATCTCATGCCCAGCAAACCGAATACGCCTATATTGGTTTAGAGCCAGACATTATCACCAACTACTTGAGCGGCAATGCGCGAACACTAGGCTACGTGCGCGTTACGGTGGAGTTGATGCTGGACGACGCAGATAACCTAGAAATCGTGGAACACCATATGCCATTGATGCGCGCACTGGTGATTGAGGTTTTCGGCCGCCAACCTGAAGATAAGGTAAAGTCGCTGACTGGCCGCGAAGATATCCGCCGCACTATCTTGCAAATGCTACAGGAAAGGCTGCAAGCGGAAACCGGCAACCCGATTATCAAAGATGTTATTTTTACTAAATATCTTTATCAGGGGTAATCTCTGATACACGTTGTTGCGGTTTAAGCTGTGCAACGATAAATGCCCCGATACAACCACTGAATAGACCAACCGTATGCGCGGTATTGGCCATCGATATCCACAACACGTCAGCATACCCAATGACCAACCAAACCAACAAAAAGCCGATAACTGGCTTGGGTAAGTTAATACCCCATTGAGGGCGCAACCACCCTAACCACCATACAAATCCCACTAGCGCGTACACAACACCTGACAAACCGCCAAAGTTGGCGCCGCTTACCCACAGCTGAGCGACATTGGAAAACACACTGGACAGAATAAACACAATAAATAGCGTACTAAAGCCGAGCCGACGCTCTATCTGCGAACCCAGCATTAGCCACCACAGCAGGTTAAACACCAGATGCAGCGCAGAAAAGTGGATGAAATCAGGTGAGATGAGTCGCCACCATTGATTAGACTCAGCGATAGCGTGCAGTGGTTGAATAAAAAACCATTGCTGTATGCCCGCAAAGAATCCCAGCATGGTCGCAACAAAGACGCTGACACAGACAATACCCACCAGCGCAGTAAACGGTGTCTTCAAGAGCTTAGCCGGTTGCAAATGCCCTAAACCCAAATCGACTGGCTGACGCGCCTGCTCACCAACGAGCCACGCGTCCTGCTGATATTGCGGAGACGTCGGATTTTCGATAAACGCTTCAGTGAGTTCCACCGCGCGTTTTACGTGAACTAAGTCGTGCAGCACAACCGCATGACGCTCCGACGCTACCCACTTATAGTGAGCGGGTATCCCGTGCGCGTTGAGGTGAGAGGTTAAAAGCCGCGCAGCGGACTCCTGATTAAATTGGATCAGCTCTTGGCTCAATCTGCCGCGCCTGTTTCAAACGGAAAAGACTGTTTCCAGGCTTCAAAACCCCCGTCCATACTATAAACTTCTTCATAGCCCTGATGAATAAGAAACTGCGCAGCCTGCTGGCTGCTGATACCGTGATAACACACAACAATAACCGGCTTATCGAAATCGGTACGCTGAGTAAAATCATGTAATGAGCCGTTCGTGAGGTGATATGCGCCGGGCATGTGCCCAGCCGCAAAGGACTGTTCATCGCGAATATCCACAATAGCCGCCTGACTATTCTGCATCATCTGTTCAGTCTTATTCACATCGATATGCGCGAATTCCGTCATTATTTACCCCAGTTCAAAATCACTTTACCGGATTGGCCTGAGCCCATGGTATCAAAACCCTGTTGGAAATCATCGACATCAAATTGATGTGTAATAATTGGCGATAGGTCCAGCCCACTTTGCAGCAAACTTGCCATTTTGTACCAGGTTTCAAACATTTCACGACCATACACTCCTTTGATCATGAGTCCTTTGAAGATCACTTGATTCCAGTCAATTGCAACATCGCCTGGGGGAATGCCTAGCATGGCTATCTTTCCGCCGTTATTCATGCGCTGTAACATGGTATGTAACGCGGAAGGGACGCCCGACATTTCCAGTCCAACATCAAAGCCTTCTGTCATCCCTAGCTCGTCCATCACGGTTTTCAAATCTTCTTCTGACACGTTGACAGCGCGTGTCGCGCCCATCTTTTTAGCTAATGCTAAGCGGTAGGGATTAACATCTGTGATCACTACATAGCGCGCTCCCACATGCTTTGCGACTGCTGCCGCCATGATGCCGATGGGTCCAGCGCCGGTGATCAGCACATCCTCTCCAACCAGGTCAAAACTAAGCGCGGTATGCACTGCATTCCCAAAGGGATCAAAAATGGCAGCCAGATCATCACTGATGTTATGCGGGATTTTAAACGCATTGAACGCAGGAATAACCAGATACTCGGCAAACGCGCCCTGACGATTCACACCAACGCCTTGGGTGTTGCGGCATAAATGGCGGCGCCCGGCACGGCAATTGCGACAATACCCGCACGTGATATGACCCTCACCGGAAACACGGTCACCTTTTTTGAAGCCTTGCACTTCGCTGCCCATATCGACCACTTCGCCCACATACTCGTGACCGACAATCATCGGCACCGGAATAGTCTTCTGCGACCAATCATCCCATTGATAGATGTGCATATCGGTGCCGCAGATGGCGGTTTTTCGGATTTTAATTAATAAATCGTTATGCCCCACGGGTGGCATTGGGTTATCGACTAACCAGATACCCTTTTCGGCATGTTGTTTTGCAAGCGACTTCATTGAAGCACTCCTAATGAGCGACCAACCTCAATGAACGCATCGACCGCTTTGTCGACGTGTTCAATGGAGTGCGCTGCAGACATTTGTGTACGAATACGCGCCTGACCTTTCGGCACCACTGGAAATGAGAATCCAATCACGTAAATTCCTTTTTCCAGCAACTGGTCAGCCATATCGCTAGCCAGCTTAGCGTCGCCAAGCATAACTGGGATAATCGCGTGGTCTTTACCCGACAAGGTAAAACCAGCATCTTCCATACGCTGACGAAAATGTGCGGCATTGCGTTTGACCGCTGCGCGTAAATCGGCTCCCTGTTCCATCATGTCAAACACCTTGAGCGATGCTGATACAATTGGTGGCGCAACTGAATTGGAAAACAGATAGGGGCGTGACCGCTGGCGTAGCCACTCGACCACCTCTTTTTTACCCGACGTGAATCCGCCCGAGGCTCCGCCCAGCGCCTTACCCAATGTGCCGGTAATGATATCCACGCGGCCCATCACTTCACAGTATTCATGGCTGCCACGACCTTGTTCTCCAACAAACCCGGTAGCATGACAGTCGTCCACCATCACCATTGCGCCGTACTTTTCAGCCAGATCGCACACGCCTTTCAAATTCGCAATCACGCCATCCATCGAAAAAACACCGTCGGTCGCAATTAACTTGTGCCGGGCACCATCGGCAACAGCTTTCTTCAGCTGTTCTTCAAGTGCAGTCATATCATTACTCGCGTAACGGTAGCGTTTTGCCTTACTTAACCGGACGCCGTCAATGATGCTGGCGTGATTCAGCGCGTCGGAAATGATCGCGTCTTCTGGATCAAGAATAGTCTCAAATAAACCACCATTGGCATCGAAGCAAGACGGGTAAAGTATGGTGTCTTCCATGCCCAAAAAGTCACTGATTTTTTGTTCTAGCTGCTTGTGAATGTCTTGCGTTCCACAAATGAAGCGCACTGACGCAACCCCAAACCCGTGTGAATCTAAACCGGCTTTTGCCGCCGCAATCAAATCAGGATGATTAGCTAACCCCAAATAATTATTGGCGCAAAAATTGATTACGCTTTCGCCGCCAGATACCCGTATATCGGCTTGCTGTTGCGTGTTGATGACGCGCTCTTTTTTATACAGGCCGTCGTTTTTTACGGTCTCAATTTGCTGGCTGAGATGCGCCAAAAATGCATTAGACATTGCTACCTCCGGTGGGTGAGATGACATAATAATAAACCTAAGGGAGGTCGTACAGTAAAGTACGTTCGATTGACAGAGTTAATTGTTGAGTTTCTCGAACACTAAGTTGGTTAGAGCAATACGTTTAGCTTACGTTAGAGATTTTCCACACACCGTCATGGCAATTTTCCAGCAAGGTTTGCCACAAGTCTTTTTCGCTAATGGGCCGAGAGATAAAATACCCTTGACCGAGATGACACTCAAAATGACATAGCAGTTCGTACTGCGCGTAGGACTCAATTCCCTCCGCGACTACCGTGACACCTAAGCCTTTAACCATGGAAATCGCCGAAAAAACGATATTCCGGTCGCTTTGGTCATCAAGCATCCCGCTAACAAACGACTGATCAATTTTGACCACATCGGCAGGCATCGCTTTTAAGTAGCTCAGCGATGAATAGCCAGTGCCAAAATCATCAATGGCAATTCGACAGCCGAGCGCTCGCACCTCGTTCATCACTTCACAGGCCCGCGCTAAATCCTCAACCAGACTGGTTTCCGTTAATTCCAGCTCGATGCGTTCAGGCGCGAGGTTATAATGGCGCAATTGCTGCTCAAGATAGTCAACTAAGTTATTGTCTAGAAACTGCTTAGCCGAGACATTAATTGCCATGCCTATATCGTTATATCCATTCAGTGATAACTCTGCCAACAGTGACATCGACCGCGCTATAACCCAATAGTCAAGCTGCATCATCAGCGAAGTTTTCTCTAACACAGGAATAAACTCGGCTGGCGAGACCGCACCTTTCTCTGGGTGATTCCAGCGGATAAGAGCTTCGAAACCCACTAAGGTACCGCTGCGCAAATCGACCTTTGGCTGGAGTGCTAAATAAAACTGATCTTCTTTGAGTGCCACCCGCGCTTCATTTTCAAGCTCTACACGTCGCTGCAACTTAGAATTCATGGCCGAATCATAGGTTTTGAACGCAGACTGCGACACGGACTTGGCTTCATACATAGCAATGTCGGCGTGACGTAAAAGTTCAGCGGCGGTTATATCAACGTGGTCGGTTAATGCGACGCCAATACTCACATTGATGAAAAAAGTGAACTCTTTAACCTCAAACGGCCTGGTAAAGCTTTCAATAATCTTTTCTGCGACCTGCTCAGCATCTTTTTGCTCTGCGATATCAGGCAGTAAAATACCGTATTCATCGCCGCCGAAACGCGCAGCAATATCGGTTTCACGCAATTGAAACGTAATTCTTTTGGCGACTTTTTTCAGTAATCGGTCGCCGATACTGTGGCCGTGGGTGTCGTTAATACGCTTAAAATCATCAATATCCATAAACATAAAAGCAACAGCACCTTCGGCACGCTTTAAAAGCGCGATGTGTTTATCTAACTGAAACATCAGCATGCTGCGGTTTGGTAAACCGGTTAACGCATCAAACATGGCCATTTTTTCAAGCTGAACCTGATCCTGATGGGATTGTCTGTTGAGTTTCTCCAGATTACGGCCCAATGATTCGGCTGCATGTTCTAATTGGTCCAGCTCATCTTCGAACCAGATAGATTTAGGCATGCTCAACTCTCTGAATTCATCAAAGCGATTTTCAGCTAACAACGGGAGTCGTTCAGTCAGATTTTCTAACTTGCGCCGATAACTGCGCAGCAACAGCACCACCAGTAGAATAAAACACCCACTCAATAGCACCGCGCCACTGATAACTACAACGTAATAGTTGCGCAACGCAAAATAACGCTCACTGATATCGGTCACCGTCAGAATGTAACGATTGTTGTTAAATTGCTGGCTTACCGGGATCAAGTTAAGCAACAAGGCTTCGTCATCTGTGGTTACCACATGCCCATACTGATAGAGACTCTGCATATCCAAGCTTGCAGGAATGCTCTCAATCAACGCGGTAAATCGCTGTAAGTTGCTTGCCGTTAATACGCCTTCAATGTGAAGTAGTGCCTGCGTGTCTGCTTCGCTGCGCTCCTTGACAGAAACTACAGCCACGCGGGCGTCAGCAGACATGGCGAAGGTGGCCAACAGTTCTGACAATGGATATTCCACACCGATTATTGCAGTTTGCCCCGCTTGGTTTGTCATCACGGGCACACCGAGAAAATGCGCACACCGTGGCAAGCAAAAAACGCGGCCGGTAGGTCGTTGTAGCTGAGAAACGTTATTCTTGAAGAAGGTCTGTGCGCTTGTCGGCAATACGGCAGTCTCAAACGATACGTCGCCGGTATCCTCAACCAACCAGATGTTGTCCACCTGCCATCGCATTTGCAACATATCGAAGCGATCAAAAAGGTCCTGTTGGATACTGGAACTTTCTCCGTCGTACACGTCACCCGCAAAGCTCTCGATATACCCAGTGATCCGCTCACTGATGAAATTATTAAACAATTGGTATTGTTTATAGTATTGCGATTGAATGCGCTGTTGTTGGTTGGTGAGTTCCTGATTAGCACCGTTGATCAGTAAACTCGACAGGGCGATACTGAACACGATTAACAAAGATATCAACACAATAACCAGCTTCTGTGCAATACTCAGCCGCTTGGTCATTAGTTAGAACCAATACATCAGTTGAATTGACCACATATTCCAATACTCCGACGGCGCACTCGCCCTATCGGGCACCAGCAATGGCGTAAGTCGACCTGCGCCGCGTACCCGATTGAATTCTGCCTGTATCGCCATGTCTTCACTGATTTGATAAGTCAGCCCCAGCGTTCCAGTATCCATAAAGCCAAAATAATTTGGCACTTGACCGCCGGTGAGCCTTGGTATCGATGCGCCGCTACGGTCTTTACGATTTTGATCATAGAGATCGAGGCGGAATAAAAGGTCCCAGCGCGGGGAAGGCATTAACGTGAGCTGCACGTACCCGCCTTCACCGGTAGCATCAGATACAAAGTCTTCGAACAATACGTTCCGATAAATAGCGCGCTCGCGCATAATTTCAGAGGTTAGCTCCCAGTACCGTGACTGGTATTGCGCAGCGATTGAAACACGCCTCACGGTAGCGTCTCCGTTCATAAATGGGTCAAGCTGTTGACCTGGTTCATAATCGAAGTCAGAGTCCAAGCCGTTGATACCGATGGTAAAATCAGAGTCTGGCGAGTGCCAGTACACACTGGCTTGGTGCACAAAATCCTGATTTATTTTACCTTTCGCACTCTCGCCCAAAAGTTGTTCAGTCCAATTGCGATCCACCGGTGAACTCCCATAGCTCCAATTCAGCTCCCAGTCGCCCAGAGACGTTGACGTATTCGCCCTGACCGCCACGCCATCGCTGCCCAGCGCGATATCCCGAAAACTATCAAAGTAAATAGACTGAGGGAGCATGTTACTGGGCCGCGTGTGAGGAACATCACGTGTTGCCGAATAGATCCAGTGATAGTTTTTGTATCGCCCCAGATGCACATTGACATTCCAGTCAGCGTTGCGCACTGCATGCCAGTCTAAAAAAAGGTAGTCAATCCGCACGCCCTCGGGATAACGATTACCATTATTCAGGTAAACAACTTGTCCATTAAGACTCACAGTATCACTGAATTGATAGCGTCCATTGAGCCCAATCTCAGTCAGCGCGAAGGACACATCTCCCTCATCATGCACAAAATTGCTGTTTGCTGCTCGCTGCACACCTTGCGCAATAAAGCCGTTGTAAGTAAAGTCCGCGCTGTTCTGTGCTGCACTCTCGTGGTGTGCAAGTGCAAGAATAAGTGCAGAGATGCCACTGAGTGTGAGTCTAATTCCGTGTCTCATTCGTTGGTGACCTCGATAATTTTAACGGCCTGATCCGGCGCGGAGGAGACGATATAACCAATTGCACCGGGTGTATTCGACACAAGTTTGAGCATATTCTGTGTTGAAGTTGCTATCATCGGTGGCGCTGACTGGCCTGAATAAATCAATTTGTTCCATTCGCGTTCAAGTTGATAGGGAAATAGTTTGAGTGTTTGCTTTAAGAACTGTGAATGTTTGTTGTTATCACTGGAAAAAACAATGAGTGAGATTGGCTCGCCGCTATCCCACGTGCGTTGCTTGAGCATGAAAATACGCCGCAACTGCCGTTCGCTTACCGAAGCCTGTGTTACAGCCGGATGTGCAATAACATAGGTATCCACTTGCTGTGCGCCGATTTCATAAGAAAACAACGTTAGCAACAAGCAAATAACTAAATGAAAAAATTTCAATACGGCTCCACCATGCTTAAGAGTATGTGTGTTCATCGATGGCCTAAGATCGACAGACTTTATCATCTTCTAACGGTATCATAACCAACAACTTGAGCGATCCTCTGTGAGCGACTTTGACTAAAACGATTCAATACCGATTCCTGCTTACTCTCTACGGTATGCTTTGGTACGCTATATTACCGGGCCTGTTGTTGATATTTTTAGCCCGATTGGCGTTACGCAAGTCAGGTTATAATAGCACTCGCTTGAGTCGTTTTTCGATTTTTTCTGCATCACTTAAACCATCGAACATAGTGTGGCACTGCGTATCAGTGGGCGAGGTTGTTGCTGTAGTGCCGTTGATCAAAAAACTGCTGGCTCGCCACCCACACCTGACCATCACCATAACAACAACAACAGCCACGGGCGCGGCGCAAGTGAAGCATCATTTTCAAGGCGAATGGGAAGCGCGCGTGCAGCACATGTATTTACCCTATGACTGTGGCTGGTTCATGCGACGACTGATCAGCCGTATTCAACCTGAATTGGTGATAGTGACTGAAGTCGAGATATGGCCTAACCTGATTAACGTCAGCACCGCGCGGCATGTCCCCACAGCGATAGTGAATGCGCGCATGACAACACGTTCTGCTGATGGGTATGCGAAACTTGGGCGGTTTTTTAGCGAAACGGTGCGACAATTTGCGTTCATCAGCTGCCAAAGTAAAGCGGACAAAATGGAATATTTGCGTTTAGGCGCTCGCCCTGACGGTGTCGTGATCAGCGGCAATGTGAAATTTGAATTGACGCCTGTTCAACCGAATGAGCTGCTACAGCAGCAACTTGATGCGTGGACTCAGCAAACCGACGGTATCATTGTCGCTGCTGGCAGCACGCATGAACCTGAAGAAACACTGTTACTGGATGCCGTGGATACTCTCACGGAGCCACCAGCACTGTTGTGTATCGCGCCCCGACACCCAGAAAGGTTTGACCCCGTTGAAAGCCTGCTTAAATCACGAGGTATCGCTTATACTCGGCTGTCGACAGGCCAGCCCGTCAATGCCCAGACGAGAGTACTACTGATTGATGCTATCGGCCAATTACACACGGTTTATCGTTGCGCTGACATCGCTTTTGTCGGTGGTAGCTTCGCACCGCGAGGCGGCCACAATGCGTTAGAGCCAGCACTCTATAGCACGCCGGTAGTGATGGGCCCCAGTCAATACAATAATCCGCAGATGTATCAACAACTCAGCGAGGCAGGCAATCTGGTCACGGTAGACAACCTGACAAGTTTGCAAAAACAATTGCAAGCGTGGGCGGCTAACCCGCAACGACGTGAAGCGGCGGGCAACGCAGGTAGTCAGGTGATCAGCCAAAATCGCGGCGCGTTGAATGCAAATGCTGCGCTGATATCTACTCTGCTGTAAACAGAGTTTCAAGCGCGCGAATAACATCGCTCACTTCAATGCGTTGCATGAGATCGTCTCCCTTGGCGCGCTTACCCCATGCCAAGGCACGCCAGTGTTTTCCATACTGCGCTTCGACAACCTGGTCATAAACTGAAACGACTCGGCTAATATCGTGATACGGCCCGGTTCGGCGCGGGTTGCTATGCGCGTATAAACCGACGACCGGCGTACCTACCGTAGTGGCCATGTGAGCTGGGCCTGTGTCGGGCGCTAACACGCAACGTGCATTAGCGAGTACAGCCAGCAATTGTTTTAAACTCGTTTTGCCGATGAGATTATGTGGAGATATTGAAGTTTGAGCACAAATGGCCTCACCCAAGCGTGTGTCCAGCGCCGCTGGAGATCCGCACAAGACAGTTCGAATTCCCTGATTATGCAAGTGATCGGCCACCGCTGCATATCGTTCAGGTAGCCAGCATCGTTCAGCCTTGGACGCCGCAGGGCATATTACTACGTAGTCACCCCATGCCTGGTTGAGAGTCTGTGCGTAAGCGATATCGTCTTCGGTGATTGGCATCTTCCACGTCACCGGATTTGGTGTCGGCACACCCACCGCTTGCGCAAACCCCATAAAACCCTCCAGCACGTGCGCATAAGGTTGCGGTGCAATTCGCCGATTGATGAAAAGGCTATGAAGCTCCTTACTTCGAGCGTGGTCGAACCCAAGGCGATAGCGAGCGTTGATTGACCGCGAAACCCAATTGGCGCGCAACGCGACTTGCATCATAAATAATACGTCAAAGCGTTTACCCGCCAGTCGATGCTTGAGCGCTTTGCGTGCAGTCGCGCCCTGCTTTTTATCAAATTCGACAAACTCAACGCCCGGCAAGCCCCTTAAAAATTGGTGTTCTATTTTTCCAATCACCCACGTGATTCGAACATCTGGCCGCGCCAATTGTATTGCCTGCACCATTGCAACAGCGTGGCAAACGTCACCAATGGCAGAAAGCCGCAGGATACATAATGTCGCATTTTCAGGGAGCGGAATGGGGTGTTCGACGGGTGAGGTTAAATTCAATGGTTCAAAATTCTTCGAAATAATGTGTGATATTTGATTACAATTGGCTTCAATACTCAAGCGCAAAAGAATCACAGCTGTTTATGCACCCGCTTTCCTACATCCAATTTGAGCAAACGCATGTGTGGTTTTATCCCGAGGCGCTGCGCCAACATCAGTTGTCAGAACCAACACCTCGATGGTTTGAACCTCATCATCTGCCGCACGAATTTACTATCACTGGCAGCGCCACAGGCCGGGGCACAACATGGTTTTTGGCGGTAAATAACACGCAGTTGGTGCTTCGTCACTATCAGCGCGGCGGTCTCATCTCACGGTTAAGTCGCGACACATTTATGTTATTTTCAATGCCGATGACGCGTCCAGTGCGCGAATTGCGTTTGCTGGCACAATTGCAGGATTGGCATCTGCCCGCGCCGCAACCTATTGCGGGGCGGGTAATACGCAATGGTCTTGTGTGGCGCGGCGATCTACTCACTGTTAAAATCCCCGGCGCCAGCGACGTCCATTCACTCCTATTGTCTCGATCTTTATCCATCATGGAGTGGCGACATATTGGTGCCACCATTCGCCGTTTTCATAATCGCCAGGTGTTTCATCATGATTTAAACATTCACAACATCATGCTGGATGATGAGGGTCAGGCATGGCTGATTGATTTTGATAAATGTGGAGTGCGCAACGGGCAGCGATGGAAAAAAGCAAACCTTGCACGATTGAAGCGCTCACTGGATAAGGAAAGCGTCTGCAATCCAAACTATCACTTCACAAGTGACAACTGGCAAGCGATCCTTGATGGGTATGGGCGTTAGCCACGTTCAAGTAAACTGAGCTTTAGATAAGAAAATCTGCAAGATTTTGAATTTTGGTTAAAGTGAGTTATTTCACTTCTCGGATGATTTCGATAATTTCAGTAGTCGACACTGACGGCGTGCGTGGTAGGTAAATCACTTTACACAGATTGGCCAAATGATCGAACTTACCTTGCCAGTCATCCCCCATCACCAAAACATCAGCGCCATGCGATCGAATATACTCTGATTTACGCTGCAAAGATTCCTCAACAAATACGGCATCGACACAGCGCAGAGCCTGAATGATTTCAATGCGATTATCCAAGCTGTAAATCGGATTTCGGCCTTTTTTGTCGAGATTGAGCTGATCGGATGATACGCCCACAGTGAGATGATCCCCTTGCGCTTTGGCGCGAGCGAGCAGGCGAATATGGCCAACGTGACAGACATCGAATGTGCCAAAGGTAATCACTTTTTTCATACTGACGCCTTAATGATCAGGGGCTTGGCTGTTCGATGAAGTTTTTTCACTGCGACTCAGAGCCTGCTCCATCAGTTTGGCCTCTTTTAAAAATGCATACTGCGCATTTAACGTGGCGAGGATAAAACCGCGCCGTCCAAACAAAAATAACCGCTGCACACAATACTGTCGAATAAATTCTAACGGCAGGATCAGCACAAGCTTTAGTAATGAAGGCTGCTTACTGCCAGCCCACTTTTCTTTCGCACGAAGCGACGAATAGCAATTAAGTTTAGCCACTAACTGCTCTATTTCATTGTATCCATAATGGTAGAACGCCGCATCGCTTTTCACCTCACACCCATTGACCTGAGCAGTTTCGTGTACTTTTTGCTGCGTGTTAAATTGCGCTTTGTCAGTGCGATACAATCGACAGTTATTGGGTAGGCGGGTTTTAACCGGCGGCAGTGCATCAATAAAAAAATCGCGACGCTTGAAACGCACAGCGTCCACATCAGGCCGATTGACCAAGACCGCCATTTCGCTGATCATCTCCTTTGTGGGAAGTTCGTCAGCATCCAGATTGAGCGCCCATGGCTGCGAGCATTGCATAAAAGCGATTTGTTTTTGAGCCGCGAACCCGAGCCATTGCTGGTGAATAACGCGCGCACCAAAACGCTGAGCGATATTCACGGTATCATCGGTGCTGCCACTGTCGACCACAATGACTTCGCGAAAGCGTGTTAACGCAGGAAGTAAACGCGATAAATTGTGTGCCTCATTCTTGGTAATGATGAACACACTGATCGGCAGAGTTTCTGCTCCAGACGTATCGGCATTGTTGGTTTCAACGGGATGAGCTGACATTCTCGTGCCTAATAATTCAATGCATAACGCAAATGCACATATCCAGTAACATCTGTTTGCGTGTCTGTGCTTGGAAATTCACGGTGTGACAAGGTTGCCCCCAACTTTATCTGCCAATCACCTTGAATGGTTTGGTAATACCCAGATGCGTACCACAAGTCTTCCTGAGGCTGCTCGGTCAATACCGGTGATGGTTTTTGCCCATCCGAATTTAACTCAACATAGCTTACACTTAACGACACGTTATCATTATTGGCGCGTTGCCAAAGTGTGCCTAAGGTCACTTGTTTAGCATCGCTGTCAAATGTGCTCCCGATAGCGCGGTTGTAGCGTCGATAGCCTGACGAATAAATGTTGTTCTCATAAAAACAATTCGTGGCCGTGTTGCCATCACCGTTGCACGCAATATTGGTGTCGCTGGTTTCAATAAAGACTTTCGCGCCGAACAAGTACGTTGAGAGCCCAAACAGATTTGCATTATCGGTCACGCGATAACCATCAACGGCGTCTTCGCCAATGCGCTGTGCATACACAGACACCGGTCGATTGAATAGGTTTAGCGTGTACTTCAGGTCAAAGCCTGCAATGTGGTTGCCTTTGGTGGTATTTAACGAAGGATCGCACTCACTCAGTCCGTTCACGCATTCATTGCGAAACGTCAACACGTCAATAAAGTCCGAAAACCCGTCAGGCTGGCCTTCACCGCCCCACATGGCTGCCCACGAGGCTCCTAATTCTAGCCCTTTAAATGGTTTAAGCGTGAACCGCGTTTTCCACAAGCGCGCTTTGGGTACATCTCTGTCATGCTCCATCTGACCTAACTGCGCCGTAAAGTACCAAGGACCCAACCAGCGTAGCCAAGGATGCTCTGATGCGGTTGCCGTGCCGCGAGAAAGCGCAATGGAAGGTACAGGCCGTGCATTATTCGATAAGATTAAGCTACTGCCCTGAGCAGGGCCCCACCATTGATCCATGGCGCTGGCTGACAATACCCAACCAGCGTACTGGTAAGCGAGGTAGCTTTGGTCAAAATGCGTATCGCCACCACTTTCTAAATTCAGCGCCAACTGAGCGGACCAATTTCCAGCCGTGTACGAGGTGAGTTTTGTGACCCTGGCTGAAGGTGCCTGCTCACCATCAAAACGGGTTAAACGACTGGGATCAGTAGCCGCATAAACATCCAAAAAGCTCTGCATACCTGCTCGAGATTGCCGCTTAAGATAATGTTGCAGCCGTGTCGCCGCCAGCCTCGCAGGCACAGGCAGCGTTGCGACATCAACATCAGCTAATTGGTCTGCGATACCACGCCACGGCACTGGGTAGCTCGTAACCGACGCGTCGACAACAGCATATTCAGTCAATGTGACGAGATCGTGATGAAGCTGTGGATCAAGCGCACCAATCCACGGTGTGGCAAATGCGCCAACGCACGTTGAGTACAACGCACATGAGAGAATTAAACGCTTAAATCGCACTGACTTTTCCGTTTCTGCAACTAAAACCGAATAGTAGCGAAAATGCCAGATTAGCACTAGAGGATGTTTATCTTTCATTCCATGCCACCGGTGACCGGAACAGACTAAGCCCTGTTGTGACAATCAGCGAATACATTGCATCAGTATTCGATTCAGGTTAGTGTCTGGCGAGTTCGGAACCAGCTAATATAACTGTATGCACACTAAAGCTATTTATCCAGGTACCTTCGATCCTATCACGAACGGCCATGCCGACTTAATCGAGCGGGCAGCTGAAATGTTTTCCAGCGTCATTGTTGGTATTGCTGCGAATCCGAGTAAAAAGCCGCTATTTAGCTTGGAAGAGCGAGTAAAACTTATCAGTGATATCACCATGCACCTTGATAACGTTCAGGTGATGGGCTTCACCGGCCTTCTCGCCGACTTTGCTGATCAGCAACAAGCCACTATCTTGATCCGTGGGCTAAGAGCGGTATCTGATTTCGAATACGAATTTCAGTTGGCCAATATGAACCGACGCTTGAATCCTAAGCTTGAAAGTGTGTTTTTGACGCCCGCTGAAGAGAACTCTTTTATTTCCTCCACACTGGTCAAAGAAGTTGCCTTGCACCGAGGGGATGTCAGTGAATTCTGTCACCCCGTAGTGCAACACGCGTTGCACGAGCGTTTGCACGGAGGCAATCAGGGCAAGCAGTTAGACGAAATACAATATTAAACGCGATTGTCCGATGGCTAGCGTTGGCAATCCGGGCAGTAAAAAGAATTTCGCTGCCCAATCACCACACTTTTTATGGCTGCCCCACATTTCTCGCAAGGCGCGCCAGCGCGACCATAAACGCGCAGATGTTGACTGAAATAGCCAGGCTTCCCATCTGCTTGAGTAAAGTCTTTTAGTGTCGTCCCACCTTGTTTAATCGCTGCGGCCAAGACATTACGGATATGCTTGGTAAGCACTGTGTAGCGCTCTCGACTGATTTTACCGGCAGCGCGACGCGGATCTATCCCACTTAGAAACAGCGCTTCATTTGCATAGATATTACCCACACCGACGACGGTCTGATTGGCCATTATGAAGTTCTTGACCGCCACCTGTTTTCCTCGCGACAACGTATACAAGCGTTGGTCATCAAAGTCTTCGGTGAGCGGCTCGGGCCCTAAGTTGCACAACAGTGGCATCGGCGGCGCATCCAGCGGCTGCCACAGGCACGCGCCAAACCGGCGGGCGTCATTTAAACGCAGGCATTGGCCTGAACTGACCACAATATCAATATGGTCATGCTTCAATGGCGCAAGCGCCTTGTCGACCACCCGCAATCTGCCTGACATGCCCAAATGCAGCACGATACTACCAACATCGGTGTTCAGAAAAAGGTATTTTGCTCGTCGCTTGATGGTGTTGATGGTGTGTCCAACAGCGTGTTGTATCGCCTCTGGTACCGGCCAGCGCAGTTGAGGATTGCGTACAAGGATTGCCTCAATTCGTTTGCCCTCCAGATGCGGAGAAATCCCTAAACGGCTCACTTCAACTTCAGGTAATTCAGGCATAGTTACATCCCATCGAGGTTAAAAAACAAGCGCTTCATAATCAACATTATCAACACGGTATACGCTGTTGGCGATGCGGACCCATGCCGACGACGGGTGTGATGCTTTCGGCACGTTGAACAATTCGATTGTGACTGGCTCAGCATAGCCTGCCAACCAGATACTGGCGTTGACCGAGGCTGAAAAGTCAGCCAATTCAGCAGCCGGCGTCAGCCGCGCAGCATGCCAGCGTTCAACGATACGTGCAGCATCGGCATCCGTATATTGACCGCCGCGAATGCGCCAGTCTGTACCCACGCGCTGCAGCGAATGCGTGCCAATATCCACCCTTAACAGCATGTCGTGTTCTGCGATCAGCCGGGTTGCGGCTGCGCTAGGTGGCTTGGGTAGCCACTTATCCATATTGAACAACATGATCATGGCTAACATGGCAAAAATAACCAGATTATTGATCGCGCGGGTTGATAGTTTCATGGGCACAGAATGGCTTAATTAATAGGCGTGTTACCATCATAACGCAAAAAAACCCGGACGATGCCGGGCTTTCATTAGGAGACAAAAAATTAAGGAATTACTTAATTTTAGCTTCCTTGAACATGACATGCTGGCGAATTTTAGGATCAAATTTCTTGATCTCCATTTTGCCTGGCATGTTGCGTTTGTTCTTATCAGTGGTGTAGTAGAAACCGGTACCCGCTGTAGACACTAACTTGATTTTATCACGCATGATTCAGTTCCTTAGATTTTCTCACCACGAGCACGGATGTCAGTCAGTACTGAATCAATACCCTTTTTATCGATGATACGCATGCCTTTCGGCGTAAGGCGTAATTTAACGAAACGATTTTCGCTTTCAACCCAAAAACGGTGGGTTTGTAAGTTTGGCAAAAAACGACGACGAGTCGCATTGCGCGCGTGTGAACGGTTATTACCTACCGCTGGACGCTTTCCTGTCACTTGACATACTTTTGACATTTTTGTCTCCAGAACAACGATTTACTATGTTGTTGCTCTCGTAACTCACGCCACGTACGAACAACTAACCTACAATTAAGAGGGCGCATGTTATACAGCAAATACCCCTCATGATCAACTTTAATTGCGATCGATCATGCGATCTTTTTGCACAATTCGCTGCTCTTTTTGGCATTTAGCGGGACTACTTTAACCCAAATGCGGTTTTCTTCAGCTTATTTTTCTTAGTAAAACGTCTAATCTGACGATTTTTCTCGCGCATTTCGTCTGTTACATACCCTCTGGCATGGTCAAGGTGCAAGCAAACTGCGGAATAGCGCAATTGCTTTGATTTTATACCTCGATTGAATAAACGTTCACCCAATTCTCGGTCCTCACCACCGTATTGCATCCTTTCATCGAAGCCGTTCGCAGCCAAGATATCGCTGAGCCAACCTGATGCATTATGGCCGTTCCAGGTTGCTCCGGCAGGGGTGATTTTATTGTACAGGGCGGCTCGCCAACCCGTTGCCGTTAACTTCATGGTTTTATAGGTTGGTTTTAGCCCATGCTCATAGAGCCATTGTGTCGTAAAAGCGACGCCACTCTCAATGTGCTCAGGTTGGATCGCTTTGCTGGTGGTCAGGGGTAACTTAAAATAGCCGCCGGATAGAAAGTAGCCTGGCTCGCGATAGTGCATATGCTGAGCGAGAAAGTCGTTACGCAATACGCAGTCGCCGTCGGTAAAAACCACATAATCTGACCCCACCTGCCGCAACGCTTTATTCAGTATGCGTGTTTTCTGAAACCCTTCGTCGGGTTGCCAGACGTGCTGGATTTTAATGGGAGATTGTTGCTGAAACCACGCGATTGCTTCTGCCGTTTCAGCACTTGAGCCATCGTCGGCAATAATAACCTCAAATGCCTGAAAGGTTTGAAAGTGTAAACTCCATAGTGTTTTGAGCATCCATTGCGGCGAATTGTAGGTCGAAAAAATAATCGATAGCTGCATGGGTTTTATTCTTCTTATGTGTGTTATCGCGCAAGGCGGCGCTTATTTTCACTGCGGTTACGCCAGTAAAAACGCCACTGGTTTTTCCATTTCAGCCACCGGTCTACCGGCGCCGTATTTCGCTGCTTGACGGAGTTTATTGTACTGGGTAATGCATCATTTGGTATACCAAGGTAGGGCAACAAACCGAACAGTCGCAAGTCTTTTTCCCACCAGTGCTGCAAATCAATGTCAACAGGACGCGCAATGGAAACGCTGTTTGCGAGCAGTTTCCTCGCCCCGTCCAAACTCACCGCTTGCGCACAGGTGCGGGCGGGTGTTTTGGCGTAAACCACCCGCTGGTGACCCTGCCAGTCGCTTACGTGGATCACTTGTCGGGTGCGTGAATGCCCTGCGAGTTTAATATAGTCCCAGTCATTTGGCATACTTTCCAAAACCGTGAGGTATTGCCGTAAGTCTCCGGTCAGTGTGATGTCGTCTTCCAGAACAATCGCAAAATCCAGTTGATTATCAACAATTGATTGCCAAGCGCGGCGGTGACTCAAGTAACAGCCAATTTCACCTGCATTCAGTGGTTTATGATAATGCCCACCCTGACCATCATAAACAGCCGCTATATCAGCTTGTGACAACGACTTACCGTCCACTGCGTCTATCCGCGTAAATGCCATATTCTGGCGGTCAAACTGTTGCTGCAACTGCGCTAGCCGATCGGAAGAACGCTTAAGATTGATAACCATATAGGCGTGTGTTGTCATTCAGTAACGGGTTCCCGTAGAGCACAATGTGACCGTAGCGGCCTTTCTAAGGGCTTATGGTAGCGGATGAACTCAGCTGTGCGCAAACGTAAACCTGTAATACACCGACGTTACAATAACCCGCGTTCTGCAAATGACACCGTCGTCGCCCCACCAACCACAAAATGATCGAGAACACGTATGTCTATGATGTGCATCGCATTGCGGATTTGTTCGGTGATGGCAATGTCAGCCTGGCTTGGCTCGGCAACGCCGGAAGGGTGGTTGTGCACCAGAATCACCGCGGCGGCATTATCCTCCAACGCTTGCTTAACCAGCTCGCGAGGGTACACGGCGGCGCTGTTAATGGTGCCGAAAAACATTTTTCTAAACGCAATCAACTGGTGCTGACTATCCAGCATGAGGAGTGCGAACACCTCTTGAGTCAAGAATCGCATCTGTTGTTGGACGTAGCGTTTTGCTGCATCCACACTGGTGAACACATCTTG
This sequence comes from Alteromonas oceanisediminis, assembly GCF_018474025.1. Classification (GTDB taxonomy): domain Bacteria; phylum Pseudomonadota; class Gammaproteobacteria; order Enterobacterales; family Alteromonadaceae; genus Alteromonas_E; species Alteromonas_E oceanisediminis. The sequence continues at coordinate 96,850 of NZ_JAHCTA010000005.1, read as the reverse complement.
GCGTTTAAGTTGGTACTCTGTGCAGCGATTGGCGAGTTCCATCGCACAAACCAACTGTGCATATTTTGCTAAACCAATACCCGGCTGCGCGATCATCCGTTGTTTTTTAGCGCTCACAAACTGACCTAAGTCACCAAATTGATTCAGTATATCTCGTGCAAGATCAATGGCGCTTTTACCTTGAACTCCGGTACGCAAAAACACCGCCAAAATCTCTGCATCACTGAGCGATTCGGCGCCAGTCAGCAACAGTTTTTCACGAGGCCTTTCTGACTTAGGCCAATCAGTGATTTTCATTAGCACCGTCCCTTGCTACTATTTCGATTATCCAATATAAACCATGTGGTTGGGTTGTGGCAGCGTCCATAAGGCCAGTTTAGCGTTCATGCAATTGAAAAATAAAAAGATTTTACTTGGAGTGACTGGTGGAATAGCGGCCTACAAAGCGCCTGATCTGGTGCGAAAACTGGTCGCACAGGGCGCTTCGGTTCGTGTGGTATTGACCGATTCAGCCCTTGAGTTTGTTAGCCCACTAGCCCTGCAAGCGGTGTCGGGTAATCCCGTGCATCATGCGTTGCTCGATCCATCGGCAGAAGCGGCTATGGGCCACATTGAACTGGCTAAATGGGCAGATATACTGCTCATCGCACCAGCAACTGCCAATTGTTTAGCCAGGTTAGCCCACGGTCTAGCGGATGATCTACTTAGCACGCTCTATTTGGCCACCACTGCGGATGTGTTTGTGGCACCCGCAATGAATCAACAAATGTGGGCTGCACCAGCGACGCAGGCTAACTTACATGTACTCAAACAGCGTCACATTCAGTTTTTAGGCCCTGCGGCCGGTGAACAAGCGTGCGGAGACGTGGGTGCTGGCCGAATGGTTGAGCCTATCGACATCGCAACGGCCATCGCTAACGCTTACTCACATCCACAAGATCAACAGCTACTGTTAAATAAGCGGGTCTTGATTACCGCTGGCCCGACACGCGAGGCGCTTGATCCCGTACGTTACCTAAGTAATCACAGCAGTGGCAAGATGGGTTATGCCATTGCCGCCGCTGCGGTGAAGGCGGGCGCTAAGGTCACCTTAGTGAGCGGCCCAACGAACCTTGAAACGCCACCCGATGTTCATCGATTAACCTGCAGTAGTGCGGCAGACATGCACGCGCTGGTGATGTCTCATGTGGCAGATTGCGACATTTTTGTCGCTACTGCGGCGGTTGCCGATTATCGTGCTGAACACGAATCATCTGAAAAAATTAAAAAAACTGACGATAAGCTCACGCTAACGCTGGTAAAAAACCCCGATATTCTGAAAGATGTTGCCGCACTCGAACCGGCGCCCTTCACCGTTGGCTTTGCTGCCGAAACGCAGAATGTAGAGGCGTACGCCACCAAAAAGCTGCAGTCAAAAAAATTAGATATGATCGCTGCAAACGATGTCTCGGATGCCGATATAGGTTTCAACAGCGATAACAACGCACTATTGTTGTTGTGGTCGGATGGCCGTGAAAGTTTACCGCGAGCTCCAAAGTTTGAACTTGCTAATCAATTAATTGGTGCTGTCGCAAGGCAGTATGATAAAAAACATAATGCGCATGGAACTGATTAATGCCAGCCACTAAAAAACCCAATCGTCGAGCACAAATATTGCAATGTCTGGCTGGAATGCTGGAAACCAATCCGGGCCAACGTATCACTACTGCCAAGTTAGCTGAAAAGGTGGGCGTGTCTGAAGCGGCGCTCTATCGCCACTTTCCCAGCAAAGCGCGTATGTTTGAAGGTCTGATTGAATTTATTGAAGAGACCCTGTTTTCAAGGATCAACAAGATTGTTAGTGAAGAGAAGGATGCGGTGCAGCGCTGTCAGCTCATATTGCATCTGATTTTAGGCTTCGCAGAAAAAAACCCGGGCATTACCCGTATACTGAATGGTGATGCCTTGTTGGGTGAACAAGAGCGCTTACGCGCGCGTATCGCAAAGCTGTTTGAACGCCTTGAAACTCAGCTTAAACAGGTTCTACGCGAGCGCAAACTGCGCGAAGGGAAAGCGCTGCCCGCGGACGAAGGCATCATCGCCAATATGTTAGTGTGTTATGCGGATGGCCGGATAAACCTGTTTATTCGTAGTGAGTTCACCCGCAAACCGACGGAAGACTTTGCGGCACAGTGGCAGTTTATAAAGTCTCGATTTTTTATGTAGGACGCTAGCTTTGCGCAGATGCAAAGCTAGCCTTACACGCTGACTTATTCCGGCGCAAAAGTGTCGCCAAAAAAGTCACCTTCATTCCAGCGCGTGCGCTCCGCCTGATTGGCTAACGTCAACCCTATCTGTACATTCACGGCGGTAAATTTAGTCGCAGCTTGCCAATTAAAGTCCTGATTCAGGTCGTCGGAGGGCTTGTGATAGTGGGTCGAAATAAAATGCCCAAACACCTCACTGCCATCAACGTCGGGATCAGACGCTTTTAAGCCCGGCACCAAAAATACGGCAGGTACGCCCTGTTTTACGAAGCTGTAGTGGTCAGAGCGCGTAAATAGTGCTTGCTCCGGCCATGGGTCTGGGCTGAGTTCTATACCAACTTTCTGCGCGGCGTCGTCCACAGAGGCTTGCATATCACTGTGGTTTGCACCAAATGCGATGACGTCGGCGAATTCATAAGTTAATATCGGCATATCCAGATTCACGTTGGCGACCATGCTACCTTTGGGCACTGTTGGGTTGCGCGCGTAATAATCTGCGCCTAATAAACCTTTTTCCTCACCGGTCACCGCAACGAATAAGATTGAACGCTTAGGTTTAGTGTCCATCTGACTAAACAGCCGCGCTGTTTCGAGCATCACAGATGTGCCTGAAGCGTTATCCATAGCGCCATTGTTGATTTTGTCTTTTTTTACTGTTTTAGCAAAACCGATATGGTCGCTGTGCGCCGAATACACTACATACTCATTTTTTAACTCAGGATCAGACCCTTCAAGTATGGCTGCCACATTGGGACTGGTGATGGTTTTGTGCTCACTTTCACGACTCAATGCCACGGTGTAAGGCAGATCAAACCCAGCTGGCGAGCCATCGCTTTCCAGTTCAGTGTATATGTCGTCTAGAGAACGCTGCGCGCCCTCAAACAGTAATTCTGCTGAATCCATGGGTAGATAAGCGCTGCCAATCAGCGATTTTTGCACGTTCGCAGGTTCACCATTCTCTTTCAACCAACGCATGGCTGGCGTGTGTAAATAATTGAGCGAGTTTTGATAAGGACGCACTTTCTCAGATTGAGGTGTAACGATGGTGATCATGCCCACAGCGCCGTTCTGTGCAGCATAGCGTTGCTTTTGGCTGCCCGACGCAAAGTGCGCGCCTTCTTCTGACGGAAAGTGTTGTGGTTTGCCTGATAGCGCAACCACAATCTTACCGTCGACATCAAGCCCCGCGTAGTCATCATGTTCCAGCAGGGGCGCCGTGATGCCGTAACCAACGAATATCAATTTGGCTTCCACATTGCTTTCTGTCGAAATCAGATCAGGACCCATGATAAATTGCTTTGGATAATCCAGCGTTTGGCTGCCTTCTGGGCCTATGATCGCCATTTTCGGCGATTCCTGAACCAATGTGGCGTGGCGGAATTCAACACGTTGCATGTAGGCGCTCATACCTTGAGCTTGCGCGTCTGTTCCCGCTGGCGTTAAACCATATTTAGCCAGTTCGGTGGCAATGTATAACGACGCAATTTCGTGGCCTCGAGAACCCGTTTCCCGCCCTTCAAGTAAGTCATCCGCGAGAAAATGCAAATGCGCTTTAATCCGATCTGCATCTGGCGTGAGAGCTTCTGGTGATACCTCTTCTGTGGCCCAGCTGAGGCTACTAGCTGCTGCGAGCAAGCTTAGGGTAAGAATGCCGCGTGTCAGTTGCTTGACGAAATGATGAGTCGATACGGTTGTAATCATGGTGCCTGCTTAGCGTATAAAACATTGCGCGCAGTTTACCTGATCCACCTGAGCGATGGTATGCCGCTAAACGTATAAATCTGTGCGGCAAACTTGACATAGCGACAAATCCACTTAGGCTAAAGAATAATAATTCTTTAAAAGGAACCGACATGCCACGTGCGCCAATGTACGACGTCGACGAGGTCATGGAGCAAGCGATTGATGTGTTTCTAGAGCACGGATTTCATGGCACCGTCATGGATGAAATTATCGCACGGACCGATTTCAATCGTCGCGGCTTTTATTTGGAGTTTGGAAGTAAGCAGGCTTTTTTATACCGGGTTATTCAGTTCTACATCGACACGCAATTGCAGCGTGTTATTGCTGCACTCGAGTCTGATTCTGGTGTGCAGGCCATTGATGACTTCTTTTCACGCTATCTAGCGTTGATTGGTGGGCGGGGTTGTTTGCTAATCAACTGCGTCGCTGAATTGGGATTTGACGATCCTACTATTCGCGATATGGGAAGACACTATATTGACCGCTTGCAAATTGACTTTATTGCCTGTGTCGAACAGGCAGTTAATCATCATGAGTTGCGACCTGAGACGAATATTGAAGCGATTGCTCTGCAACTGACCAGTTATGTACAAGGGTTCGCTATTAACGCCATTTTGGCGCAAGACGCTGACGAGTTGAAACTAGCGACGCAAACGCTGTTGCGCGGCAATCGATGAATCAGGATCCAATCCATCGCCCCTGTTCTAGCGTATAGTCAAACCTCACGGTTTTTTGTTAAGGATGTTGGCGATGACTTTTGCCCAAGTGATTCCCTATTGGGGCCTGCGTGTTGTGCTAGTGGCAGCGGTTGTCCTCAGCATGAGTTGCAGTGCCACGACACCCGAGTCTGTGGACTGGTTTCAACCGAATAAAGCACACCACACACTGGATGAAAACGGCCATGTGCGCTTTGTGAATACGCATGTTAAAGACAAAGATAAGTCGTTTTTCGACTTCATGCGGATGCGCTTTTTTGGTGATGAATCCTGGGCTGACCATGCTGCCTTGGCTGATACGGTGTCCTCGCGCCCGGTGGATATTGGGTTGATAACCACACCGCCGACAAAACCGACCGTTACCTGGCTGGGGCATTCAACGTTTTTATTCCAACATCAGGGCGTGAATATTCTTACTGACCCAGTGTTCAGTGATCGCGCGTCGCCGGTTTCTTTTGCCGGCCCCAAACGCTACTCGCCACATGTTATTGATTACCGTGACCTACCGGCCATTGATATGGTTGTTATCAGTCATAACCACTACGATCATTTAGATAAGTTGGCGATTGAAATGCTAGGTCCGCAAGTACATTACTACGTCCCGCTTGGCTTGAAACCTTGGTTTGTAGAGCGGGGCGTTGCGGCCGATAACGTGACTCAAATGGATTGGTGGGAAACGCGCAGCACAAACGCAACGAACCTGCGCGTTCAGGCTTTACCCTCTCAACACTGGTCTGCGCGTGGATTGTCTGACCGTTTCTCAACCCTGTGGGCAAGCTGGGCGATAACGTTTGACGATTTCACACTCTGGTTTGCCGGTGACACGGGCTATACCCAAGCCGTGTTCGAACCCATTGGGAAGGCACTAGGGCAGGTGGATTTAGCACTCATCCCGATTGGAGCCTACGCTCCGCGTTGGTTTATGCAGGATTATCATGCCAACCCAGAAGAGGCTGTGCAGATGCACAAAGACGTTAACGCGACGTTGAGTATTGGTATGCATTGGGGAACGTTTCCACTGACTGCCGAACCACCCGCTGAACCCCCTTTGCGTCTGAAAGAAGCGCTTCAAGCAGCTCAGTTATCCTCTGCTGAATTTATGGTTCTGGACATTGGCGAAACGCAGGTAGTGATGGAATAACCCCGACTAACTCGCTAAAATCATCGCTAATATTTCCAGGGTGGTTTATGAGCAGTAAAAAGCCGTTATTTAGAGTGCAATTTGTCAGCAATGGCGAACGTTATGAAGTGTACGTGCGCGAAGTCAGTCAAGGCAATCTGTTTGGGTTTGTTGAAATAGGCGATTTTGTGTGGGACACGCACACCAGTTTGGTACTGGATCCGAGTCACGAAAAATTGAAAGACGAATTTTCTGACGTGGTGAATACGTTTGTACCGATGCACAACATTTTACGTATCGACGAAGTTAAGAAAGAGGGTAGTGCCAAGATTACCGCGTTGTCGGATAAGGTAATGGCTTTCCCGAGTGCACTTTATACACCGAAGAAAACCTAAAAAGGAGTGTTCTAATGCGTGCTTTTATGCGTTTGGCGTTAGTCTCGCTGTGCTTAATGACTGGCATGAGCCAAGCCAAAGATGAAGACAAACTCAATCAACTGGTAGAGGAAATCTGGCAGTATGAGTTGAAAAGTTTTCCTCTGATGGCTAGCAGCGAAGGGGTGCGAGATTACGATGCTCAGCTTATGGATATCAGTGCTGGCGCATTAGAACAGCGTCATCAGCAATTTACCCAATACCTGAACAAACTGGATGAAATCAATCAGAAAGCTTTGTCACGAGACGGCCTGATCACGTTATTGATGCAGCGCTACCGCTTACAAAACTACGTAGATTTGTATCGATTTAATGAGCATTACGTTCCAATCACATCTGAATACGGCTTTCACAGCAGCTTAGCGCAACTACCCAATAATGTGCGTCTGAAAAATACTCAGGATGTCGAAAACTACCTGTCTCGTTTAACACTCGTTGCCCAGCGTATGCAAGACAACATGGCGTGGATGCGTCAGGGCATGCAGGTCGGCATGACGCAACCTAAAGCCGTGTTGGTCGGATTTGAAGAGTCTGTTACCCCACTGATTGTAGATTCGCCCGAACAAAGCCCGTTTTACGCGCCGCTTGAAGCACTCGGCGAGGAATTCACAGCGCAACAAGTGGAAAAGTGGCGTACCGACGCTAAGGCGATCATTGCCAAACAGATAGTGCCAGCTTATCAGGCTTTCCATGATTTTTTAGTGGATGAGTACATCCCTGCGGCACGTGAAGATATCGCGGCGACTTCATGGCCAAACGGTGAAGCCTTCTACCAAAATCGTATTCGCTATTACACCACGACAGATATGACTGCCGCTGAAATTCATCAGTTAGGGCTGGATGAGGTCGCACGTATTCGCGCTGCAATGCAGGGCATTATTGATAAACTCGAGTTCGAGGGTGACATAAACGCATTTATCCAATTCTTGCGTACTGACCCACAGTTCTACGCCAAAACTGCACAGGAGTTGCTCGTTCATGCGTCTTACATTGCCAAACAAATGGACGCTAAATTGCCTCAACTTTTCGGTTTACTCCCACGCACTCCTTACGGTGTTGCGCCGGTGCCTGACAGTATCGCCCCGAAGTACACCACCGGTCGCTATGTTTCTCCACGGCGTGATGACCAACCCGGCTATTACTGGGTCAACACTTATGCGTTAGATAAGCGGCCGCTCTATGCCATTCCCGCGCTCACGTCGCACGAAGCGGTACCGGGGCATCATTTACAAATTTCGCTTGCTAATGAAATGCAAGGATTACCGCCAGTACGTCGTAAAACCTATATTTCAGCGTTTGGTGAAGGCTGGGGGTTATATTCTGAATTTTTGGGTAAAGAAGTCGGCATGTACGAAGACCCTTACGATGATTTTGGTCGCTTAAGCTATGAAATGTGGCGAGCGTGTCGGCTGGTGGTTGATACAGGCATGCATACCATGGGCTGGTCTCGTGACAAAGCGCTTGAGTATATGCTGGAAAACACAGCGCTGTCTGAACATAACGTAAAAACTGAAATTGACCGGTATATTTCATGGCCAGCGCAAGCCTTGTCTTACAAGATTGGCGAAATCAAAATTAAAGCGTTGCGCAAAAACGCTGAAGCGGCACTGGGCGAGCATTTTGATATTCGCCAGTTTCACGATGCCGTTTTGGCTGAAGGTTCAGTACCGCTGTTTATATTAGAACAAAATATTGAGCAATTTATTCAAACCCAGCTCGAACGTACTAAGGAGTAATTCGCCGTTATGATATCCGCTGGCATCATTGCCATTATGTTGATTATTTTGATTTATTTTGTGGTGCGGGGGCAAAGCCTCCAACGCGAAATTAAGCTGGCGCAAAATAATAGCAAATCCAGTCTGAGAAAAGTAAAGCTAACCCAGCGCCAGTTGGCATTTACCGCAGCTGAACTGCAGCGGATCTACGCAGCTCGCTTGGAGTCTTTACATAAACGCGGGCTGATGGGACAAGACGATCATAAGGTTGCCAGTATTATTATTAAACACGTCGAATTTGTGGTGATGAAGTGTAATGAGCACGGCATGACTGTGGAAGAGGCTGTGACGCTGGCAATTAAAAATCAAAACCTGAAAATCGATGAGGTAAATGAGTTCATCAAAGCACAACCTAGCGATGTGCGCATGGCATGGTGCCAAAATACGGTAGATGGCTTTATCGCAGCCTGTCGTAGCATCAGTATCGGCTCGCTGAATACGCAGGCGGCCGACACAGAAAGCGCCATGACTGAGTAGTACTTAATCTGATCTTGCAGAAATACACCAACACATTATACTGTATATCCGTACAGTATAGTGTGTTGTATTATGTCTGCGTTAATTACCCAACTTAAAAATAAACAACTTGTTTGGCAAGCCTCCCGCACACCGCAAGTCTCTTCTCGCCTGCCGACCGGCATTGCGAAGCTGGATGACGCACTGCAAGGTGGCTTTCCAACACAAGGCATGGTGCTGATCCGATCCAGCATGGGTATTGGTGAATTACGCCTATGCTTACCTCTGTTACAGCAGCGTCAACACGAACAACGTCATGTGTTTGTGATTGGTGCACCCATTGAGCTTAACGCTGACGCGCTAGCGGAACATGGCATTCAGGCTGCGCGCACCTACTTTGTTCAAGCGAACGACCAAGCTAAACAGCTATGGGCCTGCGAGCAGTGCGCCAAAAGTGGTTGCTGTCACACCGTGTTACTCTGGCACGAGGGCTTATCCGTTAGCCAGGCAAAGCGCTTGCAAGTGGCTGCGGAACAAGGAAACTGCCTGCTGATTGCTTATCAATATCGCGGCCAAGCACTCCCTCTACCCATCAGCTTATCTCTGCACATCTCACGACAAACCGAGCATTTGCACATTCATATTGAAAAACAGCGTGGCGGCTGGCCTGTACCCACATTTACGGTTAAGCACACGTTAAGTAGCATTCATTCTGCTCAGCAAAGCCCGGCACAGACATCAAGCAACATCGTTCCACTTCGCGCTCAACGTTAATCTGTTATGCAAGGCTTATGGCTCTATTTACGCTTTAATGCGCTGCAACTCAGCCATGTTGTTGATGAAAACGGCCTCGGTGCAGAGCAGGCCAGCCATCCTATCGCTGTGTACTGTGCGCACACCAACCAGCTGTGCCAAATGAATGCTGCTGCCGCGCAAGCCGGGCTGACACTTGGCATCGGCTTGGCAGCTGCCAGTGCGCTGTGTGCTGAATTAGATATTATTGAGTATGAGCCCGAGCAGGAAACCAAGCTGTTACACAGCATTGCTGAACAACTCTATGGTGTAACGGCTGATATTAGCCTGGATCATCCGAATGGCTTATACCTGCGAGTTGACAATATGCTGAAGCTGTATGGTTCAGTACAACACTATTGGCAAACCCTACAGCGCATACTTCAACCTCGCCGATTTAACTATGCTTGCGCGTATTCAATTAGCGCAGTAAAAGTACTTGCCAAAGCCGGTTACAATAATATCAATGCTAACCCCAACGCGTGGAAAAAAGCACTTTGTGGTACGTCACTCAGCTATTGTGAATTAACGCACAAGCAAATTGATGCCCTAAACCGAGTCGGTATTCAGTCTTTTAAGCAACTGTTTGAACAGCCAGTGAGTGCGTTAGCCGCACGATTTGATGGCGAAGTATTGCGCTATCTCAGCCAGTTAAAAGGTGAGCGCTTTGAGCAGCTTGCTCTCTACCGGCCTTCACAGAAGTTTTACCAGCACAGTGAGCTTCTCTACGAAATTACTCATAGTGAGCGCTTACTTAAGCCTTTAGCTAACCTACTTAAACATCTTGAAAGCTATCTGGTTCAGCGGGGGTTAGTCGCTTTTGATATAAATATCGACATGCAATTGCGCGATAAACAAAACCAGCGCTGGCAGTTGCACAGTCCACAAGGCGAAAGCCGTGCAACGGCGTGGCAGGAAATTGCAGCGATCCGCATTGAACACATCACCCTGACAGCGCCGGTACAAGGCATTAGTCTTTCAGCTCAGCAGCTATCTCCTGCGGTCGCAGCCAATGATGATTTGTTTGCGGGTAAGCGCCAAACAATGAACGCGCTACAACTACTCGCCCGCTTGCAGGCAAAACTGGGCTCAGAGGCCATTGCACAGGTGCAACGAGGTGATGATTTTCGCCCCGAATACATCAATCGCTGGTTGAGTGGTGGGCAAGTACCGTGCATCACTCAGAGTGCTAATCAAGCACAGTATTATGATCGCCCCACTTTTTTACTCTCGCAGCCACAACCGCTGTCAGAGCCCAGCAAAATACTCACATCACCCGAGCGATTGGCGACAGGGTGGTGGGACGATGCCCCAGTAGAACGGGATTACTTTATTGCGCAAAACCCTCAGGGCCAGTACTTGTGGGTATTTCGAACAGCGGATAATCAGTGGTTTGTACAAGGGTATTTTGCCTAATGGCTGCGGAGTTGTTTTGCCAAACCAACTTCAGCTTTTTAACTGGGGCTTCACACCCGGAAGAGCTTATCGCACGTGCTGATTTTTTGGGTTATCGCGCGTTGGCGATAACCGATGAATGCTCTGTCGCTGGAATAGTTCGAGCCTATGCGGAAAAGCGCGACAAAAACTTGGCCATCAAACTAATTGTAGGCAGCTATTTTATCCTTAATACACAGTGTAAATGCATTTTGCTTTGTCCCAATCATGATGCCTATAAAGAGTTGTGCCGCATTATTACCAATGCGCGTCGGCGCGCAGATAAAGGCGACTATCGGCTAGATGAGTGGGATTTAAAGAGCGTGCGGCATTGCTTGATTATCTGGCTGCCTGATGACGATCATCAGGGGCAGGAAAACACCGCAGCTTGGTTACTCAAGCACCACGCTGAACGCACCTGGATTGGTGCACAGCGGTTATTAGTCGCCAATGAACCCCAACGTATAGCACGTTTAAAAATATTGGCAGAAACCTATCAGTTGCCGATGTGTGCCTGTACGGGTGTATTAATGCATGAAGTAGAGCGCCAACCCCTTCAGCATGTGCTCACAGCCACTCGTTTGGGTAGACCCGTAGCTGATTTAGGCCGAGAGGCTTTGAGCAACACAGAGCGAAGCCTGAGAAGCCCTGACAAACTGGCTAAACTTTACCCTCAAGAATGGCTGACACAAGCAGAACATATTGCCGAGCGCTGCCATTTTTGCTTATCGTCTTTGCAGTATCAGTATCCCAGCGAACTGATACCTAAAGGATTTGACGCGACCAGCTATCTGCGTTTATGTGTTGAGCGCGGGATCAAAAAACGCTTTGTTAATGGCCTGCCCAATGACATTCGTGCGTTAATTGAAAAAGAGCTTAAACTGATCCAAGAGCAACGTTATGAATATTTTTTCCTGACCATTTACGACGTTGTACAGTTCGCAAAATCACAAGCTATTTTGTATCAGGGCAGGGGTTCTGCGGCTAACTCAGTGGTATGCTATTGCTTGGAAATTACCGCTGTCGACCCGCGCCAAATTAACGTTCTGTTTGAACGATTCATTTCTAAGGAGCGTAACGAACCACCCGATATTGACGTCGATTTCGAGCATGAACGGCGTGAAGAGGTTATTCAGTACATTTATCGAAAATACGGTAGAGAACGTACCGCATTGGCGGCGACCGTTGTGTGCTATCGGTTTAAAAGCGCGTTACGCGAGGTCGGTAAGGCTCTGGGTATTAATCGGGCGCAACTGGATTTTTTCATCAGCAATGTCAATCGCCGCGATCGTGATGTCAGCTGGCAATCGCAACTGGGTGAGCTGGGTCTGGATCCTGATAGCCGCATTAGTCAGCACCTGGTGGCTTTGGTTAACGAGTTGATGGGCTTTCCACGTCATTTGTCACAACATGTAGGTGGGTTTGTCATTTCTGCCGGGCCTCTTTACGAACTGGTACCCGTGGAAAATGCCAGTATGGCTCAGCGCACCGTCATTCAGTGGGATAAAGACGACTTGGAGGCACTTGGACTCCTCAAAGTGGACGTACTCGCGCTTGGCATGTTAACCGCTATCCGCAAGTGCTTCGATGTATTGTCTCTGCACTATGATCACCACACCAGCATTGCTGATATTACGCGCCTTGGTGACGACCCTCAGGTCTATCAGATGCTGCAAAAAGGGGATTCTGTTGGTGTTTTTCAGGTTGAATCTCGCGCTCAGATGACGATGTTACCGCGCTTAAAACCAGCCTGTTACTATGATCTTGTCGTGCAAATTGCCATCGTGAGGCCTGGGCCAATTCAGGGTGATATGGTACATCCTTATTTACGTCGACGGGATGGTCGGGAAGCGATTGATTACCCGTCTGAAGAAGTCAAATCTGTCTTGAGCCGAACCATGGGCGTACCCATTTTTCAAGAGCAGGTGATACAACTGGCGATGGTCGCCGCAGGGTTTTCTGGCGGCGAAGCCGATCAGTTACGCCGCGCCATGGCGAGCTGGAAGAAGAACGGTAAACTCGTCCAGTTTCGCGACAAGCTTAAACGCGGTATGCAAAAAAAAGGCTATCAGGATGACTTTGCTGAGCGGCTTTATCAGCAAATTTTAGGCTTTGGTGTATACGGCTTTCCTGAATCGCATTCAGCCTCGTTTGCGGTTCTAGCCTACGTATCCTCTTGGCTTAAGTGTTATTACCCAGCAGCCTTTTATGCCAGTTTACTCAACAGCTTACCCATGGGGTTTTATTCAGCGTCACAACTTATTCAGGATGCTCAACGACATGCGATTGAAATACGCCCTGTGTGCATTAATGCATCGTTGTTAGATCACCATTTACAACCGAATAAGAAAGGCTTTGCTATCAGGCTGGGGCTACGTTTAGTCAAAGGTTTATCTCAGGCAACAGCTGTGCGGCTTGTTCAGCAACGACCGACGCAAGGTTATGCCAGTATTGCTGACGTGAAGCAGCTTGGCATTCATTCGTTAGAGTTACAGGCACTGGCCAGCGCGGATGCGTTTAAAGGTATTGCCGGTAATCGCTACCAAGCGCGCTGGCAAATCATGGAAACGGTCTCTCAACTTCCGCTCATGCAAGGCGAAAGGGATCCGCATCAACTGTCGCTGGTGCCGACAGAGGTTGATGATCTGGTTGAAGACTACCGAGCGGTAGGCGTTTCACTCAACCAACATCCGGTCGCACTGCTGCTCAACGCCAATAAGCTCCCACGCTTTACGTTCGCCAGCGACCTTGTTCATCAAGCACACAAGTCCGTTGTTTCCGTGATCGGCTGCGTAACCGGCCGGCAGGCTCCAGGTACAGCATCAGGCGTGACTTTTATGACACTGGAAGATCATACCGGCAATACCAATGTGGTGGTGTGGCAAGCTACAGCACGCGCACAAAAACAAACCTATTTGAAGTCAACCATTTTACAGGTAAACGGCATTCTGGAGCGTGGTGACGGCGATGTTATTCACGTGATTGCCGGACGCTTAACCGATCTAACTGGCTTATTAAGCGAGTTGGATTTAAAAGCCCGTCATTTTTATTAGATTTATCAAACACCTCAGTGATAGACCATCTATCTACCGTTAATCACAACATGAATTACGAGCCTGTTATTGTTGCTTGACCCAGTGAGAAGCGCACCCATCATATAAAGATTAGGAAAAAAAGTGATCTGTCATGCTAAAGGTGCGTTAATATTTATGCGGTTAACTGGAGCCGCCCGTAGAGTTAACCTCTGTGTTTACAAAGCTTTACACTGTGTTGCTCTCGTTTTTGACCCAAATTATTCGCCTTCCTTAACCAACTACCGTAAAACACGGTGTAAGCAAAAATTAAACAGGTGCAAAATACATGAAAAAAATCCTGACTCTCGCCATGATTGGCGCATTGGCTGCTTGCCAACCCAGCGACGAACCATCACAGCAGGTTAAACAACCCTCGGAGCCAGCCAACGTGAAATTTGACTATCCAGTTACCGCCAAAGGTGACGTCGTTGATACGTATTTTGGACAAGAGGTCGCCGATCCGTATCGCTGGTTAGAAGATGACCGTAGTGCTGAAACTGAAGCCTGGGTTAAGGCGCAAAACGCAGTGACTCAAGACTATCTTAGCAACGTGCCTTATCGTGACAAAATCGCTGATACGGTAAGGGATATGCTCAACTATGAGCGCATCTCCGCTCCATTTAAGGAAGGCGAGTATACCTACTTCTATAAAAATGATGGCTTGCAGAACCAGAGTGTTGTGTACCGGCAAAAAGAAGGCGGGGAACCCGAGGTTTTCTTAGATCCGAACACATTCAGTGATGACGGAACCGTTTCTCTTGCAGCGCTAACATTCTCCGAAGACGGGTCGCTAGCGGCCTATCAAACCTCAACGGGGGGCAGCGACTGGCGTGAAGTTTATGTCATTGATACACAAACCAAACAACAAGTTGAAGATAAACTGGTTAATGTCAAATTCAGCGGTTTGGCGTGGTATAAAAATGAGGGCTTCTATTATTCCAGTTATGACAAACCTAAGGGATCTGAGTTAAGCGAAAAAACTGACCAGCATAAGGTTTACTATCACGCTATAGGCACGCCTCAAGCGGACGATGTCAAAGTATTTGGTCATACCGATGCGCAAAAGCATCGTTATATTCAAGCTGCGGTGTCCGACGACAACCGTTTCTTATTTATCGCAGCGGCGAACGCAACGTCGGGAAATCGCGCACTACTAAAAGACTTATCAAAACCAGATGCCGATTTTGTGGTTGTGAAAGAGGATATGGCGTCAGATGTATACCCGCTCACAACACGTGGTGACAAGCTCTATTTAGTTACTAATCACAACGCGCCAAACATGAAAATCGTGGTAGCCGATGCGGCCAATCCTTCAGTCGATAACTGGCAGGACTTTATTGCAGAGACTGAACATGTGTTATCGCCGAGTACCGCTGGCGATGCGATTTTTGCGGAGTATATGGTTGACGCGATTTCGCAGGTTAAACAGTACGATTTCTCTGGCAAACTCGTTCGTGACGTTAGCTTACCCGGATTGGGTTCAGCCGGCAGCTTCAGCGGTAAGAAAGACGATAAAGTGACTTACTACACGTTTGCTAACTACACTACGCCCACCACAATCTATGCCTACGACATAGATTCCGGCGAAACCAACTTATTCAACGAGCCTGCATCAGCATTCGAGAGCGCACAGTTCGTTTCAGAACAAGTGTTTTATGCGTCTAAAGATGGTACTCAAGTACCCATGATCATCACGCACCATAAAGACACTAAACTCAATGGTAAAAACCCAACATTACTTTACGGTTATGGCGGTTTTAACGTCAGTTTACCGCCACGCTTTCGTTCTACCGTGGCGGCATGGTTAACACTCGGTGGCGTATATGCTGTGCCCAACATTCGCGGTGGCGGTGAGTACGGTAAGGCCTGGCACAAAGCCGGTACGCAAATGCAAAAACAAAATGTGTTTGATGATTTTATTGCAGCCGGTGAATTTCTGATTGAAAAGGGCTATACCAGCAGTCAGCATCTGGCGATACAAGGTGGCAGTAATGGTGGGCTATTGGTGGGTGCCGTGATGACCCAGCGCCCTGATCTAGCGCAGGTTGCTCTGCCTTCGGTCGGTGTATTGGATATGCTTCGCTATCATACGTTCACGGCAGGTGCGGGTTGGGCTTATGATTATGGTACCAGTGAACAGAGCGAAGCCATGTTTAACTATTTGCTCGGCTATTCACCCTTGCACAATGTAAAGTCTGGGGTCGAATACCCTGCCACGCTGATCACAACGGCTGATCATGATGACCGCGTTGTGCCTGCGCATTCGTTTAAATTTGCCGCGACGCTGCAAGAGAAACATACCGGTACAAACCCGCTTTTAATCAGAATTGAAACCGACGCTGGTCACGGTGCAGGTACGCCCATCAGTAAGACTATTGAACAATATGCAGACATCTATGGTTTTACGTTGTTCAACATGGGTATAACAGAGCTGTAATACCAAAGCGGGCAATCCTTTTGCCCGCAAAAAGTCTTCAGCGTTGCATAACTCTGCTACTGTTATATTGATGATAAAAAATACCTTCAAAAAGCGGCATCGTCAGGCTTTGAATCTTGTGCGACTGGCATTATTGATTAGCGGCCTGACGTGGCTTATGCCTGTACAAGCAGAACACGAATTGCCCAATCTGACATTGGGTGTGCTGGAGTTTCCGCCTTTTTCTTACACCGATGAAGCGACAGGGGACTGCACCGGCTCAGCTATTGAACTAACGCGTGAGATTTTAGCATCTTACAGCCTCAGCGTTGAAGCAATCTGTGCTCCTGCATTACGCGTTTATTCGATGTTGGAGTCAAGTGAAATTGATTTTACCATCAATATTAAATCCACACCGTATATCCAGAACAAAGTCCGGTTTTCGCAAATCCCCTTTGGCCTTCTTCATATTATGTTGGTGAGTCATGAGCGTCGAGGTTTCGAAAACATGGTCAGTGCGATCCGCGGCTTTGGCTACCACGGGGTACGTCAAAAAATGCTTGAGCGCGGCTTCGTTTTTCAAGATACGCCAGGCAGTATTGACGCCATCAAAATGTTTTTACGCGGCCGAACACGTCACTTACTCACCTATGAAGGCCCATTTAATTATCACCTAGCGCGCCAAACTGATGCAGACATGCGCAATTTCACGATAGACCCTTTGCTAACGGTACCCACCTATTTTGCGGTATCTCAACGCTCACCCTATAGCGATCAGTTGATTCATGTGTTTGATACACATGCCAAGCTAAACAACCTTAGCCGTTTCGAGGAATTGCTAGGGCCAACACAGCGTCCCGAAAAAAGCGAACCTTAGCGCGTGAAGCGCGTTTATCCGTTTGAAAGCCACTGCCTGCTAGCTATGCCAGCGTCGCTGAGCAAAAAAAACCGGCGATACAGCCGGTTTTTTGAGGTTAAATCAGTAATCGCGCGTTATTTACGTAATTTTTGAATTAAGCGTAATTGCGCGACAGCTTCTGCAAGCTCTATAGCTGCTTCAGCGTAATCAAAATCTGCACCTGGGTTAGCGATTTGTTCCTCAGCACGGCGTTTAGCTTCTTCTGCCGCTTGCTCGTCGAGATCTTCTGCACGTACCGCTGTATCAGCCAGCACAGTAACCGCGTCGGGTTGTACTTCAAGCACACCACCGGCGATATAAATCATCTCTTCTTCGCCAAACTGTTTCACAAGTCGCACCATGCCAGGCTTCAATGCAGTGAGCAGTGGCGCGTGCCCTGGGTGGATACCCAGTTCACCTTCACTACCCGTTACCTGGATCGTCTCAACAAGGCCCGAGAAGATTTGCTCTTCTGCACTTACCACATCAAGATGAACTGTCATTGCTGCCATGGGCACCTCCTAAAGAGAGCGCTTACGCGCTCCGGCTTATTTCTTCTTGTTCGCTTTCTCAAGCGCTTCGTCGATAGAACCAACCATGTAGAAGGCTTGCTCAGGCAGGCTGTCGTAATCGCCTGCCAAGATACCTTTAAATCCACTGATAGTATCTTTAAGCGACACGTACTTGCCTGGTGAACCGGTAAAGACTTCTGCTACGAAGAACGGCTGAGACAAGAAACGCTGGATCTTACGAGCACGTGTTACTACCTGCTTGTCTTCGTCAGAGAGTTCATCCATACCCAAAATAGCAATAATGTCTTTTAGCTCTTTGTACCGTTGTAACACGGTTTGAACGCCACGCGCAGTGTCGTAGTGCTCTTGACCGATAACGAGCGGATCAAGCTGACGCGACGTAGAATCCAAAGGATCTACCGCTGGGTATATACCTAATGAAGCGATATCACGCGACAATACAACCGTTGCATCCAAGTGAGCAAAGGTGGTTGCTGGTGAAGGATCGGTTAAGTCATCCGCCGGTACATAAACTGCCTGAATAGACGTGATTGAACCCGTTTTGGTCGATGCGATACGCTCTTGGAGCACACCCATTTCTTCAGCCAATGTGGGCTGATAACCTACTGCTGATGGCATACGGCCAAGCAATGCTGATACTTCTGTACCAGCTAGGGTATAACGATAGATGTTATCAACGAAGAACAGTACATCACGGCCTTCATCACGGAACTTCTCTGCCATGGTCAAACCGGTTAACGCAACGCGCAAACGGTTTCCAGGCGGCTCGTTCATCTGACCGTACACCAACGATACTTTATCAAGTACGTTGGACTCGTTCATTTCGTGATAGAAATCATTACCCTCACGCGTACGCTCACCCACACCGGCAAATACAGAATACCCACTGTGTTCGATAGCGATGTTACGGATAAGCTCCATCATGTTAACGGTCTTACCAACACCTGCACCACCGAACAAACCTACCTTGCCGCCTTTAGCAAACGGACAAACAAGGTCGATAACCTTGATACCCGTTTCAAGCAGTTCAACAGAGCTGGATTGTTCTTCATAAGTGGGCGCGGCGCGGTGAATAGACATACGCTCTTCTTCACCGATTGGGCCCGCTTCATCAATTGGATTACCCAATACATCCATGATGCGTCCCAACGTGGCTGTTCCAACAGGCACCGAAATCGGCGCGCCGGTGTTATCAACCGTTAAACCGCGACGCAAACCGTCAGTGGTTCCCAAAGCGATAGTTCGAACAACTCCGCCACCTAATTGCTGTTGCACTTCTAGGGTCAAGCCCCCTAAGTCACCTTCGGCCACTCTTAGTGCGTCATAAACTCTCGGTACAGCAGATTGCGGAAATTCAATATCCACAACGGCACCAATGATTTGGACGACCTTACCTTGACTCATAATTTGTCCTCGTTATCTTTTTAAACCTGTTACCTAAACCGCAGCCGCGCCGCTCACGATCTCGCTGATTTCTTGCGTGATCGCTGCCTGACGAGCTTTGTTGTATACCAATTGCAAATCATCAATAAGATTGCCGGCGTTGTCTGTTGCAGCTTTCATCGCTACCATTCGCGCAGCTTGTTCAGACGCTGCGTTTTCAACGACACCTTGATACACCTGAGATTCAATGTAGCGCTTCATCAATGCCTCTAAAATCGGCTTAGGTTCAGGCTCATAAATATAATCCCAGCTATGCTCAGCTGACTCATTTTCTGATTTAGGCAAAGGCAGAAGCTGGTTCACTACCGGCTCCTGAGACATTGTGTTTACGAACTTATTGTAAACAATAAATAGCTTATCGAGCTCACCGCGATTAAATGCATTAATCATTACTCGAACAATACCAATGACATCATCAACACTTGGTTTGTCGCCTAAGCCGGATTCGGCAGCCATAATATCGCCACCAAACCGATTAAAGAACGCGCATGCTTTTGATCCCAGCGCAGCAAAAGACACTTTCACACCTTTGTCTTTCCACTGTTTAGTATCTTTAACAACTTTCTTAAACTCGTTGGTATTCAAACCGCCACACAACCCTCTATCGGTTGAAATAACAATGTAACCCACGCGTTTAACTTCACGTTCTTCTAAGTAAGGATGGCGATACTCTAGGCGTCCATGCGCCATATGCCCAATAACTTTCAGCATACAGTCCGCATAGGGGCGCCCAGTGGCCATGCGCTCCTGCGCCTTTTTCATCTTAGACGCAGCAACCATTTCCATCGCGCTGGTAATCTTTTGAGTATTCTTGATACTCCCAATTTTACCTTTAATTTCTTTACCGCTGGCCATGATACTTTCTCCAGTTACCTATAACGTAAGAGGTGCTCTACAAGAGAGCACCTGCTAATTACCACGTTTGTGTCGCTTTAAACGACTTTAGTGCGTCGCTCAACTGTGACTCAATGTCGTCGTTATAGTTACCTGTATCATTAATCGTTTTAATCAACTCAGCTTTTTCGCTGTTCATGTACGAGTGAAGTGCGGCTTCGAAATCGAGGATCTTATTCAGTTCCACGTCTTTTAAATGGCCTTTTTCCACGGCAAACAATGATACTGCGGTGTCAGCGACCGAAAGCGGCGCATACTGTTTCTGCTTCATCAGTTCCATAACGCGTTCACCATGCTCAAGTTGAGCACGCGTTGCGTCATCCAAATCTGAAGCGAACTGCGAGAATGCGGCTAGTTCACGGTACTGAGCAAGCGCTAGACGAATACCACCGCCTAACTTCTTAACAATTTTAGTCTGCGCTGCACCACCTACACGAGAAACTGAAATACCCGCATTAACCGCTGGGCGAATACCTGCGTTAAACAAATCGGTTTCAAGGAAGATTTGACCATCGGTAATCGAAATTACGTTGGTGGGTACGAACGCTGACACGTCACCCGCTTGCGTCTCGATGATTGGCAGTGCGGTAAGTGAACCCGTTTTGCCTTTCACTTCGCCTTTGGTGAAGTTTTCAACATACTGTTCGTTCACTCGTGCAGCGCGCTCGAGTAGACGCGAGTGCAAATAGAATACGTCACCGGGGTAGGCTTCACGGCCTGGCGGACGCTTCAATAGCAATGAAATCTGACGATAAGCAACAGCTTGCTTAGACAAATCATCATACACAATCAACGCATCTTCACCACGGTCACGGAAAAATTCACCCATGGTACAACCTGAATACGGCGCCAAATACTGCAACGCAGCTGACTCAGACGCAGATGCAGCGACTACGATGGTATTTTGCAACGCACCGTGCTCTTCAAGTTTACGTACTACGTTAGCAATTGTAGATGCTTTCTGACCAACCGCCACGTAAACACAAGCTACACCCGTGTCACGTTGGTTGATGATTGCATCAATCGCTAATGCTGTTTTACCGGTTTGACGATCGCCGATAACCAATTCACGCTGGCCGCGGCCAATTGGAATCATAGAGTCGACAGACTTGTAACCCGTTTGTACGGGTTGATCAACCGACTGGCGTTCAATAACACCCGGGGCAATCTTTTCAACTGGCTCAAAACCTTCAGCATCAATCGCGCCTTTTCCGTCAATTGGCTCGCCCAGCGTGTTAACAACACGACCAAGCAACGCACGACCGACTGGTACTTCAAGGATACGACCTGACGACTTAACTTTATCGCCTTCTTGTAGGTCCGCGTAGGGACCCATAACTACCGCACCAACTGAGTCACGCTCAAGGTTAAGTGCAATCGCATAGCGACCACCCGGTAGTTCAATCATTTCACCCTGCATAACATCTGCAAGGCCGTGGATACGAATAATACCGTCGGTTACACCGACAATCGTACCTTCATTTCGCGCTTCACTCGCGATATCAAACTGTTCAATACGTTTCTTGATCAGTTCTGCAATTTCTGTGGAATTAAGTTGCATGCTCTTTATCCCCGTTATGCTTGCAACGCGTCTGCGAGACGGTTCAATTTGGATTTTACGGAACCATCAATGACAGTGTCGCCGGCTTTTATCACCACGCCAGCAACCAATGCAGGATCCACGTTACAGTTAAGCTTTACTTTGCGTGCTAAACGTTGTTCTAACGATACACTGAGTTTGCCTTTTTGAGCATCTGATAACGCTGAGGCCGAGGTAACTTCTACGTCGACTTCTTTGTCATAATCTGCCTTGAGCTCCGCATACAGCTTGGCAATCTCAGGTAGTGTTGTTAAACGCTTATTGGCAGCCAGTACCTTAATCAGGTTTTGACCGTGTTCATTGAGCTGTTCGCCACAAATATTGATGATTAAGTCTGCCAGTTGATCATCCGCGGTGGTGCTATACAAAACGCCTTTTATCGCATCATTACGGGTGACTTCGGCAGCAAAAACCAACATATCTTGCCATTCAGCAATGGCTTTGTGCTCAATTGCAAAATCAAAAGCAGCTTTTGCATAAGGGCGAGCAACGGTTGTTAATTCAGCCATGGCTCATTACCCTTACAATTCAGCGACAAGTTTTTCAACAATGTCGTCTTGTGCTGCTGCATCGATTTCGCGCTGAAGAATACGCTCTGCGCCAATCACTGCCAAAGCAGCGACTTGCTTGCGTAAATCTTCTTTAGCACGGTTCCGTTCAGCTTCGATTTCTGCATAACCCTGATTGATAATCTTCTCTCGCTCGTCATGACCGCGCTGAGTTTCTTCATCAACAAGTTGGTTTGCACGCTTTTTAGCTTGTTCAATGATTGCCGCTGCTTGTTGTTTGGCATCGCGCAACTGCTCTGTAGCTTTCGCCTGAGCAAGTTCGAGATCTTTAGCACCTCTTTCAGACGCTGCCAGACCGTCAGCAATTGTCTTCTGGCGTGCTTCAATAGCCGCCATCAAAGGTGGCCACACATATTTCATGCAAAACAGTACGAATACTGCAAAGGCAATCAACTGACCTATTAGAGTGGCGTTCATATTCATGACGACTCTCCTAAATTAAATTTCGCTGAAGAAAGTCGATTAAAGTAAATATGCTGGTGGCGCGAACAATAGGAACAAGGCTAGACCTACACCGATCATCGCGATCGCATCGATAAGACCCGCAACGATGAACATTTTAACTTGAAGTTGGGGGGCAAGGTCTGGTTGACGAGCAGCAGATTCAAGGAACTTGCCACCTAGCATACCGAAACCAATAGCAGTACCTAAGGCAGCCATTCCAAGAATTATAGCAACAGCGATTGCAATCATTTTGTATCTCCGAGTTTTAGTAAAGTTTAAAGTTAAAGTTAAACAGTGTGTAACAAAGCCTAGTGATCTTCACTCGCTAGACTCAAATAAACGATGGTTAACATCATAAAAATGAAGGCTTGTAACGGTAGCACTAATAAGTGAAATACTGCCCACATAAAGTGCATAGGCAATTGCAACAAGCCCACACTGGCAATCAGAATAAATATCAATTCACTGGCGTACAGGTTCCCGAACAAACGCAGCGCCAATGAGAATGGCCTTGCTAACAAGGTAATCGATTCAAGAATAAAGTTAACCGGTATGAATGCCCAATGACCAAACGGCTGTAACGTTAGCTCTTTAGCAAACCCAGACACACCTTTCATTTTCAATGAGTAGAAAATCATTAAAAAGAAAACGCCAAGTGCAAGCGCAACCGTTAAGTTAAGATCAGTGGTAGGAACCGCCTTCATATAAACATCATGCGGGTCCATGCCAAACCCATATTGACCAATCAATCCCGCGGTCATCGGTAATACATCAACAGGCACCAGATCCATCAGGTTCATCAACAAAACCCAAACAAAGATGGTCAAAGAAAGAGGCGCGATGAGTGAGCTTTTACCGTGAAAAGAGCTTTTCACACTGCTATCGACGAAATCGTAAATAAGTTCGACAAACGCCTGCAGCTTCCCCGGAACGCCGGTTGTTGCGTTTTTAGCCACGCTGCGAAAGACCCATAAGAAAAGAATACCAAGCCCAATTGACCAACCCAAGGTATCAACATGCCAAACCCAAAAGCCGGCATCTTCACACGCTTTGTTAAATGCAATTCCGTCTTCACCGGAGCACATTCTGGCGTTGGTTAAATGGTGCGTGATATATTCTGAGGTAGTGTATTCAGAAGCCATTGTTTAACCCAAAAGTTTAGTAAAAATTCATTATTTAAACAATGCGCTTAAACGATAGAGCGCTTTGTTAACCAAAATACTGTCAGCCAATAGCTTAATGTGGTCGTCATAAACGCAAGAAAAACGAGCAATGGTTTTGCGTGGACTAAGCCAAATGCGACAACAAACCCTATGACACAAAAAACAAACTTTAGGCGCATACCTTTGCCAATACTCTTTGCCACGGCATCAGATTGACGAGCGCCAGAAAATCGAAAAGAAAAAAACGCTAAAACGCCATTGGACACAATACTCGTGAGTGACCCAATCACGATTGCCGATAGGCCATCTGGCGAAAAAAAAAAGACCACCAGCAGCATAACAAGAAATACCCACATCTGCGCCACTGCAGCACGAAATGCCAGCTTTTTTCCCTGCTTTGCTAAATCATCCAAAAGCGTTAAATCTTCTATTAAAGCCCTAAAAAAAGCGTCGAAAGTATACTTGTATCTTAGATATTTTCAACCGCTTCGCGCATTTTGGTGCCCATACTGAAAATTTACCAAACAAACAACAGCAAAAGACCAAATTAGTATCATTTAGCCTGACAGTATCATCAGTTAAACCGAATAATCAGAACAGTTCAGGCGCTTAATCTTTTTCTTTTAAGGCTAACTTTTCCAAAATGCCTTCTAATTCGTCTAAAGACGAGAAACTGATGGTCATTTTGCCCTTACCTTTTGCATTATGATCAATTGCGACCGGCGCACCGACAGTTTCTGAAATTCGGTTTGATAATCGTTGTACATCAGGGTCCACCGTTTTTGGCGCCGCCGGTTTAGCGGGTTCAAGAAGGCGTTTGACCAACTTCTCCGTATCGCGCACAGTTAACCCTTTGCCAGACACATGCTGGGCTGCTTGCGATTGCGCATCACCTTCTAAGGCCAATAGTGCACGTGCATGACCCATTTCAATGTCACCGTGCTCAACAAGCAGTTTGACGTCGGCATTGAGGTGATTCAGTCGCATCAGGTTTGTGACAGTAGTGCGTGATTTACCCACCGCTTCAGCAACTTCCTGATGGGTGAGCGCAAACTCTACCATTAGCCGGTCAAGTGCTTGTGCTTCTTCCATCGCATTCAGGTCTTCGCGTTGAATGTTCTCAATCAGTGCGATGGCGACTGCCGACTCGTCAGGAACGTCTTTAATGAGACAGGGAATAATATCTAAACCAGCAAGCTGAGCAGCTCGCCAACGGCGTTCACCTGCAATTATTTCAAATGTTTGATCGTCAATAGGGCGAACCACTACCGGTTGGATAACACCTTGTGAGCGGATAGACGATGCCAAATCTTCCAACGCTTCAGGCGACATGTCCTTTCGTGGCTGGTATTTGCCTGGTCGTAAAAACTCAATGGGCAGTTTACTTAATTCACTGATTGAAGCACTGCTGTGCTCTTTATCTGAATTCGCTTGGTTGGTTGCGAGTAGCGCGTCTAAACCGCGACCTAATCCACGTTTCTTTGCTGACATGGTTTCCTCAAATGCACTTAACTTGCTTGCGCTGCTGGTGCTATTTTATTTTTATCTCTACGCCGTAAAATTTCGCCCGCAAGGGCCAGATAGGCTTTAGCACCCGTGGATGATTTATCATAATACATCGCTGGGGCGCCAAAACTGGGTGCCTCAGCAAGCCTGACATTCCGTGGGATCACGGTCCGATAGACTTGTTCGCCAAAGTGACGTTTTAACTGTTCCGATACATCATTGGCTAGACGATTACGCGGGTCGTACATGGTGCGCAATACGCCTTCAATTTTTAACTGCGGATTAACCACTGAAGCGAGCTTTTGGATAGTATCCATCAAAGCCGTTAATCCTTCCAATGCATAATACTCACATTGCATTGGCACAAGCACAGAATCAGCCGCGGCAAGCGCATTAACGGTGAGCTGATTTAACGATGGCGGACAGTCAATGAAAATAAAATCGTAGTACGCTAACACCGGTTTGAGCGCATTTCTCAAACGCAATTCACGTGCAAACACTTCCATTAGCTTAATCTCTGCGGCAGTCACATCACCATTACCCGCAATCAGATCGTATTTGCCCGATGTGCTTTTGATAATCACATCGTCTACAGGTTTGTCTTCAATCAGCAATTCGTAGCTGGTGGCATCAACCTCGTATTTATCAATGCCACTGCCCATCGTCGCGTTGCCTTGCGGATCAAGATCAATCAGCAATACTTTTCGTTTCGTCGCAGCCATCGAGGCGGCAACGTTGACTGCGGTGGTCGTTTTTCCGACACCACCTTTTTGGTTAGCGATTGCAATAACCTTAGCCAAGCGGATTCCTATACTCGTTTTTTCAGTACAATCAGATTTCGTTCACCGACCAAAAAAGGAACATCGAGTGAGTGAGTACTTACAATCTGAATGTCATCGGGTAATTCACTAAGCTCATCTTGCGGGTATTGCCCTTTTAATGCAAGAAATTCAGCCGTATCGTCAATCAAATGTCGACAACAATTCACCATATCATTGAGTGACGCAAATGCTCGACTAAGCACACCATCGAGCCTTTCCGGAGGTGAGTATGCTTCAACTCTGGATTGCACCGCAACCACGTTTTGAATTGCCAATTCAAAGCAGGTTTGTTTCATAAATCGTACGCGTTTGCCTAAACTGTCCAAGCAGTAAAAACGAGCTTCAGGAAAAGCAATCGCTAACGGTATTCCTGGTAATCCTGGTCCCGTGCCAACGTCAATGTAGGTCTTGGGTTGAATAAATTGTGCAACAGACAATGAATCAAGCACGTGTCGAATGAGCATGTCCTTGGGTTCCCGCACTGACGTTAGGTTATACGCCTTATTCCACTTATTCATCAACGCTAGGTAGCCGAGAAGCTGTTTTTGCTGAACTTCGCTGAGTGGCAAGCTGAGTTTGGTTAAACCCTGTTTGAGTAAATCAGAAAACTCGGCTTGCTGCTGGGTGCTAAACGTCATGCGGTTTCGCGCTGTTGTTTTCGAACGGCACTCTGTTTCTTTAAATACACCAACAACAATGAAATTGCCGCTGGGGTGATGCCAGACATACGCGAGGCCTTACCAATGGTTTCCGGGCGGGCATCGGTCAGTTTTGCCACAACTTCATTACTCAAACCTGAGACACGGGTGAAATCGAAATCGTGAGGGATTAGCGTATTTTCATGGCGCTTAGTCTTTTCAATTTCATCCAGCTGACGATTGATATAACCGGCATATTTGATCTGAATTTCGACCTGTTCAGCCGCCAGCGGGTGCGTTAAACCTGGCCCTAATTCATCAATTTGCATCAGCGTAGCGTAGGTCATCTCAGGGCGACGAATAAGTTCTTCCAGTGAGTGCTCTTTAGTCATCGGTGTTTTAAATAGGCGATTCAATTCAGCTGCAGCAGGGTGCTGGGGATGCACCCAGGTATTGCGTAAACGCTGTTGTTCTTGCTCTATGTGTTCAATTTTTTGATTGAAAGCGCGCCAGCGCGCATCATCAACTAAGCCTATATCTCGGCCAAGCGAGGTCAGTCGAATATCGGCGTTATCTTCGCGCAGCAGCAAGCGATACTCAGCACGACTAGTGAACATTCGGTACGGCTCTTTCGTGCCCATCGTTGCCAAGTCGTCAATCAAAACGCCCATGTAAGCCTGATCGCGGCGTAAAATGAGTGGATCTTTTTGCTGCACTTGCAGTGCCGCATTTGCACCCGCAATAAGACCTTGTGCACCGGCTTCTTCATACCCTGTTGTCCCATTAATTTGGCCGGCAAAGAACAATCCGCCAATGTGCTTGGTTTCAAGGGTTTGTTTTAAGTCTCGTGGATCAAAGAAATCATACTCAATCGCATAGCCCGGCCTGATGATATGCGCATTCTCGAAGCCATTAATCGAGCGAACTAATGCCATTTGAACATCAAAAGGTAAACTCGTCGAGATCCCGTTGGGATACACTTCAATACTGTTTAGACCTTCAGGTTCAACAAATATTTGATGGGACACTTTGTCTGCAAATCGCGTAATTTTGTCTTCAATGGATGGACAATAGCGTGGGCCAACCCCTTCAATAACCCCAGTATACATGGGTGACCTGTCCAAACCGCCACGGATTATATCGTGAGTTTTTTCATTCGTATGTGTGATGTAACACGGAATTTGGCGAGGATGGTCGCTAACATTCCCCATAAATGAAAAAACCGGCAGCGGTGTATCACCGGGTTGAGCTTGCATGACTGAAAAATTCAGGCTACGTGCATCCAGCCGAGCAGGCGTACCGGTTTTTAAACGGTCTACCCGAAAAGGTAATGCACGAAGGCGTTGAGCCAGCGCATTTGCCGGCGGATCTCCCGCTCTGCCTCCCTGAAAATTTTCCAAGCCGATATGGATGGTACCGCCGAGGAAAGTGCCCACGGTCAACACGACGGTAGGTGCTTTAAATTTCAGGCCCATTTGCGTTACCACACCACACACACGATCATTTTCAACGATCAAGTCATCACAGGATTGCTGAAACAACGTCAAATTGGGTTGGTGTTCTAGAATGTTGCGCATTGCCGTTCGGTACAGCGATCTATCTGCTTGCGCACGCGTTGCTCTGACCGCTGGCCCTTTGCTGCTGTTCAAAGTTCGAAACTGAATACCTGCCTTATCAGCCGCGATCGCCATGGCCCCGCCTAATGCATCGATCTCTTTGACTAAATGACCTTTGCCGATCCCCCCGATCGCTGGGTTACATGACATCTGCCCCAAGGTCTCAAGGTTATGTGTGATCAGCAATGTATTGGCACCCATGCGGGCAGCGGCGAGGCCAGCCTCAGCGCCTGCGTGGCCACCACCAACGACGATCACATCAAAGGATTGTTGATAAAACACGTTTTACACCTCGAAACCCTGCGGGCTTCATTGAAAAACTAAGCAAATAAAATCGGGCGCATATTCTATCTGAACCTCAACATTAAACAAATGTTTATTGTTTAAAGATTGGCCGATGTCGATCATTTTTCAAGTGACAGGATCGTGTGGTGAAAACAGGTGATCGGGATCCCTAATAGATATAGCTTTTATTCTATTAGTTTATTATTACTATTATTAAGCAGCACTAACTCTGTGGTTAACTGAATTAATGCTATTTATTTCAATGTTTTACGAAAAAAGTTAAGTGTGATCAAATCACCTTAAGCTGCGATCGAACCTGTGTATAAATGATCGCTTTATCCACAGCTCAAAAATTCATCAAATTAGGTCACAGCTTGATCCGTAGTAGATCACATCTTATGTCCGATCTTATCCACAGCTGTTAAGATCCTTTGTACAAACTGTGGTTAAGTGACAATAACCTGTGATCAAATGATGATCGTTTTACCGTTGGATCACTTTGATCCCACCACCGCTAGTTTTTAAGGTCAGCTCCTTTCCACCGCCATTCACTTGCCCTTCGATTGCGCGTTTTGTGACTTTTCCGTCAACTGTGAAATCGGTTTTTACGTATCCGCCAGAGGTTGACGCATCAACATCAAATGCTGTTCCCTTGGGTAAGTAAGCTTTAATCGATCCGCCTGATGTGGAGAAGTCAACGTCGTGCGCCAGTTCCCGTTGAAATGAGACTTTAATGCTGCCCCCTGAAGTGTGAGCATCTATGTCGCCTTCAACATTATCCACGCTGATTGAGCCGCCCGATGTGTGTATATCAACATCACCAACAATATCGTTTAACCCAATAGAACCGCCTGATGTTTTGGCATCCACATTGCCGTTCAGATCGTCAATCCGAATCGCACCACCCGACGTGAACAAGTCGACATCGTAGTTTTCTGGTAAGGTTAGGGAGTACGAAACACTCACACGGTTGTTACCGCTCCAATCACCTTCGCGCTCGCCAACAATCTGTAGTCCCTTATCTTTTTCTTCAAAAGTGACTTCAAAATCATCTGCAGAGGGCCCCTCGATGTCTACGCTGGCAACAATTGTGTTCTGACTATGGGTATTGATAATGATTTTACCCGTATCAGTTTTAAGCAATAGTGTGCCCTGAGCATCGACAGTAAATTCGCGCTCTATGGTTTCGTTAGCAAGAATTATGGTTGAAACGCTAAGCGCAACCACGGTTGTCGTTACGAGTAAAAGTGGGGATTTTTTTAGCATTGTTTGTCGCTCACTGTTTAGGTTGTTATACAGTGAGTCGCGACCAAACCATAAAAGGTTTAAATCAATCGAATTACATTTGATTCGGTTGGTAGGTATTTACGCTACTTTCTTCTGGAAGTGTTGGTGTGATTGACTTACGGCGACTGGGGCCGCTGAATTTTACTTTATAAGTGTCGTACTCTTTGATCGATTCGAAGCAATAACGACCTAACGCGAGCTCAAGTTCATTCAGATTGTGGTTGGTAATCAATATGCAGTTTTTATGATCAACAAGCCGTTGTCGCAGAAGATTGCCAAGCCAGCTCTGGGTATTTTTTTTAAGCATGGTTTCGTTCACGCATACTTCGTCTAGGATGAGCAAATCGACATTGAGTAGCTCATTTTGTATTTCTCGAAATTGCTCGCCGATATTGTCTTTCGCAGAATAATCATAAGAGAAAAAGCGCATTTCCAGCAAGCTGGACAGCTGACGGTACAGTACCGTTGTTTCATACTTTGAAATTAATTGATGCGCAATCGCACCCGCAATATGTGATTTTCCGCGTCCATAATCACCGTAGAAAATCATCATATGCGAGCTGTTCTTTCGCCAATTGGGATCAGCGTGCGCCGCAATAAATGATTGTGCAATGCTTACCGCTTCAACAACATCTTCGCTATCTTGCTCCAGTGTGTCGAATGTCCAGCGAGGATTAAGATCAGAACGCCCATAAATTTGTTCAATACGTTGCTGCCGGGAAACCTGTTGAAGAGCCGAAACTTCTTGATTAGCAAGTTTTTCGTATTCCTGACGCACTGTTTGATAATTAAGCACCGTTGTATCGGCGTCGCTCGAACCTGACTGATTAGGAGCAGATTTGCCGAGTGTGCGGGCTAGCGTGGCGATTCGATCATTAAGCGATTTCACAACAGTTCACATCGATGGTCAGTGGGAACGCAAAGACTACTGCTTTGTTGCATATTTTTCCACTAGCTTACGTGCATTTTCGTCTGCTTCAATCCCTGAGGTTGGGCTCGTCAGCTGGCTGCCTACTTGTTTTTTCGTCGAACCGCTGCGTGCTGAGCGGCGCATCTTCAGAAAGCTAATAAATTTTTGTGTCCATTGAAATTGGGTCAGTAGGGTGTCGGGTCTGCCTAACCAATAGGCAACAAACTCGCCAACGTCTTCTGAGGTGTACTGGGTATCGATTAACCCAGTGAGTTGAGCCAATTCTTTCGCAAGCTCACTGCAAGGCTGCCATGTGGAGTGCATTGAATCTTTATGTCCGTGAAGATCCTGAAACGGCTTGGTGGGTACAGCAACTAAAGGCAGCACAACGTGTTGCTTATTTAAGCTTTTTTCTATGTCCAGATTGTCTGGCAGACTTATCAAACCAATATCTGCCAGTTCTTTCAAACAGCGATTGATATGCCGTCCTAATGTGAATTCCGTCGTGCCATCACTGAGTAATGACATCAGGGCTTTATAATTGAGCGGCTCACTTGCACCCGTCGTTTTGTGCGCATTAGGCCTTAGCCCCAATACATAGAGTACTCGCGCCGCGTTACTTATAGGCTGTAGCAAAGCGCTGTATTCCGCGTCGTTCATGGATTTTTATCAACCATCAATGGATGATGTTGCGCTAACCATTCTACCGCTACATCTTCTGGAATGGGATGCTGCAATACGTCTATCTCGAACACATCGGTTTGTGGTTTTGCGCCGCTCTTTAACATTAACTGATGCAGTTTATTGCCCGCTTCGCAAAAGGTGTCGTAGCTACTGTCACCGAGTGCAATGACGCAGAAAGGCAATGGGTCGAGTTTGAGTTGATTCAGTTGCGTTGCAAACCGCTGAATATTGTCGGGGAAATCACCGGCACCGTGGGTTGAACTGCAAATTATCCAGTGATCGTGACGAGCAATCTCATTGGCGTCCGGTTCAAGATGAATGTCAACCTCGTGTTGGCATTCGCGGAGCTTCTCAGCCAAGGCGTCAGCGACATACTCGCTTGCACCGAGAACGCTACCAACAATAATCTGCACATTCGCCATAACGTATTGATATATCCTGTTTAAAATTGCCTCATAAACCGCTATGTTTTAGCGCTATAAGGTTATTGTAACGCGTGCTAAGCGCGATGAATATGCAAAGATATCTGCTTTTTCCGCTACTACTTGTCTGTGTTGATAGTTTGGCATCATCTCAATGGGGTGCTTTACACTTCAGAAATGGTGACGTGGTTCGGGGCGAATTCAAGGTACTCGTGCGTTACTACTTCTAACCAAGGCACTATTTGCCAATACAGAATGAGGAAAAAATCCGCCCCAGTAAATCATCGGAACTAAACTCACCGGTTATTTCGTTAAGATGGTTTTGTGCAATACGTAGGTCTTCGGCGAGTATTTCACCAGCAGCATGTTCAAGTAATTGGGTTTGACCACTTAAAATGTGTTCGTTCGCGGCATTTAATGCTGTTAGGTGACGTCGCCGGGCGATGAACTGGCCGTCTGTCTGGCTTGCGTAGCCCATACATTGTTTTAAATGTTCGGCTAACGCTTCAATTCCAACACGCTGGCTAGCTGCAATGCGGAAAATAGGAATTTCTCCGCGTTGCGTTGAAATCACCTCAATACAATGGTCTTCAGTGACAAGATCTTGTTTATTTCTGACCAGAGTCACGCCTACTTCGTCAGGAAGCTGATGCATAAAATCTGGCCAGGTCTGGTAGGGATCAAGTTCTGGCGTTTCTGCGGCATCAACGACAATAAGCACCTGATCGGCATTGCGTATTTCATTCCAGGCACGCTCAATGCCTATTTGCTCAACCTTATCATCACTATCGCGTAGACCTGCCGTATCAATAATGTGCAGCGGCATTCCATCAATATGAATGTGTTCTTTCAATACATCCCGTGTGGTACCGGCAACATCCGTCACAATTGCCGCATCTCGACCAGCCAGAGCATTCAGCAGGCTCGATTTTCCTGCGTTGGGCTTGCCCGCAATCACAACTTGCATACCCTCTCTGAGCAGAGAACCCTGTTGGGCACGATGACGTATTTCGGACAAGGTTGATACAATGCTGGCTAGATCACCAGCCACTTTACCGTCGCTTAAAAAATCAATTTCTTCTTCTGGAAAATCAATCGCCGCCTCAACGTACATGCGCAGCTGGATAACTTGCTCAACCACTGCATGAATTTGCTGTGAAAATTCGCCTTGCAGACTGCGCATGGCGCTACGCGCCGCCTGTTGAGAACTTGCGTCTATAAGATCAGCAATTGCTTCTGCTTGCGCCAAGTCCAACTTATCGTTTAAAAAAGCGCGCTCACTGAATTCGCCAGGTTTAGCTACGCGAATGTTATCTATGCGTAATATTTCACTGAGCAACATGTCGATAACAACTTGACCACCGTGCCCTTGCAGTTCAAGTACATCTTCGCCTGTGAATGAGTGCGGCCCTTGGAAAAACAAGGCGATGCCCTGATCAATCGCTTCGCCATGCTCATCCCTAAAGGGTAAGTATGTGGCAGTGCGCGGGGGAGGGCATTGGCCTAACACTTTAGTGGCAACGGTTGTTGCACCAGGTCCTGAAACGCGCACAATCCCGACACCGCCTTTGCCTGCTGCAGACGCTTGCGCCACAATGGTGTCGGTTTGTTCAAACGTCATCGCTGTAATGCGCTAGTCGCGGAAATTGGTAAATTGGAATGGTTGGCCTAAACCTGCTGATTTCACCAATGCCATGGCTTCTTGAAGATCGTCACGCTTCTTACCAGTGACACGAACTTGCTCGCCTTGAATTGACGCTTGCACCTTCAGCTTGGCGTCTTTAATCAACTTGACAATCTTCTTGGCGGTGGGTTGGTCAATGCCTTGTTTAAAACTCATCAACTGACGTACCGTTTTACCGCTCGCATCGGCTGATTTAGCTTCCATACACGCGGTATCCATGCCACGTTTGCTGCACGCGTTACGCAACATAGAATCCATTTGCTGAAGCTGAAATTCAGCTTCAGCGACCATTAAAACACCCTCATCCGTTGATTTAAAGCTGGCTTCTACACCGCGAAAATCAAACCGGGTATCCAGTTCTCGGTTAGCGTTGTCGGTCGCATTTTTAACATCGACCATATCGATTTCAGAGACGATATCAAATGACGGCATCAGCCACTCCTCATTATTAAATGTTCTAGTTAATGCGTTTTAATCCCGCGCTTTTCCATTGAACGATAAATTAGTTTCGCCTGAACTAAGGTGATCAAGTTACTCACCAACCAGTAAAGCACCAAACCGGCAGGGAACCACAGGAAGAAAATACTCATTGCGACCGGCATCCACTGCATGATTTTTTGTTGCATCGGATCCTGAATCGTCGTCGGGTTGAGCTTTTGCAAAAAGTACATGCTTGCTCCTGTCAAAACCGGTAGGACAAAGTAGGGGTCTTTAACGGATAAATCAGTGATCCACAGCACAAAGTCGGCATGACGTAATTCAACACTTTCCAACAGTACCCAGTAAAGTGCCAAGAAAATCGGCATCTGTAGCAACAGCGGGAAACAGCCTCCCATCGGATTGACCTTTTCCTTCTTATACAACTCCATCATTGCCTGTGACATTTTTTGCCGATCATCGCCATAGCGCTCTTTCAGTTGCGTCATTTTAGGCGCCAGGACCCGCAGTTTAGCGAAGGACTCGTACTGTTTCTTTGTTAACCAGTACATTGCGCCTTTAACAATAATGGTGATCAGGATGATTGCTACACCCCAGTTGCCAACTAGGCTATGTAAAAACTGCAATAAGGAAAACAGCGGTTGAGATATCCACCAGAGGATCCCGTATTCAACAGTCAGGTCTAGTCCGCGGGCGATATTTGCAAGCACATCTTGATCCTTCGGCCCCATGTAGAGCGTGCTTGAAACGGTTTGCGTTTCGCCACTGTTGATCATTACCGGAGGCGTGGTGTAGCCAATAATGGCGTATTGATTATTCAAAATACGCGAGTAAATGGTATTGGTCTGTTCCTGTGGAGGCACCCACGCTGACACAAAGTAATGTTCCAACATGCCAACCCAGCCACCGACAGTGGCTTTGCGTAAGTTTTCGTCTTCAAAATCATCGAAACTGAATTTCTCGTATCGTGTGTCCTGGGTGGAATACGCTGCGCCCCGGTAAGTCGGCATAAACATGTTGCCATCTGGCTGCGTTAACGTTTGTTTTAGCTGGGCATATTGCTGTATTTGCGCCGTTTCACTGGCATTGTTATTGATGGTATAGCTGACATCCACTTCATGCGACCCGCGCTGAAAAGTGAATGTTTTGGTGACCGAAAGTCCCGCTTCGTTTGACCATGTAAGCGGGACGCTTAACGTGTCGCCCGTTAGCGTATAGTTGTCTGCCTGTGCAGAATAAAGTGGGCGACCCTGAGGATTGGCATCAGGGCCACTGGCACCAACCAATCCACTTTGCGCGACATACAGAGAAGCGCTGTCTGCGCGTAATAAGCTATAAGAGTCATCTGAGCCCTGAGTCACCGGAAATTTGACCAAATCAGCCACTACGATATCACCGCCAATCAAATCTAAGGTTAGGGTGAGGGTGTCAGTTGAAATGGTGACAAAACGATTTGACTGTGCCGGAATTGGGGCTGCCTGATTCTGGGCAACCGGTACATCTTCAACGCTTTCCAATGCTACATCTGTGGG
The DNA here is from genome assembly GCF_018474025.1 of Alteromonas oceanisediminis. Classification (GTDB taxonomy): domain Bacteria; phylum Pseudomonadota; class Gammaproteobacteria; order Enterobacterales; family Alteromonadaceae; genus Alteromonas_E; species Alteromonas_E oceanisediminis. The sequence goes on along the minus strand of NZ_JAHCTA010000005.1, from coordinate 61,277 downwards.
CACTGCACTGGCGTTTGTGGCGCTCGGTACAGAATTCGGTTGCGCATCGACAGATGAATTTGCGTTCGACGATTCAGCATATTGTACCGGTTGCGGGCCGTAATCTTTCTGCCATTGTTGCCAGAGTAAAAAACTGACTAAGGCGAGGCCAATGATCAGAAAGCTGCGTTGCGATTCCATAATAGTCTCTTATTTGTGCTTAATTTTAGTAGATGTTGAAGGAACAGGGTCAAACCCGCCCGAGTGTAATGGGTGGCATTTTAATATGCGTTTTACGGATAACCAACCGCCAATCAACAAACCGTGGCTTTTTAGCGCTTCTATCGCATAAAAAGAACAAGTTGGATGAAAGCGGCAACTTTGCCCAATTAAAGGCGATAGTAGTTTTTGATAGCAGCGGATCAATGCAACGGGTAAGGCAATGATTACACTGCGCAGCGTTTTGCGAGTTTTTTCCATAGCTTATCCAATAGGGCAAAGAGTTCAGGGTTGGTTAATTTATCGGCATTTGACTTGCCGATAATGACTATATCAACATTTGGTAATTGGTGCTGATGTAATCGAAAACTTTCACGCAGGATCCTCTTTAGCCTATTTCTGTCATGCGCTTTACGCACACGCTTCTTAGCGATAGTGATACCGAGCCGCGGATGATTGTACTGATTGTGTCTTGCGAGAAGTGTGAATTGCGAAGAGCTGGTTGGAATAGCGTCATCAAAAACGAAAGTAAAGTGGGAGGGAGTTAACAAACGTAACTCCCGAGTAAATTGGCACCCGCCCACTGTACTATTAGAGCTTATGCTGAAAGACGAGCACGACCTTTTGCACGGCGGTTAGCAAGCACTTTACGACCATTTTTTGTCGCCATGCGAGCGCGGAAACCGTGTGAACGCTTACGCTTCAGATTGCTCGGTTGAAAAGTTCTTTTCATCGCCAGAGTCTCATCATTTAGGGGTTAACAATACACTTGATGCGAAAGCATAAATACCTCGCCTCAAAAGGACGCTGAATTCTAGAGATCTCGTGGCTTCATGTCAAATAGAATATAGATTTAATTGAGGATGTTAGCCGTTTTAGACAGACAATGTGCCCAAGTCGGCGGTTTCATCAATTAGAATACATTATCAGCGTATAAAATTAGCTCACTGTGTGAGTAAATAATCCGAAATACTTAATTTATCCACAGTTATAACAATATCACCTATCAAAAGCATTGATCTTTTCGCCACTCCGTGGATCTGTGTGGTTTGTTTCGCTAATTGGTAAATTATAATAATTACCAATAAAAACAGTATGATATTGTTATTTTAATCGAGGGTCAGCGATTAGATCGCAATCTGCATTTACATTAAAATTGAGACAAGAGATAATTCACAGCTCGCTTTTTTTCGCAGTGAAAGTTAACCCAAAACTAACTTTCGAATTGATGTTACAGCGTACCAGCAATACAGCACTCAGGTGAATGATATTCACAAAATCATAAAATAAACAATGGGTTATAGGTTTTAATACATGGATATTTGGTCTCAATGTCTCGATCGTCTCAAGCAGGAGTTGCCGTCACAAGAGTTTAGTATGTGGATAAGGCCATTGCAGTGCGATCTCGACGGCGACATATTGACCTTATACGCCCAGAACCATTTCATACTTGATTGGGTTCGTGATAAATATCGCGACGTGATCTCTGCGCTTCTGAGCGAATTTAGTGATTCGAATCCACCGTCGCTGAAGTTAGATGTGCAATCACGTCGACCAACGACATTCAACCCTCCGGCGAGTGTGAAACGCACCGAGGCACACGATGAGCCACCGGGCGAGCAGCAATCTGGGCAGCTCAATAATCAAGTGACACGTGCACCCGTAAAAACGGACGAAGCGTCACTATTAACGCCGCCACAACAAACGCCAGCTCGCGTAACGCCTATTCCGGCCGGTGTTTCTCATAAAAACAACCTGAATCCAGGTTACAAATTTGATAGTTTCGTTGAAGGTAAGTCGAATCAGCTTGCGCGTGCTGCCGCCTCTCAGGTCGCAGATAATCCGGGCAAAGCCTACAACCCGCTGTTTATCTATGGCGGCACTGGATTGGGTAAAACTCACCTTCTGCATGCGGTAGGTCACGGCATCCTCGCTGGCAAACCCAACGCAAAAATCGTCTATATGCATTCTGAACGCTTCGTGCAAGATATGGTGAAGGCGTTGCAGAACAACGCTATCGAAGATTTTAAGCGCTTTTATCGTTCTGTTGATGCACTGCTTATTGATGACATTCAGTTTTTTGCCAACAAAGACCGTTCACAGGAAGAGTTTTTTCACACCTTCAATGCGCTACTCGAGGGCAACCAGCAGATAATCCTCACGTCCGACAGATATCCGAAGGAAATTGCGGGGGTGGAAGATCGACTTAAGTCTCGTTTCGGTTGGGGGTTGACCATCGCTATTGAGCCCCCTGAGCTAGAAACTCGCGTCGCGATCTTGATGAAAAAGGCATCGCAAAATAACATCAGCATGCCGAATGAAGTCGCGTTTTTTATTGCAAAGCGGCTAAGGTCGAATGTTCGTGAACTTGAGGGTGCGCTTAATCGAGTGATAGCCAATGCCAACTTTACTGGGCGTCCTATCACCATTGATTTTGTTAAAGATGCGTTGCGTGATCTGCTATCGCTGCAAGACAAACTCGTGACCATTGAGAATATTCAGAAAACGGTAGCAGATTACTACAAGGTTAAAGTGTCAGACATGTTGTCAAAGCGGCGCAGTCGTAGTATTGCTCGGCCAAGGCAACTCGCAATGGCATTGGCTAAAGAACTGACTAACCGAAGTTTGCCGGAAATAGGTAATGCCTTTGGAGGCCGGGACCATACCACGGTACTTCACGCTTGCAGAAAAATAGAGCAGCTAAGAGAAGAAAGTCATGATATAAAAGAGGACTATAAAAACTTAATCAGAACGCTGTCTTCCTAAAGTCAAAAGCGAGTAAGTGGATCGATGAAATTCAAGATTAGCCGAGAAAAATTCCTGCAGCCTTTGCAGTTGGTAGTCGGTGCTGTTGAGCGCCGCCACACATTACCCATCCTATCGAATGTACTGATCAAAGTGAGTGAAGACGCACTTTGGCTTACCGGTACTGATTTAGAGGTTGAATTAATATCAAGCGTTTCATTGGAAGGTGAATGCACAGAAGGTGAGACCACCGTTCCTGCAAAGAAATTGTTGGATATCGTGCGCGGTCTCAATGATGGTAATGATATTGTTTTTGAGGTAGAAGGCAATAAAGCAATTATTCGCAGTGGCAGAGGGCGGTATTCATTAAGCACTTTATCTGCTAATGATTATCCGAATCTGGAAGACTGGGAAGGCGAAACTGAGTTTGAGGTGGTCCGCTCAGATTTGAAGCGACTTATCGAAAGTACGGCTTTCTCGATGGCTCAGCAGGATGTTCGTTACTATTTGAATGGCATGTCGTTGGAGACAGACGGTGCTGTTGTGCGATCCGTTGCCACAGACGGTCATCGCCTGGCGTTATGTAAGCTTGAGCTAGAGGGTTTGTCATTACCGGCACGGCAGGTCATTATTCCTCGAAAAGGCGTGCTCGAAATTTCTCGATTGATTGAAGACGATGACAAGGCAGTAAAAATACAGATTGGCTCTAATCATATTCGTGTTTTTAGCGCCGACTTTATCTTTACCAGTAAATTGGTTGATGGTCGTTTCCCTGATTATCGTCGCGTGTTACCGAAAGAGTGCAATAAGGTAGTGAAGTCGGATAAAGAGACACTGAAGCATGCTTTTTCGCGAGCGGCTATCTTATCCAATGAAAAGTTTAAAGGGGTTCGTTTGAATCTGGCTAGTGGCGAGCTAAAGATTACCGCCAACAACCCTGAACAGGAAGAAGCCGAAGAAATTGTTGATGTAGACTATTCTGGTGAAGACTTAGAAATTGGCTTCAACGTCGCCTATTTGATTGATGTTATGAATGCACTAAAGTCTGAAAGCTTACAAATCTCATTGTCTGACAGCAATTCCAGCGCATTGATCGAATCTGACGACAATAGTGCTGCTCAGTACGTCATTATGCCAATGCGATTGTAGTGCGCCCATGAAACTGGAGCTCCTCCAGGTTAGTCATTTTCGTAATTTACATGCTCTGAATATCGAACCTTCCACTACCCTTAACCTCATTTATGGTGACAATGGTAGTGGAAAGTCTTCGATATTAGAGGCTATTCATTTTTTGGGCTACGGTCGTTCGTTTCGTACGGCTAAACCAAAGCTTGCCATTCAAGAAAGCCACGTTGAATTTCATATTTTCGCGCGTTGTTATGCTGATTCCGGCGTCGTCAAGAAAGTCGGGCTTAGTCGCTCCACTAGAGATGAGTTTATTTGCAGTATTGACGGTGAGCGCTCAAAGCGGGTCTCTGACATTGTTTCACTTCTGCCGGTACAAGTATTCACACCACAAAGCATAGATCATCTCATTGGCTCGCCGTCGGCAAGGCGAAAGTTTATCGATTGGGGATTGTTTCACGTGGAACCATCTTTTGATGCAATTGCTAGGACTTATCATCGCGTGTTGCGTCAGCGAAACGCGCTACTGAAACAGGTCTCGTACCACAGAGGTGAACCAAGCACGCAAATCGGGTATTGGACAGAGCAGCTTGCTATGGTAGGAGTTAAGTTAGACGAGCTACGCCAACGAAGTGTTAAGGCCATAAAAAGCCAATTCGATGACCTTGTAGCAGAATTTTTACCTGAGTTTTCATTCGAAATATCGTATCATAGCGGGTGGGATACGGAGTTGCATCTAAAAGAACAACTCAGTGCAAAGCTAGAACAAGATATAAAGTTTGGTCACACCAGCCTAGGCCCACATAAAGGCGATTTCAAGGTAAAGACACACGGCCAGTCGGCATTTGACATTTTATCTCGTGGTCAGCTTCGAATGTTGGTTGCCGCATTGCAGCTTGCGCAAACCCAGTATTTGCAGAAGAGCGGTGATCAAAAAGGCGTATTTTTGTTGGACGATATCGGTGCTGAGTTGGACCAAGCTCATAGAGATATTTTCGTCAAACGACTATTAAAAACGGATACACAAATTTTCATTACCGCAATCGATAAAGCGCAGTTTACGCTCTCGACTGAGGTAAATAATAAGAAGATGTTCCACGTGAAACATGGTCACGTGACAGAGGAGTAACACATGGCAGAGCAGCAAAATTACGATTCTTCAAGCATCAAGGTGCTTAAAGGGTTAGACGCAGTACGAAAAAGACCGGGGATGTACATTGGTGATACTGATGATGGTACAGGTCTACACCATATGGTCTTTGAGGTCGTTGATAACTCAATAGATGAAGCGCTTGCTGGTCATTGTAGCGAGATTAAGATTGTTATTCACACGGATGGATCTGTATCGGTAGCGGATGATGGTCGAGGAATTCCTACAGAAATACACTCTGAAGAGGGGGTATCCGCTGCTGAGGTTATCATGACAGTACTTCACGCAGGTGGAAAGTTCGATGACAACTCCTATAAGGTTTCAGGGGGGTTGCACGGCGTGGGTGTTTCAGTTGTCAATGCACTGTCGAGTAAATTAAAACTCCGCATCCGTCGCGCTGGAAAATCATACGAGCAAGAATACGCTCACGGTGTGCCACAAGCTCCATTGGCCGCAACAGGAGAAACGGATAAAACAGGTACGATGGTGCGGTTCTGGCCAAGTCATGACACATTCACGCAAACAACATTCCATTACGACATCTTGGCAAAGCGGCTTCGAGAGTTGTCCTTCCTAAATTCCGGGATCTCGATAATTCTCAAAGATGAGCGTGATGGGAAAGAAGACAAATTTATGTACGAGGGCGGCATCAGAGCCTTTGTAGAATATCTGAATCAGAACAAAACGCCTGTTCATCAAAAAGTTTTTCACTTCTCAGTCGACCGTGAAGACGGTATTTCGGTTGAGGTGTCTATGCAATGGAATGACGGGTTTCAAGAAAATGTCTTTTGTTTTACCAACAACATTCCCCAGCGCGACGGTGGCGCACACTTAGCTGGGTTCCGCGCAGCCTTGACCAGAACGCTAAACACGTTCATGGAAAAAGAAGGGCTAAACAAAAAAGCGAAAACCAACACATCTGGCGACGACGCTCGAGAGGGGTTAACGGCGGTTGTCTCAGTGAAAGTGCCTGATCCAAAGTTTTCTTCGCAAACAAAAGACAAATTAGTGTCGTCTGAAGTGAAGTCAGCAGTAGAAACGTCAATGGGTGAATTCTTCACAGACTTCTTGCTGGAAAATCCCGCGGAAAGCAAAATCATTGCTGGCAAAATCATTGATGCGGCGCGTGCAAGAGAGGCAGCGCGTAAAGCGCGCGAGATGACGCGGCGCAAGGGTGCACTAGATTTAGCTGGGTTACCGGGTAAGTTGGCTGACTGTCAGGAGAAAGACCCGGCCCACAGTGAACTCTATATTGTGGAGGGTGACTCTGCGGGTGGCTCGGCAAAGCAAGGTCGAAACCGCAAAAATCAAGCTATCTTGCCTTTAAAAGGGAAGATTCTGAATGTGGAAAAAGCACGGTTCGACAAAATGCTCAGTTCACAGGAAGTTGCCACGCTTATCACTGCACTGGGTTGTGGGATAGGCAGAGATGAGTACGATCCAGAAAAGCTCCGTTATCATAGTATTATTATTATGACCGATGCGGACGTTGATGGGTCGCACATTCGTACACTTTTATTGACCTTCTTCTATCGCCAAATGCCCGAAATTATAGAGCGGGGCTATGTGTACATCGCTCAGCCGCCGCTGTACAAAATTAAGAAAGGTAAACAAGAACAGTACCTGAAAGATGATGATGCCCTTAATCAGCATCTCACCGCTATCGCGGTTGAGAATGCATCGCTTTTCACAAACGCCGACGCTCCTGCCATTAAAGGGATTGGGTTGGAAGCATTAGTTAAGTTATATCAAACTACAGAGCGCATGATAGGGCGAATGAAGCGCGTAATGCCGGTATCACTGCTGAATGGCATGGTTTACTCTCAGGTGTTAACAAAAGCCTCAATGAGCAACGCTGAGGAACTGGAGTCATTTGCCAAACATGTGATCAGCTCTATGGATGCGAATGACGAAGGTGCAACCTTCACCTATGAAGTACGTGACGACATTGAAAACTCTGTCAAATATCTAGCCATTATCATGCGCATGCACGGAATCGACTACGAATATTCAATCGATACCGAATTTGTTGACAGCGTCGAGTACGCTAAAATCGCCGAACTTAATGCGGCGATTAACGGCATGATGGAATCTCGCGCGTATATTCAACGGGGTGAGCGTACTGAGCCTGTCTCTACCTTTGAACAAGCACTCAAATGGCTGATGTCAGAGGCGAAACGAGGTCAGTACATTCAGCGTTATAAGGGACTTGGCGAAATGAATCCTGAGCAATTGTGGGAAACCACTATGGATCCTAACAGCCGCCGTATGTTACAGGTCACTATTGAAGACGCCATTGGTGCCGATCAGCTATTTACCACCCTGATGGGTGATAACGTTGAACCACGCAGAGCATTCATCGAGGCTAATGCGCTTAATGTAGAAAACCTCGACGTGTAGGCCTAAATATTGTATCGACGGATTGATGCCACCGAAGAAGTTATTAAAGCGCACTTAAATTGTGCGCTTTTTGTTGGAATAATTAAATATCTCGGTATTATTATACTCATTATTGCTATTTGCTAAGGAACGCTGTGCTCACTGTCTTACTTGTCGATGACGACACTGAATTCACCGAAGTTGTATGCACGATTCTTGACTATTTAGGTCACGAAATTTTGACTGCTGCTTCTTTAGAAGAAGCCCGGCAATGGCTAAAACAAGAAACGTTCGACCATATCCTGCTCGACTTCATGCTTCCTGATGGCAGTGGTATCCATCTTATTGATGAGATTAATACGTTATCGAAAGTTCCTCGTGTAACTCTTATCACTGGCCACCCATCTGTTAAAGGCATTATTAAGAGTTTGACCGGACCCAAAGTTGACTATTTGGTCAAGCCCATCAATCGGGAAGAGTTAGAAAATGCGCTCAGTTCAAAAAAATCGACGGCTGCACCGAAAACGAAAAAAAGTACCGTCAAGTTACATTTCGGGCACTTAATTGGTGAATCAGAGTCGATGCACGAATTGTATACTCTGATTGAAAGGGTGAGCAAAACCAACGCGAACGTGATGTTGATGGGTGAGAGTGGTGTAGGTAAAGAGGTTGTTGCCACGGCGATCCACGATGCAACAGGTCGCGAAGGGCAGTATGTTGCGACCAACTGCGGCGCATTTTCCAAAGAACTGATCGGTAGTGAATTATTTGGTCATGAAAAAGGCGCCTTTACTGGCGCAGTTGGTCGGAAAGAGGGCGTTTTCGAGCGAGCAGTCAACGGCACCCTGTTTCTTGATGAGATAACCGAAATGCCAATGGATATGCAGCCAAATCTTCTGCGTGTACTAGAATCAAAAACGGTCACGCGTGTGGGCGGCACCAAGGAGATCCCCGTTAACTGTCGGGTGATTAGTGCAACCAATCGTTCAACCGAAGAGATTGCCGAAAGTAAAATCATGCGCGAAGATATTTATTTCCGTCTTGCCGTGTTCCCAATCACTATTCCAACATTACGTGAACGCAAAGAAGATATACCTGACTTAGCGACTTTCTTTATTGACCAACTCAATAAAGAAAATGAAACGGATTTCGCTTGGTCTTCGGAACAGTTTGCGTTTCTTCAAGCTTACGACTGGCCAGGCAATGTGCGCGAGCTACGCCACTTTGTGCATCGTGCAGCGATTATGAGTGACCCTGACAGTAGTTTGATCACGTTACCAAAAACCATTGCGTCTCCGTTTACAAAGACGACCAAAGCGAGTTCTTCAGCCTTAACGGCAGGTCGCACGATTGATGATGTAGAACGCGATTTAATCTATGCAACACTAGAAAAAGTGGATGGTAACAAAACACTGGCGGCTGAAATGTTAGGTATCAGCACTAAGACTTTATACAACCGTCTACATGCGTATGGCGATATTACAGCGAGTGCTTAATTTATTTTCACTAGGAGATACGCAATGACGGATGAGCAGGTCGCAGAACTCAAGAAGATGATCCATGACGCTCGTAAGCCATTAAATCGTATTTCAATGCAATCTGAAATCGTAAAAATGGCGTTAAATGGCGAGTTACCTGCTGAAAAGGCCATTGATGCACTGGCCAAAATTTTGCAGGGAGCGCAAGATTGCAGCCAAGTACTCGCAGACTTTGACAAACATTTGATGTCATTGCGCTAACCCTTACCTCACACGGGATATCCCACAAGGACAAGTATGCTAAGAATGTTATTTCAGTCGGTATACGGGTGGTTAGCGCTTATTGTACTAGCGGTGCTCATCACCACATCCAATTCATTCTTGGCACTGACAGCGCTCAGCAACCTGACTGATTTGGAAGAAGACTTAGAAAATACCAATACCATCATTAACGCAATCAACGATGTACATGTTGGGGTGTTGCGCGTTGAGTCCGGTCAGCGAGGTTTTCTTCTAACCCAAGATGCTGATTACCTTCAAGATTACACGGAAACCTTGAACGATATCTTGCCGAAGCTGGCGAATTTGTCTTCAGTAAGGTCAGTGTCAGACGTGCAACAAGAGCGTATCGCCGATGCACTCAAATTGAGTGAGAAAAAGCTGAATGAGATGATTGAGACCGTCGAACTATCACGCGAAGGTCGCATGGACGACGCACTTGCTTTGGTAAATACAGAGGTTGGGCTTGCCATGTACCAACAACTCGAAGCATTATTTACAGAAATCAATCTGTATGAGCAAAATATTCAGGTCGGTCACCGCGCGCAATTAAACGAAGTGCTTACCGAATCAAAACTCACCTTTGCTATTTCGGCCTTTATGACGACCGCGTTGATCCTCGGATTGTTTCTGCTTATCTATAAAGCGAATCGGGAACAGCAGGAGCACAGAGATGAATTGGAGCGACAGAATCTCGAATTAGAAGAGCAAGTCGAAAAAAGAACGCAGGTATTAAAGCTTTATTCAGAAGAATTATCCCGCAGTAATAGAGAGCTGGAAGACTTCGCCTTTGTCGCCTCACATGATTTACAAGAACCTCTACGCAAAATCCGCGCGTTTGGCGACAGAATAAAAACCGGCTACGCCGACGTATTGGATGAAAGAGGACAAGACTTTCTGGGCCGGATGCTCAATGCAGCCGCGCGCATGTCGACGCTAATCAGTGACTTACTTGAGTTTTCGCGTGTTTCCACACGAGGCAAAGAGTTCGCGCCAACTGACCTCAATCGCGTGCTTGAAACGGTATTGGAAGATGTAGAATTGCGCATTGCTGAGAAAAACGCTACCGTCAATGTTGGCGACCTACCCACGATTGACGCAGATAAGTCGCAAATGGAGCAGGTATTTCTCAATTTAATGACTAATTCACTCAAATTTCAAAAGCCAGACGTTGCACCGACCATTAATATTTATGTCAGCGAACTCACTCAAGAAGAAATCGAAAGCCGCCAATTGGATACCGAAAAAAAGTTTATTGATATCCATTTTGAAGATAATGGCATTGGCTTTGAGCAAAGTTATGCAGATAAGATTTTCGTGCCGTTTCAACGCTTACATGGGCGTAGTGACTACGCCGGTACCGGCATTGGCTTAGCCGTCTGCCGACGCATTATAGAGCGCCACAACGGAACCATTAACGTAATCAGTAGCCTTGGCAATGGTGCGAAATTTATTATTACACTACCTACCAAGGGGGTTCCCTTTGGACAAAAAACATCATTCTTAGGAGGAGCCCCCATTGAATAAACCTGGAAAAACAATCACCATTTTAATGGCCGATGATGACGAAGATGATAGGCTCTTGGCAGTTGATGCACTCAAAGAAAGCCGCGTATTAAATACCTTTTATACCGTAGAAGATGGCGTTCAATTGCTGCAGTATCTTCGCAACGAAGGTGAGTTCAGTGATGCGACCACTTCACCACGGCCAGGGCTTATCTTGCTCGACTTGAATATGCCTCGTATGGACGGTAGGGAAGCGCTTAAAGAAATTAAAGCCGACCCCAATTTACGCAGTATTCCTGTGGTTATTCTGACCACGTCGAAGGAAGAAGAGGACATGCTCAAAGGATACGATCTCGGCGCCGCCTCCTACATTACTAAACCGATTAATTTCGAAGGATTGGTGGAACTCATGAAGGCGCTTGGCAAATATTGGATAGAGTTCGTTGAGCTCCCTCAGTATAAATAATTGATATGACTGAAGCTGTACGTATCTTGTTGGTCGAGGATGACGAAGACGACTTCTTACTCACAGAAGATTATTTGGTCAATGTACCGAATCAGTCTTTTGTATTAAGTTGGGTGACGACGTCCTCTGATGCAATCAATGCCATTCGTGCGGGTGATTTTCACTTATGCCTGCTCGATTATCTATTAGGTAAAGAAACGGCGGAAGACGTACTAACACTGTTTCAGCAAAGCAACATCGACCTTCCGGTGGTCGTATTGTCAGGACAGTCTGATCCGCAAATTGATGAGCGTGTCATGCGCGCTGGCGCGACGGACTATCTGTCAAAACAAGAAATCGAGACGCCAAAGTTTTTGCGAATGCTGCGTTATGTACTGGCTCGCAGAGAGATCGAAGATGCACGTTTAGCGCGGCAAAAGGTGGAATTACAAAATAAAGCCAAAGATAAGTTTCTAGCCCATTTAGGCCATGAATTGCGCACGCCATTGGCCTCCATTCTAGGCTATACAGAATTGTTATTATCAGACACTGCTAATCAATCTGCCCAGCAGGAGTTGGCGATTATTCACAATAATGGCAAGCATCTGTTAAGCCTGCTGAATGACTTACTAGACATGTCGAAAATCATCGCCAACAAGTTTGAGTTACATAGCCGTCCTATCCAACTCAATGCATTTTTAACCGATGTGTATGCGTTGATGCAGATTTCTGCTAAGGACAAAGGCCTTACCTTAGTGTTTCGCTCTGATGCGGACATTCCCGAAGTGATTTTTGCAGATGCTACCCGCCTACGACAAGTGTTGATAAATCTCATCAACAATGCCATTAAGTTTACCGATAAAGGTGAGGTTACGTTGGCTGTCTCTATGGCAATTCGTGCAGCTGATTTTGAACAACCTGAAAAACATTACTTGCGATTTATCGTCCAAGACACCGGTAGAGGCATGTCTGAAGACAAACTTGAGATGATATTTCAGCCATTTTCACAAATTGAAGACATCATGCGCGCAGAGCAGGGCGGAGCAGGGTTAGGGTTAGCGATTTGTCAGGAAATTGTAAAGCGAATGGGCGGTGATATTACCGTAGAGTCTGAAAGTGGCAAAGGTAGCTTATTTGAGTTCATTATCGACCCGGGTGATATCAGTCAACAGCCGCTAAGACCATTTGAATTGCAAAGAGTCGATAGCCAGTCGTCAACGAAAGGTACGCACGTATCCGGACGCGTATTAGTGGTGGACGACTTACGCGAGCTTCGTCGGCTAACCGGTCACCATATCAAGCAGTGTGGCGCCAGCGTTGAATTCGCCGAAAATGGTTCAGCTGCCATACACGCCATTGAGGTGGCCGAGCAACAGGGTAAACCATTCCACTTAGTGTTAATGGACATCCATATGCCCGTCATGGGCGGACAGGAAGCCGTTAAACAACTTAGAAAGCAAGGTTATAATTTGCCCGTTGTCGCGTTGACAGCAGCAAGTCATAAGGGCCTTTTTGATAGCCTAATGGCACAAGGTTTCGATGGTGTGGTCCCAAAGCCAGTTGATACTAACTTATTGAATAGCGTGCTAGACGAGTATCTCATTGGCGAACAACCAGCTCAGGCGACTGGTTTGCCGTCGGGCAATTCAACGTCACACAACCTGGCCTCGAATTCGCCAAATCGAATACTATTGATTGAGGATGATTTAGACGCAACGGCATTAATGGCAATTCTGATTAATGCCATTGGCGACTTCGAAGTGATTACCGCACATAATGGCGAAGACGCGATTTCGTCGTTTAAAAGGCATCAGGGTGAATTTAGCTACGTTTTGTTGGATCTGACTTTGCCTGACGCGAGCGGCTACGATATTGCCGAAAAGATGAGAGAGGTTAACACGTCGACACCGATTATCGTGATCAGTGGCGCTGAGGCGGACGAGTCAAAGATGAAAGACTTAAACTTGCAGGGCGCACTGTTGAAACCCATCAGCAAGGAAGACCTCCGCACTATCCTTATGCAATAAGCAGAGGTCGCCACAATGGGCCAGTGACGATGAACGAGAATGGCGCAATTCTTGTATCTACTCATGGTGAATTAACAATCCTGTGAGGAATCGTCATGGACCCGTTGCTTTATCTCCCACCTGAAAATCAGCAGCAGCTAGATGCTATTACGCTTAACGATGCGCTTGCAGTTTGCATCGACAGTCTTGAGTTACTGGAGCATGCTGAAAAACACTGTGAGGGCGAAAAGCTCCGTGGTGTATTTGCGAGCCTCATCGATACAAAAAGGCGTTTAGTCACTGAGCTACAGCACCACTTACGTTCGCACGAAACGACGCCAACGATCAATGGAACCCTAACCGGCGATATGCGCAGATGGTATCTAACGGCACGTGAATGGTTTTCAAATGATATCGACCAATTATTGCTGGAAAGACTATATGATTATGAAGTACGCAATCTAAAAATGCTCCAGCAGGCTATTGTTATTAGTGAACGGGTTGAAACGATAGAAGAGTTAAAGTTTGCGAAGCGCCTTATTGAAATGCATATCGACACGTTACAGTCGTTAAAGATGAAGGATTAAAAGGTTAGGATAACTGATGTGCAATAATTACACTGCTGTGTCAAAGTTGCTCAGCTCAGTCGAAAGGTTTCCACTGAGGTTACTAAATAGTTAATGTAAATCAGTCAGTTATTAATTTTAATAGATTGGTATACGGATTGCTGCTTCTCTTGCGTTGAACCTATCTCAATACAAGGAGCTAACTACTATGAACCAGTCAACAACAAAAGAAACGTTCGCGGCGAAAGACACAACAAACTCTTCAGCCGGCAGCACCCATCCCGTTGCTGATCGCGTTAAAGACACGCTTCACAGTTCTGTCGATGCGTTATCAGAACGCGTTGGTAAAACCGAGGAGACGCTAAGAAATTCAGCCACGCATTCATCTGAAGCGGTTGCCCAAAAACGCAAAGAAATGGAAGCTAAGTGGGAACAATCTTCAATTAAACGTTATGCGGTTGAAAATCCAGTCGCAACAGCGGGTATTGCATTTGCCGCCGGAGCATTGCTTGCCTCTTTTATGCGTAAGAAGTAATTTCTAGCACATGTCTTTTGAACGAGATCAAAAGCACGTGAGCCACCCTGTGTTTACCGACGTGTCTGACGCGTCGGTTCAGGGTGAGCCATTACGCGGTTTTGCATCTGACGACAATATTTCTGATGATGCTTCTTTCACCCGCACTTATACCTCATTAAAACGCGCCTACAATGCACGAAAAGCATTTTTATCGGCCGCTATTTCACTTGGAAAGCGCGAATTTGCTTTAGCGCGAGCCGCTTTATTAGGCACGCTTTTTTCCGCGGTCGTTACCGTGTTCCTCGCTTTTTCAACATGGATACTGCTCTGCGTTTTGGGGATCGTACTTTTAACCATTACTGGCATCGCCCTTGTTTACAGCGTTCTCATTATATTTGGAGTCAACGTGTGTTTCATGATGATTTGTGCATTCCTGACTGCGACACTTGCAGAGGAAATCAGCTTACGTCGAACCATCGCGTTGTTCAGTTCTGATAACTCAGAAGGGGACTCACAATGAAGCGCTATTTACTGCCGGGTTACGAAGCAACTGAACGCGCATTTGAACAGTGTCAAACACAAAAATGTGAAGCTCAGGTCAAACAGACGGATGCTGTGCAGCAGATGAAACACCTCATTGCCTCGCCAAAAGGGATGGGTGCAATAGCGGCAATAGGGGCAGCAAATGAATTCGCTAGCAGTGATACAAGCCGAACAAAGCCTGCTCTCACGCTGTTACGCATTATCACATTGCAGTGGCTCACCTAATCGGTACCGGAAGCCCTATCGACATGAACGTGCCTCACATTTCCAGTGGGGCTTTTTTATGTCACATCGTAATTGCGCATTGAGTGTATAATAAATAGATACCTGTAAAATCTGCACAGCGTTTTGCCATAAACTACAAAAAACGAAAATACCACAAGCTCAAATAGCATTTTTTCTATTAAAAACAGAACCTTATAAGTTGGCACGATGTAAGCATAAATCATTGTGAAATCGTTAAAACTTTAAGAGGAAAATATTATGTTAGGGTGGGCAATCACATTTTTTATTATCGCTATCATCGCTGCAGTATTTGGATTTGGCGGGATCGCAGGCGCGGCCTCTGGCATCGCACAAATTTTATTCTTCGTGTTTTTAGCACTACTGGTTATTTCACTCATTGCAAACGCACTGAGAGGTAAAGGACCCACGGTATAAAACGGCCGGTGCTACCGACAAAACCATCACGAAGATAAACGAACACTTACATCAAGGAGCTACACATATGAACTTCAAACAACTTTCAAAAATCTCTGCTATCGCTGTATTTACTTTTTTCCTGGCCGCTTGTGGCGATGATAATGCCGAAGAAGCCGGTGAAAAAATTGACGAGATTGTCACCGATGCTGGCAACGCCGTCGAAGATGCCTGTGAAGATGTCAAAGAAGGCGTTGAAGCAAAAGATCAGGATTGCTAATCGTCCTTTGAGTGAAAAACACCGAGCGTTTGCTCGGTGTTTTTGTTTGTACCGCAAAGATCATTACGCTTTAGAAACAACAACCTTTTCCGTCCACTTTAAGAATGCGCCCAATGCGGCTAGCAATATGCTCGCAGAGACTATAACGGCCACGGGATAGAAAAGATTCCCTGCGAGATCAAGCTGGCTGTATTTTATGATCATAATCAAACCTTCCAACACCAACGCTATGATGACGACACTGACAAAACGTGTAATTGTTTTGCGTATGGTAAACAGCAAATCACTCCCTTCACTTTCCCGATACTCTTTAAATATCCCAACCGCCAGCTCATAGGTAGCCAGCGCGATAAATAAGTCATTAATGGCCTTGATCACACCTGTAATAAAATCTTCCTGATAAAATGCTTCATAAAAATGCACCATGGACAACCCGACTAAACTCATGGAGAAGATGAGAAAGAGCGTTGCGAATATATTGGCAGCAAGGTTTTTAATAAAAGGATGATTCATTGGGTGTCCTTATTATAACTTGGTTAAATCTGACATGACGAAACCGTGATGCACGCTTTCAGCAAATGCTTGTGTTATATCATGAAGCTTATCCGGGCAACATGGGCTATCTCTAATCAATAGGTAAGTGGCGTATAACAGAGGCATCGATGAACTTAGGTGACCCGAACTCCCAGATAAAAATCTGCCAAGGGTTGAGGTTACCGTTTGCGGATCAAGGGCGCTACAGTCTACGCGACTGCAGCACGATGATTTTAGGGCAAGACTTGATGCTAAGACGTAGAACCTTCTGGCTCAGCATCAGCTTTGGCTGCAAATTTATGCAACAGCGCAGGCAGTATGGTTATATCAGAGACGAGCGCCAATAGCATGGCGACGGCAGTCATAGCGCCAAAATAAACGCTTGGTAAAAAGTCTGAAAAGGCGAACATAGAAAACCCAATCGCAATAACCACCGAAGTGATTATGATCGGCTTGCCGGCCTCTGTAAACGCTGTCTGTATCCCTTTACCCCGCGTATTACCGCTTTGGAAACTGTGCACAAAATGGATCGTGTCATCAGTCGCGATACCCATAGCAATCGCGGCAATCGTCATGGTCATTAAATCAAGCGGTATCCCCAGCCAACCGATTGCACCTAAAATGCCTAGCGTCGTTATCGCATTGGGGATCAGTGAAATCAGTGCGATCCGCACTGAACGGAAAATAAGTAGTAACACCAATGCCAAGACAATATAGACAAAGCCCAGTGTTTGGATTTGTGAGTCAACCAGTCGCGATAAGATATCTTGATACAACACAAACAACGACGTCAGGGAAAAGGCATCTGGTGCTAAGCCGACTGTATCTAGATCGGCGCGAATTTGCTCGATAAACCTTGCACGGTCAAGCCCCTCGGTGGTGTCTTGTATACGCATCGCTATTCTGAGTTTGTCACCAGACTCAGAGATGTAACCACCGATCAGTTTATTTGCCACATCCTTATCAATGAGTGAATACACCGAATTAAGTTCGTACTCTGTTAAAGGCTTTCCGCCGTTAACCTCCTTAGCTAACTGAGTAAAACTCACCAGTGATGTGACGCTGCCTGTCGCCTCAAACGCATTTAACGCTTCATGGGCTAAATGTAACTGATTGATGGTATTCGCAGTGACGAGCAAATCATCAGATTGCTCAGTTTGAGGAACATCAATGATGACATCAAGTGGCGTCGAGCCACCAAATTCCTGGTCGATGAAGGTGAGTTCTCTACTCACTTCGGTACCGGGTTTGAAATAATGAATAAAACTATTTTCGACGTTCAGGCGGCTAATGCCTAAACCCAAGCCTGCGGTTGCGACCAGCGTAACAACGATGAGTAAAATTGGCCACTGAGTCACCACATGTTGCGTGCCGGCTAATGCCCGGTCAATAATGCTATTCTGAGGCTGTTTTTGTCTGGTTTTGAAGAATGTCAGCAATGAAGGAAATAGCAGCAGGCTTACCGTCATTGTCACTATCATGGCAATCATCATCATCATACCAAAGCTAACGACTGGCTGGATACCGCTTAACATTAAAGAGCCGAAACCGACTGATGTCGTCAATGTGGCATAGAAACAGGGGGCTAGCTTGTGCTTAAGCATAAAGAAAGTTGGATCATCTGCTTGTGCTTCTTCACGCGTTGCCTGCCGATAAGAACCGATTAGGTGAACAATCACCGCCAAGGTCAAAATAATTTGTAGCGCAATAAAATTGGCAGAGATGACAGTGGCATTGAGCTCAAGTAGTCCAAACAAACCAATGGTGAGCAGTACACTCAACCCACATAAGCAAAGAGGCAGAACCACCCATCGAAACGAACGATAGATAATCAGTAAAAGAATGGCAATAACGACAGCAATCGCACTACCAAAGACCACGAGATCGTTCTTAATAATATCGATAAGGTGATACCCCACCACGTATGAGCCGCCTAGATACACATTGGCGTCAGCCGACACGGACTGGGCGATACGATTAATCGTTTCGATTTCGCGTTCGCGCTGCGTTTGCAGATTTGCTTCGATGGGTTCTGCTTGTTGCTTGAGCAATTCCAGTTGCGTTTCTTCTTGCTCGCTTAACGCGCGATCCAAACTTTTCTTTTTAATGGCAAGTTGTGCGCTTCTCAGTTCATCCAATTTTTCGTTGCGCTCAAACACGATTTGTATGGCAACAGCGGTCTTTTCCTGATTGATTAGTAAGTCAGTGTAAATGGGATGGTCATCAAGCAACGAGTGCATACGTGAACTGCTGAATTGTTGCTTCTGCCATGTGAGGTCGGCGATGTCATCGCCAAACAATAGAGATGTTTCTTCATCAGTTAAGGGCACATTGAGGTAAGAAACGACTGACTTGACTCGCTCCAGTTCGGATATCTTATTGCTCAAGTTCTCAACTTGAGCAATCGATTTCTGACTGAATACGTCACCAGAATTTGGCTTATAGGCCAGCAAAATAAACTCTTCGGGTGCAAATGTTTGGTCAGCCAACTGTGATCGTATAAACAGCGGGTTGTTTTTGACCAGCAGTGTTTCGGCAGATGCGTCAATCTTGAAGGTCGTTGCTGTGTAGCTTAAGAAGGCGGTGACAATTGCAAATAGAATAATGATTGGAAATCGGGCTTTGAGAATGCCGCCAGCAAGAGTACCTGCGAGGCTAGTGTTTTTCTGATTAGTCCTTGAATGCGGCATCGCGCTTCACTCCCTGAAGGTATTGATTACGAAAGTACAGATAAGGATCTTCTGCCTGTTGATAAAGCTCCTCATACGGATCCGACTGTTCAGAGAAGTCACTGAAACCATCAGTACCGTAGAGATAATAAGTATCCGGCGGACTCGTTAAATATCGAATAGGATTGAGAAAGCCTTCACCAATGAGTGAGGTTGTGCCACGTACGCTGCTCTGCCCGAGAAATGGCAATACAAGATAAGCGCCACTGCCAACATGATAATGCGCTAAAGCGTCACCAATCGTTTGCTGTTGAGGCGGAATGTCAAACCATGTCGACGCCGGGTCAAATAAACCCAGTACGCCAATAGTTGAATTGATTAAAAAACGACCGAGGTTGGTTCCTGCACCTTCGACATTACCCGTTGCAAGGTTATTGAGTAGGTTGACCGGTTCGCGAATATTGTCGAAAGCGTTTCCAATGCTTTGCCGAACAGGGGCTGGCACCACAGCTTTATACCCACGTGCAGCGGGAAGTAATGCATAGGTGTAGGTAACGTGGTTAAACTTAAAAATAGCGCGATTAAAGGGTTCTAAAGGATCGTAGTAAACTGTCGGCTCACCACTGCCACCGTCCTCATCAACCATATCCACTACTGTCGGCTCGACTTGAAGAACGCCCTGTGATGTTTGAATAGTGACGGCTTTGCCTTGGCTGAGAGTCTCTTTTGAAACATGGCTCTGCTCATCAGCGGGTTGACTGGGCTGAGTTTCTGCGTCATCTGGAACGCTTGAGCATGCCGTAATAAAAAACGCTGTGCAAATACCCAGCGAGAGGCGCGCGAAGCCGTGACCTACATTCATAAACTCTTTCCTGACCTAGGGTTATCAATACTATTTTGATGATGCTGAATAATCGACAATGCTAACCGCAATGCCTCGTCACGTTGACGATACCATTTTGTATTATGATGTGCCTTAGCCTTTTCAAGATAATGCTCTATACGTTGAGCGCGCAAAAAGTGATCGCGATTCGTCAAATCATAGTCCAGTGGCTGATACTTCGCGACGACATCTTGAATGGGAGAATGAACCGGTGCAGTGCTTTCAATCGACTGACTGGCCATCAGTAAACCTGAAGTGAGCGCCAAAGCAATAGCGCCAGCTTGAATGAATTTGACCATGATTATCTCCGTTGAGTGAATAGCGTATTCGACTTATGCTTAATGCTGGACAGATAAGCAGGATACATTCCAGTTAGATTGACAGTTAACTATCTGAATACTCTTTGTTTTTATTAAATAGTATTCAAATGGCAACATTGACTGTGTAGTTTGTTCCTATTGACTAGAAGACTTTGCACACTCAGGTTTTATAAAATGTAACGCCGCTTTCTCGCTGTCAATCAACTCCGGTTCGTCCAACACTGGATGCAATTTATACTGAGTAAAGGTGTTACCTTGGTGGTCTTTCTCAACGATGCCTTTGAGCACATCGGGGTGAATGTAGTATTCCTCACAGATTTTAGGTGTGTTGCCTAACGCACCGGCAACGCGTTTGACTAACGTTGCCCTAAAGTTCTTGCGCGGATTGTCCTTGACGACTTGCTGGCAATCGTGGGCTAGCGCTATCGCAAGCCGAGTGCCAGCCCACGTCCGAAAATCCTTAGCGCTGAAGTCGTCTCCCGTCACGCTACGAATGTAGTCATTAACATCATCGCTGCTGATATCCAGCCACTTGCCACGGCGCTTAAATCTGAACAGGCTGTATCCGGGTTGTTCTGCGGATTGAATAATCAACTTGACTAACGCGTCGTCATCTAACCTTACATCCCGCGATTGATTATGCTTGCCACGATAATGTAGGAAGATGTCGCCGTCTTGAACATCCATATGCTTGCGGCGTAATGTGGTTAACCCGTAGGTATCATTCTGCTGAGTATAATACTGATTTCCAATGCGCATCCCCGTTTGATCAAGCACCGAGGTGGCGATGGCGCAGACTTTTTTTTCGTTCCAGTCTTGCTGTTTGGCATCCTTGTAAAAACGGGCTCTAAAATCGGGTAGACCGGATGCAAAGGTTGCCAATCGTTTGAACTTAGCGAGTTGGCGCTGACGCAACCAGTCTGGGTGATAAATATATTGTCGACGTGTTTTTGCATCGCAACCGACGGCTTGTACATGGCTGTCGTGTAATTCGCTGATGCCGACACGCTGCCACATTGGGGGGATGGTCAGGCCTTTAATCCGCTTTAACGTTCGTCGGCAACGGATTTTTTTTCCGCTTCGGTCAAAATACTCAAAACCTCTTCCCCGAGGCCGGCGAGTGATCCGGCATACTTCATCTATTTCGACATTCTGTGTCATTGCATTTTAATCCGTTGAGTCAACTAACGATTTATCGCATAACGTGATCTCCATCAAAAATTAGGCCACAAATTATTGAAAAGAAACCTGGAAAGCGTGTAAAAACGATAGGCATTGATGCAAAAAGTACAATAGCAACGGCATGAAAGCGTGTAGTACTCATAGGCGCTCATTACAATGCCACGTAAGGTGTTGGCGGAATCTTAGCCAAGCTGTTGAAATTATTAACTTATTGAGTATTCTAATAGTGTGTGGACTAGCCTTTAATAATCTGTATGAAAATTGCTTAGTCTGCTCTATCCCGGTCGCTTATTCTTCATAGGAGTTTACATGTCTTCACCCTCTCCAGAAACTGACAATCGTATCGCTGCCGTTTTTGGAAGTAAAAGCGCTGCCGAGTCGCTGGCGAGTGAGCTCGTTAAGTCGGCTGATGTGAGTGAGCAGCGAATTAACGTGATTGCACCTAAAGATCATGAATTCAACCGCAAGCTCGAGGGTAGTAGTCAAAAAATAGGCAAGCGCATGCTCAAAGATCACATCATTTGGGGCATTGGTGGTTTGACATTCGGTGCGGTTGTTGCCGGTATTCTGGTCTCATTTGGACCAGAACTGACTCGACAAAATCCCGTTTTCACCTTTATCGCACTAATCAGCCCTGGCATTTTTTCTGGACTATTTATATCGGGATTACTATCGCTAAGACCTGATCACGACATGACCAATGAACAAGTGCGATCGGCTGCACAAAAGGGAGAGTGGACAGTGGTTGTTTCCCTTGATGATAGTGACAGTAAGGAAAGCATTTTAAATAAGATCCGCTCCGCCCAGCCTGTCAAGATTATCTAATTGCAACGATCAACACGTGTTAATACAGCGAGCCGCGACAGGTAATTAGGTCTCGATGCTCGCTCGACAACTGAGCATCAATGTCGAACTTTCTGATACAGTATTCTCAGGCTAAGCGAAACGACCAACCACACGCCAGCCATGGTCAGATAGCTCGGAATTAATGGCCATTCAATGGATACAGCACCGAGTCTCTCACCAGCAAAATAACTGACCGGGGCTAATGTTGAAAAGATAAGCGGCATCAGCACAGGCCTATGAAAAACAGCAGAAAAACTGTGTAAGAGTGTCGCACCGAGTCCTGCCCACAGCACAATAAGCCAGACGGGAATGAATCCGGCCAGAATTTGTTGACCGTTAAACTCAAACAAACCGACGTAGGTGAGCAGTGAATCGCTGATAACCCCTAAAAAGACGGTTAGCCCAACAATCTTAATCTCATTGCGTTTATCTGGCACGCACACAAAATGGACTGCCAATAGCAAGAGCGGGATCACAAGCCACTGTGTTTGTCCAAAGATGCAAGCAAACCATATCGCTTGAAATCCGAGCGCGTTAGCGATACGCCACTTAACCAGTTTTTGCATGATGCAATGCTCCGACCCAGTCATTTCTAAGTATCTACGTTGTAGATTTTACGCATACCGCAAAGATTAAGTTCAGAATTCGTTGAATATCAGTCGTTTGGTGGTGGCACGCCATTTGTATTAGTGCTACCCAATTGCTAATACCCGTCTTATGAATAGGTTTTGCTGCACCGCTATTTACGCTAATAAGGAACGCACCGATGAAAATGATTAAATACTACGTAGGCATCAGTGTTTTGTTTGCACTGTTTGCAGCGTATTCAAACAATGTTTTCATGACGATAACCTGTGCTTGGGTCAGTGTTTCTGTACTAGCGGTTTCGCTCGCGTATGTATTTAACCGACCCACCATATTTCGTAAACGCGAAGATGGCTCAATACCTACTTGGATACGCTGGTTCTTTATTCCCTTTTTGCTCGGCGCTTCTTTATACAATGCGGTAGCGCGTAAACGCGATAAGGTGCCACCTATTCAGGAAATCAACGATCATATTTTCTTGGCGTGTCGGCTGTTTCCCTCCGATGTTGACCTACTCAAAGCACAAGGCGTTACGGCAATTCTAGATGTAACAGCCGAATTTGATGGGCTAGACTGGAGCTCGCAGGACGCTAATTTACATTACTTGAATATTCCTGTGCTTGACCACACAAGCCCTTCGGTCGATCAACTCAGGCAAGCCATTCGCTGGATAAATCACCAGGCAAAGGCGGGAGGTAAAGTCGTTATCCACTGCGCGTTGGGGCGAGGACGTTCGGTGCTTGTCACGGCAGCGTACTTGCTATCAAAGGATGCGACGTTATCGATTGTTGATGCCATGAATCATATCCAATCTATTCGAACAACGGCACGACTCAATAAACATCAACTTAAAGCGCTGCGAAAGGTCAAGAAGGGAGGGCGCCTTAAGCTGGGTGATAAATTAGCGCTTATCGTCAACCCCATTGCAGGTGGGGGGAAATGGGCACATGAGAAAGACTACATTCTGGAGCGACTGGAACAGACATACGATGTCACGGTAAAGCTCACCACCGAATCCATTTCTGCAAAGACGTTGACGAAGGAAGCGTTAGACGATGACGTTGATTTCATCGTTGCGTGTGGCGGCGATGGAACGCTCGCTGAAGTGGCTGACCAAGTGTGTGGCAGTAGTGCGGTCATGGGCATTATTCCGCTGGGTACGGCAAACGCCCTAAGTATGGTGGTCTTCGGGACAGCCAGTAAGCTGACACCGATTTCCACGGCGTGTGACGTCATCATCTCTGCGCAATCAATGACCGTTGATACCGCATTATGCAACAACAAACGAATGCTTTTGGTCTGTGCGCTTGGGATTGAAGCTGACATGATCAAGCGTTCTGATCGGGGGGCTAAGGACGAAAAAGGTCAAATGGCCTACATCCAGTATTTTTTAGAATCGATGTTTGATTCTGCGACTCAATCCCTTGAAATAACGCTCAATGATGACGAACCATTCTCGGTTGAATCCAGCAGCTTCGTTGTCGCTAACGCGGCGCCGCCGTCTACTGTATTAGCGCAAGGGGGGGGTAATCCTGATATCAATGATGGTCAACTGGACGTGACCTACTTTGATGCTGAAAAGTCATCTCTCGACACGGTATCTTCAGTGGCTGGCTTAACGCTGAGCGGGCTGCTAAACGGCCGGCACACTGAGCTGGTTGAATTCAGACAGTGTGAGAAAATTCAAATCAAGGGCCAACAAGAACTAGATTATGTACTGGATGGCGAAGTATGTAGCGCAAAAACCATTTTTATTCAGTGCGAGCCAAAGTCGCTCACTTTACTGTGCGCGCCCGAAGCGATCGCAAACCAACAAGGATAATTTATGACATACACGTCGAATTGGGACAAGTTCGATCACTGGCTTAACACTCGCAATCAAGGGCAGGATGAATTTATTCAAGCCGTGCGAGAAATTGCTGCAGATGTGCAACCGATTATTAATGTGCATGAAGAGTACAAACATCATCGTGTGCTGTATCGGCTGGCTGAACCAGACAGAATAATCACCTTTAAAGTGGTATGGCAGAATGACAACGGTGAGCTACGTATCAACCGTGGATGGCGTGTTCAGCAATCCAATGTATTAGGCCCTTATAAAGGGGGGTTGCGGTTTCACCCCACAGTGAATGAATCGATACTGAAGTTTCTTGCGTTTGAGCAATGCTTCAAAAATGCGTTGACCGGTCTGCCACTAGGTGGCGGCAAAGGGGGGAGCGATTTCAACCCGAAGCACTGCTCTGATGCTGAAATTATGCGCTTCTGCCAGGCGTTTATGACCGAGCTAAATCGACACGTGGGTCCGCAAACGGACGTACCTGCCGGAGATATTAACGTAGGGCAGCGCGAAATTGGCTATTTATATGGGCAATATCGCCGCTTGGCGAATGAATTTGGCGGCACGATTACCGGGAAGCCGCTGGAGTTCGGCGGCAGTCTAGTACGGGAAGAAGCGACAGGTTACGGCGTGATTTACTTTACCGAGAATGTCATGTCGGCAGCGGATGATAAGCTCACCGATAAGCGTATTAATATTTCGGGTGCTGGAAATGTAGCGCTTTACGCCGCTCAAAAAGCAATCTCTCACGGCGCGATAGTCACCACCTTATCGAACAGTAAAGGAACACTGCATATTAAAGAGGGCTTGGAAAGCACCGACCTTAATATGATTATCAGTAATAAAGAGTCTGATAATGCACTCAAGGACGCGGCCGACGAGGGCGTTGGCGAATGGTTGGCAAGAGCAACTCCCTGGGCTATTCCGTGCGATATCGCAATGCCCTGCGCGACGCAGAATGAAATTCTGCTGCAGGACGCGCAACGTATTATCGACAACAAAGTGCAATACGTTGTTGAGGGTGCAAATATGCCTCTCAGTGAAGACGCCGCAGAATTACTGCATGCTTCAGATTTGGTGTACATACCGGGTAAAGCGTCAAATGCAGGTGGTGTGGCAATGTCTGGCTTTGAAATGAGTCAAAACGCTCAGTTTGAACCCTTATCGTTTGGCGTCTTAGATCAAAAACTAAAAGACACGATGGCGCATATCCATTCGCAGTGTTGGGAAGATGGATTTGCCGCAGATAGCGATCAGGTCAACTATAGTCGTGGGGCAAATGTCGCGGCCTTCCGAAGACTGGCGGATGCGATTGTGGCTCAAGGGTACTAGGTTAAGGCGTGCAATCTGTGCGCCACACGCTGTAAGTTCTACAAAATATTTGTCAATGACCGGCGCACGGAAAATTAAAAATAATCATTTCAATGAGTTATGTTTTTGTTCGATTGGTTTGTTTATTGCTGTTATCTGGTGTTCACATTGAATCAAATGAACACAAGGTGACGTAATTCACTGCACTTCATTCATTAATAAGGAATTAATATGCAAATCTTTGAAGCTATTCGACAGGACCACGAGCGCCAGCGCCTGTTGCTTAAAATTTTGGTAGAGACGAGTGGTGCAACGGAAGCTCGCAGAGAGTATTTCGAAGACTTAAAGAAAGAGTTAACTCAGCACGCAAAGGCGGAGGAACGCTATTTTTACTCTCCTTTAATGGAAAGTGACAAGACAATTGACGCATCTCGCCATGGTATCGCTGAACACCATGAAATTGACGAGTTAATTGAGAAACTTGACCAGACCAGTATGAGTAGCGCGGCGTGGTTGCGTTATATGAAAGAGCTTCAGGAAAAAGTGGAGCATCACCTTACGGAAGAGGAAAGGGAATTTTTCCAGCGAGCCGGTAAAGTCCTATCTGAAAAGGAAAAGGAAGCGCTTGCTGAGGAATATCAATTAGAGATGGAGCCCATTCGGGGATAGTTGCTCTGATGAAAAATTTTCCAACGAACACAAAAGTCACGTGGGAATGGGGGCAGGGTACTGCCTCCGGCTATGTGCGCGAAAAATTTACTGAATCAGTCACAAAAACGATTGACGGTAATGAAGTGACTCGGGATGCTGATGAGAATAACCCAGCTTATTTGTTGGAACAGGATGACGGTCAACGCGTACTAAAATCAGCCTCTGAACTGAAGAAAGCAAATTAGCAAAAAAAAAGAGCATCATTGATGCTCTTTTGTGGCCTAGCCTTCGGATTCAACGACGGCAACGTCAGTGTCGAAAATTTGCTTTGAAATAGCCTCCACTTTGCGTTCATTTATGTTGGGATCTGTTTTTTGCTGAACCACTGAAATGCCGGATTGTGATGGCAATACATTAAGTGTCACTTTATCATCAACCATAATCGTCAATTCTGTAAATGGTCTTTTGACCGGAAACACAGCGTTTTTATCGATATTTTCAAGCAGTTCAGCATCACTTGTTTCAGTGTCGACTGGGCCTGCCATTTGTGCGCCAACGGAGGCGCTAAACATTAGGCCAGTGGCGATTGCAGCCGCTGTCATGTTAAAAAGTGAATTATGTTTTGTCATGATGTTCTCCTGAGTGACATCGGATGCCACGATTTTGGTAAACTCATGATAGACAATGCAAGACCGGTTCCATCGTAATTATCCATTCTAAGTCTATGACAAGATTGGATTTTTTAAATTAAATCTAATTTTTTATGCGTCGCACAAGTAATAATTACAGACGTTTACTCGCCGTTTTACACTGCGAACTATTGAGGAAGTGTTATGATAACCGGCCGGATTAAGGCTCAATTTGACAAAATCAAGGACGCTGTCAATTCCAGTTTCTGGTTTATTCCCAGCCTGTGTATCCTATTGGCTTTTATCACATTGGCAATCACTTATCAGTTTGACCATTCTGGCGCGTTGCGTGACTGGGTTTTGGTTAAATGGCTTTACACTATCGACCCTGTAGGCGCTCGAACAATATTGTCGACTATCGCTAGCGCGACGATTACGGTGACGAGCATCGCATTTTCAATGATTGTTGTTTCTTTAACGCTGGCTTCATCGCAGTTCGGGCCGCGCTTATTGCGCACCTTTATGCAAAATAGAAACACGCAATACGCGCTGGGCGTTTTTGTTGCCACCTTCGTGTATTGTTTAGCATTAATTCGGTTTGTAACCGTAGACGAGTCTAACCCTTTCATACCCGGGGCGGGGCTAACCGTAGCACTTTTGCTCACCTTAGTTTCAATTCTGATGCTGGTCTTTTTAATTCACCATGTCGCAATATCGATCCAAGCTGACAATGTGATACAACGCTGTTGGCTTTCTCTCCACAATGATATTGACAGGATGTTTCCGGCCGACAAAGCGCCGCGTGATACTCAATCGACTACGTTGGTATGGGAGTCATTGCCGAGAACGTCTGATCTTGTGTCTGACACCACTGGATTCGTTCAGGTCATAGACTATAACGGGCTATTAGAAGCGGCAATCGAATGCGGAGTAGGACTCTCTCTACATATTAAACCAGGCGATTATGTGTCAACCAAGTTACCCATCGCGACCGCACATTACGCGCATGAGGATCAGCAGCTACCGTCGTTGGCAGATTATATAGTGACAGGGCATTCCCGCACGCCAATTCAGGACCCGGAATTTGCCGTAAATCAGTTAGTTGAGATTGGGTTAAGAGCACTCTCACCGGGGATTAATGACCCGATCACTGCCATCACGTGTATCAAGCGATTGAGCAGTGCACTTACCCAACTGAGCGATAGGACTTTTCCCGACACATATCTTTGTGACGAGGAGGGGAGAGTACGCATTGAGCGCAAAGCCATTACCTATGCGGGTATGGTAGAAAGTGCATGCAATCAGTTGCGTCAGAACTGCATGCCCCATCCCAGCGTGATTATTGCCTTTCTTGAAATGCTTAACGCGGTCGTTAAGACCTGCGAACACGCCGACCGCATTGACCAGTTGCTTAAACAAGGCTCTGCGCTTGTCGAGCAAGTAACAGAGTGTCAGTTGCACGCCAGCGATGAGAAGGACATTCGCGCCCGGTACAATCGGCTAAAACAAAGTTGCAGCGAATATTAAGGCGTTATTGTCAATTCGTTATTTACGCGTACAACCCCGTCAATGTTTTCAATAAGGCGCTCGGCATACTCTTTCTCTTCTACAGAATCAATGTGACCCTTGAGCGTGACGATGCCGTCTTTACTGTAAACGTCGATGCTAAATCCGGTGGTTTCTGACGCGAGGAAAAGTTGTGCTTTGGCCAGCGAGATGATTTCACCATCCTGTATTGACGTTGCTACAGGAGTCGAATTAACACTGTTTTCATCCGCCGCTATGTCAAGTCGACCTGAAAACGCGACAGCGACACCTAGCCCGATCAGAACGATAATTGCCAGTACGTGTTTATGACTCATCATTGTCCTCGCTTTGTTGGGTAGGTTCGAATGTAATCACATCCTCAACTTTGAGCT
Source organism: Alteromonas oceanisediminis (assembly GCF_018474025.1). Classification (GTDB taxonomy): domain Bacteria; phylum Pseudomonadota; class Gammaproteobacteria; order Enterobacterales; family Alteromonadaceae; genus Alteromonas_E; species Alteromonas_E oceanisediminis. Next base: position 32,055 of record NZ_JAHCTA010000005.1, on the reverse strand, counting down.
GATAGGCTTGAACAAAAGCATTATAGAAAAGCCCAGAAATGGCTTGCGTAAACGACATTGACGGATCACTCAAGTCGCCGCTGATGGGAATGCGCGTGGCGACTAAGTCTTTATTGTTATTTTCAAACAGCGTAGCCAGAAGTGCGCTAATACCCTCAACAAAAAGCTGAAGTGGGTTGTCGCCGTCTTTCACAACATCTTCTTTCCATGAGAAAACCGTGAGATCGTACACACCCGCTTTAAAATAACCTTCTACTTTTCCGGAATTGCTTTTTAGCTCTGCTGCAAAATCAAATTCGCCAGCTTCGATATCAAACGGCGCATAAATCTTGATGATATTTTCAGTCATCGATGTTGGCACCCGGGCAATTTCCACATCAACATCGAACGTAGGGAGTTGAGTATTCGGATTGAGTGCGCCTTTAATATCGACCTTGGATGTACCCTCGACCGCGCCTGTAAACGCTAATTCCGTTAAAAGATCGGATTCCGCATCATTATGAAGATTGGTCACTTCACCATTCAGTTCATTTAGCATGATGCCACCGAAAAGGTTAGCGGAAATGGCGCTGAAGGCGATTTTTCCATCAATGACAGTCAGTTTTTCAACTGAGAACGGTGAAAGATCGTTTGCCAAACCAATCCATGTTTTTTCATCCAACACGGCCTCTTGAGTAATATCGGTCTCTCCACGCCGATCAAGTGCGGTTATCGTTGGCTGATGTAATGTTATTTGTGTGACCAGCTCACCGGCAAGCAGCTTCTGCCAGGATATACCGATGGTGAGATCTTTTGCTGCGAACAGTGGTAACGGACTTTCCGCACCTGCTTGTCGAATACTGATACCGCTAACCGTGTATGAACCGCGTATCAGCGCCAGTGAAACGTCGTCTACGTAACCCTCTATGCCGGGCTGGTCGGCAATGGCTTTATTCGCATACCATTTGGCAGCGTGAGGTGCTGCAATTCTGGCGCTCAATAAAACAATGGCCAGAACGACTAAACTGAGTACCCCTTTTGACGACATTATCACACCTAAAATCAATTGAACGGTAAGAAATGGTTGCAAGGACCAAACCAAATAAAGATGAGTTTCTCAAATTTTCCTGAAATCAACTGCTTAGCCGAAAACGGCAAAGCGATGAAGCGGTTGCATTGAGAGCGATACGCCCTTTATTACACGAATGGCTGTAAAAGCGACAATAAATATAAAGAGTTACTTAACAAGTGATTGATATGTAGTTAATTTCTCAGGGTATTATTCTTGCTTTACACCGTTAAAAGCGAAAACCAACCAAGGAAATTGGCGATGACAACAGGCATAAGCACGACATTTATCCGCTCTGTAACGGTAGGCTTTATACTACTGACGATGTGGGGTTGTTCAAATCAATACGCACTCCAAACACCCTCCAACTATGTCAAAGCAAGTAGCGACACCAGCGTAGGGTATTCCAGTGTGCAACTCACGCAAACCACACATCGGGTGATGTTTACCGCTTCACAGGTGACTGGACCGGTGAAAGTTCAGGAATATGCCATGCAGCGTGCGGCTGAAATCGCGAAGTCAGCAGGCTACTCTGCATTTACTATCTTCGACAGTGATGCGGTGTTGGAAAAACCGCAACGAGAGTTGCACAACGATGTATCAATTAATCGGAAAGTGCCACCAGAAACGCAATGTACCATGTCGGGGTGTACAGAAGTGGGCCAGTCTGATTCGATGATGACCCCGCAAACCTATGATTTGAACGGTGAGAGTGGGCTAATACATTATTCCATGGTGATACGACTGGGCGATGCTTCCGCTTTTTCACAGGCAGACATTGAGTACTTCCTTGTGGATAGCGTTTTAGCGGGTGAATTTGGGCCTGCTGTTAAACCCCGTCAAGCGAAGCCATAGGGAGTATTGGTTTGGAGTTTAAAGTCGTTGATAAATTCTGGTCGCTGATCAACGAAAAGCTGGAGTTGTGGATTGAACTGGGGATCAAACACCTTCCTAATATCGTTGTCGCTATTTTCATCGCCATACTGTTTGGCATCCTGTCGCGCCTTGGTGGGCGTGTCATTAAAAACTTGTTGCGTAAGAGTTTTGAATCTCAGCAAATTGCCGATCTACTGACCGCGATCCTCAAAGTATTAATTATCGCGATTGGTGTATTTATCGCACTGGAGTTTGTCGGGTTGACCGGAACTGTCACGTCTTTGCTCGCGGGCGCAGGTATTATAGGGCTTGCCATCGGGTTTGCCTTTCAGGATATGACCGAAAATCTGATTGCTGGGGTAGCGATGGGAATAAGAAAACCGTTTGAGCTCGGCGATGTTATCGAAGCTGATCATGTATTTGGTAACGTCAGAGCGATTAATCTTCGAAACACGCTGGTGGAAACGTTCTATGGGCAGATTGAGGTAGTGCCGAACAAGATTTTGTTCCGAAATATTCTGACCAACTACTCAACCACTGGGCGCCGCAAAATTGAAGTGCCTGTGGGTATTTCCTATGCGGATGATATCGAAAAAGCGGTGGAGGTGATTGTGGAGGCGCTGAATCAGAAGGATTATGTGATCCGCTCTGATGAAACAGCGGTGTACGCGAAAGAATTCGGCGACAGTAGCATTAATTTGCTCGTTTGGTTTTGGATAAAATACCCCGGTGACGTCGGATTCATGCAAGCAAGACACGATGCGGTTGTGGCAGTGAACAACGCACTAAAAGAGGCTGACATTCTTATCCCATTCCCCATCCGTACACTCGACTTTGGTGCAAAAGGCGGTGAAAAGCTCAATACAATGATTGGCTCTGGGCAAAACAAAGAGAGTCAATCGTCTAACAGAAGCGAGCAATCAGAGCAAGCTGACCAAGGTGAAGAAAGCGCCTCAGATTAGTCAGACCATGTACTCGTAAGTGCAATCACAAACCCGATGTTGGTCGCCACCATCATCGGGTCTTTTGATTTTGGATACCGTGTACACCTTGTAAGCTTTCTTGCAAAGGTTACAAACATTGCTCCCGTCGATGCTTGAAGCACCTAATAATTAAAAGGTGATTTTTTTAACTATCTGATATTTATAGAGATAATAAACGTCTGTGCAAACTGCCGGTTGGCGTGAAGTATGCAAACTCGTCAATGAGCATTGCTTCACTCTTTTCACACCAAGACAGAGCAATCATTTCTGAAATTTACGCAAGGAGTATATTATGTCGAAACAAGTACGTGATGTAGAAGACGTCGCAGAGATTATTAAAGTATTAAATGGTGGCATCGAATTCTATCAGGATGCACTCACTAAAATTGAGACTCCTAATGTTCGCAGCATGTTTAGCCGCATGATTGAAGAAAAGCAACAGGCTATAGCTTCTTTGCAGCCTTTTGCGATTGCTGAGAAAGGTGAGGTGGAAAGCGGTACCTCTACAGCCGTTGACCTTCGCAATATGTATACGAATGTGTTGGGCATGTTTTCTTCAGATAAAGCGCATACTTACGTTGATGAACTGGAAGAGGTCGAAGATAAAGTACTAGAAGTTATGGATAAAGCGCTGGAAGAAGACCAGCCAGCCGCTTGTGCTGCCGAACTTCGTCGCATCAGAGCTCGCATGCAGCAGTGCCATGATGAAATGAAAGCGTTACAGGAAGCAACATCATAACGCATCGCTAAGTGTTACCCTGTGATCAAACCTCCACCTGCCGGTGGAGGTTTTTTTTAACCTAAATGTATCTAAAGCGCTATAGTTACGAATGACAAGCTTGCTCGCCCTCAACCCGGAGAACTAAATGGCCAATTGGCGCGGTAAAGTAAGAATTTTTGTGCATGACAATATTGTGTTTGATATTCCCAGTCGATTGTTTACAGAAAAGGAGATAGAGCAGTGTCGTGCGCGTGTGCTGGAGGCGGCTGAGCCGCTAAACAAATGGGTTCTGTTGTCTATTCCAGATGAAAGTGTGGGCTTGACGCCACCGGCGTTAGCGAATCTTGAAGACTGCTACAAACGATTTTTCTCGCACGGTTGCAAAGGTATCTTGATCCTGACGCAAACGGCGTCTGCAAAAATAATCAAACATCACATGCAGCAGGCAAAGCTGGATAACTGTGTTTGCCATAATTCTATTGAGACCCTTATTCAACAGGCTGAAGACTGGCTAGACATGCCAGGTATTTTGACTGAGTAAAAACAGAAGCCGCCATGGCATTGAGTCGAAAAATGCGCGGGTGTTATCTACGAAGAATCGTCATCGTGGCGGATGCCACGATCGCCTTGGAACTCTGCAGATCCAGTAAAAACACTACATAGAACCGTCAACGTAAAGTGCTCGTGTGCTAGGTTCGCTTTGCTTTACTTAGGCGTGTTAGCAGCTCAATTCAACGTATCTATCAATGCATTAGGGAGGTTGCGGCCGTCGTCGCAATGACGCGTTTCTTCGAGCAACGTAGTGTCTGCTCATCGTCTATTTTAGCCTGTCAGGCAAGGCAAAAACTTACGGCGACAAGCGCGAGATTGGATATGTGTTAGTAAAGTTAAGTCACTCCACATAACCGTGCAATTGACTTAACAGAGCACTCTTTGTTGGACAACACCAGTGACTGAAGCACAAAAAAGGGGCGAATTTCGCCCCTAGTTTATTCCTCGAAAGAATGATTAACCGCGGTTAATCACTTTCAGGTTATTTTTGACGTTTTTAACGTCTGACGCATTCTTAGCAATCTGAACCGCTAAATCTTCCTGTGCATCAGAGTCTACATTACCAGTGAGCGTTACTTCACCATTCTCAACGTCAACATCAATATCCATTCCAGAAATATCTGAGTCAAACAGTAAGCGCGTTTTAACGACAGTCGCGATTTTAGCATCCGTTAACGCACTGTCATTTTCCTCATAGTCCTTATCCATTTCACGGTCGTCGTCCATCACAACAGTGAGTTTGTTGTCGACATCAGTGACACCGTCGATACCAACAATCAGCTCTTCAGCCAACTTCTTATCAACGTCGTTGTTCACTTTACCGGTTAGGATCACTTTACCGTTTTTCACATCTGTATTGATGTCAAAAGAATCAAGATTGCCGTTGAACAGTAATGTTGCTTCCGCTTTACCGTCAATCCATGCATCCATTGCAGTTGATTCCCAAGAATTTTTTTGCGTCTGTGTCGCCGCGCCAGCTGTTGCTGTTAGCGTACCTGCTACACATAGTGCTAATAATGAGCGTTTCATAGTGTATCTCCTTTTTTAACAATTCGAGGTAAGCTATGCGAGAGCTGTGCCACACTTTAACTCTATGAAAATAAAGGCTTTAACGGTGTGGATAAGAAAATAACACGGACATCTCAAAGCAACATTTACCGGTAAGGCTGAAAAAAACTCCCAGCATTTAAAGGATGTTGCCACCTTGTTCAGGGGATCGCGCACGGGCTGCTTGCTGACGGATGTCATGTGTGTCGCTACCTGTGCCGTCTAACTCATTGTTAAGCTGCGTATCTTGCTGTTGCATGGGTTTTGCCTCAGTTGCCTCCGGCGACGGTATCGCTGTCGCCGCTGACGTACTCGACCCACTCTGGGTGACTAAGTCGCTAGGGTCTGCAAGTTCAACCCGCAACGGGGCAGGGAAGATAACCTCACGCGCATCATCGGGCATGCTCACACCAGCTCGCTCTAAGGCTCTCATGACGGTTCTCATTAGCACTGATGATACTTTGACTAGCGAATGTTGCTCACTATTGATCCAGAAGTACACTTTAAGATTGACCGTGGAAGAGCCAAGCCCATCGACCAACACTTGTGGTTCCGGATCAGCAAGCACGGCAGGGTGGCTTGCGGTGACCTCCAGCGCGATACTCTGCGCATTGGCGATACCGGAGTCGTAGCCAATCCCAATCACAAAATGTCCGCGCATAAAGGGATTCGCCGTGAAGTTTTTCATCACGCTTTTGTAAACCGTGGCATTCGGGATCTGAATATGGTTACCGTCAAAATCGACTAAGGTCGTCGCTCGAGAGGTCACCTGATTGACCACACCTAAATGCCCGGAGACTTCAATCACATCGCCGAGTTTAAACGGTTTCTGTACACTCAGGAGCAGGCTGGAAATGAAATTTTCAGCAATGTCTTTAAAGGCGAAACCAACAACCAAACCGATCAATCCAGTACCACTAATGACGGCAACCGCAAATTGCGTGAGCCCCGCGAGGCGCAGGAACAGGTACACGCCGACAAGGATAATCATAAAACTGACCACACGCCGAGCCACTGTTCTGATCAGTTCACTTTGACTAATGTGACCAATAGGCCTGATTAATACTCGCGATAGTGGCCCAGAAAGGACAATGAAAAGCACAAGGAAAAGTACACCCATACCCAATGCTGGCAACTTGGCAATGACTAGCGCGAGAAACTCGTTAGCATCATTCATAAGCGAGGTCGAGATATTGGTGTCTTGCATAGCTCTCTCCAAATCAAAAACAATTCATGCTGTGCGCTATTAGGCGGTAAGAATATCCCACAGTAGGCAGTAATGACTCATACTTTTTCTACACCAGCATGGTTTCTCTATCTCAAAAAAACATCGCCTCCCTTGCCATAAAAAGGCTAGCAGAGCATTAATCACCGCTAGGCACGCTTTTCGCAACTCAATGTGTAATGACATCATCTAGCCCATATGTGGTGACCATAAGATTAGGAGATCGTATGAAAATTTCAATCATGATCATTGTGTTATTAGTCTCAGTAGGTGCACTGCTGAAACTCACCGGGGTTACCTCAATGAGCCCATTGTTAACCTTTATCGCAGCCTTTGGGTTATTTATGGTCATTGGTTTAGGGGCGCTGGTAGTCGCACGAAAACGTAACCGACAGTAAGTGCTGGGATCTAGCGTCTGGAAACGTTAAGCGTGATCGCTCCACTCTGGGTAGGTTCCACCCAAAACGTGTACCATCCGGTCGACTGCGGGGTGAACTGTAAATTGGCTGTCTCTGCGCCACAGTATAATGAATGCGTTGACGTTAACGTTATTATTTCTACTATATCTTGAGACCCGCAGCTGTTGGCGGGGGTCCAATCGGCGTCGGCAACCTTAAAATCATACGGTTGACCATCAGCAATCAGTTCGATCGTTACGCTGTAACCACCACGATAATCTTTCGTCAACCGATAGGCTGGCTCAGCTTCCCACCAGTTGAACACCCCCCGTAAGTAAAGCGACGAAACATCAACAGGCGCCTGCTTTTCAGCAATAATAGAGGGCAAACCACCGGTTGTGGTGCAACCCGCCAGAAAAACAGTGAGTAGCGCAACGGCGGTGCGGCTAAAAAGCCACAAGCTAGAAGCTGTGCGGCGTTTCAACAATAACATTAGCTTTCTTGACCCCTTAAATTGATAAACGGCTGATATCAGCAGTACACTCAAATACTGAGCGTAGCTCGCCAAGGAGTGCGATTCGATTATTGCGGATCTCCTCGTCATCAGCCATCACCATCACACTGTCGAAAAACGTATCAACCGGTTCTTTAAGCGAAGCCACCTCGGCGAGAACGTCTGCGTAGTGGCCAGCTTCCAATGGCTGACGAATGGCTGATTTGGTCGACTCGAGTGCCTTGTACAATGCAATCTCGGCAGGCTCAATCAACCTCGACTGAGACAACGTCAGTGGCACACCGTCTTGTACGTTCTTATTTAAAATATTGGCCGTGCGTTTGTGAGCAGCGGCTAAGGATTCAGCAGCGGGGTGCTGTTTAAACCCTGCCACAGCGTGGATCCTGTCATTAAAATCTGCAGGCTTAGTGGGCTGTTTCGCGGCGACGGCTTGAACCACGTCGACATCGATTTGCTGATCTTGATAGATTGCGTTGAACCGACCCAATACAAAGTCGAGTACCTGTTCCGTAACGTTATCGTTGGTTAACTTGCCGTCGAGTTGTTCTCTGGCAAATGATATTAAGTCGATCAAATCCAATCTGAGATTGTTGTCTACAATCGTCCGTAACACACCAATGGCAGCGCGGCGGAGCGCAAATGGATCCTTATCACCTTTGGGCAACTGGCCAATCCCAAAAATGCCAACGAGCGTATCTAATTTATCTGCCAGCGCAACGCTGATACTAATCGCATTGGTGGCAATGCTATCGCCCGCAAAGCGGGGTAGGTATTGCTCGAAAAGGGCATTGGCGACAAGCTCATGTTCACCGTCGTGGCGGGCATAATGCATACCCATTACTCCTTGCACATCGGGAAACTCCATCACCATATTGGTCATTAAGTCTGCCTTGGATAGTAGTCCTGCACGTCGGGCAAGTTCACTATCCGCATTCAGTTGGGCAGCAATATGCCCAGCGACTGCAGCGATGCGTTGTGATTTGTCGGCCAGCGTGCCCAATTGCTTTTGGAACAATACTGTGGAGAGCGATTCAATTCGCGATGCCAATGTAGTTTTTTTATCGGTATTGAAAAAGAATTCGGCATCAGCCAAACGTGGGCGAATAACTCGCTCGTTGCCTTCAATGACCTGCTCAGGCTGGGTACTATCGATATTTGCCACAAACAAAAAGGTTGAGGCGAGCTGCTCTTTGGCATCCAACAAGGGTACATACTTTTGGTCATCTTTCATTGTATAAATGAGCGCTTCTTTTGGCACTGCCAAAAAGCCTTTATCGAAACTTGCTTGCATAATCACCGGCCATTCGACCAGCGAGGCAATTTCGTCTAACAATGACTCAGAATAATTTGCCTTTAGCCCAAGTGTTGAAGCTTGCGCGTCAAGTTGTTCAGCAATACGTGTTCTGCGCGCCTCGAAATCAGCAAGTACATACTCACCTTCGAGCTGCTGAACGTAGCTGTCGGCGTGCGTAATGTTTACCGAACCGGAACCGTGAAAACGATGACCTTGGATGGTGGTACTAGAACGTTTCCCGAGCACCTCAATATCAATGAGTTCGTTACCATACATGGCCAGTACAGTATGCACTGGTCGAATAAACTGCGCCTCAGAATTTCCCCAGCGCATAGGCTTTTGAATGGGCAGCGCGTTCAGTGCTTTCTCAACCAGCGACTGAAGTTTAGCCTGTATCGATTCACCGGTTTGCTGCGCGTTATGTAAAAGCCATTCACCTTTGTCTGTTTTCAGACGCTGTGCTTGCTCTACCGTAATCCCGTTTGCATTTGCCCATCCCTGAGCGGCTCGCGTTGGATTACCATCTGAATCAAACGCTGCGGATACCGCGGGGCCGCGTTTCTCAATAACTTTGTCAGGTTGCGTCTCGCTGAGCGCTTTCACATGCAAAGCAAGACGACGAGGAGCGGCAAAATAATGTACAGAGGCAAATTCAAACTCGTCTTTCGCAAGAGCTGCAGATAAGCCTGCTTGAAATGCCTCAGCCAGACCTTTTAGCGCCTTTGGCGGCAGCTCTTCGGTACCAATCTCAATCAATAAATTCTCTTTGCGCATTGTATTTACTGCTCCTTCTTGCACAGAGGGAAACCGAGGGCTTCACGGCTTGCATAATATTGTTCCGCACAGGCTTTCGCCAAACTGCGAACGCGCAGAATATAGCGTTGGCGCTCTGTTACTGAGATAGCATGGCGAGCGTCGAGTAAATTAAACGCGTGGGATGCTTTCATCACTTGCTCATAGGCGGGTAATGCCAACCCTTTTTCAATCAGCAATTGACTGGCTTTTTCGCAACTATCGAAGGTCGCAAACAAGGTATCAACGTCAGCATATTCAAAGTTGTAAGTGGACTGCTCAACCTCGTTTTGATGAAACACATCGCCGTACGTAACTTTACCCATTGGGCCGTCAGTCCATACCAAATCATAAATGCTGTCAACGTCTTGAATGTACATAGCCAGACGTTCTAAGCCATAGGTGATTTCACCAGTGACGGGCTTACATTCCAATCCGCCGACTTGCTGAAAGTAGGTGAATTGTGTGACTTCCATACCATTTAGCCAGACTTCCCAGCCTAAGCCCCACGCTCCCAAAGTGGGTGATTCCCAGTTGTCTTCAACAAAGCGGATATCGTGCACCAGCGGATCGAAGCCAAGCATACTCAGTGAATCCAGGTACAACTGCTGAATATTATCAGGTGATGGTTTCAGCATGACTTGAAATTGATAATAGTGCTGAAGACGATTTGGGTTTTCACCGTAACGACCATCAGTGGGGCGGCGGCAAGGTTGAACGTAGGCGCTGCTGATAGGCTCAGGGCCTAAGGAACGTAAAAACGTCATTGGGTGAAACGTACCCGCCCCCACTTCCATATCAAGCGGTTGAATAATGACACACCCTTGGCGAGCCCAGTAATCTTGAAGTGCAAGGATCAGTCCTTGAAATGTTTTGATATCAAATGTGTGCATGCGACCAATACAGTTAATGGCTAAAAGGAATTAACGTGGCATAGTATACATTCTCAGCCGCACTGAATGTAGGCTTATCTTTAATCCTAATACTGAGAGCTTATCCGATGGAAACTAACGAGCAAACTACGCCGAAACGATGCGAGTGGGTAGGCAACCATGCCATCTACGAAGACTACCATGATCAACAGTGGGGGCGTCCAGTATTAGACAGCCAGCAGTTGTTTGCCAAGCTTTGCTTAGATGGGCAACAAGCCGGTTTGAGCTGGCTGACGATTTTGAAGAAACAGGCAAATTACGAAGCAGCATTCTTCAACTTTGATCCTGATAAAATCGTACAGATGACAGACGCCGATGTGGAAACTCAAATGCAAAATGCCGGCATCGTGCGTAATCGCTTAAAAATCCAGTCTATTATTAAGAATGCGCGTGCCTATTGCCAGCTCAGAGAACAACAGCCGTTCAGTGAGTTTATCTGGCAGTTCACGCAGGGCAAAACAGTGGTGAACGCATGGCAAGATATTGGACAAGTTCCTACGTCTACTGCTCAATCAGACGCCATGTCAAAAGCGCTGAAAAAAGCAGGCTTTAGCTTTGTTGGGACTACAATCTGTTACGCATTCATGCAGGCCGTCGGGATCGTCAATGACCATACGACTGATTGCCATTGCTATGCAGAGACCGCAGCGCTTGCTAGGCGCTGATATTTTTGAGTCGTGACACTTCCATCAACACTTTGCTTTCGTACTCAGACTCGATATTTTCTCGTTCGTTATCTTGGGTGCGGCGCTGCAGTTTGGTCAATGCATTGCGTGCGTCGTGTGTTGGAAAATGACTAATTTTTTCATACAACTCATACGTTGCCGGAAAGTCAGCTCGATAGTTAGGTTGAGGTGTCAGCGGCATCGCATCAAGCAGATTACAAATGCGGATAACGCCCTCTGAGAGATTGCACTGTTGCTGCTCCATCGCCAGTGCGATCGTCTGAATACTCTGTGTGATGTTGTCAATGCGTACTTGTCGGGCGGCCGTCTGACGAGTGGTTTGTTGCTTTAGTTGAAACAACAGCCGCCCAGCATAAAAACTTAAACCTACGACAATCAGCAGCGCACCAGCAATCAATAATTCAAGCATAAAACCTAGTCTTTGAAATCGTCTATGTGAATAGCGTCGAGTTGGCTATAAGGATCATCACTATCGGTTTCTACTTCATCATCCTCAGTTATACCAAGCAGATCACAGAGCACTTGATATCGCGCTAAACGCTCGTTTAACCACTGCTGATCAGCTTCACTTAATGGCGTTTCGTCTTCAAGTTGATCGAGCAACGCGTTAAACCGTTCATCACTTTCAAGCGCGGCTAACTCAGCGGCTGGCGTGGCAAACCGCTTTCGTGTCGGGGTCGGGCGTTTTTGCTTTGGATCAACGACCAATCGAATGGGCTTCTTACTGCCGATGCGTTTGTCTTGTGAGCCGCTATTGCGTGCCACAGGTTTATTGTCTGACTCTACATTATTTCGAGTACCTGGGGCATTGCCAGACTTTCGTTTCTGACGAGTGGCATGAGGATCCTCTTTCCCACCCTTAATTCTAGACGGGCGTTTATGGTCTGGCGACTTACGAGTTCCAATAAGGCCGACTTTTCGAGATTTTTTTACGCGAGGCATGATGTACAAATTGTTAGCAGATTAGGCCCTTATTATAACGGGCATTTACGTGCGCTGCATTAGAACCACATCATTTACTCGAAAATGGCAGTTAAAATCAAGTTGGAGGGCCTAGACTGTGTGGCAGCAGATCATGCAAACGTATTTGAAGCCGAAAAGAAAAAAAGGTGAGAGCATAAAGCTTTCACCTTGTTTGTGAGCGTCTGTCGACACTTCTCCCATTGTGCACATCATGTGCTTTATTCCATCCTGGCGCTCTTCTTTTTATTGATATTATCAGAGCGTTATATTGTTTAGGGTCTTCCTGACACTTTATTTTGTCTTCCGATGTTTGTTACTGCAGATGACACTCAGCTTGTTTTTTTTGTTATTCAGCGCGTCTGAACTGCTTTAACTGCAACTTAGAATACATCAAAAAAGTTTTATTACAACTTTTTTACATAAAAAATGCCAAATTTTTGACGACTTAATGTAATCCGCTCACATATTGAGACAATAATTCGATGTCTTCATCAGTTAATCGCTTAGCAATATCTCGCATCATGCCATTCATGTCGTTATGACGTGTTCCAGCGCGAAACATCTCAAGTTGTGATTTCGTGTAAGTTGCATGCTGCCCGCTGATATCTGGGAAGCCAGCTAACTCCATACCATTGCCGTGAGGCCCATGACACGCGATACACGCAGTAATTCCGCGCTCCTCGTCACCTCCGCGATAAAGTGCCGCACCGGGCTCAATAACGTCTTCAGGTGTTTCACCGGGTGTCATTTCCTGGCTTGCGTAATACGCGGCAAGATCTCGCATTGTCTGTTCCGACAGGCCTGCGGCCATGCCATTCATCACGGCATTGTTGCGGCCTTCTTCGCCACCTGTTTGTGATGCTAGTTTAAATTCGCTCAACTGCTTATAAAGGTAGTTTTCGTGTTGCCCCGCAATTTTCGGGTTCAAATCGATCAGACTATTTCCATCGACGCCATGGCACGCTGCGCAGACCGCTGATTGAGCCTTACCTGCTTCTGGGTCACCTGCGGTTCCTTCCTGTGCATAAGCAGAGGCTAGTCCCAGAAGTGCAATACTAAATAGCAAACCAAGTTTTTTCATAAATCATCTCTTCAACGAATAAATTGTTACCCTAAAAGCGTGATAACATTCACATTTTACACGTTTCACACCGTAGAAAAACCTATTCCCTCATAATTCGTGCAGATTTTATTGTGCACTTGGGCACAGGGCTTAGCGGGTGGCGCGCCTAACGGCACATTGCAGAGGCAATATGACATATTTTACGCAAGCAACATTTCACAAAAGTGCACCAGATATTAGCCATTTAGGCGAGGATTCTGGTATTGAAGTCGCTTTTGCGGGCCGTTCTAATGCCGGCAAGAGTAGTGCGCTTAACACGCTGACGCGGCAAAAAACACTCGCTCGCACCAGTAAAACACCCGGACGCACACAAATGATCAATGTGTTTGAACTGGAGGCCGGGAAGCGATTGATTGATTTACCCGGCTATGGCTATGCCAAAGTGCCCATTGATATGAAAAAGAAATGGCAGCGCGCACTGGGTGAGTACTTACAAAAGCGTGAATCGCTGAAGGGCCTGGTCGTGTTGATGGATATTCGCCATCCGTTTAAAGACCTTGATCAGGAATTAATTTACTGGGCTGTTGGGGCTAACATTCCAGTGCTCGCGTTGCTTACCAAGGCGGATAAACTTAAAAGCGGCAAGCGAAAAGAACAAGTGATGATGGCGCAGGAAGCATCGTTAGCATTTTGTGGCGATGTGACGGTTAAGGCATTTTCATCTTTGTCTAAGATTGGCCTGCCAGATCTTGAGCAGATGTTAGCTCACTGGCTACAGGTTGAATCTGGAGAGCGGGAATAAAAAAGCCCCACCATATAGGCGGGGCAACAGGACTTCAGAGAAAACACACAAAAACCGATAAGTCAGAGTGCGGCCTATCCGTAAAGTTCAAAGTTTTTTCAACAATTTCTTCAGGCATAAAAAAACCCCAGCAAACGCTGGGGTTAAAGCAAAGGCTGAAACACACGTTTAAAACCTCTGTACCCTACCTAGCAAAGGGTAATGGTCTTCCATCAAAATGCAAGCACTTTATGTAATAAAATTACCAAACAGTGATAAATTTACTTGTTGATGCATCTGCTAATGAGCTTCATCCCAGTTTTTTCCTTTACCTGCTTCGACTACAAGCGGCACAGAAAGGGAGGCGGCATTCTCCATGCAGTGTTTGATGTCTTCGATATAGCTTTCTACATTTTGTTCTTTTATTTCAAAAACAAGTTCATCATGTACTTGCATGATCATATAGACGGTGTCGGGTGTTTGCTTATCTAGCCATTCACTGACCGCTAACATGGCGAGTTTAATGATATCAGCTGCGGTACCTTGCATGGGGGCATTGATTGCCGCCCGTTCAGCGCCTTTACGGCGCGCGCCGTTGCTCGCTTTTATATCGGGTAAATAAAGACGGCGTCCGAACACTGTGCTCACGTAACCATCTTGCTTGGCGTTTTCTCGCGTCGCCTCCATATAGTTCAACACGCCGGGGTAACGCTCAAAATACTTATCCATGTAATGTTGCGCCTCGTGGCGAGGAACACCTAACTGCTTGGCAAGGCCGAACGCAGACATACCATAAATAAGTCCGAAATTTATCGCCTTGGCCGAGCGACGCTGCTCAGTACTGACTTCGTCCAAAGTGACGCCGAAAACCTCGGCCGCTGTTGCCGCGTGAATATCCTTACCCGTCGCAAATGCAGTTTGTAAACCGGCATCACCGGATAAATGCGCCATGATCCTAAGCTCAATTTGCGAATAGTCGGCAGCAACAATGGTAAAGCCCTCGCGTGCGACGAATGCTTGCCGAACTCGCCGACCCTCTTCAGTACGTATGGGAATGTTCTGTAGGTTCGGGTCGGTGGAAGAAAGGCGCCCAGTGGCCGTAACCGCCTGATGATAGGAAGTATGCACACGGCCAGTGCGATGATGTATCATTTTTGGCAATTTGTCGGTGTAAGTATTTTTCAGCTTACTTAAACCGCGGTACTCCATGATCATCTTTGGTAGCGGATACTCCAGTGCCAGTTCTTGCAGCACGTCTTCTGATGTCGACGGTGCTCCCTTGGGTGTTTTCTTCACCACCGGTAAGGCCATCTTTTCAAATAGAATATGTTGTAGTTGCTTGGTTGAGCCTAAGTTAAACGGCTCGCCAGCCTCATCGTGCACCGCTTGCTCCAACTCCATAATTCGCTGTGCCAATGCCTGTGACTGTTGAGCCAATTGCTGACTATCAATGAGTACTCCGGTTTGCTCCATTTTTGCCAAAACTGGGATGAGCGGCTGCTCAATCGTCTGATAGATAGATTTTACATCGTCGAGTGCTTCAAGTTGCGGCCAGAGGGCTTGGTGAAGTGCCAATGTGACCTCTGCATCTTCTGCGGCATAAGGCGCCGCTTGCTCCAATGCGATCTGGTTGAAGGTGAGTTGCTTGGCGCCCTTTCCGGCAATGTCCTCAAACGCGATGGTGGAGTGCCCCAGATGGGCAAGTGCTAACGCATCCATATTATGCCGGCTAGCCACGCTATTAAGCACATAAGACTCCAGCATAGTGTCATAAACCACACCGCGAAGCGAAATGCCGTAGTTTGCCAGTACATTGATGTCGTACTTGATATGTTGGCCAACTTTTTTCGGTGCGGGATCTTCTAATAGGGGCTTTAACTGGGCGAGCACTTTTTGTCGGTCAAGCTGGTCAGGTGCGCCTGCGTAATCGTGCCCCAGAGGCAAATAAGCAGCTTCTCCCACCTGGGTGCAAAATGACAAGCCGACTAATTCGGCTTGCATATAATCCACGTTAGTGGTTTCTGTGTCGATGGCATAAATGCTGGCTTCTTGAAGTTTAGCCACCCAGGCATCTAATGCTTCCTGAGTCAGTATCGTTTGATACTCGCCTTGAGAAAACGTAGTGTCGGATTGGGAGGATGCTGAGGAGGACGCGCTTTCGTCGATATTTTCCTCACCTGCCAGTTCGCTCGCGATTTGTCTCGACCAGGTTTTAAACTCGTATTCAGCGAACAGCTCAGCCAACGCTTGGGTGTTTTTCGTGGTTGGAGTTAGCGTTGTAGGCTCATAATCTAGTTTCAAGTCGAGCTTGATAGTGGCGAGTTGATAAGACAACTTTGCCTGTTCTTCAAAAGGCGCCATTTTCTTAGCTAAGGTTTTTGCTCCACGAAAATCAAGATCAGCAATTTTATCGAGGTTGGCATAAATAGCATCGATTCCGCCAATACCCTTCAACAAGCCCTGTGCGCTTTTGTCACCGATCCCAGGAACGCCTGGAATATTGTCTACTTTGTCGCCTTTTAGCGCGAGAAAATCAATGATGAGCTCCGGTGGCACGCCAAACTTTTCCTCTACGCCCGCCACATCCATCACTTGATTATTCATGGTATTGATCAACGTAACGTGCTTGTTCACCAACTGGGCCATATCTTTGTCACCGGTGCTGATGAGTGTGTCGATCCCCTGCTGTGATGCTTGATGCGCGAGGGTACCAATCACATCATCTGCTTCAACGCTTGGCTCAACGATAATGGGTAAGCCCATGGCGCGGATAATATTGTGTAGGGGGTCAATTTGGCTGCGCAATTCGTCAGGCATGGGGGGGCGATTTGCTTTGTATTCTGTGTATATCTCATCGCGAAAAGTTTTCCCTTTCGCGTCAAATACCACCGCGATGTGAGAAGGGTTGTACTCATTCAAAAGACTTTTCAGCATATTGATCACGCCATAAATGGCACCGGTATCTTGCCCTTTCGAATTCGTTAGCGGCGGTAAGCCATGAAATGCCCTGAATAGATAGGAAGAGCCATCAATTAGAATGAGTGGTGGAGTTAAATCTGCAGACATCAGTCGTGTTCCCGAAAAAGAGTCTGCCTAGGATGCCATAATTGCTCAGACGAGACCACGGTGCCGCCAATTTTAAAGGTTGTGGATAAGTCTGTGACTAACCCTGTGATAAGCGCGGTGTACACACATTTCTGAACAGCGTGTCAGGAAGTTTAAGTTACTGAAAAATAGTGTAAATTTAACTATTTTTCGTGCAGTGCCTGCGAGAAAAGATAAAAAATAATGTTGTGGATAACAAAATAATGTTGATGGGTTTTTCACCAAACGGCAGCTAATCTACCATAAACTTGGCTCACGTAAACAATTAAATTTAATAAATTATTAACATTTTTCCTAAGTCTCGAATTCGATTAGGGTTTTATTTTTGAAAGGGATGCAGGGTACAAAATTGTCTTGTTGTATCGAGTTCTATGGACGGAACCTGAAGACATTGGCGTTGCTTACAACTAGCCTTTTTAAATCGTCCCTCGGCGCCGAAAAAACGTGCCTGATAAGTCAACGTGCCCTAGCCGCAAACCAAAATTCCAGAAAACACTTTATGTTTTCAGTGCTTATCACCATAATCAAAATTCTTTGCCACTCAAAGGTTGGTTTTTGTTTAGATGCAGTATCGGTCTATTGTCCGGATATTAGGATTACTCGTAGCGCTTTTTAGTGTCACGATGATCCCGCCTGCGCTGGTGTCACTAATGTACCAGGATGGTAGCGGGTTGCCATTCATTCTCGCCTTTATTCTATGCGTCATTACGGGGACTGCGTTTTGGTATCCTAATCGCGAATATCGAACCGATCTGCGCGCCAAAGAAGGTTTCTTGATTGTTGTACTCTTCTGGACAGTACTTGCTAGCTTTGGTGCCTTACCCTTTGTGCTGTTAGAGCAACCCCAAATGAGCTTGACTGATGCCTTCTTCGAGTCTTTTTCAGGGTTGACGACGACAGGTGCTACCGTAATAGAAGGGATTGAATACCTGCCCAAAGCTGTGCAATTTTATCGCCAGCAATTGCAGTGGCTGGGGGGAATGGGGATCATCGTTCTTGCGGTGGCTATTTTACCGATACTCGGCGTGGGCGGTATGCAACTCTATCGTGCAGAGACGCCGGGCCCGGTCAAGGACTCTAAAATGACGCCGCGCATTGCCGATACTGCCAAGCAACTATGGTACATCTATTTTGCGATTACATTTGCCTGTACGGTGGCTTATTGGGCGGCAGGGATGAGTTGGTTTGATGCCATTTGCCACGCGTTTTCAACCATCGCCATCGGCGGCTTCAGCACGTACGACGCCAGTCTAGGGTATTTCAATAGCCCACTCGTTAATATCGTTTGCGTGATATTTTTATGGATTGCTGCCCTGAATTTCTCATTGCATTTTGCAGCAGCTACGTCGCGGTCACTAAAAGGCTACTGGCGAGATCCTGAGTTTAAAGCTTTCTTTGCTATTCAGTTCACCTTGATCACTGTGTGTTTTCTTGTGCTGGTCAGTCACGAGTACTATGCCACCGCTGAAATAGCTTTGGATCAGGCGATGATTCAAGCGGTTTCGATCAGCACCACCGCAGGATTCGCGACGACATCGTTTGCTGAATGGCCCTCTTATTTGCCAATTATGCTGATATTCGCTAGCTTTATTGGCGGATGTGCAGGCTCTACGGGAGGAGGCCTGAAAGTCATACGCGTGTTCCTACTGTTCCTGCAAGGAAAACGCGAAGTGGATCGACTTATCCACCCCAAAGCTGTTTATGCAGTGAAGCTGGGTGACCGTTCTATGCCCGAGCGGGTCGTCGAAGCGGTATGGGGGTTTTTCTCTGCTTACGCGATTGTCTTCGTGGTTATTATGATTGGCCTTATCGCCACAGGACTTGATGATATCACGGCGTTTACAGCAACGGCGGCGACGTTAAATAACCTTGGCCCAGGTTTAGGCAGTGTCGCCGCCACCTACGCAGATGTCACCGATACTGGCAAGTGGTTACTCGTATTGGCAATGCTATTTGGGCGACTGGAAATTTTCTCACTGTTGGTGCTATTTTCGCCAACGTTCTGGCGCAGTTAACATGCATACAGACTCGTGTTTCGTGCTCGGCTGATTAAAAAATAGACAATCCTGAGGGGGGAGTCTAGACTAGGAGAAAACCTAGCGAAAAGGAATTCTATATTATGTCTCCTGCCTTACAAAATTATGTATTTTATCCCTCTACAGCAACGTTGATATTCATTCACTTTCGCACTGTTATTATTTTCACGCTTTTATTCTTCTTACCTGTATTAGCCAATGCTCAAGACGGGTTTGATGATGAAGAAGTCGTTGTTTACCTGAAGAAAATCCGAGATGCACAAGGAAATTATCTTTCTACGGTTACAAAGGCTGCTGCTAAACACATTAATAGTGGTGGTGAGTTTAAAGCTAAACGTTACCGCCGAGATGCGAAAGGTCCCGTGATCAGTGTTGCCTCACCACAGTTTCAATTCGCTGAATACAAAGATGGCATGAGCACCAAAGAGATGGCAACAGCGGGATTAAGCTTGGTTTCAGAGGTGGGTAGTCTTTTCGGGTTTGGAGAAGAAGCCGCTAAGGTTGCAGAAGTCAATTCTTCACTTAATCGTGATAGTGCGTTGTTAGACGCTTGGGGTGATAATCAACAAGTCATGGTGACGATGAATTCTTCCGTTGAACTCATTGAACCGAGCACGGGCGTCGAAATTACACGCACAGTGCAATTCGAAAAAGTCTATGATTCGAAAGCAACGTTTATGAGTGAGCGCGACACAATCATACAAGATGCGGTGCTCGCTGAAATTAAACTTGTGCTTGTTGAGTACATCGAAGACAGTGAATTCTGATGCGGTATACCAGAATTGGGTACGCCATCGGTCTGTTGAGTTTACTGTTCTTTCTGAATCAGGCTCACGCAAGTAAGCAGTGTTTGCAGGCAGATCCAACGTCGGCAAGCGACGTGTTTGAGTGTATTAGCACGGCTACCATGAATTCTCACAATGCAACTAACCCCTTTGGGATGTTACCTAAAACACAATGTAATTTGCTTCAGGAGACTTATCGAAACGTATTGCGAAAGAATGGGCTGAACGCTGAGGAATCTGCTGAAAATATCCCTGATTGTCGCGTTTTGGCTCAGGCGTTAGTTAAGCTTAATGGCGAACCTCCTGTATGGTCATCTTGTTTGAACTATGACGGTACAGCGACCCATATGTTAACGTGCCTTACAACTACGCTTAAGACTACGAGCAATAGACGCGCAACGGCTTCTCTTTCCAACTGTGCCGCCGCCAATATGCTCTACGAGCTGATGCTACGCAGCGTATCGGAACCGCAGAGGATGGGCGAGCTGCCAGACAACTACGAGCAGATCAGTTGCGATGCATTTCTGGGTCAATTAACTGAAATGGATGAAAATGTTGATGAACTTCCCTGTGCTGGGTTCTCTAGGGAGACCATCAATAGCCATGCGAAGCAGTGCTTAATGTCGGAACCGCGGCTTCAGAATGCGAGTATCAAACCAACTTGTCAGATGTTACGCCAAGTCTATCAAGCAAAATTGATCACCGTGTATGGTAAAGTGCCAGAAGGGTATCGTCTATTGCCATGCTCGGTATTGAACCCAATTGCTGATGAATTGCAGGTGCAAAAATCAACAAGCGCGAATTAACGTTAACCAAAGAAGAACGCGCTAGGTTGGAATAGCTTCTCTACATCGCCAATGAACTTTTTATCGACGAGAAACAAAATAACGTGGTCGTTTGCTTCGATCACGGTATTGCTATGAGCAATGATCACCGCATCATCACGTACCACAGCGCCAATCGTGGTGCCCGGCGGTAGTTTAATGTCTTTAATTTCGCGCCCGACCACTTTTGAGGTGTTTGCATCGCCATGTGCAATCGCTTCGATAGCTTCGGCTGCTCCGCGCCGCAAGGAATATACATTAACAATATCACCACGCCGAACGTGTGTGAGCAGAGCTGATATGGTTGCTTGTTGTGGCGACACGGCAATATCGATTTCACCGCCTTGGACCAAATCAACATATGCGCTACGTTGGATCAGTACCATCGCCTTTTGTGCGCCAAGCCGCTTGGCCAACATCGCTGACATGATATTGGCTTCATCGTCGTTAGTTACAGCAATAAAGGCGTCAACCTGTTCAACGTTTTCTTCCGTTAACAGCTCTGAGTCTGACGCGTCACCGTGAAAGACAATGGTTTTGTCCAGATGTGCGGCAAGATATTTGGCGCGCTCGTGATTGTACTCAATCAGTTTTACATTGTGCTTATGTTCAAGCCGCTTCGCGAGCCCTGCACCGATCAGACCACCACCAGCAATCATGATGCGCTTGTAGCTGGACTCCAGCTTTTGAAGTTCGCTCATTACGGCCCGAATATGCTTGCTGGCGGCGATGAAGAATACTTCGTCATCAGCCTCAATAATGGTGGTACCCAAAGGACGGATTGGTTTACCGCGACGATAAATAGCGGCAACGCGAGTCTCTACGTTGGGCATGTGTTCTTTCAATGCGGACAGGGCATGGCCTACCAACAGACCGCCGTAATAAGCCTTCACCGCAACCAAGCTGGCCTTTCCTTCGGCAAACTCAACCACTTGCAGCGCTCCAGGGTAATCGATAAGGCGCTTTATGGCTTGAGTCACTAACTGCTCTGGTGCGATAACATGGTCGATAGGGATATCATCTGGCTGAAATAGCGCTTCTTGATGATTCAGATACTCTTCGGAGCGTACGCGCGCGATTTTAGTCGGTGTGTTGTAAAGACTGTGCGCTACTTGGCAGGCAAGCATATTGCTCTCGTCACTGTTTGTCACGGCAATGAGCATATCAGCGTCTTCGGCCCCGGCTTGCTTTAACACATCAGGATGAGAACCCACACCTGTGACGACTTTAAGATCGAGCCGATCTTGCAGTTCTCGCAGAGTCTCGTTGTTCGCGTCGACAACGGTGATTTCGTTCTTTTCGCCAACCAAGTTTTCTGCCAGGGTTCCACCAACTTGTCCTGCGCCGACTATGATAATTTTCATGCGTTAAGTACCCGCAACCAAGAGCCTGTTATTGTTTTGATAGCGCCTCCGACTTTATCAGTCTGGCGTAATAGAAACCATCCATTTGTTCTTCGCCGGGCAGTATCTGACGGCCGGGGAACTCAACTGTTTCCGAGTCTGTGATGGGATCAAGCTGGGCATCAGCGGTCTCAGCCAAGAACCGCTGCACTTGTTGGGTGTTTTCGGACGGCAAAATTGAGCAGGTTGCATACAATAGTGTGCCCCCCGGTTTTAAACAGCGCCACAGAGCGCGCAAAATCGTTGCCTGTACGTTGACCAGTGTGTCGATGTCGGTTCGTTTACGCAGCCATCGAATATCGGGGTGACGACGGATGACGCCGGTAGCGGAGCAGGGAGCATCCAATAAAATGCGGTCAAACGCGATGCCATCCCACCAATCATCAGTGAGTGCGGCGTCCGCGCAGAGTAAGGTGGCGCTGTGTTTAAGCCGATTCAAATTATCTTCTACACGCTTCAAACGCTGTGCGTCATTATCAAGGGCTACGCAGTCAATGGTTGGGGCAATTTCCAGCAAGTGACTCGTTTTTCCGCCGGGCGCTGCACAACAGTCTAAGATGCGTTCCTGCGCTTGAGGCGCCAAATAATGCGCAGCGAGTTGTGCGGCGCCGTCTTGCACCGCAAACCAGCCGTTGTCATAGCCGGGAAGTTGAGTGATATCTCCAACGCCTTGCACAATAACTGCCTGAGGGTGATTAATTGATAATTCAACAGAAATCTTCTCAGCAGCGAGCGCTGCAGCAAAATCTGTGCGCGAAATCTGCATTTGATTCACGCGTAACCAAAGCGGCGCAGGGCGGTTACTAGCATCTAGAATGAGGTCTTTATCCGCAGGATAATGTTCAGCAATAGCCTGATAGATCCAATTCGACATGCCAGCTAGGGCAGCAGGATTATCTGGTAGAGTTTGATGCATTTTGTCGCGTTGGAATTGTCTCAACACGGCATTAACCAAGCCGCGTAACGAATCTGCACGCAGCAGTTTCACCGCATTGACGGTTTCTGAGATAGCAGCATGTGGCGAAACTCGAGAAAATGCTAGTTGGTACAAGCCCACCATGAGTAAGTGTTCAACGACCTTTTTATTCCCTTTCAGCGGTTTTTGAAGCAGCGATCGTATCCAAAACTGTAAGGTGGGAAGGTGGCGTAGGCAGCCAAAAACCATTTGCTGGAGCCATGCTTTGTCGCGTGACTGTGCGTAAGCATGCTGTCTTTCAGACAAACAATGTCGGCTCGACTGCCCTTGCTCTAGAATGGCATGCAAGACTAAGGCTGCATCAGCTCGCAATTTTGCGGCCTGTTTTTGCGCTTGACTCACTTGAGTAATGTACCCGTGGTGAACCAATCAGCGCGACCATTTAGTACTTGCGCAGCGTGAGCGGGTTTTTTGCCGGGAAACTGCAATTGCTCTAGGCGTAAAACACCGTTGCCCGTCATCACGCAAATACCTTCTTTATCTGCATGGACAATCGATCCTGCTTGAGCCGAGCCGGGTGAAACTGTGTCGATGATACTGCTTTTCCACACCTTGATAACGGTTTCGTTATGAGTAAACCAAGCCACTGGCCAAGGGTTAAAAGCACGCACGTTACGCTCCAACTGAGCAGCGCTTTGCTGCCAATCAAGCTCGGCTTCGGGTTTGCTCAGCTTTTTCGCATAACTGGCTTGAGCGTCATCCTGCGATTGTGGTTGGATGGCGTCTAATTGCGCTAGCGTGTGGATTAATGCGGTGGGGCCGACCTCTGCAAGTTTTGTGTAAAGCGAAGCACTGGTGTCGTGGGCAGCAATAGCGACTTCTTGTTTGTATAGCATCGCGCCTGTATCGAGCCCTTCGTCCATCTGCATGATCGTGACGCCGGTAACTGTGTCTCCAGCCCAAAGCGAGCGCTGTATTGGTGCAGCGCCACGCCATTTAGGTAATAGTGAGCCATGTACATTCAGGCAGCCTTTCGGAAGCGCAGTTAGAATAGAGCGCGGCAGTATAATCCCGTAGGCAACCACCACCATCACATCAGCGTTGAAATTACGTAGTAACGCTGCCGCTTCTTCTGAGCGTAGTGATTCGGGCTGCAATACGGGTAAATTGTGCGCTGCTGCGACTCGCTTAACCGGACTGGCTTGCAACTGCTTGCCGCGGCCTGCGGGTCTATCTGGCTGGGTATAAACTGCAACGATTTGATGCTCAGTGTTCAGCAACGCGGTGAGATGCGTCGCAGCGAAATCGGGTGTGCCAGCAAAAATGATGCGCATGATTATGCTCGAGCCGAGAGGCGAGCTTCTTTCTCAAGCTTTTTGCGGATCCGCTGTCGTTTCAGTGGCGATAAGTAATCTACAAACAACACGCCGCTTAGATGGTCCAGCTCGTGCTGAATACAAATCGCTAATAGGCCGTCAGCCTCGAGTTCGAAAGTGTTACCGTCTACATCAAGCGCACTGACTTTTACCCACTCTGCGCGCTCCACCTTGGCGTAATTACCAGGAACAGAAAGGCAACCTTCTTCGCTGATGGTACTTCCTTTCTTATCAATGATTTCTGGATTAATAAACACGCGAGGTGTGTCCTGCGTTTCAGAAACATCCATAACGACAACGCGGCGATGCACGTTGACCTGAGTTGCAGCCAGGCCGATACCATTTTCTTCTTTCATGGTTTCAAACATGTCACTAACAAGCTGCTTAACTTCAGCGTCAACCTTTTCAACGGGCTGCGCAACGGTGCGTAACCGCTCATCAGGAAAACTTAAGACTTCTAATATTGCCATCGTATTTATCAACTACACTCTTATTCAGTATCAATTCCCATACGAAACGTGACATAACACGCTTTACATGGTGTAAAACGCTATTATTCTAGCGCATTACCGCGTTTGTATGCAGGGTTTCTTAGGAAATTTGCATAAAGACCGATAAAGAGTCTCTGAAGAGGATGTTATGCGAAAACTAAACTTATTTGCATTGTGGCTGATAATGCTGGCACCAATGTGCTGTTTTGCACAGCAGATTGAAGTCAAGCCAACGGCACCTGATACCTACGTGGTAGAACAGGGTGATACGCTATGGGACATCTCAAGTTTGTTTTTGAATGAACCGTGGCTGTGGCCGGAGTTGTGGCGCACTAATACACAAGTCCTTAATCCTCATCTCATTTATCCCGGTGATGTGCTGCAATTAAAGTGGCAAGATGGTCAACCCTATATCGCGCTCACGCGCTCAGACAAACGCCAAATTAGGTTATCTCCCAGCGCATCGAGAACCACGAAGGCGGGCGCTATTCCTCTGTTGGCTTGGTCGGCGATAGCCCCCTATTTAAACAATGACTTGATTATGTCAGTCGATGACTACGACCGGCTTCCGCATCTGCTTGGGAACACGACCGGTGACATTCGCTTTATTTCAGATGACATTGTATTAGCGAGAGCACGAGGCCGATCGACAGATCAGTACAGTGTGGTGCGAAAGCAGGATACGCTATACGACCGCTTCGGAAATGAAATTGGTATTCAGGTTCGCCACGTTGCTGATGCTGCGGTCACTGATGTCCAACCTGAGTCTGAGTGGTTGGTTAAAGTGCAGCAAAGCAATTACGAAGCGAAGCGGGGTGACAAACTGTTTCAGCAAACGGTACAAACGCCAGAACAAATGGAGCTAGTGCCAGCCTCCCGCAAGGTGAGAGGTGAGGTGGTTAGTAATCTGCATCAGCGCAGCCTGTTAGGAAAGCATGATGTTGTGATCCTTGACTTAGGCGATCGAGATGTCGTGCCCGGCATGGTGTTAGGTATCTACCTTCAGGGGCCCACCATCTACGACGGTGATAAGCCGCAATATGATGACGAAAGCCATGTATTGAAAAGTGCGTTTGATGATGGCAACACCATTACGCAGCCTGCACTGAAAATCGGTGAGGCCATGGTCTTCAAAACGTTCGATAAAGCCAGCTACGCCATGATCACACGAGCGAGCGAACTGGTTAAAAATGGTGCCATTGTTGGGGCGCCTTAACTAACGCACCTTTATCTGATGACAAGGGTGCCACGGAGGGCACTTGATGGCATCGCCACTTGAACAAACCTGCTCGGCGCATCACGCTTTTTTAATCCGGCTGTCGTATAGTGTTTCAGGGGGGCCGAGACGACTATTTACACTGCTTAACGCGGAAAAGCTGACCCTACCTGAGATTGCGAAACGCACACCTGCTCAGTTGGCGCGAATGGGTTTCTCTCCTGCGGAAGTCAAGGAACTTTGTAGGCCGCTAAGGGATCTTGCAAAGCCCGTCAAGCAAGCGTTGTTATGGCATCACCCCGAGTTGGAGCAATATGTTGTCTGCATTCATGATGATGACTATCCACCGTTGCTGAAACAGATTGCTTCTCCGCCATTAGTTCTATTTTTGCAGGGTAATCGAGCCCTTTTAACATCACACCAGATAGCGATTGTCGGCAGTCGCTATACAACTCACACAGGTAAAACGACAGCGCACCAATTAGCGCACTCACTTGCCGGTCGAGGAATAACCGTGACAAGCGGTTTGGCGATGGGTATCGACGCAGCGGCACATCGAGGTGCGTTGGCGGTTGGCGGCCGCACACTGGCGGTTCTGGGCTGTGGGATCGACCAAATCTATCCGAAACGCAACCATGCGCTGTATGCTGAAATAACCAAGAATGCAGGGTTGTTGGTCAGCGAATTCTTCCCCGGTACTTCCGCAAAAGCAGAGCATTTCCCGCGGCGGAACCGAATTGTGAGTGGGTTGTCTCTTGGCACAGTGGTGGTAGAGGCTGCATTAAAGAGTGGCTCATTGATCACTGCCAGAATGGCCCTGGAGCAAAACCGAGATGTGTTTGCTGTGCCCGGCAATATTCAGTCTCGCAATTCAGAAGGGTGTCATTACCTGATCCAACAAGGCGCAAAGCTTATCCTCAATGATGAAGACATTCTTGAAGAATATCAGCACCTTAATCTAGCCGGTATTCAACCTTACCTTGAAGTCACGAAAAAAAGTCCCACATCGGGCTTGGCATCGGAAGCATTGTTAGCTAGTGTAGATTATGACGTTACAGAAATAGACGTCATTGCCAAACGCAGCGCGCTAGCAGTTCAAGATGTACTGGCGCAATTATTAGAATATGAGTTGCGAGGTTTAGTAGCGTCGGTTCCCGGTGGCTACGTCAAATTGAGGGGAAAATAATATGTTCGATATCCTCATGTACCTGTTCGAAAACTTTATCCATAGCGAAACTGAAATTCATGTCGATCAAGATGAATTGACCGAAGAGCTTGTGCGTGCAGGTTTTCACCATGATGAGATATACAAAGCGCTAGCGTGGTTAGAGAAGCTAGCAGCGTTGCAAGAAACAGATATTAAGCCTTATTTAACCAAGGGCGTGGTTTCAAGCGTTACACGCGTGTATACCTACGAAGAAGAAATGCGCCTTGACCTTGAGTGTCGCGGTTTCTTAATGTTTCTAGAACAAGTTGGTGTGCTTGATGGGAGTACTCGGGAAATGGTTATCGACCGTGTTATGGAGATAGACGCAGCCGAGTTTTGCTTAGAGGATCTCAAATGGGTGGTGTTAATGGTGCTGTTTAATGTACCAGGCAAAGAGAATGCCTATGCGCAGATGGAAGATCTCCTGTTTGACGATTCAAATGGTGTGTTGCATTAAACGCGTTTTTTGTTCGGCATCGCGTGAGTAAAATTGATCATGCTCTGTTTGGAGCACATAATCATGCCTTAGCGGATGCTTTTGGTGCGTGCCCCAAGTGTGACGCGCAACTGGTGATCAGGCGCAGTAAAAAAGGCGCTTTCATCGGTTGTGCAACCTACCCCGAGTGCGACTACACCAAACCGTTGCACGATACCGAAACACAAACGCTGAAACAGATTGACGGTTCTCTTTGCCCTGAGTGCGAACATTCATTGGCCATAAAGAAGGGGCGGTATGGGCTGTTTATTGGCTGCACCAACGCACCAGAGTGCCACCACATCACATCGCTTAAACCGCAAGCGAACACCGAGGTTAACTGTCCGGCTTGCTCAGCGGGGAAGTTAGTCAAGCGAACTAACCGATTCGGTAAAGTCTTTTATAGTTGCAACCAATATCCGCGCTGCAAATACGTGGTGAATCATAAGCCGGTTGGCAATAGCTGTAGCCAGTGCGGATGGGGTATACTGGTAGACATCAACAATCAATGGCAATGCCCACAACCAGACTGTCACTATACGCAGCCAGCACAGAAGTAATCTATGAGTAAAACGTCATATTCACTTGACCCCATTTCGCCAGTACAAATAGACCAAGTTAAAACTTACCTCTTGTCCCTTCAGCAATCGATTTGTTCGGACCTAGAGCGCATCGATGGTGCCGGACAATTTAAACTTGATGAATGGCAGCGAGAAGAAGGCGGCGGCGGACGCTCCAGAGTGCTAACGGGTGGGCATGTTATCGAGCAAGGCGGAGTTAACTTTTCTCATGTATTTGGCAATAAAATGCCAGCGTCTGCTACCGCTGCGCGTCCTGAGCTGGCCGGCAGGCAATTTCAGGCCATGGGGGTTTCGTTGGTTATCCACCCGAATAACCCCTACATCCCAACATCTCATGCAAATGTTCGATTTTTCGTTGCTGAGAAAGCGGGCGCTGATCCGATTTGGTGGTTCGGGGGAGGATTTGACTTAACGCCGTTCTATCCATTTGAACAAGATGTGGTGCATTGGCATCAAGTCGCGAAAGACTTGTGCGGGCCTTTCGGGGAAACGGTTTACAGTGAGTATAAAGCGTGGTGTGACCGTTACTTCTACTTACCGCACCGCAATGAAACGCGTGGTGTTGGAGGGTTGTTTTTTGACGACCTCAATCAGTGGGGTTTTGAAAAGAGCTTCGCTTTCATGCGAGCCGTTGGAAATGGCTATACCCAAGCCTACGCGCCGATTATGCAGCGTCGTAAAGACACACCGTATGGTGAGCGCGAGCGCCAGTTTCAGTTATATCGTCGAGGTCGCTACGTGGAGTTTAACCTTGTTTACGACCGGGGAACTTTATTCGGCCTGCAGAGCGGCGGGCGAACCGAGTCGATCTTAATGTCAATGCCTCCTCTCGCGCGGTGGCAATATGCCTATCAACCTGAACCAGAGTCAGCCGAAGCACAATTACAGTCTTGGTTAAAGCCAGCTCAGTGGTAATTGTCCGGCGAAACATGCTGCTCTGATTGATGCAGATCAACGTTAATAGGTATCAATTACCGCATCTATTTAACTGTTGTTCCAGATCAATTTTTATCTCTGCGAAACGCCTATAGTGCGCACATCAATTGTCAATGCAGAGAGAAAGTAATGAAAAAATCAATATTGGCTGTCGCCGTCGCCACACTATTTACCAGTCATCTTGTGGTGGCTTACGATAAAGGTGATTTTGTTGTTCGGGCGGGCGTGACTCGCGTTGCACCGGACGAAGCGACGTCAAACGTCAGTGTGGCAGGTGGCGACCTAGGTTTTGGGCTTAACATTAGCAACGATACCCAGTTAGGGTTAAACGTAGCCTACTTTTTTAGCAATAATTTGAATGTCGAAGTTCTCGCCGCGACGCCATTTACGCATGACGTGCATGTGAATAACAACCCGCTTGGTCTTGGTAAGCTTGGCGAAGTTACACACTTGCCCCCGACCGTGACGGTAAATTACTTTTTTAACCATCACACCGCGCAGTTTCAGCCTTACGTTGGTGCGGGCTTAAACTACACTTTCATTTATGATGAAGCGTTTACTGATTCAAACGAGTCACTTGGTTTTAGTGACTTAGGGCTTGATAATTCATTTGGCTGGAGTGCTCAAGTTGGGTTTGATTACCGGTTGGGCAGCAAATGGCTTATCAACGCGTCAGCGCGTTATATCGCTATCAGTACAGATGCAACATTTACCTTAAACAACGCTGCACTAGGCGCTGCGAATGCGCCCGGTAGTGTCGGTGTAGATATTGATCCTTTTGTCTACACGGTGTCAGTGGGTTACGCATTCTAGCGTTTAGGTATATGTGTAAAGCCTCTTATCATTTGGTGGTGATGAGGCTTTTTCATTTTACCATGCAGATACAAAATGCAGGCGATTTGCGCTATCGTGCGTTGTAATAGACGCTCAATAATACAGATAAGATGATCAAGCTCGCCGTTTTTGGAAACCCCATTCAGCAAAGCAAGTCTCCTCAAATACATCATGCGTTTGCGCGGCAATGCGGCCTCTCGATTGATTACCAGCCTTTGCTGGTGGAAGAAGGGCATTTCAACACCATGGCAAGGGCTTTCCTGAGTCAAATGGAAGCGAGGGGGTGTAATGTCACTGCTCCATGCAAGCTTGACGCACACGCTTTCGCGGATGCGTTAACGCCTATTGCCGAACTGACCGGCGCGGTCAATACCTTACATAAGCAGCCAGATGGCGTGATCTTAGGTCACAATACGGACGGTGGTGGATTGATTGACGATATCCTTTCGCAGCACATTCGTATTCACGGGTCTCGAGTGCTGTTAATTGGCGCTGGTGGTGCGGCAAGAGGGGTGTTACCGAGTCTGTTAGCTGAAATGCCAAAGCATCTGACTATCGTTAATCGAACGGTTCATAAAGCCAACGCGCTAGAAGCCATTCATCGTGCAGTGCGGGCTCCATCGTCACTGTCTTTGGAATCGTTTCATACATTGACCGAGGATTCGTTTGATATCATTATTAATGCAACATCGTTGAGCCTAACCAATCAGGTACCTGAGCTTCTACCCTCTATCGTTAAAGGATCTCAACTGGTGTATGACATGGTGTACGCGCCACAAAGAAAGCCATTTTTAGACTGGGCGCTGGATAACGGTGCGACGGCTGTGTCGGACGGGCTAGGTATGTTGGTGGGGCAGGCGGCGTTAAGCTTCGAGATGTGGACTGGCCATAAACCAGATAGTGCGGAAGTAATTAAACACCTACGCCAGCAGTTGTAGCCCGTTACATCACTTAATAGTGTTCGCCCCAATCAGTGATGTAGCACCCGAAAGACTCTCGATACACTGAACTGAGTGGCGTCGCATGTCGTGAAGGCTGCCCTAGTACACTAACGTCAGCAGCGTAAGGGTTATTCTGAGAGCCGTCATTGACCCATGCTAACCAACCTGGCGCACCACCAAATACCTGCTCACACTCCAGAGCCGTTAATTCCCGCACATGAACATCCTTTTCAACATTGATAAGAGACATCTCACTTTAATACTTTTTATTGTTACTACCACTGTACTGACGACACGTTTAATTCACTGGTTTATCCATGCTCATCGATATACTCATTTTTGAGCTTGACGTAGTTAACCGCTGACTGTTTTAAGAAACTGACTTCGTCATCAGTTAATTTGCGACGCTGAGTCATCGGGTTGCCCACATAGAGGTATCCACTTTCCAATACTTTATTGGGAGGCACTACGGTGCCAGCGCCAATAAAAACATCGTCTTCAATAACAGCACCATCCATGATAATCGCGCCCATGCCGACAAGAATTCGATTGCCTAATGTGCAACCATGCAACATACATTTATGCCCTATAGTGACATCATCACCAATGATGAGTGGGAACCCTGCGGGAAAGCGCTCCGATGTGCGGGTGACATGCAATACTGAGCCATCCTGAACATTGGTGCGCTCGCCAATGCGAATATGATTTACGTCGCCACGGGCTGCAACCAAGGGCCAGATACTGGTGTCTTTGCCCAGTGTGATGTCACCATACAACACGGCACTGTTATCGATGTAACAGTTTTCTGCGAGTGTCGGTGTAATACCTTTATATGCGTGTAATGCCATTACTAATCCTTAATTTTCTATAGCTAACCGAGTTCGGTTGCCCAAAAACGTCTATTAAAACGCCTTTTTGATTACAGTTCAGTCAAAAGATCACAAAACTATCTTATTTCTGAAATATTTTATAAAAACTGGTTGACGATGAAAAACCTATCTGTACAATGCGCATCTCGCTTCGGGGAGCAAGCCAAGCAAACGAAAAAAGTTAA
>NZ_JAHCTA010000004.1 GCF_018474025.1 Alteromonas oceanisediminis | reverse complement strand
AGACAAAAGAAGCGGCGGCGATAGCGATAGAAGTTTTAACTATTTTCAACATGGTTAAATTCCTCGGTTTGTTAAGTAGTTTGTGTTGACGAGTTTTATTAAAGCCGAGGTGAGAGCAAAAAAAAATCTGCAAGGCGATACATAGGTATTTCAAATAATACGTTCTCTAGTGTTTCGTATTCGGTTATGGTGGCACATTACCTTACAGAGGGCAGTGTTGTGTTTAATATCCGCGTTGAACGAACCATCAATAAACCCATTGACATTGTATTTGCAATGCTCAGTGAGCATGAAAATTATCAATCTTTTCCCGGTGTGGATAGTTCTACCTTGTTGGAGCCGGGCGACAATGAAAAGAATGGTATCGGGGCATTGCGCCAAGTCAAACTGGGGCCTGTAGTGCTTAAGGAACGGATAGTGGCATTCATGCGCCCTACGTTAATGGAGTATCGTATTGAGCATTCAAAACCCTTTAAGTTCGTACACGAACTCGGGCAGATTACGCTATCGGAAAAAGACGGTAAGACCGATGTCGTGTGGATATCGAAGGGCTATATAGCAACACCCATACTCGGTCGCTTAGTACTCGATCCTATGATTAACTCGCAGGGCGCAAAAGGGTTCGCAAGTATTTTAAAAGCTATCGATAGAGCGAGCTGATATTGCCTGTTTAGTGGGGTTCATAGGCTTTTGCAACTTCAGCAATTTGTTCGCGCATCCACATGTGAGCGTGGTCATGGTCGGCGCTCACATGCCAATATAGAAAGTATTCGACTGGCGGAATATCAAAGGGTACTTCATAAATCGCTAAGTCGTAGTGTTTGGCCAAATGATACGGTAGGCAGGCGATGAGATCAGTTTTGACAATCGCGCTGGGCACCGTTAAAAAATGCTGACCTCGCATAATGACTTTGCGTTTTTTACTGAGCCTATCCAGCGCAATATCGATTGGCCCGGCACCGCTTTTACGATGTGAAACATTAATGTGCCCAAGCCGTAAAAAGGTATCAATGTCTAAGCCGTGTTTGAGCGCCGGATGATTCTTGCGCGCAATAACCACGAAGCGATCTTCAGCAATGCGCTGTTTACACAAATGCGGATCGGTAAAGGTTGATGCGTCTGCAAAAAAATCCAAGCTGCCGTTCGCCATAGAGGACACCACCTGACTACGAGCGATTTCATAATTGGTCAGGGTAATACTGGGGGCTACGTTTTGTAGCCGCACCATGAGCCTGGGCATAATACTCACCTCAAGCAAATCACGACTGGCAAAATTAAACGCTTTCTCAGAAATTGACGGGTCGAACGTATGGCTTTGTTGCACGCTTTTACGCAAAAGCCCCAGTGCTTGGCGCGCGGGAACAATGATATTCTGGGCGACGGGGGTTGGCGTCATACTGTGGCCTGTGCGTACGAACAGCGGATCGTTAAGCATTTCACGCAGGCGAGCCAATGAATTGCTCACTGCCGGTTGCGTAATGCACAGTACATCCGCGGCTTTGGTTAGGCTTCCTGCCGTGTAAATTGCATCAAAGACGGCAAATAAATTAAGATCGATCCGGTTCAAATTCATGCAGGTAGTCAACTTCTCTTCGAATAGCAGTAGCGCGGTAAAACACTACCATAATTTATTAGGCTGCATTATAGAAGATGATTTGAAATATTCAGTACATTAATAGTATAAATGCGTAACAAAACGTATTTTTGGAGTATTTATGGCGTTAACGCTTCTTGACCTTAGCCCAGAGCAGAGCTTGCCCGCAACGGCGTGGGTAACGGTAACACAGCAGCACATTAATACCTTTGCCGATGCGACAGGCGATCACCAGTGGATACATGTCGATGTAGAAAAATGTGCAAAGGAAAGCCCGTTTAAACAACCGATAGCGCACGGGTTTCTTTCAGCATCGCTGATGCCTGGCGCATTTGAACAGGCCATTGCCCCGCATCCAGATATATCGTCAGTGTTGAATTACGGGATCAATAATCTGCGCTTTCTCGAACCTGTCAGAGTGAATGACCGCGTAAGGTATCAGTTCAAGGTCGCCAAGATAGAGCAAAAGCCGTTGGGGCGGCTGTATAGTTTCGACTGCATAGTCGAAATAGATGGCCGTGATAAGCCTGCTTTAGTCGGGCAATTTTTGATGCTTGCCGTGATCCGTTCAGCCCCCTAATTTTCACTTCTCTCACCGCGCAGAGGCTCCTGTGTGCTGCTGCGCAGCAACATTGTAAGACATTTGCCTCTCCTCCCGTGCCGACAGCCTTTATTCAACAGGTCAGACCATCCAGCGCGCTAATGTTTACATATAAGTAACATGTGATTTACATTGCTGGTTATTGCGCATACTATTTTTTCAGCGTTCTGCAGTTTCTGTGGGCGTGAATAACAAGAAAGCTCCACCACAACAACTTTATCAGGCTGTGATGCTGCCTGAGATAGAGGACTCATATGAAGTTAACTACACGCAAGACCGTTTTGGCCGCCTGCGTCGCAGCACAATTTGCGTTTATTCCGCACGTTGTCAATGCGCAAGATCAGTCGTCCGAGCAGGCTGAAGAGAAAAAAGACTTTGAGCTCATTATGGTGACGGGTAGTTTTGTCCGCCGCAGTGAGAATTTTGAATCACCGTCGCCCTTGGCGGTTGTCGACAGTGTTTCGATTGATTCAATCGGCGCGAAAAATATTGCTGATATCACGCAAACATTAACGATTAACACAGGCGCGCAGAACAACCCAGATGCATTCACTCAGAATGCTACGGCCGGTACGTCTAACATCAACTTACGTGGCTTAGGGGTTGCGTCGACCTTAGTGTTGTTAAACAACAAACGCCAAGTCGTCAACGCTCAGCAAACCAACGACGGTTTGAACTTTGTCGATACCAGCTCGCTCGTTCCAATGATTGCTATCAATCGAATGGAAGTGATTAAAGACGGCGCTTCTGCATTGTACGGGTCAGACGCGGTTGCTGGCGTTGTTAACTTTATTACAAAGCAGGATTACGAAGGCGCCAAGGTCACTTTTGATTATCAGGATGGCGCGCATGGTGATAACAAAGAATATATTTTGCAAGGTTTGTGGGGCGCTGTTGGTGATAACAGCAGCGTAATGGCCGCCATTAGCTACACAAACCGTTCACCTTTGTTTATTTCTGATCGCCGCTTGTCACGTCCTCAGGACGATACCAGTGCATTGGGTAACCCCGGTGCCTTTTTCTTAGGCGCTACACCGTTTATCGATCCGACCGGATGTGAAGAGTTCGGTGGTTTTCCACAGTTACTGGCCCCCCCCGGCACAGTTCCAGGGTTAGATATCGGTTTTTGTGGGTTT
This sequence comes from Alteromonas oceanisediminis, assembly GCF_018474025.1. GTDB lineage: Bacteria > Pseudomonadota > Gammaproteobacteria > Enterobacterales > Alteromonadaceae > Alteromonas_E > Alteromonas_E oceanisediminis. The sequence goes on along the minus strand of NZ_JAHCTA010000004.1, from coordinate 410,630 downwards.
GATTTTGGTCCGTTTTATTCGTATGTGCCCGATGAAACTCGCGTCAATGCCTACGTTAAAGCCGATTACGACATCACCGACGACATCACTTGGAGCAATGAAATTAGTTTTGCGCGTAACCGTGCTGAGCGCGGTGGGGCACCAAGCTTCCCAATCCTCACTCAGCCTGTCGTTCCGGCGACACATCCTAGTAATCCATTTGGCGCCCCAGTCGCGTTCTTTGGGCGAGCAGAAGGAAATGGGTTCCCTGGCGATGCTGCGAATACCGAGTCCGACACTTTCCGTTTTAACACTACCTTAACCGGCGAAATGGACAACGGCTTTTGGGAAGTCAGTTATACCAATGCAACCAACGATTTCCTATTTAGCGTACCGGATGTGTTAAATACTGAGTTTAACCTAGCGCTTAACGGCTTAGGCGGTGGCGATTGTAATCCGTTAACCGGAACGCCAGGTGTCGGTGCGTGTGAATATTTTAATCCGTTTGCCACCTCGTACACGGTATTGCCCAACTCACAATATGTAATCGATTCCTTTACTGGTCGTCAGCGTATTGACTCACAAACTGATTTACAGGTTGTAGAAGGCTTTGCATCGATTGATGCATTCGATATGGACGGTGGTACAGCGGGTGTCGCGTTTGGATTACAATACCGCGAAGAAAAACTCAGCCAAGACTACGACGAGCTGTCAAATCAGGATAGTTTTACCTTTGTTATTGGTAACCCTGACTTTGAAGGTAAGCTTGATGTGTGGGCGGCCTTTGCGGAGATGGCGTTACCCGTTAATGACACACTCGACATCCAGTTAGCATTGCGCTACGAAGATTACGGCGGCTCTGTGGGCGATACCATTGATCCAAAAGTGGCGTTCTCATGGCGTGCAACGGATGATTTTTCATTGCGAGGTTCATGGTCTACGTCATTTAGGGCTCCAACCGTATTCTTACGTAATGGTGGGGCGACAACGCTACAGCAATTGAGCGATCCATTGTTTGGAACTGCGTTTGCAGCGGTGAGAACCGCGGGTAACGAAGAGCTCAAACCTGAAGAGTCTACGGCATATAACGTTGGTTTCTCATTTGAGCCTATCGATGATTTATCTGTGGAAATGGATTATTGGAACTTCAGTTTTGAAGATCTGATCATTCAAGAAAACGCACAAGCATTGCTGACAGCAAATCCACAAGATCCTGAACGTATTATTCGCGCGGGTGACCCTCTGAACGGTCCGCTGTTACAGGTCAACAATACCTACGTCAATGCCAGTGAACTCGACACCTCCGGTATCGATTTAGTTACAAGTTACAAAATAGAGACAGACTTTGGCACGCTCACACCCAGTGTTAATGCGACTTACATCCTGTCTTACGATTTAACCGACCCTCAGGCCGGTAACATTGATGGTGCAGGGCGTCGTAACTTTAACAATATTGGTGTTTCGTCACCTGAGCTGCGCATGAACTTAGGACTTAACTGGTCTGCCGGTATCCATGGTGCAAACGTCTTTGTGCGTTATATCAGCGCATACGATGACGATCAGAATTGTGCCGATGGTACAACCAACACCACGGGCTGCGCTGACGGCTTCTATGAGATTGATAGCCACGTCACCGTAGATGCACAGTACAGTGTTAATCTTGGCGAGGTGTTTGAAACTGAGACTGATTATTTGCTAACAGTCGGCGGAATTAACCTGTTTGATGAAGATCCACCGCAAGTCTTTACTAACAGCGGTTTTGATTCAAAGGTACACGATCCGCGCGGGCGTCAAATCTATGCACGAATTGCGATAGAATTCTAAGCATTCGTTAATGATGGTTGAGCCCGGTTTGTCCGGGCTTTTTTAATCAGCGTGACTCACACAGCGAACGACAGTGCATCATTCACAACGTATTTGCTGGGTACATTCATGCATCAGCAGTTACGCCTGCATCAGCGCCATGTTACCGTTGAGATGCGAAGAGCGCAGTGCTAGGTTTATGCGTGACAGTTAGAGTTTCCATTTTCAAAAGCTTAAGGAGAAAAGATATGGCAGAAAAGTTTTCACAAGCCCACATTGACGAGGCGCTTGCTGAGCTTAATAAAGACTTGGCAGATGACCAACAATGGCAGATTAAGGATGATAAGCTCTCGAAAGAGTTCAAGTTTAAAAGCTTCATCAGGGCATTCGGCTGGATGTCGCAAATTGCGATTTGGGCAGAAAAGCTCAATCATCACCCAGAGTGGTTTAATGTGTACAACAAAGTCGATGTGCAGTTGACCACACACGACGTAGGCGGGATCAGCGATTTGGATTTTAAACTGGCCAGCAAAATGGAACTGTTTAAGTAGCTCGCTCGTTTGGCGCGGTTGCCAGCAGCTTTTTGTGCTAGGCACCGCGCAATGATATTACACACTTTCTTACAGTTTAGTGCACCGCAATGCACACAACCTACCCACCTTAGTTTACACTCATTTTATACCGAGCGAGTTCGTGTTGAAAACCCGCAATATGAATGCGGGTTTTCATCGGTTTATCTGGTTTGTTCAACTTGAGATAGTCGCTCAGCGTATCTTTTCGTGATACCAAATAACTCATAAAAAAACCTGACCAAGGAATAACAATGGAACGACGTGATTTTATTAAGCTTGGAGGCGCAGCCGGTATGGGCGCTTTGATCTTGCCTGTTTCGGGAATGGCCGTGAGTGCTGACCAGCTACTCGATCGCCCTATGGACGTTGCGTACAAAAAGAAGCTTGCAGATATTGCGCTTAATGCAGCCAAAGCAAAAGGTGCAACCTATGCGGATGCTCGTATTGGCCGATATCTGAACCAGTTTGTGACTACCGCCGAAAAGCGCGTTGATAATATTGTTAATACAGAGTCAGCAGGTATTGGTATTCGCGTTATCGCTAACGGAACCTGGGGATTTGCTTCCACGTCAAACATGACGCCGGACTCGATTGCTAAAACGGCTGAAAAAGCCGTTGCGGTAGCAAAAGCCAATTCCAAGTTCCAAACTGATCCAGTTAAACTTGCGCCTGTGAAAGGCGTGGGTGAGGTTTCATGGAAAACGCCAATCAAGAAAAACGCCTTTGAAGTTCCCGTCAAAGAAAAAGTCGACATGCTGATGGCGGTCAACGATGCGGCAATGCAAAACGGCGCAAACTACATTACGTCAGTATTGTTTTTAGTCAATGAACAGAAGTATTTTGCATCCACGGATGGTTCGTATATCGACCAGGACGTTCACAGATTGTGGGCACCGTTCTTCGCAACGGCGATTGGCGAGGCCGGCTTTAAACAACGTACCGGTTTGGGCAATCCAGTGGGTATGGGCTTTGAGTACCTTGATGGCAAAGAAGAAGACAAAATTCGCGTGTCCGGCGCGAACGTAGGTTACAAAAATAGCTATGACATTATTGAAGATGCAACGGCGGCAGGGCAGCAGCTCAAAGCGAAGTTAAAAGCAAAATCTGTTGAACCGGGTAAGTACGATCTGGTGCTTGACCCAGCACACTTGATGTTGACCATCCACGAATCCGTCGGTCACCCATTGGAGCTTGATCGTGTGTTAGGCTACGAAGCCAACTATGCTGGCACCAGTTTCGCCACGCTGGATAAGTGGAAAAGCGGTAAGTTTCAATACGGCTCCGACATCGTCAATTTGTTCGCTGATAAAACTCAGGATTATTCGTTAGGTAAAGTCGCTTTTGATGATGAAGGGGTAAAGACCAAACAATGGGATTTGGTCAAAGACGGTATCCTTGTTAACTACCAAGCAACGCGCGATCAGGTGCACATGATTGATCAGAAAGAGTCTCATGGTTGTTGCTATTCACAGAGTTGGCGTGATGTGCAATTCCAGCGTATGCCGAATGTCTCTTTGCGACCCAACAAAAAAGATATATCTGCTGATGATGTGATCAAGGACGTTGAAGACGGTATTTACATTGCTGGACGAGGATCATTTTCAATTGACCAGCAGCGCTACAACTTCCAATTCGGCGGACAACTGTTTTACGAAATTAAAAACGGCAAAATCACTGAACAAATTGAAGACGTGGCCTATCAATCAAACACACAAGAATTCTGGAACAGCTGCGTGCAGATGGCGGGTCAGTCCGATTATCGCCTCGGCGGCTCATTTTTCGACGGTAAAGGCCAACCTTCGCAGGTTAGCGCAGTATCACATGGTTGCCCGACGACACGCTTTAACAATGTCAACGTAATCAACACGGCCCGCAAGGTCTAAGTCGAGAATAAGGAAACCATTATGACAATCATGACTGAAAAAGCTGCTAAAACCTTGCTAGAGAAAGTGATTAAGCTGTCTAAAGCAGATGAAGTTGAAGTTTATTTAAACGGCTTAGTTGGTGGAAACATCCGCTATGCACGCAATACCGTGTCGACGGCGGGGGAAGAAGCAGACTTAACGCTTGCCGTGCAGTCGACTTTTGGCAAGCGTACCGGTGTTGCAACCATCAACGAGTTTGATGATGCGTCGCTTGAAAAAGTGGTGCGCCGTTCGGAAGAGTTGGCCAAGCTGGCGCCGGAAAATGAAGAGCACATGCCTGTATTTGGCCCGCAGAAATATGTCGAGTCAAAAACGTATTTTGAGTCAACAGCCAATGTGTCGCCGGAAATTCGTGCGCAAGCGGCCGAGGATAGCATCGCGCCTTCCAAGAAAAACAAGCTGGTCTCATCAGGCTTTTTAGAAGAAGCCGTGACGTTTGAAGCTATCATGAACAATAAGGGCTTGTTTGCCTACAACCCTGCGACCAACGTGGATTTTTCGGTCACTATCCGCACCGAAGATGGCACCGGTTCAGGTTGGGTGACGCGCAATTACAGTGACGTCAAACTGCTGGATACAGCGAAAGCCTCCAGTATTGCCATTACTAAAGCGAAAAACTCTGTCGATGCGAAAGCCATGGAGCCGGGTAAGTACACCGTAATTTTAGAGCCTGCGGCGAGCGTAGGTTTGCTGCGTAATATGGTCAACAGCATGGCTCAACGTGCGGCTGATGAAGGACGCAGTTTTTTAAGCTATAAGCCAAAAGAAGGCGACGACCCGGAAAAAGCGCCTAAAAACCGATTGGGCGAGAAGATGTTCGACGAGCGCGTCAATATTTCCAGTGACCCACAACACCCCATTGCACCTGCCGCTCCCTTTGGTGGCGATGGCTATCCGCGTGTAAAAACCGATTGGATTAAGGATGGTGTGGTAGTGAATATGCCAAATACACCCTACTGGGCGAAAAAAACCGGTGTCGACTATCAGCCTCAGGGGGGCAATATTCTGATGGCGGGTGGCGATTCATCACTTGAAGATATGATTGCTAACACTCGCCGGGGCATCTTGGTAACACGCCTATGGTACATTCGTCCGTTGGATCCGCAAACGTTGCTCTACACGGGCTTAACCCGCGACGGAACCTTTTATATTGAGGACGGTAAAATTAAATTCCCAGTGAAAAATTTCCGTTTTAACGAAAGCCCAATTGTGATGTTAAACAATATTGAGGCGTTGGGCGAACCACAACGCATCGATGGCAATATGATCCCACCGATGAAGGTGCGTGACTTTACCTTCAGTAGTTTATCGGACGCTGTTTAACTTTGCAGCGTCGTGCGTTTTTACAATCGGCATTGGCCGCAGCGTTCGTCGCGGCTTTTCCGATGCGCGCTCATGCGCAAAGCTACGACTTTTATTTCACCCGATTAAGTTACGAATCCGGTAATTGGGACGTGGATGAGCGCATGCCAGCCAATGTACTTAATTCGTTAATCGAATATACCAGCCTGCGTGTGGACATTAGGGAACGGGTGGTGCCACTATCGGATCCTGCTATGCTCAGTGCGCCGTTTTGTTATATGGCCGGCCATCGTTTAGTGCAATTTACATTACAAGAGCGAGAAAATTTTGTTCGGTACGTGAATAACGGTGGGTTTGTGTTTGTGGATGATTGCAACCATGACATAGACGGCATGTTTGCCCGTACGTTTGAACAACAAATGGCAGAATTATTTGGGCCTGACGCGCTGCAGAAAATTCCAAATGACCACGCGATTTACACCAGCTTCTTTACCTTTGATGGTCCGCCTCGTACGTCGATGGAATTAAACGGCTGGGGAGATGATTTGGTGCACGACTACCTGAAAGCGATCATCGTAAACGGTCGCATTGCAGTGCTCTACAGCAATAAGGACTTTGGCTGTGAATGGGATTATGATTTCCGCAACAAACGCTGGCTTCGTGTCGACAATACCAAGTTTGCGGTCAATATTGTGATGTATGCCATGACGGCCTAAAACTTCCTGACAGATTAGATTGGAATGCTATGACTAAAACGCTAGACCTAAACGATGAAGAGTTGGATCAGTTACTGTCGAAACTACACCGGGTAACAGATGAAGTCGGTCAGGTCATTGTGGGGCAACGTGTTGTTATGGAACAACTGTTGGTCAGTATGTTGGCGGGCGGACATTGCTTATTGCAAGGCGTACCGGGACTGGCGAAAACGTTGATGGTCAGTTCGTTGGCTCAGGCGGTTGATTTAACTTTCAAGCGTGTTCAGTTTACCCCGGACCTGATGCCTAGCGATATCATTGGTACTGAAGTATTGGAAACGGATCATGATTCTGGCGAACGATTTTTTAAGTTTCAAAAAGGCCCGGTGTTTACGCAAATATTATTAGCCGATGAGATAAACCGTACACCGCCGAAAACCCAAGCTGCACTGCTTGAAGCTATGCAGGAACGGCAAGTCAGCTACGCGGGTGAGTTGTATCCACTGCCAGCGCCCTTTTTTGTACTCGCAACACAAAACCCGATAGAGCAGTCAGGCACATATCCGCTTCCGGAAGCGCAGCTCGATCGTTTTTTGATGTTTGTTGAAGTGAGTTACCCAACAGAAGCTGAAGAACTGGAGATTGTCAGGCGCACAACCGGTTCGCACACTGTTTCACTGTCGGCGCAACTGAGCGCTGTTGAATTGCGCCAACTGCAAACCGTGGTGCGCGATGTTGAAGTGAGTGAGCCGCTACTGAGCTACGCAACGCGCTTAACGCGTCAAACGCGCCCACAAGAATCGACAGTCGACGCTATCACGCAGTATGTGAAGTGGGGCGCCGGCCCGCGTTGTGCGCAAGCGTTGGTGCTGTGCGCGAAAGCGCACGCCCTTCTGCACAAACGATTTGCAGTCACATTAGATGATATTACCGCCGTTGCGCCAGCCGTGCTCCGTCATCGATTGATGCTCAATTTTCAGGCGGAGGCGCAACAGGTGTCTATTATTGAGGTCATCGAAAACGTACTGAACGAGGTCGCGAAACCTTCCAGTCCCTTGCTCAGCTAACATTATTGTCATCGCTCATGAATACAACATTGAACGCAGCGCTACTGGCACAACTGAGCGACCTTGAGCTACGCGCTAAAATTATTGCGCAGGGCGCGCTTCACGGTCAGCATGCTAGCCGACAACGGGGCAGTGGGGTCGAGTTTAGCCAGTTTCGCGCCTATGAGCCGGGCGATGCGATGAGTTTATTGGATTGGAAATTGTTTGCCAGAAGCGACCGGTATTATGTTCGCGAAGCAATGCGTGAAAGCAACCTGAATATTTGGGCGGTACTCGACGGGAGTGCTTCCATGCTGGAACACTCATCAGGCTCAAACCTGACTAAATTACAGTATGCCCAATGGCTTATCAGCGCTATTTTTTACGTTGGACACCGCCAAGGTGATGCAGTCGGATTACTGTGCGCGGGGCAGAATGGGGCGTTTATTCCCGCTCAAACGACTCGACAGCATTATTACCGCTGTTTAATGCAGTTAGATAGCGTCACTGCACAAGGGGTCTTCCCAGATACAACCGCTTTACAACACCAGTTTTCAAAACTGCAACGCAACGCGCTGACTGTCGTAGTATCCGATTTTTATCAACAAGGCACTGAGATTGATAAAATGCTCACCCGACTGAAAAGCACACACACCGATGTACTCAGTATCCAGCTTGAAACACGCGATGAGGCTGAGTTTAACTTCCATGGGTTAGTAAAGATGACGGAGAGAGAAACCGGTCGTCAACGCAAATTCGATGCAGACGCAGTCAGACCTGGCTATTTAGCCAAGCGCAGAGACTTTAACCGGTCGTTGGCACAGCGGTGTGCCACTAGGGGCATCACGCACTTATGTGTCAATATCGACGAGCCAATAGAGCAAAATATACGTGCCGTGCTGCAGGCGACAGCCGATAGTGCAGAAAGCGTGCGCTGATGGCGTGGGGCGTGTCTGACTCAACCGTGCTATGGGCATTTGCGTTGCTTGCAGTGCCGTTGCTGATCCATCTATTCAGCCGTAGCAAAGCACAATCACATGTGTTCAGTTTTTTGGCCTTGATCCCGGTCGAGAAAATGCGCCAGCGTTCGCGTATTGCTCTCACTCAGAAACGTTTACTGGCCTTGCGCATTCTCCTGTTGTCGGCAATTATTTTGTGGTTAGCGGGTTTGCACATAACCACGCCTTATAGCGCGCAAGACGAAATACATTTTATTACACCATCATGGTTAGCGAACGCGACCCAGGCGCAACGAGACGACTTATTCGAGAAAGCCGATAAGGCGAATCAACATATTATTCTGCCCGATACTCACTTAGTGGCTGAGCGGTCGTCGTTGCAAGACACAGCGAGTAACACATGGCATCGTGTCGGCGAGTGGTTGCGCTATCAACCGGGTGCCTTGAGTTCAGGTGCACAGCTGACAGTCTATGCAACTGATGCCATGACGGATTATGTGGGGCAAAAGGTCCCTTTGCCACATCGTGTTCAATGGCAACTGATCTCAATGATCCCAAAAGTCGATCCTTTGCCGACGAGCACATCATCAGCGATTCATGCCACCGTCTATTTGGTTGAAGACCCGCAGCCGGCTGCGCCGGCATTCATGGCGGCATTGGCGGCGTTACAGCCGTTGACAGGGTTAAACCTGACGATAAAGCGTCAACGCGACCTACCGGAAAATGTAGACGTCTTTGATGCGGTCATACGGTTTAGCAGGGAATTCGAAAAATCGCCTGACAATCGCGTTTGGCATGTCAGTGAATTTGACCACACGACCCGTGCTGATTTTCCGCTTCGATTAGCCGATGCACTTTTCAGCGCAGCGCAACACAATATCGCGTTATCTCAGTTAACCGTACCACACGACTTAATCACATCGCCGCTGTCACCAACAGCCGCACAGGAGCGGAACGTGGCTCTACCTAACCCGATGAGCAAAGACCTGTCAGCCAACAGCGCTACCAGTGAGTTGATTGCTGGCATAGCGTTTATTCTGTTGTTGATGGAGCGACTGTTCAGCGAGTTCGTAACGCGGCGTAGGGCGTCACATGACTGAACGAGATCAGTTACAGACATGGGTTGGCAGAGTGCGTGCTCAATACGTGCGGCAAGAGCTGACTCGTTTTGGTGCTGTCTTATTACTTTGCGCAGCGATCTTACTGGTTGTGGTTGTATCCACTCAACTAGCTGGCGTCACCACAGGTTCGATTCTGGCCCCTAGTGCTTGGGTTTTTTGGGCAATTGTCGTTACGGTCGGCTTTACGTGGTTACTCGGGCGCAACCTTGTTCGTCGAGTACAGCACATTACTGCCGAGAATTTGCTGCTGCATCTCAATCGTAATCTGCCAGAGCTTGAAGAAAGCGCACAACTTTTCCTAGCGTCTGATGAGACGTTAAGTGCCCTGCAAAAACGCCAAAAGCGCCATGTGACAGCCTATCTGAAAGCGAATGCGGCCGAGGTGTCTGTGGCCCTGAGCATGGTGTATCCGCAGCGCCGTGTGTTCTGGCATCTGATGATCAGTGTGTTTATCGTAGTGTCTCTGCTGGCGATGATTGAACACTTGCGCGGTGAGCCTCAGTTGCCGCAAGACGCATCAAACATGGTGGTTGAGGAACAACCGCAATCGTTGCAACCGCCACAATTTCACCTCAGTATTCAACCGCCGACATACACCGGGTTACCCGCAAGAACCAGTGAATCATTGGATGTCGAGGTTGCGCAGGGGGCGCAGGTCACCTGGTATATGCAGACATCGCAGCCCAATGTTTATGCATTGAACGTTCACTCAGGTTCACAGTATGCGTTTGCACACACAGTCCACGACACAGCCCACGTAGGCGAGTTTCAAGATACCCCATTGCGCGTCACGCTGCATGTGCAAACACCGCTGTTGTATACCATCCAACGTGAGAAAAATGCTGAGTGGCAGGCAATCACGGATATCCATACTATTAATGTGATACGTGACCGAGCGCCCTTTATTGATGTGGTTTCGCCCGAGAGCACGGTAACTGAGTTTGCCAAAAATGCTGTACCAGCACTCATGACCAAAGTGTTCATCGACGATGATTACGGCATTTCTGACGTCTATATTTTAGCATCAATCGCTAAAGGCACTGGCGAGGCGGTAAAGTTTCGAGATGAAACGTTTCGCTTTGACACCCAACAGCCAGCGCCGGTTCAACAGGTTAGTACTACCCAATCAGCGACCGCGGTACATCGCCTATATCAGAAACAGTGGGATTTAATCGCGTTGGGCATGGAACCTGGTGATGAATTATATTTTAGCGTGGTGGCCGTAGACAATCGTGAGCCTGAACCACAGCAGGTGCGTTCACAAACAAAAATCATCAAATGGCTCGATGATGACGTGGTCGGCGTTAATGCCGATGGTGTCTTAATGGACTTCATTCCAGACTATTTTAAGAGTCAGCGACAAATCATTATTGAGACCACCGCGCTCATTGAGGCACAGGAGCGCCTGAGTCAGGCAGAGTTTGAGCAAACTTCCCGCGAGCTAGCGTTAGCTCAGGCGGACCTAAAGCAACGCTATGGCCAATACCTAGGGGATGAATTTGAATCTGGCGTGATGCAAACGATGGAAGCGGGGCCATTAGTTCCTAAACTGGCACAAGACCCGCACGACGACCACTCACACGCAGATGAGCACGAACATGATCATGCATCTGAGCAAGCTCACCAGCACGCTAGCGGTCATGCCCACAACCATGGTGATCATCAGGCCAGTGAGCGTGCTGGAACAGCGAATGCGCTGTCCGGTTACGACGACATTATCGAACGTTTTGGACACAATCATGGTGAAGCGGACATCGGCTTTATTTCACTGGAAAAAGGACAATTCAGCCCCAAACTATTGATGAAGCAGTCCATCGCGCAGATGTGGCAAGCTGAATTATTCCTGCACCTTGCCGAACCACACCAAGCATTACCTTACGAGCAGCGCGCACTAGACTTATTAAACAGAGCACGCAAAGCCGATCGGGTTTATGTAAAACGTTTGGGGTTTGAACCGCCGCCAGTGAGTGAGGAACGCCGCTATCAGGGCGAGCTTGATGATATTACCGCGCCGGATAGAACAAAGCAGGTCAACGTTGGCGTAACGACTGACGCGACCTTACGCGCCGCACTGGCAAGTGCGATGCAGCAGCCACGACAATCGCGGATCGAAGCCGATCAGCTCGTCAAACTGGAAGCGCTAGTGGCGGTATTGAGTGAAGAGATAGCCAGTGACGTGAGTGATCCTGAAACACTTCACGTGACTGCGATTGTGCAGCGTTTTTTACAGCATGAACGTTGGAATGCACCCGGCTGCGACCGATGTATTGAACGCCTACAGAACTACCTGTTATCCCGACTCACCGCGCCAGTCGCGAAACCAGTGCCAGCTTCATTTGATGTTACCTCTTCCGTTGTCGACGACTTTATTCGACGCCTACAACATGATCAAGTCAATCAACCGTTACCACGTGAGCAGAATTGATATGCTATCGAACACGTTAACCTTGTCAGGATGGACGCTGAGCCTAAATGCCCCGCAAACGCTGGTTATTGTGATTGCCTTGATGAGCGTGATTGTGTGGCTGGGTGTTGTTACACACATCATGCGGCGTCATCGAAAGCGTTTGATATGGGCCGTGTTACTGAGTGTGGCGAATTTAGTCAGTATTGGATTGCTGTTCATTCTTTTGTTTGTGCGGTTGAGCCATAGCCCGCCACCACAAGCAACTCAACCATTGATCGTGGTGACGGAAAACGCGCCTGAAAGCCCTACAGAAGCGCTTGATACACGGGGGCTCACTCGCAATGAAATCGCCGACAGACTTAAATCGCACCGACGCTGGCATATCTTGGGAGATGGGTTTTCCAGAGCAGCGTGGCAGGACTTTGCCCAGCTAGGCGTGCTGGGTAAGGTTTCAGAAGTGGAACACACACCGGGTATTCAAACAGTGGGGCTGGCGTATCCCGAGTGGGAAAAAACGGTCACCTTAGGGGAATCAGTTTCGCTTCACGTGCGCGTAGTGGGCGAACAACTCGCTCACAGCGATACGATTTTTAACGTCAGTTTAACGGGGCCGGATAATCAACGCCTACAGCAACACAGCGCTCGGGCAGGTGAATCTATCACGTTTCACTTCGTGCCAAAGGCTGAGGGCCAGTGGCTTTACTCGCTTGAGCTGAGCTCGCGCGCGAATAGCGTGATTGCAAAAGAGGCAGTGCCAGTTGTTGTGACTGCAGGTGACGTAATCAATGCTGTGATCATTCAGTCATCGGCATCGTTTGAAACAAGGCATTTGCACAACTGGTTAACTGAGCAGGGCAGCAACGTTATCGTGTACACGACAGTCAGTCGCGATAAGGTTACCACGCAGCGTTTTAACCTGTCGGATAATAACGTCTTGCCTGATACACCTGCGCTATCGAGCGAGCAATTACGGTGGGCTGATGTGGTGATAACTGACACGCGGTCTCTCAGTTCATGGACAACCGCACAAATTGACAGGTTAGCCGATGAGATATCCACTGGCTTGGGTTTTTTTGTAATCGTTGATGAGACAAGCGCTGATACGTCTGTATTGCACGGCATATGGACTCCCGGCTCCCTTCGCCTTGAAGACGTTGCTGAAACTTCCGCGTTGCCAGCATGGCCCGGCGCTTTAATTGAAGAACCCGTAGTCACAACACCTGCTCGGCTGCAATCAGTAAACGGTTCACACCTGGTCGTCGACCAACAGAGGCGTGCTGTCGTCGCGACCACACCGGTTGGCAGAGGCCAAGTGGGCATGTCGGTGTTACCTTCATCCTACGTATGGCGGCTGCAGGGTAAACCAGCGCTGCATAGTCGCTACTGGCAACGCATTATATCGAACCTCGCGCGACCAAAATCTACGCCACGTTTACTCCATCAGCACGGCATGCTGTCAGCGCGAACGCCTTTTCATCACCGCTCATTGGATGTCGCGCCACTGTGCCTCGACACTGAAAAGCAGCCCACAGACGCTGTGTTAACCCATGCAGACTCTGCCGCTGCGCAAATTAAGCAACAACCGCTGCGGTTTCAACCAGTGCCTTTTGTGTCCAATAATCGCTACTGCAGTGCCTGGGTGAGGCAGGCAGCGGGGTGGCACGCCGTTCAATTTCAAAGCGGTGAACATAAATATCAATTACCCTTCTACGTGATGAATGACGATGCATTTTATGCGTATCAGCAAATACAAACGCGCCAAGCTACTTCAGACTGGCGAAATAGGCTGAATAGTGCTCAGAATGACGATACGGCGGAAGGCATTGCGCAAGACACTTTTCCGCCCCTCTGGTTATTTTACCTGTGGTTTACCGTCACTGTTCTTCTCTGGTTAGAACAAAAATGGCACAACGTGGTTGAAAAATAACCGTTACGTCACCAATTCGTATACTAACTGAGCGATCAAAAAATAATTGAGATTGATGACTTGCGTCAATCTAATCGCTATGTATAATACGCCCCACTTAGCCAGACTGCAGCAGCAAACAGCCTGCATGAGCGTCTCGGTTAAACCAGAACAATCGCGGGATGGAGCAGTCTGGTAGCTCGTCGGGCTCATAACCCGAAGGTCGTAGGTTCAAATCCTGCTCCCGCAACCATTGGAAGAGACTCGCTAGCAATAGCGGGTCTTTTTTTATTAAGGCTCACGGGCCAAGCTCTAGGTCTATTCCTCCACTTTTCTTAAGTATCACCTGCTAAATTCGAACAAGCGTATTTTTTGGAGCTGCAAACTGTTTAGTGGAAGCTGGGAAGTCCAGTTTGATAAGTCAGCAATGTAAGATTTTTTTATCTGAGTGCTTCAGCCCCTACACTTGGCCGAAACTTGTGTGCACGTTTTAATCAAATTCGTTTATAATGCTGTCTGGCGTGGTCAAGAATTAGAGCGTTATGCAATCCAATCAACATGGATCGTTAGTTGTCGTCGGTACGGGTATCAGTGTCGCGGGTCAGATGACGTTAATCACGCAAAATCACGTGCGTCAGGCAGATATCGTCTATGTTGCCATCCCCAACAAACCGGGCGAAGCATTCATCAAGCAACTCAATCCCAATACTCACACGTTGACTGATCTTTATGAGCTAGGTAAATCGCGAGTTCAAACCTATCAAGACATGTGCGATCGGATTATCAACAGTGTTGAGGCAGGCCAAAAAGTGTGTGCGGCGTTTTACGGTCACCCGGGAGTATTTGTCAATCCCTCTCATCGCGTTATCGAGGTGCTTAAGGAGCGCGGGTTCTCTGTGATGATGGAACCTGGTATCTCTGCGGAAGACTGCTTGGTAGCCGATTTGGGGATTGACCCAGCAGCGTTTGGTTGCCAGAGCTATGAAGCAACGCAATTTTTGTTTCGCCGTTACACGCTCGACCCCCACATGACGCAGATTATTTGGCAAATATGGGGCGTTGGCGATCACACATTAACTTCGACACTCGCGCATGAAAAAAGAGGGTTAGCGGCTTTAGTCTCTGCGTTATCAAAATATTACCCTGAGGATCACCCTGTTATTGTATATGAAGCCAGAACCTCGCCATTGTTCACCAGCCGAATAGACGAAGTTAAACTCGCTGAGTTAACGTCGGTACAACTTTCGCCGATATCAACGTTGGTGATACCTAGCCTAGGGTTACCCGATTTTGACCATGAAACATTAGATAGCTTAGGCATTACCGCCGAAGACATACAGCATCACCTTTCAATAAAACAACCGGTAAATTAAGGAAATACGATGACGGATAAACTCGTTGATTTTGTAAACGCACTCGACCAAGACCCAGCGCTGCAAGCACAATATAAAGAAGATCCCAGAGGAACCGCTGAAAGTTTTGGGGTGTCAGATGAAGATCTATCGCTACTCTTCGGTGGCAACACTGAAGCACTTCAGCAACGGCTTGATATGGCTGGGTTAAGCTCAATTGTTTGGGTTCAGCACGCAAAATAATTTATCAACGTGTATTTAATTAATAAAAGTCTGTTGCGCTGGTTAATCCTTTTTATCGGATTGCTGTATCAGCCGATCGTGAGTGCGCAAGAAGTTGAGGGGAGCCTTTCATTGCTCACTCAAATTGAGAAAATGGTTGTCACACAGCGCAAAACAGCAGAAAGTTTAGTTGCCGAAGCAGAATCAGATGAGGTGATCATGTCATCTGATAGTTTAAAAAGTTATTTATACAATATTAAAGGGTATATTGAACTTACGGGCGCTAACTATCCCAAAGCCGTCTCTTTTTTTCAAACAGCAAGACAACTCGCTGTAGATTCAGAAAATAAAATTCAGGAAGCTGAATCTTATCGGCGAGAAGGCATCGTACTGATGCTTTTGAATCAATACTCTGACGCATTAGCTTTGTTAGACAAAAGTTTAAAACTTCACTTAGCGGCAGAATCTCCAAAAGCGTCAATTAGTCTAGGCTCAATCGTTAATATTTACGAGTTGTTAGGCCAGCTCGATCAACAAATGGAGTACTCGTGGCTATTACTTGAAGAGGCTCTTAAGTCAACCAACTATAATACCATTGCGACGGCTCACTACTCCATCGGCAGCGTCTTTCTGGCACGCGGTAATTTAGAACAGGCTGAGTATCACTTCGAGCAACAAAAAATCGCCAACCGAAACGACCCTTCAGCGTTTACTTTTATGACAGATGCAGCTTACGCCAAGCTTTATCGCGAGAAAAATGAATTTGCGCTAGCCTTATCCTTTATCAAAAACGCCAAAGCAACCGCCGAGCGATCAGGGTTTGCCCTAGCGATGCCCTCAATATTGGTTATCGAAAGCGATATCCGCAAAGACATGGGCGATATCGACTTGGCGATACAGTTACTCAATCGCGCAGAGTTTATGAGTAGCGAAGTAGGCATTTCTCATTTTCAACTAATGGCGCTGACGAAACTGGTTGAGATTTATGAACAGAAAGGCGATGTAGATTTAGCATTCCAGACTTTAAAACGCCAGCAAACGCTGAGAAAGGAGTCACAAATTGATGCTGAACGTCAGTTGCTGGCGGTCAGTCAGGCGCGCCTAGACTTGGACACTAAAAATCGCGAAATTAGCACGTTGAAGCTCAAGCAGGAGATTAGCCAGCAACGCCAAACTAATCAGGTTCTCATGCTGAGCTTAACGGGTATGGTGATTGCGATTCTGGCGTTTTTTACGTTCCGTTTACGCAAGCAGAAACATGCGTTGGGTACCGCCTCGGAAGAAATTCAGCGTGCTACCAATGCAAAATCTGAGTTTCTTGCACGAATGAGCCATGAAATCAGAACGCCACTGAATGCGATTGTTGGTTTAACCAAATTGTCATTGCGCAGCAGTGAAGATCAGCGTCAGGCGACGAATTTAAAGCAAATTGAAGAGTCGTCGCAAACCCTGCTAGGTCTGATCAACGACATTCTCGATTTTTCTAAAATAGAAGCGGGGAAAATGACACTGGAGTCTACCGCGTTCAGCTTGGACGAAGTGATTGACAGTGCGCTTAGAATGCATGCGTTAAAAGCGCAGGAAAAGGGCTTAGAGCTGATTAAGTTTGTCAGCCCGGATGTTCCGCTGCACATTCGCGGTGATGCGTTGCGGTTGCAGCAAGTGTTAAACAACTTACTGAGTAACGCGGTTAAGTTTACTGCCGAGGGCAGTATTACATTGATCGTGAATCGCCAATACACAGAGGATGAGTTGCAACTCCAATTTGAGGTGAAAGACACTGGGCGAGGGCTGTCTACTGCGCAACGTGCGACCTTGTTTGATTCATTTTCTCAGGCCGATGAATCCATCACGCGCAACTATGGCGGCACGGGGCTCGGCTTGGCAATTTCCAAGCAACTGGTCGAATTGATGGGTGGGACTATTTGGGTAGAAAGCGTGCCCAGTCAGGGGGCGACATTCTTTTTCACTATACAGACCCAGCGCGCAGAGTTGAATGAACATGAAGCGCGTCAGCGACAATCAAAGCAGTTGCAACGCGCTTTGGTCATTTCCAGCGATGCCGTTTCCCGCGAACTGGTGGATCAAACACTGGCACGAATGAATGTTGCAACCGAAGTTGCCGAAGATGGTTTGTCTGGGATCGGTGCTTGGCGACAAGCTCAGCAGCACAAAGACCCCTTTGATGTGATTATCGTTGACTGGCAAATGTCAGATATTCAAGGCATTGAAGTCGTCTCGATTGTGCGCCAAGAGGTGAACAGCGCACCGCCGCAAATTTTGCTGATGACGGACGCGTCTGACCCCATGGCCGTGGCGCAAACCAGTCCGTCAGGGGTTGATGTGACGCTCGAAAAACCGCTGAATGCGAGCGCCATTTTTAACGCGTTAATGTCAGCCGGTAACATGCCAGACACTATGCAAGGTAAAACATCCAGACACGCGAAGCCGTCATCAGTACCGGTATGGAAAGGCGTTCACATTTTACTGGCAGAAGACAATGCATTAAATCGTAAAGTCGCGCTTGGTTACTTGGAAGATACGCAGGCAAAGATTAGTGTTGTGGAGAATGGCCTGCAAGCCATTGAGGTATTGTTAGATGACTCTAGCGTGGATGTTGTGCTAATGGATATTCAAATGCCTGAGATGGACGGTTTGACGGCCGCACAGAAAATACGCAGTGAAATTTCAAAAGAGTTACCTATTATCGCCATGACGGCGCATGCAATTGATGAAGATATCAAGAAAAGTACCGCTGTTGGCATGAACGCGCATATTATTAAACCCATTGAACCGCAAACGCTCATTGATACGATCCAGCAGCAGTTGAACAAAGATACGTACTGAAAAAGCAGGGGAAACGTATGGAACGAGGTGTTCGATACCACGAAATAGATTGGCTCAGAACGTTGCTGATCATCGGTGTTTTTTTGCATCACGCGTTCATGCCATTTAATGGTGATGATTGGCACATTATGAATGCCCAATCGAGTAAACTGCTAGACGACATCATGGTCTATTTCGAGCAAATGCGTTTACCTGCGCTGTTTTTCATCGCCGGTGCAGGGGCGTTTATACTGTTAGGGCGATTGTCAGCAGTTGCCTTTCTCAAAGATAAGGCGCGCCGCTTACTGTTGCCACTCATCGTTGGCGTACTGTTTATCGTTCCGCCACAGCGCTACTTTGAGAACCGCAGCGAGTACGGATCCTATTTAGATGCATATCCTGAGTTAGTGTCTCATTTAAGTACTAATCATCTGTGGTTTATAGAATATCTGCTGATATTGATGGTGATGGCCGTGCCGCTTTTTGCATTGGCAGGTCAAGGTCCATTATCACGTTTAGGCACACAACTTCAGTCACTGCTATCCGCCCGATTCGCCGCAGTGGTCGTTGCTGTGCTTATAGGTGGGTTCAACGTGTTATTGCATCACAACAAGGGTGGCGAAGATTTAAGCTACAGCGCTGACCTGACGTTTTATGCCGTATTTTTTGGTCTGGGTATGTTGAGCATCTCTTCTGCTTCAACGTGGCGCAGCTTCGCGGCTCACCGGCGGTTCAACCTGATTGCTTTTATTATCATTTCAGGTCTTTTTTATGCCTACTATCTAGTCGATTTTAGTGGGGTTTTTTCATTGCCGACACGTTGGTCGCTATGGTGGTTTTTCTGTGCCGTGCTGTCGTGGTCAAGTGTCAGCGTGATGCTGGGTTATGCACAGCAGTACTTACGTTTTCAAAGCAGCACACTGCGTTGGTGTAATCAGTTTATTTACCCTTTTTATATCTTTCATCAAACTGTGATTATTATTTTAGGTTACTTTATTCTGGCAACTGATGCGTCGCTGTTCGTGAAGGCAACCTTATTGGCCGCAGGAAGCTTCACCGCGACGGTGTTGATTTGTGCGATTGGCATCGCACCCTTTAATCCTGTCAGGGTATTGTTTGGCGTGCGCCCTCGTTCAAGTTAGTCTGTGGACTCATGCGCTTCGACCCGATTTCGCCCTGCATTTTTCGCAAGGTATAAGGCATCGTCGGCGCGTGCGATAACGGGCTCAACATTACTGTCATCTGGCGCCACAGCCGAAACGCCGATACTGATCGTCACCATCAGTTGATCTTCCTCACTGTCGATAACATGAGATTCAACCTGCTGGCGAATTTTTTCGGCGACCCGTAATGCTTCTTCCTGAGGTGTATTCGGTAAAATGATCACGAACTCCTCTCCACCAAAGCGCGCCACAATGTCGGAGCTGCGGGTTAGACTGGATAGCTGGCTGGCAACTGATTTGATTACCTCATCGCCGGTGGCATGACCATAACTGTCGTTAACGCGTTTAAAGTAGTCGATGTCACACATCATTACCGAGAAAATGTGGTTATGCCGCTTGCTGAGCTGGAAATTTTGCTTGGCTAAGATATTGAACGCACGGCGATTGAGCACGTTGGTCAGCGCATCAAAGTTGGCGTCGCGTTGAAGGCGTGTAGCAAAGTCGCTCATGCGTGCAACCATGGGGCGGAATATAAAAAACGCCTCAACCATGATGGTAAATATAATAATCCAGAAAACCACATTCTGCGCGAAACGCAGATCATTGACTCGTTCCAGACTTTCTTTTTCGTACTGTTTTACAACGTTATCAAGGCCGGTCAATAACGCGCTTTTCGAATAATCTGTAATATAACTATCGGAGAATCCCTCCAATCCACTAACGGAAACAGGGGGCTTGTTTAGCGTTTCTCGGATGGTTTCAGAAAATTTCACCACATTTTGTTGCACATTGTGAGGTTGCTCGAAATACAAGGCGTTAAGTTCCCGAGACAACGACGGTTCTTCGTCGCCAGTCACTTTTTGCAATAACGTACGCTGGTTCAGCAACATACGGTCAATCGCCTCCAGCGCAATTTGCTTCGATTCCACTGAGCCAGAGTTTACGTAGTGCAAAGTAAACAAACTCGCGCGCTGAGACAGCATACGCTGTTGCCCACTCATATTCACAATCCGCCCGGTTTGGCTTTGCTGCTCAATCACCTGGTCGAGTACCAAATGCACAATACCAGAAAGAATGGCAATCACGGTCAGCGATATCGCGTATGTGAGCGTCATATACTTGCTGGGATTTTTAATTTCGATGGCGTAATTGTTTTTCTGATTGGAAGCCATTTTGCCCTTACCTCGCTGAGCCAATACTGCTAGATTACGATCATCAGCGTTAATATCAACTAAAACGCGGATTTTTGATTGGGGCTATCGCTAGCAGTAATTAAAGGAGTTCATTTTGAGCCGTGTTTGTCTGTTGCTTGTATGCATCTGGTCCTTGTCAGTGTGCCGTGCATACGCTCAGAATGAAAGTTTCGCGGGATCATCCGTGGATTTGTTGTCTGACGATTTGCTCAGAGCTCCCGTCAATATGTACGACAAGCTCAGAGCACGCAGCGAGCGAGGCACTGCGCAGCAATTGCAACTGGCATTTTTGCAACACCAATTGGGTAAACAAGCTGAAGTGTCGGCGTCACTGAGTCAACTCAAGCCAGAGGCGATGGAAGATAATCTGGGCTGGCAAACGCTCTGGTATTTCCTGCGTGGTGCTACCGCTTCAAAAGACGGCCAGTATGAGGCGGCTACAACCGCCTTACAAACAGCCAGAGCACATGCCAAAGCACACGGAAATCGTCGGCTATGGGTCCTCTCCACTCAAGAGCTTGCGTTTAACGAAGCATTGCAAGAACGTTTTGAAGACGCATTCACTCTGCTTCAGGATGCGTACAACACTACCGCTCCTCAGCAACACTTTGAACTGGCACTTATTGAACAAACCCTCGGTGGCGTCAATAGTTACGCTGATAACTATGCACAAGCATTGGCCTATTACCAACAGGCATTAAAACGCTATCAGTCACTGGCTTACCCAACTTATATTGCTGAAACACTACAAGGTATTGCGGCGACATTCCGCTACCAGCAGGAATGGGATCTCGCCTTGGAAGCTTATGAAGATTATGGTCGCGCCCTGACATTTCAAGAAAGTGTAGGAAGCCGGTTTTATTATCACTATGGAAAGTCATTGACCTTCGCGTCAAGTCAACGATGCCAACAGGCATTGGGCGAAATAGCAGTCGCTTTAAGTTTGTCAGGCCCATTGGACTATGTCGGCGAATTGTTCAAAAAACAAGCCAGCTGTGCTGCGCAAATCGGTGAGTTAGCGTTGGCAGAAGATGCGTTGCGTAATGCTCGTCAAATCCTAACTCGATCGACCGGCCTGGACGACACGTTATGGCATGCTGAGCTCATAAAGATTGAATCAGATATTGCATTAGCTGCTGGCGATGCCGACCGAGCTCTCACATTATTTAAGCGTTTCCACGATGTTACACAGCGCCTTCATATCCATAAAAATTCCGAACGCGTATTGGCGTTAAAATCAGCGCTGGATTCTGCGCGCAAAGATGCTCAAATTGAGCAACTCACACAACAGGCCGAGCTACAGTCGTTGCAGTTGATCGCAAATGAAGCTGAGCGGCAGCGCAGTATGTTGCTGATGGGCGGAGCCGTGTTAATCCTGTTGCTGCTGATTGCGTTGTTTTTCTATCAACGCCGCCGTGCCAGACTGTTATATCAACTGTCGGTGCACGATCCATTAACGAATGTCTTCAACCGGCGGCACGCCATTGCAATCATTGAAGAATGGCTCAATCGTTCTTCTCATCAGCATGGAGGCTTCTGCGTTCTCATGATTGATATTGATCATTTTAAATCGATCAACGACACCTACGGACATGGGGTGGGTGATGAGTTACTTGTGGCCATTTCAGCTACGTTAACGTCTTCGCTTCGTCCATCGGACGTATTGGCCAGATTCGGCGGCGAAGAATTTATTCTATTGTTGCCGAGAACCCAAATTAAGGACGCCAAAACGCTCGCAGAGCGTGTCTGTGTTGATGTCGCTCAAACCTTTATAGAGAACGTTCGAGGCGAGAGGTTAAACAGAACTGCCTCTATCGGGCTCACCAACGTAACGACCACGTCTGATACCCTTCATGATATTTTGTCCAGAGCCGACTCTGCAATGTACGAGGCGAAAGCGCAGGGGCGAAATAGAGTCTGTGTTGCTTCTGTCATGTAATTCTTGCAGTTTAAGTGCAACCCTTACGCAGAAGACTGTCGCTCACCACGATAATTGAATGCCACACCAGGCCCTGCTTCACCCTGCAAGCTGGAATCGTTATTGCTTAAATAAGATGCGAGAATGCGAGTAAACGTGAATTTTCACATTTAATAGGAGCGTTACATTATGTCAATGAAGAATTCGGCAACAGCAACCTATAAAGGTCTGGGTAAAGAGGGAAAAGGTACGGTAACGACGCAATCGGGCGCACTGAGTGAGCAACCGTACGGCTTCAATACGCGTTTTGAGGATGAAAAAGGCACCAACCCCGAAGAACAGATCGCTGCAGCTCATGCGTCCTGCTTCGCCATGGCGCTGTCTTTCGGGTTGGCTGAAAAAGGCTTTACTGACGGCACGCTCAATATAAAAGCATTAGTCACCTTAGTTAAAGAAGGTGATGGATTTAAGGTCGCGTCATCAGAATTGACACTGTCAGGTGACGTGGAAGGCCTTGATATGTCTGACTTTGAGAAAGCCGCGAACGATGCTAAACAAAACTGCCCGATTTCCAAGTTATTGAACTGTGATATTAGTCTGACCATCGAGTCATTCAGTTAGCACCTTCGCTAAGTGATTCATCGAAAGCCGCCAACTATGACAATAGTGGCGGCTTTTTTATGACCGGAGCGGTGCAGGAGGTGGCACATCTTCTGGTTGTGGGGTTTGCAATGTGTCATCACGAGTGTGCTCAGATGCTAATACCATATAAACGCTAGGCAGCACCACCAAGGTGAAAAAGGTACCTACCAGCATACCGGCCACCAAGATAATACCAATGCTGTTACGCGCCTCTGCGCCTGCACCGGTGACCAGTACGAGCGGGAAGTGGCCGAGCACGGTAGCTCCGGTGGTCATTAGAATCGGGCGTAAACGTGTTTGTGCCGACATCACAATGGCATCCAATTTGGCGTAGCCTTGTTTTTGCATACTGTTGGCAAATTCCACCATTAAAATCCCATTTTTAGCAATCAACCCCACCAACGTGATAAAGCCAACCTGCGAGTAGATGTTAATGGTAGTGAAATCCACGAACGCGAACACCAAGGCACTTGCTAATGCTAATGGAACTGAGCCAATCAATACCACAAGAGGGTCTCTGAAACTGTTGAACTGAATCGCTAACACCAAAAATACAAACATCAGGGCAACTAATAAAACGCCCTCCAAGGTATTTCCCTCAAGGCGAATTTGCCGAGATTCACCCGCGTAATCCAGTGTGTAAGTCGCGGGCAGAATGTCGGCGGCTGCCTTTTCCAATACGGTTAAACCTTGCTCTTTGGTGGTTCCGGGAATAACTTCACCGTAGATCCGAAACGCATTTTTCTGCTGGAATTTGCTCAGAACGCGTGGCCCCACTTCTGTGGTCAGCGCGGCGATAGAGCGCACGGGCACGAGTTCGCCCTGAGGGGTGCGCAGATTTAAATTTAGAATCGCATCTGGAGCAGACCGATTAGGAGCCTCCAGCATCGGCACCACCCGGTAGGCTTTGCCATCTTGGTTGTAGCGATTAACGAAGTTGCCCGACAGCATGAAATTGAGCTGCTGGGTAACATTGGCTAAATCCATCCCTAAATCAGCAATGCGCTCTCTGTTCAACACCAAGCGCGCTTGAGGCACATCGATTTTAAGATCAGTCTCAACAAATAAGAACGTTTGACTGGCGTTCGCCGCGGCGAGTATTTTTTCAGCATAAGGTTTCATGTCAGCGTATTCATCTGTGCTTAGCACAACCAGTTCGACTGAAAAGTTGCCGGCGGTGGGCAATGCAGAATCGAGCACAGGAAAAGCTTTTAAGCCGGGCACCGTCGATAACATACCATAAGCTTGCCAGAACATGTCCTGAACACCTTGTGAACGCTCCTCTACAGCGACAAGTTCAACGCCACTAAAGGCGCCACTCGGGTTGACAATCTGCCACATAAACTGCGCGCCTTCCAATTGCATCATGGTATCGACAATGTCATTCATGTGGGTTTCGGTATATTCCAAAGAGGCTTCAGGCGGCGCTTCAATAATAACTGTGATGGCAGATTGATCCTCAGTGGGAGCGAGTTCTTTGAGTGAAAACAAGTAGAAGGGCACACTGAGTAATGCCAGTACCGAAGCAACAAATAAAATCGCCGAACGATGCCGCATGGAGCTAACAACAAAGCGACCGTAAGCCGACTGAATGGCGCCAAACCAGCCGTTGATTTTACGTGTTAGCCGGCTTTCTTTGCCTCCTTCGGGGCAGGCATACGCGCTCATGATCGGCGAAAGCGTTGTGGCAACCACGCCCGAAATTAAAACGGCAATAGCCAAGGTGAAGGCGAACTCCTTAAACAAGGCGCCGGTTAGCCCAGTGAGTAAGCCGATAGGTGCGTACACTGCGGCCAATGTTACGGTCATACTGATGATGGGCGCCAGTAACTGACGCGAGCTGGTGAGCGCGGCTTGTGTGCGCGTCATGCCTGATCGCATGTGTCGCGCGACATTCTCTACCACGACAATGGCGTCATCGACGACAAGCCCTACTGACAAAACGATCGCAAGTACCGTGAGGAGGTTTAAGCTAAACCCCATCAGAGACATTGCTGCGATTGCACCGAGAATGGATATCGGGATCGTGATTAATGGAACCAGAGCGGTACGAAATGATCCCATCATAGCAAGCACTACAATCCCCACCAGGAACACCGTTTCACCCAACGTGATAAAAATCTCTTTCAGTGCATCACGCATGTATAACGTGCCGTCGTAACCCTGAGAAATACTCAAGCCCGGCGGAAAGGTTGCGTTTAATTCGTCGATCATGACGTATAAGCGATCGCCAATGGCTATCTCATTGGCGCCGGGCAGCGGCCACACTGAGATATACAAGGTGGTGTCTTTGTCGAAGCGAGCACTTAGTTGGCCTTCTTCTTCGCCAATATTGATCCGTGCTATATCGCCTAAGCGAATTTGCACGCCCTCTGACTCGCGGATCACCAGTTGTTCAAACTCGTCGACCTGCGACAGTGACGTATCAGTGAGCAATGACACGCGTTGCAGGTTATTTTCAGTATTACCAATAGCGGCAATAATATTGTTGCGCCGCAACGCAGAATCCACATCCTGAGCGGTGAGGTTATAGGCAAGGAGTTTGTCTGCATTGAGCCAGATCCGCATGGCAGGGTTGCGACTTCCCTCAAGACCAACGCGTTGCACCCCCGGGATCGTGGCTAACGAAGGAGACACATTGCGAGACAGAAAATCGGTAACCTCAAGACGCGACATCCCGGCTTCTTGCTGATCGTAATTAACGGTTAAGTAAAACAGTGCGAAGGGGCGGTCGGCGCGAACCACTTCGATCATTGGGTCTTCTGCGGCTTCAGGCAGTTCAAACCGGATCTGGTCGATACGTGCCGACAGTTCAGCCAGTGCTTGTGTGGTGTCTTCATTTAAACGTAGCCAGACCGTGACCACACTGGTGCCGGGCGTTGTGCGTGAGTCGACGTAATCAACGCCCGGAACGGAAGCCGCGACACGTTCAATCGGCTCAGTCACAAAGCCTTGTATCACTTCAGATGACGCACCGATATAGGGCGTTGTGATTTGTATCGAGGCGCTGCTGATTTTTGGAAACTGTAGTACAGGAATATCGATCGCGGCACGGATACCGACCAGAACGATGGCCAGCGACAGCACGATGGCGACGATGGGGCGTAAACTGAACACGTCCATGATGTTGGGCCGGGCAGCTTGTGCAGGATCGTGTTGCTCTTCAAATTTCATTGACGTGATCCTAATGAGGTGCAACGTTGGTTAGCAGTCCGGGCTTCAGCTTGTAGGAGCCGGTTGTCGCGACGACCACATTTTCACCGAGGGTGTTTTCTAACACCGCATCAACATTATCTTTGTATAAAACGGTGACAGCTTGACGAGCTGCGCGCCAATCATTTTTATCGTCTTTAGACAGCGTAAAAATATAGCTGCCAAAACTATCGTAGCGTACCGCTTGTACTGGTACGCGGATGATGGTTTTGGCGTCACCTTTTGGAACACTCACATTAACCGCCGTTCCGGCTAACAGATTGCTGCCAGTCAGGTCGACTTTTGCTCGAAACTGTAGGCTTCGAGATAGAGGGGATATGCGTGAGCGCTGTGCGATCACTTCGGCCTCAACCGATGCAAAATTGTGGTCAACAGCGCTGACGGTTATCGGCGCATTGGCCGGTAAATTAGCGTATTGTTGGGGCAGCGAAAAGTCGACCCAGACAAAGTCATTGCTACCCACAAGATCAGTGACCACAGAGCCGGCAGGCAAAAATTGACCGATTTCAAACTCATGTAAGTCGGCAGAACCAGAAAAGGGCGCGATAATGGATTTTTTGGAAATAACCGCACGCATCGACTCGGCTCGTGCTTGCGTGATGGCCAGTTGTGCCTGAGCGCGGTCCAATTGATCTTTGGTCGATGCTTTCGCATCTAACAAGCGATTCGCTCTGGAAACATCAAGTTCAGCAAGTCGAATTTCTGCGGCAATGGCCTCTAACTGCGCGAGCTCATCACGAACATCAAGTTGCAGTAACAGCTGGCCTTCATCGACATGCCCGCCAGAAGGAAAGTTGACGTCAGCAATAACCCCTTCTAATTCGGTGCGCAACGTGACCGATTGTGGAGCAACCACTTCGCCCATCACACGCAGGCGTGGCTGCCACTGACTGAACTGGGTTGATAGGGTATGTACGGTTTCGCTCGGTTCGGGGAAAGACTCACCGAAGGCGATGGCGGCTTTCACTTGCGTAAATTTAATGAACCCTAAGCCTGCAATCACGAACACACAAACCAGTATTGCGGTTACCCAACGAACGAGCATAGCGGAATCCCTTTGATTAAACGATTTAGTTGCGCCGAAAATGATACGCGAGTTGCGCAGAATAAGCTTCGAATTTTATATTACGGGTAATTCATGAAACTTTTGTGTAAATATCGTTCAACGCGCCCTGAGGCGTTGCACATTACACGCAGACACTCTATAATATGCGCCATTGTTGGAACGGGCTCCCTCTGAAGGAAAGTAACGTTCCTCGCGAGGCATCGCTTGTGCTAATGCACAATCTGCCGATTCAATTTCTGGGAAGCAGCCGAAGTTTGAGCTCGATTGTTGTCCCAACCAGTATTTGAGCCCCGCATTGAACGGGGTTTTTTGTTGGTGGTCACTTTGTGGAAATGACATATCGGCTCGGTGTTGTGCTAGAGCTAGTTTCAGATGGGCTTTAGGCCCTTTTTTCGTATTTGGAGGTTTGTTTGTCGCAATTAGAAAAACGACTGACTGCGATGTTAGAGCCAGCCGTTGAGGCATTAGGCTTTGAGCTGGTTGGCGTTGAATTCGTTCGCGCGGGAAAACACTCTATTTTGCGGGTGTTTATCGATCATCCTGATGGGATCAGTGTAGACCATTGTGCGGACGTGAGTCATCAGGTGAGTGCCGTGTTGGATGTAGAAGATCCAATCACGACAGAATACAACCTTGAAGTTTCGTCTCCTGGCATGGATAGACCGCTGTTTAAACAGCAGCATTACGCCAGCATTATTGGGGAAGTAGTGAGTGTGCGGCTGTCGATGCCGATGAATAATCGTCGCAACTTTAAAGGCAAACTCATCGCTGTTGAAGACGGTGTGGTGAGTGTGGAAGTAGATGGTCAAACTTACGATTTGGCGTTTGCAAATATAGAGAAAGGGAACTTGGTTCCTACGTTTGATTAGCGGTTATTACTTAAACACAAACCGCAGTTGTCAATGAGGCAAGAAATGAATAAAGAGATATTGTTAGTAGCAGAAGCTGTATCCAACGAGAAGCAAGTACCGCGTGAGAAGATTTTCGAGGCACTTGAATTCGCAATTGCAAGCGCCACCAAAAAGAAAAATGAAGGCGAGATTGAAGTACGCGTTGAGATTAACCGTACAACCGGTGATTTTGATACGTTTCGCCGTTGGTTAGTGACGCCGGATGATGAGCCACAAGAAAACCCGTATGCAGAGATGACTTTGTCTGCGGCGCAGGTGGATGAGCCTGAAATTCAGGTAGGCGATTACGTTGAAGAGCAAATTGAGTCGATTGCTTTTGACCGCATAACAACGCAAACGGCAAAACAAGTGATTGTGCAAAAAGTGCGTGAAGCTGAACGCGCTCAGATGATTGCGGAATACGAAGATCGCGTGGGTGATTTGGTCACCGGTACGGTTAAAAAAGTGAATCGCGACAACATTATTATCGACTTAGGCAATAATGCGGAAGGCGTTATTTTCCGCGACGATATGTTACCTCGCGAAACGTTCCGTCCGGGCGATCGCGTGCGCGGCCTTCTTTATGTCATTCGCCCAGAAGCGCGAGGCGCACAGTTGTTTATCAGCCGTACGCATCCCGACATGTTGGTTGAGTTGTTCCGTTTAGAAGTACCTGAAATTGCGGAAGAAACGCTGGAAATAAAATCAGCTGCTCGTGACCCGGGTTCTCGCGCAAAGATTGCCGTTAAAACAAACGATAAACGTCTCGATCCTGTTGGTGCTTGCGTTGGTATGCGCGGTTCACGTGTACAGGCGGTTTCAGGTGAACTTGGCGGTGAGCGTGTTGATATTGTGTTATGGGATGAAAATCCAGCGCAGTTCGTGATCAACGCAATGGCACCTGCTGAAGTGGCTTCTATTGTCGTGGATGAAGATAACGGCCATATGGACGTTGCTGTTGAGCAAGACAACCTTGCTCAGGCCATTGGGCGTAGTGGTCAGAATGTACGTTTAGCCAGCCAACTTACCGGTTGGGAATTAAACGTAATGACCATCGACGATTTAAATGCCAAGCACGAAGAAGAAAATTCGAAAGTGCTGGGTGTGTTTACTTCTGGTTTGGATATCGACGAAGACTTTGCATCCGTATTGGTTGAGGAAGGCTTTACCACGCTGGAAGAAGTGGCCTATGTGCCTGTCAGCGAGTTGTTAGCCATTGATGGCTTGGATGAAGAGATGGTTGAAGAGCTTCGTGAACGTGCGCGAGCCTACTTAACCACGCAGGCACTGGCAAACGAAGAGTCTTTAGAAGCCAATGAGCCGAAAGAAGAATTGATTAACCTTCCGGGTATGGAGCGCCATGTTGCGTTCGTACTGGCAAGTCGCGGCATTATCGATTTGGAAGGTTTAGCCGAGCAAGGAACGGATGATATTAGCGACATTGAAGAACTTGATGAAGCGAAAGCGGGTGAGCTGATTATGGCTGCGCGCAATATCGTTTGGTTCAACGAAGAATAAGGTCAACAAGAGGAAATTCGAGTAATGGCAGAAGTATCCATTGAAAAACTCGCCAGTGATATTGGCACAGCAGTTGACCGTCTATTGGGGCAGTTTAAAGACGCTGGTATAGAGAAAAAAGCGACTGATAACGTCACCGAAGATGAAAAACGTCAGTTGCTTGATCATTTAAGTAAGCAGCACGGCAGCTCAGGCTCTGATGGCCCGAAGCGCATGACGCTACAGCGTAAAACAACCAGCACATTAAGTGTGGGTAAGTCCAAGGCGGTTAAGGTAGAGGTTCGTAAAAAGCGAACTTACGTGAAACGCACAGATATTGAAGAACAGCGTCTTGCTGAAGAAGAAGCGAAGCGTAAGGCTGAAGAAGCAGAAGCGCGTCAAAAAGCTGAACGTGAAGCCGCTGAGGCGGCCAAAAAAGCCGCTGAAGAAAAAGCGAAGAAAGCTGAAGAAGCTCGCAAAGCCCAAGAAGCTGAGCGTTTAGCGCGTGCTGAAAAAGCGAAGAAAGAAGCGGAAGAACGCAAAGCGGCTGAATCGACACTCACGCCAGAAGAGAAGGCTGAGCAGGAAGCAGCGCGTAAAGAAGAAGAGCGTATTAAAAAGCAGCAGGAAGAAGAGACGCAGCGTAAGTTGGAAGAAGATGCCAAAAAAGCGGCAGAAGAAGCACGCAAATTGGCAGAAGAGAACGAGCGTCGTTGGAAAGAAGAAGAAGAGCGCCGCAAAGCGGAAGAAGCGAAAGAAGTGCACTTGCATTCCAATCGTTATGCTCAGGAAGCTGAAGATGAAGAAGATCTTCAGGTTGAGCGCTCATCTCGTCGACGCAAGAAGTCACGCAAAAATGCGGGAGAAGATTTGAAGCATAGCTTTAATAAACCAGCCCAACCGGTTGAACGCGTGGTTAAACTCAGTGCCACAATCACCGTGGGTGAATTGGCCAGTCGTTTAGCCATTAAATCAAACGAAGTCATCAAAACCATGATGAAAATGGGTGAAATGGCCACCATTAACCAAGTATTGGACCAAGATACCGCCGTATTAGTGGTTGAAGAAATGGGTCATAAGTATGAATTAGTCAACGACAATGCGATGGAAGATGAGTTGATTGCCGACTCTGGTGAAGGCGAAAAATCAACGCGTGCGCCAGTTGTTACCATTATGGGTCATGTTGACCATGGTAAAACATCGTTGTTGGATTACATTCGTCGCGCCAAAGTGGCCGATGGTGAAGCGGGTGGTATTACACAGCACATTGGTGCCTACAGTGTTGAAACAGAACGCGGTAAGGTAACTTTCTTGGATACCCCAGGGCACGCCGCGTTTACTGCTATGCGCGCACGTGGTGCAACGGCGACTGACATCGTTATTTTGGTGGTGGCTGCCGATGATGGTGTGATGCCGCAAACAAAAGAGGCTGTTCAGCACGCTCGCGCAGCAAATGTGCCGTTGATTGTAGCGGTCAACAAAATGGATAAAGAATCTGCTGACCCTGATCGCGTCAAGACTGAGCTTTCACAGCTTGACGTTATCTCAGAAGAGTGGGGCGGTGATTATCAGTTTGTGAACGTGTCAGCGAAAACCGGCATGGGGATTGAAGAGTTACTTGAAGCGATCACGCTACAAGCGGAACTGCTTGATCTGCAAGCGGTTCAAACTGGCCCAGGTCGCGGAATCGTGATTGAGTCTCGTTTGGACAAAGGCCGTGGTCCTGTTGCATCAGTATTGGTTCAGCAAGGTGAAGTTAAAGCCGGTGATATTCTGTTGTGTGGTGAAGAATATGGCCGCGTTCGTGCAATGCGTGATGAGAATGGTCAGGACGTGAAATCAGCCGGACCGTCAACGCCTGTAGAAGTGCTAGGTTTATCCGGGGTACCGATTGCCGGTGAAGATGCGGTTGTCGTAAAAGATGAGCGTAAAGCGCGTGAAGTTGCGGCTAAACGCCACACCAAACAGCGTGAACTGAAACTGGCTAAACAGCAGAAGGCAAAACTGGAAAACATGTTCGCCAACATGGAAGCCGGTGACGTGAGTGAGTTGAACGTAGTGCTTAAAGCCGATGTTCAGGGCTCCGTTGAAGCGATTGCTGAATCACTAATGAAGCTTTCTACCAGTGAAGTTAAAGTGAACATTGTTGGTAGCGGTGTGGGTGGTATCACTGAGACGGATGCCAGTCTGGCTGCTGCGTCTAATGCGATTGTGGTTGGTTTTAACGTACGTGCCGATGCTACCGCACGTCGCGTGATAGAAAATGAAGAAATCGATCTGCGTTACTACAGTGTTATCTATAATCTGATTGATGAAGTGAAACAGGCGATGAGCGGTATGCTAGCGCCAGAATTCAAGCAACAGATTATCGGCCTGGCGGAAGTTCGTGATGTGTTTAAGTCACCTAAGCTCGGTGCTATCGCGGGTTGTATGGTCACTGAAGGGATCATTAAACGCAGCGCGCCAATTCGCGTGCTACGCGATAACGTGGTGATTTATGAAGGTGAACTAGAGTCCCTTCGTCGCTTCAAAGACGATGTGCAGGAAGTGCGTAATGGCATGGAGTGTGGTATCGGCGTGAAGAATTACAACGACGTTAAAGTGGGCGACCAAATCGAAGTCTTCGAAACGGTTGAAGTGAAGCGCGAAATTTAAACGCAGCTTCATGGTCTACTGAATAACGGAGGCGCAAGCCTCCGTTTTGCGCTCAGCAGCAAGCAGGTGTGCCATGCACACAAATCAACAGTTAACTTAAAGAGGTTGTCATGGCTCGGGAATTCTCTCGTACAGACAGAGTTGCACAGCAGGTTCATAAAGAAGTTGCCAGTATCCTGCAAAACGAAATCAAGCATACCGAACCCGATCTCATCATGGTGACGGTGTCGGGTGTTGAAGTCAGTCGCGATTTGGCACACGCCAAAGTGTTCGTGACTTTTTATGAAAATGATGAGCAATTGATCGAACACAGCTTAAAGCGTTTAATCGATTTGCGCGGCATGGTGCGGTCAATACTGGCTAAACGCCTGCGCATGCGCTCCGTGCCTGCTATTGCCTTTGTGCGTGACGCTTCACTCACAGAAGGTATCCGCATTTCTAATCTGGTATCACAAACGGTTGCCGAAGATGAACGTCGGGCCGCTGCTAAAGCGGCTGATAGTGACGCTCACAAAGATGGTGAAAAGAAGGACGACTAAGTGGGGCGACGCAACAAAGGGCGTGCTATTCACGGCATGTTATTGCTCAATAAAGGGCTAAATGAGTCTTCAAACGAGGTATTGCAACAGGTTAAGCGCTTGTTCGGCGCGGCGAAGGCGGGTCACACCGGTGCGCTCGATCCATTAGCCTCAGGCATGTTGCCGATTTGCCTGGGTGAAGCCACCAAGTTTTCGCAATATCTGCTTGATGCCGATAAAACCTATGAGGTTGAAGCAACTTTCGGCGTGCGCACAACCACGTCTGACGCCGATGGAGAAGTGGTGTCAGAAGCACCTGTTTGTTTAACAGAGTCTCAGTTGCTCGACGCGATACAGTCTTTTAAGGGGGTTGGTCAGCAAGTTCCTTCTATGTACTCTGCGTTGAAGTATCAGGGCAAACCTCTTTACTGGTATGCCCGGCGTGGTGAAACGATTGACCGGCCTGCGCGAGAGATCACCGTGTTTGACTACACACTGACTTCATTCACTGGCAGCAAAGCAACCATGCGTATTCACTGCTCCAAAGGCACTTACATTCGCACGTTGATTGACGATCTCGGCCAGTTATTGGGCTGCGGTGCGTTTGTATCAAAACTGCATCGTGTGTCTGTGGCGCAGTACGCCCATCAACCGATGTATACGATGGCAGAACTTCGCGATTTAGCCCCGGCGCGCGACCGTGATACGCCTGTTGAGTCAGTTAATTACTCAGCGTTAGATGCGTTATTGTTGCCGCTTGAAGCAGCAGCCATGCAATTGCCGAAAATGGTTGTGGATAGGCAGCAAGGTTCACGGTTTTTGCACGGTCAAAGCGCGATATGTAACGTGCAGTGTGAACTAGGCAGCCACATTCGGGTTTATCAGCAATGTGAGGGCACAGAACAGTTTATTGGGGTAGGAGAGCATATCGACAAGCCCCGTGACAGGTCTCCCTCACTATTTGACCAACACACCTTTGTCACACCGAAGCGGTTAACAGTGAGAGACAATTAACTTAGTTTCAACTTGTCGTGGGTCAAGTCTAATCTGAATTTTTTGAAGTCGTTTTTTAGCAATAGGTCTCGACCGAAGCTGACAGGCAGCGTTAGACAAGTTGCAGATGTTTACGTGTTAGGATTTTTCATCGATCGCATTTTTGTCTCGCTTTCCGACCGCTAAAACGCAGACTAAAATCGCATCATCAAATACTTCATAGGCCATTCGATATCCAGCAGTTCTCAATGTAAATGTATAGACTGATTGATAGCCTTTCAGTTAGTCGGAAATGACATGTGGGTTTTCAAGCCTTTCTCCAATCGCGAAAATAGGGATAGCGCGCGCGAGTAACTCGCCCAGCGAATACAGTGAGCGAGCTTGATTGTTTTATTATATGACATTAAGATATGTACAACTATATGTACAGGGTGTTTGTTATGGATGCTATAAGTTATACAGCGGCTAGAGCGAAACTGGCATCAACTATGGAGCAAGTTTGTAATGATCATGCTCCTGTCATTATAACTCGTAAAACACAACCTTCAGTGGTTATGATGTCCCTCGAAGATTATCAAGCAATGGAAGAAACCACATACTTGCTGCGTTCTCCTGAGAATGCTCGGAAGTTGTTAGAATCGATTGCTGAGCTTGAAACTGGCGGTGGGCTTCAAAAAGAACTGATTGAGTGAAACTGACGTTTTCAACCACGGCATGGAACAATTATCTTTATTGGCAGCAGACTGACAAGAAGATAATTAAGAGGATCAATGCCTTGATTAAAGACATCAGTAGGTCACCGCATGAAGGTGTTGGGAAACCCGAGCCACTAAAACATGGTTTGGCTGGTTATTGGTCTAGGCGAATAACAGATGAGCATCGCATTGTGTACAAAATCCAAGATGACACTATTTTTATCGCACAGCTCCGATATCACTATGGCATATAAAATCCACATAACGGGTAGTAATACGTAGGCTAAAATCCGAGTGAAGCGACAGAGCCCACGCAATACTGTCTCAGAAAGCTAGCGACCGATTTAATGTGATCGTTATACGCGTTTCTCGACTTTCCAAGGAGGGTTTAAACGATTCTCACCTGCCCAGTAAAGTTTGATTTTATTACCAGATGGATCTTTAAGTATGGCCTCTTTCCACAGGTATCGTTGTGCTCTCGGTAGTTGCTCAAACTGAAAACCTTTCTGAGATAACTCAGTACACAGTTCATCAAGATTTTCATGCTCAAAGTAAATCACAGAACTGTTTTCAAACTCACCAGATTCGAGCGATAAGGAAAAAGTAGAATTCCCATTTGGGCAAGAAAATCTAGCGTAATGCGGTGTATCGACAATTTGAGTGAAGCCGAGCCTGAGGTAAAAGTTAACGGCAATACCCATTTCTTTTACTGGCAATGTAATCTGGTTAAGTTCCATGTAAACTCCTAGCGTATAACGATGTCGGCTCGTACCATATCTGATATTTTTCGCCTTGCCATTTACGTAGAGTAAACAAATAGGAGCCAAACTGAAAGCGTTGGCAATACACAGAAAGATAAGCACGAACAAGCTTATTGAAGCGTTGTCCACGCAAGCCATTGCAGAATTTGATACTAAGACGAGATTCAGAGCACTCGCCGTCATTGGTAGCCCTAAGAAAGTTTAAAAATTCTGGATAAATTAAACCGCCATTTTCGCAGCTAACGATTTAATATCGACCAATCCGGTCTTTTTTCTGGCTACGGGAGCAAGTAACTGGTGATGATTTTGCTCATGTTGATTAATCGGAGTGTTCGACATACGTATACGGGAAACCATCAGGTCTGATTGCGCTCTGTTTTCCATAATGTCAGATAGTGAACAATGACGAATCCACTTTTAAATAGTCGCACTGTTGCTTGCGTTCTACCGGTACATGGCTATAATACGCGCTCTTTTGAGCAGTGCTGAATTAGTGATCGGTCTGCTCGTGTTTAAACCTCTCTACGGGAGAATATTATGCTCACTAAAGATCAAACTGCTGAAATCATCGCTGAA
This sequence comes from Alteromonas oceanisediminis, assembly GCF_018474025.1. Lineage (GTDB taxonomy): Bacteria > Pseudomonadota > Gammaproteobacteria > Enterobacterales > Alteromonadaceae > Alteromonas_E > Alteromonas_E oceanisediminis. Next base: position 374,735 of record NZ_JAHCTA010000004.1, on the reverse strand, counting down.
TACGCAACGAAAGAAGGTGATACGGGTTCACCTGAAGTACAAGTTGCTTTGCTTACGCATAACATCAACAAGCTTCAAGGTCACTTTGCTAGCAACAAGAAAGATCACCACTCACGTCGTGGTTTGCTACGCATGGTTAGCCAGCGCCGTAAAATGCTTGATTACTTAAAGAGCAAAAACGCAGAGCGTTATGCTGACTTGATCAAACGTTTAGGTCTACGTCGTTAATCGTCGACCTAAAGACTCAAAAAAAAGCGCCTTTCGGCGCTTTTTTTATGTCTGTGGCTCCCGTTAGGGTGTGCCGCCAGCTGATGAAGCAACGCGAGTTGCGATTTGCCGAATCTCGTTTTCCAGTTGATTCACTCTGGTCACCAACGACGCATTCCGCTGTTCTAACAACGTCAGTTTTTCTGTCGCTGCCTGAAGATCGCGACGAGCAGAACCATTGGTTGCAGCGGCGCGCTCCAGCTGAACATTGAGTGAAAGGACTTCACTGACTAAGTTTTCAACCTGCCCACGCGTGTCGGCGATGGATGAGACGTTGTCTTTTGCCGTTGCTGTTGTGCTACTTAAATTACTTTTGATGGATGCAACCTGATCGTCAACCTTACTATTAAGCTGACCAATTTCTTCTTGGTTTCTGCGCCATGCTGAAGCCCAGAGTTTATCCATCTGCTCCCATAGCTCATTGGTTTTATTGGTCAGCTCAGTGACTTTGACTTGCAGTGCGACGGTCGATTCGCCAATTTCTTCCCCGGTGGCGGAAAGCTTGTTTTCCAGTTCCTTTATACGTATTTCAGCACCTTGAGCAACGGCCATTTGTTGCTCAAGCTGGTAAAACAACCAACCTGCGGCACCTGCTGAGCCAATTGCGAGCAACAAAGCGAACACAGCTAACCCGTTACCGCCTTTGGCGGTGGGCTGTGGGGCATCCTGCTGTTGTGATGCCCTTACCGTTTTCTTGCCTGCGGGTGTGGTGCTTTGAGGTGTACGGTGCCCGCGGCGATCTTCTTCGTCCAGTTTGATTAGGGGTAAATCATCATGATCATTAGGGTTCGACATAAAACACTTCTACTCTAAAAGGTTAAAACGATGCACACACTGCATGATAGCTGCAAGATGTGTGCAGTTGCAAACGTATGGCAGCTTGATAACAACCTATTTATTATCGCCAATCCACTCGACCCGGTACAGATCACGGCGACGATCCAGGTAATTGCGAACAGAACCTTCATTCTGCAGCTTTGTGAGTTTGTCTAAATCAAGATCGACAATTAAGGTCATCTCTGTATTCGGGGTTGTTTCAGACACAATCGCATCATGTGGGAACGCAAAATCAGAAGGCGAAAACACCGCTGTTTGACCATACTGAATATCAACGTTGTCCACTTTGGGCAAATTACCCACACTACCGGCAATCGCGACATAGCATTCATTTTCTATCGCTCGCGCCTGAGCACAGCGGCGAACACGAAGATAACCATTTTTGGTATCTGTCCAAAAAGGCACAAACAGGATTTGCATCTCTTGCTCGGATAGAATACGTGCCAGTTCGGGAAATTCGACATCATAGCAAATGAGAATGCCGATCTTGCCAAAGTCGGTATCAAATGCCGTTAGCGTGTTGCCACCTTTCATGATCCAGTCTTTCTTTTCATGCGGAGTGGGGTGCAGTTTCGGTTGATTTTCAACCTTACCATCACGATGGCAAAGGTAGCTAACGTTATACAATTCATCATCTTCGATCATTGGCATTGAACCGGCAATAATGGTGATGTTGTATGACACGGCCAGATGCGACATCGCTGTGAGTATTTCATCAGTGTAGGTGGCCAAATGCCAAATCGCATCAATAGATGAATCAGATGGACTTAGCCCCATCAACGGTGCGTTAAAAAACTCAGGGAATAAGGCGACGTCGCATTTGTAGTCGGATAGCGCATCGACAAAGTACTCGACCTGTTGAAGTAGTTCTTCCACGTTCTCAAAGTAACGCATTTGCCACTGTACGCAGCCGATACGGGCGCTTGACTTCTTACCGCCGATTAAACTCGGTTTTTCAGCGTCATAATAAATATTGTGCCATTGCAATAAGGTTGCATAGCCCAGCGAGGCTTTATCCTCAGGCAGGTAGGCTTTCATAACCTGCTTAACTTCAAAGCCATTACTGACCTGAAATGTTAGTGTTGGGTCATAGATGTCTTTTGACTTAACCATTTCGATGTATTCATACGGTGTCATCTCACTGGCGTGCTTGGAGTAGTTGGGAATACGCCCACCGGCCATGATGGACTTCAGGTTTAAGTTTCGGCACAGCTCTTTGCGTGCTTCATACAATCGCTGCCCGAGGCGCATACCGCGATATTCGGGCGACACGAATACATCGACGCCATAAAGGACATCGCCATTAGGATCGTGGGTGGTTAAATACGCATCGCCGGTAATTTCGTCGTACGTGTGTTTGTCGCCGAACTGCTCATAATCAACAATGACAGCAAAGGCTGCGGCGACCACCTTGCCCTTATCTTCAATACAAATCTGTCCATCAGGGAAGGTTGAAATTTGCGCCTGATAATTTTTCAGCGGCCAGGCACCGCCGACGTGCTCATAAACCACATCCATCAATTCTTTGATGTCGGCATAGTCGTCCATTCTGAGATGGCGTAACTCAAGTAAATGTTCAGATTCATCGTTAAGATTGATGGTTTCAGTTGTCAAATTTCACTCCACAATACCCTTCTCTCAAACAGGCTCTAGTTTACGCACTCTGCAAAAATCTTATAGAGCAAAACGTTAAATTCTCTGAATAATTCGACGCTTGAGAGAACTGCCATTGATACACAAGAGAGTGTAACAAGGTATTAACAGAGGGTGCGCGTGAACGCGAAAGGTGACAGAATCGAAAAGTTAACATGACCATAATAATAAGAGGAACGTTATGAAGCGTAAATTAAGTAGTGTCGGGTTGGCTGTATCAGCAGCTTTAATGCTCAGTGCATGCAGCCCAAACACGCCATCAAGCCAAGTAACAGGCGCAGACGGTGTAAGCGAAACGCAAACCCAGCCAGCGGATGTTCAGCAAGATTTGTCGTCCGGCGTGGTGAAAGAAAATATGGATTTGAGCGTTGATCCGGGTGATGATTTTTATCAATACGTTAACGGTACGTTCCTGAAGAACTTTGAAATTCCAGCCGATAAGGCCAGTTATGGCGTTTTCGTGAAGCTGCGCGATGAAGCGCAAGAAGACGTGATCGAAATCATCAGAGAATCGGCGGAAGGGAATTTTGAGCAAGGCACTGATGAGCAAAAAGTGGGGGATATGTATGCATCCTTCATGGATGTCGATACCCGCAACGCGCTAGGGTTAGAGCCACTAGCGCCCATGTTCTCACAAATTGACGCGATCAGTTCTTATGAGGAACTTGCCACGTTCTTTGGCAAAACCGCTCGCTATGGGGTTTCCACTCCGTTTAGCTTTTTCCAGTATGCCGATTTTAAATCGCCAGAAGAATACGGTCTTTATGTATTCCAATCGGGTTTAGGTTTGCCTGATCGCGAATATTATTTTAAAGATGATGAAACGTCACAATCGGTGCGAGACAAGTATCTTGCGCACCTTGAAACAGTGTTCACTATCGCCGGCCAAGACGATGCCGCTGAAAAAGCGCAAACGGTGTATGACATTGAAGAGAAAATCGCCGCGTTGCACATGAAAAAGGAGCAAACGCGAAATTGGGCGCAAAACTACGAAGGCCTAACGCTGGATGAGCTAAAAGCGCTGATGCCGAAATTTGCGGTTGAAAAATATGTTGCTGCAACAGGCTTTGAAACACCCAAGAAACTTATCATTATGCAAAGGGACTTCCTCGCTGGCATTGATGATGTGATTGCAGAGGTTTCGTTAGATGACTGGAAAACCTATCTTGACTGGAGTGTTCTGAATTCGTCTGCCAGCTATCTAACCACTGAGCTGGATGAAGCCAACTTCAACTTCTACAATAAAACGCTTTATGGCGTGCAAGAACAGCAACCTATGTGGCGGCGAGCAACACGCGTGCTAGACAACACATTGGGTGAGGTTATCGGCAAAGTCTACGTTAAACGACACTTCCCGCCCGCTGCGAAAGCGCGTATGACAGAGCTCGTTGATAACCTGTTATTGGCGTATGAGCAAAGCATCAAAGAACTCGACTGGATGACGGAAGAAACGCGAGTTCAGGCTTTGGATAAGCTGTCTAAATTTACGGTTAAAATCGGTTATCCCGACAAGTGGAAAGATTATTCAGCGTTAAGCGTTGATGCGAAGGACTTGTTCGGTAATATTAAAGCTGCGGCTGACGTTCAACACGCTGAGCAGGTTGAGAAACAAGGCAAGCCTGTCGACAAAACCGAGTGGGGTATGACGCCACAGACGGTTAACGCTTATTACAATCCGCCAGCCAATGAAATTGTATTCCCTGCGGCAATTTTACAACCCCCATTTTTCGACCTGAATGCCGAAGATGCTGTGAACTATGGTGGCATCGGTGCCGTTATTGGGCATGAAATCGGCCACGGTTTTGATGATTCCGGCAGTGCATTTGATGGTGACGGTGTTATGCGGAACTGGTGGACCGATGCTGACTTGGAAGAATTTAAGTCGCGCACCAGTCAGTTAGTTGAGCAATATAATGCGTTTGAGGCTCTACCCGATGTGTATGTCAACGGTGAGTTCACACTAGGTGAAAACATCGGCGATTTAGGCGGGATTAGTATCGGTCTGCAAGCCTATAAATTATCTTTAAACGGTGAGCCTGCGCCTGTATTGGATGGCTTTACCGGCGTACAGCGAGTGTTCATTGGTTACGCTCAGGTTTGGGCGGGCAAGTACCGAGATGAAGCGTTGCGCAGTCAGATTGATACCGATCCGCATTCACCGGGTAAGTTCAGAACCAATGGCGCAGTGCGTAATGTGCCTGAATGGTACAGCGCCTTCGACGTGACGCCTGAAGACGCGCTATATTTGCCGCCAGAGGAACGCGTTAAAATCTGGTAATGCGCATACTAGGGCGACCTTCTTGTGTCGCCTTTTTTTTAGCTCGCATCATTTGCATGGCGTGTAAGCCAATGCAGCGCGTAGGCTCCGACGATTGCGCCAGATAGCGCATTCGCTGTTGCAATGGCATAAAACACGGCGCTACTGCCAAACGCAATACTGGCAATAGCACTCAGCGGCACATAAAAGATAGCGGTTCGCACGATGTAATATGCCAAACCTGTCACCGATTTACCCAGCGAATTGAATGCCGTCGATGATACGATAACCACACCATAACCCCACAAACTGACAGTGACTATCATAAGGTATTGGGTGGACTGTTCGGCAACCTGTGCCTCAGATGCTAAAAACTCAGCCAGTGGTGCCGCCAACCAAACAAAACTGACAGCCAAAATGACAGACCATACAGCACACACCCAATAGCATTTTTTAACCGCTTCGACCACGCGCGACCGATTCCCCGCGCCCCAGTTTTGGCCTGCAATAGGGCCAATCGCTGCTGACAACGCGAGCATAGGAATACTGGCAAAGGATTCTATTCGCGTCGCGACACCAAACGCGGCCACCGTGGTATCACCGGCAGTTGCTAGTAATGCAGTAACAACCGCAATGCCAACAGGGTTTACGACACTGCCAGCCCCAGCAGGAACGCCTATTTTTAGCACCTTCCACCATGATTGAACCAGCGTTTTTAGGGCGGGTAGTGACACGTCAATCATATGCTCTCGGTAAAGCACGATGTACAGCGCCAGAAAAAGTGTTGCTGCACGTGCAATTAAGGTGCTGTAGGCCGCTCCTTCAATATGCAGCGCGGGGAACGGCCCCCAACCGAAAATTAGTAATGGTGTGAATATAACATTGATGACCGCAGCGCCGATCATGATGAGGCTGGGCCAGAAAGCATCGCCCACCGCGCGGATAATCGAATTTGCCACCATGGGGATCACAAGAAACGGCATGGAGACGTACCATATTTGCATATAGCGGGTTAATAACGCTAGAACATCTCCTTGCGCGCCAAGAAGGGAAAACAATGGGATGATTGTGAAGAAGCCGATAGCTGAAATAGCAATGACGATAACGGTCGCGAGCACTAAGCTGTCGGTGGACAGACGCTTCGCGTCCGCTTGATTCTTCGATCCAATGGCACGGGATACTACAGACGCTGCGCCAGCAGCAAGGCCGCTCGCGAGGCTAGCTATGGCCATGGTGATGGGAAATGTAAATGATAAGGCGGCAAGCTCGTCCGTGCCAAGCTTGCCGACAAAATAGGTGTCAACTAGAGAAACGGATAGCACGGCGACAATGCCAACCACCATCGGCATTGTCAGATTGGCGATTGCCGCCCATATAGACCCGTCGGTCAGGTCCCTCGACGCACTCGCCATTAAAAATCCTTATCAGAAACTTATTTTTTGGTGCTCGCCCATTTCGTCAGAATCTACTTTCGCCCCTGTTGCGAGTTTCAGCATTCCTGTTATCGATGTGTCCACTTGCCACACTTCGGCATTTTTGAGATCAAAACGCATCATTTTCAGTTTCGGATCGCTCTTACCACCTTCGTACCAGGCTTCCACTTGATTCGACCAATACTTATCAACCACGTCTTGGTCAGTTTCTTCTGAGAGATCGCCGATAATACAGGCAAAAACATCGTGGTCTTTGCTTGTAAATGTCACTGTCGTTTTGCCACCATCTGCGATGCGATTATCCCTTTTTGTGTAAAACCAAAAACAGTTGTCGGCGTCTTTATCCAACTGTGCTCTCATGGGTTCGCTGTGATCGGCATTTTTGTTCAAACTCACCATCACATAGGGGCTTTCAGCCATAGCCAACCACATTTGCTTGCGAATATCGTTAGACATCTTCACTCCTTAAAAACAATAAAGTCGCTTTGACTGAAGCAAGCAGTGTTCCACCCCACTGAATATTTATGTGCATGAAATATAAAGACTATTTAAAACATTTAAATACGATTGAAGCAATCCGCTAAAACGTTGCGCAACTTTTTCATGACAGCGTGTAAGCTTGGCTTAAATCATGTTGCGCGGGTCGAGCAGTTTATCCAGTGTTTGATCACTTAAATCGGTCATTGATTTAGCCACTTCCTTGACCGACAGTTTCTGTTCGTACGCTTGCTTTGCAATTTTTGCACTTAATTCGTAACCAATTTCGTTATTCAACGCAGTGACTAAAATAGGATTACGTGATAATGCGTGGTCAATAGTGTCATGATTCAAGGTAAAGTCCTTGAGCGTTGTGCCGCCGATAGCCTGACAACTGTTGGCTACCAGCGAAATGCTTTGCAGCAGGTTATAGGCAATGACGGGCAGCATGACATTTAACTGGAAATTGCCTGACTGTGCTGCCATGGCAATCGTTGTATCGTTGCCTGTCACTTGCGCGCTGACCATGGCGACTGCCTCAGGAATAACCGGATTGACTTTGCCGGGCATAATGCTGCTTCCAGGTTGCAATGCCGGAAGCGCTATTTCGCCGATACCTGCGTAGGGGCCACTGTTCATCCAGCGCAAGTCATTACTGATTTTAAACAGCGTGTTCGCTAGCGTACGCAGATGACTGGATACTTCAAGCGCCGTTTCCTGGCCACTGATCAAGGCAAAATGATTGTCTGCTACGTGCATTGTGAGAGAAAGTCTTTCATTTAACACGCTAACCACATGCCGAGCAAAGCTGTTGTGTGTATTTACTCCCGTGCCAATTGCTGTGCCGCCAATGGCTAGAACCTGCAATCGATTGACTGATTCCTGTAAGCGTTGTTGACTGTCGCCAAGTTGATAGGCCCAGCCGCCAAGCTCTTGCCCAAATGTCATTGGCATCGCATCCATCAGGTGGGTGCGGCCAGTTTTAAGTTCGTTTTTTAACGTATCTGCCTTAGTCGATACAGAATTGATTAGCTGCTGCAGTGATGGCATTAGTTGCTTCGTAAGCGCCAGTAAGGCCGATAAATGAATGGCTGTCGGGATCACATCATTGCTGCTTTGCCCCTTGTTTACATGGTCATTGGGGTGAACATCCTTTTCCAGTTGAGTCGATGCCAGCCGTGCAATCACTTCATTCATATTCATGTTAGTGCTGGTACCTGACCCCGTCTGAAAAACATCCACCGGAAATTGATCGGCGTGCTCACCCGCAGCAATTGAATCCGCAGCGCGCTCGATTTCAGCCGCAACATCGTGATCGAGCAAACCGAGCTCGGCGTTTGCGTGCGCGCAAGCTGATTTTATGTGCGCCAGTGCCTGTATGAATGAAGCGGGTAGGGGAATGCCGCTGATCGGAAAATTATCAATGGCACGTTGAGTCTGCGCGCCATAAAGCGCGTCAGAGGGCACCTCTACGGTGCCCAGACTGTCTTTTTCCTCTCTCATTACTTAGGCCACTTTAGACGCTAAATCGCGCAGCACGTAGTGCAGAATACCGCCATGTTGATAATAGTCCCACTCGCTTTCCGTATCGATTCTGACCTTAGCTTCGAAGGAAATTGAACTGCCATCGGGTTTGGTAGCATCAACCGTAATCACTTTAGGTTTCGATTCTACGCTACCAAATTGAAAGGTTTCTGTACCATCTAGGCCCAGCGTTTCAGCGCTGTCATCGTTCATAAACTCAAGTGGTAGAACACCGAATCCAACCAGATTAGAACGGTGAATACGCTCAAAGCTTTCCGCTAAAACCACTTCAATACCAAGCAATTTCGTCCCTTTGGCGGCCCAATCGCGACTCGAACCCGTGCCGTATTCTTTACCGGCCAGCACCACCAGCTGTGTGCCGGCGCTCTGATACTTCATTGCGGCATCATAAATACTGGTGACTTTGTCGTCGGGGAAGTACCGCGTTAATCCACCTTCAGTGCCCGGCGCCAACTGATTGCGCAAGCGCGTGTTTGCAAACGTGCCACGCATCATCACTTCGTGATTGCCGCGACGTGACCCAAGGCTATTAAAGTCTTTCGGACTGACGCCATTTTGCTGTAGATACCGTCCAACGGGGCTGTCTGCCTGTATTGCGCCAGCGGGAGAGATATGGTCTGTGGTTATCGAGTCGCCGACTTTTACGATGCAGCGGGCATCAGAGATGCTTGGGAATCCAGCAATATTTGGCTTGATACCGTCAAAAAATGGCGGGTTCTTGACATAGCTTGACTCGGGCCAGCTGTACGTTTTCCCTTCGGGTACGGGCAGTGATTTCCACTGTTCGGTGCCTTCAAACACATTCTGATAGCGGCTGCTGTACATTTCCGATGAGAGCGACGAAGACACCAAGTCGCTGACCTCTTGCGGTGTTGGCCATATATCTTCCAACATCACTGCTTCGCCGTCTTTCCCGTACCCAATGGGTTCACGGGTGAGGTCTTTTGTCATCGTACCGGCTAGGGCGTATGCCACAACCAGCGGTGGTGATGCTAGGTAGTTAGCGCGCACATCCTGATGGATCCGCCCTTCGAAGTTGCGATTTCCCGACAGCACAGAGCTTACCGTTAACTGCCCACGTCTAATTGCTTCGCTAACGGCATCAGGCAACGGGCCTGAATTTCCAATACAGGTGGTACAACCAAAACCCACCACATCAAAGCCAAGCTGTTTTAGGGAGCCAAGTAAATTAGCTTTCTCAAGATAGGCAGGAACCACTTGCGAGCCAGGCGCTAGCGAGGTTTTTACCCAAGGTTTCGGCTTTAAACCCTTTTCAATCGCTTTTTGCGCGACCAAACCTGCGGCAAGCATCACTGCCGGGTTTGACGTATTAGTGCAGGAGGTAATGGCGGCAATCACTACGTCGCCATGTTTCAGATGGGTTTTCTCACCATTGATTTCCAGTTCTTCCATGCCTAACGATGGGTCTTGACCGACAGCAGTGTCGCCACCTTCATCGGCGAAGCGGTTCAGCGCGTCGTTATCCAGCTCAATTCCCTGTAACTGCATATGGTCAATAAAAGCATGTTTTGCGTCTGACAAAGAAATACGATCCTGAGGACGCTTCGGTCCGGCGATGCTGGGTACCACGTCACCCAAATCGAGCGCAAGTGTGTCGGTATAGTTTGCTGGCGTCTCGCCATCTTTGCGCCATAGGCCAGTTTTCTTGGCATACGCCTCGACCGCATCAACCTGTTCGGGTGTACGACCACTTAAACGTAGGTAAGTGAGGGTTTCGTCATCAACCGGGAAGATCCCGCACGTAGCACCATACTCAGGTGCCATGTTGGCAATGGTGGCCCGATCCGCCAGTGGCAGATTGGCAAGACCATCTCCGTAAAATTCAACAAATTTGCCGACAACGCCTTTCTCTCGCAACATCTGCGTCACCGTTAAGACTAAATCAGTTGCCGTTGCGCCAGATGCGAGTTTGCCATCCAGTTTGAAGCCAACCACTTCAGGTAGCAGCATGCTAATGGGTTGACCCAACATGGCTGCCTCTGCTTCAATGCCGCCGACTCCCCATCCGAGCACACCCAAGCCATTGATCATCGTGGTATGCGAGTCCGTGCCGACTAAGGTATCCGGAAATAGCTGTGGGTTTTCGCTGGTGTCTTTACTCATCACCACGTGGGCAAGATATTCAAGGTTAACCTGATGCACGATACCCGTTCCCGGTGGTACCACGCGGAAATTAGACAGGGCTTTTTGGCCCCAGCGCAAAAACTGGTAACGTTCTTTATTACGCTCAAATTCCACTTTGGTGTTTTTCTCAAGCGCATCGTCTGTACCGAAATAGTCGACCATCACCGAATGGTCAATCACCAAATCGACGGGCACTTGGGGGTTAATGTTTTCTGGGTCGCCGTTGAGAGAAATCATTGCGTCGCGCATGGCGGCCAAATCAACGATTGCAGGAACACCAGTAAAATCTTGAAGTACAACACGGGCAGGAGAGAAGGCCACTTGTTGCTGCGGCGTTTGGCTGTGATCCCAGTTAATTAGCGCGTCAATATCCTGCTTGCTGACATGATGGCCATCCTCATTGCGGAGCAAATTTTCAAGTAAGATTTTCAGGCTAAACGGTAACTTTTGCACTTTCTCTTGTGCGCTTATCCGACTGATGTCAAAAATCTCATAGTGTTTATCATCAACCGCTAAAGAACTTTTGGTATCAAAACTATTCTTGCTCATAATCCCCTCTAATGGTGTACTTGCATGAGTGTTGACCTGTTCCTCAAAGGGTAGTCAACCTTGGTACAAATTGCGTAGTTTAATCAACGCGATATGTGTAATTATCTGTGTAAGCACCACGGTAATTGTGATTGCTAAACGCTGCGTCCTGCGCATTTACAAGTGCTGGGCTGCAAGACATGAGCCAGACGATAATCATGACCTTAGAATCAGTAGTAAAGTTTGACAGTGAGCTTAATCAGCTCGTCAGTGGTATTGAAATTTTGGAGGCGGTAGCACCGCTGAACTACAAACAACAACGCCAACAGTTTTTTGACAATGGCTGCAAAACTGACCCGCAATTCAGTTATCGACCACAATCGATTGATGCTTTTGGGTTGAAGCGGCAACTGTTCAACCTGCCGATTGAATCATTGTCAGATCCGGATCTTGTTCAATTGTATGCGGGTGTTATCAACTCTTATGTGGACAAGATTGACCAGTGCTGCTCGGTGGGAACACCTGACTTTCTATACGATTCCTTTCGCTACTATGGTGAGCCTTCAGAGAAAGATATTCGCAATGCTAAGTTTGTGCTGCACCTCCCAAGCAATGATGATCCCGACGACCCAACGCTCAATGCGGCGCAAATCGAAGCGATGCTAAGTGAGTTTGCCCATACGCATGAGTATGAGTACGCGATTAAATTGGATGACAATATGATTGCTAACGCATTGGTCTCGGGAACGACAGTCAAAATTAATAGTTCGGCTCGCGTTACTCAAACCGACGCTGAGGCGCTGGCGCATCACGAACTGGGCGTGCACCTGGCTACAACGCTCAATGGGCGGCAGCAGCCTTTGAGTATTTTATCACTGGGCTGCCCGGCGAATACTAAAACGCAGGAAGGCTTAGCGATTCTCAGTGAATACATGGGCGGTTGTTTAACGGTTTCGCGGCTACGCAACTTAGCACTACGCGTCTTGGCAGTGGAGTCGATGATCAAAGAGAAAAGTTTTAAAACTACCTTTGCGATGCTGAAAGAAGATTACAATGCGGGTGATGAACAAGCCTTTACCGTAACCGCGCGGGTATATCGGGGCGGGGGATTCACAAAGGATTATGTTTACCTCCGTGGTTTCCACGAAATGTTAAACGCCTATGAAACAAGCAGTGACTTTACTAATCTTTTGGCGGGCAAAACTTCGTTAGACTATTTGCCCACCATTAATCGGCTGATTGAAAAAGGTTTTCTTAACTCACCTAAATTTATCACGCCATCGTTCGCCAATCCGAATGTGACGGACGACATTCAAACCTTTATTGCACACGCGATTAAATAGATGGCAGGGTGCTTTACCCTACAGGTAAAGCATTTCATCTCGTGTCGGGGCTAACACTTTCAGTACCTGATTTTGCAGCGGGTGCGGCACATCAGCTTTGTTCATGGCATTGATCAAAAGGTCTACTGTTCGGTTAAAGTCTCGCTGGTTTATGTTCATGCCCGCATGCACTTGTGCCATCGAGTCACCGGTATATTCACACGGACCACCGGTTCGGTGGCAAATCTGTTCGCTGAGTTTTTCTACAAAGCGGTCAATATTAGCGCCTTCAAAGTACGCTAATATCACCGGGTCATTTTCAATTTCAACCACAAAGTTCTCAACAATCTGATCGACCTTGGGCGCACCCCCCAATTGTTCATAAACACTTTGAGACGTGGTGGTGCAGGCCGAGAGTCCGATACTGGAAAGGAGCAGGAGTGTAGAGAGTATTTTCATGTCGTTACCAGAGTTGTCCACTGAAAGATAAGTACAGGCCGCGTTGGTCCGGCGCACCGGCAATCGTGCCCAAGTCAGCCCACGCCAACGTTAGGTTGAAATGTTTATTCGGAATGTAGCTTACAAAGTAATCAATCCAGTCGTCTTCATTCAACCCTAAATTATCAGGTTTTTGCCGGTACTCCATACCGACTGCGACATGCCGTGAAAGTAGGACTCCCGCACTGGCTTCTAACATGATTTCATAATCATCATTGTTTGCACCCCCAAACCCGAGCAGCCCCATTTCATTCGCTTTAGTCGCTCGGGCAGTGACGTTCCATACGGCGTTGTAACCTGCAATTGCGCCTAAATGTATTTTGGTGGCTGCCAGATAAAAATCAGTGCCGCTGGTGTCAGCCGCACCCAGCAGGTTGGCGATGGCTTTGTCTTCGAGGCGCTTGTGCTGCAAACCGACACTTAACTGGGGCCATGAAGAATAAACCGCATCACCATACAGCCGATATTTCACGCCGAAGATATTCTGCTTAATGTCACCACCGAGTGATTTTAAATCGAAGCGCTGATGAGCAGCACTGATTTCGACACGATCATAAAACGACGCAGATGCACCAATCACGTTCAAACGATAATCGTCTAGGTCAACCTGTGTCGCCACACCGCTGATTGATATTTGCTGATCGGTATCGTAACCGCTGAGAATGGCCCACGGTACAATACCGCCACCACCGGCACCTTCAACCTGAACCAATCCGGCAGTGCCAATAAGCTTGCCATCTGCCGCGGCCACACACGCGCTTGCCAGCAGACTGGCGCCGAACAATACAGAAGATAAAATACGTTTAGGATATTTCACGAAGCCAATCCTTATCTTTATTGTCAGAAAGCCATTGTACAAAGTCTTTAGGCGCTACGGGGCGGCACACATGATAGCCCTGCATATACTCGCAGCCCCATGCGCGTAACATTTGTAACGAGTCTGCATCTTCCACGCCTTCCGCAATCACGCCCAAACCGAAATTATGCGCTAATTCGATGATTGTTTGAACTATCTGTCTGTCGCTGTGCTGTGATTTTAAATTGAGTACAAAGCTTTTGTCTATTTTCAGATCCGTTACAGGCAGACTTTTTAGATACGCCAGAGACGAATAGCCGGTGCCAAAATCATCGATGGCAAGCGAAAATCCTGCGTCTCTGAACGCTTGGAGTTCGCTGATGGCTCGCTCAGGGTCGGTGACTAAGTCACTTTCTGTGATTTCAAAGGCCAAACATTCGTACGGTATATCGTGTTTGAACAGCAATTGGTCAATGCGAGGTAGCAACTTTGCGTTGAGTATGTCGCGTGCGGACAGGTTGACCGCGACGCAGATGGGCTGACCTTCGGCGATAAAATATTTCACGTCGGTAATCGCCCGCTCAATCACCCAGTCCGTCACCGCCCCAATTAAACCAGCCTGCTCGGCAATACCAATAAACTCGTCAGGTGGCACAAATCCTAACGTTTTGCTGTTCCAACGGATCAATGCCTCAGCATGGGTGATTTTGCCCGAACGCAAATTCAGTTTAGGCTGGTACACCATGTTCAATTCATTCTGCCGATCGGAAAGTGCTTTTTTCAACTCAGAGATAATCGATAACCGGCGCACGTAGCGTTCTTCAAAAACCGGATCGTAATAAACGAAAAGGTTTTTAGTCGCCCTTGCTTCATCCAATGCTACGTTCAGGCACGTAAGGATTTCCTCTGGCGTGGTGCAATCTTTCGGGCAGTGCAAAACCCCTATGGCAATTTTGAGCTGTATAGTGACATCGTTAACAATGATGGGTTGCTCAAGCATCACCTGAGTACTTACAAGGTCAGCCTCAGAAAGTTCGCAAGGAGGAAGCCACAAGTATTCACCACCGTTATAACGACCACAGTGACCACCCATATCTTTAAAGCGCTCGGCAATCACTTTCAAACAAAGATCACCGTTTTCGTAGCCGAAAACATCATTGATCCCTCTGAACCCAATAATATTGGCACCAATGACCTGAAACGGCTCTCCTGTTTCAAACTTGCTATCGAGGATCTTGCTCATCTGATAACGATTATTCAAATGCGTCAGCAGGTCATGTTTTGCCTGATAATTGATTTGCCGCTCACGCGCCTGAATGTTTACGCGCATCGACTCAAAGGATTCCGCTAATTCTGATATCTCGCGTGTATTCGACTTGTCTGAAATCGTTTGCTCGTAGTCGCCTGACGAAATACGGTACGCCTGACCCGATAATCGCCGTAACGGTCTAGCCAGACGTTTGGCAACCACCGCGCCCATAAATAAAGACAAACAGATACACAGGAGCGCGATAATGGAAACGCGGATTTGCATCTGAGTAAATTCTCCAAACAAGCGGTCGACGTTTTCAGAAAGCTTTACCCAAAGCTGTTGTCCGTTGTTTTCATTCAATAAGAACTCATGGCTAACGTATTCTTCGCTCTCTGTTTTGAAGAAAATATCCCAAGACACACCATCGACTGAAAAATCAGAGCCATTCAGCATATCCATGTCACTCACGGTAGAGGCGCTGAAACGCACGTTATCATCTTGTTTGAGATACAACGTAATATCGATTTGCGAGATGCTTTTAAGCTCTTCAATCAGTTCTTTGTCTAGCTCAAAACCGATCATCGCAACGGCAATGGGATTGGGCGCGCTAACGGTGAGTAACATCGTTTGATACAGTTTGCCGTCGATCATCAGTACGCTGATGGCACCACCATTGTGAAAGGCGTCAGCGAGCAAACGTTCATCGGTAAAGGGGGTATCTGGCTGCAATTCCTCACTGGTGCTAGAAACTACGCGCCCATCAAGCGATACCAACGCCATCAAATCGGAATAGATGCGTTGTTTGTGGTTATACAGCATTGAGCTGATAGTAGCTGCATCGCCCGTGGCGGCGGCTTGCTTAAAACCAAAATCTTCTACCAATACCTTGGTGCTTAAAAACAGTTGTTCTTCCCTGTCACTCACGGCCTGTTTAAATACAGACTCTGCCACCGCCAAATTAGCGGTAAGCTGTTTGCGAGTATGATCGATGATGGATAACCAAACATTGATCAGTATCGCTATGGTTGATAACAGCACCAGCCCGCCAGCTAAGCGGAAGATGTGTTGATTCAGTGAGCGTAAAGCCAAAGCTAATTCTTCTTACCGAAAGTACGAGAGCCAAACGTGCGCGTTTCAGTTTTCTTCGCTGGCTGGAGCAAGTTAACCAACGCGTGATACTCACCGTCTACAGGAATGAGTTCAATCTGTCGTCGCTCAGTTGCACTGAGTGACAGTTTTGGATGCCACACCGTTACCGTTAAGGGGACATCCTGTTCAAACTGCACCTGACCCAGCGTGTTGGTTGCAGCGGCAGTTTCGTTATCGGCCACGTAGATGTGAGCAATCATATTGTCGTGGATATTGCAGCCGAGTACCGCAATCCCCGGCTGATCAAACGCGACAGGTGGCACCTCAGATCCTTTATACAGCTTTATCTCAAAGGGCTTGATTTGCGAGAAGCTGTAAACATGGTGGCGAATGTCATCGCTGTTGGGGAACATGACGGATTGGCCTTTGTCTATGACAAGAACTTGAGGTGAAAACTGCATGTTCACTTGGTCCATCACGGCAACTGGCTGAGTCTCAGTTGTCGAAGAGGAAGTGCGTGGTATTGAAATCACGGCGTCGGGCACTGGCGCCCCGTGTTGGTCGTACAGAGTGATCGTGTTTTGAGCGAGCGCCTGAGCGCTAAGTATGTTCAACCCGATTATCAGTGTTGCGAATAACCCACATTTTTGCCGCAATACTATTTTCATCATTAAAAACAACCAACATACCGCGTATAAGTATTCAAAATACTAACGTGTCTAAATCGATTAATCGAGAGTAACTTGTCCTTCTTATAAAAAAGGCGCTAACCGAAGCTAGCGCCAAAAGTACGGGAATATTGCATTCCCAACTCAACCCAGTGGGACTTAACGTTGACTTACTCGCCGTCGGCAGCGTCCTGCACCGCTTCACCAGCGCTTTCTATATCCTTTCCCGCCCCTTCAACGGTGGCGCAACCTGCAGCGCTCAGCATCAACATAGTGGCAAGAATGGCTGCAACAGATTTAAATAGCTTCATTGATAACTCCATTTTCATAACAAGTATCTTTTCTAATTGCTTAACTTGATTTTAATCTAGCAGGGTGCGTGCCAGACTGATTAGTCTGTGGTTACATCTATACAAATAGTTAAAATAGGTTTCATAAGGCATTGAAAAACCGTTGTTTATTTGTTTTCACTGATTTTTATTCAACGTTTCATCGGTGTAGATGGTGCTCGATTAGTTCCGAAAGCAAGAGCGGATAAGACAAAATTGCAATCGCATTTCCCAAATTTACAGACACTGTGATAACGGTTTTTTAAGACCACTGAGTTAAATGCCGGAATGCCATTTAGCGACGCCGTTTTTACCGCGTCATCCCTGACTTTTTTGATTTTAGATGTAAAATGGTTTCTCGGGGCTGGCGAATGGCAGGTTCAAGTTGTGGTAAAGTTCAGTTAATTCGTATAAATTGCGATTTCCATAGTCAAACTAGGCAGCGCGCAACCCGTGTCGGCCTGTTTGGATTCATGATAATCACTTGAATAAAAACAAAATATTATGCGCACACAGCAATCCTCTGGCTTTACCTTAATAGAACTCATCATTGTGATCGTCATCCTCGGTATTTTAGCCGTCACGGCATTACCGCGCTTTATTGATGTTAGCCGGGACGCCAGAATAGCCGTGCTGACATCGGTGAGTGGTCAGATAAAATCAATGACACAACTCACCCAAGCAAAAGCCCGGGTGAGTGGCATACGCCCACGCGCCACCAACCCAGTTTCTGGTAGTGTTCAGACAGACTACATTGTGGATTTCGGGTTTGGCAGTGTTGAAGTTGATTTTAGAAACCTCTGCCCAGAAGCCGAAGCAGAGGCGGGCGATCAACTTGATATGATCGACTTTCTCGACATCGACTTAGACGGCGAGCTAACCAGCCGCTCAACCAATCAATACACACTCATTGGTTACGACGTTCCACCCAATGGTACGCCCACAAATCAGGGCTGCTATGTGCTTTACGATTCGTTTGCAACACCGAACTGCACTGTTGAGGTGATTACAGAGGATTGTTAAAAAGCGCTGTAGCTCCTTCCTTCGTCTGGCGAGCTTGATGAGGTTTTTTCCATAGCGTTGTCGACACGATTTTTACTTATGACCGGAAGTCACAAGTAACGCAGCACGACTGAGCAAGACCCTACACGACGTACGGTGAAAAATATCAGTTTCAAACCGTAAATCAGGGTCATATGCACCGCCCAATTGTTCACCTATTGATGGCAAATGGAGAACCAGCGAAGCGGATGGCGCTTGGCATCTGACACGAACAAGGCAGTACTATCGCTGAAGGGTAAAACGATATAACATAACATAATAAGCTTTTTAAATCATAGAGTTATAGTCAAAGTGTGGCTGTAGTCCATGTCATTAGTAGGCTGTCATTTTTCTTTAATGCGTCGGCAATATTTCCTCCACAAATCCTTCATATTTACTTCAAAGAACTGACACAAACCCTCCCTAGTCTTGCTAGCACCCCGAGCATGCGCAGTGTCGGAAATATCGCAACCTCAACAAAGGAAAATGGAATGAAATTAACTTGGAAAGGCACGTTAAGCCTTGCTGCATTGACCGCGTCAGCTACGCTCAATGCAGAAGTTCTACCTGAGTATCAAGCGAACAACGCTTGGTATATCGATGCACAAACCCGTCTTGTTGACAAACTTGACACCAATAATAGCTTGCGTGCAAAGAACGTAATCTTGTTTGTAGGTGATGGTATGGGGATCTCAACTTTAACCGCATCACGAATCTTTCAAGGCCAACTAGAAGGTAATCCCGGAGAGGAGGGTTATTTGAGCTTTGAAGAGTTTCCTTACACTGCGTTGGTTAAAACGTATAACGTGAATGCGCAAACCCCTGATTCAGCAGGCACTATGACAGCAATGATGTCAGGCTTAAAAACTGATGTTGGTGTTATAGGCGTTGATGAAGACATCGAACGAGGCGATTGTGACTCTGTTGCTGGTAATGAAGTTATCACAGCATTAGAACTAGCTGAAATCAAAGGTTTGTCAACGGGTGTTATTTCTACAGCGCGGATTACACATGCAACGCCCGCAGCCACGTATGCAAAGTCAGCTGATAGAAACTGGGAAGACGTATCTGATATGCCGGACGATGCAATTGCTTCAGGATGCACAGATATCGCAGATCAGCTCGTCAACTTCGAAAAATATCTTGAAGCCAGATACACCGGTGTAGACGTTGATGGTATTGAAGTTGCGATGGGAGGCGGCAGACGCCATTTTTTGCCACGAGATGAAGCATTTAACAGTCCAGATGCATCGAGCAGTGTTGAGGGTGATCGTACTGACGGACGTGACTTAACAGCAGAATGGCAGGCGCAGTATGCTGACGGTATTTACGTTTATGATCAGATTGGATTTGAGGCAATCGATACCGATTCTGCATCTCGCGTGTTTGGGTTATTCAACGAATCACACATGCAGTATGAAGCAGACCGCGACAATGACATTGCTGGCGAGCCGTCATTAAGTGAAATGACCAGTACGGCTATCAATGTTCTTAATAACAATTCGAAAGGGTTCTTCTTAATGGTTGAATCTGGTCGCATAGACCACTCTCACCATGCTGGCAGCGCACACGGCGCATTAACTGACACCTTAGAGTTCGCTAAAGCAGTAAGAACCGCCTATGAAAACTCAGATCCAGCGGAGACTTTAATTTTAGTTACGGCTGACCATGGCCATGTATTTACTATCGCGGGCTATCCGAAGCGTGGTAATCCAATTCTAGGTAAAGTTGTTGGTGTGGGTTCTGAAGATCCCGCCAGTGCTTCTGACGGCTTACCTTACACGACACTGGGTTATACCAACGGTCGCGGCTTTAGGAATTTAGGCGATGAGACCAATGCTGACGCAACCTATGCATTTGAACCCGATGCGGGACGCAAAGACCTCACTACCGTGGAAACGACAACAACAGGATATCACCAAGAGGCATTGGTTCCTTTGTCCTCAGAAACGCACTCAGGTGAAGATATTTCACTACACGCTACAGGACCTGGCTCACAGTTAGTTCAAGGCGTAGTCGAACAGAACATGGTTTTCCATGTTATGAATCAGGCATTAGGGTTAATCGAAGAATAAGTGAGAATCGAAATGAAATTATTCAGACTAAGTATTATAGCGATTGCCCTAACGGGTTTATCAGGTTGCTTTTTAGAGGGTGACGATGGAGAAGACGGTGCTCCAGGTCAGGCTGGTGCACCAGGGCAAGATGGCTCACCTGGTCAAGATGGTGCTGCGGGTTTACAAAGTTTAACGATGCAAACCGCTCTTGCTGTGGGTGACTTAAATTGTCCAAACAGTGGTGTACAGTTCGATTCTGGTCTCGATGTTAATGGCGATGGCATGCTGAGTTCAGATGAAATCGATGACACAAACTACGTTTGCGCACCCGGTGTGACCGCAGTAAGTTCTGGAGAAATACTCGCTAATTTGAACAATGCTTGGTACATGGAAGGCAGTGCAGAGATTGAAGAAGCAAAGCAGGTTTGGTTAGCTGCCACTGGACAGACTACGAATTCTGCTGCGTTGAATTCTGTGAGTGTGAATCAAATCGCAATTGAACCCGACGCCAGTCTTGAGGCTACAATTAGCACCCTTCGAGGTAATGCAAAAAACGTGATTTTGTTTGTTGGCGATGGAATGGGGGTTTCCACTGTTACCGCCGCACGTATTCTTGAAGGCCAAATGAAGGGCCAACAAGGCGAAGAAAATCAACTTAGTTTTGACGATTTTCCATTCGCGGGATTGGCCAAAACATACAATGTTGATGCTCAAACACCCGACTCCGCGGGCACTATGACTGCAATGATGAGCGGTGTGAAAACAGATGTTGGTACGATAGGCGTAGATGAAGATATTCAACGCGGGGATTGTACTACTGTGTCTGGCAATGAATTGGTTACCGCATTAGAGCTTGCTGAAATTGCAGGCAAGTCCACAGGTATCATATCGACAGCACGGATCACGCACGCCACACCCGCAGCCACTTACGCAAAATCTGCTGATCGTAACTGGGAAGACAACTCAGATATGCCAGCAGATGCTATTACAGCTGGCTGTATGGATATAGCTGACCAACTTATCAATTTTGAGACTTATCTCGAAGAACGATATAACGGGCTTGACGTTGATGGAATTGAAGTCGCAATGGGCGGTGGTCGCAGACATTTCTTACCACGTGATCCAGCTTTTAATAGTCCTGATGCAGCGAGCTCTACGGAAGGTGATCGTACCGATAACCGTGATTTAACGGCGGAATGGCAAGCAAACTATCCTAGTGGAGTTTATGTCTTTGACCAAGCGGGTTTCGACACCATCAATACTGAGACAACCGAGCGTTTATTTGGGCTGTTTAATGAGTCACATATGCAATACGACGCAGATCGCGGCAACGACATAGCGGGTGAGCCGTCGATTGCAGAAATGACGGAAACAGCAATTAATATACTAAACAATAATGATGAAGGTTTCTTTCTCATGGTTGAATCGGGTCGCATCGATCATTCACATCACGCAGGTAGTGCTTATGGTGCATTGACGGACACTATTGCATTTGCAGAAGCCGTAAAAGTTGCCGATTCATTAACCAGCGACGAAGACACCTTAATCATAGTCACTGCCGATCATGGCCATGTTTTCACCATTGCGGGTTACCCAAAACGTGGTAATCCAATTCTAGGTAAAGTTGTTGGTGTAGGTTCTGAAACACCAGCTGTTGCTGCAGATGGCATGCCATTCACAACCCTTGGGTATACTAATGGACGTGGCTTCAGAGACTTCGGCGATGAAACCAATGCTGATGCAACGTATGCCTTTGATGCTGATACAGGGCGTAAGGATCTAACAGAGGTTGATACCCGATCAACGGGTTTCCACCAAGAAGCATTGATACCACTAAGCGCTGAGACGCACTCGGGTGAAGACATAGGTATTTATGCGAAGGGTCCTGGTGCACTGTTGGTTAATGGCACAAACGAACAGAGCATGGTGTTTCATGTTATGGCATTTGCCGGTGACTTGGTCACAAAAGCGAATGCGGTAGTTGAATAATCTATTTGTCTGACAACGGAGGGGCATTGGTGCAATGCCCCTCAATTTTTATGGAGTAAAACATGAAAAATCTGTTCTCCCTTCGATTAGTATTCACATTGGCTGTCCCGACCATCTCCGCGGTAGTTTCTCCCATTGCAGCATCGGCCAACGTAACTAACGATTGCATTGTTGAGAATCCCGAATTTTTGCGAGCGAACTATAAAATTGAGACTAACGACAGCGCTGGAAACGTTAAAGAGACTTCCTTAATTCTTTGGAGAAAAGGAAAGGAAGTAGCACATCAATATCCTCAAACAGGGATCACCGAAGCATGGCAATTGATAAAAGGAAACCGATTGAAACCTATTCGCTTTTTTGATCACTTTGAACGCGCTATTGAGTACCAACCAGGCGAAACCGTGCACGGGAAACGCGAAACCGATTGGTCGAATCGCTATCAATTAATTTCTGATTCTGTTCTATCTAAAATGACTAATTATGGTCAGGAGTCAACGATTGCATCCGAATGTAAATTAGCTCAGAAAGTAGCGCATATTGGGGATACGACACTGACGCTCAATTGGCTAACAAACCAGAAACTGATAAAGCAGTTCCACATAAAAAAAGGAAATCAATCTGTCGTATGGACACTTGAAAGTGTCGAAAGTGATGTAGATAAAATTAATGCCTTTTTTGAAACGAGGCATAATTATTATGTAACAGATTTTGCTGATATCGGCGATGATCACACAGATCCATTTTTAACACAAATGGTAACGCAGGGCTTCATAGAACATGGTGCCAGCGGGTTTTACAACGATAAGGGAGAAACAATTGGGCATCACAATCACTAACGATATCGGTGAAGCCCTTTGCAC
Organism: Alteromonas oceanisediminis; assembly: GCF_018474025.1. Taxonomy (GTDB): domain Bacteria; phylum Pseudomonadota; class Gammaproteobacteria; order Enterobacterales; family Alteromonadaceae; genus Alteromonas_E; species Alteromonas_E oceanisediminis. The sequence goes on along the minus strand of NZ_JAHCTA010000004.1, from coordinate 351,692 downwards.
GACGAGTTATTTCAAAGAAAGTTAAGACTATGATTGACTGCATTAGTCGGTAGGAAGGCAATCATATTTTTAACTGAAGCAATAAAAAAGGGCGTAAAAAACGCCCTTGGATATATGTTTGGTGGAGCTGGCGGGATTTGAACCCGCGTCCAGAAAGTGTCAACCGTCGGTACTACATGCTTATTTTGTCTTTTATTTAACTACTTGGGACTCCGACAAACAGGATTCCCTTGCAGCTGGCCTAATACTATTTCGCGGTTCAACCTTAGACAAGTTTCCCTCGCTATTCCACTTTTATGACCTTCCAATTCCCCGCCTAGTGGACAGAGGCTGGGGTAGAAGGGCCTATGCCGGGTATTAAGCGGCTAGTGCGTAGTTTTCGTCGTTTGCGACTATTTAATTGCGGCTTTTTAAGAGGCAAACCGCTCCTCTGCATGCACCTAAAGCGTCTCAAGTCCTGTCGAATCCTAATCAGCCCCGTAAAGGTGTGTTATCGCTAACGGGCGTATAATAACATTAATCAACGCGTTCGTAATCCCTATCGCCATAAATAATTGGTTAAACGCACTTATGTGCTTTTACTACGCAGCAGTCTTTGTATATCAGCCATATTAACGCATTGGCCGCTGTGCCACGTTGCCGACAATACGTGGTGCAGGTGATTAAGTGTCTGGCGTTTTTGTTCTAGCGCGGCTACCGTATTTTCAATCTCCTGTGCTTGCTGCGCTAATAAGGTAAGAATTTTCTCATGGTCGAGTTCGCTTTCATTCGGATCTTGATGCGGTGAAACCGCAGGTGCGAGCAAATCGGACAATTGCGTCAAAGAAAATCCAAACTGTTTGGCCAATTTGATTAGCATGAGTCGCTCAGCCGCTTGTTGAGTGTACTGCCGGTAGCCAGATGCTGTGCGGTCCGCTTTAGGTAACAGGCCCACGCCCTCGTAATAACGGATGGCTGATGGTTCAATCCCAACGCGCTGCGCTAACTCACCAATTTTCATGCGGCTATTGACCTTAAAGTAGACTTTAGACTTATGCTACCACACCCCAACTGCGAGAGAGAATGGCATGTCAGATGTATTTAGGCCAATCACGCTACCCAGCGGATTGACGATAAAAAATCGGTTTGTAAAAGCCGCAATGGAAGAGAATTTAGCCAATGCGCAACAGCAGCCGGATAGTGCGTTGTTTAACCTCTATGAAGCGTGGGCAAAAGGTGGTGTGGGCCTGATCTTAACCGGCAATGTCATGGTGGATGAATACGCCATGACTGGCCCGGGGGGCGTGGCCTTAATTGAGCAAAGTGAACTAACGCCATTTCGCCGTTTGGCTGAAACGGTGCATTACAATGGCGGTAAAATTGTGATGCAAATTAACCATCCGGGCCGTCAGGTTTTCAAAAGTATGGGGGGGAAAGTACTTTCGCCGTCGAACGTTGCCTTAAATATGGGTAAGCATTCAGGTTTGTTTGCGCAACCAACCACCATGACTGATGCGCAAATTTCCGATGTGATTAAACGCTTCACTACAACGGCACAACGTGCGCAACAAGCCGGGTTTGATGGAGTACAGATCCACGCGGCACACGGTTATTTACTGTCCCAATTTCTCTCGCCGCTAACGAATAAACGCGATGATAAGTGGGGAGGGTCGATTGAAAATCGTGCGCGCCTGCTGTGCGACATTGTCGGTGAGATAAACCGTGCATGCGGGCAGGGCTTTAGTGTATCAGTTAAGCTTAACTCAGCAGACTTCCAGCGCGGCGGATTTGATATCGACGATGCACAGGTAGTCGTCTCGCAACTCAGTGAGTTGGCTGTCGATTTTGTCGAATTGTCAGGCGGTAGTTATGAGGCACCTGCCATGCAAGGTCGTTCAGCGGATGATCGTACACTGGCGCGAGAAGCGTATTTTTTAACATTTGCACAAGCCATTGCCGCCAACACCTCGCTGCCAATAATGACCACGGGCGGGATATCTCGGTTGGTAACCGCCAAGCAAGTCATCGATGGGGGTATCGATTTAGTCGGCATGGCAAGTGCACTGGCTTATCAACCGGATTTAGTGGCAAAATGGCAGCGCGGTGAAGCGCCCGATTGCGCTTTACCGACAGTACAATGGAAAGATAAAGCGTTGACTGGATTGGCGACGATGGCCTTGATCAAACGCCAGCTCAGGCGATTAAGCCAACAGAAATCACCCTCAAAAAATGACAGCCCGTTATGGACACTGATTATTGATCGATGGCGCACGGCCAGATTGACCAAACGTTACCGGCGTAATGTCATCAAACACAGTCAACACAGCGCCAGCTAGGCGCTGTGTTTCATCATACGTTCTTTTTGGCGTGCCCAGTCACGGTCTTTCACCGTATCGCGCTTATCGTGAGCCTGTTTACCTTTAGCCAGATAAATTTCGACTTTTACCCAACACGCTTTCCAATACATTGACGTGGCGACAATTGAGTAGCCTTGGCGATCACGTGCGCCCATCAGTTTGTCGAGCTCGCGCCTTTTCAGAAGCAGTTTTTTAGGGCGCTCAGGGTCGCAAATCACGTGGCTGGAAGCCTGATTGAGCGGCTGTATGCGACAGCCAAGAAGATACGCTTCACCCTTATCGATGGTGACATACGATTCGCTGATACTCGCCTTGCCAGCGCGAATACTTTTGACTTCCCAGCCTTGCAGCTCAAGCCCTGCTTCAAATTTGTCTTCTAAACTAAATTCGTGACGGGCTTTTTTATTTTGGGCAATGTTGCCCGGAGATTGTTTTTTCTTATTCATAAGCCGCGCATTATATACGACCCACACAACCTGTTAACGGTTTTTATCTAAAAATTTCGTGATAAACTTTTACCCAGTGTATTAAAACGTGATTTTAAGGAGCCGCATGGCCCAAGTTCAGCGCAGTGCGCTTGTCGCATTTAGCGCGGCATCAATGTTCGACCTCGTCAATGATGTCGAGTCTTATCCTGAATTTTTACCCGGTTGTGCTGACAGCCGAATCGATCAGCATTCTGACGATGCCATGCAAGCATCATTGTTAATTTCAAAAGCGGGTATCAAGCAGTGGTTCACCACGCGCAATCATTGGGTGAAAAACCAGCGCATTGATATGTCGTTAGTGGATGGGCCGTTTTCGGCGTTAAGTGGCGGTTGGGTGTTTACGCCCCTAAATGAATCAGCCTGTAAGATCGAGCTCAATTTACAGTTTGAATTTAATAGCCGCCTCACTCAATTGGCGTTTGGGAAGGTGTTTAACAGTATTGCGGCGAATATGGTCGATGCATTCACCGCACGTGCCAAGCAGGTTTATTCACATGGCTGAGCAAATCACGGTAGAAGTGGCCTACGCGTTGCCAGAAAAGCAGGCGTTACTTGAGATCCGCATTGATGCAGGCGCAACCGTCGAGGAAGCTATCCAAGCCTCAGGTATTTTAAAGACCTTCGTGGATATTGATTTGTCTCAAAACAAAGTGGGTGTATGGAACCGAACGGCGAAGCTAACGGATGTGTTGTCTAACGGCGATAGAGTTGAAATTTATCGCCCGTTGATTGCTGATCCAAAAGAAGTGCGTAAACGCCGTGCGGAAAAAGCGAAACAGGAAGGACGTGCGGATAAGGTCACTGGCGGCCGTCCCAAGCCGCCTGTTGAAAAACCTGATTAACTATTTAGTATTTGCGGCGTTGTAAGCCTGTGGTTGCTAAGATTTTCGCTGAGATCTCCTCAATCGAAAATTTTGTACTGTTCAGAAACGGTATTTTCTCCTTGCGGTATAAATTTTCGACTTCACGAAGTTCCATCCGACACTGCTGCATAGACGCATAACGGCTGTTAGCGCGCCGCTCAGAACGTATCTGATGCAATCTCTCAGGATGGATAGTTAAGCCAAAGAGCTTATCTTTGAAGCGGCGTAGCGCGGGCGGCAGTTTCAAAATATCGCCCATGTCTTCTTCAGTGAACGGGTAGTTCGCCGCTTTAATACCGTATTGCAGCGCCAGATAAAGGCTTGTCGGTGTTTTACCCGAGCGCGATACACCCACCAAAATTAAATCGGCCTCGTGATAGTTCTTCAAGTTAGAGCCATCATCATTCGCCAGGGCGTAATTAACCGCCTCAATTCTAATATCGTAAGTGGTTTCGTGAATACTGTGTGTACGGTGCTTCTCAGGTTTTGAGGGAACCCCCAGCACTTTTTCCAGCGGCGCCACGAATTGATCGAGAAAATTGTAGTTTATTCCCACTGACGACGAGATTATTTTACGAACATCTGTGTTCACTATGGTGTAGAACACCAGTGGACGCTCACCATTTTCTTGAAAACTTTCAGAAATTTTTGTTAACACTTCGTGCGCATGTTGTTCGGTTTCCACAAACGGGATGGTTTTGTGAGTAAATTTCATTGGGAACAGAGACAGAAGCGCGTGGCCAAAAACCTCAGAAGTAATGGCTGTACCATCAGATATATAGTATGCAGTGCGCACAACATCTCCTTAACATTGTTGTAAATTTATTACAGAAGTAAATAAAATTTTACTTTGTGATGACCGGCATTCTAAAATCCCCCCGAGAAAAAGCCAGTCTTAGCATGAATTTACTTTATCTAGGCGGCAACAAAAACACAAAAAACCTACAATTTAGCAATAACAGCCGGAGGCTTTACAGGTGCAAGAGTACGTACTTTGGTATCAACAGTTGGGAATGGACGACGTTGGTAGAGTGGGCGGCAAGAACGCCTCTTTAGGTGAAATGATATCCAACTTAGCCAACGCCGGTGTGCAAGTGCCAGGTGGATTCGCGACCACCGCGTCAGCATTCAATCAATTTTTAGAACAAAGCGGTCTTGAGGCCCGTATCCACGAATTGCTAGATTCTCTCGATGTCGAAGACGTAAATGCCTTGGCGCAAGCCGGCAAGACAATACGTGATTGGATCATCGAAACCCCATTTCAACCCGAGCTAGAAGATGCTATTCGTTCCGCATTTGCTGAATTACAGGGCGATGCGGGCGACGAAGCTTCGTTTGCAGTACGCTCATCTGCGACCGCCGAAGATATGCCAGACGCCTCGTTTGCAGGCCAGCAAGAAACGTTTTTGAATGTGAAAGGCTATGATTCGGTGATGGTAGCCATTAAGCATGTGTTTGCCTCATTGTTTAACGACCGGGCTATTTCGTATCGCGTGCACCAGGGATACGATCACAAAGGTGTGGCGTTGTCAGCGGGTATTCAGCGCATGGTACGTAGCGATATTGCGTCCTCTGGTGTCATGTTTACTATTGATACCGAAAGCGGTTTTGAAGATGTGGTATTCATCACCAGTTCGTATGGCTTGGGCGAAATGGTGGTGCAGGGGGCGGTAAATCCCGATGAATTTTACGTGCACAAGCCAACATTAAATGCCAGTAAACCTGCCATTGTGCGTCGCAATTTGGGCAGTAAGCTCACACAAATGATTTATTCAGATGCGGTCGAACACGGCAAGCAAGTGGAAATCGTTGATATTCCCAAAGAGCAGTCGTTGCAGTTTTCCTTGAACGATGCAGAAGTGATGGAGCTTGCTAAGCAAGCACAGATCATAGAAAAGCATTACAAACGTCCGATGGATATCGAATGGGCCAAAGATGGCACTGACGGAAAGTTATATATCGTTCAGGCTCGCCCAGAAACGGTGCGTAGCCGAGAAGACGCGCAAGTGATTGAGCGTTTCCAGCTTAAAGGTAATGCTGGGATCGTGTGTAAAGGCCGTGCTATTGGTCATAAGATTGGTGCGGGTGTGGCTAAGGTGCTTGGCTCCATTGAAGAAATGGACAAAATCCAGCCAGGCGATGTGTTAGTGACTGACATGACCGACCCAGATTGGGAGCCGATCATGAAGAAAGCGGCTGCGATTGTAACTAACCGAGGCGGGCGTACATGCCATGCTGCGATCATCGCGCGAGAGCTTGGTATACCTGCGGTTGTGGGCTGTGCAGATGCGACTCAAGCGATTAAAAATGGTGACAAAATCACGGTGTCCTGTGCTGAGGGCGACACGGGTTACATATACAATCAAGCGCTGGAGTTTGATGTAGTAACATCGCGTGTTGACTCTATGCCGGATCTACCGCTTAAAGTGATGATGAATGTCGGTAATCCAGATCGAGCTTTCGATTTTGCCCGCTTACCGCACGCTGGTGTGGGCCTTGCACGTCTTGAATTTATCATTAACCGTATGATTGGTGTGCATCCGAAGGCGCTGTTAAATTTTGAGGAACAGCCTGATGATTTGAAAGCGGAAATCAGTGAAATGATTGCCGGCTACGAATCACCTGTTGAGTTTTACATCCAGAAGTTGGTTGAAGGTATATCAACCATCGGTGCGGCATTCTCACCTGAAAAAGTGATTGTGCGCATGTCAGACTTTAAGTCGAATGAATATTTCAACTTGGTCGGTGGTTTCCAATACGAACCGGATGAAGAAAATCCGATGTTGGGTTTCCGTGGGGCAAGCCGTTACATCTCGGAAGATTTCAGAGACTGTTTTGCCTTGGAGTGTGAGGCAATTAAGCGTGTTCGAAACGACATGGGCTTGACCAATGTCGAGATTATGATCCCCTTCGTTCGGACCTTGGAAGAGGGTGAGAAAGTTATTGAGCTACTGGCCGAACAGGGCTTGAAGCAGGGTGAAAACGGATTACGCGTTATTATGATGTGTGAATTACCTTCTAATGCCCTACTGGCCGATAAATTCTTGGATATCTTCGACGGCTTCTCTATCGGTTCAAACGATTTAACGCAGTTAACCTTAGGGTTAGACCGAGATTCAGGCGTCATTGCGCATTTGTTTGATGAACGCAACGAAGCCGTGAAAGCGTTATTAGCGATGGCTATTCAAGCAGCCAAGAAACGTGGCAAGTATGTTGGTATTTGTGGTCAGGGCCCATCTGACCACGAAGACTTGGCGGCCTGGCTGGTGGAGCAAGGTATAGACAGCGTGTCACTTAATCCTGATACAGTGGTTGAAACCTGGCTGTATCTGGCTGAAAAACACGCATAGCAAGCAGCCTTTTCATCGCAAAAAACGCAACCAACCGGTTGCGTTTTTTTTAACGACGACTTAGCAACCAACGATCAAGCCACGCAGCGCTTCGCGTCATGGAGCGCTGAGTGCGCTTTAAGACTTTGCGTGCCGCAAGGTGATCCATACTCAGCAAAACCAACCCTGCAATAACCAATAAAATTGACCCCGGTATCACAGTAAATATGACACCCGTGATGCATAGCGCAGCGCCGCCGATGGTTCTCAATGTTTTATTCATTTGTACCCCTTTTGAACGGTCTCTCGTATTAACTAAGTCAGTATAGTGGTGGCAACAGTCATGCGTACGGTTAAGTTGTTTCTAATTGTTGCGCGCTCCGCCGCTTCGTCACTTGGTTATTAATCTGCCGCACTGTATAATTGCGCCTCATTTTCGGGAGCGAAAGCGTTTGATTTTACCTGCCATATCACCTGAGTCTGGCTTAGACAGTCAGTATCTTGCCTTTCTGGATGCGTTGTCGCGCAGTCCGTTTTCAGGCGACATAGAATCAAGCTACTCGAGTCGTCTTGCTGTTGCGACCGATAACTCGGTTTATCAGGCTATGCCACAAGCCGTTGTGTATCCGCGCAGTGTCGATGATATCGTGCAGATAGGCCAGTTGGCAGCGCAGAACCCCAGCATCAAGTTTTCAGCTCGCGGTGGTGGAACCGGTACCAATGGGCAATCACTCACCAATGGCATCGTCGTTGATATCAGCCGTTATCTGGATCAAGTGCTGGAAATCAATGTGGAGCAGCGTTGGGTTAAGGTGCAGGCCGGGATTGTGAAGGATGCACTGAACGATTATTTACGCCCGTTTGGTTTTTTCTTTTCGCCAGACCTGTCAACCAGTAATCGCGCCACTATCGGCGGTATGATCAATACGGATGCGTCAGGTCAGGGTTCACTGGTGTACGGCAAGACCAGCGACCACGTACTGGGCATTACTGCGGTGCTGGCCAATGGTGAAGTATTCAAAACAGCGCCCAGAAAAGTGGATAGCGAACTGGGGCAGGTACAGCAGCAGGGGCTAACCGATACAGCGAAAGGCATTTATGCTCAGTTGGTTGATACCTGTATTGGCAAACGCGATGCAATTTTAGCCAAATTTCCACGTATGAACCGCTTTCTGACGGGCTATGATTTGGAGCATGCGGCATCCGATGACCTCAGCGCGATCGATGCAACCCGCGTGATCACAGGTTCAGAAGGGTCACTGGCATTTGTGGCTGAGGCGATTTTGGATATTACGCCTATCCCAACGCACAAAGCGCTGATCAACATAAAATATGACAGTTTTGAATCTGCACTCAGGCATGCTCCGGCAATGGTTGAGGCGCAGGCAACATCGGTCGAAACCGTCGACAGTAATGTGCTCAATTTGGCCCGTACCGACATCATCTGGCACAGCATCAGCGACCTAATCAAAGATGTACCAAATAAGTCGGTGATGGGCCTGAATATGGTTGAGTATAATAGCGAATCGCTTGAAGACATAGAGTCTCGCATCGACGCGTTGAAAACCACACTGGATCGTGCCATCAACGATGAAAGCAATGGAGTGATTGGCTATCAAATCACCTTTGACACGGCAGAAATTCAAAAGATTTATGCCATGCGCAAAAAAGCGGTAGGCCTTTTGGGCAAGACAAAAGGGAGTCAGAAACCCATCGCCTTCGCCGAAGACACTGCGGTACCCCCCGAAAACCTCGCCGATTTTATTATGGATTTCCGCGCTCTTTTAGATTCACACGGTTTGCACTACGGTATGTTCGGTCACGTTGATGCTGGCGTTTTGCATGTTCGCCCCGCGTTAGATTTGTGCGACCCCGCTCAGGAAAAGTTAATGCTAACCTTGTCAGACCAAGTGGTTACACTCGTTGCACAATACGGCGGGCTGATGTGGGGAGAGCATGGCAAAGGCTATCGCAGTGAGTACGGACCGGCATTTTTTGGTGATGAGCTCTTTACGGAATTGCGCAAACTCAAAACAGCCTTTGATCCCCATAACCAAATGAATCCGGGCAAGATATGCACACCCATTCATTCCAACGAACCGCTGGTTAAAGTGGCAGGACCAAAGCGAGCGCATCTGGATAAGACAATTCCCATTCAGTTTAAGCAAACGTTTGAGCCCGCCATGAGTTGTAACGGCAATGGGCTGTGTTTTAATTACGACACGACATCGCCGATGTGCCCGTCAAGCAAAGTCACTCAAGATCGCCGGCATAGCCCCAAAGGCAGAGCAGGCATGATCAGAGAATGGCTGCGCTTACTGAATCAACAAGGTGTCACACCTGATAAACTCGATGCTGAGTCTTTCTCTACATCGCTGTGGGAGCGCTGGATAAATTCGCGTAGCCGCACGCAGGATTTTTCTCATGAAGTGTTAGAGGTTATGAACGGGTGCTTGGCGTGCAAATCATGCAGTAGCCAATGTCCTGTCGGCGTTGACGTCCCCGATTTTAGAGCCAAGTTTCTTTCAATTTATTACCAGCGTTATTTGCGACCGTTAAAAGATCACTTCGTTGCCAATGTTGAGCAGATCGCGCCGATAATGGCAAAAGCACCTGGGTTTTTTAATGCGTTTTTGCGCCAGAGCTGGATGCAAACGTTACTTAAAAAAAGCATCGGTTATGTCGATACGCCGCTCATCTCGTCGCCATCGTTACAACAGCAGATGAAGTCGTTAGATAATCGTGTAACGCTTGGCGAATTGCGTCGTTTAGATGAAGGCGCACGTCAACAGCATGTGATTATCGTTCAGGATCCGTTCACCTCCTTCTACGATGCAGAGGTCGTCGCTGAGTTTGCAACGTTAATCAGTGCATTGGGTCTGACGCCCGTGCTATTGCCATTTAAACCCAATGGTAAACCTCAGCACGTTAAAGGCTTTCTGTCACGCTTTGAGCGCACCGCTCAGGCCACGTCCACATTTCTTAACGAAATTGCGCTACTGGGCGTGCCGATGGTGGGCGTGGATGCCTCATTGGTACTGTGTTATCGCGATGAATACAAAAAAACGTTAGGCGATAAGCGCGGTGAATTTGAAGTGCTCACGGTACAGGAGTGGCTTACCGACGCACTGAGCAACCCCGCTGTGGCAAGTCGATTAGCTGATAGCGGTGACGAAAAATCGCCAACGACACCCTACCTACTACTGTCGCACTGCACTGAAAAAACCGCGCTTCCTGCGGCAGAGCGCCAGTGGCAAAACATATTTAAACAAGCCGGCTTAACGCTGCAATCGACTGCCGTCGGTTGCTGTGGCATGGCGGGAACTTATGGTCACGAAGCGGAACAATTCGAAAACAGTCGCAATATCTACGATTTAAGTTGGCGCGACGTGGTGCAGCACGCAGCGCATAACACTCTATTAGCAACCGGCTACTCCTGTCGTAGCCAGGTTAATCGGTTTGATGGCTTCAAACCGAAACATCCCTTACAAGTGCTAACCGCGCATATAAAACACGCGAAACAGGCGACAAATTCCTCCGCTGAGCACAAGCTATAACAACGATTAAGGACATTAACATGGAACAGCAACAAGCGCCTCAAAACCAGGAGCAATTGGGTGAGTGGGTCAGAACACAATTTCAAAAAGCGAATAAACACTTGGCTGAGAATGGTGTCTTATTTGAATCCGTGGTGGCGGAAGATAGCCGTTACATGGCACCTTTTGTGGCTATTTGGAAGATTAACGCGAACAATCAAAAACAATACTGGGTTATCAGCGGCGACTTGCCGGTCGATTACTTGCCCAGCAGTGTGGCTGAAGATGCGCGTAGTGCCTTACGTCACTTTGCGCTCAAATGGCAGTTGAAAGCCGAGAACATTCGTTCGGAAGCCGCCAACGACGCAACACAAACCGAGTATGCCCAGTTACTAGAGGCCCGCGCTGAAGGCTTGTTTGAACTGCAATCGCAAGACAAACTCTGGGCCTCTCAGTCCTAGTCAACAAAATAGAAGCCTTGCTCAGCCAAAGATCGTAGTAGTGAGCAATATTCTGCAAAGTAGGGGTCGGTTACTGCCAACTTTGTTTCAGTCAGTGGTTGATTCAGTAAAGGCTCAACGATGTGTTTAAGACCCGCTGAGCATTCAAACCCGACACCGTCGATGTAGAAAACGAAGGTAGCGCCGCTCTGTTTAGCTCTATAGAGGGGCCTCACCGCTTCGTTTCGACACACCGTGATGCGGTGGGGTAAGTGCATTTCTAAGTCGGAACGTGACTCCGGCGAGGGGGCCAAAGGTTCAATATCAAGGGACTGCTCACTCAGAAAACGCATGAGCATCTCTTCAGTCTCTGGGCGATTGACGGCCTCTATCATGAGCTGTTTTAAACGTTCGATGTCGCCATTATCGACACAGGCTGGATGCATGGTTGCTTCCCGGTGTGGGTCGGTAAAACGGCTGTTTTTGCCTTGCTGCTCAAAAAGGTTGTCATGTAACGCGGCGATCAGTTGCTCGTTGTCCGGTGCACGAAAACCAATGCTGTATGTCAGAGCATCATGTATCGTTTCACCCCGATGCGGCCAACCGGGCGGAATGTAAATAATATCGCCTGGCTGCGTGATCACATCAATGATCGGAGTAAACTCGTTGATCTGACGTAGCCCGTCACGGTTCACTTCCTGGTAGTCTCCCGGTTCGCCTATCTGCCAACGACGCTGCCCCTTACCTTGGATAAGAAATACATCGTATTGGTCAATGTGCGCGCCGACACCAGCGCCTGCAACACTGAAACTTACCATGACGTCATCCATACGCCAGTAAGGTATGAAAGTGAATTGCTCGATCAGGTCATCCACTTCACCGATATGCCGGTCGACGGATTGGACCAATAAACTCCACTGGTCAATACACACCGATTCGAATCCATCGAATGGACCAGAGGTGTTTTTCCACTGCCCCGTCGCTGTTCGTGACACGATGCGGCTGTCTACATCCGGCTGCATGGCTAATCCAGCCAGTTCATGTTCATCTAACGGATCCCTAAAGTGGTGAATAAGGTTCCTCAGTACAGCAGGCTTTTGTTGCCAGTGCTGGGTGAGAAAATGCTGAACGTTAAAGTCTTTATCGATTAAATTCATTGGGTATCTGCTATGTGGCGGCGAATAAGGTAGCTTGTTGTGAGGGGCAAGCCTTTGAGCGGAATTTTACCATGATTCTTAACGGCAATTTCCAACGTGATCAATGCGGCGGTATTGGCACAAATGTGAACTTGATTGTGTGGGCAGGTTTGCTCCAGTCGCGCGGCTCTGATCACCGAAACACCCCAAATATCCCAGTGCGGGCGCAGTTTGCCGATTACACCGGCCGATACCGAGCCACAAGCAATACCAATTCGCAAAGACGAATCGAACCCTGAATTGTGGGCTATTTGACCAAATGCGTCGACGATAGACAGGGCAGCGCGGCATAAAGCGATTGCATTTGCTTGAACTGAGGGGCCCGGCGCACCCGTTGACCCTTTGGTGTTGAGTCCAATAGCGGCGATGTATTGATCGCCGTTGGTTTTAATACGTTCCGCACCCGCCTGAACGATTTCATCATCGAAAGCACAGAAGCAGTCGTGCAACAATTGCATGCTCTGTACAGGGCTATGTTTGGCAGCGAACGTACTGTAACCCGACATATCGATAAACATGACAACGGCTTGTGGGCATTGGATCGTCTCGGGGGTAGAACGGGTGTCATTCAAGTGAATGTTCGCTGGCAATATTTGCCTAAGCACACCGTATGATTGTTGGTGAAGCGCGTTTAGTTGCTTCCAGCGGAGCGTGATCAAATGGCGCACACTAAATGCGACACTGGTGCACGTAATGAGTAACAGCAGCGCATTGGAAAAACTGACAAAAGGTTTAACGTGACTGTGTATTGGCGGCCATGCGCTTAGCAACATACTGTAAAGTGAGGCCGGAACCCAACCGGTGTAGAGTAATTCAAACACCACAAATGCAGCAACATAGGCGCTGACAGGAACGATCAAGCGCTTAGTGGTATCACCGGCATAGAGATAACACGCAATGAAAACACCTAATAACATGAACCAATGCGTGTGATAGTTGCTTTGCCATAAAATACACACACTGGTGAGATAGGTGAGGTAGCTGACTAGTGTAATGCGCCGCGCTATGCGGAGGGCTTCTCTGTGAACTAAAAGTAGCGCACTGCCAAACATTAGCATGTGCGCAACCCCGCTAAGTGCAATCGCTACGCTGTATGGCGGCTGAATAATTAGCGCTAAAAGGATTTGACAGCCAACACCAACACACACTAACAGTGTTACCACGCTGTGTAGATGCTGCCGTGTGGTTTTAAGCGTTGCGATCATTTGTGCCGACACGATGGTTTGTGCTCCCTGTGCGTGTAAATCTCATAGGATGAGAAGTTCACAACGGCCTCCCTGCCGATGTTTATGCAAGCGTAGTGGGGAAGACGTTACCTTACAACTGGTCAGTTAGCCGTATTGCATCGCCAATATAATTCGCCGGTGTCAACGCTTTTAGCTGGGCTTTGGCATGGTCAGGCAGGTCAAGCTGGTCGATAAATTCAGCGATAGCATGTGCATTGACTTTCTTACCACGAGTCAGTTCTTTCAATTTTTCGTAAGGCTTTTCAATTCCGTATCGGCGCATGACCGTTTGGATCGGTTCGGCAAGAAGCTCCCAATTTGAGTCCAGCTCGTTGTCTAAGCTCGAAGCGTTAACTTCGAGTTTACTGATCCCCTTAAGCGTCGCATGATAGGCGATCAGAGAGTACCCCAAGCCTACGCCTAAGTTTCTCAGTACGGTAGAGTCGGTCAAATCACGTTGCCAGCGTGAGATAGGCAACTTAGCTGATAAATGGTTGAACAGCGCATTTGCCAGCCCAAGATTACCCTCTGAATTCTCAAAATCAATGGGGTTCACTTTGTGTGGCATCGTTGAGGAGCCAATCTCACCCGCAACGGTTTTCTGTTTAAAGTGTCCAAGGGCAATGTAACCCCAAATATCTCGGTCGAAATCGATCAATATCGTGTTGAAGCGTGCAATGGCGTCAAACAGTTCCGCAATGTAATCGTGCGGCTCTATCTGTGTTGTATAGGGATTCCACTGAATGCCCAATGAGGTCACAAATGCATTTGAGGCAGCATGCCAGTCTGTGTCGGGATAGGCCGAAAGGTGCGCGTTATAATTGCCGACTGCGCCATTAATTTTACCTAAAATCTCAACCTTGGCGATTTGTTCGCGCTGGCGCGCCAGACGCATCATGACATTCGCCATCTCTTTGCCCATGGTGGTTGGCGAAGCCGGTTGACCATGCGTTCGTGCCATCATCGGTACGGCTTTTAGCTCATTTGCAAGACGGCGAAGTTCGCCAATAATGGTGTCGAGCAAAGGCAACAGCACATCGTGACGTGCAGTGTTAAGCATCAAGGCATGTGAAAGGTTGTTGATGTCTTCTGATGTACACGCAAAGTGGATAAACTCACTGACCGCATTTAATTCTGGAATGTCGGCTACTTGCTCTTTTAGAAAATACTCGACCGCTTTCACATCGTGATTGGTGGTACGCTCAATCTGCTTGATGCGTTCGGCATGAGAAACGTCAAAGCTTTCTACTATGTGATCGAGATGCTGATTTGCTGACTCGCTGAAGGCTGGTACTTCCTTAACGTCATCCAATTGTGAAAGAAACTGTAACCAGCGCACTTCAACAACGACTCGGAACTTTAACAACCCATACTCGCTAAATAAGGACTGCAATGCGTCTGTTTTGCTGGCATAGCGCCCATCAATAGGCGAAATGGCGGTGAGTGATGATAACGTCACAAGGTTCTCCGAAGTTAGTTGATCAGTCTTAGCGCTTGAACAGCAGACGCTAGAATATGTTTACGTTTAAATAGAATATAGCGACGTTTGCCACCCATTTGTCGCCACATCACTGCGGCTCTCACGCCGGCCAATAGCAGAGCGCGCACTTTATGCTGGTTTGAGACTTTGTCCAAATGTTGTTGATGGCCAGCAATCTGTATTCGTGGTGCCAAGGGGCTTACTACATCACTGTATATGCTAGCCAGTGAGCTCATAATCTGCTGATTCTCAAAATCGACATGCGCTAATTGTCGCTGTACGTGGGAGATGCGTTCGCCGAGCTGGTTCATGGCTTTATCGTTGCGGCTTAACTTCCGTTCAAGACCTAAAACGCTGGCAATATAGCGTGTCACCTCAGCGTCTTTATTCCCGGGCTTATTGCCCAATTGCGCAACCAGTGTTTGAAATCCGATGGCCAGATTATCCAGCGAACCAAACACCTGCTGAGGATTTTCCGGGCTGGTAACCAAAATACTGGACAGGCTCGCTTCAAAGGCTTTGATGTCAACCTCACCTTTTCTTGCGATTTGCTGGACCAAAGCGGCGGCTTGACAAACGCCAGCCAATGCGAGTTGGTTTTCAATGTTGGGGGCTAACATATTAACGAATATAACTCTCAATAATGCCGCCACCAAGGCAGACTTCATGCTGATAAAATACCGCAGACTGACCGGGCGTGACGGCTTTTTGAGGTTCGTCGAACATCACCGTTACGCTCCCATCTTCCTGAGGCTCTAGTGTGGCCGGAATATCCTGCTGACGATAGCGTGTTTTCACCATCGCGCGAAGGGGTTCATTTAACGCTTCGCGATCAACCCAATGCAGTTGATTGGCGATCAGCCCTTTGGAAAAGAGACGAGGATGATCAGCGCCCTGACCGACGATAAGCGTATTGCCGGCTACGTCTTTATCGACAACATACCATGGGTCTTCGCTATGGTCTTTCAAGCCACCAATATGCAAACCTTTGCGTTGCCCCAAGGTGTGGTACATCAGACCTTGATGCTCTCCTAACGTTTCGCCTTCAGCACTGACGATAGGCCCCGGTTTAGCAGGTAAGTATTGACGTAGAAAATCTGTGAACTTGCGCTCGCCAATAAAGCAAATCCCAGTGCTATCTTTCTTGTCATGAGTAACAAGCTCCAGTTCTGCGGCAATTTCCCGTACACGCGGCTTATCGATTTCACCGACGGGAAACAGTGTTTTAGCCACATGCTCGTGGCTTAAGGTATACAGAAAATAGCTCTGATCTTTGTTGCCGTCTAAACCTCGCAGCAACTGAAATTTTCCCTCCCGTTCACGTCGGCGAACGTAGTGCCCGGTGGCAATATAATCTGCGCCTAAGTCTTCGGCGGCAAACTCCAAAAAGGCTTTGAACTTTATTTCCTTGTTGCACATGATATCCGGGTTAGGCGTGCGACCAGCGGCATACTCGGCAAGGAAATACTCAAATACGTTATCCCAATATTCGGCAGCAAAATTGATCGTATGCAGTTCAATGCCTAATTTATCTGCTACGGCTTGAGCATCAGCCAGGTCTTGGGCAGCCGCACAATATTCGTCGTTATCGTCCTCTTCCCAGTTCTTCATGAACACGCCTTCAACCTGATAGCCCTGCTGTTGTAGCAGATATGCAGAGACAGACGAATCAACGCCGCCGGACATTCCAACAATGACTTTTTGCATTGCTGGAGAAGGTTGATTTGAAGGGTTCTTTTCAGTCATGAAGTTCAATTTAACGGCCAATCTATCGGGGCTTTTTAAGGCGCGGGATTTTAGCAGAACTGACGAGGGATTTCCAAAGTTAACCGAGTGATATGCGCCGCCAGTCACCGCAATTCAATCCATCGATTGTCCAGCTACCAATCCGATAGCGGATTAAACGTAACGTAGGGTGACCAATGTGCGCTGTCATGCGCCGGACTTGGCGGTTGCGGCCTTCTGTTAACGTGATGGCCAGCCAGGTCGTAGGTATTGCTTTGCGCTCCCGTATCGGTGGGGTCCGTTCCCACACGATTTCAGGTTCGGGTATCACCTCTACTTTGGCAGGACGTGTCAGGCCATCTTTCAACTTCAGTCCGCTGGCAAAGTTTTCCAGTGCTTTAGGGTGCGGAATGCCCTCGACTTGCGCCCAGTAGGTTTTTGATGTTTTCTGTGTCGGGTCAGTGAGTGTGTGTTGCAGTGAGCCGTCGTTAGTCAATAACAACAACCCTTCGGAGTCGCGATCAAGGCGCCCCGCAGCGTAAACATTGGGTACATCGATGTAATCTTTGAGCGTTCTACGGCCCGAGTCATCCGTAAACTGGCAGAGAACATCAAACGGCTTGTTGAACAGCAGTACTTCTCTATTCGCCGTGTGGATTGGTTTCTTGGTCGCAAAGCGGCGACCCTGTCGGTGTTTCTGCATGCTGATCATTTCTTTTTGTGTGAGAGGCTAGTGGTGTATAGGCGCACCGTCAGCAACCCAGTCTACTCGATATTTCTTAGCGCTTGAATGCCTTTGCGACAATGGTATGACTTGTAACCTCGCAATTCGACCCTATACTAATGCCGTTTATGCCACTTGAAATCTAACCGGCGCACAGCGCCATGAGCATGAGGTTCAGAATGACGACATCGAAGTCAAAAATCATTTACACCAAAACCGATGAAGCACCGCTACTCGCGACCTATTCTCTTTTACCCATTATACAGGCGTTTGCGAAAACCGCCGACATTGAGGTTGAATTGAGCGATATTTCGCTGGCAGGGCGTATTTTGGCCGCCTTCTCAGATCGTTTGCCTGAAGATAAACAGGTAAAAGATGCGCTTCAGGAATTGGGTGAACTCACACAGAACCCCGATACAAACATTATCAAATTGCCTAATATCAGTGCATCGATACCGCAACTGAGAGCGGCTATTAAAGAGCTTCAGAGTAAAGGATATGATTTACCTGA
This sequence comes from Alteromonas oceanisediminis, assembly GCF_018474025.1. Taxonomy (GTDB): domain Bacteria; phylum Pseudomonadota; class Gammaproteobacteria; order Enterobacterales; family Alteromonadaceae; genus Alteromonas_E; species Alteromonas_E oceanisediminis. The sequence goes on along the minus strand of NZ_JAHCTA010000004.1, from coordinate 333,838 downwards.
TTACCCGGAAGCGCCGCAAAATGATGAGCAGAAAGAGATAAAAGAGCGCTATAGCAAAATCTTGGGTAGCGCAGTGAATCCCGTTTTGCGTGAAGGTAACTCTGATCGCCGTGCGCCAACGGCAGTGAAAAACTATGCGAAGAAACACCCGCATTCGATGGGCGCATGGAGTCAGGCATCGCAGACCCACGTTGCGCATATGCGCGGCGGCGATTTCTACAGCCATGAAAAATCCATGACGATGGAAAAAGCTGGGCACGTTCGCATTGAGTTTGAAGATAAGCAAGGTAATAAAACCGTACTGAAACCAAAGGTTGATTTGCTGGAAGGTGAAGTTATCGATGGCATGTTCATGAGCAAAAAGGCGCTATGCGCTTTCTTTGAAGAACAGATTGAAGATGCGAAACAAACGGGCGTACTCTTCTCGCTGCACGTTAAAGCTACCATGATGAAGGTCTCGCACCCGATTGTATTTGGTCACTGTGTCAAAGTATTTTATAAAGATTTGTTTGATAAGTATGGCGAGCTATTCGATGAGTTAGGTGTTAACCCGAATAATGGTTTGGGAAGCGTATACGACAAAATCGCGAGTTTGCCAGAATCTAAGCGCTCAGAAATTCAGCACGACATCAATAAATGCTACGCGGACCGCCCTTTGATAGCGATGGTAAATAGCGACAAAGGCATTTCAAACCTGCACGTACCCAGCGATGTTATCGTTGATGCGTCAATGCCGGCGATGATCCGTAATTCGGGTCAAATGTGGGGGCCAGATGGAAAGCCCAAAGATACGAAAGCGGTTATTCCGGAAAGTACCTACGCGACCATTTATCAAGAAGTGATTAACTTCTGTAAAACCCATGGGGCTTTTGACCCAACCACAATGGGTTCGGTACCTAACGTTGGTTTAATGGCGCAAAAGGCGGAAGAGTACGGCTCACACGATAAAACCTTTGAAATGAAAGGTGATGGTAAAGTCAGCATCATCGATCAGGACAATAATGTGTTGATCCAACACGAGGTTGAAGAAGGCGATATCTGGCGTATGTGCCAAGCGAAAGACGAGCCTATTCGTGATTGGGTGAAGCTGGCTGTGCGTCGTGCGCGTCAAAGCGACACGCCTGCGGTATTCTGGCTGGACGATGAGCGTGCGCATGACGCTCAATTGATTAGCAAAGTGAACACCTACTTGAAGGAACTCGACACTGAGGGTCTGGACATTCAGATCATGTCTCCGGTTCGCGCGATCCGTTACAGCATGGAGCGCGCTATCCGTGGTTTGGACACAATCTCTGTGACCGGCAATGTTCTACGTGATTACCTGACAGATTTGTTCCCCATTCTTGAACTGGGAACCAGTGCAAAAATGCTCTCTATCGTACCGCTAATGGCGGGCGGTGGCTTGTTCGAAACAGGAGCTGGTGGGTCGGCGCCGAAACATGTTCAGCAGTTTGTTGAAGAAGGGCACTTACGCTGGGACTCACTCGGTGAGTTTTTAGCGCTAGCCGTTTCTCTGGAAGACTTAGCCATTAAGCAAGACAATGCGAACGCAAAGATATTGGCAAAAACGTTAGATAACGCAACTGAGCAGTTATTAAACAACGGAAAGTCACCGCTACGTCGCGCTGGCGAACTGGATAACCGTGGAAGTCATTTCTATCTAGCGATGTATTGGGCTGATGCACTTGCGAATCAAACCGAAAACGCTGAGATGGCGAAGCATTTCGCAACGTTGGCGCAAATGCTCAAAGAGAACGAGCAGGCTATTCTGGACGAAATCAATGCGACTCAAGGCAAAGAAACAGATATTGGCGGTTACTACATGCCAGATGAAGAGCTAGTGAGTAAGGCGATGTCGCCCAGTCAGCTGTTGCGTGACGCGTTAGCAACGGTGTAAACAAACGCGATTTAAGACCAATAAAAAGCCCAGCATAAGCTGGGCTTTTCAGTATCGGTGAGACTATCTCTCAGGATTTTCAGGTATATCAATATTCTCGGCATGAAGACCTTTCGGACCCTCCTGCACGTCGTAGGTTACCTCTTGTCCCGCTTTTAACGAACGATAACCTTCCATCTGAATGGTAGAATAATGGGCGAAAATATCGTCTCCACCATCTTCAGGTACAATGAAACCAAAACCCTTCGCGTTGTTAAACCACTTAACTTTGCCAACCGCCATACATCTACTTCCTCTTAATCCTTGAACTCGAACTTTTTAGCCCCCACAATGAGATAGGGAGAGGAATTGTGCGTCACTTCACAACACCACCCTCAAACTGTAGATATTTTAACCACGATATGTCAAGGCGAATATCAAATTCGTTATAAGAAATGCTTATTTTTTAACGATCCAATGGCTATTATGAGAGTATGAGTAAAGACAACACCATCAGCATCGACAAACAAAAGCACCTCGATGAAGTGCGCAAGAAAGCGCAGCCGCCGCCGATGTATAAGGTGATGCTGAACAATGACGACTACACACCAATGGATTTTGTCATCGAAGTGTTGCGCAAGTTTTTCAACATGGACGGCGAAAAAGCGAATCAGCTTATGTTAACGGTTCATTATCAGGGGCGCGCAGTGTGCGGCGTGTATACCGCTGAGATCGCGGAAACAAAAGTCATGCAAGTCAATCAGTACGCACGCAAACATCAACACCCACTCATGTGCTCTATGGAGCCAGCGTAGGTTGAAATTGGGGGAAGTATGTTAAATAAAGATTTAGAACAAACGCTCAATGCGGCGTTTGTGTTTGCTAGAGAGCATCGGCATGAATTTATGACGGTCGAACATCTCTTATTGGCATTGATGGACAACCCTGCAGCGCAAGAAGCGCTAAAAGCTTGTGGAGCCGACATTGATTTGATCCGCGGAGAGCTGACCGAATTTGTCAAAGACACAACACCTCTGATTTTGGAGGAGGAAGACTCTGACCGTGAAACGCAACCCACCCTGGGGTTCCAGCGAGTTCTCCAGCGCGCAGTGTTTCATGTACAATCTTCTGGCAAAGAGGAAGTCACTGGCGCGAATGTGCTGGTAGCTATCTTTAGTGAACAGGAATCACAAGCGGTTTACATCCTTAAAAAAGCCGATGTCACTCGTCTGGACGTTGTGAATTTTATCAGCCATGGTGTGAGCAAGCATGATGATGATGCGCCTGCGAGTGGAGAAACCGCCGAGGAAGGAGGGGACGCCGAGGCCTCTCAGTCTGCATTGGATAAGTTTACCACTGACCTGAATCAGTACGCCAAAGACGGCAAAATTGACCCATTGATTGGCCGAGACAGTGAGCTGGAACGTACCGTACAAATACTCTGTCGTCGACGCAAGAACAATCCTTTGTTGGTGGGCGAAGCGGGGGTCGGTAAAACGGCTATCGCAGAAGGGTTGGCATACCGTATCGTTAATAATCAGGTGCCTGAGGTTATCGCCGATAGCACGGTGTATTCGCTTGATCTCGGCGGCTTGCTGGCGGGTACCAAATATCGCGGTGATTTTGAGAAGCGGCTTAAGGCAATCTTGAAAGAATTAGGTGCCGATCCTAATGCTATTTTGTTCATTGATGAAATACATACCATCATTGGCGCGGGAGCGGCTTCGGGCGGTGTAATGGATGCCTCTAATTTGCTCAAACCTAAACTGAGCAGCGGTGAATTACGCTGCATCGGCTCGACCACCTATCAGGAATATCAGGGTATTTTTGAGAAAGATCGCGCACTTGCGCGTCGTTTCCAAAAAGTTGATGTGGTAGAGCCGAGTGTCAGCGATACGACAAAGATTTTAATGGGATTGAAGTCACGTTACGAAGCTCACCACAATGTCCGCTTTACCAACAAAGCGATTCAAGCGGCGTCAGAGCTGTCTGCGAAGTACATTAATGAGCGCCACTTACCGGATAAAGCCATCGACGTGATGGACGAGGCCGGTGCGAGCCAGCGCCTGCTGCCACAGTCTAAGCGGAAAAAGACTATCGGTGTGGGTGACATTGAGCACGTTATTGCAAAAATTGCACGAGTGCCGGAGAAATCTGTGTCAGCTACGGATAAGGAAGTGCTTAAAAATCTGGGCAGAAATTTGAAAATGGTGGTGTTTGGTCAGGATAAAGCGATTGAAACGCTGACCAATGCGATTCATTTATCGCGCTCGGGTTTAGGCAGTGAGAAGAAACCCATTGGTAGCTTTTTGTTCGCCGGGCCTACAGGCGTCGGTAAGACAGAAGTTACCCAACAGTTATCAAAGATAATGGGTGTCGAGTTAGTTCGGTTTGATATGTCAGAATACATGGAACGTCACTCGGTTAGTCGCTTGATTGGGGCGCCGCCGGGGTATGTTGGTTTCGATCAGGGTGGTTTGTTAACGGATGCCGTGATTAAAAATCCTTATTCTGTCGTGTTGTTGGATGAGCTTGAAAAGGCGCACTCTGATATCTACAACATCCTATTGCAGGTGATGGATCATGGTACATTGACAGACAACAATGGTCGCAAAGTCGATTTCCGTAATGTGGTGCTCGTGATGACAACCAACGCGGGTGTACAGGAGACTGTGCGCAAATCGATTGGATTCAAGCAACAGGATCACAGCACTGATGCACTGGGCGAAATCAACAAAATCTTCTCACCGGAGTTCAGAAACCGATTAGACAGCATTATCTGGTTCAATCATCTTGATGAGGAGATCATCTTGCAGGTAGTCGATAAGTTTATTATTGAACTGCAAGCCCAATTAGATGCGAAAGGGGTTTCTTTGGAAGTGACTAACAGTGCACGCTCGCATCTAGCCACACTAGGGTACGACAAATCCATGGGGGCAAGACCTATGGCGCGTGTGATCCAGGAAGAAATTAAGAAAGAATTGGCGAACGAGCTGCTGTTTGGCTCACTCAGTAGTGGTGGTAGTGTCAAAGTTGGCCTGAAAGGCGACAATTTCACATTTAAGTACACCGCACCAGAGAAGCGTAAGTCAGAGGCGTAAGCTATCGTGTAATAAAAAAAGCCCGGTCGTTACCGGGCTTTTTCTTGAGGTATTGTGATTAACGAGCGCGGTAGATAATACGACCTTTACTGAGGTCATACGGCGTCATTTCCACGGTAACTTTGTCACCAGTGAGAATTCGGATGTAGTTCTTACGCATTTTACCGGAAATGTGAGCCGTCACAACGTGACCGTTCTCAAGTTCTACGCGAAACATTGTATTTGGAAGGGTATCCAAAATTGTCCCTTCCATTTCAATACTGTCTTCTTTTGCCATGTAAAGCAATTACCTCAAAAAATTCCAAAAATTAGCCGCGCAGACTTTAATCAATCTACGCAGCAGTGTAAAGCGCTAGTCTGCTTTTTTTACCTGTAGATGCCATTTATTTTGATAAAACCGCTCGTGAGGGTAGTAATTTTGCTTATAACTCATCTTCGCGCAGGCATCGATCTGATAGCCCAGGTACACATATTGTCTGGCCGTGCGTTGCGCAAGCGCAATTTGTTCTAGAATCATATAGCTGCCAATGGACTGTTTTTCATAGGCCGGATCGAAAAACGTATACAACGCTGACAATGCTGAGGGAAATGCGTCCATCACGCACACGGCGACGAGTTTTTCGTTGTCCCATGCCTCCAAAAACAAAGCGTGATTCCAGCTACAGTGAATGAAATTGTCAAACTGTTGCGGCGAGGGTGGGTACATGCTGCCGTGACGATGGCGTTGTTCAATATAAAGCTCGTACAGTGGGTAGTAACTGGATCTTGTCCGTGTGCTCGTTTCCAGTCGTAACGCTGCATTCTTACGCTGCACGCGTTTTTGGCTACGTGATGGTGTAAAAGACTGTACCAATACACGCAAACTGTGACACGCGGAGCAGCTCTTACAATGCGGTCGGTAGATTTGTTCACCACTGCGCCTGAACCCCGCACGAAGCAGTTGTTCATACTGCGCATTGATGTGAGAGGTTTCGTCGACGTAGACCAGAAGTTGTTCTTTCTGGTCCGGCAGGTAACTGCAATCAAATGCTTGTGTGATACCAAACTTCATTGTGGACACCTTGCTGTTTCCTGCCTACTCACTGAGCGACCACGTGATGAAGTGTTTGTGCGTCCCACAATTCAGTTGGTAACTTTCGTTGACGACTAATGTGAAGGGCTCTAAGGAAGTCTTTACGGGCTATCGTTTTACAGCCTAACCGGCGTAAATGCGGGTTTTCTAACTGACAATCAATAAAGTCCAAGTCATACGATTGCATATGGCTAACAAGTGCCGAGAATGCAAGCTTGGAGGCGTTCGGGACGCGATGAAACATCGACTCTCCACAAAATACGCCACCCACGGCGACTCCATACAGACCGCCCACGAGTTCGCGTTGGTCCCACACTTCAATAGAGTGCGCTACACCAGCGTGGTGTAACTGAATGTAGGCATCGGTCATCTGGTCGGTGATCCAAGTGCCCGCCAGTTCGCCCGTTTCGCTGTTAGGTTGCACTCGTGGTACAGTCGCGCAAGCCAGAATGACGCGCTCAAACGCACGATTGATGCTAAAGGTGTATCGCTGCTGGCGCAGCAGTTTGAGCAGGCTACGAGAGCGATGAAATGAATCTAGCGGTAACACTGCTCGTGGGTCGGGGCACCACCATAATAGGGGTTCGCCGGGGTTGAACCACGGAAAAATACCTTGCTGATAAGCGCTGACCAAACGCCCCATGCTCAGGTCACCACCGAACGCTATCAGGCCATTTGGTTCTGCTAGCGATTGTTCGGCAGAAGGGAAGTGATAACTATTGTCCAGCTGATACAACTGGATCATACATTGAAGACCCCAGAAAGAGGCCTTGAATGACTAACGTGGCTACTCAATCGCATCCAGAAATTTTTCAGCATCAAGTGCAGCCATACACCCTGTGCCTGCCGATGTGATGGCTTGGCGGTACACGTGATCGGACACATCGCCAGCGGCGAAAACACCTTCGACGCTGGTTTGCGTCGCGTTGCCTTGCAATCCGCTATTCACCACAATATAGCCATCTTTCATCTCGAGTTGCCCCTCAAAGATGCCGGTATTTGGACTGTGCCCGATAGCGATAAAGAGCCCCATAATATCAACATTTTCGGTGGCATCAGATTGCGTATCTTTAATCTTAATGCCAGTGACTCCCATGTCATCGCCCATCACTTCATCAAGCGTTCGATTGAGGTGCAATACGACGTTGCCATTCTTGGCTTTTTCAAATAGACGATCGGCTAAAATCTTTTCGCTGCGAAAGGAGTCACGTCGATGGATAACATGCACTTCTGAAGCAATGTTTGATAAGTACAACGCTTCCTCAACCGCTGTGTTACCGCCGCCAACGACAGCGACTTTTTGGTTCTTGTAAAAGAACCCGTCACAGGTTGCACAGGCGGAAACCCCTTTACCCATAAACGCTTGCTCTGACGGTAAGCCAAGATAGCGCGCAGAAGCACCTGTCGCGATGATTAATGCATCACAGGTGTAGACCCCATTATCGCCCTCCAGCGTGTAAGGCCGTTTGCTGAGATCCGTTTTATTGATGTGATCAAAAATAATTTCGGTATCAAATTTTTCGGCGTGCTTTTGCATTCTTACCATCAGATCTGGGCCGGTAAGTCCATCTGGGTCACCGGGCCAATTCTCGACGTCAGTGGTTGTGGTAAGTTGGCCACCTTGTTGAATACCCGTCAGTAACACTGGGTTCAAGTTTGCACGAGCTGCATAAACTGCCGCTGCGTAGCCTGCTGGTCCGCTACCTAAGATAAGCAGGCGAACATGTCGAGTGTCTTTTTTAGACATGTGGAAACTCCGTTATGATCGGAAAACCCTTTCCGAAAAAAATAATTGCGTTGTATGTTGGGGGTAAATTGTCAGGTTTCAACTCTAAATGTTGAGTTGTTGTCAGTACGCACGTGTCGTTCATTCTGATCAGCCCAATAGCGTGTTATTCCGGTGTCACACTGTGTGTAACTGGGTTAAACCCAGAAGCGTCGTCAGGCAACTGCTTGCTGCAGGATACCAAAACCGAACGTATTTCTGGTAGTTGATTTTGAACACGTTTAAACGATGCGTTTGAAACATAGATGCCTGCGTGGGCATTTGCAACGACATCCATGCGATAAGGTGTCAGCAAATCGGTTGATTTAAGTGCATCCAATAGAATCGGTGCAGCATCAATAAAGCTATCAATCCGGGCTAAGTTAAATGAACCCATCAGCTGTTCAGTGCCTTTCAGGTACACGAATTTTACATCAGCATTGTCTGTGATGAACTGCGCAGTATCCGCGTCGCCGCGTTTCAATCCTACTGATTTTAGTGACGACAGCCTAGTGTTGCTAACTTTGACGATATCGTACCCGAACTGATGCCCCATATACGTTGCTATTTGATCGCGCGGATGTGAACGCGACATATTCAGCGCGATATCAACCTGATGGGCTTTAAGCGATCTCGCCAGCCGCTCGAAATTAGGCATTTCAATCAGCTCAAACTGATCGAAATGATTGAGAAAACATTGATTGAGCGGGGCTAAACTACCTTGAAGCGTCTTGTTACTATCTGTGAAGAAGACTGCACTGGGAACATAGCCAATCGCCCAACGGTCATCTGAGGCTGCAGCATTTATCGCAGAGCACGTCATGCTACCGCAAAGCCATATTAAGATTAATCCAACTTGCCGCATCTACTCACACTATTGAAAAATGAACCCAAAAAATTCGCTACTGCGCCACTGCTGACCGTGACACTGAAGTTGAAACGAGTGTCACGCGCATTTGACATGCCATTGCGTCACCGAGCGTAACAAAGAGACAACAGACTGTCGTGTTTATTTTACCGCGCGAGACCGTGAAAAAGACAGTGGTTTTGTCGGGTGCACTTGTCAATGGGTTCATAACGATCTTGAGGTTCTGTTCCACAACAGAAAAATGTTTAATAGAACAAATCGATATACTCTTCTTATCCGTAGTTAGTTATAGTTACCGATTCCAAACTTTCTATCGCGGAGGCAAAGCGCCTGCAATGTCACTTTCAGTAGTCACCATGCTCAAGGATGGTCAGCATTACATGGATACATGGCCGATGCAGAAATCGCTATATGCGCTTTTCCCTGAATGTCGTGTGATAACAGCGACCCGATTAGTTATCAAAGTGGCCCCACCTTTGGCCATTTTGTGTGCCGCCATGATGATAAATCAATTTGGTATGACTAATTTGCCTCAAACCATTGCCACTGCTGCGTTCTTCTTAAGCTTGCCTATTCAAGGTCTGCTTTGGCTGGGGCATCGCGCCAATCAGCCGTTACCACCGGCACTGAAAGTCTGGTATGTCGAGATCCATGCGAAAATGCGCAGTGAAGGCTGCTCATTACAAGGGCTGAAGCAGAAGCCGCGTTATAAAGAATTGGCACACATGCTCAAGACGGCGTTTGATGAGCTCGACCGCGTATTTACCAAAACGTGGTTCTAAAGCCGCTTAGAGACAAGCCCTGCGTAGCGCTCGCAACACCTTAGAGGGTTTGACTTAGTGTAGCGTGACATCGTTTGCAGCGATACTGTTGCTGCCCGCGAACGACTTTATTGTGACGCCGAACGCTTAGCTCAACCTGCCCACAATCACATTTATAGGTAAACACGCGTGAAGTGACCGCATCGCTGTGCATGGTGTGAGTGACCTGCGGTTTACAGTCGAACGTATCACGCATCATTGATTGCCACTCCAGCCCGTGCGGCTTAACCCGCCCAAAAATCTGATAAACCACGATATGAGCAACCTCATGCGGGATCACCTGTGATAAGTATTCATCGACATTGTCATGTAAGTACAGCGGATTAAAGTTGATATGATTTCTGTTGAGATGAGCCGTTCCGGCATTACGACCTGCGCGACGAAAGCCAATGCTTGGGCAAGTTAATTTGCGTCCGGTGCGGCGCTGAGCATGCTCGACTAACTGAGCAACACGGTGCTCAATGCGCTGGATAAGGTGAGTCGACAAGGTTGTTTTCAAGTTAACGCAAAAAACGCTCAAGCCGATGTAGGGCTTGAGCGCTTTAATTTATGGTTTACAAGCCTCAGTCAATCTCGCAAGCGACACACATGGCATAAACGCCTCGCGGGTCATTGAGCTGAGCAATGCTGTCAAACTGTGAGACTACCTGTTTAAACAAACCAGCTGCGTAGCTTTCCGATGCACCGATGCCTGAGCCTGCTGCCCAGACCGACGCTTGACCAAAAAACTCTTTCCAGAAGCGTTCTTTAGGCGACAACTCACGTTCAATGTCGCGCGCCTCATAATCATCTAAGTCTGCCAATTCGGCCGCGACGGCGACTGCACGATCCAAATCGCCGAGTTCATCCACTAAACCTAAATCTAACGCAGTCTCTCCAATCCATACACGGCCTTGGGCAATCTCATTGACGCGGGCAACGTTCAAAGCGCGTTCGTCAGCAACCAGGTTGATAAATTGGTCATAAGAATGCTCAATACTGGTTTGAATGATTTGCGCAACGCGCGGGTCGAGCGCACGGGCAGGGGAAATGCCTGCCAATTCAGTTGTGCCTACACCATCGGTATAAACGCCGAGGTATTTCAATGTATTTTCATAGCTCATGAACATACCAAATACGCCGATTGACCCAGTGATGGTGCTGGGTGATGCAATTATTCTGTCAGCACTGGCCGAAATCCAGTAGCCGCCGCTGGCAGCGTAGGTACCCATTTTAGCAACAACGGGCTTTCCGGACTGCTTTAACAATTCAACTTCGTTGCGTATGACCTCTGACGCAAAGGCACTACCTCCCGGCGAGTCAACGTGTAGTACCACTGCTTTTACATTTTCGTCCAGACGTGCTTGACGCAGCAATCGCGCGGTTGAGTCACCACCAATGGTACCGGCTTTTTGATTGCCGTTTAAAATCACGCCTTTGGCAACCACGATACCGACTGCGTTCTCTGCACTAGAAGGTATAGCAAGCGGAGGATTGATCACGCTAAGGTAGCTATCATAAGAAATGGCATTGAAGCCTTTTTTGTCGTCGTCTTCGCCAACAAGTTCAATCATTTCAGTACGGATTTGCTCACGGGTTTTGAGTTGATCAACCCAGCCATTTTCTAAGGCGTAGCGAGCAAAATCACCGTCGACGGCCTGCATCTTCTCAACTAACACATCTAGCGCTTCGTCAAAATTAGACGCATCTATATCACGGGCTCTAGCGACGTCAGCCTTGTATTGGTCCCAATAAACGTCTAACCATGCTGAATTTGCCTGTTTTGCTGCGTCAGACATATCATTGCGAATATAGGGTTCAACGGCAGATTTAAATGTACCGACGCGGAAGATATGTGTGGTTAACTTCAGTTTTTCCAGCGCCTCTTTAAAATACGTACGATAACGACCATAGCCTTCCAATAACATGCCACCCATGGGGTGTAGGTAGACATGGTCAGCGTGTGCGGCGACGTAATACTGGTCTTGCGAATAATAATCGCCAATCGCAAACACCGGCTTTCCCGATTGCTTAAAGTCAATCACGGCTTCTGAAACCGTGCGCAGTTTATCCAAACCGCCACCCATTAAACCTTGCACATCGAGAATGAGTAATTTGATACGGTTATCTTCTTTGGCATTCTCAATCGCCATAACCACATCGCTAACGAGTACTTCCGGATTTTCCGGCTCTTGTTCAAATGCCTCGTCCACAAAGGATTGAAAAGGATCGACAGCGGTTTTCTCAATCACCAGCTGGCCTTTCAGATTCAGAACGAGGGCACTATCTTGAGGCACGATAACTTTGCCGTCATCGCCGCTGGAGACAGCGATCACAATGCCAACGATCAACAAGATAAAAATGAGATTAAACACCAGCTTGCGACTGAAGTTCAATACGCTCCAAATGCCAGTGAAAAATGATTTTGTCCAACTACCGCCTGATGCCATCGATGCAATCCTATTTGGTTTCTCGTTTTATATAGTACTGACTCGCGAATGGATCGCGAAAATTTAAATGTAATTAAATATGACAGACCCTTTGCAAGCTCACATTGTGTCACTCATTGCTTGCGCTATGAAACTGTCTATTCGTTCAGCCATTGCTTGATCACCGCAGCAATAGCCGCATGGTCGCTGTGTGAGAGGGCAAGCAACGTATTTGCGGTACGCTTAGAATGCCTGACACGACCTTGTTTCTGCTGATGAAGGCGGCTAAACGGAGAATGAGACACAACACGCTGTTGATTTTTTTGCATGCGAAATGAAAGAAAAACCGCGCTGACAAGCTCTTATCTCCTAGTATACCGTTAAACTACATCAAGGTAAGCCCATGTTGATATCACTGTACCAAACGACATTCACGAAACTACGTCTGTTTGAGGGCATCGCGCCATTATTGATGCGCCTTTACTTAGCGCCAGTGATGCTTCAAGCCGGTTGGAACAAAGTCACCAACTTTGACAGTATCGTGACCTGGTTTGGTAATGCTGAGTGGGGCTTAGGTTTACCATTTCCCACTGTAATGGCTGGTTTAGCGACCGGTACAGAATTAATCGGCGGTGCGCTTTTATTAGCAGGGTTGTTGACTCGCCTGATTTCAATACCGTTAATGATCACAATGCTGGTTGCTGCTTTATCAGTACATTGGGAGAATGGCTGGCTAGCCATTGCGGACTCGTCGAGCTGGTTGGCAAACGGTACATTGTTTTATAACCCATCCGTTGTTGAGGCCGCTGAGAAACTCGACGCTGCAAAGTCGATTTTACAGCAGCACGGTAACTACGAGTGGCTTACGAGTAGCGGTAATTTTGTGATCCTTAACAACGGTGTTGAGTTTGCAATAACGTATTTCATTATGTTGCTCGCGCTGCTGTTCATTGGGGGAGGCCGTTTTGTAAGCCTCGACTATTGGCTTAAAAAGTGGATTAACTAGGGCCTAGCCTAGATCAACACACGCTGGTTTCAATACGCCTTGTTACTTGCTAATCTACTGTCATGAATGCATTAGAATTATTATTGGGTCGTCAATCGCAACCGCGGTTGCAAAGCCCAGCGCCCAGTGGCAAACAACTGGACAACATTAAGCAAGCAGCGCTGCGTGCTCCGGATCATGCTGCTCTGACACCGTGGCAATTTATTATTGCTGAGGGGGATGGCTTAAGTCGACTAGGCGAGATTTTCGTAAAATCTGCCAAGCATCAACAGTTAGACGATTCTGCTGTTGCCAGAGCGGCCGAAATGCCTCATCGAGCGCCGATGATCATTATTGCCGCGACCAAGTATACCCAACACGATAAAGTCCCGTGGATAGAGCAGGTCGAATCCGCAGCTTGTGCTGTTCATGCGATGCAAATGGCTGCCTTTGCGCAGGGGTTTGGGGGTGTTTGGCGTACAGGCCCCTACGCACAGTGTGAAGTGGTGAAGTCCGAATTAGGTATTGCTAACGAAGACGAGTTAGTCGGTTTCCTTTACTTGGGAAGTACACCACTGGCACCGCGAGATAGACCTGCAAAACGTGCGGCAGATTATTTCAGGCAGTTGGGTTCATAAATTACGCATTAATTTAATTCACCTGCACTATCTTCAGCGCGTTGGTAGCACCAACCGTTTCCATCTCATCGCCGTACGTCATCACAAACTGGTCACCCGTTTTCACCAGACCATGCGATTTCAATACATTAATGACATCTTGTTTTAATTCACCAGGCGCGCTGTTCCGTGAGTCAAACAATATCGGTTGAACACCGCGATACAGCGCCATTGTGTTAAGTGAGTCGACGTGCCGAGAAAGCGCTATGATGGGCAGCGACGTGGTGATCCGCGACATCAGCTTGGTGGTATTACCGCTTTCCGTCAAGCCCACGATGGCTTTAATATCAGGTAGGTGATTGGCGGCATACACAGCCGACATCGCCGTTGTTTCACTGACAGAAGTAAAAAATTCGTCAAGTCGGTGTTTGGATATTTTAACACTGGGGTGGGTTTCAGCGCCTTCACACACGCGTGCCATAGCCTGTACCGTTTCAACGGGGAAATTACCCGCTGCTGTTTCAGCCGAAAGCATAACAGCGTCTGTTCCATCCAATACAGCATTGGCAACGTCCATCACTTCTGCGCGAGTCGGCATTGGACTGTCAATCATCGACTCCATCATTTGGGTTGCAGTAATAACCACTTTATTGAGTTGGCGGGAGCGGGCGATCAGCTTCTTCTGCACACCAACCAATTCTGCATCGCCAATCTCTACACCGAGGTCTCCACGCGCCACCATAACCGCATCAGATGCGCTGATAATGTCGTCCATGGCTTCGTCACTCTCAACCGTCTCAGCCCGCTCTACTTTGGCACAAATCTTTGCGTTACTGCCTGCCTGCTGAGCAAGTTCTCGTGCATAATTTAAATCTGCGCTGCTACGGGGAAAAGACACTGCTAAATACTCGACACCAATCTTTGCGGCTGTCTTAATATCTTCCTTGTCCTTTGCTGTGAGCGCTTCAGCAGACAAGCCTCCTCCCTGACGATTGATACCTTTGTTATTGGAAAGTTTACCACCAACCGTTACTGTGGTGATGATTTTACGCCCTTCGACGCGTTCGACTTTGAGTTGAATACGCCCATCATCAAGCAACAATATATCGTCAGCACCCACATCATCGGGTAACGCTTTATAGTCAATGCCAACAGACGCCTGAGACCCGGCGTCTTTATCCAGCTCGGCGTCTAATACGAAGGCGTCGCCTTGCGCTAATTTAATCGCACCATCTTTAAAGCGCGAAACGCGAATTTTAGGCCCTTGCAAATCACCTAGAATTGCCACATAGATGCCAAGTTTTTTGGCGGCGGCTCTGACTTTATTGGCTCGAGCAATATGATCTTCCGGGTTGCCGTGGCTAAAGTTCATTCGGACTACATTTGCACCAGCGCGCAAAATGGCTTCAATACGTTCAGGCGTATCCGTTGCTGGACCTAGGGTTGCCAGGATTTTGGTTCTTCTCGTCATAACGCTAGCTGCCTTTATCGTCGAATCTAATGAAAGGAAATGAAATTATGAAATACTATTACGTAATTTTATTACATTTATACTAGTCTAGCTGAGATGGTTTTGGCAACTTATTCAACAAATAAGTTGCCGGCTGGCGTTGATCAGTTTTCTCGTTTGTCGTAGCGAGAGCTACGCAGTGTGTCTTTGACACGTTTCAGGTTTTCTCTGAACTTGTTGCCTCTGCGCAAGGTAAAGCCCGTTGCAAGGATATCAATCAGCGTGAGTTGAGCAATGCGTGACGCCATCGGCATATACATGTCTGTGTCTTCAGGGACTTCCAGCGACAACACATAATTACATTCTTTTGCCAGTGGGCTATCGGCCGACGTAATACCAACCACCGTCGCATCGTTACCCCGTGCAATGGCGGCAATTTCGACCAGGCTTTTAGTTCGTCCCGTGTGGGAGATAAGCACCACCACATCATCTTCAGTGCAATTCATACAACTCATACGTTGCATCACAACGTCTTCGAAATACACGACCGGCACATTGAAACGGAAAAATTTATTCAGCGCATCATGTGCAACGGACGCCGATGCACCCAACCCAAAAAACGAGATTTTTTGTGCCTGTGTAAGTAGGTCAACAACACGATTTATGGTTTGAATGTCGACCGATTGACGAGCGACTTCCAGCGACGCCATGGTGGATTCAAAAATCTTATTGGTGTATTCGGCCGGACCATCATTCTCGTCCACATGCCGATTGACGTAGGGAGTGCCGTTCGCAAGGCTTTGCGCAAGGTGCAATTTAAAATCGGGGAATCCCTTGGTATCTAAGCGTCGGCAGAATCGGTTGACCGTCGGCTCACTGACATCTGACATCTTTGCCAATGTTGCAATACTGCTGTGTATCGCCGTTTGCGGGTTCGCCAAAATAACTTCGGCGACTTTGCGTTCAGACTTGCTAAAAGAACTCTTGTGCTCGTTTATTTTCTCAAGAATATTCATGGTGGTCGCTTGTTATTACTATAATAAAAAGGATGCGATGCTGTCATAGTCTATCATTTGAGGTTAAAAAAAAACGAAAACCTGTAATTTTTTGACAGCAGTGATCAAAATGAGGGTCGGAACAGGGTAAGATTGGCGCAAATCTAACAACAATTACCGCCTTTAAGTTGTAAAATTACAACATTTGTTGTTTACTGTATTGATAGGCGGTAATGCCCTCATTGAGAACGGCTCGTGGCAGTGATGCGACCAGACAGCCTGAGTGCTACTACCCGTTAAAATGATAAAGCCTTCGAGGCATGAGGTTATGAATAATGGTATTTGAAAATTCTTCCGAGCCGTGCGACTTCGTACTTTTCGGCACGCTAGGCGATTTGGCCCGTCGCAAATTACTTCCCTCAATGTATCAATTGGATAAAGTCGAGTTAATCCATCCAGATACGAAAATTATTGGTGTGGCTCGCCAGGATATCGATATCAAAGAGTATACGGCTCAAGTCAAAGCTAACATCGAAAAGTTCTCAGGGGCTACGCTGTGTAACGACACTTGGCAACGTTTTTCGGCGCGCTTGGATTATGTGCAAGTGGATATGAAAGACAGCGCAAGTTATCAGCAGTTTAGTGATCACGTTGATCCTGGCCGCACTATGGTGTGTTATCTTGCCACGCCGCCGTCAATTTATGGGGACATCTGCCGTGGCTTGAATTCAGCCGGTATTATCGACAGCAGTGTTCGCGTTGTGTTGGAAAAACCCATCGGCCACGATCTCGCGTCGTCTAAAGTCATCAATGAACAAGTCGCGGAATACTTTTCAGAGAATCAAATTTACCGCATTGACCACTACCTCGGGAAGGAAACGGTTCTTAATCTTATTGCCTTGCGATTTGCGAACTCTATTTTTGCGACCAACTGGGATCATAACTGTATTGATCATGTCCAAATCAGTGTTGCTGAGTCCGTGGGCATAGAAGGGCGCTGGGGTTACTTTGATGAAGCGGGTCAGATGCGTGACATGGTGCAGAATCATTTGCTGCAAGTGCTTAGTTTAATCGCCATGGAGCCCCCAACGACATTGGATGCAGACAGTATTCGTGATGAAAAACTGAAAGTGTTGAAAGCGCTTCGTCCCATCAATTCGACCAACTATCAAAAATCTACCGTTCGAGGCCAGTATATCAATGGTTTTGTCAAGGGGACCGAGGTGCCGGGATACCTTGAAGAGCCTGACGCCAATACCGAGAGTTCAACCGAAACCTTTGTTGCGCTGAAAGTTGAAATTGATAATTGGCGCTGGGCAGGGGTTCCCTTTTACTTACGTACCGGCAAACGTATGCCGACCAAAGTCAGTGAAATCGTGATTTACTTTAAGCGCCAGCCGCACAACCTATTCGGCGACAGTTTCGCGAATTTGCCGCCAAACAAACTGGTGATCCGCTTACAACCCGATGAAGGCGTTGAAATCACCGTGATGAATAAAGTGCCAGGGCTGAATAGTTCTGGCTCGATGGATTTGCAAAAGTCGAAGCTCAATTTAAGTTTCTCAGAAGCGTTTGCGGATGATCGGATTGCAGACGCGTACGAGAAGTTGTTATTGGAAGTGATGCGCGGTAATCAGGCTTTGTTTGTGCGTCGAGATGAAATAGAGCAAGCCTGGAAGTGGGTCGACTCAATCCTGGCCGCATGGGCTGGTAGTAACGAACCACCAGAGCCCTATCAGGCGGGTACGTGGGGCCCGGTTGATTCTATAGGCCTGCTTGCAAGAGAAAATCGCGCTTGGTATGAAAGCCGAGTGTCCAGCAAAAAATCAAAGAAGTAGGTGACTGCTATGCCACTTGTTGAAAACAACTTTGAAACACCTGATGCGCTAAACGCCGATTTTGCCCAACAGATAGGCAGCATTTTGTCGACGGCGATTGAACTGAACGGCGCGGCATCCATCGCGGTTAGTGGTGGGCGAACGCCGTTGGCGTTGTTCCAGACACTCAGTCAGTTAGCGATTGACTGGTCTAAGGTGGTGGTGACGCTAGCTGACGAACGTTGGGTTAATGGTGATCACCCCGACAGTAACGAAAAACTGGTGCGTGAAAATCTATTGGTAGGCCGTGCCGCTGATGCACGATTCTTTGCGTTGAAAACCTCACATGACAATGCATTTGATGCGGTTGAGCATTTAACCAGCTCGTCTGAACAACCTCGTATGCCTTTTGATGTTTTGATCCTCGGTATGGGCGAAGACGCGCATACGGCGTCATTGTTTCCCTGTTGCGATCAAATTGAACAGGGCTTAAACATGCAGTCGGGGCAGCGCTTTATTGCAACTGAACCCAAAACAGCACCGCACCAACGAATGTCCTACACATTGCCAGCGCTGGTTGAATCGAAGCATATATTCCTGCACCTGACAGGGGATAAAAAGCGCACCGTTTTGCATGACGCTTTACGCAGCGCTAACGAGCAGGAAAAACCGATTAAAGCTGTTGTCGACAAAGCGGTAGTCACGCTGATGTGGGCACCCTAGGAGAAGCACAATGAATTCACAAATACATGATGTCACGCAACGTATCATTGAGCGCAGTCAGAAGACGCGAGCCGCTTATCTGGATAAAATCAATACAGCGCGCCGCCAAGGGCCACACCGCGGCGCTTTGTCCTGCGGTAACTTAGCACATGGTTTTGCAGCGTGTAACAGCAGCGATAAATCAGATTTGCGCAGCATGACAAAAGCCAATATTGCGATTGTGTCTGCTTACAATGACATGTTGTCGGCACATCAACCGTATGAGCATTATCCGCAGATAGTGAAAGATGCGGTTCAGGCTGTGGGTAGTGTTGCACAGTTTGCGGGCGGCGTTCCAGCCATGTGTGACGGGGTGACACAAGGTAACCCTGGTATGGATTTGAGCCTGATGAGTCGCGATGTTATTGCAATGAGCACCGCTGTAGCCTTGTCGCACAATATGTTTGATGGCGCGTTAATGATGGGAATTTGTGACAAGATCGTGCCAGGGTTATTGCTCGGCGCACTCAGTTTTGGTCACCTTCCCACGGTTTTTGTCCCTGCCGGGCCTATGCCTTCAGGGCTCCCCAATAAAGAAAAGGCGCGTGTTCGCCAGGCATATGCTGAGGGTAAAGTAGGTCGCGAAGAGCTTCTCGAAGCTGAATCTCAGTCATACCATTCCGCGGGAACCTGTACGTTCTACGGTACGGCAAACAGCAATCAGTTGGTTGTTGAAATGATGGGGCTGCATTTACCCGGTTCATCCTTCGTCAATCCGGGTACGCCATTGCGTGACGCGCTAACGCGTGCGGCAGCCGTGCAAGCTACGCGCTTAACGGATTTGGGGGACAACTACACACCGATTGGCCAAATTGTTGATGCCAAAGCCGTGGTGAATGGGTTGGTCGCATTACTCGCTACGGGTGGGTCAACCAATCACACGATGCACTTGGTCGCGGTTGCCAGAGCAGCAGGCTATATTGTGAATTGGGACGATTTCTCAGAATTATCTAACGCAACGCCATTGCTGACGCGCATTTATCCCAACGGCTCGGCGGACATCAATCATTTTACCGCTGCTGGCGGGATGTCACTGTTGTTTAAAACCTTACTAGACGCCGGTTTATTGCATAACGATGTGAAAACGATTTGTGGTGATGGGCTGGATCGTTATACCAAGGAGCCTATGCTACGAGATGGTGAGCTTGTTTGGCAGGATGGACCAAAAGCTTCTTTGGATACCGACGTCTTAGCCACCGTAGACAAACCGTTTAAACCAGACGGTGGCTTATCAGTCCTTGAGGGTAATTTAGGCCGGGCCGTGATGAAAACGTCGGCGCTACGAGCGCCTGAGTGCCACATCAAAGCCCCTGCAGTCGTGTTTGAAGATCAGTTTGAGTTGGATGAGGCGTTTAAATCGGGCGCGTTGAACAAGGACTGTATCGTCGTGGTGCGTTTTCAAGGGCCGGCGGCAATTGGTATGCCGGAACTTCACAGGCTGACACCGCCTTTGGGCGTGTTGCAGGATCGTGGTTACAAGGTCGCACTGGTCACCGATGGCAGAATGTCAGGCGCGTCAGGAAAAGTGCCAGCGGCTATTCACGTCACGCCAGAGGCGTTGAAAGGCGGGTTGCTGGCGAAGGTCGAAAATGGCGACATGATTGAAATTAATACCCGTACCGGTGCATTGACGTTGCATGTTGATGACGCTGAATTGGCTCAGCGAGCAGCGAAGAACTCTGATATCGCGCTACATCAAATTGGTATGGGGCGTGAGATGTTTGCGGGCATGCGGTCGACACTGACGGGCGCAGAGCAGGGCGCGTGTTCTTTGTTTGTGGGGCAAGAGCAATAACATGGCTGCTTTTGTTGCTGATGTAGGCGGTACCAATATCCGCCTTGCCGTTCTTGAGAACGGTGAATTGTCTCATATTAAAAAGTACCTCTGTGCTGATTTCGACTCCATCGCATTGGCGATCCAACGGTATTTTGATGATACGCCTGAACACACGTTTTCATCTGGCTGTATTGCGATTGCGTGCCCCACCCATAATGATTGGGTAAAAATGACTAATCATAGCTGGCAGTTCTCGAAGCAGCAGTTGCAAGCGCATTTTGGGTTAGATTGGTTAGGTGTGATTAACGACTTTACGGCTGTAGCACACTCGTTGCCGGTATTGCAGGAGCATCAACTTGTGCAATTGGGTGCAGGTGCGCGTTCGCCTACTGGCAATATCGCGGTGTTTGGCCCGGGTACAGGGTTAGGCGTAGAGCACATGACAATGACACCCGCAGGCTGGCAAACGCTGGATGGCGAGGGTGGGCATGTTGATTTTGCGCCGGGCGACGAGACTGACGTCATTATCTGGCGCTACCTGTTTAAACAATACGGGCGGGCATCTGCGGAAGAGGTGATGTCTGGCCGCGGTATCGTGAATATTTATCGAGCACTTGCCGAGCATGCCGGTGTCGATGCTGTGCATAGTCAAGCCGCAGAGATTACGCAGGCGGCAGCAGACAGCACATGCGCTGTGTGTGTACAAACGGTGCAGCAATTTTGTCGTATTCTTGGTCACTTTGCCGGCAATCTGGCACTTAATCTGGCCACAACAGGTGGGGTGTTCATCGGAGGTGGTATTGCATTGCGTTTATTGGATGTACTGCAACAGGGCGATTTTCGACGCTGTTTTGAGCGAAAAGGCCAGTTTGAACATTACGTGAAGCCCATACCGACATTCTTAATCTCTGAACCTGATCATGGCTTATTAGGTGCCGGAGCGTATTTAACACAACAAACAGCGAGTTTATGAGCATGACAAACAATTGGACAATATCGCCCGCAGAAATATTTGCCGCAGGGCCAGTAGTGCCCGTACTCGTGATCCACGACGTTGCCCATGCAGTTCCATTAGCAAAAGCGTTAATGAAAGGCGGTATACAGGTTTTGGAAGTGACTTTGCGTACATCAGCCGCACTTGAGGTTATCCGTAAAATAGCCGACGAGGTGCCAGACGCTATCATCGGCGCGGGTACGGTAACTAATGCACAGCAGCTAAAAGACGTCACCGAGGCAGGGGCTAAATTTGCTATCAGTCCCGGCATGACAGCGGAACTCTTGATGGCGGGAACACAGGGCTCGATCCCGCTAATCCCTGGTATTTCGTCCATTTCCGACCTGATGAAAGCCAAAGACGCTGGCTACAGTTACTTAAAGTTTTTCCCTGCCGAAGCGTCGGGAGGTATTAAGGCTATTAAGTCAATTGGTGGCCCGTTCCCTGATGTAACGTTCTGTCCTACCGGGGGGATCAGCCCCAGCAACTATCTGGAATATTTGGCGCTGCCAAATGTAGCCTGTGTTGGAGGATCATGGCTGGCGCCTGATGATGCCATCGCGAACGGCGATTGGGACAAGATCACTCAACTCGCTAAAGATGCAGTGAGCCAAGCAAGCGCTGACTGATATCAAGTAATCACTTGTGTAAGCTGATGTTCATCTCCAGCGCCGATGACACCGTGTTGTGTGCGAGCCGTCTCTACACACAACAGGGTGCGATAGCCATCATCGGGCATGTCGCCCAGCGCTTGACTTCCTCGGATCCACGGATTCCATACCACGGTACTGTCGCCTCCAAATGATTCAATCAACGTGTCACTCGTGCCATGAAAAAGCGCGATGCGGCTCGCTCCGCCATGGTGAACTCTGTCAGTCTCTGCCGTAATGATGTAGGGGCTAGGAGCTTGATTGCTGTTGGTGCCAGTAAGCTTATCGAAGTACGGCTGTTCAATACCTCTAAGCGCTGTTTTATGAATGTCTTCAACCCGGAAATACGTGTGTAAAGCTGCATAAAACGTGCTGGCTGTATTCGCCGAATTGAGTGTGGTTAACGTGATGCGTAGAGCTTGTCGAATACTGATATGAATCGTAGGCACCAGCGGTGTCTCAAACGCGTTTTCTGGCGTAAAAGTCAATGAAACGGTGCCATTATCCGCTTGATGCTGAGCAGACAACTGCCATTGGGCTGTGCGCGCGACACCATGAGACGATGTATCGGCTTCCAAACCGTCGATATCGTCAGGCCTAGCACCAAACCACGGCCAGCATACGGGTATTCCGCCGCGAATAGGTTTAGATCCATCCAAGATTGCTTGCGGGCTGAGCCACAATCGTTCGCGATGATCATGTTTGGGAACAAAGCTAAGCACCTGTGCGCCGGTCAAACTGATAGTGGCGCTAGCGTGTGGGGTTTCCACAGAAACGACAGACAGCCCAGATAAGTTCTCGATTTTATAAAAAGACATGCAACAGACCTGATTTTAGCGGTAAGTGAAAGGCGTCACTCGCGCGTAAAAGACGATCGGATATTCGGCTAAAAGGGCAGGGAGCAGCCCCTGCCGAGCGATATTATTTGCTAATGTGAGAGACTAAATCAAGCAGCTTATTAGAGTAGCCGACTTCATTGTCGTACCAAGAAACCACTTTAACGAACGTGTCGGTTAACGCGATGCCAGCAGTCGCATCAAAAATGGAGGTTTCAACTTCACCGATAAAGTCCTGTGACACGACTGCGTCTTCGGTGTAGCCCATGATCCCTTTTAGCTCGCCTTCCGATGCCTTTTTCATGGCCGCGCAAATCGCTTCATAGCTTGTGGGTGTTTTCAGATTGACCGTTAGGTCGACAACCGAGACGTTGGCTGTCGGTACGCGGAATGCCATGCCAGTGAGTTTGCCATTCAGCTCTGGAATGACTTTTCCCACCGCTTTGGCAGCCCCCGTGGATGATGGGATGATATTTTGCGATGCACCGCGCCCGCCACGCCAGTCTTTCATGGAAGGCCCATCAACGGTTTTTTGCGTAGCCGTTGTGGCGTGAACTGTCGTCATCAACCCATCGACAATGCCAAAATTGTCATGCAGGACTTTTGCCAGCGGTGCCAGGCAGTTAGTTGTGCAGGATGCATTCGACACAATACTCTCGCCTGCATAGGTGGTGTGATTCACGCCCATGACAAACATAGGCGTCGCATCTTTTGACGGCGCAGAAAGCACCACCTTCTTTGCACCTGCCTCCAAATGTGGCTGTGCAGATTCTTGCGTCAGGAAAAGGCCGGTCGCTTCAACCACAACTTCAGCACCGATTGAATCCCAGGCGAGGTCAGCCGGATTTTTTTCTGCCGTAATACGAATTGTTTTACCGTTAACCACGAGCTGACCATCGATGACCTCAACACTGCCATCAAAGCGACCATGCGTTGAGTCGTATTTTAACAGGTACGCGATGTATTCAACGTCTAATAGATCATTAATACCAACAACTTCGACGTCTTCACGCTGTGCTGCAGCGCGAAAAACTAAACGACCGATTCGGCCAAAACCGTTGATACCTATTTTAGTGGTCATGGGGGAGCCTCAACTAATCTGTAAAATAATTACGTAAATTATGGATCACATTGGGCAAATAAGCAAAATTTGAGCACAATATTGATGTAAAATTACATGATTAGTTGGGCTCCATTGCTTGCAAACGTATTCAAATGCTTCAAACTGGAACTTAAACGATAATGTTAACAAATTATTTACGTTGGCCTAAATAGCTAACTTTTTCAGGTGGATATTGGTAATGAGCACAGGGGCACTCGAATCCTTGGTAGAGATGCGCGGCATCGAAACACAGTACGTTGATGCGTGGGGTAAACCCGCTAAAGTCAACGATGCAACAAAAGCAAAACTGCTTAAAGTCATGGGCTACGACACAGAGTCGGAAGAGGCAATGCAAGAGCAAATCCATGAACGCTTCGCCGGCGCATGGATGACTCCGCTAGAGCCAGTGCAGGTAAACCGCGTTAACGCAGCAATTAACATCGTTGTGCGTTTACCCATTGAGTTAGTCAATGACACTCATCAGTTTATCGTTGCCTTGGAAGATGGCACTGAGATGCGTCAACAATTCACACCCGTGGATTGTGAAATGCTGGATGCAACCACGGTGGATGACGTGGAGTTCCATGCCTATTCTGTGGCACTCACATTAGATATTCCATTGGGCTATCATCAAGTCTCTCTTGCTGCGCAAGATGACCAACCGTTTGCACAAATGCGCCTGATTCAAGCTCCGAACAGATGTTTCACTCCACCTGACATTGCGCAAGGTAAAAAGGTGTGGGGGCTCAGTGTTCAGTTGTACTGCTTGCGTAGCGAGGCTAACTGGGGCATTGGGGACTTCAGCGATCTCACTTATTTAATTGAAAAATCTGCTGCACAAGGAGCCGATTTTATTGGCCTGAACCCCATTCATGCACTGTATCCTTCAAATCCGGATGCGTGCAGCCCATATGGCCCATCGTCACGACGCTGGCTGAACTATTTGTATATCGATCCGAAACAAATCGATGGCTTCAATCATGAAAGCGTTCAATCGTTGATCAGCAATAGTGGCTTTCAACAACAGTTGAAGCACGTCAGAGATATTGACTACATTGATTACGAAGCGGTGGCCAAGCTCAAATTATCTGCGCTGTCACGTATCTTTGATGTCTTCAATCAAAAATACCTGACCAAAAACACACGCTTCAACAAGGCATTTAAACAGTTTGTTGTCGAGGGTGGCGACAGTCTGCAATGCCTGGCGACGTTCGACGCGATGCAAGAGCACTTGCAAGCCGAGGGCAAACCCAGTTGGGGCTGGCCGGTATTTCCTGCGCAATTTGCTGACTTTGACTCACCTGCCGTGAGCAAGTTTAAAAAGCAGCATGCTAAGCGAATAAAATTTTACTTATTCTTACAATGGCAGGCCTCAATTCAATTTGAGCAAGCCAGCCAGAAGGCAAGTGACTTGGGCATGACCATCGGTTTATACCGTGACTTAGCCGTTGGTGTGAGTGAAGGAAGTGCTGAAATATGGGGCAACAAGTCGTTGTACTGCACGGAAGCGAGTGTTGGAGCACCACCTGACATTCTTGGTCCAAATGGCCAGAACTGGGGATTGCCGCCAATGGATCCAGAAAAACTTTACGCGCAGGCCTATCAACCCATCATTGATCTGTTTTCATCAAATATGCATGCCTCTGGCGCATTGCGTATCGACCATGCCATGGCACTATTACGCCTATGGTGGATACAAAAGGGTGATGATGCAAAAGAAGGCGGCTATGTTTATTATCCTGTTGATGATCTGCTCGGTATTCTTGCGCTGGAAAGCCAGCGTCACCAAAGCTTAGTGATTGGTGAAGATTTAGGTACAGTACCTGATGAAATTCGCGGTAAGTTAGCAGATAACGGAATCTATTCTTACCGAGTGTTCTTCTTTGAGCAAGCAGAGGACGGCGGTTTCTTCTCGCCCAGCCACTATCCAGAACAGTCAATGTCGACATTAACCACGCACGATATGCCTACATTAATCGGTTACTGGCATTGTGATGATTTGAGCTTAGGAAAATCGTTAGGGTTGTACCGTGATGAGCAGGTGCTGCAAACCTTGTATGACAGTCGGCATAGTAACAAGCAGGAAATTTTGAACACGCTTCACGGTCATCAGTCAGTGGATCATCACGTAGGGCGCGACGTTAATCATACGCCGATGACGCAAGCCCTTAATTTTGGATTGCAAACGCATATGGCAGCCGGCAGTAGTGCCTTGTTAAGTTTGCAACTTGAAGATTGGCTACAAATGGATAAACCTGTCAATATTCCCGGTACGTTTAATGAATACCCTAATTGGAAACGCAAACTATCGCGCACATTATCCAGCGTGTTTGACGACCCAGAAGTGCAGGGATTAGCGTCTCGCATTGATTCCGCGCGCAAGCGCGTTAGCCAATCAGGCCGCGAAGGCGAATAAGGAAGGATATGAAGAGTGTTCACCAGTTAGAAAATGCGAGCTGTAGCACGCCGTTTAGCCATCTTGGCGCTCAATGGGAAAGCACCGGTGCAGTGTTCAATGCCTGGCTTCCGGGCGCGACGTCGGTCACGTTGATTGACCTGAAAACCGGTAAAGAACGTGGCGAGCTATCGCAAGGTGAACACCCTCATTGGTTTTCTCTGACCCTTAAACGCATTAAAAAGCGCTTTACGTATGCGTTTAACATTACGACACCGGAAACAACCTACCGCTGTATTGACCCCTACCAGTTTCAGGCAGAAGCTTTTCACGCGGTGCATTACATCGATCACGCGCCGGAAAATCTCTATCGACAGGCAGGTGCGCAGTTGTACACCGCAGAGACCGAATCAAAACTCAGTGTTCAGGGGGTTCGGTTTGCCGTTTATGCGCCGAACGCATCGGCGGTGTCACTGATTGGTGATTTTAATCTTTGGAACGGTTCAAGCCATCCAATGCAGCGCACTGACTTAGGCTTTTGGGTGTTGTTTGTACCGAATCTGGGAGCTGGCACGCAGTATAAATACCAAATCAAGGATGCGCAGGGCAATACTTTACCGCATAAAGCCGACCCGCTCGGTTTCAGTGCTGAGCAGCATCCTTCACATGCATCGCGCGTTTATGACCATAGTCAGTACGACTGGCAAGATTCTGATTGGATGAATCGTAGTTCGGTCAATCCATACACGCAACCTATGTCGATCTATGAAGTACACCTGGGGTCATGGAAGCGTCCATCTGATCCGGCTGAACGTTATCTAAGCTACCGTGATTTAGCCAATGAGCTGATTCCGTATCTGGTCGACATGCGCTACACCCATGTCGAATTGATGCCGGTATCGGAATACCCTTTTGATGGTTCGTGGGGTTACCAGCCTGTCGGGTTGTTTGCGCCCACGAGTCGCTTTGGTCATCCAGATGATTTTAAGTACTTTGTGGATCAGTGCCATCAGCATGGTGTCGGCGTTATCATTGACTGGGTGCCTGCTCACTTTCCTGAAGACGGGCACGGCTTGGCTCGGTTTGATGGCACCTGTGTGTACGAATATGAAGACCCTCGCAAAGGCTGGCATCCGGACTGGAACTCCTGCATTTACGACTTCGGCAAACAAACGGTGCGACAGTTTCTGGTTGCAAATGCATTGTATTGGTTGGATAAATTTCATATCGATGGTCTGCGCGTCGATGCCGTGGCCAGCATGCTGTATCTTGACTATTCACGCAACGACGGGGAGTGGATCCCGAATGTTGATGGTGGAAACCACAACTATGAAGCCATTAGCCTGTTGCAATGGATGAATCAAGCGGTTTACAAGCAATTCCCCAACGCCATGACCATTGCCGAAGAGTCTACCTCGTATCCAAAAGTTTCACGCCCTGTGTATGACGGCGGGTTGGGCTTTGGGTTCAAGTGGAATATGGGCTGGATGCATGACTCTTTACATTTTATCAGTAAAGATCCTGCTTATCGTCGTTACCATCATGGCGATATAACCTTTAGCATGGTCTATGCATTTAATGAGAATTTTGTATTACCCATCTCTCACGATGAAGTTGTGCATGGCAAAGGCTCGATGCTGCATAAAATGCCCGGCGATGAATGGCAGCAGGCTGCAAATTTGCGCTGCTATGCGGCATTTATGTATGCACACCCGGGCAAGAAACTTAATTTCATGGGCGTTGAGTTGGCGCAACCGAGAGAGTGGGATCATGATGGCCAGCTACAGTGGGACTTGCTTCAGTACGACAAACACAAAGGCGTTCAATCGTTGTATCGTGAATTGAATACACTCTATCGCACGTTACCCGCGCTGCACGAAGGTGATACCACGCAAGCCGGTTTTGCCTGGCTTGATCATGAAAACGCTGAGCAAAGTGTGTTGTCATTCGTTCGCTACAGTGCGGATCGCAAGCAAAAAGTCTATGTGATCACCAACTTTACACCGCTGCCGCGTGATCAGTTTAAACTCGGCGTTGAAGACAGTGGTCATTACACCGTGCTGCTGAACACGGATGCAGGCGCATTTTGGGGATCAGACTACGCCGGCAGTACACACCTTGAGGCGACAAACGAGGCTTGGAATCATCGCGACCATTGTGTAGTGATATCTCTACCGCCACTCGCTACGTTGTTTATTGCGTTCAACGGATAACCTGCGGTGCAAAACTCACCTTTAATAGTCACGCCGGGAAGCCCTGTTCCGCTGGGGGCATCAGTGGACGAGGGGCGTTGTAATTTTGCCGTATTCGCGCCCGATACTGATGGAGTGACGGTTTGCTTGTATCATCCTGACACTGAGGAAGAACTTGCGACCGTTGACATGGTAGGGCGTAGTGGCCCTGTGCGTCATGTCGCTATAGAGGGGATCGAAGAAGGGCAATTGTATGGGTTTCGCGTGAAATCCACACACCCGGATGTGACCGAACAGAAGCTACTTATCGACCCTTACGCACGTAAACTGAATAGAGCCTGTCATTGGAACGCGCAGCAATATGAGGGCGATAGTCAGTTCATGCTACCCAAGGGTGTCGTTGCTTTGCCTACAAAAGCACCGCCTCGAAAGCGCTTAGATAAACGGGCTCCGCGAATCATTTATGAGGCCCACGTAAAAGGTATCAGTAAGCTTCACCCCGATGTACCCGCACATCTACAAGGCACGTATCTGGGGGCGGCCCACCCCAGTATTTTGCAGCATCTCAAACAGCTTGGGGTGACGACTGTGCAGTTTTTGCCGCTCGCCAGCTTTATGCCAGAGCCCTATATCACCGAAAAAGGCCTGACCAATTACTGGGGTTACAACCCGATTAACTTTTTTGCTGTAGAACCGCGCTACGCCTATCAGAATGCTTTAGAAGAATGCCAGCAGATGGTACAACGTTATCATGATGCTGGGTTAGAAGTGATTGTCGACGTGGTATTCAATCACACCGCAGAAGGTGGCGATGGCGGGGTTGTATTAAGCTTTAAAGGGCTCTGCCCGAATCATGCCTATCTGTACGAACAGCAGGCAAACGGTAAGAAATCCTTCTTCAATCATTCGGGCTGCGGCAACAGCTTCAACGTGGCCAATCCACACATGCTCACGTTAGTGTTGGATGCCTTGCGCCATTGGGTCACGGTCATCGGTGTGGATGGTTTTCGTTTTGACTTAGCTGCCAGTTTAGGTCGTGACCCATTAACGTTTACAGCACAAGCCGGGTTTTTCAGAGCCCTTCAGCAAGACCCCATTTTACGTGATGTTTTACTGGTTGCCGAACCGTGGGACATTGGCCTAGGCGGCTACCAAGTGGGGGGCTTTCCTGACGGATGGCGCGAGTGTAATGATAAGTTTCGCGACACAGTGCGCGCATTCTGGCGCGGCGATAAGGGGTTAACCAGTGACTTAGCAACTCGCCTGATGGGATCGCGCGACCTGTTTCATAAGGGCGTCAGGCCCGTCACGACATCGGTCAACCCACTGACCTATCATGATGGTTTTTCGTTACAAGATTTAGTTAGCTATGCCGAAAAACACAATGCCGCTAATTTAGAAGAAAATCGTGACGGCCATTCGCACAACCTTTCTGCCAATTATGGTGTAGAGGGTTTTACGACGGATGCTAAAATTATCGCGCTGCGTGAACGGCAGAAACGCAACTTGTTCGCCACGTTAATGCTATCGCAAGGCACTCCGCATGTATTGGGCGGTGATGAACTGAGCCGTTCTAAACAAGGAAACAACAATACCTACTGCCAAGACAATGAGTTGAATTGGCTCGGCTGGAATTTGAACAGTACCCAGCAAGATTTTTTGGATTTCTGTAAAGATATCATCGCGCTGCGCAACAGCAGTTTTTTGCTACAGCAGTTGCATATGGCCGACGATCCCTATTACGCCACCGCTAACGTTGCAGCGATACGCTGGTACAAACCCGATGGCAGTAAAAAAGCACCACAAGATTGGCACGAAATGGAAAATCAGGCGTTTGCGTTAGAGATACGCGGTGGCGCCTGCGACACTCAGCCAACGGAAAGAGCAGAGCATTGGTTAATTTGTGTCAATGCCAGCGACGATGACGTGCGTTTTAGTTTACCGATGTTGAGCATGAATGGTGGGTGGACTCTACGCCTTGATACTCGGTACGCAAGATTAAGTGCCCAGCCCAAGGTCTGCGTAAAGCAACTGTTTCTGCAAGCGGGCAAATCCATCGCAATTTTCACCTACTCCTATTAATCTAGCTTTGCTATCATGCCGCCCCATTACCGGAATGGGGATCTTCGATGACGCAGAACACATCAACTCAAAACAGCCAGCCACAATGTGATATTGGCTTTATTGGCCTTGGTGTCATGGGCAAAAACCTAACGTTAAATTTAGCGGACAATGGCTATCGTATTGCGTGCTTTGACCTTGACCAGTCAAAAGTGGACGCCATTATTGAGCAGGATGCTGCAGAGCGTGGCGACGCACCTGCCCGTGTTGAAGCGTGCCGTTCCTACACTGAATTACTGAGCAAGTTAAATGCGCCTCACATGATCATTTTGTCTGTCCCGGCCGGCGATCCAGTTGATCATGTTTGTCATCATCTTATCGACGCTGGTATCGCTGCCGATGATATTGTTGTCGACACAGGAAATAGTTTGTGGACTGACTCCGTGGCGCGGGAGCAACAATATAAGGGTAAGTTTATTTTCTTTTCGACAGCCGTTTCCGGCGGTGAAGTTGGCGCGCGTTTTGGCCCTTCTTTGATGCCCTCTGGCGATCCCTATGCATGGACAAGACTTGAGCCAGTATTGCAGTCTATTGCGGCTAAGGTGGATCCAGAAACCGGCAAACCGATCGAATCCAATACGCCGGGTCACCCCGTTAAAGAGGGCGAACCCTGTGCGACCTATATTGGCCCAGTTGGCGCGGGTCATTACGTGAAAATGGTGCACAACGGTATAGAGTATGCCGACATGCAGTTAATTTGTGAGGCCTACCATGTCATGCGCTCAGCACTGGGTATGATGCCCAGTGACATTGCCGCGGTTTTCAGAGATTGGAATCAGGGGGAACTCAACAGCTACCTCATTGAGATCAGTGCGGAAGTGCTTGAACAAATTGATGAAGAAACCGGTCAACCATTGGTTGATGTGATCCTCGATCGTGCAGGCCAGAAAGGTACCGGCTTGTGGACTGCGGTCAGTGCGCTACAAGTGGGGAGCCCAGCCCAAACTATCACCCAAGCCGTATTTGCTCGCAGTTTATCCAGCTTGAAACGCGAGCGCCAAGCCGCCAGTCAAACGCTGGTTGGCCCTGAAGCTCAACGCTATTCGGCATCTCAAAAAACAGCGATAGTGGATGCGCTCAAAAACGCGCTTTACTGCAGTAAAATTTGTGCCTACGCACAAGGTTTTCAGTTGATGGATATTGCAGCCAAAGAACATGGTTGGAAGCTAGAGTTTGCTGAGATCGCCAAAATCTGGCGTGCCGGTTGTATTATTCGTGCTGTGTTTTTGCAATCAATTACGCATGCTTATGAGCAAAACGATCAACTCGCCAATCTGTTGGTCGATCCGTTCTTCGCCGACCAGATTGCGCGCTTTCAACAAGATTGGCGCAGTGCTATCAGTCACGCGGTGTTAAGCGGTGTACCGTGCCCTGCTATGACGTCAGCATTAAGTTACTACGATTCGTATCGATGTGACGTGTTGCCAGCGAATTTACTGCAGGGGCAGCGTGACTTCTTTGGTGCGCATTCTTTTCAGCGGGTGGATAAACCTGACACAAAATATTTTCATATTGAATGGAATGATCCAGCCAGACCTCAGGTCACAGTGAAAAAGTAAATCTGTTTCGTGGAATAACGCGTATCACCTGTCAGTTATTTGGAGGGTATAGCTTATGAAAAAAACACCGCAGGAATGGCGCGAGCAGCTCACGCCGGAAGAATACCGAGTGTGCCGTGAGAAAGGCACCGAAAAACCGTTCAGTGGTGAATTGCTCAATCAGTTTGCGCCGGGAACGTATCACTGTACCTGCTGTGGTGAACCATTATTTGACGCGACCTCGAAATTTGACTCACATTGTGGTTGGCCGTCGTTTGATGCGCAATCTGCTGACGACAACGTCGGTTATGAGTTCGATGAAAGCCATGGTATGCGGCGCGTGGAGATTGTCTGCAAACACTGCGATGCGCATTTGGGGCATGTATTTGATGATGGGCCTACAGATACTGGCAAACGCTATTGCGTCAACTCAGTCTCAATTAAATTCCGTTCTGCCAATGAAACATAAGGCCTCTGATGCGCGCTCGAGGCCAATGGCAGGTGAGTGTTCGAGATTGTTTACGCAAGTCACAGCGCGATGCAAAAAATATTTTTCGTAAAAAAATGAAATTAAATTTCAGTTAAGACTCAAAATTGAAATCGCGATCATTGACTTTATCGAACAAAAAATCGGCTCTGCGCAATGCCCAGTCCGTTGAAATCTCATGCGTTTCAGCGATCTGAAGTAAGGCCGCCCGATTCAGTTTTTCATCGCCAAATTTTTCACCGACCAAACCCCAAACCACAGCCTGTTCATAAGCTTTACGTTCATAATGCAGAGTATACAGCGATGAAAAAATTTCGGTGTCGATGACCTCATCTTTATCGTACAAACTCAGCGCTGAGTACAGGGCATTGATGGCTTTCGCGCTATCGCGTTTGACCCAATACGTAGCGAGTGAGACTTGCAATTCTGCGGTCTCAAGCTGACCACTCTCTTCATGTTGAAGAAACCGCGCCAAGGCATCTTTGTGGCCATGTCGAGACCACTGGTAATAGGCTAGATAGGGATTGTCGGATAATCTTGTCTCAGCTGAAAGGCGTTTGAGTTCACGCTGGGCTGTGAGCAGGCCTTTCATCCTCCCAGCTTCTTTATCGCGTAATTTGATATGTTTAATTTGAGCGGCTTTACTCACGCAAGCCTGATACCGTTCGAAGTTCAATAACTGGTCGTATTTATGCGCATCTTCGTCACTGTTTTCAAATTGGTAGCGATGCCGAATGATCTCCGCTTTTTCAGCTCGGCACCACGCATCAGGATTCAAGTCGCTGCATAAATCTGGGCGTTCTTCACACAGTGTTGCCACCGTTTTACTGGAGAATTGTCCACACCCATACAGCAGCGTTAGCACAATGATAAGTGTGGATAAATTACGTAAACTTCTCATTAATTCGGCGATAAATCCTAGAATGTGAAAATTTTCAACAATTTGGCGAAACTAAAACGCTTCATTACAATAGCGCCCGCTGAGATTAAGCACCTTCATTTACGGGGGCGCACATGCGGCAAGTGTAGCGCAATTCTCAGTATGGACTAAACCGAATTTTTTGACGACAGGGTGGGGCATGAACCAGCAATTTGAACAAGAGTTACAATCAAGTTGGCAAGAACGACAAGAATACGCAGAGATGATGCTGCCGCTGATTGGCAAATTATATCGCAATCATGCCGTTGAGATTACCGTTTATGGTCGCCCGTTGTTAAACGCCAGTGCGATAGACGTTATTAAGGCACACCGCAGTGTGAGATTGCACGAAGGCGTGAAGTTACGTCTTCGCGAGAGTTGGCCTATTCTGGAAGCGCTCAGTAAAATGAAACTTGCGCCGGCGCAAATTGATATCGGCAAATTGGCATTTGATTTTCATTACGGCAGTGCGGTGGATAAAACTGACCATGTTGCCTATTTGAAAAATGCGTTAAGCGACGTTTTGGATCTTGATGACAGCCAGCAACCGCAGGATGTGGTGCTTTACGGCTTCGGTCGAATTGGTCGGTTATTGGCGCGTCTGATGATTGAGCGTCAGGGGCAGTCAAACAAACTAAGACTGCGTGCGATTGTCGTGAGAGGCGGTAAAGAAGGCGACTTAGAAAAACGAGCGAGTTTATTGCGCAGGGATTCTGTACACGGTCCGTTCAATGGTAGCATCACTGTTGACGAAGAACGCAAAGCGATTAAAGCGAACGGTTCTTACATTCAGGTCATATACGCCAATAGCCCAGATGAGATTGATTACACAACTTACGGCATCAAGGATGCTATCGTAATTGACAATACGGGCATGTGGCGAGACCGTGATGGTTTAGGTTTACACCTCAAAGCGAAAGGAACGTCGAAAGCGATTCTCACTGCACCCGGTAAGGGCGATATTAAGAATATTGTGCATGGTGTTAACCATGGCGATATTAAGCCGGAAGATACGATTCTATCGGCGGCAAGTTGCACCACCAATGCAATCACGCCTGTGTTAAAAGCACTGGATGAGCAATACGGTATTGTGAGTGGCCACGTTGAAACTGTGCACTCTTATACAAACGATCAAAATTTGATTGATAATTATCATAAAGCTGAACGCAGAGGCCGCAGTGCACCGCTCAATATGGTTATTACTGAAACCGGCGCAGCGAAAGCTGTTGCGAAAGCGTATCCGCAATTAGCTGGAAAGCTGACAGGTAATGCCATTAGAGTACCAACGCCGAATGTGTCGCTGGCGATACTGAACCTGAACTTAAGCAAAACAACAGACAAAGTCAGTGTGAATGAATTCTTGCGTGACACGGCACTGTTTTCCGATCTGCAACATCAGATTGACTACACGGCATCAAAGGAAATTGTTTCAACTGACTTGGTTGGCTCGCGCGCAGCGTCGGTGGTTGATTCTCAGGCAACGATTGTTGCTGACAGCAGAGTTACACTCTATGTTTGGTATGACAACGAATTTGGTTACAGTTGTCAGGTCATGCGTGTGGTACGCGACATGGCGGGTATAAACTTTCCAACATTGCCGCGCTAAACGGATATTGTACTCAGCAGCCCCTATCGCGGTATCGCGTATAGGGGTTTTTTGTTTGCGTATGTTGTCGGGTGAACTGAAACCGTGTTAACGATTAACCGGTCTGGTGTATTCAATCCATGCAACAGTGAAAGGTAACACAGTGAAATTATTTGGTCAGAAATGGACGGTGTGGGTGCGAGATATCGCTATTGGTGGTGTCATCATAGCCGCTGTTTTGGCGTGGCAGTCGCGTGATATGCTGGCCACAGATGGTAGCATTGCTATACCGCCAACAACCTTGATGTCTCTCGATGGTGAGCCTACACCGTTGTTCAGAGAGGGCCAGCAGACTCTGGTGTATTTTTTTGCGCCTTGGTGTCAGGTGTGCCATCTAAGTATCGGCAATCTGGAGTATGTTTCCAGTGATTCGATTCACGTCGTGCGTGTTGCACTGGAATATGCAGATGAACAAGCGGTCGCCGATTTTGCCGCAGAGCATGAGATTAATAGCCCCATTTTATTAGGCGATGACTCACTGCGGAATATGTTCAATGTCACGGCTTTCCCAACGTACTACTTAGTGGATACTGACCGCACCATTTTAGGCGGCTCGAAAGGCTACAGCACCGCCGCCGGGCTCAAATTACGCGCGTACTTAAACGCACATTGAACATAAACATTGTCGTCGCTTTATGGTAACGTTGGCGCCTACAATGTGATGATTAAGAAGGCACAGCAATGCACATTTCTTCGCAATTCGATAGCGGTAATATTCACGTCATTAAAGCGGATGAGCCCACCGATATTCAGCTCAGTATTCGCAAAGACAATCAGTCAGATTTTTTCCAGTGGTTCCATTTTCGCCTACAGGGCACGCCGTTTGTAGAGCACAAATTTGCTCTTCACGAGCTGGCAAATTCAGCGTACCCCGGCGGCTGGGAAGGTTATGATGTGGTTGCCAGTTATGATCGTCAGGAGTGGTTTCGGGTCACGTCGTCGTTTGATGGCGATACCTTATCGTTTGACTTTACACCGGAACATGATGTGACCTATTTCGCGTATTTTGCGCCTTATAGTTATGATCGCCATCTCGACCTTATTGCTTCCGCGCAGACTGCATTTGACTGTCGTCACAAACTGTTAGGGCAGACATTGGATGGGCGTGACCTGTCTTTACTCATTATCGGCGAACCGGAAGACGGTAAAAAAGCCATTTGGGTGACTGCACGTCAACACCCTGGCGAAAGCATGGCTGAGTGGTGTGCCGAAGGACTTATCTCGCGTTTGCTTGACGACCAAGACGGCGTTGCTCGCGAGTTATTAGCAAAAGCGGTATTTTACGTTGTGCCGAATATGAACCCCGACGGGTCTGTGCGAGGTCATTTGCGCACCAATGCAGTCGGTGCCAATCTTAATAGAGAGTGGGCAACGCCTACACTGGAACGCAGCCCAGAGGTATACCACGTGTTAAACGAAATGCAGTCAACAGGGGTTGATATGTACCTTGATCTGCATGGCGATGAAGCCCTGCCGTACAATTTCGTTGCTGGCAGTGAGGGCGTGCCAAGCTACGACGATGCGATAGCGGCGCAGGAAAACGTGTTTAAGCAAACGTTATGCCGTGTAACACCTGAATTTCAGACAGAGTTTGGCTACCCAAAAGATGCGCCGGGTAGTGCGAATTTGAGTATCGCCACCAATGCGGTGGCTGAGCGCTTTCACTGTATGGCGTTCACGCTTGAAATGCCATTTAAAGACAATGCTAATTTACCGGATCCTGCCTTTGGTTGGTCGCCTCAGCGCAGCATGCAGTTGGGTGAAGACTTATTGGTTGCGGTGCGTGCAGTCTTGGCAGAACTGGGTTAATCTTAGCCCCACAACAAGTTCACAATAACAATAAGAGGGGAACACCTTGGAAGGGTTGTATAATTTTTTAACCGATTTGGACGGTTTGCTTGGTGGTGCATTTTGGTTTCCGTATGTGCTACTCGGCGTTGGCCTGTTTTTTACGGTCTATCTAAAATTTCCTCAAATCCGCTTTTTTAAACACGCGTGTAAAGTGGTTACCGGCAAGTTCGATAATGCCGCTGACCCGGGCGACACCTCTCATTTTCGAGCGTTGACTACCGCACTATCCGGCACGGTCGGAACGGGCAACATCAGTGGCGTGGCGTTTGCCATTTTCTTAGGGGGGCCAGCCGCACTATTCTGGATGTGGGCAACGGCCTTTCTAGGTATGACAACCAAATTTGTTGAAGTCACGCTGTCGCACAAATACCGTGTTCAGACTGAAGATGGCACGATGTCAGGCGGCCCAATGTACTATATGGACCGCCGCTTAAATATGAAGTGGCTGGCAGTTGCGTTTGCTATTGCAACTGTAATCAGCTCATTCGGAACAGGCAATTTGCCGCAAAGTAATGGCATTGCGACCAGTATAGAGGCAACCTTTGGTATCGAGCCTTACATCGTGGGTTCGGTGCTGGGGATTTTACTGGCATTAGTGATATTGGGCGGTATTCAACGCATCGCGGCGGTGACAGCGCGCATTGTGCCCTTCATGGCGCTGGTCTACGTGATCGGTGCATTTGCCGTCATTTTTGCCAATTTAGGTAACATCTGGCCTTCCTTTATCGCTGTGATTGGCGATGCATTCACGGGCTCTGCAGCGGCAGGTGGCTTTTTAGGTGCAACATTGGCTTACGCCTTTAATCGGGGTGTGAATAGAGGCTTGTTTTCGAATGAGGCTGGTCAGGGTAGTGCGCCTATTGCTCACGCCGCTGCAAAAACCAAAGAGCCTGTTGCCGAAGGAATGGTGTCAATTCTTGAACCTTTTATTGATACGATCATTATTTGTACCATTACGGGTTTAGTGATCCTGTCATCCGGCGTGTGGAACGAAAAACACCAGAATGAGTTTGACCGTTCCGATATGTTGTTTGTCAGTGGGCAATTTTCCGAGTCTGATGTTGAGAGCGTCAATCAACTTTATCTTTACCTGAACGACGTAGAAGGCAGCACGGTCGATTCGTTTACCGGGCAAATTTCAGTGGTTAACGGTGTCGCTGTATCAGATGGGTTTACCCTGATTAATTCGCGATCGATCGCTGAAGATGTGATTTATCGAGTGAGTTCTGACGATTTATACACGGGCACATTAGAGATCGTCGACGGCAAGCCGGTTAAGAAAGATTTGCAGGTTGCTGGCAAGTCGCTGGTACATTCGGCGCCACTTACCGCCATTGCGTTTACGCGCGGGTTTTTCGGTGATTTCGGGCAATACATTGTCTCTGTGGGGTTACTGCTATTTGCGTTTTCAACGGCGATTGCCTGGTCTTACTACGGCGATCGCGCGATGACGTATTTGTTGGGGCCCCGCTCTGTGATGCCTTATCGCGTAATTTACGTCGCCGGTTTTATCTGGGCATCGTTTTCCGATACCACGCTGGTGTGGGCGTTGTCGGCAGTAGCGATTGTGGTCATGACACTGTCTAACTTATTCGGCATCGTGCTCCTACGTAAAGAAATGAAAGACACCGTAAACGACTATTGGAAGCGTGTAAGCCAAAAATAGATGTTTTACGGCGAAATGGCACCGCGTTCGCGGTGTCTTTTTTTTATCAGTAAACTCAAATGTAGAATCAAACTAAATGTCTGCTCACCGCGTATGTGAAGGGGGAGTAGATGCATGAGAGGAGATAGTAATGGCATTGATCGATTGCCCAGCATGCAACAAGAAAGTCTCTGACAAGGCGCAAACCTGCCAACATTGTGGCTTTGCCATAGGTAACGCCAGTGCTGAAGACGTTCAGCGTAAATTAGATATGCAACGGTACAAGAAAAAGCAGAGCCTGCAGAACCAGTCGATGGTGGCCATGTTGTTGTTTGTAACGGGCTTCGGATTGGTTTACTGGGGGGGCGACCAACCCAGCGATTTGCAATTTAACATTGCTGTTGGTTGCTCAGTGTTCGGTTTTGTTTGGTATATTGTTAATCGCGTTCGATTAGTCATTCTGAAAAGGTTTTCGTAAAATTTCATGCAGTTAGAACAGCTTATATCCCAGATGACCCCCACGCTCTATGAGCGATTGAGAACTGCCGTAGAAACCGGCAAATGGTTCGACGGTAATCGGTTAGACGACAATCAGCGTGAAATCTGTTTGCAAGCCGTAATGATTTATCAGGCGAAGGTAGAAAAATCGAATCAACACATGACCATTGGCGATAATGGTGAAATCGTGCATAAAACACGTCAAGACTTTAAGAATGAGCTCAAGCTTGAACAGGAAGCGATGATCGCTCGGTTTAAACAATCATGATATTAGACCGCTTTCGCAAACCGAAATTTGACCACCCTGACCCTACCGTTCGTATTAAAGCGATTGCCAATCTATCACCGCAAAAGCCGGAAGATAAGCGTAAATTGCACGAACTTGCGTTCAATGATGATGCCGCTTCGGTCAGTATCGCTGCGCTTGAACAGCTCGATTCATTCACGCTATGGCTTAAAATGTATCAAATTGCGGCCGATCCTCGACTCGCAAAAGCCGCTGAAAAACGTGTCTTTTCGGCGCTGTTCGATCCAGATAACACGTCGCTGACTGCACAAGAGCGACAACGAACACTACGCGAATCAACGCATCCGGAAGTGATTAAACGCGCGCTTCAAGCCGCAGACGCTCTTGCATTGGGTGACGAAGATGTAAAGTCTATGCTGATGAAGCTCAACGATGAGCGTTTTTTGCGTCAATTCATCATTCGTTCAAACTCGGTTGTACTGCAGCAATGGTTAGTCATGCAAACTGATTCGCTGGATGAACTTAACAAATTGCTTCGCAAGAAATTGCTGCCCGAAACACAAGAACGTCTTCATGCTAAAATTTCAGACCTGACGTTTCAGCAAGAGCGGCCCAGTCAACTGGTTAAGTCACTGACGTTAGCGCTATCTAAACTTAACGCACTCAAAGATAAAGCTGATTTTTCACCGATGATGGCTGCACGAAGAGACTTGCTCATTGAAATCAATGAAGCCCTTGATGAGCTGGAAACGTTTGATCCAGCATTGTCAGTGCAGCAGCGCGACAAGTTGAGGTCTATTGATACGGCAGTAGAGGCAGTGCTGGCTCGACTTAAGCCGGATTTTGATGCCCAACAGGCACTTGAGGCGAGACAACAACACGAAAAAGAGCAACTGGACGCCGTTGACACGCAGTTAAAGCATTCACGAGACGCACTGCGCGAGTTTTTCATTGCTGGAGGTTCAGAGCCAGACGGGGCTGCTGAGCAACGTCGAGGTAGGGTACTCGAAGCGATTAATCAAAGCATTGCGGCACTTGACGCAATCCCTGAACCGGTTAATAACACGACGTTGAGGAGCAATCTGGCGACCTTGGCTGCCAAGCAGATAAGCTTGTGTGAAAGCGCTTCTGCGTTGCGAGAGGATTATCAACAGTTGCTCACCGACACACATGCACTCATTGAGCAAGGCGATGCTGCAGAGGGGCGTGCCAATCCAGAGGCGTCATCTTATCGGCAATCTGTTTTCAACACGGCGACTCGTGTCAATGCGTTGCTGCGACAGCTTCACTCCTTACAACCTATTACTGGTTTTGAAGCATGGTATCCATTCGTTGATAATATCAAAGACATCGAGAAACAGGCTACCACTGAGAACGAAGAGAAGTTTGCATCGTGTCGGCGTAAATTGCGCACCTGTGAATCTCTGATCCATCAAGGAAAGTTGAAGCCTGCCACATCGGTATTTCATAAGTTACAGAATGCATACGCGATGTTGCCTGAATCCATGCAGGCGAAACTAAACAAGCGTTATCAGGCTGTTGAAGAACACATTAATACGATTGCGGATTGGCAGGCATATGTTGCGCAACCCCGAAAGCCTGATTTACTGAATGAAGTTGAAAAAGCGGTTAAGGCGCCTCTCAGCGAAAGCATCGAAGCAAGAGCAAAACGCGTTAAGTTATGGCGCGCAGATTGGATGAGTTTTGGGCGGTTAAACACACCTGAAGACGATGAACTCAACGAGCGGTTTAACGCGGTCATTGAGCAAGCGTTTGCGCCTTGCCGGGAGCACTATGAAAATCTTGAAAAGCAACGCCTAGCGCGCGCTGAACAGGCTGAGTCGATGCTTACCGAGCTAGGTTCGCTCGCCTCGGTTGATGAAAACGACGTGTTTCTGAAACGCTACCGGAAACTCACGCAGCAGTGGCGAAATCTGGGCGAGGTTGATCGTCAACGTTGGCAAACGCTTAGAAAACGAT
This sequence comes from Alteromonas oceanisediminis, assembly GCF_018474025.1. Taxonomy (GTDB): domain Bacteria; phylum Pseudomonadota; class Gammaproteobacteria; order Enterobacterales; family Alteromonadaceae; genus Alteromonas_E; species Alteromonas_E oceanisediminis. Next base: position 292,424 of record NZ_JAHCTA010000004.1, on the reverse strand, counting down.
TCGCAGAGGTCAATCAACCGTTAAAACAACGTCAGCAGACAATACTCAGTGCGAATGAACAGGCTAAGCAGCGCTTAGTTAACAAAGCGCAGGCGTTTGCACAGGCCACAGCGGACACATCAACGAATGAGATCAAGGCACTGCAACGTGAATGGAAAAGCATAGGCACAGCAGGCCGTAAACAAGATGATATTTTATGGCAAGCGTTCCGCGCTGCCGGTGACAGCGTATTCAGTCGCGCTAAAGAAACGCAGCAACAACAGCAGAACCTAGCTAATGAACAGTATTCACAGCTTTCTAAACAACTTGGCGACGTTGAATCGCAGGTAGACTCTGTGACTGAGCATCAAGCCAAAGTCATGTTGTTGGATATTGTAGCGCAGATAAATGCGGCTGCTGACTCGTTAGGTAAACAGCTGCGTCCGTTAAAGAGTCAGGTAGAAGAGATTGAAAAATTGGTGAGAACGCGAAGCGAGGCTCACAAGAAAGCCGAGCAAGTTGCGCAACGAAAGGCGGTATTTGATTATTTGCGCAGTCGGGTCGGTGAAAGCGAGTTAGTGACGCCGGAGGCGCCCAAATGGGTGGTGCAAGCGCTTGCTGAACCTGTCAGCGACCAAAGTGAGTTGTCACGTGCAGAGCTTACGGTCCGAATTGAGTGTGTTTTGCAGGTGGAATCTCCAGCCTCTGAAAGCGAATTACGTCAACAACAACAGCTAGCGTTAATGACCGCTAAATTACAGGATGGAACGCTGGACAGCGCAGATGACCTCTGGAAGGCTTGGATTGCGCACGGTCAAGTTTCTGAGTCAGAAATCGACCAACTGACGCGGATCGAGCTAGCGATGACCGGCACTGATCAGGGTGCGCAGTAGTGAGTATCACAACCCAAAATGAGTATGTGTTTGATGACGAGCCACATGCGTATCGATTCTTAAACGCTGTTAAAAATTGGCAGCAAATGGATTTGAAAGCAGAATTTGGGCGCGATGCATCTCACGTCAAAATAACCTACCAACCACGGAAAATTCAGTTTGATGATACCGTATCTCGGTTAGACGATTTGGCGCTGCAACATAACGGCAGCGCCTTATAGCCTTAAGGCGTTTTGGCGAACAGTAGTGTCATCCGATCGGATTCTCCAATGGCTTGCATAGCCGCTTTTTTGTCATCAGAATCGCTTCCGAAGTAAGAAGGCGGTAAGCGCCATACGATGTCTTGTTCGTTTGGCGTGTCTTTCGCATTGGCGTTGACTTCAGAGGCGTCTATTAAGGCGAAGCCCGCCTGTTTAAAAGCCTCAATGACGCGACTGGTTTTTAGGTAACCTGCACTCCCATCGGCCCAGGCATCACTGGACTTTTCCGGTGCCCGGTGTTGCACCACACCCGCCAACCCGTTTGGTTTTAGCAAGATATGAGCAACTTTCAATGCCTGAGTCAACGTACCGGCATCCGCTTCGAAACGATGTAAGTTGTGCAACGCGCGAATAAACAACACGCGGTCAGCGGTTCCTTTCAGTGACTCGGGCACCGTTTCAAACGTAAATCCTCGCGCTGGTGGCATCGTGTCACCTAAATCAGCGACGTTTTGCTCGAACTGCTTGGTGAGTGCTTGTTGCTGAATGATGGCATCGGGCGAGAAAAAGCCAAATCTAGCCCACATATCATCGTTGTAGTTAATCCCATAAATCATGCCGTTTTTACCCAGCGTGGGGGCGATAATCTGTGTGTACCATCCGCCGCCCGGCAAGGCTTCGGCGACGGTCATACCGGGCTCTACGCGGAAAAATTCAAGCGTTTGTATAGGGTGACGGTGTGCGTCTCTCTGCTGCATTTCTGGTGGTCGTTGGTTTACAACCTGCTCAAGAGTCTGAGCGGCTATACCTGAACTCATCAAAAGCAGCCCAGCAAAAATTAGGGCCTGTTTATTCATAACGATTTTCCTCAAGACTGGTATCTATAGCCCATAAAGCATAGCGGCAATTGACGCATTATGCGATCAGTACTGGAATTGAGTGACCAGAGGGGGATTGTCGTTGTTTAAACGCGCCTCACACCATGTGAGGTCAACGCTACCGTGTTGTTTGCTGCCATTCACTCAGTTAACTCCCCACAGAGATTCGTGCTCAATTGCTGCTTCAACTCGGTGTAAGGCAACGATTTACTGAGTAGGTAATGCAGTTTAGCCAGCGCGGCTTCTGGGGTCATGTCTGCACCGGAAACGACGCCAATCTCGGCCAACGCTTGCCCCGTTGCATAGCCCATCATATCCACTTTTCCGCGCGTGCATTGAGTGCAATTGAGCACCACAATCTCTTGAGCCTTGGCACTTGCCAGCTGCTCAACGATGGCTTTAGACTGCGGCGCATTACCGACCCCATAGCTGAGTAAAACTAAAGCCTTGACCGGTTGTTGCAAGGTATTACGGATGACCTCAGCAGAAATGCCGGGGTAAAGGCTGACCATGCCAATGGGCTGGGGGTGAATATCGCTGACGTAAAGTGATTCGGTTGATGAAACGTGGCGGTGTTGCCCAGTAACTTTGATTGATATCCCAGCTTCGATCAGCGGCGGGTAGTTTGGCGAACCGAACGCATCAAATCCATTGGCGTCAAGTTTTCGCGCACGGTTTCCCCTGAACAAGCGATTATTAAAAAACAAACCGACTTCGGCGATCGGGTAATTGGCGGCAATGTAAAGTGCATTGAGCAAATTTACTTGGCCATCTGAGCGTAACTGAGCCAGAGGGATTTGAGAGCCGGTAACGATAACAGGCTTGGTTAAGCCCTCTAGCATAAATGACAGTGCCGATGCAGTGTATGCCATGGTGTCTGTACCGTGCAAAATAATAAATCCATCATAGTCATCGTAATGGGCTGCGATGTCATTTGCCATTCGTTGCCAGTCTCTGGGTGACATGTCCGAGGAGTCTATTAAATTGTCGTATTCGTGAATGTAGAACTCTGGCATTTCGGGGCGATGAAACTCTGGCATATTGCGTAAGGTTTCACTTAAAAAGCCGGGTGCAGGAACAAAGCCGCGTTGCGACGGGCGCATACCGATTGTACCGCCCGTGTAGGCTACATAAATTCGTTTCCGCACGTAAGTCTCCACTGATTCTTCGCTCATCACGCCACAGCATTCTACCGTTTAGTGGCATCATTGCCGAGTAAAATCCTGATTGAATGAGTTAGCTGAACGTTTAGCATCGCATTGGATAAGTGATTTACACTTTGGAAAATATTGCTGGCTTGATGATTTTGGTGGTAGTTTGATAGTGGTTGCCATTTGATGCGGGTAACCTTTTCAACAACAACAAGGAACAACGGATGAATAGACTGGTTTTGGCGATATGCGTGCTGCTGGGTATCTTGTGTAGCAACGTGAAGGCCGATGAACGTATCAAATCGATGCAACAACGCGCAGCGCTGGTCAATAGCATGCTGGATGACAAATTAACCACTGTACTGCCACAGCTAATGCGCAAACAAGGCATTGATATGTGGGTACTCATTTCGCGAGAGTACAACGAAGATCCGGTGCTAAAAACCATGTTGCCATCGACGTGGTTGTCGGCGCGCCGCCGTACGATTTTGGTGCTCTTTGATCCGGGCGAGGGCAAGCCATTACAACGTTTCGCTGTCGCTCGCTATGCCGTAGATTCGCTATTTTCCAAAGCGTGGGATAAAGAAATGCAGCCGGACCAATGGCAGCGATTGGTGGAACTGATTAAACAAAAAGCGCCGACTAAGATTGGCATCAATAAAAGTGAGCATTTCGCGCTTGCTGATGGCATGACGGCAACGGAGTACGAAGCATTTACGGCAGCGCTACCGGCTGACTATGCCAAACGATTGGTGTCTGCTGAGTATCTTGCTATCAACTGGCTCGAAACACGTACTGCGCTGGAAATGGCGCATTACCCGACTCTGATAGCGATTGGCCACGATGTGATTGCTGAAGCGTTTAGCAACGCGGTGATAACGCCGGGCACGACGACAACCAATGATGTTGTGTGGTGGTTACGCGATAAAAGTAAGTCACTGGGATTAGAAAACTGGTTTCATCCATCGGTGTCGATTCAGCGCGCGAGTGCTGAAAAATTTGATCATCTTGTCGCATTCAGTGATCGTCCCGAGACTCAGATCATCCAACCCGGCGATCTTGTTCATATGGATTTTGGCTTAACCTATTTGCGTTTAAACTCTGATCAGCAACAGCACGCTTATGTGCTCCGCGAAGGGGAAACAGACGCTCCGGCTTATCTTCGCCAAGCTCTGGCAAACGCAAATCGCTTGCAGGACATATTCACCGCTAACTTTAAAGTCGGGCGTTCAGGCAATGAGGTGTTGTCTATGTCGCGGCAGCAAGCGATTGAAGAGGGCATCAAACCTTCCATCTATACACACCCATTGGGGTATCATGGACACGCGGCAGGCACGACGCTGGGTATGTGGGATTCACAGGGAGGTGTGCCCGTGCAAGGCGATTATCCTCTGCAACCGAATACCGCATACTCTATTGAATTAAACGCGGCAACCTTCGTGCCGGAATGGGGTAAGGAAATACGGATCATGTTGGAAGAGAACGCGTTTTTTGACGGCGATAGAGTGAACTATATGGATGGGCGACAAACCGAGTTTCATCTCATATCAAGTCGACCTCACGCCGAATAACTCTGACAGTGACTGCCTGAGGATCGGCTGAGTGCCTCAGGCCTAACTGCTATTTTTTTGAGTTCAGGTTATTTAACTTCCTCGCCTGCAGCTTGCTTGTCAGCGTGGTAGCTTGAGCGAACCATTGGACCGCACGCGGCGTGGCTGAAACCAATTTTCTTGGCGTAATCGCCGAGTTCATCAAATTCTGCCGGCGGCACGTAACGTTTTACTGGGTAGTGATGCTTACTGGGCTGCAAATATTGGCCCAACGTCAGCATGTCAACCTGATGAGCACGTAAGTCGTCCAGTACGGTTTGGATTTCCTCATTTTCTTCGCCCATACCCATCATCAAACCGGATTTGGTTGGTATGTCTGGGTGCTGTGCTTTGAACTTTTTAAGCAAATCTAACGACCATTGATAGTTAGCGCCAGGGCGGCACTCTCGATAAAGGCGTGGAATGGTTTCTAAATTATGGTTGAACACATCGGGCACGCCATTTTTGAATATTTCCAGCGCTTTATCCATCCGCCCGCGAAAATCTGGCACCAGCACCTCAATCGTTGTTGAGGGGCTATGCTCACGGATAGCGTTAATACAGTCGACAAAATGCTGAGCTCCACCATCGCGTAAATCGTCTCTATCGACCGAGGTGATCACCACGTATTTAAGCGCCATCTCTTTGATAGTTGTGGCTAACTTAAGTGGTTCTTCAGCCGCTGGGGGAAGGGGTTTTCCGTGCGCTACATCACAAAACGGACAACGTCTTGTGCAGATATCACCTAAAATCATGAAGGTCGCTGTGCCGTGATTAAAGCATTCCGCCAAATTAGGGCAGCTCGCTTCTTCGCACACCGAGTGCAACTTGTTTTTACGCAGCGTCTGTTTGATGTGGTCGATACGGTCTGTGGTGCGCGGCAGTTTGATTTTGATCCAGTCTGGCTTGCGCAGCATTTGCTCTTTTTCGGTCGGTATGATGGTTACCGGAATATGCTTTACTTTTTCATCATCGCGGAGCTTTACTCCGGCTTGTGGTCGCGCGTTAGTCATCGAAACCTTCTTTCATTTGTTTGCTGTTAATACCGACCAATGTGCAAAAATGATCAATTAAACCTGGTTGACATTCAACCAGCGACGCGGGGCCGGCTAATTGCGCACAATCTATCATTTCCAATCCTTGATAGCCACATGGGTTAATACGCAGGAAAGGGGAGAGATCCATATTGACGTTTAACGCTAAACCGTGAAAGGAACAGCCCTTGCGAATTCTGAGCCCTACAGAGCACACTTTCTTCTCATCAACATAGACGCCAGGCGCATCAGGCTTGGCGTGGGCGCTTATCTGATAGTCGCCGAGCAGATTAACAATGCAGTTCTCTAACGCATTAACCAAGTGTCGAACACCCAGTTTGGCCCGCTTAATGTCAATTAAAGTATACATCATTTGCTGCCCGGGGCCGTGGTAGGTCACCTGACCGCCGCGGTCAACTTCGACTATCGGTATGCTACCCGGCATCAGAATATGCTCTGCTTTACCCGCTTGCCCCTGAGTAAAAACAGGGTTGTGCTCGACTAACCAAATTTCATCCTGCGTGTTAGCGGTGCGCTTGTCGGTAAACTCCTGCATACGCTGCCATATGGGTTCGTAAGCCTGCCTGCCCAATTGACGCACAATCACACCGCTTTGTATGGACTCTGTCACGCGTTAGAGTACCACGCGAACAAGATCGAGTTTTGCCAGCTCCGTGTAAATGGTTTCCATGTGTTCTTTACTGGTCACGCGCACACTGATTGATAATGCGTGATAATTACCTTTACTACTTGGCTTAATCGTTGGTGCGTAGTCGTCTGGTGCGTGTTTTTGCAAACAATCAACCACCACGCTGGGAAGCGATTCATCTGCCACACCCATCACTTTAAAAGTTTGATGGCAGGGAAAATCGAGTAATTCATCGAAACGTGTATCCACGGCAAAATCCTGAGTCTTGGGCTTAGCTATCAAAGCCAAGTTGTAATTTAATGTAGTCGATTGCGCGGTCGATCATGCCACCTTCCTGCACTTCCTGCAGTGCAACCAGCGGATACTCGGCAATATCTTCACCGTCAAGCTGCAAAAATAGCGTGCCAACCACTTCGCCTTTCGCCAGTGGGGCTTGAAGCTGCTTATCGAGCACGAAATTGGCTTCTAAATTCTTCGCCTGCCCACGCGGAATAGTAATGGGGGTAGACTGGTTGATTCCCAAGTCCACCGTTTCACGATCACCCATGAATATGCGGTGAGATACAAAACTGGCACCCGCTTCATAAGGCGTCACTGTCTCATAAAAACGGAAGCCATAACGAAGTAACTTCTTGTTTTCTTCTTTGCGCGACCGTTCACTGTCGGTGCCCATGACCACTGAAATAAGCCGCATGTCGCCTTGTGTGGCAGAGGTAATAAGGCTGTAACCCGCGTCCGAGGTGTGACCCGTTTTGATGCCGTCAACATTCAGACTTTTGTCCCACAACAAACTGTTGCGGTTGTACTGCTTAATGTTGTTATAGGTGAATTCTTTTTCACTATAGATAGCATACATCTGCGGCACTTCGCGAATGACCGCAGCCGACAAAATCGCCATGTCACGCGGTGACGTGAAATGATTAGCATCGTGCAGACCATGGCTATTCACGAAGTTTGATGACTGCATTCCAAGGGACTGTGCATGTGCATTCATCATACTGGCGAACGCATCCTCGCTGCCTGCGATATGTTCCGCCATCGCTACGCACGCGTCGTTGCCAGACTGAACAATAATCCCGCGCAGTAAATCGGAGACACTGACTTCAGTACCCACCTCGATAAACATTTTAGACGAGTCTGGAAAATTCTTCGCCCATGCATTTTCAGAAATCTTGACCTTGTCGGTCAATTTAATATTGCCAGCATTGAGTTCCTTACCAATCACGTAGACCGTCATGATTTTGGTTAAACTGGCGGGCGCAAGTTGCATATCTGCATTCTTGTCGGCAATGACAGTATTGGTCGAAGGGTCAATTAACAGAAAACCTTCGGCGTCTACCTCTGGTGCAGGTGGTATAACCACTGCACTTGCAACGGTAAACGATGTGAGTGTGAATAAAGTGAATATAAGCAAGCGCATTTTTAACAACATGAATGTACCGTATTATTGATAGTTATCGGATGGAATGACAGTCAGCTCACAACCGTAATATTGAGTATTCTAACGCATGAGTGCCTACAAGCACTAGACCGCGTCGCCATTTGGACCGCATTAACCGTGAAAAGTTTGGTTAAGGGCCCTTACTACGGCGCCGTAACCGTAAATGCCGACGGGTAACCATTCGATTGAAGCTCTCTTAACAGCAGTTCCGCTAAGTGCTCATTGGCTATAGGACCTAAGCGCAGTCGATAGACGTTATCACGCTCATCTGCCCCCGTTGGTACTTGATATAGCTCAAACAAATCGCTAGACAATTGCTGTACTCGCTGTTTATCTGACAGCGCTGCGACTTGAATGAATATTTCTTCTCTCGTCGATTCCTCAGCATTTGCAGTCGTGGGAGGGGCAACAGGCTCGGGGATAGCCAAGCCAGCATACTCGGCATAGGAAATGGTTGGGTTGTTACCCACGGTCACGCGATTTTGTTCGTCTATGTGAATAACCTCCAGCAAGACCGGCGCTGTGCCTGTTTTGAGGTAGTCAAGTTTCTTGGCCGCAGCATAGGATAAGTCAATCACACGGTTGTCGTGAAATGGCCCACGGTCATTGACGCGCACGATAACCTGTTTACCGTTAATCTGGTTGGTAACGCGCACAAATGACGGCAACGGCAATGTGGTGTGTGCAGCCGTCATAGCGTACATATCATACGTTTCGCCATTGGAGGTTAAATGCCCATGAAACTTTTGCCCATACCAGCTTGCGATGCCACTTTGCTGGAAGCCTTTACCGGTTGTTAACGGGGTGTAGTGTTTGCCCAATACTGTATAGGGGCGACTGTTCCAAGCGCGATAAGGTTCGTAATGCGGTATAGCATCTTGGGTTGCAATACTGTGTGGAACGTAGCGGGGCGCAGAATCATGCCGTTGAGAATATCGTCCGCTGGATTGGCATGCCGATACCAGCAGCATAGTCATAATGATCACCGCAAAACGGCATTGAACTGGGTTAAACAAGCCAAATTTGAACAGAGAGGGTATCAGCTTCATCGGGACATTAAACGTTTCTGGGTGCTAATGGACATAAGCATGCCAAATCCTGCCAACAGTGTCACCATTGACGTGCCTCCATAACTGACTAATGGCAACGGAACGCCAACCACGGGCAGAAGCCCAGACACCATGCCCATATTAACAAACACGTAGACGAAGAAAGTGAGTGTGATGGACCCAGCAAGTAGCTTGCTAAACGCATCTTGCGCACGCACTGCAATCCACATGCCTCGCAGAATGATAAACGCATAAATACCCAACAGACCGAGGATGCCATACAATCCAAACTCTTCACTGAACACCGCAAAGATAAAGTCTGTGTGCCGTTCAGGCAAAAATTCCAATTGTGATTGCGTGCCCTGCAACCAACCTTTTCCGTCAGCACCACCCGAGCCGATGGCGATTTTAGATTGGATGATGTGATAGCCCGATCCCAGCGGGTCGCTTTCGGGGTTCAAGAACGTGAGCACGCGCTGCTTCTGGTAATCTTTCATCAAAAAGAACCACATTACCGGCGCAAATGCGCCGCCAAGAATACTAACAAAACCAATCAGCCGCCAGCTCATACCGGCGAGGAATAACGCAAAAATACCTGAGCTGGCAATCAGCAGTGATGTTCCCAAGTCAGGTTGACGCGCAATCAAAATGGTGGGGATAGCCACCATAAGAAATCCCAGACCAATATGCAGACTTCGCGGCGGGAGCGTAAATTTGCTGATGTACCAGGCAACCATCATGGGCACCGCAAGCTTCATGATTTCAGATGGCTGAAAACGCATAAACCCTAAATCCAACCAGCGCTGAGCCCCTTTACCGACTACGCCCACTGCCAAAACTGCGACCAGCATTAACAGGCCGATAATATAGAAATAAATGGCCATACCTCGGTAGGCCATGGGCGGTATTTGAGCCAGCACAAGCATCACCACGAGTGCAAGCCCTAAGCGAACGACCTGACGCTGAATCAGTGCCATATCCTGACCGCCGGCGGAATAAATAGTGACGAGACCGACTGCCATCAAACATATCAGCCCCAACAATAAAACGCCGTCGACGTGAATACGCTGAAGCAAACTGGTGTAGTGCGGATTAATTACGGTACGATTCATGGTTCTACCTGTGCGATATCAGGTGTTCGATCACGAAAGTAGAAATCCATAATCTGGCGCGCGATAGGCGCTGCGTTTGAGCTACCGCCGCCGGCATTTTCTAACACTATAGTGAATGAAATTTCTGGCGATTCATAAGGCGCGAAGCCCACGTAAATAGCGTTGTCGCGTAGATGCGCTGACACTGTTTCAGCGTCGTACTCTTCATCCTGAGCAACCGTAAACCGTTGCGCAGTACCTGATTTTCCTGCAGAACTATAGGGTGTACCTTTAAACGCAAGCCGCGCTGTGCCGTGTTCTTGATTATTCACAACGCCGCGCATCCCACGCAACGCCAAATCCCAGTTTTTGTCATCGTTCACGGCGATTGGACGTGCTGTTTTCAGGCCTTCCAAACTTATCTCATCATTGTGTTTAACCCCCCGTAATATTTGAGGGAGGACTTTTTGACCGTGATTGATGAGTATATTGATGGCGTGGTTGACCTGCAGTGGCGTTGCCGTCCAAAAGCCTTGCCCAATACCGACTGGAATAGTGTCACCGATATACCATGGCTCATTGGTATTGGCTCTTTTCCACCCGCGAGAGGGCATGATCCCATCGGATTCTTCTGCCAGGTCAATCCCCGTGTAATCACCAAAACCGAATTCAGACATTGAGGCGTTAATGGTATCTATACCCAGTTTGTACGCCAGATCGTAAAAGAAAATATTGCAGGAAACTTCGATGGACTTAACCACATCAACCTTACCATGCCCCCATTTTTTCCAGTCTCGCCAGGTATGTGATACGTTCGGAATAGAGTAGCGCCCTCGATCGGTCATGGTCGTTTCCGGCGTAATCAAACCTTGCTCCAAGCCAACGACTGCCAGCAAGGGTTTTACGGTTGAAGCGGGCGCATATTGTCCTTGCGTTGCACGGTTGATTAAGGGGCGACCACCCGAGCTCAGAAGCCCACGATAGTCTTTGCTGCTAATGCCATGTACAAACAGATTAGGGTCATAACTTGGGTTGGAGTATAACGCGAGTACCGCCCCCGTTTTAGGTTCGGTGACAATAACAGCCGCCCGTTGGCCTTCCAGCAGCGACTGAATATACAGCTGGAGTTCGATATCGATATTCAACACGATATCATCACCTGGTGTGGGGGGTTGAAAATCAAGCGTGCGTAAAATGCGCCCCTGATTATTCACCTCAACCTGTTGGTAACCCACACTGCCATGCAAGCGCGTTTCATAAAAGCGTTCAATGCCTTGTTTACCAATATCATGTGTAGCAGCGTAGTTTGCGTCCTGACCGGACTCTTGCAGTTTTTGCAGATCACGTTTATTGATCCGAGCAACATAGCCCAATGCATGAGTGAGTGCTGAACCGTAGGGGTAATAGCGCGCCAAGCGCGCATTGACCGATACACCGGGAAAGTGATGCTGGTGTACGGCAAATTGTGCCACTTGCTGCTGGTTTAAACGTGTTTTAATCGACACAGGTTTGAAGCGCCGTTGGCCTTTCAGCGCTTGTCGGAAATCACTGATATCGTCTTCGCTGAGCGACAAAATGTGTGTTAATTCGGTCAGAGTAGCGTCTAGATCGTCGACTTCTTCAGGAATAATATCGAGTGAAAAAACGGGAATGTTTTCTGCCAGAATAACCCCGTTTCTATCCAATACGAGACCCCGGTTAGGCGCGACGGGTAGCACCTTAATTCGATTACCGTTTGATCGAGTCTGATAATCTTCATGCTGCGTTATTTGCAACGAATATAGGTTGCTCACGATCACACCCAGAGTCACGCCAATCACCAATAGGGCAATAATGGTGCGGCGTGCAAAAAGATTCGCTTCAGCGGTATGGTCTCGGATGGTCTGGCGCTTTATCGGCACAACTTATTCTCGATGATAAGGATGATTTTGATTGACACTCCATGCACGGTAGAGACTTTCAGCCAGTAATACTCGTACCATAGGGTGCGGCAGCGTTAATGGCGACAACGACCAACGCTGCTCGGCTGCTGCAACGCAGGATGGCGCCAATCCTTCGGGGCCTCCGACCAGCAAAGAAACATCTCGACCGTCCATTTGCCATTTCGCTAATTGCTCGGCAAGCTGAGGGGTTGTCCACGGTCTACCGGTAACCTCTAAACTGACAATGCGATTGTTTTTTGGCACTGCCGCTAACATGAGTTCACCTTCTTTCTGCAATACTCTGGGTATGTCCGCGTTTTTCCCTCGTTTACCGGGCGTAATTTCTGTGATGGAAACGCTGCAGTCTGCCGGGAAACGACGCAAATACTCATGACTTCCTTCAGACACCCAATTAGGCATCTTGTTCCCCACCGCGACAATGTGTATTCGCATTAAGCCCAGAGCTTTTCTAGCTGATAAAAATCTCGTGTCTCGTCCTGCATAACATGCACGACGATATCACCTAAGTCGACCAGTACCCATTCACCGGTCTCTTTCCCTTCCATGCTCAATGGTGGGTTGCCGGCCGCTTTACATTCTAACGACACGTTTTCAGCAATAGACACCACATGACGTTTTGAATTGCCAGAGCAGATAAGCAGTGTGTCGGTAATGGTTGATTTGCCGGCAACATCCAAATCGATGAGGTCACGGCCTTTCATATCATCTATTTTTTCTATAACAAATTGCTTCAAAGTTTGATGGTCCAAAGGTTCTCCTAGCGAGTTATCACTGTTGGTATAAATTGTGTTGTTGAATATAGTCGAGCACACGCTTAGGCAGCCACTGTTTGATGCGTTCAACGCAGTCAATTGAAGTCGCGGCGCACGCAAGCTCGTGTCGGATTTGTGTAGATGATACATCCAGTAGTGGTGTTTCTGCAAAAAACACCTTACCCGCGGTTTGTGCGAAAAGCTGGCTTTTTTGTGTCGTTTTAACCTGTTCCAGCCATCTGCCTAGCTCACTATTTGGGTCATAAGCTACTGAGGTGTCTTGCCGGCGTAGAACGACGACGTGGGCAAGTGAGCTAATCTCCCGCCATTCGTGCCACTGCGGAAGGCTTTTCAAAGAGTCTTCCCCCATAATAAACAGCACACTGGCAAACGGGTACAGTTGCCTAAAGTAGCGTAGTGTCTGCACGCTAAAGGACGGCGTTGGTAAATGTAATTCCGTGTCGTCGACACGTAAAGACGGGTAGGGTTGATACAAACGTTTTAGCATCTCTAAACGGTGCGTTTCAGAGACAAGCGTTGCCCCGGCCTTGTGTGGAGGCTGCTTAGCCGGCAACGCCCGAACACACTCTAGCGTTAGCTCGTCAATCAATGAGAGCAACGGGGTAAGGTGACCTTGATGAGGAGGATTGAACGTGCCGCCGAACAAAGCGATAACCGATTGTGTGTTCACCCTGTGCTATCCCTTAAATCGCCATATCATGCAGCGGAGCGGCAACAAACAGTAAACACAGATGGCATAAAGTCACGTACGGTTTGCTCACCTGACTTTGCTTAAAACGTCGATCTGCTTCGGTCAATTTAGCTTGAATTTGGACTAAGTCATGCGCCGTCAGGCGCTGAAGAGCAGATTGATAAAACGCCTGCCGATTACCCCAAATACGCAGCTTTTGCCAAGGCAAGGGCTGTGCAGGGTTCATCCGCTGATGTTCTGTTAGTGCCCAAAGCGTTTGCCACTCCCGGACAAGCGCCCATATGATAATATTGGGCTCTACGCCCTCACTTTCCAGACGATACAGCATCTTTACTGCACGCTGACTGTCGCCCTGTAACAGCACGTCGACCAGATGAAATACAGTAAACCGTGATTGATCGACAATCGCAGACTCGATGTTTTCCCGGCTCAAATGGGTTTCGTTAAACAGTAAGGCTAACTTTTCAATCTCTTGGCGTGCTGCCAGCATATTCCCTTCACAGCTGTCTGCCAGTAGTGCAACCGCCTCTGGATCAGCGCTGAGGTTATGCTGGCGAAGGCATTGCTGTACCCATTGGTGTAGGCGATTTCCTTCGAGCGGATAACATAAGGTAAAGTGCCCACGGCTGGCCAGCGTCTTAAACCACTTTGTCGACTGCACATCTTTGCCAGCCTTAGGGCCATGTACCATAAGCAGCATATCGGTCATATCGGATTGAGCCACCTCAATCAATGCTTTCGAGCCTGCCGCGCCGGGCTTGGCAGTCGGAAGCTCAAGTTCAATAAATTGTTGCGCAGAAAACAACGATAAACTCTGTGCTGCCTCCAGCAAGGTGTGCCATTCAAATTCACTATCTGCGACAAGGCTTTGCCGCTCATCAAAGCCTTGTTGCTTTGCCGCAAGGCGCAGTGTGTCGATACATTCCAATTTCTGTTGAGGCTCGTCGCCGAAGATCAAAACGACTTTCGGCAACTGTCGGCCAATCTGTTCCGCGAATTTATTCGGGTAAACTTGCATGACTACGGAACAGGCTGTAGATCGAGTGTGTTGATTTGGCTCGACATCAGGCGAATGATTCTATCGGCGGCGTCCGCGCGCATCTCACTTAAAATCAAATCAAGTTCGCGGGATTTCGCCAGTACCTGATCAGGATCATCCTGGTATTCTCTGAGTACCTCAACGGTAGATTCAATCGGAGCGTAACCCGGAAAGGTCACGCGGTAGTCGATACGGTAAATTAGCTCATATTCCGCTACTTGTCCGGTTCGAAATACCGACAGTAAGCGCCGGTCAAGGTTTTCTGGTTGCAGTTCGAGAATGACTGTTTGGCTCAGCTCTGACGGTTTCGCAGCACGCGTATAATCCAATTGGTAAATACCTAGCCGTTGCGCGATTGCTCGCGCTTGCAGATCGTGGCTAGACAGGCTGCGCACCTCAACTTGTTGAATATGTGGTGGCAACTGCTGCGATCCACGTAAAGCGAACCCGCAGCTTACCGTCACGCAACAACAGGCGATGATGAGCCAGTAGCGGAGTTGGAAAACATTGCACTTATTCATAACTAATTGGCCACAATGTTGACGAGCTTGCCTGGCACATAAATGACTTTCCAAATGGTTTTGCCGTCAATAAACGCCTGTACGTTGTCGTGCGCCTGTGCTGTCGATTTCACATCATCCTCTGTAGCATCAGCGGCAATCGTTATTTTGGCACGTAACTTCCCGTTGACTTGTACAATAATGAGCTTTTCGTCTTCCTGCATAGCCGTGGCATCAGCAACGGGCCAACCGGCAGCTTCAATGGAACCGGTATGGCCGAGTTGTTGCCACAGATATTGGCAGATATGAGGCGTTACTGGGTTTAACAATTTCACCATAGCTTCGACGGCCTCACGCATCAATGCGGCATCGGTAGTGGTTTCACTGGGCGCTTTTTGCAATCGATTCAAAAGCTCCATAATGGCTGCAATGGCGGTGTTAAACGTTTGGCGTCGACCAATATCGTCGCTGACTTTATCAATCGTTTTATGCACTTCTCGGCGTAAGTCTTTTTGCGCTTTCGTCAGCGAGGTTAACAGTGAGCTGTCAAGGGCGGGTGGCTGTGCAGCACTATCGATATGTTCCATCACCAACCGATGCAAACGTTTGACAAAACGGTGCGCGCCTTCAACGCCTGAATCAATCCACTCAAGTGTTTGTTCGGGGGGAGCAGCGAACATGGTGAACAAGCGCACCGTGTCTGCGCCGTATAAATCAATCACATGTTGCGGATCGATGCCGTTATTCTTGGACTTGGACATTTTTGTCATGCCACCCGGTACCACGGGTTGGCCGTCATGGTTTAGGGTGGCACTGATCACTTTGCCTTTATCATCACGCGTCAAAGTCACATCGGCAGGGGAGTACCACGTAATTTTCCCACTATCGTCTTCGCGATAATACGATTCAGCCAGAACCATGCCCTGGCATAAAAGACGCTTATAGGGTTCATCACTATTCACCAAACCTTCATCACGCAGTAACTTGTGGAAAAAGCGCGAGTAGAGAAGGTGCAAAATTGCATGTTCGATACCACCAACATACTGGTCGACCGGCAACCAGTAGTTGCTTTGGCGAGGATCAAGCATGGCGTCACTTGGAGCAGACGCGTAGCGCGCATAGTACCAGGACGACTCCATGAATGTATCAAATGTATCTGTTTCGCGTTGGGCAGGTTGACCCTCGAAAACCGTTTCAGCCCATGCCTTATCCGCTTTGATGGGGCTGGTTACGCCGTCCATCACCACGTCTTCGGGCAGCGTAACCGGCAAATCAGTTGCCGGCACTGGCACGGCATCACCGTTATCAAGGTTGAGCATAGGAATGGGCGCACCCCAATATCGCTGACGAGACACACCCCAATCGCGTAAGCGGTAATTGACTGTGCGCGTGCCTGCGCCTTTTGCTTCTAACGCGTCACACAAGGCTGTATAAGCCTGCTCAAAATCAAGGCCGTCGAATTCGCCAGAATTAATCAAGATGCCTTTTTCCGTCAGCGCCGCTTGCGACACATCAGCGGCGTCATCGCCGCTTAGTGGTTTGACAACCTGCTTGATTGGCAATGCGTACTTAGTGGCGAACTCCCAGTCTCGCTGATCGTGCCCCGGCACAGACATAACCGCACCTGAGCCATATTCCATTAAAACAAAATTAGCAATCCAAACCGGTAACACTTCGCCCGTTAATGGGTGAGTTACCGAGAGCCCGGTTGGGATACCGCGCTTCTCCATCGTTGCCAAGTCGGCTTCAGCCATTTTGGTGTGTTTGTTCTCTTCCACAAACGCCGCTACTTTGGGATCCCCTTGCGCCGCATATTGTGCCAATGGATGCTGCGCTGCGACGGCAAGGTACGTGACGCCGTAGAGTGTGTCGGGGCGTGTGGTATACACTTCGATATGCTCAAGCCCTGCGACTGGCTGAGGCAGTTTGAAACGCACATCTGCGCCGATTGACTTGCCGATCCAGTTGCGTTGCATCGCAACGACCTGTTCAGGCCATTGGTCAAGCTTGTCTAAGTCATTGAGCAAATCTTCGGCATAATCGGTAATTTTGATAAACCACTGTGGAATTTCTTTTTGCTCAACTACGGCACCACTGCGCCAGCCTTTGCCATCGATAACCTGCTCGTTGGCAAGCACTGTCTGGTCGACAGGATCCCAATTCACCGTACTGAGTTTCTTATACACAAGACCTTTTTCGAACAGGCGAGTAAAGAACCACTGCTCCCATCGATAATAATCTGGCTTGCAGGTGGTGACTTCACGATCCCAGTCATAGCCAAAGCCTAAGGATTTAAGCTGAGTCTTCATGTAGTCAATATTTGAATAAGTCCATTTAGCGGGCGCGGTTTTATGATTGATGGCCGCGTTTTCAGCCGGCAAACCAAACGCATCCCACCCCATCGGTTGCATCACATTTTTGCCCTGCATGCGCTGATAGCGACTGATCACATCACCGATGGTGTAATTCCGCACGTGACCCATATGCAACTTGCCGCTCGGATAGGGAAACATAGACAAACAGTAAAATTTTTCTTTGTCTTCATCGACGTCAACTTTAAAAGCGTTGGTGGTTTCCCAATGACGTTGAATGTGTTGTTCGACACTTTTGTGATCGTAAGGCTTATCTGACATGCAGCTGAATATTCCGATAGTTAATGGTGAGGGATCAATTCCCAAAACTGTTAACCGATAAGGATACCTTAACCGCACAGCATGCAACAGCCTATGTGGGTGGAATCACTTAAAAAACTCGCACTATTTGACACACCGCTTTGTCACCGGTGTACACTACAGGGAAAACACGGTCGAATAAAAAGAGAAGATAGACTGCTTGACTGATTACATACTTTCCCCCGAGCAGCTGTGTGCGCTGCCAGACCGTAAAGTCATCCGAGCTGCACTTGAAGATGATGCCGCGCTACAGGCTACGTTTATCGGACAAGACCGCGCGCGCGAGGCGCTTAGCTTCGGTCTTGGAATACAGGCCACAGGATACAACCTATACGTTATGGGGGAGCAGGCCACCGGGCGATACACACTGGTTCACGACCATGTCGCAAAGGCCGTTGTGGACAAACCAACACCCGATGATTGGCTGTACTTAAATAACTTTAGCGAAGAGCGAGAACCGATTGCGTTGCGCCTTCCGCCCGGCGACAGCAAGCAATTTTACGCGGATATTGATGATCTTATCGATCAGGTACAGGATACGTTCCCAGCAGCGTTTGAAAATCCTGGCTATCAACGCAAGAAGGCCGCTATTGGCCGGCAGTTTGAATTAAAATACGATCACGCCATCGATGCCATAGAGTCTCAGGCACAAGCTAAAGGTGTGGCCATGATCGAAGACGATGGCAGCATTACCTTTTCGCCGATCATCAATGGAACTCCTGTCACGGATCAAGCCTTTGCCCATGTTGATGAACCGACTCGGCAGCAGTTTTACGCCCTCATCGACGACTTGGAAACACAACTCAGTGAAGCACTCATCGAGTTACCTATTTGGAAGCGACAGCACTCAGAACGTGTACGTGAACTTACGCGAGCCACGGCTGAGCAGGGCATTAAGCCCTTGTTGAAAAGCCTTGAGCATAAATACGCTGCGAATTTAGGCATTCTAAAATATTTGCGCAGTATGCGCTCTCCGTTAATCGACACTGTACTTGATATTTTGGCTTTTG
The DNA here is from genome assembly GCF_018474025.1 of Alteromonas oceanisediminis. Taxonomy (GTDB): domain Bacteria; phylum Pseudomonadota; class Gammaproteobacteria; order Enterobacterales; family Alteromonadaceae; genus Alteromonas_E; species Alteromonas_E oceanisediminis. The sequence continues at coordinate 273,842 of NZ_JAHCTA010000004.1, read as the reverse complement.
AAGGCAAGGAAGACAAACCAGACGACGCTGATTTACGCGCGATGTTTGAAGAACAGTTTCTGCCTAACACGTTGGTAAGTCATGGCTTGACTGATGGCGTGCCAGTGGTTTACGAGCCCAACCCAACCCATCAGCATTTGTTCGGGAAAATAGAATATAGCAGCGCTCAAGGTGTTGCTTATACCACCTATCAAATGATCCGAAGCGGTGCATTGCATCGCGCGAATGGGGGGTATTTGTTGCTTGATGCCGACAAACTTGTCGAGCAGCCTTATGTTTGGGAGTCGCTCAAACTGGCGCTGAAGTTTTCTTCGCTGAAAATGGATTTACCGCAGCAGGATGTAGGCATGGTGAACTCGATCACATTATCGCCACAGGCCATTGACCTGAATGTGAAAGTGATATTGCTGGGCTCGCGTGATTTGTATTACATGCTGCAAGATTACGATGATGAGTTTGCAGAATTGTTCCGTGTGTTGGTCGATTTCGATCATGAAATTGCATTGAAGAATCGGAATCTTGTGGACTTCGTAGGCAGGGTGCGTCATCAGGTGTTGCGGTTGGGCATGACGGGAATTGAAGAAGATGCGATGTTGCGTTTAGTGAGCTATTCGATGCGTATGGCTGAACATCAACTCAAACTTTCTGCGCGTTTCTCGGACGTGATTGAGTTGATCCACGAAGCGCACTATTTCGGCCACCAACAGGGCCATAGCGTGTTGCAACTGAACCACATTGAGCAGGCGCTGGCGGCTAAAAAAATGCGTACAGGTCGGGTCAGTAGTGCGTTATTGGAAGATATAAAAGAAGGTCACGTACTTATCGCAACAGAAGGCAAAGCGGTGGGTAAAGTCAATGGACTGACGGTACTGGAAGTGGGTGACACCATGTTCGGCACGCCTGCGAGGATCACTTCAACCGTATACGCGGGAGCCGCTGGGGTAGTTGATATTGAACGCGAAGTGGAATTAGGGCAACCCATTCATAGTAAGGGTGTCATGCTGCTAACCGGCTATTTGGGCAACAAGTACGCACAGTATTTTCCACTCACGCTGTCGGCTAATATTGCGTTAGAGCAAAGCTACGGCCATATTGACGGCGACAGTGCCTCTCTGGGGGAACTGATCGCCTTAATCTCAGCCTTGACTGAACTGCCTGCTACTCAGGAGCTCGCAATCACTGGCAGCATCAACCAATACGGTGAGGTTCAGGCGGTGGGCGGCGTTAATGAGAAAATAGAAGGGTTCTTCGACCTGTGTTTACATCGCGGGCTTACTGGTCAGCAAGGCGTGGTAATACCGGCTTCGAATCAAATTAACTTGATGCTCAATAGTGCGGTGATTAAAGCGATTCGCGAAAAACGCTTTCACGTGTATGTGGTGGCCACGGTAGATGAAGCTATATCACTGTTAATGGGAATGGATGCCGGCCAGATTAATACGAAAGGACGCTACCCTAAGGGCAGCGTCAATTATCATGCGGTCAATCGCTTGTATAACATTGCTAATATTGTCAGTGGCGCAGACTAGCCGCTCCCTATGAGGGCATGATCATGATCGATTTGGTGTTAACAAACTCTGTCATGCCCAGTCCACCATGTTCCCGGCCATAACCGCTGGCTTTTACCCCACCGAAAGGTAGATTCGGTTGTGCCAGTGCATAACCATTAATATTGACCATACCGGTGTCAAAATGCAGCTTTGCCAGCTCGATGGCTTTGTCGACATTTTTGCTGAAAATGCCGCCGCCTAACCCATAACGGGAGTCGTTGGCAATGCGCATTGCATCTTCGTCATCTTGTGCTTCGATCAACGCGGCCACGGGTCCAAATAATTCGTCATCGTAAGCTGGCATGCCGGGTTTTACGTTTTCCAAAATGGAGGGTGGGTAGAAGAATCCGGTTCGCTCAGGTACCTCACAACCGATGACGTTGACTGCGCCTTTTTGAATTGATTGGGTGACTTGTTCGTGCAACTCATCGCGCAAGTCTTCACGCGCCATTGGACCCAAGTCCGTATCTTCTGCGGTAGGGTCGCCCATCTTCATGTCTTCTAACGCCGCAACAAATTGCTGTTTGAATGCTGCGTAGTTTTTGCGCGTCACGATGAAGCGTTTTGCCGAGACACAGGTTTCGCCATTGTTGATCATACGACCTTTAACACACGCTTCTACGGCCAATGCAATGTCAGCATCATCTAACACCATAAATGCATCATTGCTGCCAAGCTCAAGTACCGACTTCTTAGCGTACCTAGCGGCCTCTGCACCGACTTTTTTGCCAATTTCATCACTACCCGTAAACGTAACACCACGTATATATTGATTCGCAATTAGGTCATTGACCGTTTCGCCATCTAACAGCAAAGATTGATAACAATGCTCTGGAAATCCCGCTTTGCGGTAGAGGGTCTCTATCATTTGCGACATGCCAAAAACATTTGATGCATGCTTTAACACGGTGACATTGCCCGCCATAATATTGGCTGCGCTATATCGTATCACTTGGTAAAGTGGGAAATTCCAAGGCTGTATCCCCAAAATGACGCCAATGGGTTGATGCGTGATCAACGCCTTGCCTTGCTCAAATTCACGCTCTTCATCGGCAAGCACATCTGCTGCATTGTCTGCGCTATAGCGACAGATGGCCGCACACAACGCGATTTCCTGTTTAGCCTGCGCCGCGAGTTTCCCCATCTCAGAAACCATCAGATTAACGAGCGCATCTTCTGCCTCTTCAATTTCGTCTGCGAGAGCCTGCATCAATGTGGCGCGCTCGTCGAAGGATGTAAGTTTCCAAGACTGAAAACAGGTGTGGGCTTGTTCTATGCGCTCTTCCGCATCGGCTTTGGTCATTAAGGAGTAGGTCGTTATTTTTTGTTCAGTGTAGGGGTTTATCGTCGTAACTGTGGTCATTAGCAATCCTTTTTGCACATTGTGGAAGCCGATAACGCAGCAAGTTTAATACCGTCGTTTTACACGTATGCGAAAAGTGAAATTATTCAATAAAATCATTTGCATAGATGGTTTTAAAGCACGCAGCGATTAGGTGTTTGAATGAATGATCTGTGCAGGCGCAAGTGCTTTTTACAATAGAGTTTGCAAATTACACTGAGTCAGCCTGGCGTGACACGCGCGTTTTCTTCCCGGTAAAACATTCAAATAAACCATTGTGCGCCGCCTGTGAGAACGTGTCAGTGCGGTGGGGGTACTGCCTAATCCACTCAAGTAACATGGGAAGGTTGCGGTTTTGTTCCTCAGCCGAGGAATATTTATGTGACTCCCACGGCCGAGCGAGCGCATTAGCGACACACTGCTCAGTAGGCACGTCAAGATAAATCAGTTCATTGGCGCTTTTGGCGGCATGACTGAGCAAATCGGTGTAACAGCCTTCAATGATCCAACGGGTATTGTGTTGCATAAACTGATCAATACGTTCGATTGATACTGACAGTGACTGTCTCTGAGGTGGCTCTGTTGGTAACCATGCAACTGTATCTAAATCGAGATGAGCGAGGTGCGCTTCGCCGACCAATCGTTTAGCCAGCGTCGACTTCCCTGAACCCGAGTTACCCAAGAGAACAATCTTGCGCGGCATCTCGCTCATCAGGTTGTACCTCTACTTAGACGGCATGCGTAACGCGCCGTCTAATCGAATAGTTTCTCCGTTCAAATAGGCGTTTTCTATCATGTGCACAACCAGACTAGCGAATTCACTCGGTAGACCAAGGCGGTCAGGAAACGGAACATTCGCTTTCAGCGCATCTTGCACGTTGTCAGGCATGGCGAGCAACATAGGCGTGCCCATGATCCCGGGGGCAATCGCGTTGACGCGAACGCCTACTTTGGCTAAATCTCTCGCTAGCGGCAAGCTCAACGCAATGATGCCTCCTTTACTCGCAGCATAGGCCGCTTGGCCAATCTGCCCTTCGTAACCGGCCACGGATGCGGTGTTAACAATTAAACCCCGCTCCTGCGCTTCACCGAGCGTTGGGTGTTTTGCCATATAGGACGCTGCCACACGGGCAACATTGAATGTGCCGACCAGGTTGATATCGATGACCGATGAAAAACTGTCTAAGGGCATAGGGTCACCCTCTCTACTGAGCACGCGCTTCGCTGGGGCAATACCTGCGCAATTTACACACACTCTAAGATTGCCGAAGCGCTCTTCCACTTGCGCAAAAGCGGCTTCCACCGCCTGTGCATCACGCACATCAACCTGACAAAACAATGTTGACTCTTCGCCAAGTTCGCTGACACGCTGTGCACCCACTTCCGCATTCATGTCAAAGATGGCGACGTTAAAGCCGGATTCACGTAAACGTACAGCCGTTGCATGCCCTAAGCCGGAACAGCCACCGGTAACAACTGCAGTCATTGTCGAATCAATTTTCATTCTGCTTCCCTCTTATTTTGTGTCGGGGTTTGATAACGGGATATTCTGCCAACCTAGCGCCGTGGCAACGTTATTTTTTGTTCATCGCTTTGCTTAAAAAGGATAAGCGTGTGCCCGATAACTTGAATTTTCACCGCGCCTGTTTCTCGAACAATGGCATCTGCAATCAATGACTTCTCCTCTCGATCGTCGGTGGGAATTTTCACCTTGATGAGTTCATGAAAGTTGAGTGCGTTGTCGATCTCTGCCATGACACCTTCTGTCAGGCCGTTGTTACCCAATTGAACAACCGGTTTTTTGTCGTGCGCCAGTCCCTTGAGGAACTGCTTTTGCTTTGTTGATAAATTCATCTGAACCAATTTTCTTACAATTTGATGACGTTAAGTCACTTGAAAACCGTTATTCTAGCGCCATAATCACTGCAATACGAATGTCATCTTAGAGATTGTTTCAAATCAGAGTGAGCGTGCAGGTATTCTGTGTATAAAGATAATTACACAGAGTTTCTTTCTGTGTTTCTGAACAGAATGAGCCTCTGCTTCGTAATGAACTTTGCGAGGTAACGTCTATTTAACCCGATACTCGCTGTATCCGGCGCAGTGTGGGTGGTAGGTTGGCGTAAAGTATAGTATGTTTCGCTATGGAAGATGGGGCGTAACATAACAGGAAATATCAATTGTGGTAGCAATGCGAAACTTAACGCTACCGTAATCGGTCAAACGCAACAGGGCATGGTATTCTGCTGCAATATTAAACGAGGTTAACGCGTTGAGCGACATGGCAAAAAATTTAATTCTTTGGTTGGTAATCGCCGTTGTATTGATGTCGGTTTTTCAGAGCTTCTCGCCGGGCGAGTCTAGCCGTGCACAAACGGATTACACAACTTTCATTAAAGAAGTCAACCAAGGCAATATCCGTGAAGTGCGGATAAACAGTGATGCTCGCGAAATACGCGGTACGCGTCGCTCGGGTGACACTTTTGTAACCTATATTCCTTATTTCGACGATAAACTTGTTGACGATTTGATTGAACAAGACGTACGCGTTATCGGCGAACCACCAGAGTCGCCTTCATTACTGGCAAACATTTTTATCTCATGGTTCCCCATGCTGCTACTGATTGGTGTATGGATTTTCTTTATGCGGCAGATGCAAGGTGGCGGCGGCCGAGGTGCAATGTCGTTCGGTAAAAGCAAAGCGCGTTTGTTGGGTGAAGACCAGATCAAAACCACGTTTGCGGATGTGGCAGGGTGTGATGAAGCCAAAGAAGACGTGTCGGAACTGGTCGACTTTTTGCGCGACCCGTCCAAGTTCCAAAAGCTTGGCGGTAAAATCCCTAAAGGCGTTTTAATGGTCGGCCCTCCTGGAACGGGGAAAACGCTGCTGGCGAAGGCCATTGCGGGTGAAGCAAAAGTGCCGTTTTTCACGATTTCAGGTTCTGATTTTGTGGAAATGTTTGTTGGTGTGGGTGCATCGCGGGTTCGTGACATGTTCGAGCAAGCAAAGAAATCTGCCCCCTGTATTATTTTCATCGATGAAATCGATGCTGTTGGTCGCCAACGCGGTGCGGGACTTGGCGGCGGTCATGACGAGCGTGAGCAAACGTTGAACCAGATGTTGGTTGAAATGGACGGTTTTGAAGGGCACGAAGGCATCATTGTCATTGCAGCCACAAACCGACCGGACGTGCTAGACCCTGCATTGTTGCGCCCAGGTCGATTTGACCGTCAGGTGGTTGTCGGGTTACCTGATATTCGCGGTCGTGAACAAATTTTAAAAGTTCACATGCGGAAGGTTCCTATTTCGGACAACGTTGAGCCATCAGTGATAGCGCGTGGTACTCCCGGTTTTTCAGGTGCTGATTTGGCGAACCTCGTTAACGAAGCGGCTTTGTTTGCAGCGCGTTCAAACAAGCGCTTAGTGGCGATGGAAGAGTTTGATAAAGCGAAAGACAAAATAATGATGGGCTCTGAGCGCAAGTCCATGGTGATGACGGAAGAAGAAAAGACCATGACGGCGTACCACGAAGCGGGTCATGCCATTGTTGGCCGTGTTGTACCTGAGCATGACCCAGTATACAAAGTCTCAATCATTCCACGCGGTAGGGCGTTAGGTGTGACCATGTACTTGCCTGAGCAAGATCGGGTCAGCCACAGTAAGCAACATCTTGAAAGTATGATTTCGAGCTTATTTGGTGGCCGAATCGCTGAGCAAATCATCTATGGCGATGACAAAGTGACCACAGGTGCGTCAAATGATATCGAGAGAGCGACTGACATTGCGCGTAAAATGGTTACGCAGTGGGGTTTGTCGTCTAAGATGGGGCCAATGCTGTATGCCGAGGAAGAAGGTGAAGTATTTCTAGGTCGCAGTATGTCGAAAGCGAAGAATATGTCTGACGACACGGCGCGCGCGATTGATGCTGAAATTAAGTCTTTGATTGACCGGAATTATGAGCGTGCTGAGAAGATCCTCAAAGAGCATATTGATATTCTTCATTCGATGAAAGATGCGCTGATGAAATATGAAACTATCGACGCTAAGCAAATCGATGATCTCATGGCTCGTCGTGAAGTACGTCCACCAGCCGACTGGGATGCATCCAGTCAGTCAGGCGGCGGTGATAAACCCAGTGGTGGAGCAGAAGTGAAGCAGCCAGTGGATGACGATAAGTCAGAATCTGATGCACCTAATGCAAAACCGGGCGACGCCGCCAATTAGACGGTCTTGTCGGAATTAAACACGCCAGCGTAACGCTGGCGTTTTTGTACCCTGCTGTAACATCGGTTTCGGAATAAAAAGAATTTATGAGCACTGCATTTTCCCTCCAGCAATTACCGCGTTGTGCGATTATGGGTATTCTTAATGTGACGCCAGACTCGTTTTCTGATGGGGGGCAATTTGCACAAACAGAACGCGCGGTATCAGCTGCCCTCAACATGCATGCTCAAGGCGCTAGCCTGATTGATGTTGGTGGCGAATCGACGAGACCCGGCGCCAGCGCAGTTTCAGAACAACAGGAGTTGGATCGTGTTATCCCTGTGATTGAAGCGATCCGCACTCGCTCTGACGTGCCAATATCCATTGATACCAGTAAACCTGTGGTAATGGATGCCGCTTTGCAAGCCGGAGCATCAATGATCAACGACGTCAATGCACTCAGAGCAGAGCATGCACTTAGCATAGCCAGCGCGCACAACGTGCCGGTCTGCATCATGCACATGCAAGGCAAGCCCCGAGATATGCAGCACCAACCACAATACTCAGATGTGGTTGCAGAAATAAGGGCGTTTTTACAGGAAAGGATCGATGCTTGTTTAGCAGCAGGTATAGCGAGAAGCCAAATTGTGTTGGACCCCGGTTTTGGCTTTGGCAAAACGCTGGCGCACAATTATCAGTTATTTAACGCCATACCGGCATTACTGCAATTAGGGTTGCCGCTATTGGTGGGTGTTTCCAGAAAGTCGATGCTGGGAAATGTGGTGAACAAAGCCGTTGATCAACGCGTAGCGGCCAGTATTGCTGCAGCAACCTTAGCCGCTCAGATGGGGGCACACATTATTCGTGTGCATGATGTTGACCAGACTGCTGATGCAGTTAAAATCGTCAACGCATGCAAACAATATCAACTACAACAATGAGAATGTCATGGCCTCAAGACAATACTTCGGAACAGATGGAATTCGCGGCAAAGTGGGAGAGAGTGCAATTAATCCCGAATTTGTCACCAAACTAGGATGGGCGGCAGGTAAAGTGCTTGCCGGGCAGGGAACGAACAAGGTGTTGATCGGAAAAGACACACGCATTTCCGGCTATATGCTCGAATCCTCGCTTGAAGCCGGTTTGTCTGCCGCGGGAATTAATATTGGCCTCTTGGGGCCTATGCCGACGCCCGCTATTGCTTATTTGACGAAAACGTTTCGGTCAGAGGCGGGTATTGTGATCAGCGCATCACATAACCCTTACTATGACAATGGCATTAAATTCTTCTCTGCAGATGGCTTCAAACTGGATGATGATATTGAGTTGGCTATTGAAGCCATGATGGATCAACCCATGACCTGTGTCGCGTCAGACAAATTAGGTAAAGCCATTCGTATTAATGATGCCTCAGGTCGTTACATTGAGTTCTGTAAAGGCACCTTCCCCAGCGAGTTATCACTGACTGGCATGAAGATTGTCGTGGATTGTGCCCACGGTGCAACCTATCACATTGCGCCCAATGTGTTGAGCGAGTTGGGCGCTGAAGTGATCGAAATAGGCACAGAGCCTAATGGCACAAACATCAACCACAAAGTGGGTGCTACCAGTATGAAAGCGACGGTTGATGAAGTGCTTGCCAGCGGCGCCGACTTGGGGTTTGCTCTGGATGGCGACGGTGATCGCATCATGATGGTCGATCACTTGGGTAACGTTATCGATGGCGATCAAATTATTTATATTATTGCACGAGACGCATTACGTTCTGGCCGATTATCTGGCGGTGTCGTCGGCACACTGATGAGCAATTTAGGCCTTGAATTAGCGCTGAATCAATTGGGCATCCCATTTGCGCGTAGCAAAGTCGGTGATCGGTATGTGATGGAGATGCTGCAAAGCAAGGGGTGGATGATTGGCGGAGAAAACTCGGGGCACGTGCTTAATTTGAATACCTCATCCACCGGAGATGGCATTATAGCCGGGCTACAAGTCCTCACGGCCATGTTGCGCAGCGGCATGACGTTGAACGAATTGGCAGGTGGGTTCGAAAAATTTCCGCAAGTATTATTAAACGTGCGGTTTAAAGAGGGCGAAAATGACCCATTGACGGACGCAAAAGTGTTAGCAGCGGTTAAAGAAGCTGAAAACGGCTTGGGCAAGAAAGGCCGAGTTTTATTGCGTAAAAGTGGTACTGAGCCGCTCATTCGAGTCATGGTAGAGTCAAATGACGATGCGCTTTCGAAGAAGTGGGCAGCGCATATTGCTGAAGTTGTGACCGAAGTCACGGAATAAGTCAATGTGGCCGCTGAAAACGCGGCTTTATTGCTGAAAAGCGCTTGTATATTATTCATGGAATCGTTAATATCTCGCCCGCTCAAAAGCTGGGCTAAGGAAAAAACCGAATGAGCTTGCAAAGAAAAACATTGGTTGCGGGAAATTGGAAAATGAACGGCAATGCTAAGCTTCTAGCGCAGTTTGTTGAGTATTTCTCTGCAAGTCGCAAGCGGTGCGAAACGGTTCTTTGTGTACCCAGTTTGTTGACATTGAATGCGGTTTCGGCGAGTGAAAAATGTCACTGGTTGGTTGGCGGTCAAGACGTTAGCGCGGAAGAAAATGGCGCGCATACCGGTGATCTCTCGGCGCAAATGTTGGTTGAGGCAGGGTGTCAGTTTGTGATCATTGGCCATTCTGAACGCCGAGCTGATCATGGCGAGAGTAATCAGCTTATTGCGCGCAAGGCAGAACAGGCGCTAGCGGCAGGTCTTACGCCCATCGTGTGTGTCGGTGAGTCACTCGAAACGCGAAACGAGGGCAGTGAAGAAGCCTTTGTTGAAGCGCAGCTTTCAGCGGTGTTTGAACGTTTGTCGGCGCAGCAGTTGAGCGACATTGTGATAGCGTATGAGCCGATTTGGGCGATTGGAACCGGTGTTACCGCAAGTCCTGAGCAAGCTCAGGCGATGCACAGATTTATACGCCAGCGTGTTGCTCAACAGAGCCAGTCGGTGGCTAAAAGTATTCGATTACTGTACGGCGGCAGTGTAAAACCGGCAAATGCCGAGATGCTGTTTTCACAAGAAGACATTGATGGTGGATTAATTGGCGGAGCCAGCTTAGATCCCAAAGAATTTGAAGCAATTTGTTTAGCTGCGTCAGAGTAAGCGACGAAGGGTAAAAGGTTAATAATATGGTTTATGAAGTACTGATTATTGCGTATCTGTTGGTGGCATTGTTGCTGATTGGTTTTGTATTGATCCAGCAGGGCAAGGGCGCTGATATGGGCGCTAGTTTTGGCGCTGGTGGCTCTAATACGGTATTTGGATCATCAGGTTCAGGTAACTTTATGACACGCGCAACGGCGATATTGGCTACCTTGTTCTTTTTGATTAGTCTGACGTTGGGTAACATTGCGGCCAACAAAGAGAAAGCCGTTGATGAATGGCAGAACCTCGAAGTTCCCGCATCGGAAGTGCCAGTCTCAGCACCAGTGAATAACACGGATGTGCCGGCACAAGACAATGGTGCAGCGAACGACGACGAAGATTCAGACGTTCCGAACTAATCTACGTTCGAGCGAAATGATATAGCGGAAGTGGTGGAATTGGTAGACACGCCATCTTGAGGGGGTGGTGAGCATAGCTCGTGCGGGTTCAAGTCCCGCTTTCCGCACCAATTAAAAAAAGCCCAGCGCAAGCTGGGCTTTTTCATTGTCTATCACCTCACTATTGCGATGCAATAATCCCCAAAGCAGTGCACTAGGCATAGCTGATTTGTGCTGAAAGCCGGTGTTTGGCAGGGCAAGCGTATGGTCTGTTTATTGCAAACACTGTGGTTTAATCGCATGGTTCTACAGGAAAATGGATTGGGTTGAGGCGCTAGAAAAAGTTATGCACGCGTTACCATTGTGGTTGGCAATAGTGGTGCTGTGTACATTTTTTTTAATTGCTCTTGGATTGATTTTGCAGGGACTTTTGCTTCTTGCAACAAAAGCCCTCGCAAGAACTCCGTTTGTTTTTGATACCATTTTGTTAAACGCAGCCAAACGTCCATTGCGATTGTTGATCGTCTCCATGAGCTTGTTGGCAACTCAATCCACCCTTATTCGATATGAAAGGTTAGACGACTTCAGCCGAGAGAATTTTCTTCTGGCATCAAAGTTTGTGCTCATCGTTGGGTTGATATTGTTTGCTGACAGTCTGGTAAGACAATCGTTGATTCACTATCAGGCACGCTCTCCGTTGTTGCGAACTAGTGGCAAACTTGTGCGGGGTGCGCTTCGGATACTGGTACTGGTTACCGGCGTTCTGGTGTTATTAACCACGCTAGGTATCTCCATTACACCTATCGTTGCTTCGCTAGGCATTGGCTCGTTAGCCGTAGCCCTCGCGCTACAACCTACCTTAGAAAACTTTTTTTCGGGTATGCAAATTCTTGCAGACAAACCTATCCGGCTGGGAGACTACATCGAATTGGAATCAGGAGAGCAGGGTTTTGTGGAACAAATCGGCTGGCGTTCAGTGTGGATAAAAATGCTCCCTAACAATATCGTTATCGTGCCCAATTCCGTGTTGGCTAAATCAAAAATAATTAATTACTACTATCCTGAGAAACAATTGTCGGTGCCGGTAGATTGCTCCGTTCATTACGATTCTGATTTGGATGAAGTGGAACGGGTGGCGCTGGAGGTTGCACGAGAAATCCTTATTTCCTACAAATGGGGAATTGACGATTACGATACATTCGTTGTGTTTCACACCTTTGACAATTCCAGTATTAATTTTACCGTCATGCTGCGTGCGCAGGAGTACTTCAACCGATTTTTCATCAAATCGGCGTACATAAAAGCATTGCACAAACGATTCAAAAAAGAAGGTATTGTCATTCCTTATCCCATCAGTGCTATTAACCTCTCACAAGAACGGCCTACCGATGATCTAGGCAGTTCCTTTGCTAATGGCTAGTAGTCGAGTGATCAGGCAGCCCCAATGCATCTATTGGATAACAGGCGAGCGTCTACTTTGTGTTCGCGCTCTCGTGTAATGGCGCTCCATTCGGCGCTTAGCCCGTTGCGTGCAAGCCACAACTGATTCATAAGCATCCGCGCTGGTATCTTCAACCACTAGAGTTTTGAACTGGTTTATCTTCATCTTAATGGTGCACTGTTTGTCGATTCCACCGCGTGGGCCGTTGATATCCTTCAAACTTATTTCAAGCACGCGTATACGTTGTGCATATCGGTTCAGTGCAAACTGGATCTTCGCTTCAATAAACTGCTGCAAGGCAGGTGTGATGGAAAAGTCTCGCGAATTGATTTTGATGTGCATATGCTGCTCCGGTTTTCGTCTAGTGAGCGTTGTCACGCCTCAGACATTGGGTAATTAAAAATTTATCAATCAATAATGAACAAAAAAATTCGTTTGTTTGTATTGATATACATCGGAAAAAATTGAATTCATACATTACGGGCACGGTTTCATGGCAGAAAATATGAACTACAAGCATTTGCATTATTTCTGGGTAGTGGCGAAAGAGGGCTCAATTGCAAAAGCCGCAGCGAAATTACATATCACGCCGCAAACGATCAGTGGGCAATTGAGCATGCTTGAAGATCGTTTAAATCAGCCGCTGTTCGACCGCGTCGGCAGAGGTTTGCAACTGACAGAAACCGGGCGATTGGTATTGCGCTACGCGGATGAGATTTTTGAGTTGGGCCGAGAGCTCAGTGATGTATTGCGAGGAGCGCCTCAGTTCGGCGCATCTGAATTCATTGTCAGTGCGGCTAGCGCTATTCCTAAAACCATTGTATACAAAATCGTGGAACCTGCGCTTAACTTGAGCGAGGACATAAACTTAGTCAGTAAAGAAGGTCCCATCGACGCTATCGTGGCGGATCTCGCTGTGCACGATGTTGATATGGTGCTCACTGATACGCCGCTTTCTGCCGCGTTTAGTATCAAGGCCTACAATCACTTTTTAGGTGAATCCGGCCTGTCGTTCTTTGCGGCACCCAAGCTCGCAGAGCAACTTAGCGGCCAATTCCCCGATAATTTGAACCACAAACCGATGTTACTCCCGACAAAACAATATGCGATTCGCCAATTGTTCGACCGCTGGACCAGTGACATTGATTTGTTTCCCGTCATCAAAGGGCAGTTTGATGACAGCGCGTTGATGAAATCCTTTGGTCAGGCAGGCCTAGGCGTATTCTTTATGCCAACTGTCATTGAACAGGAAGTGTGCGACCAGTTCAAGGTTGAAGTGGTAGGGCGAACCGAAGATATCAAGCAGCGATTTTATGCTATTTCATCTGAGCGCAAGGTCACCCATCCAGCGGTGGCCGCAATTTGTGATAAAGCGCGTGACATTATTTTCAAATAAGCGCAGCCAATTGTACTGCCAAGCGTAGCCATAAAGGCGATACGCAGCTATACTATGCGCCGCATTTAAAAGCGTTAAATAGATTAATAAAGGAATAATAGTGACTCCTATTACAAAACAATTCGCGTATGGTCAACATACCATTACGCTAGAAACCGGCGTTATTGCTCGCCAAGCCACTGCCGCAGTCATGGCCAGTATGGATGACACTTCGGTCCTCGTGACGGTTGTGGGTAAGAAAGAAGCCAAGCCAGACCAATCATTTTTTCCATTGACGGTAAACTACCAAGAAAAAACCTATGCAGCCGGCAAAATCCCGGGTGGTTTTTTCAAGCGTGAAGGTCGCCCTTCAGAGAGCGAAACCTTAACAGCGCGTCTTATCGACAGACCCATCCGTCCGTTGTTTCCAGAAGGCTTCAAGAATGAAGTCCAAGTGGTTATTACGGTGATTTCTTCAAATCCAGACATTCCCACTGACATCGTTGCGATGATTGGTACGTCGGCGGCGTTGTCCATTTCCGGTATCCCATTCAATGGCCCAATTGGTGCCGCTCGTGTGGGTTTCACAGACGGTGAGTATGTACTGAATACCCGCGCTTCTGAGCAGGAAGCGAGTGAACTTGATTTGGTCGTAGCGGGTACACAAAGCGCCGTTCTAATGGTTGAATCAGAAGCCAGTATTCTCAGTGAAGATGTGATGCTAGGTGCTGTCATGTACGGCCATGAGCAGTTGCAGACCGTGGTTAATGCAGTCTCTGAATTTGCGGCTGAGGTGAATACCCCTAAATGGGATTGGACGCCAGAAGCGGAAAACACTGAACTGAAAAACAAGATTGCTGAACTTGCCAAATCGGGCATGACTGAGGCGTATCAAATTTCAGATAAAATGGAGCGTAAAGACGCGGTTACTGCGGTGACAGAGAAAGCATTAGCTGCCGTTGTTGAAGCCGATCCTGAGCAAGACCCTAAAGAAGTACTCGATCTGCTTCATGAATTGGAAAGCGACGTGGTACGTTCACGTATACTTGCTGGTGAGCCACGTATTGATGGCCGTAGCCCAGAAATGGTCCGCGCCCTAGACGTCGCGACCGGCTTGCTTCCTCGTACTCACGGTTCAGCGGTGTTTACACGCGGTGAAACGCAAGCCTTGGTTGTTGCAACCTTAGGGACGGAGCGCGATGCGCAAATGATTGATGAGTTGGCTGGTCGTCGCGACAGCCGCTTCATGTTGCATTATAACTTCCCGCCATACTGCGTTGGCGAAACCGGTATGATTGGTTCGCCGAAGCGTCGTGAAATTGGCCACGGACGTTTGGCGAAACGCGGTATTCAGGCTGTTATGCCAAGCGAAGCGGATTTTCCGTATGTTGTACGAGTTGTATCAGAAATCACTGAGTCGAATGGTTCGTCTTCAATGGCGTCTGTGTGTGGTACGTCCTTGGCCTTGATGGACGCAGGTGTACCAATCAAAGCATCTGTTGCGGGTATTGCAATGGGCTTGGTTAAATCTGACGATAACTTCGTGGTTTTATCTGACATTTTAGGTGATGAAGATCATCTTGGCGACATGGACTTCAAAGTAGCCGGTACCACCAACGGTATCACGGCGCTTCAGATGGATATCAAGATTGAAGGGATCACGAAAGAAATCATGCAGCAAGCGCTGAAGCAAGCGAAAGAAGCGCGTTTGCATATTTTGGGCGTGATGGATGAAGCGATTGGCGGGCACCGCGAAGAAATGTCTGAGTACGCGCCGCGTATTTATACGTTGAAGATCGATCAAGACAAAATCCGTGATGTTATTGGTAAAGGCGGAGCCGTTATTCGTTCAATCACTGAAGAATCTGATACTAACATCGAAATTGAAGATGACGGTACAATCAAGATTTTTGCCACCGAGCGTGCTAAAGCCGAAGTGGCTATTGAATGCATCGAGCAGGTCACTGCCGAGATTGAAGTGGGTAAAACGTACCACGGTAAAGTTACTCGTTGCGTAGATTTCGGTGCGTTTGTTGAAGTGCTACCAGGCAAAGAAGGTCTTGTACACATTTCACAAATCGCTCACGAGCGTGTTGCAAAAGTCAGTGATTATTTGACGGAAGGGCAAATGGTCGACGTGAAAGTTATGGAAATTGACCGTCAAAACCGTGTGCGCCTGAGTATCAAAGAGTTACTTGAAAAGCCAGCGCGTGAAGATAACGAAGGTAACAATACTGACAGCGAATAAGCGTTCAGTCGCGTTATTGTAGTGTCATAGGAAACCAGCGCTTGCGCTGGTTTTCTCTTTTTACGGCACAGGTGTAAAGCATTGAATAGTGGGAGTGATCAGATGGAAAAACAAAAAGAAACTGAAATCGAGGCCGCGGTTTTTAGGCGTCTGTTGGCACATTTGGATGATAACAAAGATGTACAAAATATTGATTTGATGATTTTGGCGGACTTTTGCCGGAACTGTTTGGCCAAGTGGTATGTGGCGGCAGCCGAAGAACGTGGTGAGACCTTAGACTATGAAGCCGCTCGTGAACGCGTCTATGGCATGCCATACAGCGAATGGAAAACGCATTATCAAGCCCAAGCGACACCTGCACAGTTGGCTGCGTTTGAAGCGCGTCAAGCGGATAAAGGGTGTGGTTAGGTAGGTGTTTCGTTCAAATTGAAAGCGTCTGGCAGTAACTGTGTTATGGTCCGATAGACTAGTGAACCGCTCTGCGTTGCCATAATGACTACAGTCTCCGGATGCGCAAACTCGGCTATTTTTTGTCGGCAGCCCCCGCAGGGAAAGCAGTGTTCTTCATTGGGGCTGACAATAAGGATGCGGGAGAGCTGTTGTGACCCAGCGGCAACCATTGCGCTGATTGCAGAGGCTTCTGCACACTGCCCCAGTGGAAATGCTGCATTTTCAACATTGCATCCAGTAAATATATCCCCATTTTTATTCAACAGAGCGGCACCCACTTTGAATCCGGAATACGGCGCGTAGGCGTTTGTTTGCGCCTGCCTGGCAGCAGAAAGCAGTGCTGTAGTCCGCTGATTAATTTTGTTAATATCGGTTTGGTCGTTGTCCATAAGGTGCCACTGTCTTCAATCGGCTGCCTTTTTTATCATGTTTGGTGATAAGTGCAATAGTCGTTGTGCTTTTACCGCAAATGGGATTTTTTATTTTGTACGATTATATCTTGCGGTCATTTCCTTTTTCCGTAGTCCTGATAGTCCTCTTTTTGACAGGTTGTTCGACACTACCTACATCGCAAGCGCCGCAAATGGGTAACTTGCTCCTCGCCGAGCCAGCACCGATGAATCCGCGTGCTCAATTGGCCATTGCACGCTATAACTACATTCTTGATCAGGCTGAAATTGACGACACCGAGCGGGCAGAGCTGCTTTATCAGCGCGGTACCCTGTATGACAGTGTTGGCTTAGTAGGACTAGCACAATATGACTTCACACAAGCTTTACAGCTCAAACCAGACATGGCAGAAGCGTACAACTCGATTGGCGTTCAATACACTCAACAAATGGAGTTCATCCAAGCCTATGAGGCGTTTGATTCCTCGTTAGAGATTAATCCGGATTATGAATTTGCATTTCTGAATCGCGGCATTGCACTCTACTATGGCGGGCGTCCTGATCTGGCAAAAAATGATATCAGCACCTTTTTGCAGCAGGATCAGACTGACCCTTACCGCGCAATTTGGCATTATATTGTGATGCGGGAGATCGATCCTGAACAGGCTATGACTTCACTCAAGGCGCAACGTAAAGCATTAGATGAATCAAATTGGGCAGTCAGTGTGGTTGATTTCTATCTAGGCAAGATCAGTGAAAATGCGTTACTAACCTCTTTGTTAGACGGTGTTGCCAGTCAAAACGAATTAACTGATCGGCTGTGTGAAGCCTATTTTTATCTGGGCAAGTACCACAGTGCGCGCGGTGAGCGCGGAATAGCCTCAAATTACTTTAAGCTCGCCTTGAGTACCAATGTGTTTGAGTACGTTGAGCATCGTTACGCACGTCTTGAACTGGAAAGAATGCGTAATCTAATCCCAGCAGCAAACTCTGAAGAGACTCAATGAAGCTGTTGTGGCCTTTGGTCGCAGCGGCAGCGTTATTGTTAACCTCGTCAGCAACGCGTCAACTTCCTGAGCAGAACACTGTCACCAGACCAGAGCGCTTGTTTCAAGCGTTACATTTGGGTAATCCCGATGCATTGATGCATTTAGAGCAGGTTGTTTTACGCATAACGGATGAGTCACTGCAGCGATATTGGCTAACACAGCTGGGGGAACGCGACAGTGTAGTCGCCTTAGTCGCCCTTGCTGAACGCTCAGTAGATCTGCAGCAGCGTAGCCACTGGCTATCGCGGGCAAGCCGAATGGGATCGCCTGAAGCGCAATTTTTGTTGGGCTTAGAGACTCAACATACCGACAAGCGCATGGCGCTGTTGAAAGCCAGTGCTGAGCAGAATTACTTACCTGCTCAAAGTGCCTTAGCAAACTGGTTCTTGATGAATTCTGAGCCGGAGAAGGCACTACCGTGGTTAAAGCAGACTGCTGCTCACTACGCGGAAGATGCATTTGCACTGGGTAAAGTCATGGCGAAAATCGAATCTGAACAGGCATTCAATCAATCCTTACAGTACTTTACTGTGGCAGCTGAGTTAGGTCACGAGCAAGCGGCCGAATTAGTCGACGTAGCGATGCACCATCGACCCGAAAACCCAAACACACAACGCTCAGAATTAAGGTTCGATGCGTTGCGGCAGTCTGAACAGCCGCGTCATTGTGCTATGCGTATCATGCCCGTCACGCTGTCTTTAGAGAGCCAGGCGCAGGCGATTCATCTAATCGATCAATTGAAGGATGATAAGCGCCTTTCTGAGCTACCGATTTGCGTTGCTGATCCCATTTGGCTGGCGGATAAGGACCAGTGGTGTTCCAAGAAGCAGCAGGCTGGACGAGAGCGCTTTAGCTGTGACCTAACGCGGCTTTCGTCAACCATCAACGCTAACGATGTGACTCATGTGATCGTATTTGCCGAGAAAGCCCGAGCTTATGTAGACCGAGGCGCAATGTATATTGACCTCACTGACCCCTATTCAGTATTGGTGCACGAACTCGCCCATTTTGCTGGGTTTGCTGACGAGTACCCCATCACAACAACGTTGGCGCGCCATCATTGTAAAACGCAACGCGCGCCCAACCTTGTGTTCGACGGCGAGATCACCTATGCGCCAATGAGCAGACTACGGCATTGGCAAACACAAACACAGTCATTGATCCAGGAAGGTGTCAGTGATCTGCCTCTCACACTTCACCCGGCGCGAACTTGTCAAAATATCGATCAAGTTGCCTACAAGCTGACCGCCGAACGCACCTTTATGGAATTTCACGATATCGATTTCATTCCGGCTGTCTATCGACGCTTGTGGCGAGAGCAAATACTCAACCAGCATCACTGGTATCCTGTGGCTTTAAATATTGCAGAGCACTATCGCAGTATCGACCAGCTTGAAAAAGCTAGAGAGTGGCTGGTTTTTGCGGTTACTCAACAGGAGCGAGTGGCCGGTATTGGTCGCGAAAATTATCTACCCACATCGCCGTTGCGCCACAAATTGCCACAGGCATCACCAGAAAATTCAGAATAGGAACCATCGAGGTGACACTGACCATCATACCAAAGGTCATACTTTTCGTGCGCTTTGTACCCAGTGCCAGCTTCATTTCGGAGAATCCTACCTTGTGGTTATCAAACGCATAGTCGCAATATTGTATAGCCATCATCCAAGCAGAGAATAAAAACCAAATCACTTGTCCGAATACGGGGATCAGGAAGAACAGAATTAAAAAACCAACCGCACGGGGCAGGTAATAGCCTAGCTTCGCAAACTCTCGAGCGAGAGTGCGGGGAATATCTTTAATGATCGATAGTAATCCCTCGTCGCCCAGGCTTTGACCGGTTAAGTGGCGCTCTACTTTCTCTGCCAGCAACCCATTGAAAGGTGCAGCGATCCAGTTAGCAAGCGTACCAAAGACCAATGCGAACACGAGTAGGATACTCAGCACAGCGATGGGCCAGAGCAGAAACGCCAAACCTTCTTTTAGCCAGCCCAGCCAATCTGGTATCAGGTTGACTAACCAGGCAATACTGCTTCCAATCTCGCCAAACAGGAAATAAAACGCAGTGACAAACAGTATCAGGTTGATAAATAAAGGGACCAGCACAAACCGTTTTAAGCCTTTTGTCTGGATCAGGCTGAAGCCACTCATAAAGTAACTCATACCGCTTTTCGCACTGCTATTGCCCATCTCTGTCACGATCGCCTCATTTGTCTGCAATGACATCTTGGCGCGTAGTGTACCTATTCTCAGGTCAACTGAAAAAGGTCAATTGTTACAAGCGATGAGTTTTGTTACATTCAAATCACTCAATTACCGCCTGCCAGCCATTGTTCGCAGTTATGACAGAGATCCTCATTAGCGATGCGCTTAAAACGAATTAAACTCGCTGGTTTTAAATCCTTTGTCGACGCGACATCAATTCCTTTCCCCGGCGATATGACCGCCATTGTGGGGCCGAACGGTTGTGGAAAGTCAAATGTGATTGACGCTGTGCGTTGGGTGCTCGGTGAAAGTTCAGCGAAAAACCTTCGTGGTGATGCTATGACTGACGTGATTTTCAGTGGATCCAGTGCCAGAAAATCGGTCTCTCAGTGCAGCGTAGAGCTTATCTTTGACAACGCGTCTGGTCGTATTCAAGGTGAGTTTGCTCGCTACAACGAAATAGCGGTCAAACGAGTGGTTACGCGTGACGCACAATCCAGCTATTGGCTAAATGGAAGTCGCTGCCGTCGCCGTGATGTAACCGACCTGTTTTTAGGCACGGGGCTAGGGCCACGTAGCTATGCCATTATTGAACAAGGAATGATTTCTCGACTGATTGAGTCTAAACCTCAGGAGCTGCGCGTTTTTATTGAAGAGGCGGCAGGTATCAGCAAATACAAGGAGCGACGCCGAGAAACGGAAACGCGTATTCGCCATACCCGAGAGAACTTGGAACGCTTGGAAGATGTGCGCAGTGAGTTGACCACGCAACTCGATAAACTTCATCGTCAAGCTCAGGCGGCCCGGCGGTATAAAGAGCTTAAGGCGGTTGAGCGCAACGTGAAAAGTGAACTGGCTGCACTGAAGTGGGCAGGCTACTCTGAGCGTGTGGATAACCTCACTCAAAAAATTCACCTTGCTGAAACTGATTACGAGGCCTTAGTCGCTTCGCAACGACGCGATGAAGCCCTGCTGTCTGAGCAGCGTCAAATACAGGCAGACACAAAGCACGCAATCGAGGATTTACAACAGCAACTATTTACGATTGGTACGCACATTACCCGCTTGGAACAATCTCGCGATTATGCGCAGCAACGGCACCAAGAACTCAACGCCGAAGCGCAGGAGCAGCGAAACAAGTTGGCGTTGGAAGCAACGGAGTTGGAGGCGCTATCTAGCTTGCGCGAGGCATCTGCAACCGAGGTTGAGCGACTTGAGCCTGCGTTAGAAATACTGCAGGAACAAGCCGAGACCGCATTGCGTTCGCGGGATACCGCCGAACGGAAACTCACAGACTTTGGTCGTGAGTATCAAGTGCAGGAGCAAGCACATCAACAGCTAAAGCAACAAGCTCAGTCTTACCATAGTCAAATTCAGTCGACCATGAGTATGCAGTTAAGAACGCAGCAGCGTATGACTGAAATTGAGCAGGAATTATCCTTTTTGGATCACGAAGAGCGCGTACGCGAACGCGCGCAAGCGAAGATCGAATCCAACACATTAGCGCAGCAACGCGATGAAGCCTCTGACGCCTATGAGGCAGCGTGCTCACAGCGCGTCGATCTGCAAGCTAAACACGATGCATTAAAGGTCTCTGAGCAGCAGATTTCAGCGCGTCAACAACGCTTCAGCGCCGAAATAGAGGGGCTGAAGAGCTTACAAGATGACCTGTCTGACAAGACAAGTGCAGCACTCAAGTCTCAGGGCTTTACGCAAGTATGGCAGCAGCTTGCTATAGAAAAGGGGTTTGAGCGGTTATTTGATCGGGTCGCTGAGCAATGGAACGAGGCATTTGTGATTGAAAGTGAACATGAATTTTACGCGCAAGCAAAGTCTGCCAGCGTGCCGATGGTGTCATTCAACAGTGCATGGACCAGCCATAAGGTAGAGGGCAGTTTGGCCCAGCGCGTGACGAATGAACGTGTTCCCAGTCAGCTTAATCACATTTTAGTCGCTGACTCTGCAGAAGCGGCGCGGGCAGTGCAAAAACGGCTTGAACCACACCAGTCGGTTATTAGTGAAGAGGGCCCGTGGCTTGGTGTTGACTGGTTACGTCAACTCACTGTGTCTGCACCGGGCAAGGCGGTGCGTAGTGCGCGAATTGCTGAGTGTGAGATGTTGCTGGCTGAAGCAGATCAAGAAAAGGCAGTGCTTGAGCAGCAACTCAAGGCGGCAATCGCTGATCTGGCTGACAACGCTGCGCTCTGTCGAGACACAGCAGAAGCGGTGGAAAAAGCGAAGCATGCTTTTTTGCAAGCGCAAAATCGTGTGTCTATGCTAACCATGCAGATCGAGCAGCAAAGTAGTCGTGAAAAACGTTTACAAGATGATCTTGTCGAGCAGAAGCGATTGCTAGCCAAAGAGCAACAACAGTTAGATGCATTATCCGCACGCGTGGCAGATGTGGAAGAGCGCTTGCTGGATTTTGAAGCTGAGCAACTTCACTATGAGAAGTCCCGCGAACAATGCGAAGCGGCGGTCACTGATGCGCGTTCGCAACTTGAGCACATCAAATCAGAGCTTCACCGGCAAACCCTATCACTACAGCAATTACACAACGAACTCACGCGATTGAAAGAGAAGCATGAAAGCCTCAGTACTGTGCACACTGAGCGCAAGGAGCGCTTACAGAAAATTGAGCAAGAGCAAGCGAAGTTGCTGCTTCCCAGCGAACAACAGCAAGATGAAATTGAGGCGCTGCTGAAGCAAAGAGAAGATGTCGCTTTACGTCAGTCTGAAAAACAAGCGACGTTGGCGGATATTGAACAGCAACTACGTGAGGGCGAAAAGAAGCACGCTAACGATACTCAGGATCTGCATTCACAACACGCCTCTATCGAGCGTCTCAGATTAGACTGTGAAGGCTACAAAGTTCGTGCCGCCAGTGTACTTGAGCAATTGTCAGAAACGCAGCAAACGTTGAGCGCAGCACTGGAACGTTTGCCTGACGATGCCAGTGAAGAAGCGTGGAATACTAAGCTGGAATCAACCAAAGCCGCCGTGTCTCGACTTGGCGCAGTGAACCTGGCTGCGGTAGAAGAATTTGAAGCTCAAGCAGCACGAAAAGCGCATTTAGACACGCAGTTTGACGATTTACAGCATGCATTGGATACACTGGAAGAAGCCATCCGCAAAATTGATCGCGAAACCAAAGATCGTTTCAGTCGAACGTTTGAACAAGTCAATGACGATTTAAAAACACTGTTTCCTAAAGTCTTCGGAGGGGGGAGTGCCTATCTGGCCTTAACGGGTGAAGATTTGCTTGAAACTGGGGTAACGATTATGGCGCGACCGCCGGGCAAGAAAAATACTACAATCCATCTTCTCAGTGGTGGAGAAAAAGCCTTAACCGCATTATCATTAGTATTTGCGATTTTTAGATTAAATCCTGCACCGTTTTGTTTGCTCGATGAAGTTGATGCACCGCTCGACGATGCTAACGTAGGGCGCTTTTGCCGGCTTGTGTCAGAAATGTCTAAAACTGTGCAGTTTATTTATATCACCCACAATAAAATTGCGATGGAAATGGCAGAACACCTTACGGGTGTTACTATGTCGGAGCCGGGCGTATCGAGAATGGTTGCGGTCGATGTTGAAGAAGCTGTTGCCATTGCCAATGCATAACAAAGGGCGAGTATCCTAAATGGAAGAGTTACGTTTTGCGCTGTTAATCTTAGGTGGCTGTGCCATCGTTGCTATCTTAGCTCATGGCTTATGGAGTCTCAGAAAAAATACGACATCTAACCTCCCACGTAAGCGTGTCGAGCCGGTGAGCGATTCGCCGCGAAGTGATGGATTTGACGAATATGGTTTAAGTGAAGTTCGCGTCATTGGTGAGGTTAAATCACAGAAGAAATCCGTGCATGATGAAAAACCCTTTCACAATAAACCCAGTGGCGATCACCTGTCATCAGACGAGCCAAGCATTGTGGTCGACGATGATGATAAAGACAACCTTGCTACGCGTGACGAGGAGGTGGCTTCTGAGGTCGACAGCAACCAGCCTGACTCTAACAATATTCCTGATATTAAAGACTGGGATGTGAGTAAGCCAACACTGGTGGAAGTACCGGAAGAGGCGCCCAAAAAACTCTACGGCTCAGTGGTGAGTAACCCTAAACCGGCGGTTAAACCCGTGCACGTTTCAAATAAACCCAAAACTGCTGAAAGCAGTGCTATACCTGAACCGCCACCGTTTCTGTTACAGACTGACAATGAGCCAGAAACACCCCCGCCAGCTGAGCAAACCGAATCTGCCGCTACCGCACCGGCGCCTGACTTCCAATTGGATCAAACCCCCGGTGATTTGCACAACCATGAAGCGTCGCAGGAAAACCCGTCTACAGACACTATTTCCTTACGCAAACGCGCAAAGGGCTCACCGCGACGCCGGGTTGAGCCTTCCATCGGTGAAGACCAAATGCGAATTGATTTTGATGAAGAAGCACGCCGAGAGGCGAATACCCCGCCAATTCAATCTGAGGACGGTCAGCCCCAGACTGAGCAGCCTACGCCGCCGTCGCAGGAGGTACTGGTACTTAATGTCAAAGCGCCTTCTGGCGAGGAAATTTCAGGAGCCGCGTTATTGCCTATGTTGCTAACGCTCGGATTTAAGTTTGGTGATCAGGATATCTTCCATCGGCACGTGAATAGTAATGGTAAAGGGCCAGTCTTGTTTAGTTTGGCGAATATGTTCAAGCCTGGCATATTCGACATTGATAATCTGGAAACATTTACCACCAAAGGGGTTTCATTGTTTATGATCTTGCCGATTGAGGGCGATCCGCATCAGGTTTTCAATATGATGCACAACGCGGCGCGTAAGCTAGCGGATGAATTCGGTTGTCAAATTCTGGACGGACGACGCAGTGTGCTGACGAAGCAAGGGTTGCAACAGTATGTTGAAAAAATTCGAGAGTTTGAACGCCAACGCATTATCTCTCGTCACTAAAAGTACACACAATGACAGATATGACCTTTCACAGCGCTCAAGCGCGTAGCGCTCAATTGCAAGCGCTAATCAACGATCACAACTATCGCTATTATGTGCTCGATGAACCGCAGGTTCCTGACGCAGAGTACGATCGCTTGATGCAAGAGCTACTTGGGATTGAAAAACAGTTTCCCGACTTGATCACACCGGAATCGCCCACTCAACGTGTTGGCGCTGCGCCGCTGAGTGCATTTACGCAAGTAACGCATGAACTGCCTATGTTGTCGCTCGACAATGCTTTTTCTGAAGATGAGATGGCGGCGTTTGTGAAGCGTTTAGGCGATCGCATGAACAGCAGCTCGCCACTGACTTTCGCGTGTGAGCCCAAGTTAGATGGGCTGGCGGTAAGCATTCTGTATGTAGATGGAAAGCTTACGCAGGCTGCAACGCGCGGCGATGGCCGTGTGGGTGAAGATATCACGTCTAATGTTCGCACGATCAGCAACGTGCCGCTTTCATTACGCTCAGACGATTATCCGCAGCGCCTTGAGGTGCGCGGCGAGGTATTTATGCCTAAAGCCGGATTTGAGGCGCTTAATGCCGCACAGCGCGAGCGTGGTGGTAAAGTTTTTGCAAATCCACGCAATGCGGCTGCGGGAAGTTTACGTCAACTCGATCCTCGTATTACGGCAACGAGGCCATTAGCCTTTTTTGCTTATTCGATGGGCGTTGTCGACGGAGTGAAACAAGCGCTGGCGGAGACACATACCGAGCGATTAAGCCAACTTTCACAGTGGGGGATCCCTGTCAATGCGCTTTGTGAGCCCGCGCAGGGCGCTGACGGTTGCCAACAATATTATGAAAAGCTAGCGCAACAGCGCGATAGCTTAGATTATGAAATAGACGGCATTGTATTTAAGGTAAACGCCATTGCCTTGCAGCAGCGTCTTGGCTTTGTCGCGCGCGCTCCGCGTTGGGCCATTGCGCGCAAGTTTCCTGCTCAGGAAGAAATAACCACGTTGATTGACGTTGAGTTTCAGGTCGGCAGAACCGGCGCTGTGACACCGGTAGCGCGTTTGGAACCTGTTTTCGTCGGCGGTGTGACTGTCGCCAACGCGACGTTGCACAATGGTGATGAAATCAAGCGATTAGGCGTGCGTATTGGTGATCGTGTCGTAGTTCGACGTGCAGGCGATGTGATACCTCAGGTTGTTTCTGTCATCACGACAGAGCGACCTGACAACGCGCCTGAGATCGTGTTTCCCTCAGCATGCCCGGTGTGCGGCTCAGCTGTTGAAAAACTTGCTTCTGAAGCTGTAGCGCGATGTACAGCCGGGCTATTCTGCGCAGCACAACGTAAAGAAGCCCTAAAACACTTCGCCTCTCGCAAAGCGCTCGATATTGACGGACTTGGTGACAAACTCATTGAGCAATTAGTCGATGCTAAAAAAGTCACATCACCGGCTGACTTGTTTACACTTAGCCTCGGTGATTTAATCGGCCTTGAGCGTATGGCTGAAAAATCTGCGAGTAAGTTAGTCACTGCGCTTGAGGCGGCAAAGCGCACAACGCTCGCTAAGTTTTTGTATGCGCTGGGTATCCGCGAAGTCGGAGAGGCGACCGCCAATAACCTAGCCCAGCATTTTATTGAGTTAAGCAATATTCAAACAGCCACGGTCGCGCAATTAGTCGAAGTGGATGATATCGGTGAAGTGGTTGCTCATCATATCGTCAATTATTTTAGCGAGCCGCACAACAAAGAAGTCGTCAAGGCATTGTTGGAACAAGGGGTTCATTGGCCTGCCATTGTGAAAAGTGATCAAGGTGACCTGCCGCTGACAGGGAAAACCTGCGTGATCACTGGTACGTTGTCATCCATGGGCCGCGATGAAGCGAAGCAGGCTTTACAGCAATTAGGTGCGAAAGTGGCTGGTAGTGTATCGACCAATACGGATTTTTTGGTCGCGGGTGAAAAAGCAGGGTCAAAACTCACTAAAGCTCAGGATCTGGGGATCGAAATTTGGGATGACGAGCGGCTCACCACGTTCTTATCGTCTCACAAGCGCTAACGGGTGTAACCGTTAAGCTTTAGAGGCGCGCGCTTTCTGGCGCGCTTGCCACGACTTAACCACTGACCATCGCCATACCCAGTTGAGACCGTAATACCCCACTAAGCCAGCAACGACAGAGCATATAGCGCAGCCTAACAAAAATGCCGGGCCAATGGTTCCGATACTTTCCGCTACCCATGACCAACTGAGCTCAAATGCGAAGTCGCCCATACTGGTCCCCAGTACGGTACTGCCCACTTTATACGCGGCATAAAATAAGGGTGGCATCGTGAAAGGGTTGGTGATCCAGACGGTAGCCACTGATAACGGCAAGTTTACGCGCAGCGGGATAGCCGCCGCTGCGGATAGCCACATTTGAAACGGCACTGGCCAGAACGCGAAAAATAAACCAACACCAAATGCTCCGCACGCTGATTTTCGGTTCAAGTGCCATAAGTTGGGTTCATGTAGCACCTTGCCAAATACCGAAAGATAGCGGTTCGTCTTAATACTCTGGGGATCAGGTAACCAGCGGCGAATGAATTTCTTCGGCATGAGATTAGGTCAGCGCCTCACAATCAAGGAAGACAAACACCGTGCGCAAGCGCATCGTTGAGCGGCAAAACAACCTATTTTTGCTAAGCTTCATTGTGATTTTTATCTCCCAACTGTTTTGGGCAACATTACCGGCAGCTCATTGGCTGGCTATTGCTGTTGGTCTAATTGCACTAGCGACATTGATTTCCTGCCGTATTCCGGTTTGGAAATCGTCCACAAAGCGCCTGACGAGCATACTTTTGATCGGGTGTCTCGCCGGGTTCTTCTGGGGGGGCAGTGTAGGTCATTGGTACAAGCGTTGGCAACTCTCAGGCGTAGAATTTCAACAAGATGTCACAATTGCGGGACGGATAACGGCGATCCAGCATGACTTTGGCTCCTCGCGCCTCTCAGTAGATGTATTTTCAGTTAATGATTCTCGTTACACAGTGTCCCGGCATTTTAGGGTTAACTGGTATCGTCCTGCTGTTGTGGCGAATGTCGGTGACAATATTTCGGCAACGATACGCTTGAAACCGCCACGCGGTTTAGGCAATCCGCACGCCTTCGATTATGAAAAATGGCTAGTTGCTAATAACATCGTGGCAACCGGCTATATAAAACATAAAACGTCTACGGTGATTACTCGCCAGCCGATATCTGTGCGTCAAAGCTTGATAACGCAAGTGATGGATTTGGAGCTTAAAAATGCGCGATGGTTGGCGGCGCTGAGTCTCGGTGACAGGCAAGCCTTCACTGACCACGATTGGCAGTTATTGCAACACACCGGTACGGCGCATCTTTTTGCCATATCTGGGCTTCATCTGAGTATTGTGGCCGGAATGTTTGTTGCGCTTGCTTCTGCATTACCGCGAGTGATGGTGAGCCAATTGGGTGACTCGAAATGGCTACAAGGCTTTCTGAGTCGACATCAAATTAATTTCCAGCCTTTGGTGTTCTTTGCAGCGCTGCTGCTCGTGACGGCCTATGCGTATCTGGCAGGATGGCAAATCCCTGTGCTCAGAGCGTGGACAGCACTCGTCCTCGTGACTTTACTCACGATAAAGCGCTGCCGTATCGCGCCATCAGATGCACTGATCGGGGTCGTTTTCGTACTGGCGCTGTGCGTGCCCTACAGTATTTATAGTGGTAGTTTTTGGTTAAGTGTTGGCGCGGTTGTTGTTATCGTCTTTATGCTGTGGCGCTGGCCTCAGCGTCCAGTAGGCTGGCGCGCAAAAATGATTACCCTGCTGCGTTTTCAGTGCGTGTTAAGCGTTGCAATGGCCCCGTTAATCGTTGCACAGTTTCAGTTCTTTTCGCCATGGGTCATTGTCATTAATATCGTTGCGGTGCCACTTGTCACCCTCGTTCTCGTGCCCTTGTGCCTGTGTGCAACGGTGCTTCTTACGGTACACCGAGGCTTTGCATTTGAAGCCTTTCGTCTTGCCGACGGCGTGATGGAGGCTGTGCTATGGATAATGCACCATGCTGACTCACTGAATGTCATGAAATGGGAACACGTCAGCTTTTGCTCAGAGTCACTCCTGTGTATTGCTGTCGCGATATTCATTGCCTTGCTACCGTCTTTTCGGGGCAAACGTATGTTGATGAGTATTTGGATGTTGCCTGTGGTGGCTGAATTGAGTGGCCCGGTGCTGGCCGATGAAAGCAAGGTTGACTCAATGCCGTGGCAGTTGCATGTTTTTGATGCGGGTCAAGGCACTGCACTTGCTATCACGCGTGGTCAGCGAGCCATGCTGATCGACACGGGTTCTGCCTTTGATAGTGGTTTTAGTATTGCAAATAGTGCGGTTATTCCTTTTTTACGCGCGCAAAAAATCACCGACGTTGATACGCTAGTCGTGAGTCACGGCGACAATGATCATGCCGGTGGTACGGACACACTGGTCGCCGCATTTCCAAACATGCAAGTGATAACGCAACACGAGTGCGTTGCCGGGCAGTCATGGCGATGGCAACAATTGAGTGTAAAAGTGCTTTGGCCGTTGCCTGAATGGCAGCAAACCGCGTCAAAGAGCACTAATGACGCCTCCTGTGTCTTAATCATCAGTGATGGGCACACGCAAGTTATGATGCCTGGTGATATCAGCCGTACGTCAGAATTGGCAGTGTTAAGATTTGCTGATTCAGGCTGGCATCAAACTCCTGTTCAATCTGATGTGTTAATCGCACCTCACCATGGCAGTAACACCAGTTCGAGTCAGGCGTTTGTCCAGGCAGTCAGCCCTAAACATGTGGTCTACGCGAATGGGTATCAGCATCGCTGGGGCTTTCCCAAGCCCGAAGTTGTCGCGCGTTACGATGAACTGGAAGCGCATGCGTGGCAGAGTGCTGAGCACGGCTACATTCGTTTTACCATATCACCGCATGGATCAGAGATACGCGTTAACACCTTTCGTCAGGATTTGTCAGCGCGGTGGTTTCGCTAGGGTTTTCAATCATTTTTGCGTACAATC
This sequence comes from Alteromonas oceanisediminis, assembly GCF_018474025.1. Lineage (GTDB taxonomy): Bacteria > Pseudomonadota > Gammaproteobacteria > Enterobacterales > Alteromonadaceae > Alteromonas_E > Alteromonas_E oceanisediminis. The sequence continues at coordinate 244,053 of NZ_JAHCTA010000004.1, read as the reverse complement.
AAGGGATTAACTCGTCAATTATATAGCGTATCTATTCGTGAGTAGTCATTTAGCACAGCCAACACACGTAAGGCGATTTCTCCGCTATATCAGTGTTTTCAAGTTGCCTTTCTTTTTTGCCATACTGGGTATGGTGGGATATTCGTTGGTCGATACTTTTGTATTTTCGCAACTTAAACCCATCATCGATGAGAGTTTGGGTACAAATAACTTCGATTATTTGCGCCTTGCGGCCTACCTGATCATTCCGTTATTCATCTTGCGTGGCGTGTTCAATTTCATGGGGACCTATACGTTAGCTTGGATTGGTTCGAAAGTTGTGATGCGCATGCGCCAGCAGTTGTTTGATAAATACATTCATTTACCCGTGAGTTTTCATGATGAGCATTCGGTTGGCACGTTAATTTCTAAGGTAACTTATGATACTGAACAGGTAGCGAATGCTGCGGGTCGAGCGTTGTTAATTTTAGTCAGAGAAGGCGCACTGGTACTGGGTTTGTTGGTAGTGATGTTCTACTATTCCTGGCAATTATCTCTGATTTTTCTGCTGATAGGGCCGGTCGTCGCGTTGATTGTGTCATACGTGAGCAAACGCTTTAGACAGGTCAGTAAAACCATTCAGCAGGCGATGGGCAGTTTGACCACTGCAGTAGAACAAGCCGTGAAAGGGCATAAAGTCGTACTGATGTTCGGTGGTCAAAACATTGAGCGACGCCGCTTTAAGCAGAAAAATAATCATAATCGCCAACAAACCATGAAACTCACTACGACGCAGATATTAAGCGTATCTTCCATTCAGGTGATCGCCTCGGTTGCGTTAGCGGTTGTGCTCTACATAGCCAGTACGCCAGGCATGATTGATAACCTCACAACGGGTGTGTTTGTCAATGTGGTGTTTTGTATGGTGATGCTATTGAAGCCGCTCAAGCAATTAACCACGGTAAATAATGAATTTCAAAAAGGCATGGCCGCCTGCGCGAGTATTTTCGAATTACTTGACCATGCCAATGAACCTGATGAAGGCGGTATTAAAATCGATCGCGTAAAAGGTGCCATTGCATTTAACCACGTCACCTTTCGATATCCCAATCAACACAATGATGCACTAACCGATGTTTCTTTTCGTGCAGAACCCGGACAAACCGTTGCTTTGGTCGGTCGTTCGGGAAGTGGTAAATCAACGATGTCGAGCTTACTCACACGTTTTTACACGCCGCAGCAAGGCAGTATTGTGCTTGATGACACCGATATCAGCGCATTTGACCTAAAATCGTTACGCCGCCAATTTGCGCTAGTCTCTCAGCAAGTCACCTTGTTTAATGACACGGTTGCCAACAATATCGCCTATGGTGCGCGCAAAGAGGTGAGTAGGGAAGATATAGAGCGCGCAGCCAAGGTAGCCCATGTTGATGAATTCGTCACCCAGCTCAGCCACGGGTACGACACGATTATTGGCGAAAACGGCCTAATGCTTTCTGGCGGTCAACGTCAGCGGATTGCTATCGCGCGCGCGGTGCTAGTGAACGCCCCAATACTGATTCTTGACGAGGCCACTTCTGCGCTAGACACTGAGAGTGAACGCCTGATACAAGATGCGTTAGAGCAATTGCAGAAGCAATGCACTAGCATCGTGGTTGCTCACAGACTGTCAACCATCGAAAATGCTGATCTGATACTCGTCATTGATGAGGGGCAGATTGTGGAGCAGGGCACACATCAGCAGTTGTTGGAACACTCAGGTGCATACGCGCAGTTGCATAAACTCCAATTTGGTTCGGTCGAGTAGCTATGGCGTTGCAGCAACGTCTAGAGAGTGCTTGGCAACGGGCGCCCACTTGGTTGTGGTTGCTCGCACCCTTTGCTCTGCTGTTTGCGGTAATGACTGCTGTGCGTCGCGCACTTTATCGCAAAGGTCTGTGCGCGGTTCATCATACGTCTGTTCCCACGATCGTGGTTGGCAATGTCAGTGTGGGTGGCAATGGAAAAACCCCCGTGGTGCTTGCACTCATGGAGCATTTTGTGGCCAGAGGTCTGCGTGTTGGTGTGTTGAGTCGTGGGTACGGTGGTACCGTCGCTGAGTTTCCTTATCAGGTTAGTGCTAACGACTGTGCTGAACGAGTGGGTGATGAACCCTGGCTGATTTATTCGCGTCGAATGGCAACGGTTGTCATTGATCCAAACCGGCCTCGGGGGGCAACGTTATTGTGTGCGCTTCATTGTGATGTGATCATCTGTGACGATGGGTTGCAGCATTACGCTCTGGGTCGGGATATCGAGATTGTGGTGATGGACAAGCGCCAATTAGGCAATGGTTATCTGTTACCCATGGGGCCGCTGCGCGAGTCTCGTCGACGACTCGCACGTATCGATTGTTTGGTGCGCAATGGCCAGTTTCCATTGACAAGCTCGGTGCAATGCTCGTTGAACGGCAGCCACGCTGGTGCTAACACGTGCATGATTTTACAACCGGTTTGCTTTATTAATGTGGCAGACTCTTCGAAAAAAATGACGCCGGCCGCGTTTGCACAGAAGTATCCGGCGGTGATTGCGGCTTGTGCCATCGGCAACCCTAATCGTTTTCTAGAAACACTTCACTCGTTGAATATTAAACCATCCCGAGCTTTGTGCTTTAATGATCACCACCAGTTCGCCAGTAACGAACTGCCACGCGATGCTTTGGTGATCACAGAAAAGGATGCGGGTAAAGTCACAGAGTTCGCCCATCCAGACTGGTGGTATTTGCGTGTTGATGCAGTGCTGGATAACGCGTTTTATCAGCATGTAGATAGTTTATTAGCGGCTCACAAGCCAATAAATCAATGAGAGTACTCAATGGCATTTGATAGAAAATTATTAGAAATAGTCGCTTGTCCGATATGCAAGGGTAAGCTGTTGTACAAGCCAGAAGACAATGCGTTGATTTGTCGCTTTGATCGATTGTCCTATCCCATCAAAGACAACATTCCGGTGTTACTCGAAACGGAAGCGACCCCGTTAACGCTCGATCAAATCGAAGCACTGAAATAGGAGCTTGTATGGCATCGCATGACGTTGTTGTGGTCATCCCGGCACGCTATGGCTCGACTCGTTTTCCCGGAAAGCCACTAGCCGATATCCACGGAAAACCAATGATCCAGCATGTGTACGAACGAGGATTAGAAGCGCAAGCTTCGCGCGTAGTCGTTGCTACCGATGATCAGCGTATTGTTGATGCCGTGAAAAGCTTTGGTGGTGAGGTGTGCGTAACCAGCGCGCTACATGAGTCAGGCACGGAGCGGATTGCCGAGGTGATTGACATGTTATCAATCGCGGATCCTACCATCGTCGTCAATGTACAGGGTGATGAGCCGTTTATTCCAGCCGAGAATATACGTCAGGTTGCGCGGAACTTGCAGCAACGCCCGGTCGTTCACATGAGCACCTTAGCAACGCCATTAACGGATACGGCAGATATCGATAATCCTAACGCGGTTAAGGTGGTAGTCAACACGCATGGGCATGCCTTGTATTTTTCACGCGCTAGCATCCCATTCCATCGCGATGCGCGAGCTGCCGATGCGTTGGCAGACAATGCCAAGGTGATGCGTCGGCATATCGGTTTGTACGCGTACCGAGCGGCATACGTGAAAACCTACGTGAACTATTCGCGTAGCGAGTTGGAAGGGATAGAGAGCTTAGAGCAACTTCGAGCGCTGTGGTATGGCGACATTGTTCATGTTGATGAAGCCCATGAACCACCGCCAATCGGAATTGACTCACCCGATGATTTACAGCGACTACTGGCGATGAAGTCAACAACGAGTTAATTGAGCAGAAACGAGGAGTAGGACTATGAATATCGTTATCACAGGGGCTAACCGTGGTATTGGGTTAGCCATGGTAAAACGTTATCGTGCGGCAGGGGAAAGTGTTTATGCGTTGTGTCGGCATACCAGTGAAGAGCTCAAAGCAACCGGTGCCGACGTTATCGAAGGCGTTGATGTAGGCAATGCCGAACATCTGCCCTCTGCATTGGCGGCGTTGAAAAAAGTATCTATTGATGTGCTGATTAATAATGCAGGAGTACTTGCTAACGAATCGCTCAATGAGTGGAGTCCTTCCACCATCGAACAACAGTTTAGGGTCAATGCATTAGGTCCGTTACTGGTCACTCAAGCATTGAAAGAACAATTCGTGAAAGGTGCCAAAGTTGCCATGATCACGTCACGTATGGGGTCGATGGAAGATAACGGTTCAGGGGGATATTACGGTTATCGAATGTCTAAAGCAGCACTCAATGCCGCAGGCGTGTCACTTGCACGAGATATGGCAGAACAGGGCGTCGCGGTTGCCCTGTTGCACCCTGGGTATGTGCAAACCGAAATGGTTGGTTACGGTGGTGATATTGATGCCGATACTGCCGCTGAACGTTTGTTGGCGCGTATTGATGCACTGACATTAGATAACAGCGGATCATTTTGGCATAGCAATGGCGAGAAGCTACCTTGGTAGGGTAGCTATTCGTCATCCACCACAACTCCCCAACAATCGTGCTGATCGGTGTGGATGATGTGCGCCCACACGCGTTGCCCTGGCGTTAGATGATGCACCCCATTTAAATGCACGACACCGTCAACCTCCGGCGCATCGGCATAGCAGCGCCCGACTGCGCCCTCGGCATCGACCGAATCAATGACAATCTGATATTCATTTCCGATGCGCCCACGCAACCGCTCTGCGCTTATTTCACTTTGCACTTCCATAAAGCGCGCTAGACGAAGTTGCTTAATGTCTTCTGGAATGGGGTCGGGCAGTGAGTTAGCCGTCGCGCCTTCTACCGGCGAGTAGGCGAAACAACCGACACGATCCAATTGCGCCTCGCGTAGAAAATCCAACAGCTCTTCAAACTCTTCGTCGGTTTCGCCTGGAAAACCGACAATAAATGTAGAGCGAATAATTAACTCAGGACACTGTTCACGCCATTGCTTGATGCGCTCTAAGGTGCGATCAGCACTCCCCGGACGCTTCATTAAACGCAGAATGCGTTTACTGGCATGCTGAAAAGGGATGTCCAGATAAGGTAAAATTTTTCCTTCTGTCATGAGTGGGATGAGTTTGTCAACGTGAGGATACGGGTATACGTAATGCAACCGAACCCACATACCCATTTCGCCCAGTTTTTCACACAGTTGCTGCATGTGAGTTTTAACCGGCATGCCGTCCCAAAATCCGGTTTGATGCTTAACATCAACACCATATGCACTGGTATCTTGTGAGATCACAAGAAGTTCATTCACCCCCGCATTTTTAAGGCGCTTCGCCTCGTCAAGGACTTCGCCCACCGGGCGGCTGACTAAATCGCCGCGCATGGAGGGAATAATGCAGAACGTGCAGCGGTGATTACAGCCTTCAGAAATTTTTAAATAGGCAAAATGTCTGGGCGTGAGTTTGACACCATGGTCAGGGACTAAATTTAAAAATGGATCATGTTTAGGCTTAGGCAAGTGTTCATGCACTTGTTCAACCACGGTCTCGTACGCATGAGGACCTGTGATCGCCAGCACATTAGGGTGTACTTCTCGGATCTCATCTTCTTTAACGCCCAAACAACCCGTGACGATAACTTTGCCATTCTCGGCCAATGCTTCGCCGATAGTATCGAGTGACTCTTCAACCGCGGCGTCAATAAACCCACAGGTGTTGACGATGACTAAATCTGCATCACGATAGGTTGGTACAACATCATAGCCTTCGGTGCGAAGCTGGGTCAGGATCCGCTCTGAATCAACTAAATTCTTCGGGCAGCCCAGCGACACGAAGCCGATGCGCGAGCCGCTCGCCGGTTTATCATTTTGCCGGGCTTGTGCGGCCAACGTTTTTTGGGGCGTCTCCAGCGTGGTCGTTTGGATCGGATTGACTATATTAACCGTCATTTTTCTCTCTAAAACACAGAAATCGTTATTGGCGTTGATTATAATGGTCACAGCCCGGTAACGCACACCTATTTCACAATCGCTTCAATACACAAAAATTAGGAAGGTTAATGACTCAGCAAGATGGCAGCGCGTCGCGATATCAAAAAATTCCCTTGCCGCTACACTGTTATGATGAATCCGGGCATATTAAACCGCCCCTCATGTTGTATCTATGCGCTATCTGGTTATGTAAAGGCCTCGTTGTACTGATCCTCTCAGCATCACTACGTGATAATGCAACCGCGTTGATTTCTCTATTCTACCCCGACACCGGTCATTGGTATCAGAGCGTTATTCCAGCCATGTTTGGTATTACTAGCCTGCTGATCCTCAGTTTGCGTGACACGTTAAGAGCACGAAACGCTCTGCAGTGGCAGCGACAGGTGAAACACATTTTGTTGGCTGGGCTCAGTGTTAGCGTGATAATTCAACTACGCCTTGTTGCTATAAATCATGGCCAGTTTGAATGGGCAAGCGGGATACTTTTGCTCGTCTCACTGGCTTGCGCTGGCTATCTGCTGCGCAGTCGACATGTGGTGTTATTCGTGCGTGATGCGAATGATTAAAATAGGCCCAAATTCATTGCGCTTATCGTGCATGATTTTTCACCGCCTCATCAAAGTAGGCTTTTACACTAATGTGGCTGTCGTTCACCAAACGCTGATAACAGATACCGGCGAACGCGTAAGATTTATCCTCGAACTCCATGACAACATACGGTGACTTGGGGTCAGACGTATCGTAATGCCACGTACCGCCTACGCACTTCTTAAACACTTCACCCATGTACGCGCCGTAGATATTGCACAAAGTGAACACGGCTTGGTCTTCTAGCGCACTGTCTTGATATTTATCTAAAAAACTGAGTATGACGTCATCAATAATCGCTATGCTTTCAACACTGCCGTCAAGATGCAGATTGAATTCGTTTTCGGTGGTGAGAACGGCATTGTCTGCACTGTCTTGCATCAATTTATCAAGTTCGCTTTGCTGCATGGTATTGGCCTTTATCAGTGTTTTTTAGTATGCGATAACCTCGGCTATTGTGCGTCAGTGAGAGGAATTTGTCGATGCTCAAGCAACAACGTTGCTAGAAGCTGGCTCCCAGGTCCTAGGTTGTCCGGCGAGGGGATAACCAAATACGACGTAAGTTGGCGAAATGTGCTGCCTGCTATCGATAGCTGAATCAATGAACCATCAGCCAGTGAGGCTGAGACTTCGTGTTCAGGGAGCCAACAGAATCCCATTCCACGTCTTAGCAGTGCTATTGCGCTTGTGAATTGACTGACTGTCCAACGAGATTCAGACTTAAGCCAACCTTGCTGCTCGCGGGGATTTAACGCTGAGTCTTTGATCACAATTTGAAGCTGTTGTTGCAGCGCATTAGGGTCGATGGGTTGCTCAAGCGATGCCAATTCATGTGAGGGGCTACACACAGCCACAAACCGCACGGTCGCAATCGGTTCGCCCAGATGTCCTTTCGGGATACTGTGTGCGATCACTAAGTCGGCCCAGCCTTGAGTAATCGCGTCTTCAGTGCCTGTTAACACCGTATCAAGCAATCTTAAACGGCTGCCGCGCGAATCGGGAAGAAATTTTTCAAGCGCAGGTAAAAGCTGTTCGCGTGGATACGCCAAATCTATTGCAACCGTAATCTCAGGTTCCCACGATTGTTGAATGTTTGAGGCTAAATGTTCTAAATCCTCCACCGTTTGCGTGATGTATCGGGAGCGCCTAAGCATAACTTCCCCAGCTTCAGTCAGTTGTGCCTTTCGACCTACCACCGTCAGCAACTCCACTCCTAGCTGTGTTTGTAGTTTTGCCACCGCATGATTCAGCGATGATTGGCTTTTGTTGAGATGGCTTGCTGCCTGAGCATAGCCACCGCAATCAACCACTGCCTGTAAAATGCGCCATTGCTCAAGCGTTGTCTTATGCCGGTACATAATGATGAAATTTTCTTAATAGGTCACAGCGAATATTATGGGTTACTGTAGCCTAAGCTTGAAATAAGGTCTAAAACTGAATCACTATGAAATATTACGTAACCCTTCCACTAACCGCTCTTTTGGCGTTGGCGATGATGCAATTTCTCGTGCTATACGAGATTATTCCACCTGGCACACAAATCTTGGAGCATTTGCAAAGTCAGCTAAACACGTATTTCTACGCCCTAACTGGCCTGCTAAATTTACCCTATTATTTGCTATTAATTGCCGCCACCGCTTTTGCAAGTGAAGAAATTATGCAAGTGGCTGAAAACCCAACGTTGGTCTTTTCCCTGCTGTCTATCTGGCTGTTCGTGGCGTGTATTCTCGATTGGCGGAAACACTTCCGCTCAGTCGCTTCGGATTAAGTCTGTTTCGCGAGCCACTTTTCCACACCACGAGCAGCGGCAACCATACCGAAACTCGCCGTGACCATCGTGCTGGCACCAAAGCCCGAGCTACAGTCGAGTCGGGCACTGCCTTGCGTTATTGACTTGTTAAACGCAACACTGCCATCAGGTTGTGGATAGCGCAATTGTTCTGTTGAATAGACACACTCAATACCGAAGCGGCGCTGTGTGTTTTTACTGAAATTGTAAAATCGCCGTAGTTCAGAGCGCAACTTTGCAGACAGTGGATCTTGCGTGGTTTTTGCAAGATCGCCACTGGTTATCTGGCGCGGATCCACCTGACCACCAGCACCACCCACTGTCACAATGCCAATTTTGTTGCGCTTGCAAAAAGCGATAATAGCGGCTTTTGCTTGGATACTGTCGGTCGCTTCAATGACCATATCAAATTCAGCCGTGATCAATGTGCTGACATTATCGGGAGTCACGAAATCTTCTACCGCTTTAACACGACAATCGGGTGAAATAGCCGTGATCCGGTCAGCCATCACATCTACTTTGGTCGCGCCAACAGTATTCGTGAGAGCGTGTATCTGTCGATTGGTGTTGGTTGTGCAGATATCATCCATGTCAATCAGTGTGATGTTGCCAACACCCGTGCGAGCCAATGCTTCAGCGGCCCAGCTGCCAACGCCGCCAATGCCGATGACACAAAAGTGGGCTCGTTGCAGTAGAGCAAACTGTTGCTCGCCGTAAAGCCGGGCAATTCCACCAAATCGTTGTTTTTCAGCCATATTAAGTTTCGTATCTATCCATTGCGGTTGCATGTTATCGGGGCTACTCTACTGATTTTCAATGGTGTGAAAGCGCAGATGCAGAACAATTTTGATTTTATCATCATTGGCGGCGGTATCGTAGGAGCAGCAACAGCATTGACGCTCAGCCAACGATTTCCTCGTAAGCGCATCACGCTGTTAGAGAAGGAATCAGATGCCTCTTTACATCAAACGGGTCGCAATTCGGGTGTTATTCATGCTGGCGTCTATTATAAACCAGGTTCGTTGAAAGCCACGCTTTGCCGTCAGGGTCTTGATGAAACCATCCGATTCTGTCAGCAACACAATATCCCTTATCAGCAATGTGGCAAACTTATCGTCGCCAGCGATGCAACTGACTTAACCCGGATGGAAAGTCTGCAGGCACAATGTGAAGCCAATAACCTAGAACCACACTATCTGAACGCCCGTGTACTGTCACAAAGGCAGCCGAACATACGCGGATGTGGCGCTTTACATATTCAGCGCTCTGGTATCACTGATTACCGCGCTATTGTCAAACAAATGCTCAGTCTTTGCGTTGCGCGAGGAGTGATCCTGCAGTTCAACTCACCGGTGTCCCATTTGCACGAAACATCAACAGGGATGCAGGTAAGCATGAACGCTGAGACACGCTCGTTGTCTGCTGATTTTGTGATCAATTGTGCGGGTATCTACGCAGACACGCTGACTCGCTCTCAAGGACTTAAGCCAGATTTTGCGTTATTACCATTTCGAGGAGAATATTACAGGCTTGCTTCACGCTGCGACCATATAACCAACACACTTATTTACCCTGTGCCCGATCCGGATCTGCCATTCCTTGGTGTGCATATCACGCCGATGATTGGTGGTTATCTCACGGTTGGGCCAAATGCCGTGTTGGCACTTGGCAAAGAAGCCTATCAAAAGCATCAATTTAACTTCCGTGACCTAGCCCAGATGGCGACGTTCGGCGGCAGTTGGCGACTGTTTTCCAAACACTATCGGCAGGGACTGGCAGAGCTCAAAGACTCATTCAGTCAACGCGGATACTTACGCCGCGTTCAACGGTATTGTCCCAGCATACAGAGTCGTGATTTGTTGCCTTATCGAGCAGGCATCAGAGCACAAGCTGTGTCTCTAAGCGGTGACTTACTCCATGATTTTGAATTCGTTCAATCGCCTCACGCGCTGCATATTGGTAATGCACCCTCGCCAGCGGCAACATCAGCACTGCCCATTGCTAAAATGATTGTTGACAAAATCAGTTAACAGTCGGAATCAATGGTGAACCAATAATTCTAAAAAATAGAACGTTATGACTTAAATTTGCTGACGTACTTTCGATCGAAACCAGACTATGCTGTGTATAGACAAGTGTTCCATACTCAACCGGAAAGGAGAATTTCAATGGGTCTTTTAGTCGACGGGCAATGGCAAGATAAGTGGTATGACACCTCATCCAGTGGCGGCAAATTTGAGCGCCAAGCCTCTCAGTTCCGAGAAACCGTGAGTCAAGATCATGCGACATTCAAGCCTGAATCAGGGCGGTACCACCTGTATGTGTCACTCGCCTGTCCATGGGCCCACAGAACCTTAATTTTTCGCAAACTGAAGCGGTTAGAGCAACATATCGGTGTGTCTGTGGTGTGCCCTGATATGCTTGAACAAGGGTGGACGTTCGAGCGCTTTCCAGACGCTACGGGCGATAAACTATTTGATTTTGACTATATGCACCAAGTATATACAAAGGCCAAGCCCGATGTCACAACGCGCGTGACAGTGCCTGTGTTGTGGGACACTAAAACAGATACACTGGTCAACAATGAATCGGCGGATATTATTCGGATTTTTAATAGCGCGTTTAATGATATCACTGGTAACGTCGACGATTATTATCCGTCCGCGTTACACACAGAGATTGATACCATCAATGATTTTGTGTATCACAATATCAATAATGGCGTGTATAAATCAGGCTTTGCGACGACGCAAGAGGCTTATGAAGAGGCTGTCACCGCTCTGTTTAACGCACTTGATGTGGTGGAAGAGCGTTTAGCCAAGCAGCGCTATTTGGTAGGCGACCAAATCACTGAAGCCGATTGGCGATTGTTTACGACACTGGTGCGCTTTGACGCTGTGTATGTGGGTCACTTTAAATGCAACATTCGGCGGATCGTGGATTACCCGCATTTGTGGGGTTACTTGCGCGACTTATACGCAGTTGAAGGTGTCGCTGAGACAACCAATTTCGCACATATAAAACGCCATTACTATTACAGCCACGACATGATCAACCCAACACGCGTCATCCCCAACGGGCCTGTCATTGATTTCACACAGCCTCATTCACGCGCGGACATTTCGAAATGACAGCCTCAATTGTGCAGCGTGTGCGAGGGGTATCGACTGCCGATGGTGCCGGTGTGAAATTAAGACGAGTGATTGGTCAGCCGTTACTTGCACGGTTGGATCCGTTTTTAATGCTGGATGAGTTTGGTTCAGACAAAGCCTCTGACTATCTGGCAGGGTTTCCGCCACATCCACATCGCGGCTTTCAAACCGTGACTTACATGTTGAAGGGCAGAATGCGTCATAAAGATTCTGTCGGTAACGAAGGGCTCATAGAAGATGGCGGAATTCAGTGGATGAACGCAGGGCGGGGTATCATTCACGAAGAAATGCCAGAGCAAAGCAGCGGTTTGATGCGCGGCTTTCAACTATGGGTAAATTTACCGGCTGCATTGAAATTATCGGAACCCGACTACCAAGATATTCCAAGCAGTGACGTCCCGCAGTTCGATATTGATGATGGACTAGAATGCCGGCTTCTTAGCGGAAAACTGGATCTAGACCGAAGGACCGTCAGCGGCCCCGTAAAAACGATTTCAGCGCAACTTTCGCAACCCTTTTTTGCAGACCTTTTTACAACAACGGTTGATAAAAGCAGTGAGCAAACCGTAAACGCTACTGTGGCGCTCGATCCTGAGTATCAATATTTTGTATACTGCTACGAAGGCAGCATCACCGTTGAAGATCGGGTTTTGCACGCGGGTGAACTAGGAACATTAACACGCGATCACGCGTTAGCGGTTACGGTATCACCCAAATCTGCATTTATTGTAGTTGGTGGTCAACCGATCAATGAACCGGTCGTTCAGTATGGTCCGTTTGTGATGAATACACAGGCCGAGATTGAGCAAGCATTGCAGGATTATCAATCCGGGAACTTCGTTTAAGCACTGAGACCCGCTGAGAGATCAGTCAGGGCAATCATTGAATACACAGCGCAGGTTGCATACACTCGCGGTTTCAAGGATTAATTCTCCAGCTTATAGGAAATCAAAGTTATGCAACCTGTTGTTCTTGCGGGCGGCTCAGGCAGTCGGTTGTGGCCCAAATCGCGCGTTGCGCTACCTAAGCAGTTTCTGGCACTCACGTCAGAACACTCCATGCTACAGGAGACACTATTGCGCTTGTCGGGCACAACCGCCCAATCGCCTATTGTAATTTGTAATGAAGCGCACCGCTTTTTGGTTGCAGAGCAATTGCGCACTGCGAAACAACAACATGGTGGTATCATTCTCGAGCCCGTGGGCAGAAATACAGCCCCTGCCATTGCTCTAGCAGCATTTCATGCGATGAAAGAAAATTCGGATTCACTGTTGTTGATCTTAGCGGCTGATCATTTAATCAGTCAGCTACCGGCATTTCATACCGCGATTGAAAAAGCTGAAAAGCTTGCTCAGCAAGGAAAACTTGTGACTTTTGGTATCGTACCAAACCAACCTCACACGGGATATGGATACATTAGAGTTGGTGATGCGATTTCACACGGCTACGCAGTCTCTGAATTTGTAGAGAAACCTGACCAAGCCAAGGCGCAGCGCTACGTCGACTCAGGTCAATACTACTGGAACAGTGGTATGTTTATGTTTTCCGCGCGCCTCTACCTCCAAGAATTAAAACGCTTCGCGCCGGCTATCTTTGATGCTTGCGAGCAAGCGATTGCCAGCGAAACAGCGGATTTGGATTTTATTCGCATCGATGAAGCGGCCTTTTCCACCTCACCCGATGACTCGATTGACTATGCAGTGATGGAAAAAACCGAACACGCAGCGATGGTTCAACTTGATGCGGGCTGGAGCGATGTAGGGAGCTGGTCATCGCTGTGGGAGACCGCCTCGCACAAAGATGCTCGTGGGAACGTCCTTGCAGGCGATACCTTGCTGAATAATGTTGATGACTGTTATATCAATGCCGAAGAGCGTTTGGTCGCTGCGGTGGGTCTGAAGGATATTGTGATTGTCGAAACAAAAGATGCGGTACTCGTGGCTGACAAACACAAAGTTCAGGACATCAAGGCCATCGTCAACACATTGAAGGCTCAGAAGCGTCCAGAGTTTGAATTTCATCGAGAAGTCTTTAGGCCATGGGGTAAGTACGATTCCATCGATAGTGGCGATCGTTTTCAGGTCAAACGGATCACGGTTAAACCGGGTGAAAAGTTATCAGTACAAATGCACCATCATCGCGCTGAACACTGGATTGTGGTGTCTGGTACTGCGCGCGTAACCATTGATGAAAAAGTGACCATGATGACCGAAAACCAATCAATTTACATTCCCATTGGTGCGATCCACGCTCTTGAAAACCCTGGCAAGATTGAACTGGAGTTGATTGAAGTTCAATCGGGTAGCTATTTGGGGGAGGATGACATCGTCCGGTTTTCAGACCGCTATGGAAGAGCCGCAGAGACAGTCAAAAAATGAGTCGACGCATCGCGTGTTTTAAGGCGTACGATATTCGTGGCAAGTTGCTTACAGAGCTTGATGAAAATATCGCATTTCGTATCGGTAAAGCGATTGTCGAGGTGCTGTCGGCAAAGTCTATTGTGGTAGGCAGTGACGTGCGATTGACGTCAAATCCTTTAAAGCTCGCCCTCAGCGCGGGCGCAATCAGTGCAGGCGCTGACGTGATAGACATCGGAATGGTTGGGACAGAAGAGGTCTATTTTGCCACTTCACTGCTAAAAGTGGATGCGGGCATCGAAATTACAGCCAGTCACAATCCACTGGATTACAACGGCATGAAAATCGTCAAGAAAGGTTCGGTGCCTATCAGTGGCGATTCCGGCCTGAAAGACATTAGGCAGCGCGCTGAGAGGTACGATGAAGATGACGTGAATAGTGCACTTGCTGCATTATCAGACAATGGGCAGATAGGGTCGCCCAATGATTTTCTTGCCGGTGAGCCAACGGTATCAATGTCGCTTTTCGAACAAACTGCATACCGGCAGCAATCAACACGCAGTGAGTATGTAGCACACGTCTGCAGCTATATTGACATCCAAGCGTTACACAATAAGCGATTTGTGGTCAATGCCGGAAATGGCGCTGCCGGGCCTGCACTGGATGCGATAGAAAACTATTTACGCTCGCAGGGTGTTTGGGTCCTTTTTGACAAGGTGCATCATCAGCCTGATGGGCAGTTTCCGAATGGCATTCCTAATCCGTTACTTCCTGAAGCCAGAAGCGACACGGCCGACGCTGTCATAGCGTGTCAAGCTGACATGGGTATCGCTTGGGATGGTGATTTTGACCGTTGCTTCCTGTTTGATGAAACGGGCCAATTTATTGAAGGTTATTATATTGTTGGTCTGCTCGCTGAAGCGTTTTTAAAAAAACATCCCGGGCAGGGGATCATTTATGACCCACGTGTCTATTGGAACACGGAGGAGATCATTGCTTCTTCGAAAGGCAAAGCCATAAAAAGCAAAACCGGCCACGCGTTCATTAAAGAGCGAATGCGAAAAGAAGATGCAGTGTATGGCGGTGAGATGAGTGCCCATCACTATTTTAGAGACTTTGCCTATTGTGATTCCGGTATGATCCCATGGTTATTGGTGGCAGAGTTAATGGCCGTCAGTAAGCAGCCTTTATCCATACTTGTCAATGATCGCATCGCTCGCTTTCCCTCGTCAGGTGAAATCAATAGTACAGTGACCGATGCCGATCAAACCCTCTCTCGTGTGCTAGCGCATTACCGACCACTTGCGAATGAAATTGATGAGACTGACGGACTCGGTCTGTCGTTTGGAAATTGGCGTTTCAATTTGCGTAAGTCCAACACAGAGCCGGTGATCCGTTTGAACGTGGAAGGCCGAGGAGATGAAGCGCTGGTGGCAGAAAAAACGTCTGAACTGCTCAACATGATACGACGTTAACGTGACGACAACCAAATCATAGCAGCATGGCAAATGACGACGATTGTGGTGAGTATGACACGCATGCGGGTATACTCCACAATCATATGTTTGCTTAAACGCAGCGTGAATTTGTCATACACCACCATACCGACATAGGCGAGTGAGAGCACACCGAGCGTGCGTGCATCAGCGAACACGACGAGCGCGAGCCAGCCTACAATACTGGGTAACATGGCCACGTAAATTTGATGGCGGTTGGTGGGCTCAGTGAGTGCCGCGAACCAATGTACGCCGCCGAAAAAAGACAGGATGATTGCCGAGTACTGACTGAAAAACGCGAATGCCTGTGCGTAACTGAGCATGCCCATTTGCAGCGCAATCGGAATGGTAACAAAAGGGATGAGCCCTAAATAACCCAGTGTTTTAACTTCTTTTTGCATAATGTCTGTTTCCATAAAAAAACGGCGTCACCAAGGACGCCGTTAACACATTAATGCCCGTTTACTTTTTAATGGGCTTGTATTCGCGGTGCGCTGATCCGGTATAAAGCTGTCGTGGACGACCGATTTTCTGGCCAGGTTGAGACAGCATTTCGTGCCAATGTGAAATCCAGCCCACGGTGCGCGATAACGCAAATATACAGGTAAACATATTGGTTGGAATACCAATGGCTTTCAATACGATGCCCGAGTAGAAATCGACATTGGGGAACAATTTTTTCTCAGCGAAGTAATCATCACTTAACGCTATTCGCTCCAGCTCCATGGCGACGTCGAGTAACGGATCGTCAATTTTCAATTCGTCTAATACTTCATGGCAACTCTCGCGCATCACCGTCGCACGTGGATCATGGTTTTTATATACGCGGTGACCAAAGCCCATTAAACGGAACGAATCATTTTTGTCCTTGGCGCGGGCAATAAATTCTGGAATACGGTCGACCGTGCCAATTTCTTCCAGCATATTTAGACAGGCTTCGTTCGCACCGCCATGTGCAGGGCCCCATAGAGACGCCACACCAGCAGCAATACACGCGTAAGGGTTAGCGCCTGACGAACCCGCTAAACGAACGGTTGATGTTGAAGCATTTTGCTCATGGTCCGCATGCAAAATAAAAATACGGTCCATCGCTCTTTCGACTGCAGGGCTGATTTTGTAGTCTTCCGCGGGCACTGAAAACATCATGTTGAGGAAGTTGCCTGCGTAACTTAGATCGTTACGTGGATATACAAACGGCTGACCAATATTGTACTTATAACACATGGCTACCAGCGTCGGCATTTTTGCAATAAGGCGATGTGCACTTCGCAGACGTTGGGTTTCACTATTGACGTCTAAATCGCTGTGATAAAAAGAAGAGAGTGCACCGACTGTGCCACACAGCATTGCCATCGGGTGGGCGTCGTTGCGAAAACCGTGGAAAAACATGTTAAGTTGGTCGTGAACCATCGTGTGACGAGTGATGGTACGCTTAAAGTCTTGATATTCGTCGCTGCTTGGCGCATCGCCATGTAACAGCATATAGCACACTTCCAGGTAATCGGAATCACGCGCTAAAGATTCAATATCAAAACCGCGATGCAATAGCTCGCCCTTCGCTCCATCGATATAAGTAATGGCTGATTCACACGAACCCGTGGCCATAAAGCCGGGGTCGAAAGTGAAATATCCGGAAGCGCCCAGTTTTCTAACGTCAATCACATCGTGACCCGCGGTACCACTTAAAATGGGAAGTTCAATTTCTTTATCACCGGCTTTCAAAATGGCTTTTTGGTCGGCCATGTATGCTCTCCTCAGACTAATTCTTGATGACGCACTCTGCGCAAAACAGCGCAGTTGCGATGGGAAAAGTGGCGCTATTTGTACTGATAAAGACACAATAAGTCAATTTTAATGCTTATTTGGTCAATAAATATTCTAGATTCTTTCTCGTAATAATCCAGTCAGATACAGGTATGCAAATTGGATTACGACTAAAGTGTTAAAATAGAACAAAAAATTGTATTTATACTGGCTGCTGGATATACTCTGGCGGTGTTGAATATAAAGAAGAATGACTATGTTACGAAGGCAACTAAATAGTCACAAACAGTTAACATCTCAGGGATTGAGGCTTTTAACACCACCACAAACACGCCATCAGGACGCTATTGAAGACGTGTTAATTTCGGACCTTACAGGCTATAGATTGTGAAAAAGCAAAGACCAGTAAATTTAGACCTAAATACGATTAAATTTCCGCCGTCTGCTATTTCTTCGATCCTACACAGGATCACTGGGGTAGCGATGTTTTTTGCGCTGTTATTCGTCATCTGGGCATGGGCAGTATCCCTAGCCAGTGCGGATGGGTTTAATACCGTGCAAACATTGATGAACGGCATTCTTGGCAAAATCGTTGCGATCGGCACGATTTCTGCGCTGACATACCACATTCTCGGCGGTATTCGTCACGGCATTATGGACATGGGCTACTGGGAGGAAATCCAGTCGGGAAACAATAGTGCCCGCGCCATTATTGGTGCGTGGATTGTTCTCACTATCGTAGTAGGAGTCGTATTATGGTAACCAGCCAAGCATCGATTAAAAGAAATGGTGTGCAGGATTACGTTTCGTTACGTGGCACGGCCATTATCATCGCACTATTCAGTTTTTACATGGCTTGGTTTTTTATCACCACTGACAACATCACATTTCAGGTGTGGACCCAGCTATTCTCATCAATTGCAATGAAGGTATTTACGTTTGCGGCCTTGTTATCAGTCATGATCCACGTTCGCATCGGTATGTGGCAAGTGCTCACCGATTACGTTAAATCTACTGGCCTGCGCGCATTCATTCAATACGTGCTAAACCTTATCGCCTTCGCGTACGTAGCAGTAGGCGTCTTTGTATTGTGGGGAGTGTAGTATGAGTATCGCAGTTCATGAGTATGATGCCGTTGTTATAGGCGCTGGCGGCGCGGGTATGCGGGCGGCGCTACAGATTTCACAATCTGGCAAGTCGTGTGCGTTGTTGTCGAAAGTATTTCCAACTCGTTCTCACACCGTTTCTGCGCAAGGCGGCATTACTGTTGCCCTAGGGAATTCCCATGAAGATAATTGGGAATGGCATATGTACGACACCGTTAAAGGCTCTGATTACATCGGTGACCAAGAAGCCATCGAATATATGTGTAAAACAGGCCCTGAAGCCATTATAGAAATGGAAAATATGGGGTTGCCGTTTTCACGCACGGACGAAGGAAAAGTGTATCAACGCCCCTTCGGCGGGCAATCAAAGAATTTTGGCGGCGAGCAAGCAGCTCGAACGGCCGCAGCGGCTGACCGTACAGGCCACGCACTGTTGCATTTGCTTTATCAGCAAAATGTTAAGAATAAGACGCAGGTTTTCAGCGAATGGTATGCACTCGATTTAGTTAAGAATCAAGATGGCGATGTGGTGGGCTGTACTGCGATCGATATTGAAACCGGCGAAGTTGTCTATTTCAAGAGCCGAGCTGTGGTGTTAGCAACAGGCGGCGCAGGGCGTATCTACGCGTCTACAACGAACGCACACATCAACACCGGCGATGGTGTGGGTATGGCGTTGAGAGCGGGCGCGCCAGTTCAGGATATGGAAATGTGGCAATTCCACCCGACAGGCATTGCCGGTGCCGGCACACTCGTCACCGAGGGGTGTCGTGGTGAAGGCGGCTACTTATTGAATAAAGACGGTGAACGTTTTATGGAACGTTACGCGCCGAACGCAAAAGACTTGGCGGGGCGTGATGTTGTTGCTCGTTCTATGATGACCGAGATCCGCGAAGGACGAGGCTGTGAGGGGCCGTGGGGCACTCACATAAAGCTGAAACTTGACCATTTGGGTAAAGATGTTCTTGAGTCCCGTCTACCGGGTATTTTGGAGTTGTCACGCACGTTTGCACATGTCGACCCAGTCAAAGAGCCGATCCCGGTTATTCCAACCTGTCACTATATGATGGGAGGCATTCCAACCAATGTGGATGGGCAGGTGATCGATATCGACGAGAACGGTAACGAAACGCCGATGAACGGCTTGTTTGCCTGCGGCGAAATAGCCTGTGTATCTGTGCACGGCGCGAACCGGTTGGGTGGAAACTCGCTACTTGATTTAGTGGTATTTGGTCGTGCTACCGGGTTACATCTGGGTAAAAAGATCGGCGAGATGGAGCCTTCTCGTGACGCATCAAAAACGGACGTCGAAGCTGCGCTGTCACGCTTTAACCGCTGGGAAAACTCAGAAAAAGGCAAGGGCGAAGATCCAGTACAAATCAAAAAAGACATGCAAAAATGCATGCAGCTCAACTTTTCTGTATTTAGAGAAGGCGATGCCATGGCCGAAGGGCTCAAAGAGTTGTCAGAAATCCGCGAGCGTTTAGCCAACGCACGTCTGGACGATAAAAGCAGTGATTTCAATACGATGCGTATTGAATGTTTAGAGCTGGATAACTTAATGGAAACTGCGTACAGCACAGCAGTCGCTGCGAATTTCAGAACAGAGAGTCGGGGAGCGCACAGTCGCTTCGATTTCCCTGACAGGGACGATGACAACTGGTTATGTCACAGTGTGTACGTGCCTGAGTCTGAAAAAATGATGAAACGTGACGTTAATATGGCGCCGAAGCTTCGTGAAGCATTCCCGCCTAAAGCGCGTTCGTATTAAGTGGAGTGACGTTGATGCAATTAACTTTTTCGATTTATCGATACAATCCGGATGTGGACAATGCGCCACATATGAAAGATTACACCCTTGAGGTTGAAGAGGGTCAGGACATGATGGTGCTGGATGCACTTATCGCGTTGAAAGAGCAGGATCCTTCATTATCATTCCGCCGTTCATGCCGAGAGGGTGTGTGTGGTTCTGATGGTGTAAATATGAATGGTAAAAATGGTTTAGCGTGTATCACGCCGCTATCTGCGCTGGGTAAAGGAAAGATTACCGTGCGCCCACTACCCGGTCTGCCAGTGGTACGTGATCTGGTAGTGGACATGAGCCAATTTTACACGCAATACGAGAAGATTAAGCCGTTCTTAATCAACGATGGCAAGCAGCCTCCTGCGCGCGAACATCTTCAAACGCCTGAAGAACGCGCCAAGTTGGACGGACTGTATGAGTGTATTTTATGCGCGTGTTGTTCAACGTCTTGCCCTTCATTTTGGTGGAACCCTGATAAGTTCATTGGGCCAGCGGGTCTATTACACGCTTATCGTTTCTTGATTGATAGTCGTGACACAGCGACCGAGGAGCGCCTGAATGATTTAGACGATGCTTTCAGTGTGTTTAGGTGTCATGGCATCATGAACTGTGTTAGCGTTTGCCCTAAAGGGTTAAACCCGACAAAAGCCATTGGGCATATTAAGTCCATGTTGCTGCAACGGGCTGTTTAATCAGGCGACGCTGTACACCAACATGTGTCACAGAGTGTTTGAATATAAATGGCCATCCGCTGGGGTGGCTATTTTTTTAGTAAAAACGCCTATCGCTAGATAATAGGCGCTATAATGACAATTAACGTTTAAAATCAGCATGCTGGTCTGTGTTGGTAGCGCAGACTGAGTTGTTTTCTCAACGTAAGGTAATGCATAAAATGCAAGAGAGCGTGATGCAAGCGTGGTGGGACTCTTCCCATTTTTCCGGTGGTAACACCGCTTACATCGAAGAGATGTATGAAGCCTATCTGGATGATCCAAATGGTGTTTCTGATGAGTGGAAACAGTTGTTTGACGGGTTACCTAAGGTGGATGGGGTCGAAATTGACACCAATCATTCTGCAATCAGAAATCATTTCAGAACACTGGCAGCGTTAGGGCCAGCGGGTAAAATGAGTTCTTCGTCTGCAGCCAATAATAACAGTTCAGACGAGCGACAAGTTCGTGTTTTGCAGTTGATCAATGCCTACCGCTTTCGTGGTCATCAACATGCCAATCTCGATCCACTTTCCCTCTGGAAACAACCCCGCGTTAGGGATTTAGAGCTTTCTCATCACTCGTTATCCGAAGCTGATTTCGACACGACCTTCAACGTGGGGTCTTACGCTATAGGTCAGGAGTCGATGACGTTGGGCGATTTGTTTAAGTCGCTGAATAAAACCTACTGCGGTTCGATTGGCTCTGAATACATGCATATTACCGACACAGAGCAGAAACGCTGGTTGCAACAAAAGATCGAATCGGTTCAAGCTAAGCCAGAAATTTCCCGCGATCAAAAATTGGGCATTCTTAAAGGTTTAGTCGCTGCCGATGGGATGGAAAAATATCTAGGTTCGAAGTTTCCTGGCGCGAAACGTTTTTCGTTAGAAGGTGGTGATAGCCTAATCCCGATGCTGAAAGGCTTAATTTCGGAAGCCGGTTCGACCGGCACGAAAGAAGTTGTCATTGGCATGGCACACCGGGGTCGTCTAAACGTGCTGGTTAACGTGTTGGGGAAAAACCCATCCGTTCTATTCGATGAATTTGCTGGCAAGCACGATGATTCTCTCGGTGCGGGTGACGTAAAATACCATGCTGGTTTTTCATCCGACTTTGCCACGCCAGGTGGAAACGTACACTTAGCACTTGCATTCAACCCATCACATTTAGAAATTGTGAATCCGGTGGTTATGGGCTCCGTTCGTGCGCGTCTTGAACGTCGAGATTGTACCGATGGGTCTGCGGTATTGCCGGTGACAATTCATGGCGACTCAGCTATTGCTGGCCAAGGGGTTGTTCAAGAAACCTTTAACATGTCGCAAACTCGTGGTTTTGCTGTGGGTGGTACCGTTCGCATCGTAATCAACAATCAAGTTGGATTCACCACGTCAAAAACGGAAGATACCCGCTCTACACAATATTGTACTGACATCGCGAAGATGGTACAGGCGCCTATTTTCCACGTTAATTCCGATGACCCGGAAGCGGTAATGTTTGTGACCAAACTGGCGCTTGAGTATCGGAACAAGTTTAAGCGTGATGTGGTGATTGACCTAGTGTGTTATCGCCGCCACGGTCACAATGAGGCCGATGAGCCAAATGCGACTCAGCCTTTGATGTATCAAAAAATCAAAAAGCACCCGGTGCCGCGTATGCTTTATGCTGATCAACTTACCGGTGAAGGCGCGATCAAAGAGCACGAAGCAGATAAAATGCTAGAGGATTATCGTGCCGCACTCGATCATGGTGCCTGTGTGGTTGAAGAATGGCGCCCGATGACCGAGCATTCGGTCGACTGGCGTCCGTATTTGGGACACAGTTGGACCGTGCCGTACGACTCAGCTATTAGTAAAGAAAAACTGATGGCGCTGGCCGAAAAGCTGGTGGACGTGCCCGATGATGTGAAGTTGCAATCGCGAGTGAACAAGCTCTATCAGGATCGCGCGTTGATGGCGGCTGGCGAAAAGCCGTTGGATTGGGGAATGGCTGAAAATTTAGCCTATGCCAGTATTGTCGATCTGGGTACGGACATTCGAATGACGGGTCAGGACTCTGGGCGCGGGACCTTCTTCCACCGTCATGCGGTATTGCACAATCAAACGGATGCATCCACGCACATGCCGTTGCAGCACATACGTGAAGGTCAGGGGAAGATCGATATCTTTGACTCTGTGCTATCCGAAGAAGCGGTGATGGCATTTGAGTATGGCTTTGCTACCGCCGAACCCAGCTGTCTGACCATTTGGGAAGCCCAGTTTGGTGATTTTGCCAATGGTGCGCAGGTGGTATTTGACCAATTCCTGTCATCGGGTGAGGCCAAGTGGGGCCGTTTATGTGGTCTTACCGTGTTATTACCACATGGTTATGAGGGCCAGGGGCCAGAACATAGTTCTGCGCGCTTGGAGCGTTTCTTACAGATGTGTGCCGATCACAATTGGCAGGTCTGTATCCCATCAACGCCGGCCCAAGTATTTAATATGCTTCGCCGTCAATCGATCCGCCCGATGCGCAAGCCACTGATCGTGATGTCGCCAAAATCATTACTTCGTCACCCCATGGCTGTGTCATCGCTGGATGAGCTGAGTGACGGTATCTTCCACAACGTGATTGGTGAAATTGACGACATTAATGCTAAGAATGTTAAGCGCGTCGTGATGTGTTCGGGCAAGGTTTATTACGACTTACTGGACCAGCGTCGCAAGAACGAGCAGACCGATGTCGCGATCATTCGTCTTGAGCAACTGTACCCTTTCCCAGCCGAAGAATGTGCTGACGTGTTGAAAGATTATGCTCACGTAAAAGACTTTGTTTGGTGTCAAGAAGAACCACAGAATCAAGGTGCTTGGTACAGTAGTCAACATCATTTCTGGCAAGTGATCCCTGATGGGGCATCGCTGAAGTATGCCGGTAGAGAAGCATCAGCGTCTCCAGCGGTTGGATATGTAACTGTTCACAATCAGCAACAGAAATCGCTGATTGATGACGCACTCACAATTAAGTAAAGGAACCTCAAATGACAATCGAAATAAAAGTTCCAGTGTTACCTGAATCGGTTGCCGATGCGACGATTGCAACATGGCACGTAAAAGCTGGAGACAAGGTCAAACGAGACCAAAATTTGGTCGATATTGAAACCGATAAAGTGGTGTTAGAAGTTGTTGCGCCCGAAGACGGTGTTATCGGCGAGATTTTAGATGAAGAAGGCGCCACCGTAATGGGTGAGCAAGTGATTGCCAAGATGGAGAAAGGCGGCGCGGACTCGTCAAATGACAGCGAAAAATCGTCTGATGACGACAGTGACTCCAATGACGAATCTGATTCGGTTGAAAAAGAAGAAGTGACCGCTAAAACCGGTCAATCTGATGGCCCAGAAGTTGAGATCAAAGTGCCTGTTTTGCCTGAATCGGTTGCAGATGCAACGATTGCCGCATGGCACGTGAAGCCGGGTGATTCGGTTAGTCGCGATCAAAATTTAGTGGATATCGAAACGGACAAAGTGGTGCTTGAAGTTGTGGCCCCGAATGATGGTGTCTTGTCCTCTATTTTGGCCGACGAGGGCGCTACGGTGACGGCTGAGGAAGTCATCGCTAAATTTAAAGAGGGCGCCTCTGAAAGTCAGGCAAAATCAGGCTCATCGGACAGTTCATCCAAGAGCGAGTCTTCTTCTGAGGATAGCGATGCGCTAAGTCCTTCCGTTCGCCGATTATTGGCAGAAAAGGGGATTGATGCGAGCAGCGTGAAAGGCACCGGCAAGGGTGGTCGTATTACCAAAGAAGACGTGGAAAAACACCTTCAGAATAGTAGTAAAGACAGCAGCAAGTCAGCCGACGCACCGGCCGTTTCAGTACCCAGTGGCGAGCGCAGTGAGAAGCGAGTGCCAATGACAAGGCTGCGTAAAACCATTGCAAACCGTTTGTTAGAAGCGAAAAACTCGACGGCCATGTTGACTACCTTTAACGAAGTCAACATGAAGCCGATTATGGACTTGCGTAAGCAGTATCAGGAGAGTTTCGAAAAGCGCCATGGCATCCGTTTAGGCTTCATGTCATTTTATGTAAAAGCCGTGACAGAAGCCTTGAAACGCTTCCCTGAAGTCAATGCATCCATCGATGGCGATGATATCGTTTATCACAACTACTTTGATATATCGATAGCCGTATCGACACCACGCGGTTTAGTGACGCCTGTTCTCAAAGATACCGACATGTTGGGCATGGCGGGTGTTGAAAAAGGCATCAAGGAGCTTGCGCTCAAGGGGCGTGACGGAAAGCTCTCAATGGCTGATTTGCAAGGCGGGAATTTTACCATCACAAACGGTGGCGTATTTGGCTCACTCATGTCGACTCCGATCATCAATCCGCCGCAGAGTGCTATTCTTGGTATGCACAAAATTCAGGATCGTCCTATGGCCGTCAATGGTAAAGTTGAAATTTTACCGATGATGTACTTGGCACTTTCTTACGACCATCGCATTGTTGACGGCAAAGAATCTGTTGGGTTCTTAGTCACAGTTAAAGAAATGCTTGAAGATCCAACACGCTTGTTGCTCGACGTATAAACGCGCAGAACCAAGTGTGCGTGACAGATGATAGTTTTTACTATCATCTGTCACATTGCCGATATTTTTCAGCTATAATATCGGCGCTCAAAATAGGTCGCCAATGGCGGCTTTTCTATTAATAAACATCGGATAGAACACCATGAATTTGCATGAATATCAGGGTAAACAGTTATTCAAAGAATACGGTTTACCCGTATCTGAAGGATACGCCGCCGAGACCCCACAAGCTGCAGCAGAAGCGGCTGACAAGATTGGTGGGTCTGAGTGGGTTGTTAAGTGTCAAGTACACGCAGGCGGTCGCGGTAAAGCGGGCGGCGTCAAGTTGGTTAAAACCAAAGAAGAAATAAGAGCCTTCGCACAAAATTGGCTTGGTAAAAACCTGGTGACCTATCAAACAGACGAAGATGGTCAACCGGTTAGTAAAATCTTGGTTGAAAGCTGCACTGATATTGCTCAAGAGCTATATTTAGGTGCCGTTATTGATCGCTCATCGCGCAGTATCGTATTTATGGCGTCAACGGAAGGCGGCGTAGAAATCGAAAAAGTGGCTGAAGAAACGCCAGAGAAAATCCTTAAAGCGGAAATCAACCCGCTTGTGGGTGCTCAACCTTATCAGGCGCGTGAGATTGCGTTTAAGTTAGGTTTGAATCCAACTCAGGTTCGCCAATTCACCAAAATTTTCCTTGGTTTGGCAAAAATGTTCGAAGAACTCGACGTTGCGCTGATTGAAGTCAATCCATTGGTTATCAAGAAAGACGGTGATTTACATTGTCTTGATGCCAAAGTCGCTATCGACGGTAATGCATTGTATCGCCAGCCTAAGTTGCAAGATATGCAAGATCCTTCGCAGGAAGACGCTCGTGAAGCTCAAGCTGCTAAATGGGAGCTTAACTATGTCGCGCTGGATGGCAACATTGGCTGCATGGTCAACGGTGCTGGTTTGGCGATGGGAACGATGGATATCGTAAAATTGCACGGTGGTAATCCGGCTAACTTCCTTGATGTGGGCGGCGGCGCAACGAAAGAGCGTGTGACTGAAGCATTCAAAATTATCTTGTCAGACGACAACGTAAAAGCGGTGTTTGTGAACATCTTCGGTGGCATCGTTCGTTGCGATATGATTGCTGAAGGTATCATCGGCGCTGTTCAGGAAGTGGGCGTGAAAGTCCCTGTGGTCGTTCGTCTTGAAGGCAACAATGCTGACAAGGGTGCGAAAATCCTAGAAGAATGTGAGTTGAATATCATTGCTGGAACAAGTCTGACTGATGCAGCAGAAAAAGTCGTTGCAGCTGCAGGAGGTCAAGCATGAGCGTTTTAATCGACAAAAATACCAAAGTAATCTGCCAGGGTTTTACCGGCGGTCAGGGCACGTTCCATTCTGAGCAGGCGATTGACTACGGTACACAAATGGTAGGTGGTGTTACGCCTGGAAAGGGTGGCACAACGCATTTAGGCTTGCCGGTATTTGATACTGTGCGTCAAGCCGTTGAAGCGACAGGCGCTACAGCGTCAGTGATTTACGTTCCGGCACCGTTTTGTAAAGATTCAATCATCGAAGCCGCCGATGCAGGTATTGAATTGATTGTGTGTATCACAGAAGGTATTCCGACCATCGATATGTTGTACGTGAAAGAGTACATCACGCAGAAAGGCGTGCGCATGATTGGTCCAAACTGCCCGGGCGTGATCACGCCAGACGAATGTAAAATCGGCATTATGCCGGGTCACATTCACAAAGCGGGTAAAGTGGGTATCGTATCCCGCTCTGGAACGCTGACTTATGAAGCCGTTAAGCAAACGACGGACGAAGGTTTTGGTCAGTCTACCTGTGTAGGCATTGGTGGTGATCCGATCCCAGGTTCTAACTTCATCGATATTCTTCAGCTTTTCCAAGATGATCCTAAGACTGAAGCAATCGTGATGATTGGTGAGATCGGTGGAACGGCGGAAGAAGAAGCTGCCGCGTTTATTAAAGATAACGTGACTAAACCGGTTGTCTCTTACATTGCGGGTGTTACAGCGCCTGCAGGCAAGCGTATGGGGCACGCTGGTGCGATTATCGCTGGCGGTAAGGGAACAGCTGACGAGAAATTTGCAGCTTTAGAAGCTGCCGGCGTTAAAACTGTTCGCTCATTGGCTGACATTGGCTCTGCATTGCGCGAAGCGACTGGTTGGTAAGAGCTCCTTATTAATCCGTTAAAAAACCCAGCGTCAGCTGGGTTTTTTGTTGGCCTATCAAGTACCACAACACCTTGAGCTAACGCGCTAGCGTAGTTGCGACTTTAACCATTGATCGATGAGGTTGGCGTTGTCTTTTGATTGCTTGCCCAAAATACCACGCACACTATCCGGTAAATGCGCGCCCGCATCCTCAGTTAACACATAGTGACGCAGCAGTGATTTCCAAGCTTCGCGTTCGCCGTTAGGCATGGCATTTAGCGCTTGCAGTGCATGCATCATCATTGGAAAAGGTAACGTACTGCTTAAGTGTCTGCCACTCCACCAATAGTTCACCAACACATTAAATGAAGACAGGGATTCAACCGCATGCCACCAAGGCGTCGGAATAAAAATAGCATCACCGGCATCAAGCTCGACCGATAGCGCCGCATCGTACGCAGATTGATAACGTGGAAAACGATTCAAATCGGGGGCGTGGATATCAACCAGGCTGATTGGTTGACCGGCGGGAGTGTAATCTAACGGGCCGATGTAAAGGTTGCTAACTTGCTCCGGTGGAAACAACGTGAACCGTCTCTTGCCAGCGGCCACCACTGCTATGTTATTTGCTTCATCAAAATGGGGCGCAACTCGCACCGCGTTGCCAATCCAGATAAACGGATCGACGTTGGGTGTTAGCGGATTATCAAGTGACGGCAATAATGTTGGCAGGTGCTCGCGTACACCGATACATTGTACGCAGTGTGGTAGCGAGTTTGCTGCTTGAAGCATGCTCTGCATGGCGTCGGCTAAGGTTGCCGTGCTCACCGAAAAATTCATACCGCGTAGGTCATCGGTGTAAAACATCCAGCCACTCTGGGGCAAGGTGACTAATTTAACGGGGCGGCCAGTATTTTCCGCCGCAATCTGTTGCGCAACGGAAGACAACGAGTGTTTGCTTTGCATGACAATAGGCCAATGCGCAGCAAAATTTCTTAGCACGATTGGCTGATGCCGCTCAACGGCTGCATCGATAAAGCCTTGTGCCGCAAATTCAGACAGTTCTTGAGGTCTGGGCAGTGCTGATAGCGGCAAATCGGCCTGTGTTTTACTTGATTGCATGACGCGACTCATCATTGACAATAAAAATGCCGTATAGAATATCACACCTCATGAGCGCAGACCTGTTACTCATGCTATTGCAAAGTAGTCTAATACCTGCGTAGTATGCATTACTGAGCTTAAACGATTATGTTGAGAGTTTACACAAGCGATAGCGTATTGGCGTGTGGCGTAATATTACCGTTTATTTTAACCATGAGCACTACGTTTAGTCGCAGAAGACGTGCTACAGAATTCTCGCTGCCTATGAGAGCAAAATAATGCCTTACCCAATAAAAATGTTCACTGTTGTTGTTTGTTTGACCCTTGTACTGATCGCCGGTTGCGCTCAACGCACAGCATCGAGTGATACTGCGGCAGACCGAAAGTCGGATTTCACACCACAACCCTATGTACAATTTGAACATGCTGACTGGACGAAAAATGCCAGTATCTATCAACTCAATACGCGTCAATTTACGCCGCAAGGCACCTTTAACGCGGCCTCTGAAAAACTCCATGACATAAAAGCGATGGGGTTTGATGTGATTTGGTTAATGCCCATTCATCCGATAGGTGAGGAAAAGCGAAAGGGCAAACTCGGCTCTCCCTATGCGGTAAAAGACTATTTTGGCGTTAATCCCGAATTTGGTACAGAACAAGATTTCCGGGATTTTGTCAATCGCGCACATCAGCTGGGCCTAAAAGTGATACTGGACTGGGTGGCGAATCATACCGCATGGGATAACCCCTTGCGTTATTCACACCCACACTGGTACGAAAAGGATCACAACGGTGATTTTCGCCCAACACCTTGGTGGGATTGGTCTGATATTATTGACTTAGATTACAGTCAGGTGGGTGTGCGTGAATACATGAGCGAAGCGCTGCAATACTGGGTGCGCGAATTTGATATCGATGGGTATCGGTGTGACGTCGCCGGGTTTGTGCCACTGGATTTTTGGGAAGCAGCGCGTGCCGACCTCAACAAAATAAAGCCGGTGTTCATGCTGGCTGAATGGGAAAGCCGCGATCTTCACGCTAACGCCTTTGACATGACTTATGCGTGGTCGTGGGAGCAGGCAGTACATCACGTTATTCAACATCAGGGCGATATGCACAAGCTTTTTGTTTATTACTCGTGGAACGAAAGTGCATTTCCTGACGATGCTCTGCGCATGACATTCATCACCAATCACGATATCAATTCATGGGACGGAACCGTGTTTGAACGTTACGGAGAGGGCACCGAAGCGGCGCTGGTTTTATCAATAGTAGGTGAAGGCCTGCCATTAGCTTACAATGGCTTAGAAGCGGGCAATGCGAAGCGCTTGGCTTTTTTCGAACGTGATCCCATCGAATGGCAGCCACACCGATTCCGCGATGTGTTGACGCGTTACAACGGATTGCTAGAGAGCAATACAGCGTTGTGGCACGGTAAGCATGGAGCGCACATGCTGCGCGTTTACAATTCAGCGCCAGACAGCGTTTTTAGCTTTGTACGACAAAACGCGCAGAACAAAGTATTCGCCCTATTTAATTTTACTGAAACACCAAAAACAGTCACTTTCGACGGCACATTACATCCAGGCAGCTACGTTGACTTTGATTCGGACGTATCGGTTAACATCGCGCCAGAATCTGAAATAACGTTACCGGCGTGGGGTTATCGAGTGTTGGTCAAAAGTGGCGGATGAATTGTAAATTTGTTTGTTTACCCATGTCGGAGTGAAATGACCAGTTTGTAAATAGAGAAATCGGTATGCGATTGAAATTATTAACGTTGTTGGAGAAAGAGTAGGGTTTTTTACAGGGCGTTTGTAAAAGACATGTTAGTGTATTTTCATTGAATACGTATGCAGCTCATTGTAGACATTCCTAATAGGCCATACCATCCGTTTCGCTTACAAAGGGGAAGATCGCGCGTTGTGAACTCCCCCCTTATTGCTTAACAGGAACGGGACACCTATGACACACTTCAAACCTAATCTAATCAAAATCGCGTTGATATCCAGCGGTTTTGCGTTTGGCTCCGGCCAAGCCATTGCACAACAAGAACAGCCAGAAGCTGAGAAACAAGACTATGAAGTCATTCAAGTCTCTGGTATCCGCGGTAGCTTGCAACGAGCGCAAGCCATCAAGATGGACAACACCTCAATCGTTGAGGCGTTATCCGCTGAAGATATTGGTAAACTGCCAGACACCAGTATTGCCGAGTCATTGGCACGTCTTCCAGGTCTTGCGGGAGAGCGCCGTGATGGTCGTAGCAGCGGCCTGTCAGTACGTGGTTTTAACGAAAACTACGTAGGCACTTCATTGAATGGCCGCGAATTGCTCGGTATGGGCGATAACCGTGGGGTTGAATACGACCTGTATCCTTCTGAAATCGTCGCCAATGTGCTCGTTTACAAGACGCCTGATGCCAGCCTGATGTCGCAAGGCATTGGTGGTACTGTTGACCTACAAACGATCAATCCGCTGGGCAAAGAGCGCACGATTACGTTCAATGGCTCGTTCGAGCAAAACGGCATGGATTCAGCTAACCCGGATTTTGACGATCAGGGTCATCGCTTTTCTCTAAACTTTGTTGATTCGTTTGCTGACGACACTATTGGTGTTGCGCTTACCATAGCTTCGATGGAATCTCCAAGCCAGGAAGAGCAATTCCGTGGTTGGGGTTACGCTGATGCTAACCCAGAAAAGGCAGCACCAGGTGTGACTGTACCAGCCGGTACTCGCGTGCTGGGTGGGCATGATTCCTTCGTACGTTCTGCCGTGATGGAGCGTGATTCAATTGCGAGTGTTATTGAATGGGCACCGAGCGATGAATTAACAGTAAAGCTTGACGCTTTGTACATTGACTTCAACGAAGATAAAGTGTTCCGTGGTATTGAAGAAGGTGGTGCTGAATGGGGTACGCAGAGCTACACTATCAATGAAGTTCAAAACGGCCTTGTCACTGCGGGAACCTTTAGCGATTTCATTTCAGTTATTCGTAACGATGCTGAAAGCAAAGAAGCGGAACTCACCACCTTCGGCTTAAACGTCGAATACCTTATCAACGACGAGTGGACGGCTGAGCTGGATATTTCTACCGGTGATGTTGAGAAAACGATTACCAATATTGAAAGTTACTCGGGTGTTGGTCGTGCAGGCATCGACGGACGTGCTGCCATTGCACGCTCATGGGTCATGACGCCGCAGGGCGCATTGTATAGC
Source organism: Alteromonas oceanisediminis (assembly GCF_018474025.1). GTDB lineage: Bacteria > Pseudomonadota > Gammaproteobacteria > Enterobacterales > Alteromonadaceae > Alteromonas_E > Alteromonas_E oceanisediminis. The sequence continues at coordinate 212,289 of NZ_JAHCTA010000004.1, read as the reverse complement.
GATCACCCTAGCATCGAGACATTGGATTACACCAATCCTGATTTAATCCGTCTTGCTGGTCCACAAGCGTGGGGTAACCCCATTTTTGGTAGCACATCACAAGACGGCTTCGTCAACCAACCTGATTTTGATGAATCGCTGGATAGCGCACGTTTCACGGTTGATGGTTTTGTTGACTACGGCATTATCAGTGGAGTGGAAGCGGGTATTGCCTATTCAGACCGTTCTAAAACCAAAATTAATACAGGCGCTTATTTAACCGCCCCAGATTTCCCTGGTGATGCGCCTATCCCGAATGTACTCGGTGTTGCAGATCTGAGCTTTATCGGCATTAACGGTGTGCTCGCGTACGATAGTCTAGGTTTATACAACTCAGGCTACTACATCGAAAATGATGCGGCTCTGGTACAAAATGACCGCTTCGGTGATACCTATACCATCAACGAAGAATTGCTTACGTTGTATACCAAATTCGATATCGAAGCTGATTTTGGCGATACTTATTTACGCGGTAATTTTGGTGTACAGGTCATTGATGTCGATCAAAGCGGTTCAGGTTTTAATGTCACGACTGATGCTGATGGTTTTGCCAATGTGGCTCCTGTCACGGGTGGGGCAGAGTATACTTCCGTGTTACCTAGCTTGAACCTGAGCTTGGAAATCGCTGAAAACCAGTTTATTCGTACGGCTCTTTCACGCACGGAAAGTCGCCCTCGCATGGATGATATGCGCCCGAACGCACAGGTATCATTTGCGTTTAATGACAACCAAATTACTAACCCCAACCCCGAAAATGGCCCGTGGAGTGGTAGCGCTGGTAACCCACAGCTTCGTCCTCTAGCGGCTAACCAATTTGATTTGTCGTATGAGAACTATTACGCCGACAGTGGATTCTTTGCCGTCGCGTTCTTCTTCAAAGATTTACGTAACTGGCACAGAGACTCCAGCCGTTTGGCCGACTTTTCTGACGTGTATATCCCAAGTTTTCACCAAGGCTCTGAGGGCCAGACACCAGCGACATTCCAAGGCTTAGTTAGCGCTAAACAAGATGGGTTGACCGGTTTTGTGCAAGGTTGGGAATTACAGGCAAGTGTTCCATTCGATATTTTCCATGAAAGTCTTGATGGATTCGGTATGTTTGCCAGCGCTACCTTCATGAATGGTCAATTGTCGGATGGGGCTGGTGTGCCAGGCTTATCTGATGAAGGTTACCAGCTAACGGCGTACTATGAGAAAGCCGGGTTCGAGTTCCGTGTTTCAGGTCGCAAACGTTCTGACTTCGTCACCGAGACTCGTGGCCTAAGTTTGTCACTGGTTGAAACAATCGACCAAGGGTCTGAGTTGTGGGATGCGCAAATCGCTTATGACTTTAGTGAGTCCAATATTGAAATGCTCGATGGTTTGCGGATCACTTTACAAGGTCAAAACCTGACTGACGAAGAAACCGTGCAGACCAATGCTGATTCACGCGAAGTGTTGAAGTATCAAACGTTTGGGCGTAACTTCTTGTTAGGCTTTAACTACACGTTTTAATCCTTCCCTGGGTTAATTGGCTTGCCAGAGGCAGTTACTGCCTCTGGCACGCAGTTTGTTGATTGAAACCACTTTGCATAAAAGTGGTTTTTTTGTTTAGGGGCGTTATGCAAAACGTAATAAAAAAGGTGGTTATTTTGGGCGGTGGGACGGCCGGTTGGCTCTCTGCTGCACTGCTTAAAAAAGTGATTGGCTCCAATATTGAAGTCGAGGTTGTTGAATCGGACACAATCGGTACCGTCGGTGTGGGTGAAGCAACGATACCGCCTATCCGCTTAGTGAACCGCGTGTTGGGTATTGATGAAGCGGACTTTTTGCGTGAAACCAAAGCGACGATGAAACTGGCGATCCGCTTTGAAAACTGGAAAACGCAGGGCGAGCATTACTATCACACATTTGGAGCACCGGGAAAGAGCGTCGCATTTTGTCATTTTCACCACTTCTGGAAACGTGCAAAGTCATTAGGCTATGACAGTGATTTATGGTCTTACGACTTAAACTACTTGGCTGCGGTGGAGGGAAAGTTTGCGCAAATCAATAGTAAAGACCCCATTGTCGAACTGCCTTTCGCATATCACTTTGATGCTGGGTTATACGCCGCCTACCTGCGCAAACTGAGTGAAAGCATGGGTGTGGTGCGCAGCGAAGGCACAGTCATCGAGGTGCAGCAACACAATAACGGTGATATCGACGCGCTAACACTGAATAATGGCCAAGTTGTTCGTGGGGATCTGTTTATTGATTGCTCCGGGTTCAAAGGCCTGCTCATTCAGCAAAAACTCGGTGTTGGCCTAGATGACTGGAGTCATTTACTGCCTTGCGATAGCGCAGTGGCGATTCCCTCTGAACGCCACACAACGACAGCCCCTTTCACGCGCTCGATTGCTCACTCAGCCGGTTGGCAATGGCGTATTCCTTTACAGCACCGAAATGGCAACGGGCATGTTTTCTGTAGTCGATATCTCTCCGACGATGAAGCCACCCATGTGCTCATGAACAACCTCGATACCAAGCCCTTGGCTGATCCACGCGTCATTAAATTTACGACCGGCCGCCGTCGTAAACAGTGGCATAAAAATGTTATTGCGATAGGCTTATCCAGCGGTTTTCTGGAGCCACTGGAATCAACCAGTATTCACTTAATTCAATCTGCTATTGTACGCTTAATCCAGTTATTCCCGCATGCCGGTATACACAGGTCAGCACAAGATGAGTTTAATCAACAATCTGAACTTGAGTACGTCCAAATCAGAGATTTTTTAGTATTACATTATTACTTGAATGAGCGCAGCAAAGACGCCTTTTGGCGTGATATGCGGCAGATAGAGTTACCCGCGTCATTGGCGCATAAAATCGCATTGTTCAAGCAAACGGGGAAACTGTTTCGTGAACAAAATGATTTGTTTTTAGAAAGCTCGTGGCTACAGGTGATGCTGGGCCAAGGGATTGAACCGAATGACCACCATCCCATCGCCAATGCAATGCCGAAACAACAACTGTTTGATATGCTGCAGTCCGTGAAACGTGTTAAGGATGAGCCACTGCAAAAGTTACCTATGCACGATAGGTACATCGACAATTTGATCAACAGAGTAAAATAGGCGAGTTATGAAGAACGTGGTAATTGTCGGGGGCGGTACAGCCGGATGGATGGCGGCAAACTTACTGGTTAAACAGTTTCCTGCTGAGCAGGTTAATGTCACCTTGGTTGAGTCACCGACCATTGGCATCGTCGGAGTCGGCGAGGGATCAACGCCAACGTTGAAGCGATTTTTCCAACTCATTGATGTGCATGAATCAGACTGGATGGTGCAATGCAATGCGACCTATAAAGTCAACATTCGTTTCGTGGGCTGGAGTCCAAACGCGCCTTTTCAAGATTACAGCCATCCGTTTTTCAGTCAGGTAGATACCTTCACTGAACGCGCGTTTGAAGTGAATACGCAAACGCGTCGACTCGGTTTGGACACGCACGTCAAACCGGATGATTTTTTCTTGAATGGTATTTTGGCGGCTCAAGGCAAAGGTCCGCTGACACCTGATAATTTTCCATTTCGAATGGAATATGGCTACCATTTTGATTCACACTTGTTAGGCAACTATCTTAAAAACGTTGCGATACAGCGCGGTGTGCGCCACATCAGTGATGAGGTAATTCAAGTCAATAGACACGCCAACGGCGACGTCAGCACGCTGACGCTGGCAAAACATGCGGCGATCAACGGCGATTTTTTTATCGATTGCAGTGGGTTTTCATCGTTATTGATGCAGCAAACGCTTGGCGTCACTTTCAAATCGTTTTCAGACAATCTGTTCAACAATGCTGCGGTTGTGTTGCCGAGTGCTGCGCAGAAAGAGCTACCCGTTGAAACACGCTCAACCGCACTGAAAAATGGATGGTGTTGGTCTATTCCTTTAACCAATCGAACAGGAAACGGTTATGTGTATAGCGATGCGTTTACGTCAAAGGACGATGCTGAGGTAGAGCTTCGCTCACACTTAAAGATAGGCGAAGCCGTGGAGGCGAGACACCTTAAAATGAAAGTCGGGCAGCTCACCCAACACTGGGCGCATAACTGTCTCGGATTAGGGTTGTCTCAGGGATTTATTGAACCACTTGAAGCAACCGCGCTGCATCTTGTGCAGGTCAGTATCGAAATGTTTATCGATAAGTGGAAAGAAGGTGGATTAACACCCCAGCATCGCGACACGTTTAATCGTGACATGACCCAGCGCTTTGAGCATGTGCGAGATTATATAGTCGCTCACTACAAGCTTAATACCCGCGACGACAGCGAATATTGGCGGGCAAATCGCAACAATAGCCACTTTTCAGATTCCTTGGGACATATATTGGACGTGTGGTTCAAGCGCGGTGATGTGCGCCAAGAAATTCAGCGGCAGAATTTGCAAACTCATTTCAATAGCAGCTCATGGCACTGTTTATTGGCTGGCTACGGCGCTTTCCCCCGTCTGGCGGCCAAACAGCCAGGCACGGGCGACCTCTATATCGAAAAGCAGGTTAAGCATTTTCTATCTCGTTGTGCACTTAACTTTGACTCACATCAGCGTAATCTGACCCAGCATCAACCTCAGCGTTATGTGTAAACAGCATGTAACAAATCTAAGTTTGTGACAGGCGAGTGATGGCGCCAATGCAGCATGACTGATCGGCTGTTTTTATATCTTATTGATAGAATGAGGAAAACTCGCTAAAACGAACCTGTTGAGATGTAAATCAAACGTAAACAAATATGTTTGAATACGTATGCAGTTCGTTGTTTGAATATTAACCGAGCGGTAACATGGGTGTGATTATTACAATAAGGTGAGACTGCACAGGTTGTTTTCGTTCAGTCATCAATCACCTTCATCACTGCTATGGGACTACACATGCAAAAATTCAAGCCCAGTTTGATCACGGCAGCGTTTATAGCGAGTGGGATGGCTATATTCTCTCAGCCGTTGTACGCACAAGAGCCTGAGACTGCGCCATCGGAAACGGCGGCACCTGAGGAAGAAACGATTGAACGCATTGAAGTGCGCGGCTTCAGTACCAGCCTGATCCAGTCACTCAACCAAAAACGTTTCGGCGATACCGTATCTGAACAACTCTCTGCCGATGACTTAGGCGGTCTCCCTGATGTATCAATGGCGGATGCATTGACGCGATTACCGGGTATTTCTGCGGTCAGAACCGGTGGGCAGGCCGCAGAGATTAACATCCGTGGCTTATCGGGCGGATTCGTTTTCTCAACACTGAACGGTCGAGAGCAAGTGTCGACCAGCGGCACGCGGTCAATTGAATTCGATCAGTACCCGTCTGAACTGATTAATTCAGCGGCAGTGTACAAATCACCCAAAGCGTCTTTGATAGAAGGTGGTGTCGCCGGAACGGTGGAGTTACGTACTGCGAGCCCGTTATCTAATGATGAGCAGCATACCTTTAACGCGAATGTACGGGGCATGTATAACGACAGAGCTAGCGAAATACCTGATGGTGAAGAGTTCGGGCATCGCTTGAGCTTCTCTTACCAAGGAAAGTTTATGGACGATACGTTGGGCGTGGCACTGGGCTATGCGCGTCTGTATCAACCGTCTGTGTCGACGCAGTTTATTGGTTTAGCGTATAACGGCGTGACCGACGTCGATGGTGTTCATTCGGACGCCGATTGTCAGGATCAGGACTTTGCACAGCTGGAAGAATGTGAGCTGATCAGCGAAGGCTTTGAGATGCAACACAAAGGCGGTGAAGAAACTCGCGACGGTTATGTGGCTGCAATTGAATGGGCGCCTGTGGATAATTTCACGCTCAAAGCGGATGCATTCATTTCCAAGTTTGATTCAGAAGCCTTTGCGCGTGGTTTCCGGGTCAAGCTAGGAGGAATACAAACGTCAATTACGAATCCAGTGGTTGTTGATCGCAGTGTAATAGGTGGCACGTTCACCCGTACCGCCGACAGCTTTACCCGAGTGGAGCTGGTCAATGACGACAATCAAGACTTTGACCAAGTAGAAAGCTATGGGATTAATGCAGATTGGGACATTACTGATAATCTGTCTGCCCAGTTTGATATTTCACTGTCAAAAGCGGAAAGTAATTTCCGCAATGGTTTGACGTGGGCACTGGTGGGTGATGGCGATCCAGACAGCCCTCGGTTTGATGAAAATGTATCAATTTCTTATCAGTTGAATGGTCTAAATTTACCTGATTTGGCATTTAACCAGACCGACCTGTTCACCGACTTAGATCGCGTGCGTGTGAGTAAGTACGGCATTTACCCCTTCCAGAATGATGATGAGCTGGACGCTTACCGTCTTGACTTCCAGTATGCACTGGATATGCCCATTCTTTCAGGTCTGGAGTTTGGTGCGCGTTATTCTGACCGTGAGTACAAAAATGATCGCTCGGTGTTTGAGTTCGGAAATGACTCCGCATTCTCTGCGTCACAACCGTCATTCCAATTGTCACCCGATATGGTTGACGTGGTTAACTGGGAAGGCGATTTCAGCTATTTCCCTAGTTACCTTGCAATAGATTTAGATTCAACGCTGAATGCGTGGTTTCCTGGAGGCGTTCCACAGCCGCAACAAACCTGGGGACCTGGTGCGGCAGGCGTGATTAATGGCCCCGGCATTGGTCCTTCTACAGCCTGGTCTGTGCAAGAGAGTGGTGACGTGTTCGAAACCGTTAGTGCGGCTTATTTAATGGCCAACATCGATACTGAGATTGGTGACATGCGTGTCACCGGTAATGTGGGTGTGCGTTATGTTGAATCCAAGCAGAGCTCAACGACCTTGCAACGTGCAACGCGTATTTTGACAGACCCTGTGACTGGCGTTCAAGTGGAAGTGAGCGACCCGACGCTTGGCGCACAGAACATAACTGATGAAGCTGGGCTGATTAACAATTTTTATCGCCCTGATATTATCAGCCATGAATATACTGACCTTCTACCCAGCATCAATTTAAATTTTGGTGTCACCGACAATTCACAATTGCGTGTCGCTGCCGCTAAAGTGATGGGAAGAGCACCGATTAACCGCTTTGCAGCCAACGCCTCGACCAATGTCGAAGTGGTCACAGCGGTACAGGACAGAGACAGTGGCGAAGTTACCTTATCGACTGAAACGGCAAGGATTAACGGGTCATCACGCAACAGTCCTTATCTAGAGCCGTTTTACGCGACACAATACGACCTGTCGTACGAATATTATTTTGATGAAACCGACGGTGCCTTTATTGCTGCTGCGTTTTACAAAGATATTGAATCATTTATTGAGAACATTGGCATTGAGCCGTACGACTTTGCAGGCAACGGTTTTGTGGTACCGGATTCAGTTCAAGTTCCTGTGTTTTTGGAGCCTGAGTTTGTTGGACAAGATCCTGAGCTCGTATTAGACGCACAGGGCAACCCTGTTTTCGTCACAGTGCCCACAGAAAATGGAAACTATGAAACAGCGATCAACAACGCCGAAGGAGGTTACATTCGCGGGCTAGAGTTTGCCTACACGCAAATTTATAGCATGTTACCTGGAGCTTGGGCTGGGCTGGGCGTCAGTGCGAGCTATTCGTACACAGAAAGTGAAATTCAGCGCACTGTCGGCAATGGTGTATTTGCGAGTGCACTGCCAGGCCTCTCTGAAAATGTGGCGCAGCTTACCGTCTTTTGGGAGTACGAAGGCTTTGAGACACGCATTAGTGGGCGCTATCGCGACCAGTTTGTTTCTGAGCAAGTGGCGATTAACGACCAGACGGTCAATTTTGATGAAGAACTGGTTATCGATTACCAAGCCTCTTATGAAATCAATGACAACCTGAGCGTACTTTTTCAGATCAATAACGTGACCGATGAGCCGACCAAGAGCTATTTCTCTTCGCAGGAGCAAACTGGAACAATCCAGTTCTTCGGTACGCAATATTTCATGGGGTTAACGTACTCATTATGAAAAATTTAAGCATAACATTGGAGCATTTACCTATGTTTAATCGAACCCGAGCGTTTGGCTTTATGGCCATAATGCTTTCCGTCTTGTTTTTAGCCGGTTGTGGTGGTTCTGGTGTGGAGTCGGGTAGTAACGACCTTCTCACTTGTAACGCACCGAATGTACCGGATTCCAGTGGTTCAACCTGTGTGCCACCCCCTCCGATTGAGTGTACGCCACCCACTGTGCCGAATGAATCAAATGACGCCTGCGTTGTTGGTGCTGATCCGACTCTACCTGAACCTACGGTTTTTCCGGGTGAAGACCAAGCCGTGTTGTACTACAACCGTGCCTCTGTCGGTGCTGATAACACGCCTGGGGACAGCAGCTATGAAGGCTACCGTTTACACACGTGGAGTAATGATGATTGCGATGCCTACGCCGATCCCGATACGGATTGGGCTAACGGGCGTATCCACAATGGTATTGACCCGAATTATGGTGCTTACTGGGTATTAGATTTAAAACCTGGTTACGCCGATACGGCCGGTGCCTGTCATAACTTTATTATTCACATCGGTACAGATGATGCCGGTAAAGAAATGGGCGGCGGTGACTTTAAAGGCTCGTTGACGCAGGATGATGCGAAATTTGCGCGGGTGAATTTCACATTAAGCGGTGAGCCCACTGTGTTTGAGTTTCCAATTCTGACGCTGGGTCCACAACCGGTCAAAATCGAGAATATGTCTGCTCACTGGCTTGATACCAATACTATTCTGTCGGCGTTAGACATGACAGATATTGATTCAATGAAGCTACATTATTCAGCCTCTGCTGATTTGGAAGCGACTTTAGAAAGTGGCTTGAACGGCACAGTGGTTGATTTAGAACCTGTTACGTTGACGGAAGAACAAACCGCCATTGCACCGCATTTGGCTGACTTACCTGCTTTCCAAGGCGCATGGACCGAGGAAGAAGCGAAAGCCGTCCTAAAAACGCAAGCGGTATTGGCTGGCTATAACGCCGAAGGTACGTTAGTTGCAGCCACTGGCATTCAGTTGGCCAATGGTATCGACCAAGTGTACACCACGAGTGACGAAGACGCTGATGAAGCACAGTTGGGTGCAGTGTATACCGATGGTGGTGTAACGGCTGCTGTTTGGGCACCAACCGCGCAAAATGTTCGCTTGTTGTCTTATAACGACAATAAGACGTTAGCAAATGCGTTTGATATGACTGAAAATACGACCTCAGGTGTGTGGACCTACTCCGGTGACATGGGGCTTGACCGTACCTTGTACCGTTATGAAGTCACAGTCTACCATCCTCGTACAGGCGCCATTGAAGAGCTTGAAGTCACCGACCCGTATTCAGTGTCGCTGTCGACTAATGGTCGTTTTTCCCGCTTTGTTAACTTGAACGACGATGATCTCAAGCCAGCCGGATGGGATACACACGTTATTCCCACCGTGGCAAACCCTGAAGATATTGTGATATACGAAGGTCATATTCGTGATTTTAGTATCCGTGATGAAAGCACATCACCGGAAAATCGCGGTAAATATCTCGCCTTTACGGAAGACGGTACTGCGCCTGTTGAACATTTGCGCGCATTGCAGGAAGCGGGGTTGAACCACTTCCACATGCTGCCGGCAAATGATATTGCAACCATTGAAGAAAACGTGTCGCGTACTGTTGACTTCGACAGCACGGTCGCGCAATTGTGCTTGCTCAATGCGAATGCAGGCGCGTGTGAAGAAGCTGATGCGTCAATGACCTTGGGCGACTTGTACGAAAGCTATGACCCAGTGCAAGAGCCAACTAAAGCACAAGCGCTGCTCGACGATATGCGCGGTTTCGACCAGTTTAACTGGGGTTATGATCCGCATCACTTCAATGCACCAGAAGGTAGTTATGCGTCTAACCCAGAAGGTGTAGAGCGCATTATTGAAATGCGCGCCATGAATCAAGCACTGCACGAGATGGGACTGCGCGTGGTGTTAGATGTTGTGTATAACCATACCAATGCCTCGGGCGTATTCCCTAAATCGGTATTGGATAAGGTGGTTCCTGGGTACTACCACCGGTATGAAGAAGACACCGGTGCGATAGTGCGTGAAACGTGTTGTGATGACACCGAGCCACGCAATGTCATGATGGAAAAATTCATGCATGATTCCTTGGTTCAGTGGGCGGAGCAATATAAGTTCGATTCGTTCCGGTTTGACATCATGAGTCAGGCAACTAAAGACACCATGATCCGTTTACGAGATGCTGTGCAAGCTGTTGACCCCGATAACTATTTCTACGGTGAAGGCTGGCAGAAAATTGATCGCGGCTATGAGCAAGCGACGCAAATCAATATGGCTGGCACTGAAATCGGTACGTTCAATGACCGTATCCGTGAAGCCATCCGCCAAGGGCAAATCTTTGCAGACGAAGCGTCTGACGACGCCTTGAACGCACAAGATCGCGTCAAAATGAGCATGGCCGGCACGTTGACCGACTACGTGCTTGAAACATCGGGCGGAAGCGCGACAACAACCAGTAGCCTGGGCGGTTATGCGAAAGATCCTGCCGACATCATTAACTATGTATCAAAGCATGATAATGAGACGCTATGGGATCAGTTTAACTATGTTCTACCGAACGATCTGACATTAGCGGAGCGGGTGCGCGCACAAAATATTGGTATCGGTATTCCGATGCTGTCGCAAGGTATCCCGTTCCTGCAAATGGGTGGCGATATGTTGCGCTCTAAGTCTATGGACCGAAACACCTTCGATGCTGGCGATTGGTTCAATTACGTCGATTTCACCATGCAGACCAATAACTGGAACGTTGGCTTGCCACTTGCGCAAGACAATGAAGGCCGTTGGGGTGAAATGGCGACCTTTATTTATTCGCCAGAGCGCGCTGCCAGTATGACCGAAATCGATTTTGCGGCAGAGGTCTTTAAGGAGCTGCTGCGCATTCGTACCGGTTCACCATTATTCCGTTTAACCACACAACAAGACATCATTAATCGTGTTGGTTTCCATAATATCGGCAGCCGTCAGCAGCAAGGCCTAATCGCTATGAGCATTGATGACGGGATCACGCCGGACAGCACGTTCACGCTAGCGGATATTGATGTTAACTACGATGCGCTGATGGTGGTAGTGAACAGCGGTTACGAGCAAAAGTCGATCACTGTTCCGACGGCAACCGGCTTTGAGCTGCACATGATGCAAATGAACTCCATCGACCCCGTAGTGCGTTCAGCAAGCTTCGCTGAAGGTGAAGGGGATGACGAAGGTAACGGTACCTTTACTGTACCTGCGTTGACCATGGCGGTGTTCGTGAAGCCGCAAATGGGCGCTCAGGGTTACGGACTATCAGCGTATGCTACATCTGGTGCGCCTGACGTTGTGCCTTACGGTGATACCACGGTTTACTTGCGTGGCGTTAACGGTGACTGGGGTACTACCAATGCGTTTGAGTACAAAGGTGATGGTATCTACGAGTTTGCCATTGAACTTGAGCAAGGTTCTGAGCAAGGCTTCAAAGTGGCGTCTGAGGATTGGGCTACCGTTAACTTTGGTGCGACGCCAGGCGACGAGGCTGTGGAAGAGGGTGTTGAGAAAACGCTTGAATCGCCGGGTGAAAACCTAGCCTTCACCACACCAGAAACTGCACGCTACTTGTTTAGTGTTGACGCCAATGATTCTGCTGCACCGGTATTAACCGTGAGTTATGAGAATCCTTATTTTGGCACAGGTGTCTATATTCGTGGTGTTAACGGCGACTGGGGCACGACCAACGAAATGACGTTCCAAGGTGGTGGTCAATTCACTGTCGCGATAGAACTCAATACTGGCGAACAGGCGTTTAAAGTTGCCACTGAAGATTGGTCAACGGTTAACTACGGTGGTGTTTCCAGTGACCTTGCTGATCGGGAACTGGCTGTTGGCGGTGAATTGCCACTGGGTATGGCAGATGATAATAATCTGTTGATGACCATTGATGAGCAGGCAAGCTATGTGTTCATTTTTGACGAAGCCGATCCGGCCGACCCACGCATCCGCGTTTTTGCTGAACAGTTCTTTGGTGCAACACCAGTTTACTTGCGCGGTATTAATGGCGACTGGGGAACGTCTAATGAGTTCACTTATGCGGGCGATGGCGTGTACTCTATCGAGGTAGATGTTAACGCGGGTGAAAACTTCTTTAAGGTAGCGTCGGAAGATTGGGCGACGGTCAATCTGGGTGCGACGTCACCGGATGATATTGATGTCACCTTGGGGCAGCCGCATCCACTGGCATCGTCTAATGATAATTTACGCTTAGGCATCGATGCCGGAACCTATGAGTTTAAAGTTGTAGGGCCTGATGCGACCAAGCCAACGGTTACCGTGACGCAAAAATAGCACACGGGTTTGGTTAAACCTCAATTAGGGCCGCGCTTGCGGCCCTTTTTTTATGCGGAGAAGGGGGCGCATCAGATGACTTGATGATTGTGATAAGCAGTTGTTAGTATAAGATTTCAAAATGGTTAGGTTAAAAGGATTAACGAACATGAAGAACACACTACATCGCCTCACAGTGCGCAGTACATCATGGTTGTCAGGTATGATTGTCGCGATTATATTTGCGTTAAGTGCACACGCCGCAGGCGACAATATTCCACAAGAAGCATACGACTGGCTGGTATTGTTGGATAATAAACAGTATCAACAGTCCTATGAGGCAGCCGCACCGTTGTTTAAACAAGCGACGACTGCGTTACAGTGGCAAGCCGCTGCTGAGCAAGCGCGCGGTTCGTTAGGCGCATTTAAATCTCGCAAGGTGGCCAGCGCGCAGCGTGTTGACAACTTGCCCGGTTTGCCAACCGGTGAATATCAAGTGATTGATTTTCACTCTTCATTTGCGTTAAAGAACGCGGCTAACGAGCGTTTGGTGCTGGTCAATAACGAGGAGGGTTGGCAGACTATTGGCTATTTTGTTCGATAAACAAAATTTGTTCTAACGAATAAAATATTTCGCTTTCCAACGGTCCATTTTTCATTATCTTTAGCCATCCTTATCACTTTTTAGTTATCAGTAACATGGCTGCTAAAAAACAATCATCCTCTTGGGATGATGACTACGAAAACGACGATTTAGAATTAATGGAAAGGGGCAAGAAGAAAGGCTCCAAGCGTAACAATAACCAACGCGACTTAAAGCGCAGTGGTGGTTTTATGCAGGCCAATGAAGATGCAAAGTTTAGGCAATCCTCGCACCGCTAGTTGCCGCTAGAACTGAAAAATGGGCGCCAGGCTTTCTTTACAAGGAAAGCCCCTAGGCGCCTTTTTTCGTTGTATTGCTGAGTTTGCTTGAGTTTATCGCGACAACGTTTGATACTGCATTTTTTGTGTCTGCGCGAGTCACCTATGGACATTCGATTTTTGTCGACATTTCTAGAAGTCAGCAATACGCGTCATTTCGGTAAAGCCGCTGAGAATCTCTACCTGACTCAAGCTGCTGTGAGTGCAAGGATCAAGCTCTTAGAAGAGTTTTTCAACGTTAAACTTTTCACTCGGCATCGCAACAGCATTCAACTTACACCGGCAGGTGAGTTACTAATCCCGTATGCGAAACAACTCACTGATACTCTCAAAGAAGCTCAGCACAACGTCATTGACAACAAAGTCCACTATTTAAGCGTTGCCTCTACAAGCTGTGCTCAGGAAATTTATTTTGCTAACGCACTGCCCAAACTCGCCGGTCAATACCCAGACCTGCATGTAAAGTCGGACATTTTATCGTCAGACATGTTACTCAGGCATCTGCTGGAGCATACAATAGACATTGGCTTCAGCACCGAGTATTTCAAGTCAGATGAGATTGAAAAATTAGCCGTTTGGCAAAGCCCATTGTCATTCTATACTGCGCAAGGGCAACGTCATGAGGCTTTCTCTGAGGGTGAGAGTGGATCTAGCGCGAACTATGTTCACATTGAATACAGTATTGCGGTGAGTGAAAGCGTGTTTAAGCAAGTTAAGGCGACAAGGCACCCAAAACTTCGCACGCCGTCTCCCTCTGTTGGCGTTCAGGCGTTGTCTGACGATGGCGTCATTTTATTGCCCGATGCATGGGTTTCAGAGCAAGCATTACAGTTGCAAAAACTTGAGCAGCCTGAAATAGCGCCGCTCAATGTGTTTGCTTACTGGCGAAAAGACTGTGAATTGAACCTATTACCTGAAATCACCAAATATTGCCTCGGCCTCGGACTAACGGGTCAGTAGGAATTCATGTTCAGGGTCAACAATCAGTCTACCCGCCATGGCTTCGCGACCTAGCAGCATAAGATAGGTCATCTCAGAGCGATCGGTCAGTGTCAGTTGTATTTCCCAAGTCATTCCTGCCAATACAATAGGCGTTTCAATCACGTAACGACGTTCACGAGTCGCGGTTGAGCTTTTTATCTTACGAATATCGCTCACTTTGGCTTCTCGACGTACGATCTCGTCCACATTGTGGATGTTGGGATGAATATCAAAACTCACCCACATTTGCCCATCGCGCTCAATCTCATCAATGTTATCGACATGCAGCGAAGACGTTGCCGCGCCGGTATCTACACGGATGTTTAAGCCTTCAATGGATAAGTCGGGCAGATCACATAATTCAAGCGCGCCTACCAAATGTTTACTAATGTCAGTCAAATCGTCTTCCTCAACGGTCTTTGTTCAGTTTAATAAACAATTGTCGGATCGTCCAAAACCATGTTGTCTTGCAACAATTCGACATGTTCAGCGACAGAGTCGGGTTTAGAAAAATACGCGATGTGGTACATGGCTTCACCCTCTTGTGTAAGAGGGATATTTTGCTTGCCAATGACTACACCGTCAGCAGGGCAGGTGACACATGCGAGCTCTGTGCCGTAACGGTCGGCAATTGTTGCTAAAGTATCGCCCTGCTTGACGTGGTCACCCAACTGAGAAACATGATGCACAAAGCCGCTCTCAGTCGCGCGAACCCAGCCACTCTGGCGAGCGACGAAACGTTTAATGTCATGATCTTTGGTCGAGCGTTTATTCAACATGCCAATATGCCGCATCACGTTAATAATGCCTTTCACGCCAGCCCGAATTGAAAATTCGTCATAGCGTAATGCTTGGCCTGCTTCATACAGCAACACGCGTATATCGTTGTCAGCAGCCGCCTGCCTGAGTGATCCATCGCGAATATCGGCATTTAGTAACACGGGTAGGCCGAACGCTTTGGCCATTTGCAACGTTGCGTCGTCGTCCAGGTTCGCTCGGATCTGAGGGAGATTGCTGCGGTGAATCGCACCGGTATGTAAATCGATGCCGTAATCACACTTCTTCACAACTTCAGTTAAAAATAAGTTGGCAATACGCCCCGCCAGAGAACCTTTGCGAGAGCCCGGAAAACTGCGGTTCAGATCACGCCTATCAGGCAGATAGCGACTTTGATTTAATACGCCATACACATTCACCATCGGCACGGCAATCAACGTACCGCGCAGGGCTTTAATTGATTTACTCTTTAGTAGTCTGGAAACAATTTCGATACCGTTTAGCTCGTCGCCGTGAACGGCAGAGCTAACGAACAGTGTCGGACCAGGGCGTTTGCCCCGTTGTACATGAACGGGGATCGACATGTGAGTGTCGGTGTACAGTTGCGGCAGGGCTAATTCAATGCGTTTGGTTTCACCGGCCGCAATGCGGATGCCACCAATCTCGATGGCAGGAATTGACTGCCCCATCGTTAGCCTTTACCTCGCGTTTTGGTGGTTAGGTGAGCATTCTTCACGATATGCTCAATGATCATGCCAGCGATATTTTTCCCTGTAGCGGTTTCGATGCCTTCTAGGCCCGGCGATGAATTAACTTCCATCACGACCGGTCCATTTTTTGAACGTAAAATGTCCACACCCGCCATGTTCAGTCCCATGGTATTCGCTGCAGCAACCGCAGTTTTACGTTCATCCGGCGTTAATTTCACGATACTGGCAGAGCCGCCTCTATGCAGGTTTGAACGAAATTCACCCGGCGCCGCCTGGCGCTTCATCGCCGCAATCACTTTATCACCCACCACAAGACAACGGATATCAGCGCCACCTGCTTCTTTGATGTATTCCTGAATTAAAATATTGGCGCCAAGCCCCATAAAGGCTTCAATAATCGCTTCTGCCGTTTTTGCCGTTTCAGCCAAAACCACACCAATGCCCTGCGTGCCTTCAAGCAGTTTAATCACAACAGGCGCACCACCCACATTTTTGATGAGATCATCAATGCGGTCTGGGTGGTTTGCAAAACCCGTTCGCGGCATACCGATACCTTTGCGTGACAAAAGCTGTAGGGATCTCAGCTTGTCACGAGAGCGGCTGATTGCCACCGACTCATTGATCGAATACGTGCCCATCATTTCAAATTGACGTACCACTGAGGTTCCGTAAAAGCTGACCGAGGCACCAATACGAGGAATGATGGCGTCGTATTTCGGCAGCGTTCGCCCCTTGTAGCGTACGGAAGGGTTGTTACTGGTTATGTCCATGTAACAGTGCATGGTATCGACAACGTCGACTTCGTGTCCCATTTCAATACCCGCTTCTTTAAGGCGGCGAGTTGAATACAATTTAGGATTCCGAGATAAGATAGCGATGCGCATTTTTGTGACTCCTTAGGGAGTGAAAAGTGGTGTGAGTCTATCAGACATATCAGTCTCTACCATAGAATACTCTGAACCAAGATGCACATTTATTGCGGTTTTTGCGCTTGCGACCGCTCCAGCCGAATAGCACCGTCAATGTGTACATCGCGCTGCGGGAACGCAATCACGATGTGGTTTTGAGCGAAGAGTTCATCAATGCGAAAGCGGATGTCGCTGCGGATTATACGCAAGTCGCGTTCGACGGTGGCATTGACCCAAAAATACACTTCAAAAGCGAGTGAATTGTCACCAAAATCATCAAAGATCACGACAGGCTTGGGAATACCCAATATTTGTTCATGTTCGTTGGTGGCCTGCTCAATCAACTCGCTCACTTTTCGGCAGGGTGAACCATAGGCAACACCAACGCGCACCGACGTACGTGTGAGTGTGTCGATCAAGGTCCAGTTGATAACGGTATTTTCAAGCAGTTTGCTGTTGGGTATGAGCATATGCACGCCGTCGACCCGTCGGATCCTTGTGGAGCGGGTATTGATCGTCTCAACTTTACCCCGAGCGCCGTCAACTTCCAGAAAGTCGCCGATTTTGATCGGTTTTTCCCACATGAGGATCCAACCACTGATAAAGTTGTTAATAATATTTTGTGCGCCAAAACCCACGCCGATGGCGACTGCGCCAGAAAGAAATGCAAAAGCGGTAATGGGAATATTTAAAATATCTAAGGTTGTGATCACTAACAGAATAATGGCGACGACGTAAAAAACGCGCCTGATCAACAACACTGAGTTGGGATTGGCACCGCGCGATGTTAATTTCGATGCGAGCGTTTTGGCCAGCGCCTTGGTCGCCCAGAGTCCGACAAGTACTACCAATGGAACAATTAATAGTTCTCCCACTGAGAAGCTGACATCAAATAGCGTGAATACTTCAGTATCCGCGATGCTTTTTAGTTTGTTCCATAAATTGGCAATGGTGTCGAGCATGGCCGCTCCTTAATCGGTAGATGTTCGCTGACTTTGATGCCGGGCAAAGTCAATTTGACGCTCTAATCGCTCGCCCATAGTGCCAGCGCGTTGCGCTCGCTCAAGATAGTATAACGCTTCAGTGAAACGCTGTTCTGAGTAAAGTTTTTCACCAGCGCTTAGGTTAGCTTGTGGATCATGGGGCAGCGCATCGGCAATCAGCATCAATGACTTAATTTGCATAAAGGTATTGCCACGCTGCTCATAGCCAAGTGCTGCCTTACGAGCCATGCCAAGCCAGTCAATCGCCCCTTCAAAGCGTTGCTTTCCCAAAGCTTGCTGCCAGTCTCCCGGTGGAGCCAGAGTGACCGGCTGTGGGCTGTCAGTAAATGGGTAATCAGATTTCAAGGTTTGCACGCTGGCATACCCGTAATACTCTTCTGAAGGCAGAACAGAGCGTGCTCGCCACGCTCGGTTTATATCCACCCAGCGCTCTGGTTTAAACACAGGGTTCCCGGCAATGGCTTCGTAAAACGTATTAGCGATGACGAAATAGCCCTGTAAATTGGGGTGCAAGTGTTCAAGCATGAGGTTATTGCCGATCACGTTGTGCTCGCTTCGCTGCGCCAGCGCATGTTGTGTATCAACCAAATACACGCCCTCACGCCGCGCCAGTCTTCTGATGACCTGATTGATTGCCTCAGGCGCACGAAAGCGGAGTAGGTCATGCTCTTTTGCCTGCCTATAGTGATGCTTAGCCAGCTCGGGCAATTGTGCGCTGAACAATGCCTGGGCGAGTGTAAAATGAAGCTCTGCACTGTGCGCACCCGAGTATCGTCGTGCAAGTGCTTTTAACCTCTCACCAGAATCGCTTTGCCTTAATTCTTTTGCAAAATTCGCTGGAACTGCGGTGGATTCAAAGGGTGAATGGTCTTTTTCATTGCTGGCTATGGTGGCAATGTACACGGGAATATTTGCCCTGTGATAGCGTTCGAGCAGCGCCGTCATATTGCGTTCAAATTGTTCAACTCCGGCTGAGAAAACCGCCGAGTCAAGCGCGATATTTTTGTTCTTGGCGACTTGTGACATCACGCTGCGACGGCTATCAGCTGCAACATTTCCTGTGCTGTGTTGTCCGTGGGTAAAACGAGTAGCGGTGTTTTCAATCCATTGATACAAGCGAAAGTCTTTGAGCCACAATAATGTGCGGGTCAACCAATAGTGGGACGCTATTTGGTGTTGAGAGCCAACACCAAGGATACCTAAATATTCATTGTGACCCGCATAGATCAGAACCGCGTCCGGTTGCTGTTGAATAATGTCTGCGCTGAAATCTAAAAGCGTAAATGAATTGACTGCCGATAGCGCAGTGTTGATCACTTCTACGTGCTGACTTGGATAACTCAGGCGCAACCGATTATCGAGCATACCTGCCAAGGAGGCACCCAACCCGTAGGGATAACCGGCTGCGGTTGAACCACCCTGCACAAATAAACGCAGCCCATTCGGGGGTTTCTCTTTGAGAAAGAAGTTCGCTTCCAGCGAGACGGCAGGTGCTGAACCTGACGCATTCCCGTGTCGTGGGAAATACCGCTTAATCACGTGTGGTTCGGGCAACAAATAATTGGGATGGACGGGATTTTCAATAAATAAATCTCGCTCATCACCATACCCAACCAGTCGAAGGCCGCCTTCAAGCAGGGCAAAAAACAACAACGGCACGAGCAGCATGATCAGGGTGAATAAACGTTGTTGGGCCCGATGATGCATATTAGTTTGATGTTAACCGGTTGAGATAGCGTTTCGCGTTGACATTATCCGGATCGCGGGCGAGTACGGTTTCTAGCTGTTGCTTTGAGTCACTTACCCGATTGTTGCGAAATAATGCTTCAGCGTACGTGAGCCGCGCTGCAATATCATCTGGTGCCAGTTCAACGGCCTTGCGAGCGTAATAATGTGCCTGTGGCCATTGCTGGCTGCGTAAATACAATTTGCTTGCAACAATCGCTGCCTGACGATTGTTTTTTAAAGCATCAAAGAGAAGGCCTGCCACTTTAGCCGCGTCATCACTGCGTTGTTGACGCTGATACAGCGCCAGTAAATGCTGCTGTTGCGTAAGCCAATTTTCACCATTCAGTCGCTGTTGTGCCAATGATTCGAACACTGACGTCGGTGCAGGCATGGTGTAACCTGTGGGTTGGGTTTGAAACGGGTAGTCAGCGGTTAACTGCGCGACTTTGTACTGTGCAAGCGCATGATCGACTTCAGTCAAAGGAGTATCACTCCATAACGTGTTTAAATCGACTGGGCGGGGTGGCAGGTCTGGTAGTATTTGAGCATCTTCGATCGCGTCGGCAAAGCTATTAGCTAATAGGAAATACCCTCTGGCGGTAGGGTGTAAATGCTCTAGCATGAGCGTTTTATCGATGATGTTATGCGAAATTTCGTTCGAAAAGAGCGCATAACTGTCGGCTACCGCGGCGCCGTGTTGATCGGCTTGGCGTTTGATGATGTGATTAAATTCGCTCGGGGCACGAAAGCGCAACAGGTCCAAATCCGATGCACGCACAAAATGGCGTTTTGCCTGTGCGACATTTCCGCGTGAGAAGGCTAACTGAGCTTGGGCAAATGCAAAGTCAGCCGATTGATTCTCGTTGTCGATGGGATAAGACTCGAAGGGAGCTTGGTCTTTTTCGTTGGCGGCGATGGTACTGACGACAACCGGTACATCTGCATCGTTAAAATGACTCAATATTGCCGTTAAATTGCTTTCAAACTGCGCTAATCCCGCATAGTAAAGCGCTGAACCCATCGGTATATTTTTCTCTTTGGCCACGGTTGCCATTACCGTGCGTTGCGATCGATGTGTCGGGGCTTCGTCTTTAAACGCGCTTACCAGTGATTGCATCAGCTGAAACAAGCGCACATTCTGCAACTTAAGATAGGCAATATTAGCCCAATGGCCGCCCTTGCTGGCGTATACTGAGCCCACCCCCATGATCCCCAGATATTCGTTGTGACCGGCGTAAACCAGCACGGCGTCGGGTTGGATAGCGATGACTTCATCAGTAAAATCACGCAATGCATAGGAGTTGATACTTGCCATGGCCACTGAAATAACTTCGATATCATGCTCTGGATACAAGTACTTGAAACGCTGTTGAAGCATGCCCGCTGGGGAACCAAACCGTCCGTAAGGAAACCCTGCCGCTGTGGATCCGCCCATGAGTACCAGACGCAGCGTTTGCTCTGGCTTCTCGGCTTGAAAGAGAAATGTATCTGGGCTGACGCTGGGTGCTGCGTCGGTTGAATGGAAGTAGCGCTGAATAATATGCGGGTTTGGTTGTAACCACCCTGGTTGGTCCGAGGGGATAAATAAGGGAATGGTTTCGCCGTACCCCACCAATCTCAGCCCACCTTCTATCAGTGCTAAAAAGCCAACAGGGATCAGCAGTGCGATCATATAAAAAAGTGGCTTTTTGTTTAAAGTGCTACCCGGCAAAGTGTGGCTCTCAACGATGTATACAGGCTTCCATAGGCTAAAAGAGTAATCTGGATAAGATTGAATAACAACAGACGATGGGTCATGATTCGCGTATCCACCATCGCCTCGTCGAATGAGAAGAATAAAAATGACCGCCATTTTGGGGATATCAGCCTATTATCATGACAGTGCTGCGTGTGTCGTGGTCGACGGCGTGATCATTGCCGCAGCGCAGCAAGAAAGGTTCTCAAGGCGCAAACATGATCCGCGTTTCCCCATCGATGCGGTGAAATATTGTTTGAGCGAGGCAGGCTTGACGATAGCCGAAATCGATTCAGTGGTGTTCTACGACAAGCCGTTGCTTAAATTCGAACGCCTACTGGAAACATACCTAGCGCACGCACCCAAGGGCTTTTTGTCCTTTGTGCGTGCCATGCCCGTCTGGCTCAAAGAAAAGCTTTATTTAAAAAGTGTGCTTCGGCGCGAACTTAAGGTGCTGTTGCCAGAAAAATCGGCTAGTCAGATCCCACCGCTACTGTTTACTGAGCATCATCAGTCGCACGCCGCCTCAGCATTTTACCCCAGCCCGTTTGAAGAGGCAGCCGTTGTTTGTATGGATGGGGTTGGGGAGTGGGCCACCAGTAGCCTGTGGCATGGAAAAGGGAACACATTAACTATCCGGCAAGAGCTGCATTTTCCACACTCTCTGGGATTACTGTACTCAGCGTTTACCTATTATTGTGGCTTTCGTGTTAACGCTGGTGAGTATAAGCTAATGGGGCTAGCGCCTTATGGCACCCCACGCTTCGTAGAAACCATCTATCAGCATTTAATTGACGTAAAGCCAGACGGCAGTTATCGCCTGAATATGCGCTATTTTGATTTTGCCGTGGGTAGTGTGATGACCAATAACGCATTTGCTAAACTATTTGGTGCACCGGCGTTAACCGCTGATGCGACACCGAACGCGTTTTATTGTGACATGGCCAGCTCTATTCAACAGGTGACTGAAGAAATCGTCATAAAAGTTGCACAGCATGCGCATCAATTAACCGGCAGTCGACATTTATGCTTGGCTGGCGGTGTCGCCCTGAATTGCGTCGCGAATGCAAAAATCGTCGCGCACACGGGGTTTGATAAGATTTGGGTTCAGCCTGCGTCAGGTGATGCGGGCGGCGCGTTAGGTGCGGCGCTCTGTGCATGGTATAGCGCTAATGACAAACCGCGTAATACACATTACCTGACGGACAATGACGCTATGCAAGGGGCGCAGTTAGGGCCGGCCTATAGCGATGAAGATATCGCGCAGGCTATTCACGAACAACAGCTACCGGCTGTTCACCTAACCGAACAGGCAGTGCGAGAACGAGTCGTCTTGGCTCTGACTCAGGAGTGTGTCGTCGGCTGGTTTCAGGGGCGTATGGAGTTTGGTCCGCGAGCGCTAGGGAATCGGTCAATTCTTGGTGATGCTCGCAGCGACTCGATGCAACGCAAAATGAATGTAGCGATTAAACAGCGTGAATCATTCAGACCGTTTGCACCAATCGTTCTGGCGGAAGACTGCCTTGATTATTTTGATTTTGAGGGGGTAAGCCCCTACATGCTGATGACGGCCCCAGTGAAATCTGAACTGCGCTGTGCGGTTCCTCCGCAGCAGAGCCAGAAAAACCATTTGGAACGCGTCAACCAGCGCCGCTCCTATTTGCCCGCCATTACGCATATCGATTTTTCCGCCCGCCTGCAAACCGTGGAACAGCACATAAACCCTCGGTTACATGCGTTACTCAGTGCATTCAAACAAAAAACAGGCACGGCCGTGTTAATCAACACTTCATTCAATGTGCGTGGAGAACCACCGGTTTGCACGCCTAAAGACGCAATACGGGGATTTCTGGCCACCGACATGGATATACTCGTGATGGGCAACTGGTTATTAGAAAAATCATCTCAATGCACAGAGGCGATCCAACGTGCTCGTCGTGTGACTTTTGATAAGGATTAGGTGCAGTGAAACCGCTTAACACAATAATGTTACCGATGGCCGAAAAGCACGATAGCGCTGCACTGCGCCAGTTCGCATGGCAAATGGCGATAGCGTTCCCGCTATTTTTCGCATTACTGTTGCCGTGGTTGTTTGATCAGGCGTATCCACTTTGGCCGTGGTATGTGAGTGTGACACTCCTCCTCAGTGCGTTTGTTGTGCCCATTGCGTTGTATCCTCTGTATGTGGTCTGGATGATCATTGCCAGTCTGCTCGGGTGGACGAATACCGTCATCATTTTGGGTATTGCGTTTTTTTTACTGATCATGCCTATCGGTTTGATCTTACGTGGGTTGAACAAACTCGGTTATCATCGAAAACTTGACCCGTCAGCGGAAAGCTACTGGATTGACCGTACACAATCGCCCACTGCAGAAAACTTGAAGGAACCTTTTTAACATGTTCGAATTTTTGCACGATCTTTGGTCGTTTTTGCGTGTGCGTAAGAAAATGTGGTTGTTGCCTATCGTTGTGATCCTGGCACTTTTGGGCGGTATTGTTATCGCTACCCAGCAGTCTTCGCTCGCAGCCTTTATATACACGTTATTTTGATCGATAACTCGCTGCATACCAAAAAGGTTGAACAGATACCGTCTAGTCTGTCATGAGTACATACGTATGCAGATTGAGTTAACAATTCATTAACGGGTATGCTAGGCCCACTAACTTTGTCATCCATGAGTCGCCAATGACCAATCCTGATATGATTTTCCATCACACTTTCTTCGCAAGTTCGGTGCGCCGTTATGCGTGCGTCGCAGCATTAGTGAGCATGCTATCTGCCTGTACAGGCGCCACATCAAACGCCACCGATAGTTCCAATAGTCAGCAATCGCCTCATGGCGAGGGAGAAAAGCCAATGGCGTCGAAAACTCAGGCCGTGCAGGGGAAACCCGTCGTCTATCAGGTTTTCACGCGATTGTTTGGCAATACCAATACGACCAACACGCCATGGGGAACGATTGAACAAAACGGTGTCGGCAAGTTTAACGATTTCACGCCTGCGGCGCTGTCTGGCATCAAAGCGTTGGGTACCACCCATATCTGGTATACAGGTGTGCCACACCACGCCGTGATCAATGACTATACGGCGTATGGCATCAGTAATGACGATCCCGATGTGGTTAAAGGCCGTGCAGGCTCGCCTTATGCGGTGAAAGATTACTATTCGGTGAACCCGGATCTGGCCGTTGATCCAGCAAATCGACTGGCAGAGTTTGATGCGCTCATTGAGCGCACTCACGCAGCCGGAATGCAGGTCATCATTGATATCGTGCCCAATCACGTGGCACGAGATTATCAGTCTTTGGCCGCGCCGGAGGGGGTAAAAGACTTTGGTCAAGGAGATGATACACGCGTTGAATATGCGCGAAACAACAATTTTTACTATGTGGTGGGGCAACCTTTTGTCGTTCCTCAGCCTGAAAATAATTATCAGCCACTGGGTGGTGATCCGCATCCGTTAGCGGATGGGCAGTTTGACGAAAATCCTGCCAAATGGACTGGTAACGGTGCGCGTGCCGCGCAGCCAAGCGCGAACGATTGGTATGAAACCGTCAAAGTCAATTATGGTGTTCGGCCAGATGGCAGTTACGATTTTCCAACCCTGCCGGACGGCTACGCAGATAAAGGATTTGCCGAACATCACGCTTTCTGGCAAGACAAATCATTGCCAGATAGCTGGTATAAATTTCACGATATCGTGCACTACTGGCTTGACCGCGGCGTCGACGGCTTCCGATATGACATGGCCGAGATGGTACCGGTTGAGTTTTGGTCATTTCTTAACGCCTCGATCAAAGTGAAAAAACCTAACGCGTTTCTGCTCGCAGAAGTTTATCAGCCGCATTTGTATCGTGATTATATCCACTTAGGCAAGATGGATTACTTGTACGATAAAGTCGAGTTTTATGATGGGCTAAAAGCTGTGATGCAAGGGCACGGTGATGCATCTGTATTGGCCGAAACACAAACGCGAATGCAGGATATTGAAGCTCATATGCTGCATTTTCTAGAAAATCATGATGAACAGCGCATTGCGGCACCAGAATTCGCTGGCAGTGCCGAGAAGGGCAAACCCGCGCTAGTCGTTTCCGCTCTGATCAGCCGTTCGCCAACCATGTTGTACTTCGGCCAAGACGTTGGAGAAGACGGCAGTGAGGAAACAGGCTTTGGCGATCCGAGTCGAACAACCATATTCGACTATGCCGGCGTACCTGCTCATCAACGCTGGATGAACAATGGCGCATTCGATGGAGGTCAACTCAGCGACACCGAGCGACAACTTCGCGAGTTTTACATCAAAGTGATGAATATTTCAGCGCAGCATCCGGCTATGCAAGGAGACTACATGAGCTTGCATAGCGCCAATGTGGCTCAACAAGGTGAGTACGACGACAAAACCTTTGCGTTTGCGCGATGGCAGGATGACGCGCGCCTGTTGGTCGCCAGTCAATTTACCTCTTCCCGCAAACAGTTTGACTTGGTCGTGCCAGAGGCAGTGATACAACAATGGTCTCTCCCCCCAGGGGAGTATGAGCTGGTGGATCTACTCACCGAAGCACCGTATACGATGACGGTGAGCCCGGAGGGTATAGGTAGTGTGTCGCTGACGCTAGTACCATTGCAATCGGTCGTGTTGGAGCTAGCCCAATGAAAATGACGTTATGTTGGCTGTTATTGTGCGTGTCGGTACCTTTACACGCGGCGATCGTGCAAAGCGTTGAGCATCGAGCCGATGCATTAACCATTGTGACGGATGAAGGTAAGGTTGAAGTGCGGGCATTGACTGCGCAAAGTGTCAGCGTGTGGTATCAGCCGAATGATGTAAAGCAGTTACCTTCATTCGCGATTGATCCCGCGCTTGATGAAAACGTGAGTGCGTCGCTCCAGAAAATAGATTCGGGGTGGGCGTTCACGCTACCCAATCTGCGCGTCGTGGTGCAAGCCGAGCCGCTCAAACTGTCCTATGAATTTGCTGGAGAGCCATTGTTAAGTGAAGAAATTGGACTCTTTCAGCACGACACTGTGCGAGGCTTTCGTTTTGAACTAGAGCCTGACGAAAAAGTCCTTGGGGGTGGTCAACGCGTGCTCGGGATGGATCGTCGTGGTCACAGAATGCCTCTGTACAACCAGGCACACTACGGTTACACCACCGAATCGAACCAGATGTATTTCGGCTTGTCCGCTGTGATGTCATCAGATCATTATTCGATTATTTTCGACAACAGCGCGCGCGGCACGCTGGACATCGGCCATACTGAGAAAGATGTATTGCAGTTTGAGGCCGTGGGAGGTCGCACGGCCTATATTGTCGCGGCTGGGCGTGACTATGCCGATGTGGTCGAACAGGTGACGCTGGTGACAGGGCGGCAACCGCTGCCGCCACGTTGGGCGCTGGGCAATTTTGCCTCTCGATTTGGTTATCGCACTCAACAGGAAGTCATTGACACGATTGATGCCTTTGTGGAGCAGGATATCCCGGTAGATGCCGTGGTGCTCGACCTGTATTGGTTTGGCCCTGATATTAAAGGCCACATGGGCAACCTCAATTGGCATAAACCGACGTGGCCTGATCCTGAAGGCATGATAGGGAAACTAAAGAAGCAAGGCATCAAAACGATTGTGATTACGGAGCCTTTTATTCTTACGTCATCAAGCCAATGGCAAAGTGCAGTCAGTAATAACGCGTTGGCAAAAAATCTGGCTGCAGAACCACGAACGTTTGATTTTTATTTCGGGAATACCGGTTTAGTTGACGTATTTGATAGCAACGCACAGGATTGGTTTTGGCAGTATTATGAAAAGCTGGCAAATCAGGGTGTTGCAGGCTGGTGGGGTGATTTAGGCGAACCAGAAGTCCATCCTGCTGACAGCCTACATAATGTGAACGGTACGCTGGCAACCGCTGACGAAGTGCATAACGCTTACGGTCATCAGTGGGCTAAAATGGTGTACGAACGGCAATTAGCGATGGCACCGGGTCAACGGCCATTTGTGATGATGCGCTCAGGTTTTGCCGGTTCGCAGCGCTATGGAATGATCCCTTGGACGGGCGATGTCAGCCGCGAGTGGGGGGGGCTGCAGTCACAAGTCGAACTGGCTTTACAAATGAGTTTGTTCGGTTTGGCGTATACGCATTCGGATTTAGGTGGATTTGCTGGTGGCGAAACGTTTGACGCCGAATTGTACACGCGCTGGTTGCAACTGGGTGTATTCTCGCCTGTCTTCAGGCCCCATGCGCAGGAACACATCGCGCCTGAGCCCGTTTTTCACGATGACCCGGTTAAAAGCCGCGCTCGTGATTTGATTAAATTGCGCTATCGGTTAGCGCCCTATATTTATGCGCTGAGTCATGAGAACAGCCGAACGGGCGCGCCATTGATGCGACCACTGGCCTACGAGTTTGAAAATGCCAGCATCGACAATACCCAAAGCTTTATGTTTGGCGATGCATTTCTGGTGACGCCTGTTGTACAGCAAGGCAGCTTATCGGTCTCTTTGGATGCACCAGAGGGCGTCTGGTTCAACTTCTGGAGCAGCGAGAAATTGAATGGCGGTCGGCGTGTGACGGTGGCGGCCCCGCTTGATGAAATCCCCGTGCTTGTAAAAGCGGGCGCATTTATCCCTACCGTACCAGAGCTAAATAATTTAAGTCGCTATTCGACCACAGAGCTTGTCATTCACTACTATGCTGATTCATCAGTGAGTGATGCACAGTACACGTTTTACGATGATGACGGCGTTAGCACGAATACGTTGTCTGAACAAAAGGTGGAGTCAATAACGCTGCGCGCACGCCATGGCGAACAGTTGCAGTTTGACTGGCAATCAGAAGGTAATTTTACCGGGCGAGTCAACCAGCGGTCAGTTACCTGGGTTGTGCATGGCCTAACGGCAAAACCTAAGCGTGTACTTATTGATGGTGAGCCGGCGGGTGAACTTTTGACGTCATCGTGGGAAGCTAAAGGTGATGAAAATGGTGTGTTTCGAGTTTCTGTTCAAGATGTTACACGCTCACATCAGCTGATTTTGCAGTAGTCGCTTTTACGATAACGCTCGCAACGCTTCTGGGTGAGTCATAAATTGCTCACTCAGCTGTTGCAACTGCTGGGCGATCGCTGGTGTCACGGGTGCCAGACTGTGGTAAGCGGGAAGGTGCGCATAGCCAGTGAGCAAACACAGCCATGAGATCGCAGGATAGTAATGTCCAATCTGCTGGCGAGCGACTTCTCCTGCCAAATCACCACCGCGTTGCCACACATCAAGCAGCATTTGCAATGATATCGAACGGTGCTGATTCTGCGTGTTGGCGCGCCAATACGCCGAGTCGTTGCGGTTTGAAACCTGATAATGGCATACGATGTAATCGCGGATCCCATCAATACGTGCATTGATAACGTCATTGAATTGCCGTTGATGCTGGCGCGAATAATGACCTGCTTCAAACGCACCGATAAACTGGATCACTGTTTCCTGTACGATGTGTAAAGCGGTTGCTTCCAAGGGTTCAATAAACCCTTGCGATAATCCCACGGCGATGCAGTTATTGACCCACGTGTTCTCACAGCGGCCAACGTTCATGGTCAGGTGGCGGGCTGTTACGTCGGCATCCAGTAAGCCCAAATGCTTGCGTAACTCTGTTTCGGCCTCATCGCTACAACAAAAATCGCTGCTGTACACATAACCGTTGCCATTTCGGTGAGTGAGCGGGATATGCCATGCCCAACCACAGCTCAACGCCGTTGCGCTGGTATAGGCGCATGGTTCACTGTCGGCAGGTGTTGCAAGTGCGACGGCTGCATTATTAAACAGATTGTCTTTGAACGACACAAAGTGAGTGCCCAGTGTTTTCTGAATTAACAAACCGTTGAAACCGCTGCAGTCAAAAAACCACTCCGCTGATAGTGCTTTACCGCATTGCGTGACAACACTCTGTATATCACCATTTTCCTTTAGGTTGACGTGTTGCACTGTGGCTATCGTATGTTTTACGCCTCTTGCAACCACGGTGTCACGAATGAACTTGCCCAGCGCCAATGAATCAAAGTGATAGGCATAGTTGAGATTTATCGACGTAGCGGAAAC
Source organism: Alteromonas oceanisediminis (assembly GCF_018474025.1). Classification (GTDB taxonomy): domain Bacteria; phylum Pseudomonadota; class Gammaproteobacteria; order Enterobacterales; family Alteromonadaceae; genus Alteromonas_E; species Alteromonas_E oceanisediminis. The sequence goes on along the minus strand of NZ_JAHCTA010000004.1, from coordinate 183,092 downwards.
CGGAGACTTCCCTTGTTTCGCGAGATGAGCCGCTAGAAAATAGTCATCAGGGTGGTAGGCCGCTTTTGAGCCCTGTTGCGCATAGTGAGACTGGAGTAAAAAGGTACGCGCGGTGTCGCGATCCGTCGCTGAAGGGAAAGGGTGAAAATAATGATTGCGTGGTTTGTCCTGCGTCCACTGATTAAATTGAATGCCATTTTTATAGGTTGCGTGACACGCAGGCATCCACTCGGCTTCGGTAATCGACAGTAAATCAAAGAATGTCTTTAATTGAGGTGTCGACCCCTCGCCGACACCGATTACCCCAATATCCGCCGACTCGATCACCGTGATCTCAAATTGTGAGGCGCTCAACCGGTGATTGAGCAACCCCGCCGTCATCCAACCGGCTGTGCCTCCCCCCACAATAATGATGCGCTGTTTATTACTCATTATTTTGTCTTACCGGCTTTTTATTTTGGACTGGTATGCCTCTATTCTCATGTCAGCCCAATCTTATTACAATGATTAAGTGCTATCGCTTTAGGTAAGGAAGCAGAATAATGCGTATTGTGATGTTAAGTGGATTAGCCGTTTTGCTGCTGGTGCTTAGCATCGCTACCATTGCTTTAATAGAACGTTTTCGTAGAGTGAATTGAAATCCCTCGTTAACGGTGAGTATTCCTTCAACACTCTTGCTTGAATACGTATGCAGTTGAATAGTAATTTGACGCTGCGGCGTTTAGACTGCGTTGTTAACGTATTGTTAAACCAATTATCACGGGATACGCAGTGAAAATATTGCCATTTTGTTTTTTCGCCACAGCGACGTTAATGTTGCTCAACGCGACTATGGCGCCGGTTCACGCAGGCGATAATAAAAATGTAGGCACTGCATCTGTTCAGGTTTCCCCACCACATTGGTGGGCAGGGATGAAGTCACAACAACTGCAGTTAATGCTGCATGGCGACAATATTGCACAATACACACCCAGCTTAACGTCTGCTCAGGTTCACATAGAAAACGTCTCGCGCACGGATAACCCCAATTATTTGTTTATCCACTTACGCCTACCCGAGCGAGCCGAGCCGGAAGCGTTCGAGATAATATTGAATGGCGAAGACGATAAAAAGACCGTGCACTACAATCTGGCGCAGCGTCGTCAGAACTCTGCCATGAGGGAAGGTTTCTCAGCTAAAGACGCTATCTATCTCATAACGCCGGATCGCTTTGCCAATGGTGACATACAAAACGATACCGTAGAAGGTTACGCCGACCCAGTCGATCGGAATAACAAAGGGGGACGCCATGGTGGTGATATTCAAGGCATTATTAATCACTTAGATTATTTGCATGACATGGGGTTTACGCAAATCTGGACTATGCCTTTGCTGGAAAATGCCATGGACGCCTATTCCTATCACGGATATTCAACCACTGATTACTTCCAGATTGACCCACGTTTTGGCACCAATGCGTTGTATCAGCAACTGAGCCATCAGGCGCGTGAACGCGGAATTGGCGTCATCAAAGATGTGGTACTGAATCATATCGGTTCGGAGCATGTCTGGATGGACGATATGCCCAGCGCAGATTGGATTAATCACGGTAGAAAATTCGTTCCCACCTCACACCGTCGTGAGGCCTTACATGACCCTCACGCGGTTGAGGCTGACATCGAAGGCTTTGCGAGTGGCTGGTTTGTGCCGACCATGCCTGATTTGAATCAGCGCAATCCATTGCTGGCAACTTACCTGATTCAGTACGCGATATGGTGGATTGAGTTTGCGGATTTGTCCGGCTTGCGGGTGGATACCTATTCCTATTCAGACAAAGAGTTTCTGTCTGAGTGGACATCGAGGATAATGGCGGAATACCCGAATCTGAATATCGTCGGTGAGGAATGGACCACAAATCCGGCGATAACAGCTTACTGGCAGCGTGGTTCAATGCGTCATGATGATTACTCCAGTGAGCTTCCCAGTGTGATGGATTTTCCGTTGCAAGTCGCTCTTTACGAGGCGTTGACTGAGGAAGAAACATGGGCAACGGGTTTGCGAAAACTGTATGAAACCTTTGCCTCTGATTTTCTGTACGGCGACCCTTACAATCTGGTGGTGTTTGCAGATAATCATGATATGAGCCGTGTCATGACCCAATTCGATGATGATCAGGCGCTGATGAAAATGGCGATGTCGGTGATCCTCACAACGCGAGGCATTCCTCAGGTGTTTTACGGCACCGAAATTGGAATGAGTCATCCCGGTACAGATGATCACGGGTTACTCCGTGCCGATTTTCCCGGCGGTTGGCCAGGTGACGCTGTTAATGCTTTCACACAACAGGGACTCAGTCCGCAGCAGCGTCAATTGCAGGCTTACTTCAAAGCCTTACTGAATTTCCGGCGCTCAAGCCCTGCGATTACGCATGGCGAGATGACGCATTATGCGCCAAATGACGGCGTATACGTGTATTTCAGGCATGAAGGTGACGATATCGTTATGGTCGCATTGAATAAAAACGCGCAAGAGGTGGCACTTCCCACTGCGCGATTCGAACAGTTTCTGAGTCAAAAATCGATATTAAACAACGTGTTGAAAAACGAGCAGCAACCGATAGGCGATCATGTTTTACTCGACGCAAAGTCTACACAGATATTCACACTCCAATAAAATAGATAAAAACAACAATTAGGGACACGCATTACCTATGAAACAACAACCGCAATTAAGCTTCTGGCAAGTTTGGAATGTCAGCTTTGGCTTCCTTGGCGTGCAATTTGGCTTTGCACTGCAAAACGCTAACGTAAGTCGAATTTTGTCTGACTTAGGGGCCGATCTGCATCAGTTAAGCCTCTTTTGGCTTGTCGCGCCAATCATGGGGCTTTTGGTTCAACCCATCGTTGGGGCGGCCTCGGATAGAACATGGAACCGCCTTGGACGGCGCAGGCCTTTCATTCTTGCAGGGGCCATAGCTGCTGCAATGGGCATGTTTTTAATGCCAAATGCTCCGCTGTTTGTTGCATTTATGGCACCCATGCTATTTGGGGCATTGATGCTAGCGATTATGGATGCTTCGTTTAACGTGTGCTTTCAACCGTTTCGCGCACTGGTTTCAGACATGGTACCAGCAAAACAGCGCAACATTGGCTATTCAGTGCAGTCATTACTGATCAATATTGGCGCAGTCGTCGGTTCGATTTTACCGTTTGCTTTAACCAACGTCATTGGTTTAGAAAATACGGCGCAAGCGGGCGAAGTTGCACCTTCAGTGATCTGGGCGTTTTACATCGGCGCAACGGTATTGTTAGGAACGGTAATTTGGACAGTGATCCGTACTAAAGAATATGCGCCTAAAGAGTACTATGCGTATAAGGGTATGGATGCGGACGCAGTGGCGCGTGAAAATGCCGAACAGAAAACACTGGGACAACGTCTGGCCGGATTTTGGCAACTGATGAAAACAATGCCAACGACGATGAAGCAACTGGCGGTTGTGCAGTTCTTTTCGTGGTTTGCGTTATTCATCATGTGGGTTTACACCATGCCAGCCATTACTCAACATATTTGGGGGCTGGAAACAAAATGGTTTGATCCCGGTTATCTCAGTACCGTGGCGATTATTCCTGAATATGTCATCAATGCGAAAGGTGCAGCAGGTGATTGGGTAGGGATCATGTTTGCTGCCTATTCACTGTTTGCCGCAGTATTTTCAGTCTTTTTAGCGAAATTGGCTGATAAAATCGGACGTAAATGGGTTTATGCAGGATCATTAGCGCTTGGCGGATTAAGCTATATCAGCTTCGTCTTCTTTCAAGATCTGACGCCCGTGACGGTTAACCTGTTGATTACTCAGGTTGAAGTGCCGGTCGGCGCCGTTAACCTATTACTGCCCATGATTGGCGTCGGTATCGCCTGGGCTGCTATTTTAGCCATGCCCTACGCAATACTTGCGGGCTCTTTACCGGCGAACAAAACTGGCGTGTATATGGGTATCTTTAACTTTACCATTGCCGCGCCGCAAATTGTGTCAGGCTTATTGTCAGGCTGGATACTCAGCAGTGTATTTGCCAATGAAGCAAAGTACATCATCATCGTTGCCGGTGTTTCGATGGTGCTTGGCGCGATTTCAGTTTTCTGGGTGCAAGAAGGGCAAGAAGCGCAAGCAGCAACGACCACGCCCTAGTGAACACGCGATAACAGTTAGTCCGCTCGTTGAGTGGACTCTCTGATCACCAATTCGGCTGGCATCAGATAGTCGGCTACGGACTCTCCTTTAATCAACTTTAGTAAATTACTGACTAACAACTCACCGGCTTTTTTCGTATTTTGCTGCACCGTTGAGAGGGTAGGCGTAGTAAACCCTGAAATCGGGATATTGTCGTAGCCCGATACCAACATATCTCGAGGCACACCGATACCGTGGGTTTTCAAACATTTAATCGCACCCACGGCAATCAAGTCGCTTGCACACACAAGCGCATTAGGGCGAGCACCACTGGCAAGCAGTTTTTGTGTTGCGTCAAAGCCAGCTTCTTCAGTTGAGACCGCGTTGTACTGAATGGCTTCCTGCGGCAGAAGGTTGTGGGTGGCTAGCATGTCGATGTGGCCTTGGAAACGCGCCATAAATTCGGGGGCGCGTTGTCCTGCGGTACCGATAAACGCAAACGATTTAGCACCTTGCTGGATAAGGTGTTCGGTAATTATTTGACCGCCTTGGTAGTTATCGCAACCAATTGAAATACCCGGATATTCTGTGTCATGCGCACCCCAGCGAACAAAGTGTGTACCCTGATCCTGTAACTGCGTTAACTTATCGCGGTAGTCAAGATAGTCGCCATAGCCAAGCAGAATAAGGCCATCAGACTTATGTGAGTCTTCATATTCTGCGTGCCAATCGCCGTTCATGTTCTGAAACGACACCAACAGGTCGTAGTTGAAGGTTGCACATGCGCGAGTAATACTGCCAAGCATCGACATGAAAAAAGGGTTTATCAAGGAGTCGTCGGGAGACGGATCTTCAAACAATAACAGCGCAATCGTAGAACTGCGCTGTTTGCGCAAATTACTCGCGTTCTTATCCACTTTGTAATTCATTTCGCGCGCTATTCGCTGCACGCGCTCACGCGTCTCTTTATTAACAAGAGGACTGTTACTTAAAGCCCGCGATACCGTCGACTGAGAAACCCCAGCCATGTGTGCGATATCAAACGAAGTCGCTTTGTCCTTCATTGTGGTTGGTTTGTCCCGTAATAACCATCTTAGTGTTATACCTTAGCACATTTCTGTGGCGCAATGAGTTTCATAGAAATGTTATAAATCGCTATCGTAATCAAAGTGCGATGGTATACTTTGCGCCAGTCAGTAATCGATCCGGTACTATTACCAACGCGAGTAATACACCGACAACCAGAGGAAAGCCTGAATGGCCGAGACAGAACACCGTCCGACCAACTTTGTCCGTCAAATTATTGAAAAAGACTTGCAAAACGGCGTGCATCAAACAATTACTACGCGTTTCCCTCCTGAACCGAATGGGTATTTGCACATTGGTCACGCTAAATCGATTTGCTTAAATTTTGGGCTCGCGAGTGACTATCAAGGTCAGTGTAATTTGCGCTTTGATGACACCAACCCTGAGAAAGAAAATATCGATTTTGTTAACGCGATAAAGAATGACGTGCAGTGGTTAGGCTTTCAGTGGAGCGGCGATGTTCATTACTCGTCCGATTACTTTGAGAAGCTTTATGACTATGCCATGGAGCTGGTTGAGAAAGGCTTGGCGTATGTCGATTTTTCGGGGCAGGACGCGGTGCGGGAGATGCGTGGAACATTAACGCAACCCGGCACAAACAGCCCGTATCGTGATACCTCGGTTGAAGAAAATCGCGAGCACTTCATCGCGATGCGTGAAGGGAAGTATCAGGAAGGCGAATGTAGTTTACGTGCCAAAATTGACATGGCTTCGCCGTTTATGTGTATGCGCGATCCGGTACTTTATCGCATCAAGTTCGCCCATCACCATCAAACTGCGGATAAGTGGTGCATCTACCCGATGTATGACTTTACACACTGCATATCGGATGCGTTGGAAAATATCACACACAGTTTGTGTACGTTAGAGTTTCAGGATAATCGCCGCTTGTATGACTGGGTGATCGAAAACATCAGTGCACCCGCAACGCCGCGCCAATATGAATTTTCTCGTTTGAACCTTGAATATACCGTTTTGAGTAAACGTAAATTGATTCAATTGGTTGATGAAAACTTTGTATCAGGCTGGGATGACCCACGTATGCCCACCATCGCAGGGTTGAAGCGCCGAGGCTATACGCCTGCGTCGATCCGTGAATTTTGTCTGCGTATCGGTGTCACAAAAATGGATAATCTGGTCGAAATGGGCATGCTCGAAGCCTGTATTCGTGACGATCTTAATGCCAATGCGCCGCGTGCGATGGCTGTATTGGATCCCGTCAAAATCGTGATAGAGAATTATCCGCAAGAACAGACTGAAACGTTGAAGGCGCCGAATCATCCGAACGATGAAAGCATGGGGTATCGCGAACTTCCATTTGGTCGTGAAGTCTGGATTGAAGCTGACGATTTTCGCGAAGAAGCCAATAAGAAATTCAAACGTTTAGTGTTGGGTAAAGAAGTGCGCCTTCGTAATGCGTACGTTATCAAAGCTGAACGTGTTGAAAAGGATGATGCCGGAAATATCACGTGCATATTCTGCACCTATGATGCAAATACGCTTGGCAAAGACCCAGAAGATGGGCGTAAAGTGAAAGGCGTAATCCATTGGGTTGATTGCAGTCATGGCATAAAAGCTGATATTAATCTATACGACAGGTTGTTCAGCGTGCCTAATCCTGCAAGTGCCGAAAATTTCGTTGACACGATCAATCCTGATTCATTGATCACGGTAACAGGAGTGGTTGAGCCGTCGCTAACCAACGCCTCTGTAGGTGACGCTTTTCAATTCGAACGCACAGGCTACTTTTGCCTCGATGCCAACTCTACACCAGAACGCTTGGTGTTTAACCGCACGGTAGAGCTGCGAGATACTTGGAAAGATCGTTGACGCGTGTCAGTCATTTGTGGGTGCTTGTGTATTCCCCCTATTTCGGCTGGCAGTCAAACACACTTCCTGTGACTGATTGGCTTTCTGAACACATCAAATACAGGTAGGTGGGCATGATCTCCTCGGGTGTTTTTAGCTGACTTTTATCCTCGGCTGGGTAAGCTTTGGCGCGCATGTCAGTGCGCGTGGCGCCCGGGTTGATGCAATTGAAGCGGATTGCTTCCGCTTGAAATTCATCGGCCAGCACTTCCATCATGCCCTCTGTGGCAAATTTGGAAACACTGTATGCACCCCAAAACTTGCGTCCTTGGCGCCCTACAGACGATGTCGTGAAAATAACCGATGCTGATGGCGATTTCTTCAGTGCTGGAAGTAACCCCTGAATCAGGTAAGCGTTAGCGTTCACATTGACCTGCATGGCCTCTTGCCATTCGTTAGGTTTAATCTCTGCAAAAGGGCATAGCATACCTAACACACTGGCGTTGAGCACGAGACCATCGAGTTGCTTGAATTGATCGATGATCGTGCTACCCATATCACTATAATTTTGTGGCGTTGCGCCATTGAGATCCAGAGGAACAATAGCCGGCTCCTGTCCACCTGACTCAATAATTTCATCATAAACGGCTTCCAGTTTACTGACCGTTCGGCCCAGCAAAATACAAATTGCGCCATGTTTGGCATAGCTCAGCGCTATTTCTTTACCTATACCATCACCGGCGCCGGTGATCAGTATGACTTTGTCGCGCAAAGCATGGAGTGGGGCGGTAAATGAATTCGCAACCGATATTGAACGAGAGAATGAAAAAGTTGAAGGCATAGTTATCACTACTTAGCAGCACGTTGAACCGCAATCCGAAGCATACTGTTGCGGCGGTAAACAAAGAACCAATGATAAACTAAAATAACCCTGTACCGACAACTCTTTTGGTCAACACGCTCTAAAGCAAATGATTTGATATTGAAGATACTTTGCGGAAGTGGTGAATATTTAAGCGGGTCAGATCTCTTCAAAAGTCGTGGATGATAAATGCACTTACAAAGTATTAACAAACCTTTGCATTGTTGCTGCAAAGCCCATAATATTAGGCAAACTTAACTGGTCTTACTTGTTTAAATATTGTTCATTTGTGTGAACGGCAGGTTTCTCAAGTACGCACAGACTAATCGTCGAACAAGAATAACAATAGAATTGTAGGGAGTAGAAATGAGAAAACTATTTATCAGCACCAGTGTCGCTATGGCATTGGGTTTGGTGGGTTGCGGTGGTGGTGAGAAAATCGCTTACATCGAAGCAGAAATACCGGTTGAAACGCCGTTTTCGCGCATTGTTTTTGATCCGGCAAACGGTGATTTGAATATCCCTAATGATTTACTGATGCTGCCGGGTGACGATGGATTCTTTGATTACACTCTCAACATCCCGGTTGCTGACCCGACTGATTTTGGCGATCCTCAAAACGCACTAAACGTTTTAGATGGCTGGTCGACGAGCCACCCGTTTGTGATTGAGGTGAACACTGTCGCTGGCGTTGCGTTGGATGAAAACACTTTGAGTGCGGGCGTGCGCTTGTTCGAAGCGACTTTGGGCCTTGATCAAAGTGACCCTGATTGTGCTGCTATTCAAGTGCCCAGTGCAGGCTGTAAAGTCGGTGACGAATTAGTATTTGGTCAAGATTTTGTGCTGTCGCTAAGTGGTGATAGCACGATAAACGTTGTCTTTCTGAAACCGTTGAAGCCGGCACAAGGTCACGTGCTAGTCATGACAGACGCTTTGAAGGATACTTCTGGTAAGTCTGTTCAAGGGTCTACCACATGGGATCTGGTAAAGCAGGATATTGATGAATTCCCATTAGCGACTGAATCACAATTAAGTTTGCAAGGCTTGGTAAATTCGCATATCGACGCACTCTCAACAGTAGGTTTCAATCGTGAAGAGCTTACGTATGTATCAGCTTTCACAACACAATCTACTATCTCCACGCTAGAAACGCTTAAGCAAGTGATGATCGCAGAGTTTGCTGCCCGCGCGGGCGCTGGCGATCCAAATGCGGGTCAATCATTGCCAGCGATAGTCGTTGAAGATGCATCAGGGCCACAGAACGTGATGGAAACACTGGGCCTTGTGAATGCACAGACGGTAGCCGGTGCAGTTCAATTGGGTATTTCCCAACTGCCGCCGGAAGCGGCACCTTTAGTGCCGTTGATCGAATCGACTGATTTCTCTGCGCTTCAAACCTGTAACGGTCTGTTTGGTACGGTGACGGGGCAATTACAGCCCGTATGGGGCCAGGTGAATGACTTTGCAGTTGGCGTTGCGACCGGCATTTTGGGCCAAGCAGGGCCTTTCTGTGCGGCAAACCGTTTAGAAGCGAGTATCTCGCTGCCGTATTACTTGGGCATCCCGTCGGCTGAAAATCCGCTTGCTCCGGTGAATCAGTTCTGGGAAGCCGCATGTGATTCGGGCATCGTACTCGCTGGTGCATCACCAGAGGTGCTTGCCACGGCAACGCCGGGTCCAAATGACGGCTTGTGTAGCGCGATTGGATTACGCGATTTACGTGTTAATGGGCAAAAGCTTGATCGTGACCGCAATATCACTAAATTCAACCCAGTTCCTCAACCGCGCGGCGGCAATAATGGTAATGAAACGCTAGACGTGCAAGTTACCATGCCAAATGCTCAGATCGCGGCTGGTCTTGGTTTTCCGATTGAGAAACCTGAAGCGGGATGGCCAGTGGTTATCTTGGCGCACGGTATTACCTCTAAAAAAGAAGATATGCTCGCGATAACAGGGGCATTATCGTTGGCTGGTTTTGCGACGGTGGCTATTGATCAACCTATCCACGGTTCTCGTGGCTTTGACCTGAACGGTGACGGTGTTGATGATCTCAATGCAACCACGGTGTCAGCTACCCACTATATGAATTTAGGTAGCTTACCGACCGCGCGTGACAACTTGCGTCAGTCAGTGTCTGATCTATTGGGCGTACGTTTGGGACTAAACGCCTTTGTCGATACAACTACAACGCAGATGGCTGATATCGACGCATCGAGAGTATCGGTGATGGGCGTTTCGCTTGGCGCCATTACTGGCGGAAACTTCGCTGCAGTTGCGAACAGTTCGCTGGGTAACCCGCTGATTGACGGGTTGTTCGGTGTCACAGCAGCATCACTGGAGTCTCCAGGCGGCGGTACCGCGCAGTTCTTAATCGAAAGCCCTGCATTTGGTGGCTTGATCAAGGGCTTGTTGTTAAGTGAATCATCTGAAGATTTCAACGCCTTATTGGTGCAATTGTATGGCTCTACTGACGTAACCGAAGCTCAACTGGTCGCGGCGGTAAATACATTTTTGGATAATTTAACGCCTGCGCAACTTGCACAAGTGAACGGCGTGTTCAATCAGTTTGCTTTTGCAGCGCAAACGTCGCTGGATTCTGCTGATCCGATTAACTTCGGTCAGCGTCTCGGTAGCAACACGCCTGTGCACATGATGACGGTAGTTGGTAACGGTGCAGACAAACCGTCTGATCAGGTTATCCCTATCACTACTGCGTTGCCGTTATCCGGTCAGTTGCCATTGGCTGGTGTCATTGGCCTTGAGCAGGTGGTCAGCACGGTGCAGAGCACTGAACCAGTCAGTGGAATTGTTCAGTTCAATTCTGGTGCTCACGCCAGCAGCTTGAATCCAGCATCCGACCCGGCTGTTACGGCTGAAATGCAACGTCAGGTTGCAGGTTATGTACAGTCATCAGGTCGCGCGATTGTTATCACTAATACTGACGTAATCGCGAACTAATCACTGTTTTGTGATTCAAAAAGCCAGTGCTTTTGCACTGGCTTTTTTGTTCTCACCTCCGCAAGACGAGCGAATTCATCGTCGCAAATATATAAGACTATCGATGTAAATAATTTGTAAATTATTAGGCCTTTTGATATACCCGTTATGATCTTACTTACAGGATGGAGAGATTCATGATTTGGCAATTCAAGCCACTTTTTAAACGCACTGCACTGGCGCTAAGTGTGATTGGTTTAACCGCTTGTGGCGGCAATGACAACGATTTTGCTGATGTTCCCCAACAGCCTACGCCACCCCCTCCCGTTTCACCCCCAACGCCGGCTCCAGCGGTTCCAAACTTTGATAGTGATGGTGTACTTGAGGCGAATATTCGCTGGACGACCTATGGTGTGCCGCACGTGACAGCGGACAACCTTGAAAGTATGTCGTATGGCGTAGGGTACGCGTTTGCTAAAGACAACATTTGTGTGCTTGCCGACCAAATCATCCGGTACAATTCCCAACGTGCTAAATTTTATGGTCCTGACATGAATCCGGGCAGTGGTGACTCTGCTCATTTGATCAACGATTTCGGCTTCCTAACGCTAGGTATTCGCGACATTGCAGAGGAGAATTTCGCGTCACTTTCGGCAAATACTCGGGCCATGCTGTCAGGCTACACTCAGGGCTATAACCGCTATCTAAGTGAGACAGGCTCGGCCAATATCGACGGTCGTTGTGCAGGACAACCCTGGGTTCAGCCTATCGATAGCGTTGATTTATTAACGTATTCACTAGGCGTTGCCTTACTGCCGGGTGCGGCGAATTTTCTCAGTGCGATGTTTGTAGCCGCACCGCCAGGTGAAAGTTTTCTACCAACGCCGGTTAATAGCCCTGAAGAAATGATGCCCCGCATGAGTCCTACCGTCGAACTGCCTGAAATGAATCCGTTGGATCTTGGTTCAAATGGTTGGGGCTTAGGCAGTGATAAGACGGAAAATGGGCAAGGGATTCTATTGGCGAATCCGCACTTCCCCCACACCGGAGCATTGCGATTCTGGCAGTTTCACACAACAATCCCAGGCCATCTGGATGTAACAGGCGGCTCGCTGATGGGGCTGCCGGGTGCAGTTAACATCGGTTTCAATGAAAATGTTGCATGGACTCATACGTTTTCTACGGCAGAGCATTTTGTGATGTATCAATTGTCATTAGAGGATGATTCAAACCTATCACATACGGTGGATGGAAGTCCTCGTACGATATTTTCCCAAACCCATGAGATTGACGTTGCGGTCGGACCCGGGCAAACCATTAAGCTGGCTAAAACCAGTTATTCCACAAATTATGGCCCTATGGTCGTTGTACCGGGAAATTTTGAGTGGGGGCCGGGTGGCAATGCGTTTGCGATAAAGGATGCAAACTTACCTAATTTTGATGTCATTGATCACTGGTTAGCCATGAACCTTGCCAACGATATGGATGAGTTCAAGCAGGCTTTCAAAGACTATGATGGCGTTATTTTTAATAACACCATGGCAACATCCAAAGATGGTCAGGTGTTTTACATTGACGACTCGACTGTACCGCGCCTTACTGCAACGGCGATCAATGAATTAACCACGAATCCACTGTTAGTTCAGACTCGTGCTGCGGCAGGGTTTACGGTGCTGCCTGGCTTTTTGTCGGCATTTGATTTTGACCGACCAGTACCCTATGAAGAGGCACCAAAATATGAGGGGTCGGATTATGTCCAGAATTCGAATGACAGCTTCTGGCTGACGAATTTAGAGAATCCGATCACGGGCGTGTCACCATTGTATGGCCAAGTCGATAATCAGCAGTCACTACGTTCAAGAATGGCTCACCGCCTGCTCGCAGATAGTTCTGGCAGTGACAATCTCTTTTCACCGGCTGAAGTTGAGGAAGCGTTGCTCAACAATCGCAATTATTTAGGCGAATCGGTGGCAACGCAACTGCTGAGCCAGTGTGAGGCGCGCGGCGATGATCCGGTCATGGTGGATGGTAATGCCGTTAACCTCAGTGAAGGCTGTACAGCGCTGGCCGGGTGGGACGGTAGAATGAACCTGATGAGTTCAGGTGCACCACTGTTCAGAGAATTTGCATTTCAATTTAATCGTGCACCACAGTGGGTTGTGCCGTTTGATGCAGCCGATCCGGTGAATACACCGCGTGAATTGGCCGCGACAGACACTACACTAGAACATTTTGCACGTGCGATTGTGAACATGCAGACTGCGGGTATCGCACTTGATGCAACCATGGGCGAGGTTCAATTTGTGGAACGTAGCACCGTTGCCGGTCAACCGTCGGGTAATAAATTGCCCTGGGGTGGTGCGCACAACATTGAAGGCGGATTTAATGTGTTTGACACACGCAGCAATGATCCAACGCTACTTCCACGCCACAGCTATGCACCCATTAATAGCAGCACGCGTTTAAGCGCAGAAGGCGAGGGTTACCACATCAATTACGGAAGCAGCTGGATGATAGTGATGAACTTTACAGAGGACGGTCCACAAGCTAATGGTATCTTAACGTATTCGCAATCATCGAATCGCGACAGCGACCATTTTCTGGATCAGACACTATTGTATTCCAGTCAACCGCAGTTACGCCCCATGTTGTTCACAGAGGCTGAGATTGAAGCAAATAAAATCATGGAGTTAAACCTTTCTTCACAGTAAAATTGCGGTAATTATCAGGTGAAAAAGGACCTTCGGGTCCTTTTTTATTGTTCACACACTGAGTAGAGGTTAATTTGGAGTTCTTATACGAGTACGGCGTATTTCTCGCAAAAGCTATTACTATCGTTGTCGCGATTGCGGTTGTTGTCGCGGTCATCGCGGGGCAAGCGATGCGTCAAAAGCCGTCCAATGGTCAACTTGAGATCACATCGATTTCAGAAAAATTAGATGGCATTGTAGATTACGCAAAAGGCGTTTTGCTATCCAAGGATGAACTGAAAGCGCTGGACAAAGCGGATAAAGCCAAAGCGAAAGCCGATAAAAAACAGGCAAAAAAATCATCGAAAGATAGTGAAAAAAACGCATCACGCCTGTTTGTCATCGACTTTGATGGCTCAATGGATGCGCACGAGGTTGATCAACTGCGCGAAGAGGTCACAGCCGTATTAAGCATCGCGTCTGAGCAGGACGAAGTGCTAGTGAATGTTGAAAGTGGCGGGGGCGTCGTGCACGGTTACGGTCTTGCTGCATCACAATTACAGCGTATCAAAGATGCTAAGTTACCCCTAACCATTGCCGTTGATAAAGTGGCCGCAAGTGGTGGCTACATGATGGCCTGTGTTGCCGATAAAATAATAGCGTCGCCTTTTGCCATTATCGGCTCAATTGGCGTTATTGCGCAATTACCCAACTTCAACAAAGTGTTGAAGAAACATGACGTAGAATTTGAACAGCACACCGCGGGAGCGTTTAAACGTACTTTGACGATGTTCGGCGAGAATAACGAAGCGGGTAGAGAGAAGTTTCGAGAAGAGCTTGAAGATGTACACGGCATGTTTAAACGCTTTGTGTCTGATCATCGTCCTGATCTTGACATCGATAAAGTGGCCACCGGTGAGTATTGGTATGGTAACAAAGCGCTGGATCTGGGGTTGATTGACTCGATTCAGACGTCTGATGATTTCATTATGGCGAAAAACAAGCAGAAAAAGGTTTACGCGATTAAATACGCAGCGAAAAAGAGCATGGCTGAAAAACTCGGATTGGGGTTTGCGTCGGCCACTGAGCGCGGGTTAATGCGTGTATGGGAACGGTCACAGTCGCTTTTTAGATGAACTTGACTACGAAGCAGCGGATCATCATCGCCGCAGAGTCGTTGTTTGCTAACCACGGGTTTGAAAACACATCTCTGCGCATGATCACGCAGCAGGCTGGCGTTAACTTAGCGTCGGTAAACTACCATTTTGGTAGTAAGAAAAACCTTATTCAAGCTGTGCTTGCGCGTTATTTTGACGTTGCCATCCCGCATGTTGACCATTCGTTGGAGGCGTTGGACGCTGCGACAACGGTAACCGTTAATAGTTTGGTGGAGTCAATCGCCAATGCACTGCTTGAAATTGAAAAACAACATCCAAACGGGATGGCTATTTTTGTTCAACTGTTAGGCCGAGGGTACAGTGAGACACAAGGGCACTTAAGAACCTTTATCCTGACTCACTATGGCAATACCATTCATACGCTACGCAGTCGCTTTCAATCCGTATTACCTCACGTCGAAACCAGTGACTTATTTTGGCGTCTGCATTTTGCCTTGGGTAGCTTTGTGTTTTCGATGTCATCACATAAAGCGCTGTGTGATATCGCGCAATCAGACTTCGATACGAAGGAAACAGTCAGTAGCATAGTGCATCGCTTAGTGTCTTTCGTGTCGATGGGCATTGAGGCAGGTAGAAGCCGTTAACCGAGATTGATGATAAAAAGCCCGCTTATAAAGCGGGCTTTTTTGTCAGCATCAAACTGTCCTAATCCGCGCGTTGAGGCGTCGTTGTAGGTGCATTAGCCGATGACCGCGCCTGTGCCATAACTGCACGCTGCGCAGCAACTGACAGCGCAGGACGCTTCTCGTCAGCCAGCGCACTAATGATGATATCACTGAACGCATGCTCCACCGTGGCAGGTGTCGCCATGGGATGCGACGCACGTTTGATCACCTTAACCTCTGGCTCCGCTTGCACGGGTTTTTTAGCCTTTTCAGCAACAGCTTTTTTCGGTTTTGACTTCTTTTCCACCGGCTTTTCAGTCGACGTTGTGTCTTCTGTTTGCTCTGGCTGAGTGGTCGCACCTTCTACCGCTTCAAACAAGTCGGCTACCATCGGTTCCGATGGTGTCGCAGGCGCTTGAGGCTTCGCCTTTGCATCATTTGGTGTAGGTGTAGCATCTGACGTAGACTCATTGTCAGAGGTAGCCGTATCCTGCTCAGGTGCTTCAAAGTTAAGCTCGTCCTGCGCGACTTCCGCATCATTCTGTTGTTTGCGACGCTGACCGGCTGCCCGGTTGTGTCGCGGCGTTCTGCGGCTGCGAGATGATTTCTTCGCCTCATTGTTTTGCTCGGCCACTTGCTCTGCATCGTTTGCAACATGGGTATCATCAGCAACGGCAGCATTTGAGGCTGCAGAAGTATCAGTAACCGGTTGTGTGGGTTTCTGCTCATCTTTTGCGCTGGCGTTTTTGTCAGATGTTACATGCTCAACGGATTGAGTTTGCTCAGTCTTATTCTGTGCTTTTTCAGGTGCATTTGCCCGAACGCTGCGGCGCGAGCTACGACGCGTGCGACGCTCTTTAGTCGCCTCACTCTTCGCTTCACTCTGCTCGTTCACGTCATTGCGATCGTTGGCTGATTTTGCATCTTCCGTATTTTTGTTCGTTGACTTAGGACGGCCACGGCCGCGCTTAGGCTTTTGTTCAGAACTCTTATCGCGTGAGTTACTGCGATCGTCGGATTGCGCTTTATTACGATCATTGCGGCTATCGCGCTCGCCTTTATCGTCACGCGCCTCGCGTTTATTGCGTGGTTCTGTCTTACGCTCATTCCGACGCTGGTTGTTTCGGCCGCGCGTATTGCGGCGGTTTTGAGGCTTGTTGCGGCTTTCCGATTTAGCCGGTTTCTCAGGCTCCGGCGACTCGGCAAACAAACCTTTGATCCACTTCGACAGCGATGCGAACAGCCCCGGCTCTGCATTATTCACGGCTGCTGGTGCCACGGGCGGTGTCATTGGTGCCTGGGTGGGCGCAACCAGGCCTTGTAAAGCAGGCTGCTCGCGCTTCACTGGGGTTGCCGTTGCGATATCTGCCTTTTCAACTTCTGGTTCAAAAAGGTCCACATTGTAGCTCACGTCAGAAACACGCTCGTCTGCGCGGCGTCGCGTGATGTTGTAATGCGGTGTTTCCAAATTAGGGTTTGGAATAATCAGCAACTCAACTGAATGGCGTTCTTCGATATTACGTACGGCTTTACGCTTTTCATTGAGCAAGTAGGTTGCCACATTGACCGGAAGCTGCGCTTCAAGTTGTTGGGTATTTTCTTTGATGCTCTCTTCTTCTAGGATCCGTAAAATAGACAACGCTAACGACTCTGTACCGCGCACCGTACCATGGCCACTACAACGAGGACACACGTGATGGGCTGAGTCTCCCAATGACGGGCGTAAACGCTGACGTGACATCTCCAATAAGCCGAAACGAGAAATTCGACCGATTTGAACCCGTGCACGATCCGGTGTTACCGCGTTTAACATGCGGTTTTCAACTTCACGTTGATTGCGCACAGGCGTCATGTCAATAAAGTCAATGACGACCAAGCCACCTAAGTCGCGCAGTCGTAATTGACGGGCAATTTCATCGGCTGCTTCTAAGTTGGTATTTAACGCGGTTTCTTCAATATCGCCGCCTTTGGTGGCGCGAGAAGAGTTGATATCGATAGAGGTTAGTGCTTCCGTTGGGTCGATAACGATCGAACCGCCGGAAGGTAAGCGAACTTCACGTTGAAAGGCTGATTCAATCTGACTTTCTATTTGATAGTGGCTGAACAGCGGCACTTCGCCTTTGTACATTTTCACGCGGCTGACAAAATCAGGGCGAACCAATTGAATATGCTGAAGCGCTTGTTCGTAAATGCTTTGCTTGTCGATTAGAATTTCACCGATATCTCGACGCAAATAATCCCGAATAGCCCGCACGATAACATTGCTTTCTTGGTGGATAAGAAACGGAGCAGGGCGCTCTTGCGCCACTTTACTCACCGCATCCCAATGTGTAATTAACACACTGAGATCCCACGCAAGCTCTTCGTAGGATTTACCCACGCCGGCAGTACGCACGATCAGGCCCATACCGTCAGGTAGTTCTAGCTGATTAAGAGCCTGCTTTAATTCTGTACGCTCATCACCTTCAATACGACGAGAAATACCACCTGCCCGAGGATTGTTTGGCATTAAAACAAGGTAGCTACCGGCAAGTGACACAAAGGTGGTTAAGGCCGCGCCTTTTTGGCCGCGCTCTTCTTTGTCGATTTGAACAATAACTTCCTGACCTTCTTTAACGACGTCTTTAATGTTTGGACGGCCTTCAAAGCGGTAACCATTAGGGAAGTAAGTCTTAGCAATTTCTTTGAGTGGAAGGAAACCGTGACGGTCAGCACCATAATCAACGAACGCAGCCTCAAGGCTGGGCTCTACGCGGGTAATGGTGCCTTTGTAGATGTTGGCTTTTTTCTGCTCGTGTCCGGGGCTTTCAATATCTAAATCGTAGAGTTTCTGCCCATCTACGAGGGCGACCCGCAACTCTTCTTGTTGAGTTGCATTGATCAACATTCTTTTCATTGTATCTTTCTCAGTTTATACCGATAAAAGACACAGAAGCGGATAGCGCATACTGTTCTGAGCGTCGTCGCGACGAGCGTTTATACGTGAAGCCAAATTAACCTGATGCCGCGAGCCGTCTTCATTCGACGGTGTTATTTCATTTTCGCTGAGCATCAAGTGTCAGGGAGGCAAAACCTTGCGAGTTTCAAATTTCAATGATTGGGCGAGCGATTTCACTCGGCCAATACTAATCCAGTTCTGTTACGATTATCGGCGATATTATTTATTATCGCGGAACCTGTCGGCCTATCAGCCCTATTAACAAGTTCGTTATGTTTGATGCAAGCGAATCTGGATGTTCTCAACAGATTACTTCATCAATGATCCGGCTGTGAAAAGAGTGGATAACTAATTTCCTACTCGGCGGATGCTGTATTATCGCACTTTTTAGTAATTTCAAGCAAGTAAAGTCATATTTTATTTAACATCGCTTACCAGAGTCTGGTTTTCTAAGGTAAACTCGCGCCCATGAAAACATCCGAATCTCTCTCAGTGACATTTCACACCATCGATGATGACCAAGCCGGTCAGCGCATCGATAACTTTCTGCGCACACAGTTGAAAGGCGTGCCCAAGAGCATGATTTATCGCATCGTTCGAAAGGGCGAGGTGCGAGTCAATAAAAAACGCATTAAACCCGAATATAAATTGAATGGCGGCGACGTCGTGCGGATCCCGCCTGTTCGCCAGCCGGAAGAGAATGCTTTGCCCTCGGTCAAACTCGACCGTGTTGCTGAGCTTGAGTCTGCCATTCTGTTCGAGGATGAGCGCTTGATCGTGATTAACAAACCTAGTGGTACTGCGGTTCACGGCGGGAGCGGACTGAGCTTTGGTCTCATTGAAGGGCTGCGTGCATTACGACCCAACGCCCCGTTTCTGGAATTAGTGCACCGGCTGGATCGTGATACATCAGGATGCATTTTGGTGGCCAAGAAGCGCTCCGCGCTGCGCCACCTGCATGAACAACTCCGTGAGAAGACGGTCGATAAACGCTATTTGGCACTGGTTGCCGGTGAATGGCCAAAGGCTCGCACTAAAGTGAAAGCACCGTTGCACAAGAACGTGCTTCAGTCGGGTGAACGTATGGTTTTTGTCAATGATCAGGGCAAGCCATCGGAAACACATTTTGCTATTAAGGAATCGCTGCCTGGCGCAACACTGGTCGAGGCGTCGCCCATCACCGGGCGCACACATCAAATCCGGGTCCATTGTTTACATGCCGGCCATGCGATTGCTGGCGATACAAAATATACCGATGAGGCGTTTGAAGCCTATGTTAAGCCACTGGGCAGTAGCCGATTGTTTTTACATGCGCACAAAATAACGTTTATACACCCAGCCACTGAAAAGCAGCATACTTGCATGGCGCCGTTGCCCAACGCGCTCGAAACGTTGCTTACCGCACTAAGACGACAGGAAAGCAGTTCAAATGAAATATGACTTAGTGATCTTTGACTGGGATGGAACCTTAATGGATTCGGCCGCAAAGATTGTCAAATGTATGCAGCTCGCTGCGCAAGATGCCGGTCTAGCGATCCCCTCGCGTGAAGCTGCCGAAAACATCATTGGTATCAGTTTGGTGCCTGCCACTGCTCAGCTATTTGACGAAGATAATCCTGAAGTGGTTGCTCACATTGTCAATCGCTATAAATTTCATTATATAAACAGCGATAAAACACCGTGCCCATTGTTTCCGGGTATCATACCACTGCTGGATGCCTTGGAACCGACGCCAGCCACTCTGGCCGTCGCCACTGGCAAGGCACGTCGCGGGTTGGAGCGAGCCTGGGACAATACGGAAACGCGCCACTACTTTTCTCATTCTCGCTGTGCCGACGAAGCTGAATCGAAACCATCGTCAGACATGCTGCTTCAGTTGTTGGATGAAACCGGAATCGATATTCAAAAATCAGTTATGATTGGCGATACCACATACGATATGCAAATGGCTGAGCAAATTGGCATGGATCGCATCGGTGTGGATTATGGTGTTCATGGTAAGCATCGTTTGAATGCGCATCAGCCAGTGTTTGTGGCGGAATCAGTCGCTGAGCTACATCAGTACCTATTGCGAGCGTAATTCAAAAGCATCTTCCCCGTTTGTACTTTCAGTATATGGCACGGTACAAGCTGGCTTTTTTGATTTTTAATGTCGTTCCGTATGTTGCACTGAAAATTATTGGCTAACTAGAGCGTTTGGTCTTTGCGATTACGCTATCCCTTTTGATAGCGTCTGCGTTACCCAAGATTGAGGCATGCCGGGTCCCTGAATAACGGGTCAACACCAAATTCAAGGAGTATGCTGGTTAACGCAATCAGCGGTAAACCAATTAAACTATTAGGGTCACTGCCTTGCATACTTTCAAACAGCCGAATACCCAAGCCTTCACACTTAAAGCTGCCAGCACAATCGAGGGGCTGCTCCTTCTCAACGTAACGCTCTATTTGCGCGAGTGAAAGCTGACGAAATTGAACGGTAAAGGTTTCACACTGGGTGATTTGTTGACGTGTTTGCGCATCCAACACACTCAGTCCGGTGTAAAAAGTGACCGATTGGCCACTGCATTGGCTTAATTGGTGGATCGCTTTTTCTATTGAGCCGGGTTTGCCTAAGTGAATAGCAGGTTGATCCGGCAGCACCAATTGCGCAACTTGATCGGAGCCGATGATCAGTCCCTGAGCGCAATGCGCGGCGACAGCCGCTGCTTTTTTGGCTGCAAGTCGGCCTGCCAGTTCATGCGCAGGCTCGTTGTGTTTTGCCGTTTCGTCAACCTGTGGGCTGAACGTATCGAAGGTCAGGCCCAGTTGCCTGAGCAGGTTCGCTCGATAAGGGGAACTTGAGGCTAAAATAATTGGTGTATGCTGCGGGTTTACTGGCTTTACGCGTAAAGGATTCAATGAATTATTTCTTTGACTAACGTACTCATACTCTATATTATGCGCGCCCTATGCAGAAAGTGAAACTGCCTCAGCAGATCGACCCCGTTAAAAGCGCAGTAAAACGTTCCGACTACGTTGGCGTTATTGCGACTAAAGACTTGAGTCGATTTACCGAAGCAGTGAGCAGTTGCAGCGATGTTGTTGATGTCACCGTAAAGTTTGCAAAAGACGCGCAGGGTCTTACTTTCTTTCACGGCAACATGGCGACTGACACTACACTTATCTGTCAACGGTGTAATGGTGAGCTTGCTCATCGGCTCGACATTGAGTTTTGTTTCAGTCCTGTGCAGAGGGCTGAAGATGCTGAACTTGACGAGCTACCGGAAGTGTACGAACCGGTTGAAGTAAACGAATATGGAGAAATCGATTTATTTCAGTTGTTAGAAGACGAGCTTATATTAGCTTTGCCGATTGTGCCGCTTCATGCAGAGGAGCAGTGCCCAGTTAAGCAAAACGATTTAAGTTTTGGTCAGATAGCAGAGGAAGAGACACGCAAAAACCCATTTGCGGTTTTGAAAGAACTTAAGCGAGATCAGGAGTAATTTATGGCAGTACAAAAAAATCGTAAAACACGTTCTAAGCGTGGTATGCGTCGTTCACACGATGCGTTAACAGGTTCTACTTTGTCTGTTGATTCAACATCGGGTGAAACACACCTTCGCCACAACGTAACCGCTGATGGTTACTACCGTGGCAAAAAAGTTGTTGGTGTATAAGATAACTGCTTAATCGCAGATTATTATCTTGCCATCGCTAACAATTGCGTTAGATATTATGGGGGGCGATCACGGCCCCCATGTTATTTTAGACGCTTCTCTTCGAGCGATAATCTCGCTGGATCAATGCCACTTTATCCTGTGTGGCGACCAATCTATTATCCAACCCGCCCTTATTCAGCTTACTGAATCCGCCAGAGAACGCGTTATTGTCGAACATTGCGATCAATGCGTTGAAATGGATGAAAAGCCCACTCAAGCGCTGCGAACTAAAAAACGGTCGTCCATGCGCAAAGCATTGGCTCTGGTGGCTGACGGCCAGGCCGATGCCTGTGTCAGTGCGGGAAACACGGGTGCGTTGATGGCAATGGCTTATTTGATGCTTAAAACCTTGCCCGGTATTGATCGCCCCGCGTTGGTCAGTGCAATGCCCACCGCGTCACATCATCGTGTGTTCCTGCTCGACTTAGGGGCGAATGTTAATTGTGATTCTGAGGCGTTGTTTCAATACGGGGTGATGGGCTCCGTATTAGCTGAACAAACAGCTAAAATCACTTCGCCCCGAGTCGCATTGCTGAATGTGGGTGAAGAGGAAATTAAAGGCAATGCGCAAGTTAAATACACCGATCAACTGTTTAAAAATGCAAAAAGTATTAACTATATTGGTTATGTGGAAGGTGACGATATTTTTACGGACGTGGCTGACGTGGTCGTCACCGATGGTTTTACCGGCAATATCGCGTTAAAGGCCAGTGAAGGCTTGGCAAAACTCGTGATCAATGAAGTAAAACGTGTATCGCAGCAAAATTGGTATTCGCGAATTTTAGCCAAAGTGTCATTGCCCATACTGAAAAGCATTTATAATCGAGTGAACCCCGACCAGTATAATGGGGCGAGTCTGTTAGGATTGCGCGGCATTGTGGTTAAGAGCCACGGGAACGCCACAGCAGACGCCTTTTATTATGCGATTAAACAAGCGTGCAATGAAGCCGAGATGCAAGTTCCTGAGAAAATAAAAACGAGAATTGAACAGGTTTTGTTGGAGCAGCACTAAGCATGTATTCACGATTTATCGGTACGGGAAGTTATTTTCCCAAAGACGTTCGCACAAACGCAGATCTCGAAGTGATGGTTGATACCTCAGACGAATGGATCACCGATCGGACCGGCATTAAAGAGCGTCGTATCATTGCTGCAGACGAGACCGCTGCAACGATGGGCGCGCTCGCCAGTCAAGAAGCGATTGCCGCGGCGGAGATTGACCCGACAACCATTGATATGATTGTTTGCGCCACCACAAGTGGTCGTTATGCGCTTCCCAGCACAGCGTGTGAAATTCAAAAGATTTTAGGGTTAGACGGTATTCCCGCGTTTGACGTGGCTGCGGCTTGTGCAGGGTATTGTTACGCATTAAGTGTTGCTGATCAGTACATCAAGTCGGGCATGTGCAAGCGAATTTTGGTTGTGGGTAGCGATTGTTTAAGCCGTTCTATCAATCCCGCCGATCGCACCATGGTAATATTGTTCGGA
Organism: Alteromonas oceanisediminis; assembly: GCF_018474025.1. GTDB lineage: Bacteria > Pseudomonadota > Gammaproteobacteria > Enterobacterales > Alteromonadaceae > Alteromonas_E > Alteromonas_E oceanisediminis. Next base: position 159,654 of record NZ_JAHCTA010000004.1, on the reverse strand, counting down.
GATGGCGCAGGTGCGACGATTATAGAAGCCAGCGAAGAGCCGGGTATTCTTTCTACTCACATTCATGCCGCAGGCAGTTACGGTGATTTACTCACAATAGGTTTCCCAACACACGGTGATGAAGCATCCGTTCATGAAAACTGGGGCTCTATGAAAGGCAATGAAGTGTTCAAAGTGGCCGTGAAGAAGCTCAGTGAAGTGGTTGAGCAAACATTAAATGCCAACGGGATGCAAAAATCAGATTTAGACTGGCTGGTACCACATCAGGCGAACTTCAGGATTATCAAAGCCACTGCGAAGAAACTTGACATGGATCTCAGTCAAGTGGTCATCACGCTAGAAAAATATGGCAATACGTCAGCTGCGACTGTTCCAACGGCGCTGGATGCGGCAATAAGAGATGGTCGAATTAAACGCGGCCAGCATCTATTATTAGAAGCGTTCGGCGGTGGTTTCGCTTGGGCGTCTGCGTTAGTACGTTACTAATCATCTAAGGACTCACTATGTCAACGATTGCATGTGTGTTCCCTGGGCAGGGATCACAGTCGGTGGGAATGCTAGCCAATATGGCAGAAGAATATTCCCTGATAGAACAAACCTTTCAGGAAGCTTCCGATAGCTTAGGGTATGACCTTTGGACATTGGTCCAGCAGGATGCCGATAAACTGAATCAAACTCATATTACTCAACCCGCACTGCTGACAGCCAGTGTTGCTTTGTGGCGTGTATTTCAGGAGCAGGGCGCGGCAAAGCCCGAATATCTCGCAGGGCATAGTCTCGGGGAGTATTCGGCCTTGGTGTGCGCTGGTGCGCTCGATTTGGCCGACGCGGTTAAATTGGTTGAAGCGCGAGGGCAGTTTATGCAGCAGGCTGTTCCAGCCGGAGAAGGTGCCATGTTTGCGATCATTGGGCTTGATGACGCTGAAATCAAAGCACAATGTGAGCGCGCTGCGCAAAGCTGCGGTGAGGTGGTGGCACCGGTCAACTACAACTCACCCGGTCAGGTGGTAATTGCAGGTTCAACCAAAGCGGCAACTGCTGCGGCTGAAGGCTGCAAAAATGCCGGTGCGAAACGCGCCTTGCCTTTATCAGTCAGCGTGCCGTCGCATTGTGCATTGATGAAGCCAGCGGCGCTTCAACTTGAAGCGCTATTGCAGAGTGTCGAATTGCGCACCCCGTCAATCGCTGTTGTCAATAATGTTGATGTGCGCGTTGAGTCAGAGCCAAGCAAGATTAAAGATGCGTTGGTGCGTCAATTATATTGTCCGGTGCGTTGGACTGAATCGGTAGAGTTTTTGGCCGATAACGGCATAGATACATTGTATGAGATAGGGCCTGGTAAAGTGCTGACAGGATTGACCAAGCGTATTGATAAGTCATTAGGCGGCATGGCGCTAAATGAAGCAAAGCATTTTGAAGAGTTGGATTTTTAAGGAGCACATATGCTGAATGTAAGCGGAAAAGTTGCGTTAGTCACTGGGGCGAGTCGTGGCATTGGTAAAGCCATCGCCGAACAACTGGTCGCTAACGGAGCCTTTGTCGTTGGCACGGCTACATCAGAGTCAGGTGCAGAGGCCATCTCAGCCTATTTAGGCAACAATGGGGTTGGCAAATGCCTGAATGTAACTGACGCGGATGGCGTCGCCGATTTAATTAGCTGGATCAGCAACGAGCACGACGGTGTCGATATTTTGGTCAATAACGCGGGCATAACAAAAGATAACTTGTTGATGCGCATGAAAGAAGACGAGTGGGATGCGATTATTAATACGAATTTGAAATCGATTTTCACGCTTTCAAAAGCCGTGTGTCGCGGAATGATGAAAAAGCGCGCCGGTCGAATCATCAATATTGGCTCTGTCGTGGGTAGCGCTGGAAACGGCGGCCAAGCGAATTACGCAGCGGCTAAGGCCGGTGTGATAGGATTTACCAAATCGATGGCGCGTGAAGTCGCTAGTCGTGGTATTACTGTGAATGTTGTGGCGCCAGGCTTTATTGATACTGATATGACACAATCGTTAACGGAAGAGCAAAAACAGGCTATCTTTGCCGATGTGCCGGCCAATCGCTTAGGAAAACCAGAAGAGATTGCCGCTGCGGTTGCGTTCCTTGCTGGTCCGTCTGCCGGTTACATCACCGGTGAGACACTGCACGTTAACGGCGGGATGTTTATGCAATAAACAGGTGCACTTTCAAACAGAAATGGGCGCTTGATTGTTAAGAATTTGTTGATACACTTTCAGAGTTGGCTGGTTCGACCTCAGGCGATATGGCAATTGTAACTTGCAAGGTCATTTCAGGCTGAATAAACTAGCCGCAATTTTTATCTAGTGACGTTAAGGGAAATCTAGAATTATGAGTAACATCGAAGAACGCGTTAAGAAGATCATCGTTGAGCAACTTGGCGTAAAAGAAGAAGAAGTAAAATCTGAAGCATCGTTTGTAGATGATCTTGGTGCAGACTCTTTGGATACGGTTGAACTAGTGATGGCACTGGAAGAAGAGTTTGATACTGAAATTCCAGATGAAGAAGCCGAAAAGATCACGACGGTCCAATCTGCAGTTGATTACATTAACGCAAACAAAGACGCGTAATCGTATTCTCCCAAACGGCCCTGTTTCAGGGCCGTTTTCAATATACCCTTACTAAATTCGTGAAATATCGGGGGCAAAGTGACCAAACGGCGCGTTGTGGTAACCGGTATGGGAATGCTTTCACCACTTGGCAATACCGTTGAAGAAACATGGAACGGCGTGCTAAAGGGGCAGAGCGGCATTGGCCCCATTACCCATTTTGATACAGAACAGTTTTCTACTCGCTTTGCGGGCGAAGTCAAAGACTTCGACGCAGCGGCATACATTCCGCCCAAAGACGTTAAAAAGATGGATCGCTTCATTCAACTGGGTATAGCCGCAGCGAAGCAAGCCATTGCAGACGCTCAATTAGATGTCAATGAGCAAAACGCACACCGCGTTGGCGTCGCTATCGGCTCAGGCATTGGCGGTTTGCAACTGATTGAAGAAAATCATACTAAATTAACCAAAAGTGGCCCTAAGCGCGTTTCACCGTTTTTTGTGCCTTCCACCATTACCAACATGATTTCAGGCTTTCTGTCGATCATGGAAGGGCTTAAAGGGCCAAACCTGAACATTGTGACCGCCTGCACAACGGGTGTCCACAATATCGGTATCGCGGCTAGAACCATCGCGTATCACGATGCAGATGTCATGGTAGCAGGGGGCGCAGAAGCCTCTATAACGCCGCTGGGTATGGCTGGGTTTGCCGCCGCACGCGCGTTAAGTTCGCGTAACGATGATCCCACAGCCGCAAGTCGCCCCTGGGACAAAGCCCGCGACGGGTTTGTGATGGGCGAGGGCGCAGGTGTGGTTGTATTGGAGTCACTTGAACACGCGCAAGCCCGCGGAGCCAAGATCTACGGCGAGCTGGTTGGCTTTGGAATGAGTGGTGATGCTTACCACATGACATCACCGCCTGAGAATGGTGAGGGTGCCGCCATGTCGATGCAAAATGCAATTCGCGACGCTGGCATTGAAGCCTCTGCGATTGGTTATGTTAACGCACATGGCACGTCTACGCCTGCCGGTGACATCGCCGAATTGCGGGCGGTTAAAGCCGTGTTTGGCGATGCAGTATCAGATGTGAAGGTCAGCTCGACAAAATCGATGATTGGGCACCTGTTAGGTGCAGCTGGCTCCGTCGAGGCGATATTTACCTTGTTGGCACTGCGTGACAAGATGGCCCCACCCACTATAAATCTGGATAACCCAGACGATGAGTGTGATATCGACTTAGTCGCTCACACCGCCAAGCCATTTCTCCATGACTATGCCTTATGCAACTCGTTTGGATTCGGTGGAACCAACGGCTCGCTGGTATTCAAACGCTTCGAATAAGCCACAGAAGGGCAACCTATGTCGGAATACCTCACCGGGTTTGCTCTTAACAGCCGCGCCGCTAATTACGGCGACGGCTGCTTTACTACAATTCGTGTGGTGGGCGGGCACCCACAGTTGCTGGGTTATCACGTCAAACGGCTTAAGGCCGACTGTCAAACGCTAGGTATTGATTACCCAGATCATATTGAGGGCGAGATTTTAGCGATCGCAGAAAAAAGCGTCATGCAGGGCGTTGTCAAAGTGGTCATTAGCCGTGGTGATGGCGGCCGAGGCTACTCGCCGCGTGACTGTGGGGCAGCGAAAGTGTATTTGTCTGAACACGCCTATCCTGAACATTACGATGCAAAACGAGCACACGGGGTCGTACTCAGTTTATCCGACGTAAGGCTTTCCAAGCAGCCCTTGCTAGCCGGTGCTAAACACCTGAATCGGCTGGAGCAAGTGCTGATTAAACGCGCCATGCCGGACGATGTTGATGATTGTCTCGTGCTCGACACGGCGGGCGCAGTTATCGAAGCATCAGCGGGTAACCTGTTTGCATTCAGTCCCGTGCAGAATGGCTGGATCACGCCTTTGCTGACCGAATGTGGAGTGAAAGGGGTTATGCGTGCTGCGGTTATAGACTACTTTGCTCAACAGAATGTGCAGGTTGAGGAACGTGAGCTGTCTGTTGATCACCTGCTTACGTGCTCTCGTCTGTTTATCTGTAATGCCTTGATGGGAATGATGCCGGTCAAGACTGTAAAAATTAACGATACGGTCGTATACGCGAGTGAGCCAAACTCTGCTGAGTTTAATCAGCTCTGTGCCGATTTCTGTGACTGGATGTCTCAGCGATGAAACGCATTCTCGTGGTGATCCTTGTCATCGTTATGCTTGTACTGAGCGTTGCGTTCTATTCGATGAATGCAATTTCGCAGGCGTTACTTCAGCCAGCCCAGATCACATCTGAACATAGTTTTGTGGTTGAGCGGGGCACATCTTACTACCAGCTGTTAACGCGATTGTCAGAGACTGAGCTGTACGACAACAGTGTCTGGTTAAAATTAGCGGTTAAGCTTGAGCCAGCGCTTGCGAATATCAAAGCGGGCACTTATCTTATTAGGCCAGCGCAGCCTCTTGAACAAACCTTGAATGATATTGCGGCAGGGCGGGAGCAACAATTTTCAATTACCCTTGTCGAAGGGCTCATTTTTACTGACTGGCTGGCGCAACTCAATAAGCACCCCCACACTATAAATCCAATGAATGAGCAAAGCGTGCAGCGATGGATAGCCGAGAGGCAGCTACCGGGAAACTCGATGGAAGGATGGTTGCTGGCCGATACGTATTTATTTACAGCGCATACCCCCGTTGTCTCGATTATCGAGCGAGCACACTCATCAATGCAGACATTGCTGAGCGAACTGTGGTCAACTCGATTCCCAGGCCTACCGTATGAAGAGCCTTACGAGGCCCTTATCATGGCATCGATTATTGAGAAGGAAACCGGCGTTGCACATGAGCGGGAGCATATTGCCGGCGTTTTTGTTAATCGCTTACATCAAAATATGCGTTTGCAAACCGATCCCACCGTTATTTATGGCATAGGCGAAGCCTTTGATGGCAATCTTACGCGTCAACATTTACGCACAACCACGCCATATAATACCTATCGTATCAATGGGTTGCCGCCTACGCCGATTGCAATGCCCGGTGAGGCATCGCTGCGCGCGGCATTCAATCCACTGGTTACTGATGATTTGTATTTTGTGTCAAAAGGCGATGGCACACATTTTTTCTCAGAGACCCTCGAACAACACAATCAAGCTGTGCGACAATACCAGCTAAATCAGAATCGTTAGAACAGTCATTATCCAATTGAATCACGGCAAATTTATTGTAGTTGAAGGGCTCGAAGGTGCGGGCAAAAGTTCAGTCATCGCGCTGATCATGAAGATCCTGTCCGAGGCAAAGGTTCACGCGATTCAAACCCGTGAACCCGGCGGTACACCGCTAGCTGAAGCGTTACGTGAATGTGTCAAGCAATCATGGCAGGAGCAGGTCACTACGGAAACTGAATTAATGCTCATGTATGCGTCGCGCTCTCAGTTGCTTGCCAATGTTATTTTTCCTGCTATCAACAAGGGGTGGTGGGTCGTTGGAGACCGTCACGATTTATCCTCACAAGCCTATCAGGGCGGTGGGCGTGGCGTAGAAGCCGAGCTGCTGTCTACGCTGCGGGATATTACGCTTAAGTCGTTCCGGCCTGATCTTACTGTTTACTTAGATGTTGATCCTGCCACAGGTTTGGAGAGGGCGAGAGGACGTGGTGAGTTGGATCGTATCGAACAGTCAGGCTTATCCTTTTTTGAACGCACGCGTGAAGCCTATCTAGATGCCGTTAAACACGACAGCAACATCGTTAAAGTAGACGCCATGCAACCGATGAAAGATGTGCATGCAGATGTCAGTGCGATTGTTACGGCGTTTTTAACCCCGTGACGCTTTCTGTCGACGCCTCGCAAGCCGTTAAGATTGACTGGTTTGCGGACACTCTGAGTGAACTTGCCAGCCGTGCGCAGCGCCAGCGTTTGCACCATGGATTGTTATTTATTGGTCAACGTGGCATTGGCAAGCAAGTTAGTGCCCATGAAATGGCTGGTCGTTTGTTGTGTAAGCAAGTGCGTTCGGATAATACTGCCTGTGGTGCCTGTCAGTCATGTGATTTGATGCAAGCCGGCAGCCATCCAGACTTTTATTGGTTGACCACTGACAAAACGCAAATTGGTGTTGACCTCATACGCAGCGCGATACAGTCGCTAAGCAGTAAGGCCCAACTCAGTCATAACAAAGTGTTAATTATCCCTGATGCGCATTTACTGAGTGACGCGGCGGCTAATGCACTGTTGAAAACACTCGAAGAACCGACACCATCCACTTTCATTATACTCGTCACGCATCAGCACAATCGGCTATTACCAACCATATTGAGCCGTTGCGAGAAAGTCATTTTTAATACGCCGACAACGGCGGAAAGTCTTGATTGGTTAGCAAAGGTTCGCCAAGACGACGCCATGTCATTACCGCAAGATCTATTAATTGATGAACGCTCGTTGGCTGCGTACGGCGGGGCACCATTATTGTTGTTGGACAGCGCTGAAGCGCAAAATGCGATCACGTTCACCCGCTTTATCGACACACTCAAGTCAATCGAATCAGGTCAGAGCGCAGAGGTGGATTTACTGGATGTTTCTACTCGTTGGCAAAACGATGCTGAGCAGGTCATCATCTGGCTACAGCGATATTGCCATCAACAAGCGCGACAGCAATCACGCGATTCACTCGCTACTGATACTGATACTGACTACTGGCAGCTCTATACGCAGACCACGCAGGCTGCGCAAAAAGTACGCCATGCGGGTACCAATAAAAGTATGTTGTTGTTCGAACTTTTTAATACCTTTAGGGAAGCTACCCACTATGTACGTTGATTCTCATTGCCACCTTGATCGCTTGGATCAAGATCATGCACAGCTAACGAAAACGCTAGAGTTTGCGCAGCAACGAGGCGTTGAGCACTTCTTGTGCGTCTCAGTGTCGGTTAACGAATTTGAATCAATGCGCAAAACAGTGGCGCCGTTTAACAATGTATCGATGTCCTGTGGTGTGCATCCACTGCATCAGGAAGATCGTTGCGAGATCGACCAGTTGCGTCAAGTTTGTCAAAGGGATGATGTGGTTGCTGTCGGAGAGACCGGGTTAGATTACTATTACAGCGCCGACACGAAAACAGTGCAAATGGCTTCGTTTATCGATCATATTCATGTGGCGAATGAAACCGGCAAACCTTTGATCATTCATACCCGAGATGCTCGTGAAGACACACTGGCTACACTAGAGACTCACTTGGCGTCACACACGAAGGGTGTATTACATTGTTTTACTGAGTCACTTGAAATGGCAGAACGCGCTATTGAAATGGGGTTTTATATTTCGTTTTCGGGGATTGTTACGTTTCGTAGTGCCGACGAATTAAGAGCAGTCGCCAAAGCGATCCCACTGGATCGCATGTTGATCGAAACTGATTCTCCTTGGTTGGCACCCGTGCCGCATCGGGGCAAGCAGAACCAACCGGGATTTGTGGTTGAGGTCGCTGAGTGTATTGCTAATTTGCGTGGTATTAGTACAGCGACGCTGGCTGAAGCAACCACGCGCAATTTCTATAGCTTGTTTGATCGTATTTCGCACGTATCATGAAAGAGATCCCAATTGTTCCGCTCTGGCGCCAGCCTTTAGCGAGGACCTTGTACAAAACGCATAAAAAGCCTGAGAGTCGATATTTTCAACTGGCAACTGCATGTGAGAGTTTAGGGATTGCCAACCGAACCGTGGTTTTCCGAGGTTTTGATGAGAGTAGCCGAGTACTTGTGATCACAGATACGCGCACGGCAAAATGGTCAGCGTTGAAAAAAGACCCTAAAGCGGCAATATGCTGGTATTTTACCGACACGCGAGAGCAATATCGATTATCAGGCAAAGCAACGTTGGTTGCTCACGATAGTGAAGAACACAACGCTTTACTCACCCGTTATTGGCATGATTTATCGAACGCGGCTAAGTGTCAATTTCTCTGGGGAACACCAGGGGAACGGCGTGATGATGGTAATTCACTGAGAGTTTCAGCGGAAACGATACCTGACCTTCCACCGAGTCATTTTTGCCTGCTCGCTATCGACATCAATCATGCTGATTACCTGAATCTACGTGGTGACCCGCAACAGCGCATTCGCTACACGCTCAACAGACAGAAGCAGTGGCGAGCAATCGATATTATTCCTTAAGGTTACTCCGCTTCCGCAAAAGTAAAACTTCTCTGAGCATCATTAGCGCTCCATGGCCCTTGAATAACATTAGCGTTGCACGCGTCATTCACGGACTGTGTGGCTACCGTTAAGCCAACAAGCGAGACACAGTATTCTGTGCACAAGGCTTTGATAATGAGTGCTTCTTCGTCAGCGAGTTGCAGGTTTTCAACGTAGATTGCTTCACACTGACCGCTTGTAATTAAACGCTTAATCCACGTAGGAAGTTGATCCGACTGAGGCTTCTGCATACGGATAGAGTGGCTGTGCTGCCGCATATCCTGTTTCTGGAATGAGACCGAATCAGCTAACAGATAGCGCCACCCGCGCTGCTGACGTGGTGTTTCAAAGTGAACAACATTTTGCGTATTGATTGAAATAGCGACCGGTAAAGACATAACAAAACCCTGATATTTATATAGCCTGTATACGTATACAGTATATGTGCGTTTTACGCTTTGCAAGCTTTTTTGTGTTTATTTTGTACACATCACCCTGTTGCTCGGTTGCTCGTGATCAAGCGATACTTCGCCAGACAACACCATTGACCGAGTGGGAAGGATTGCACGCAAGCACGTTATAAGCAGGGATAACACACTCTGGTTTTGATGCACCTCAATTCAAGTTCTGAAAGTCATTGCGGTTGCAGATATCATCGACTAATCTGTTTAGCACTGAAGAAGGAGTTTTCATGCACGGGTTTCGCTTGCTTATTTGCGTTGTCTTTTACACCTACCCGACAATCTTGTTGGCGCAGCATACGCCTGCCATCCTGCAACAGGTACGCTTCCACTCCGACAATGTATTCCTTACCCAAAAGATTAATCAATCGAGCCAAGATCCTTATTCAACCGCCGTTGATACCGTACAAATGCTGATGGACGAAATGGGCTATCACCATCCTGTCCTGAATGTGCCTTTGTCACGCTCTTTTATGCAATTAGACAAAGGCAACCCAGTGTGCGTGTTGAACAAAGTTAAGTCACCAGAGCGCGTTAAAAAGTATCTTTTTTCAAGCCCACTTAGTTACTTCCAAACTCAGCGTCTGTATCAGTTAGCCTCAGTAAAACCGTTAGGTGAACATTTACTGGATGAACGAGGTCAGGTGATCAGCGTCAGTGATGTGCTTGATGAATATACCCGTTCAGCCATTATTCTCCCTGAGAATTATTCGTTTGGTGAGGTATTGGATTCGGATATCGCACAGATTAATTCAAAACAAATTATTCCGATGTCCAACAGTGCGTATTATCAACGCTTTATGACACTGTTTGAGAAGCAGCGGGTTGACTTCGCTCTCATTTTTCCAGCATCCATGTACATCAATTTCGGTGATAGCGAACCGTACGAAACCCGAAGCTACGGAATTGCACAAACTCCTGACTTTGTTACTGGTCATGTGATCTGCGCAGATACCGAGGTGGGACAACAGACTATCGCGTTAATTGATCAGGCGTTGGCGTCGCTTTATCAAAGTGAGCGCTTTGTTGACGCCCATGTAGCTTATTTACCGCCTTCAGCACATACTGAAATACGTGACGTGATTTTAGAACATATCACTGCCCAATAGTGCATCAACCGCGAAAAATTTTACGCAGCCGTTCACGTCTTACATAGAGCAGAACCAAGACGAGTAGTCCGTAAACAACAGGCTCAACAACATCTGACTTTACTGACCAATAAAAATGAATAACAACCAACGGCGCACTCACATATACCCAATTGTGCAGTAATTGCCAACGCCGTCCCATACGACGACGCACCGCGGTAATCGATGTTGCAGCGAGTAGAAGCAGAATGATAAATGCGCTGAAGCCCACCGTGATGTAGGGCCGCTCAATAATTTCAGTCCCGATGAGTGCCCATTCTAATTGCAATTCAAACAACACAAAGGTTGCCAAATGCAGTAATGCATAGCTAAACGCCCATAGCCCAGTGGGACGACGTAATTTGATCAGATTTGCGGCCCTAAATCGTTTCGCCACGGGTGATATCGCGAGCGACAAAAGGAGTAGATTAAGCGCACCCATACCCGTGAAATGAAGTAAGCGATCAACGGGATCGCCAGCGACCTGATCGGTTACTGCCGTGAAAAATACATAGGCCACCCAACTAAAACTAACCCCATGTAAAAGCCACTTCAGTATCAGAATGCGGCGTTCCGACAAGCGCAGCGGTGTCGCTGACAATGCCTGCATCAGTAAAAACGACTTAAATCCATGCCGCTATACAGCGGAGCAACCTCTGGGTAGCCGTTGAACATCTGCGTTTCGATGCGATTGCGGGCGAGTAGGCCACCTGTGGTGATCCTGCGTTCGCGCGCTTGACTCCATCGAGGGTGATCAACCTTTGGATTAACATTGGCGTAAAAGCCGTACTCCTGCGGCGCGAGGCGGTTCCAGGTAGTGGGAGGCATTTGTTCGGTCAGCGTGATGCGTACAATCGACTTGATACTCTTAAAACCATATTTCCACGGCACAACCAGACGGATTGGCGCGCCGTTCTGAGGTGGGAGCGTTTTCCCATACATACCCACAGAAAGTATTGATAACGAATGCATGGCTTCGTCTAGCCTTAATCCTTCAACGTACGGATAATCTACACCGCCTCCAACAAAACGGCTGCGCTGCCCGGGCATTTGCTCTGGATCATACAGTGTTTGGAAGGCGACAAATTTTGCCCGACTGAGTGGTTTCGCCTGCTGCAGAATGTTGGCTAGCTCAAAACCAATCCACGGGATCACCATCGACCAGGCTTCTACACAACGCAGTCGGTAAATACGCTCTTCCAAGTCGAAGCGTTTGAAGAGATCGTCGTAGCTCAACGTGATGGGTTTCTCGACTAAGCCGTCGATCGTTAATGACCACGGGTCAACCGTAAAGTCCTGCGCATTTTCAGCAGGATCACCCTTGTCAGTACCAAATTCGTAAAAATTGTTATACGACGTTGATTTCACTTCAGGTGTTACCGTGTCGTTAATTTGAAATTGATCGGGCTGCGTAAAGGACAGATCGCGTCTTTCAAACACGTTCTCATCATCGTCATCGAACCAGCCAATACCTTGGGCCGATTGCGACAACAATGCACCGGCGCCGACAAACCCCATAGACTTTAAGAGTTGCCGCCGATTTAAGTAAGTGCGTTCGTCAGTGACGTCATTATCGGTCAGTCGAGAAACTGTTTTGTTCGATTTAAGTCGCATAACACGGATTACCTTGGTCTGTTTTACAGTTGCTACGCACTAAGACCTGATTTAGCTCGCTATTCTTTCATGTCGCATTGCACGCAAGCACAACGCGCTGACTTAAAGCGAAAGTGTGTCGTGTGTACCACCACGCTTGGGAATGAACATATTCGAGTATAGCCGCGACGCAAATTCATCTGTCATACCTGAGATATAATCCGCAATCACGCGGGCGCCCAAGTTGTTCTCCTGTGCATCTCCCCATCGCACTCGGGTATTGTCTGGTAACAGTCGCTCAGGATCTGAGCTAAACGCTTGGAACAATTCCATAACGACTTGTTGCCCCTTGTACTCTAAGAGCTGGATTTCAGGCTTTTGAATCACTTTATTAAATACAAAACGCTTAAATATCGAGAGGGCTTGCTGGTGTGCCTGTGGCATCTGCGCTTGATGGTCAAGCAGCGGGTGCTCAAATTGATGTTGCTGTGATAACGTGATGGCCGTGATAAACGTATTCACCAAAGCGCCAATCGCATTCTTGCGTTCGTAATGCTGGTCGCTGAAAAGTTTTACAGTGAGCGGTTCGATATGGTCAGATAACCAAGGCACTTGCATGGTTTGAATGGGTTGAGATACCCAGCGCCTGAATTCAGTTTCATTGACCATACCCATCACAATCGAATCTTCTAAATCATGCACCCCATAGGCAATGTCGTCGGCAAGCTCCATGATTGAACAATCAACCGACTTGTGAAGTGTGCGATGGTGTTGCGTTGGCGTTATTGTCGCGTCATCACCACTGTGGCGTATGAATTTCTGCCGGTCATGCGCGCTAAAAGGTGCCAAAAGCCAGTCAAAAATATCTTTATCGCAGGTAAATAGACCTTTCGCAGGGTGCCAGTCTCCAGCTCTTATTTGACGGAGGCTGTGAAGATTTGTGTCAGTGCTTTTGTTCGTTACGCGTAACTCTTCAATGAAGTTGGGATACTTTACCAGGCCTAAAACGGTACGTCGTGACAGATTCATGCCATGATGCTCGGTATAGGGTTCTAATTTACTCACAATCCGAAACGTTTGACCGTTTCCTTCAAATCCCCCCGCGTCGTGCATCATCACATTGAGTGCAATTTCACCACCATGACCAAAGGGAGGATGGCCTATGTCATGAGCTAAACAGAGTGCTTCAATGAGATTCGCGTCAAGTTCAACGGCCGCGCACGCTGCTGCATATTTTGCGTTCAACTGAGCACAAATGCCCACGCCTATTTGTGCGGCCTCCAGAGAATGCGTTAAGCGCGTACGATAGAAATCGCCGATCCCAACACCCAAAACCTGAGTTTTAGCCTGTAACCGCCGAAATGCTGCTGAGTGAAGTATTCTGGCTTTATCGCGCTGAAAGGGCGATCGGTGATCACCATCTCGATTTTCCACTCGCGGCAAGCGTCGTTCAATCCATTGATGTGTTAACGTCATGGCGTTATCAAGCTCCGGTAACTTGGAATGAAAATAGAATAACGTAGTTTGATCACACTGTAACCTTTGCAACAAGATAGCGAGTGTAAGTTCTGTTACTTTGTCTGTTATTTATGCAAAAATGAACTCTGGAGTGCGTTTTTTCACCGATTCTTACAGGAGATGTCTGTTGCGTTTAGCTCTCATGGTAGCCATTTTTATGCTTCTTTTCGTGCGTTGTGTCATCGCTGATACTGAAATAAGACTGTGGGATAGGGATGCCGATATCCCCGGCATGCATGATTATATACACCTGTTTACACAACTGACCGAAGCTGAATACGGGCCTGTTTCAATCACGCTGTCAGTATCCATGGAGCAGGGCCGGGCCGTCAAAGAAATGCACAGTGGCGAGCTGGTCAATGTTGCCGTGCTCGGTAACCAAAAATCTCGCGAAGACGCCTTATTGCCGATCTACTTTCCGCTGGATAAAGGGCTGCTTGGCTTGAGGGTTTGTGTTATCCGCGGCGCGGAACCCAATTTGTTTAAGTCAGTGCGCAATGTTCGTGACTTGCGAGAGCAGCGCTTAGTGATTGGCAGTGGCTCACATTGGCCAGACACCAATATACTACTGGCCAATAATGTATCGGTATCTACGTCACCCCGGTACAAGAGCTTACTTGAAATGCTGGCACGAAAGCGGTTTGACTGCCTAACGCGCAGTCTTAACGAGGTTGAGGCGGAGGCACAAAAATATCGCGCGTTGAACCTTATTGTGGATGAACATGTTGCGTTGGTATACCCGTTAGCGAACATGCTGTTTGTATCACCGGCTTATCCGGAGTTGGCGGAAAGACTGGAGAAGGGATTATTGTTGGCGCTTGCACAAGATAAGATTGATCCCATCTTTGACCGCTATTTTGGTGACGTGATTGAGGAACAACGGTTTTTTCAACGCAGAATGATGATCTTGGAGAATCCGGAGCTTTCTGCAAAAGCGCGTGCAGCAATTAATGAATACGGTTTACTGTCTTTCGAGGAAGCTAATCATTAGGTGCAAAACGTGAAGCTCAAAAGCGGGCGCCGCAACAACGTTTGAATTTTTTCCCGCTGGCACAGAAGCACGGCTCATTCCGGCCCAGTTTAATCGGACCACTTTCGGCTTTGATGTCGCCATCGTAATAGCGCCAGCGCCCGTCCTCTTGAATAAAGCGCGAGTGCTCTGACAGCAAAAACAGTGTGCGCGAAGCAGACCCCATCGCTGAGGGCTCAGAATAGTACGCGCTGAAATCAACGCTATTGTGCGATGCTGCAGTAACCACCAGTCTGTGCCATTGTGTCTGTCGGTTCTCATTACGCAGCTGCTGTGCGGTTAAGCTGGGGCGGGTCTCGGTGGCATAAGTGGATAACACGTAATCATAAAAACCCAGTGCATACGCGCTGTAACGAGAGCGCATTAATTGCTCACAGCGTATTGCTTCCGTGTCAGATGAATCACCTGTCAGCAGAGGCAGACAGCAGTTTGTCAGCGCGCGCCCCGAACCACATGGGCAGGCTGCATCAGCCGTGGCGTTACTCAGAAAGTTCGTCGACACTAACAAGGCATTTGTCTTTGAAAGTTTTTAAGAAGAAATCCACCTCTGGCATCGTATCTACGTAGGTGCTCAGCATGGCCTCTAGACGCGTTTTAACATGATTAAATTCACGATTTCCAAATGTGATTTCATCGCACGCTTTTAGATAAGCTGCGATCAAATCTGCTGCCTTCACCAGCTTTTTATATTCAGGGTCAACCGCGGATTGCACTATCAATGGCTTAAACGTATCTTGCAGCGCTTCGGGAAGCGTTTGCAAGCATTCCAGCTCTGCCATTTCTTCCAGTTTTTTGAATTCCTTCGTCAGTTCGGGATTGTGATACTTGGTAACGTGGTTGATATCCTGTAGCTTGGTTTCTGAAATTTCGTGGTACAACGCGATGGTGACCGCACGCTCGGGGCTAATCGTTCCCTTGAAATAATGATTCTTGATCACCGCCAAAAGATGACTGATGACAGCGACTTGATGCGAGTGCTCAGCGACATTTTCGTTTTTGACAGAATGCATCAGCGCCCATCGCTTGATCAGCGGCATGCGCAATATCCACGCGAGAAACGTACTTTGTTTAAGGTGCGAGATCACGGTTCAACCCTGTTTGTAATAGCTAAAGAAGTCGGCGATACGTTGTAACGCCACACTGAGTTCGTCTTGATGAGGTAAAAACACCAGCCGAAAGTAAATGCCATCGGTCAGGTTAAACGCGCTGCCGTGAACCAACAGGATCTTCTCTTTGTTGAGTAAATCCATGATCATTTGTTCATCGTTATGAATATTAAATTTTTGCGCGTCTACTTTGGCAAAAAGGTACATCGCGCCGAACGGTTTTACGCAACTTATCCCGTCGATCTCGTTCAACAGGCGGTACGCCAAATCACGTTGTACTTTGAGTCGGCCGGTATCATGAATAAGCTCGTTGATACTTTGGTAACCACCCAACGCCGTTTGTATCGCATGCTGACATGGCACATTAGCACACATGCGCATTGAAGACAGGATGGTCAGCCCTTCAATATACTCCTTTGCCGCGCGCTTTTCGCCACTGACCAGCATCCATCCAGCACGAAAACCTGCCACCCGATAATTTTTAGACAGTCCGCTAAAGGTGACGAATACTATATCTTCGGCCAATGCAGCAATACAGTGGTGTTGTGCGTCGTCATAAACAATTTTGTCATAAATCTCATCGCTGAAAATAACCAGATTATTGTCTCTGGCGACCTCAACAATCTGTTGCAATAACGCTTTACTGTATACCGCGCCCGTCGGATTATTGGGGTTGATCAGTACGATGGCTTTTGTTTTCGGTGTAATTTTGTTTTTTATATCTTCAACATCTGGAAACCATTGCTGGCTCTCATCGCAACGATAGTGCACAGGGGTTCCTGATGAAAGACTCACCGCTGCTGTCCATAAGGGGTAATCTGGGCTGGGCAGAAGTACTTCATCGCCCGTATCAAGCAAAGCTTGCATTGACATCATGATCATCTCGCTGACACCGTTACCGATGAACACATCATCCACTGATGTGTGCTTGATGCCCATGGACTGATAATACTGCATCACAGCAACACGCGCGGCATAGATGCCGGTTGAATCTGAATAGCCTTGTGCTGTGGGCAGGTTGCGAATAACGTCTTTAAGAATATCGTCCGGCGCATCAAACCCAAAAGGGGCAGGGTTACCGATATTCAGTTTAAGGATACGGTGCCCCTCGTCTTCCAATTTACGCGCTTGTGCGGCAATCGGACCTCGGATGTCGTAACACACATTATCCAATTTTTTCGATTTGCCGACCTGTATCATGCTCTTTTCCAATAGGTTATGTCACCGGGCTGGTAGAGTAATACAGGCGCTTGGTTGATGTTAAGAGAAACTTGGTTCAGCGCTGAAATTTAACGTTACATCTTATTACTTGCCCTGTAAGCGATAAATCAGCAATCTAACTAGAGCGTGTTATTTTGGTTTTATTGAACATCCGGTAGAAGTCGATATGGCATTACCCTTAATATGGTTAGGCGCAGGTGTGCTTGCCGCCGTTGCAGGAACCAAACTGAGTCGGGACGGATTGAAGTCACGAGGTGATATTAAACACTTTCCGGGTGAATGCCGCCTCGTTTCTGAGCCAGCCAATGGCAGCGTGGTGTGTTGCGGGATCTATGAAGTTTTTCAACACTCCGGTATCTGGGTCGATGGAAACATCATTGAGCTGCGCGGAAACGGTTTGGTGCGCGCCATTTCGCCGCAACGATTTCTTAAAGATCGTAGTGGCAACCGTATTTATGTTGCGTGTGATGAATCGCGCACCCCACTGGTGAGTGAGGGCTGTGCTGCGCGAGCAATCGCTCAGGTATATCAATTCGCTGACTACGATGTTATCGGCAATAATTGCCATCGCTTTTCACTGCAATGCGTGCTCGGCTATGACCAGCTTGTTACGCGATTTGGTTCACTGAACGCGGCATTGCGACATCATTTCAACACCACCTTGTACTGGCAGCCCATTACTGACTAACATGGGGGGGGATGCTTTTTCAGTGAATACCCATCCCATTCTGAGTAAATTATCAACGCACCTTTATTGATCCAGCGCTAAAAAAACCCTGAGAAATTTTAAAAAATACCCTTATAATTGTTAACGAGCTGTGAACTATTGTTTGCTATGTCATCGTATTGACTAATCAGTGAGCACTATCGGTTCAATTAATCGTTCTTCAGTAAAAGGATCAAGCATGTCTCAGCATTTCAAAGAAACACCGCACAATGCCATTACGGACAGCAAAATTGCACGTGTCATACCCTGTAAACAGTTGGACGTTGGCGACCCGATTAAGTGGCTTTCCTTGGCTTTGAGAGATTTTCTTCGCACGCCAGGATTGAGTGTCGCCTATGGAATTATGTTTGCGATTATTCCATGGATGATTGCTTATTTAGTCCAATTGACCGGTTGGCACTTGGTGATCATGCCTGCCATTGTGTGTTTTATGCTCATTGGTCCTTTCTTAGCGGCTGGGCTGTACGATATCAGTTGGGAACTAGAGAAGGGGCATAAGCCAACGATGCTGCACTCGCTTAAAGCCATTAGCCGAAACGCAGTCAACGAATGGGGCTTTGGAATCTTGTTGATGGTATTAATGATTTTCTGGTTGAGAGTCGCGTCTCTGATCCACGCGCTTTATCCCGAATACTTAGACAATACGCTTGAAAATTTACTACCCTTTCTAGCCTTGGGAACGATTGTCGGAGCGGGTTTCACGCTATTGGTATTTTTTATCAGTGCATTTACCCAACCAATATTGATGGAGCGTAAGGTCGATATCGCTACAGCTGTACTCACCAGCATGAATGCTGTGTGGTTAAATAAGGTTCCTATGCTCATCTGGGGCGCTATCATATTCAGCGCTGTTGCGATTGGTTTTGTTACCGGTTTTGTGGGCTTTATCTTTTTAATGCCGTTAATTGGGTACGCCACATGGCATGGCTACATTGATACGATTGAAGTTAAACGCGAGCGAAAATACGAATAGCTTTTAGATTTATCGGCCGCTGTAGTGCGGCCGATTTTGTCTTAGCTACTCACAATCTTATTAGGCAGGCAGACGCTTGGACACCATGTGTTGACAACGCCGCCAGAGCGTTTGGGTTTTATGGCGCATTTTAAGCAACGATATGTAGGTCAACGGGATCAGTATCAAGCTCGTGAGCGTGGAGAACAATAAGCCGCCGATAATGGCGATTGCCATCGGCGAGTAGGGCGGTCCGTCGCCACCGATGCGTGTTGTTCCAATGGCCAAAGGAATAAGGCCAAGTACCGTGGTTGCCACCGTCATCAAGATGGGCCTTATGCGCGAGCCACAGCCTTGGAGCACGGCATCAAAAAGGGTCATTCCCTCATGAATAAGCTGATTGATCCTATCAACCAATACGATCCCGTTATTCACCACAATACCCATCAAAATCAACATGCCGATCATACCCATGACTGACATGCTGGTGCCTGTGACAAAAAACGCCCAAAACACACCGGTGAATGAAAACAGCAACGAGGTGATAACGGCCGTCGGCAGGAGTATCGACTCAAACAATGCAGCCATCACCACGTAGATCATGCAAACCGCGAGCAACATATTCATTTGCATAACGGCATTTGCTTCATCTTGGCGTTCAAAACTGCCGCCCAGCATCCACTCGTAGCCTACTGGCAGTTCCACCAGTTGCATCGCTTTTTCGATTTGGGCTTTCGCTTCTTCCAGCGTCACGTTGTCATTTAAATTGGCGCCAATGGATAGCGCCGTTTGACGATAGCTACGGTTAATTTGCGCCAATTGCCGCTCGACACGGATCGTCGCTACCTGATCAAGCGTAATCTGCTGACTGCCATCGCGACGTAAAGTGAGCGCTTTAAGATTGGCAACCGATGATTGCAATTCCTCGCCGTACATCAGCCGAATGGCAATTTCGCCATTGGGGTCGTGTCTGAAGGTACGCAACGCTGAACCACGCAAAGCGGTACTGATCAGGTTGGCAACGTCTTGTGCATTCAGCCCAAAACGAAATGCTTTGTCGCGATCAATGCGGATCTGTAGCTCTTGGCGCAGCGCGCCCGTATCCGCTTTAACATCGGTCAAACCTGGCAGACTGGCAAGTATAGGAACGATTTGCTCACTCAGTTCCAGTAATCGCTCAGACGACTCACCGAGCATCGTCATCCTCACACCGCCGCCATCATTGGTGTCCCACTGAAAAGACGGCTTAGCGCGCACAAAGGTTGGCATTTCAGCGCGGATCCTTTCTTTCAATTCTTTGACCGGTATTGGCAAATTGTCCTTTAACGTGATCCCGCTGACAGCATGACCGGGGTTAAAGTAACTGTACACCTGCTTAATGTGAAAGGCTTCCTGATTGGCGTACAGAAATGCCTCCATCTTGTTTACGGTCATTTCGACCTCTTCTAACGTGTAGTTAGTTTGCATGTGGTAGTTCAACCAAATACGCTCGTTATTATTATTTCCATCACCATCTTGCGTGACATACTGCATGGGAATCGCAGTACTGAACAAGACAAGCACGGCAAACAAACTGGTTTTGACGGGATTATTCAGTGTCCATCGAAGTATTTTCTGATACCTCGACAGACCATTTGAAACCGCGAGGTTGCGCTGTGGTGGCTTGATCTTGCTGGCCAATAAGGGGATCAATGTTTGGGAAATAATCAATGAAGCAAACAGTGAGATACAAATGGCGATGGCCACGTGCTCCAGAAAGACGGTGACGTCAATCTTGACCCCTACGATATTAGGAAGAAATACGATGGCGGTGGTAGCCGTGCCAGCAAAAACGGCCAGGCTGACATTGGCGACACCGCGTTCGGTGGCGATGCGTGCGTCAACGCCGGGTCGTTTCTCCTGAAAGATGCTTTCGGTAACCACGACAGCATTATCTACCAACATGCCTACCGCCAACATTAAACCCATCAACGACAGAATGTTCAGGGTATAACCGAACAAATACATCATGCCTAACGTAATGCATATTGAAAAGGGGACTGAGAGCACGACAATCAAGGTAGTAGAAAGTTGACGCAAAAACACAAGCAGAATGGCAATCGATAATGCGGCGCCGATTAAACCTGCACCGATCAAGTCAGACAAGGACTCAGTCACGCTGCTAGCGACGTCATCCATAACAAACAGGCTGATGCCATTGAAAGCGGGGTTTTGTTTGGCTTCATCAATCACCTTCATAACGCTATCAGAGACTTCAACAAGGTTGCTGCCCGATTCCCGAAACACGTTAAACCCGACCGCGTATGTACGGTCAAGATGCCGGCCCTCATTACGCGGTGGTGTTTCATAAGTCACAGTTGCAATATTTCCCAAGGTCACGCCGGGGCGTATCAATAACTGCTTGATATCGTCTAACTGGCGAAACTCGCCCTGCGGCATCAGCGTGATCTGTTGGTTTAAATCGGTGATGTGGCCCGCATTGATAGCAAAGTTAGCGTCTCTTAGCGTCGTTGACAGTCGATTCACATCGACATTCAGGGCGGTCACGCGCTCAGGATCAATACGGATGACAATATGCTTTTTTAATACACCGTATAGCTCCACTTTCGACACGCCAGGTACGCGCTCCATCGGGCGTTTCAGATTGCGTTCCAATAAATCATACGCACTGGATAAGTCTCGCTCGCTTGATACCCGCAACTGAAATATTGGCATGTCATTGGTATTGAACTTGAAGACCAAAATACGCTCAACGTCATTGGGTAGGAGATGGCGTATTGCATCGATTTTTTCACGCGCCTCAATGCTTTTGGCTTTGATATTTTCGTCCCACGCAAATTCGACAAAAAGTTCAGCGCGGTCTTCAAATGAATTTGCGTAGAGGCGCTTAATACCCGACATCGATGCGACAGCCTCCTCCACCGGGCGTGTGATCATGCGTTCGATTTCTGCTGGCGTCGCGTCGCTGTACGGCACTTGCACCACCATTTGCGGGATATCAATACCAGGAAATTTTTCCAGCGGTAGCAGGCGACCCGCAATAATGCCAAACACCAGCAAGCTGAGAAAACACATGCACACGGTGACAGGTCGGCGCATGGCAAAGCGCGCTAACGCGGCAGCACCGAGCTGCGTTTTCGTTGAGTGGGTTGAGTGGTTTGTATTATCCATGTACGGTCACCTCATGCGAAGGTGATTCGACATTGAATGATTTGCGCTCGAATAAACTGTACATAACCGGCAATAACACCAGCGTAAGTAGGGTAGAGAACAGCAGCCCAAAAATAACGGTGATAGCCATGGGGATGCGCATTTCCGCGCCGTCACCCGTGCCTAATGCCATTGGGAGTAAACCCAGAACAGTGGTCAATGTGGTCATTATAATGGGACGCAACCGATGACTCGCCGCTTGTTTAATCGCTTGTGTTTTCGCCATGCCCTGTTCGCGCAGCTGGTTGATCCGGTCAATCAATACGATGGCATTATTGACGACAATACCCGCCAACATAATCATGCCAATAAACACCACGACACTGACGTGAGTTCCTGTCAACCACAGACCATATACCGATCCTGCGCCGGCCAGTGGCACAGCAATCAGAATGAGCAGCGGTTGAAATAACGATTCAAACTGACATGCCATAACGAGATACACTAAGAATACCGCCAATGCCAAAGCGAATTGTAACGACGTGAAACTGGTCTGCATGTCTTCGCTTTGCCCGGCTATTTTGGTATTCATTGTCAAAGGCAAAGGGTAGTCGCGCAAAATAGCCTGGATCGCCTCAACGCCTTCTGAAAGGTCACCGTGTGCCAAATTGGTTTCAATCAGGGCAACGCGCTGTTGACCCACACGCGTCACTTCACTGGGGCCCACATCCATGGTGAGTGATGCCACAGCGCGCAGTGGGACCGGTTCTGATGAATTTGGGTTAACAATAATATTGCCGATTGCTGCAATCGAATCGCGCTGGCGCTCTGATGTTCTTACCAACACATCCACTTTACGATCGCCAACACTGTATTGGGTGGCAA
Organism: Alteromonas oceanisediminis; assembly: GCF_018474025.1. Taxonomy (GTDB): domain Bacteria; phylum Pseudomonadota; class Gammaproteobacteria; order Enterobacterales; family Alteromonadaceae; genus Alteromonas_E; species Alteromonas_E oceanisediminis. The sequence goes on along the minus strand of NZ_JAHCTA010000004.1, from coordinate 137,122 downwards.
CATCGCCGCCCACTTTGCTGGCAATCAACTGCGATACACTCGACGCACTCAAACCCAATTGATTGAGCTGTGCGTGATTAAAGTTGATTGACAACTCTGGGTTACCTGCGCGTAACGTAGAACTTACGTCAGTAAATCTAGAGTGTTGTTCTACCTGCTCAGCGATGCGTTCGCCATGATATTGCAGTGCCTTAAGATCATAACCGCTGATCTCGATCACGATGGGCGATGCAAAGGTAAACAGCTCGGGAAAACCGAGACGGGTTTCGACGCCGATGAAACCGGCACTGTAATCGCGTAGCGCTTGTTGAATAGATGCCACGTCCTGCGCTGAAGCATTTTTTTTTGCAACGATGTTTATCTTGCCCCAGTGATCGCCGCCTTGTGATGGGGATGCTGACACCAGACTACCGGTGCCTGCTATTGAGTAGGTTCTCTCTACCCCTTCCAGTTGTTGGGCGAACTGGGCAATATTTTGTAAAGTTCGGTCTGTTTCTCCAATGGGTGCGCCTGTGGCGTGGTTGATCTCAAGATAGAACTCGTTTTGCGCCATTCTCGGGATCAACTCCATTCCCAACTGTGGTATCAGTAAAACCGAGGCAGCGCTGGTGGCAACAATCAATGAGAGCGTAACGATGCGCGCGTTCAGTGCGGCATTGAGTAGTCGGTTGTACAGCGCGGATAGACCGCTAAAAGCGTGATTAAACAACCAACACAATGGCAGAAAAACAAAATAACCTATCTTTGCGATGATCCGCCACACCACGATAGCGAACAAAAATAATGCAGCGGGTAGGCCAACGAAAAGGATACGGAACACCAGCGCGAACGGCCATAACACGATCGCCGTCACTTTACTCAATCCCTTGCGTTGACTGATGGGTATAGAGGGCGTAGTCGCAAATGCGGGATCAACCGATTCAGGCGACGCATGTGTGCGCTGCCGACTTGCCAGCATCGGGATTAAGGAGAGCGCGACTACCAAAGAAGCCAGTAGCGCGAACGTCACAGTGAGGGCCTGATCGCGAAACAATTGACCGGCTATCCCTTCGACAAACACGAGGGGGAAAAATACAGCCATTGTGGTCAGTGTAGAGGCAATGATTGCGCTGGAGACCTCCTTGGTTCCGTTTTGTGCTGCTGCTCGGGGGTTGTCGCCAACACGTTTGCGGCGGTCAATGTTCTCAAGCACAACAATGCTGTTGTCCACCAGTAAACCAATCGCCAGTGCTATTCCGCCCAAACTCATGATGTTGAGACTGATCCCGTTTCCATACATTAGGTTGAACGTGGCAATAATCGAGACCGGAATAGACACTGAAATGATCAGTGTTGGCCAGAACGAACGCAGGAATAAGTAGATGATTAGCATGGCCAGTAAGCCACCGATTAATCCGGCTGATTTCACGTCACTGATGGCGCGCGAAATGAATTCACTTTGGTCATATACCTCAGTCAGCTCATACTGAGCAGGGATCTGTTCGCGCAGATTAGCTAACGCGGCGTCGACCCGCTCAGCCACTGCCACACTGTTAGCATCGCCTTCTTTGTAAATCGCAATTTCACTGCCTTCAAAGCCATTGAACCGGGTTACCGCATCCTGTTCCTTGTACGCTGCAGTGATTTGTGCAATGTCGCCAAGCCTAATATTGCGCTGCTCGCGATTGACGATGTACAGGTTACGAATATCATCAAGGGACTCAAACTGATTGAGTGTGCGCACTAAAAACGCCTGAGCTCCATCGTTGATCCGCCCCCCCGCGGTGTTGACATTTTCCTGTCTTAAGCGCCCGACCACGGTGTTGAGATCAATATTCAGTTGGCTCGCTTTGGCTTGATCGACCAGTACATGGATCTCATTTTCGAGTCCGCCACCCACACGCACTGACGCGACACCTTCAACAGACTCAAGACGGCGTTTAATTTGTTCATCGGCGTATTGACGCAATCCTTTCATTTGCGCCACGCTCACGCCTTGTGAGCTATCGGCAAACCCTAATCCCATTCGAATAATCGGATCCAGACTTGGATTAAAGCGCAGCAGCCGCGGCTTAGCGATATCGAGTGGCAATTGCAGCACATCCAACTTCTCACGAACCTCTAAACTGGCAAAATCCATGTCCGTACCCCAGCTGAACTCAAGCACCACGTCTGACTGTTCGGGTCGCGAGGTACTGGTGACTTTGCGAATACCTTTAACGACACCAATACTTTCCTCAATCGGTTTAGAAACCAATTGTTCGACTTCAACAGGTGCTGCGCCGTCATAGTCGGTTCGAATAGTGAGGGTTGGGTAGGAGAGTTCTGGCAACAGGCTGACACTGAGTCGTGACAAGGACACCATGCCAAACAACAAGATTGCAAACGTAAACATACAGATAGCAACGGGCCGTTTAACCGCTAAATCAACAAGTTTCATTGTGTTTAATCCTTATGCGGGGTACTTAACCCAAGGTATTGGGCGCTGCGGCGCTGATCACTTCGACGGGAGACTGATCTTTCAGGTTGTGATGACCGGCAGTGACAACGGTTTCTGTGCCAGACAGCCCGGATAACACTTCAACGAACTGTGCGTCTTGGAACCCAGTCACAATGTCGACTTTATTGGCAACGCCATCAGTGACGACAAAAACACTGTCTTTATTATCAATGGATAACAATGCACGGCGTGGCAGTAAAGTCGCGTTTTGATGTGTTGCATATTGCAATGAGACTTCAGCAAACATGCCACTCATCAGGCGATTTTGTTCATTGGGAACTCGAAGCGTGACTTTAAATGTGCCCGTTTGCGCATTTACCACCGGGCTAACACGTTGAACATAGGCGGTCACAGGTGCCGCGCCAATGGCTTGAATCGATAGCGTGGCCTGCTGGTCCTTTTGAATGTTGGCTAATTCTTTTTCAGGTAAATGAACAATCCCGAGTAACTCACGTTGCTGTACAATGTGAAACATACGCTCGCGTTGGAAGCTTTCTGTCAGGTTACCCACTTTGGCGTTACGTTCGGCGATAAAGCCGCTGATAGGAGCGACTATGGTAGCTTCCTTTAAATCGAGTTCGGCAAGCGCGAGTAGGGCTTGTGCTGATGCATGTTGGGCAGTGAGTTTGTCGACCGTGTCGTCGCTGACAAGCCGTTGCGAATAGACCTTATGAATTTTATCCAACTCTTTTTGGAGGCCCTGTAAATCAGCTTTTGCTTTCTCGACATTAAGCTCGTATCGCTTAGGGTCGAGTTGTGCCAGTACTTGACCTTTTTCGACGTAATCACCTTCTTCCACGTATATTGCATCGATTATCCCTGAGGCCCGCGCAACCACAAAGGCTTCCTCTTTCGCTTCAAGAACGGCGGTAGTGACATAATGCGAACTGATGTCGCCAGATGAAACCGTGGCAGCTTCAACGGGAATAGCGACGATTTTGTCGTCTTCTTTCGTTGCTGTGGTGTCGATAGCATCGGCGTTACCGCAACCCGCCAAAACAGCAAGTAGTAATATCGACGTGACCCGTTTTAGCCAATTTGCGCGATTTCGGTGTGTTGAGAATTCCATGAGTGATACTCCAATGTGTTGTTTCCCATCTCAGAGCATCACTTGTGCCAACGCTATGGAAATATAAATACCTATTTGTATCAATAGTTTACATAAATAGAAAAACGCCTATTGGTAAATATACTCACTCCCAACCGGTTAAAAAAACCAATTGATAGCGAATTACGCTATTTCTTCAATAGCATAGCTGGTGGTGATATTCACGCTACCGTGCAGCATCAACATGACCGAACAGTACTTCTCAGCTGACAGCTTCACCGCTCGGGCGATTTGATGCTCTTTGATGCCTTCGCCTCTGACCACATAGTGTGCGTGTATACTCTCAAACACGCGCGGCGCTGTTTCAGAGCGCTGTGCCTGCAATTCGCAGCGGCAACTGCGTAAGTCAATACGCGACTTTTTCATAATCTCAACCACGTCGACAGATGAGCACGCGCCTACCGCGACAAGCACCGATTCCATAGGCGATATAGCCTTTCCATCACCGTCCATTTGCGTCGTATAGCCCGTATCCGTTATACCTTCAAAACGCATATCGCCTTGCCAGTGTACCGTTGTTTTCATTCGCATTGGCCTCCGTAAATATTCAAATCAGTTTGATGCTGTCTTTACTAAGCAGGATTTTCTTTTGCTTAAACAAGGTGCCAATCGCTTTTTTATAGGCGCCCTTACTGACATTAAAATGAGCGTAGATTTCTTCCGGAGGGCTTTTGTCGGTCAGTGTGGACAGACCTCCATGAGCTTGCAGATCGTCCAGTATCTGTTGCTCCAGGCTTTTGCGTTGTTCAATACCATCAATTGTCATGCTAACGTCGACTTTACCATCGCTGCGCACTTGCTTGACGAAACCGTTAAAAGTATCACCGGTACGCAAAGGTTTCACAGCATCTGAGAAAAACATTAAGCCCAATAGCGCGTCGTTGATCATAACCTTGTAACCTAAGTCGGTTTTAGCGTACACCATGGCTTTTACCGGCGACTTTGCGCTTAACGAATTGTCTTCCAGTGTTTCAGGATAGAAATAGTGCAAACGGGTACTGCCCAGCAAGCGCTGGGTATCATCATCGTGGTAGAGATGAACAAGGTAGTCTAAACCTTCCGCTATCGGACGTTCCTGATCATGCTTGAGTACCATCAAGTCACGTTCTAGGCCCCAATCAAAAAATGCCGCAAAATCAGTCACTCCGACAGCCGTTAACAATGCGCATTTGTCACGCTGAAGTTTAGCCGGCGAGGTTTTTCCGACGAGGGCACCGTCATGGTCATAGTATACAAATACGTCGAGTTGCATACCGATTTTACAGCCTTTAGGGGCGTGTATACTGGTGAGCGCTACCGAGTCAGAAGACGTTTCATCGGTTAGAACGTATGCAAACGGTAGTTCGTCTACCACCGTTAGACGATTCATTGTGCCAACTGTTATCATTAGTTCCAGATTCTTTACAAAACATCGTACTATCATACGCACTGTTGAAACAAAGCAGAACCGAAAGATCAGGGAACATGCCATGCAATTAAATTGTGACTTGGGTGAAGACTTTGGCCCATGGTCCATGTCGGTCGACGATGCCATTTTCGATTCAATTGACCAAGCAAATATTGCCTGCGGGTTCCATGCAGGTGATCCCTCTACTATCGAAAAAGCGGTGCGTAGAGCAATAGAGGCGAAGGTGCGTATTGGTGCACACCCTGGCTATCCTGACTTAGTCGGCTTCGGTCGGCGGCATATGAGCATGGCGGCAGATGAACTGGCTGCCTGTTTACGATACCAGATTGCGGCGCTTGAGGGGCTGACCCAATGCTGGGGAGGTCGGCTTACGTATGTGAAGCCTCACGGTGCGTTGTATAATGACTGTGTCAGCGATGATAAGGTACGCCATGCGGTCTATGCGGCAATGGCAAACTTTCCACATCTTGACTTAATGCTTCAGGCTCACTCTCACTTTTCGCATTGGCAAGCCGAATGCAAACCCCAGTCATTAACGCTTATCGCTGAAGCCTTTATTGACCGACGTTACCAAGCCAATGGGTCATTGACGCCGCGCAGCGAAAAAGGGGCAGTTTTGACGCCACAGGAAGCGATTGAGCAAGGGCGATTGCTGATCGAGCACGGTAAAGTCATTGATAGCACCGGATCGGAGCTTGATGTTGTTGCACAGTCACTGTGTGTACATGGCGATAATCCCAAGGCTCTGTCGATCGCGCGTTCGCTTCAACACATCATTAAAATGTCATCGTGAAGCAGCGCTGGCTGACACAATGGTCAGTGCGACATTTTTTGTTGAGCGCTGAGAATGCCATCACGATTTATTTTCAGGGTGATACGCTGGTTCAACAAAATAGCCGCGTCGCGCAACTGCATCGCCATATTCTTGCTCAAGCACCAGCATGGCTTGAAGAATGCGTGCCCGCTTTTGATACGCTGATGTTGCAATACGATGGGCTAAGCGTCGATCACTATCATGTTTTACAGTGGCTTGACGGCTTAGAAGAACGACACAGCGAGTCAATAACGTCGGTGCATCACACCATAGATATTGTATTCGACCGTGCCGATGAGCTTGATTTAAACCGCGTGTGCAGTTCACTCGGGATGGACCGTGACGCGTTTATTCAGCGATACTGTGACGCTGCGTTGCGCGTCTACGCAATCGGATTCTCTCCGGGCTTTGCTTACCTTGGCGAGTTGCCTGATAGCTTACAATTACCGCGTCGTGATGAACCACGAACGGTCGTTCCCGCAGGTACGTTAGCGATAGCAGACGCCTATACTGCTATTTATCCCACTGAATCTCCGGGCGGGTGGCATTTGATCGGGCGCTATGCCCGCCACAGCAAAACATTACTCTCATTAAATTTCAAGATTGGCGATACCGTCGCATTTCGGGATGTGAGTGGCGATGAGTGACGCATTATTTCAGGTCAAAGAAACCGCGGCATTGTCCTGTATTGTGGATAGCGGTCGGCGCGGGATGCAGGCACAAGGTATTAGTGCGAGTGGCCCGATGGACTGGTTTGCTTACACAATCAATAACCGCTTGCTCGAACACACTGAGCCTGCCGCGCAAGTTGAGATTACCGCCGGACAATTTCGCGCTGTTTTTGCTCGACCATTGCGCATAGCCATCACCGGAGGAAAGGCGCATTGTGAGCTCAATCAACAGCCTATTGAACAGTGGAAAGCCGTGCACGTTGAGAAAGGCGATGTTCTACAACTGGTCATCCAGCCGAACGCGGCTAGGCTCTATCTAGGCGTGTCGTTCAGTATCGACTCGGGTACACGCTACAACAGTCGGTGCACCGTGGCGCGCGAAAACGCCGGAGGTCTGGCTAATGACGGTAAGGCGCTGAATTATAACGATACCGTGTATGGCGCACCGACCGATGTGCAGTATCAGCGTGAGGTGGATGAGAGTCGATTGTCGGATTTAATCCGCCGGGTTTATCAACACGGTCCTATACGAGTTTTGCCCGGCGAACAGGTTGAGGTGTTTTCTCGTCTCGCCTGGCGACGGTTGTTGTCTGAGTCTTATACCCTCACCGCACAATCTAACCGCATGGGGCTGCGCCTTCGTGGCAATCCTGTGCAAAAAATGCAATTTAAGATGCGTTCAGAACCCTTGTCCTTTGGTTCGATGCAGGTTCCGCCTGACGGTCAACCGATTATCATGATGTCAGACAGGCAAACACTCGGCGGGTATCCGAAGCTTGCCAAAGTAGCCCACGTTGATCTGCCACGCCTTGCGCAGACTAGCATTGATCAGCAAATTTCATTTTCAGGCGCCGATGCAGTGACAGCAAGAAATGACTGGCGTATGCTTGATTTATCGATACAACGAATTTTTTATACAGACTCATCATCATGACAATCGCTTATCTCAACGGACAATTCTTACCGATAGAAGATGCAAAAATATCGCCACTGGATCGCGGTTTCCTATTTGGTGATGGAATTTATGAAGTCATACCCAGTTACGCTGGGCGCTTAGTGGGTGGACAATTGCACGCCATACGCATGGCGAATGGGTTGCGTGAAATTGGCATCGAGTTTAACAACAATATCCATGCACCAGACTGGCAAATGATCGCACAGCAATTGGTAGACAAAAACCAAGCCGTGCTGGGCGAGCATATTGGCGTTTACATTCACGTAAGCCGGGGTGCCGATTCGAAGCGTTTTCACGCATACCCAACGGGCGTAACACCGACCGTGTTTGCATTTGCGTTTGGTATACCCGCGTCAAATAAAGCGGACCGGCGCAGCGTGACCGGACTGAAGGTGAACACCGAACAAGACCTGCGTTGGAGACGGTGCCACATAAAATCCACCTCACTCTTGGGTAACGTGATGCATTTTCAGCACAGCCAAGATCAAGGGGTTAATGAAACCATACTCTACAATGAGCAAGGTCTGGTCACCGAGGCAAGCGTGTGTAATGTGTTTATGGTGAAAGAGGGTAAGGTCTATACGCCCCCTCTGGACAATCAATTGTTACCGGGGATCACGCGCAGAATGGTAATAGACAGTCTACACAAGGACGGTACGTTGACGGTCAGCGAACGGCAAATAGGACTGGATGAGTTAAAATCGGCAGATGAAGTTTGGCTGACCAGTTCAAGTAAAGAGATTGCGCCAGTGGTGGAAATTGATGGTAAAGCGATTGGTCAGGGTGAAGTAGGGCGAGTATGGGAACAAGCACTCGCCAGTTACCACACTCACAAATTTTCGTTCTAATCGTCTGCGTTCTCGCAGTTGCCGTTATTGCACTCACCATACAAATATAAACTGTGGTGGGTAAGTTTCATATTGTGCCGCGCCGCGACTTCTTCCTGGCGTTTCTCAATCACATCATCTTCAAATTCGATCACTTTGCCACACCGCAGGCAGACGAGGTGATCGTGGTGTTTTTTATGGCTGATTTCAAACACAGACTTGCCACCTTCAAAGTGATGGCGATTGAGTATTCCTGCGTCGTCAAACTGATTCAGTACCCGATAAACCGTCGCAAGACCAATCTCTTCGTCCTGTTCAATCAATATTTTGTACACATCTTCTGCACTGATGTGCTGATTATCTGGCTCTTGTAGGATTCCCAAGATTTTCAGGCGCGGCAGAGTGACTTTTAAGCCGGCTTTTTTAAGTTCTTTATTTTGATCCATCAGAAGCTTCTTTGATTTATTTAATGAGCGCCATTATAGGTGACTTATCAAGATTTAAAAGGGAAAGACGATAATAACAATAGCAGAATGGCAAAACTGAGTCGCCGAATGGATCCGGTCTAAATGCTAAAAATGCCTTACAATTTATTTACAATATGTCCCGTTCGGCTAGTCACCAAGTGGTACGATGTGGTAAAAAGCCATTGCATTCATCAGACGCCATGTGTCGGCGATTCATAAAAGCAAGATTGTTGGTACATTATGAAACTCACTGTTATTCAAAAAATCGTATTTGGGTTTATCGCTCTGGGCATGCTGTTGATGTTAACCAGTTTTCTCAGTTACATCGGCTTGGTGGATATACGCAGTGCGGCTGAATCAGTTGTTGAAGAAAAAATGCCGGTTCAAGCGAAAATCATCGGTTTTCAGGCGAACAGTTTAAAGCTGGCCAACATTACCACTAACGGTTTTCATGAGCGCAATAGTGAGGCGTTGGCGCAGAACTACACGCGCTTTCAAACCACGAAGACAGTCTTCGAACAGGATTTGGAAGCACTTCGGCAGTTATTATCAAAGGAACAGTTAGCAGTGCTTGCGCAGCCACAACAATTTTTAGTGGCCAGTGAAGCCATGTATGCACAGCGTAAACGGCACCTGCTATTAAATAGTACGATTAGAACGTTGGGAGAAGAAGTGCTATACGCGGCAGATGAAGCCAGTGCGTTGATGCTCGACCTATCATACCTGAGCGGTGATGATCCGGGTCTGCAAACGCTGATTGGCGCCGGCACTGGTATCGATAATAAGTTGTCGCCGATGTTGGGAGGCATTAAAGAGCTTTCGGCCTCAAATGATGGCGAAATGACCGAGCGTATTATTGGTGATCTGGAATACGCAGTCAGCAATATCGAAGTGGATAAGGATTATATCAATCGACTTGCCGAAACCATCGATGATGAAGGGTTGGTCGAGTTGTTCAATGAACAGTTTATCGTGTTAAAGCAGCTATTGGAAAAAGACGACGGCTTGTTTGCGTTGCAACGTGCAAAAATCGACGCGATCACACAGGCGGCTGAGCAAAATCAAATCGCCAGAGCATCACTCAACGCTATGTTGGATGGGGTAGATCAACTCACCGCGCAAATCAGTGAACAGACGCTAGCAGGGCAAAACGATATATTGTCAAATGTTCAGCTTAACGTCACCAAAAGTATATTTATTGCTGTGCTCGGTTTAATGGCGGTCGTGGGTTTGGCGGTTCTGGCAACCCGCAGTATCGTCACTCCTTTGTCGCGTGTAAATGCGGGTCTGGATAAGCTGATCCAGGGCGATCTAACGCAGCGTTTAAGCGATGAGGGTCATTGTGAGTTCGCTAATCTGGCCAAAAAAGTGAATGAACTCTCAAACAGTTTACGCATGCTGGTTGGCAACATACTTGAGCAAGAAATCGCGTTGGATGACACCACCAGACGCAGTATTGACATGAGTAAGCGCAGTTTGGAGCAAGTGGGGCAGCAGCGGGAACAGATCAAGATCACGTCTGAGAATACGCACGAAGTGAGAACCAAGAGCCAAAGTAACCTCACGCAATTCGAGCGGTCCATGGAGCAACTGCGCACCGCGAACGAACAGAGTCAGGAAGTGATTACCTTGTTGAGCCACAGCCGAAAGCAAGTTGAAGCACAGGCGCAACAGGCGGAACAATCTTCACAAATTATCGCTCGACTGGATGAAAATAGTCGTAACATCGGTAGCATCCTTGACGTGATTAAAACCATTGCCGAGCAGACCAATCTACTCGCACTCAATGCAGCCATTGAGGCGGCTCGTGCGGGCGAGCAAGGGCGCGGATTCGCGGTAGTCGCAGACGAAGTGCGCACGCTAGCGAATCGAACTCATGACTCCACCGAAGAAATCGAGAAGATGATAGGCTCGCTTCAGGTTGACGCCAGTCAGGCAGTTAAAGCCATCAAAGATGGCAGAGAACAGGCGCAGGAAAGCGTAGAATTAACCCAGAAAGTGAACCAGCAAGTCAGTGATATTACCCAGATCGTACTTGCGCTCACCAAAATTAATGACCAGATCGTTTATGATACAAAAGATCAGGATGTACTGCTGGAGCAGGCAGCGAATAGCCTGGATCAGATTGTAGAATTAGCTGAACAAGCGGCACACAGTACACAGAAGTCGGCTGAGGTTACCAGCGAAATTGAAACGCAAATGTCGAGCCTGAAACAAGCGGTTGAGAAATTTAAGATATGATCCTAACCGTGGCCTCATGAGGCAATAGGCTAAAACTCACAAACTCAAACTCCAGTCCAGAGCTTTCGATAAACTCATAGAAGGCTTTAAACTCATGTTGCTGGTATTCGGGGTAGCCTAAAAATTCATCGAAAACAATCACGGTGCCGGATTGAATTAAACCGCCGAGGCAATCAAAAATGGTTTTTGTCGAACTGTAGATATCACAATCGATATGCAGCAGCTTGATGGGAGTAGACTGCGTTTTTGCATACTCTGGAAGCGTGTCGTCGAACCAACCCTGATGCAGCTTCACATTGGTGGCTACATCTGGCAGTTGTCCGCCGGTCGAATAGCTTCCCTCTGCTTCATCGGCTTTCCATTTTTCAGGTAATCCATTGAAACTATCAAACCCATCTATGACACCAGCGTACTCAGCGGCGAGATAGTTGATGGAGCGACCATAATACACGCCACACTCAATCACACTACCTTCCAGTTTGGCGTGTTGAAGGGCAAGCGACAAATTTTCCAGCGTGGAACTGGTTAACTTTATCTTCGGGTTTGCGGCTATTTGTTCGGAAATAAAGTCAATCGATGTTCGATGACTTTGCGTGCGTATGTCGTGAGGTAAGTGCCCCAGCAACGCTTTTGCTTGCGCCGATTGTGTTAATGTATAGAACGCATAGAGCGTGATTAAGATATTGGGATCACTTGGGTTATGCTGAAATGCTCTTTCCACCGTTTTAATGGCGGTTTCTCGACGTTGTTCACAAAACTGCAATAGACTGAGGTTTACTGCCGCATTGGCAAAACCCGGTTGAGCCATATTAATCCGCACCAGCAACTGCCTTGCTTTTTCAATCGAACCCAACATGATATGCGCGTTAGCGAGACTCATCGCGTGAACTAATGAGGATTCTTTATTAAAGGCACTTTCAAATGCACTCAATGCGGCGTGATAGTCGCCCAATTTCCACTGGCAACGGGCAATGTTCCACTGAACGTGCGCGCTGTTATCTTGGATGGATTGATAGAGGGCTAATGCAGCCTGATAATCTTCATTGTTGTAAAGAGATTCAGCGTGTTGAGTTGGATTTAACATGACCGTTTACACTCTTTGTCGAAAAGGTAGGGCAGACGCCTTTGATCATAAAAAGGCGCAAGAGCGCCTTTCGTTTAATGTGGATGCCGCTGCCTACGCAAGCTCTGCAAGACACAGTTCTTCATGAATTTGCTGACACCACGCTTTTACCCTTTGCTCAGTCAACTCCGGTTGGCGGTCTTCGTCTATGCCTAGGCCAACGAAATGGTCATCATCTGCCATGCCTTTTGACGCTTCAAAATCATAGCCCTCTGTTGGCCAGTGACCCACGATAATGGCACCCTTAGGTTCAACGATATCCCGGATCATACCCATGGCATCAAGGAAGTACTCAGCGTAGTCTTCCTGATCGCCGCATCCAAAGATCGCGACCAGCTTATCTTGAAAATCTATTTCTTCTAATTCAGGAAAAAAGTCATCCCAGTCGCACTGAGGTTCACCATAGTACCATGTAGGAATGCCGAAAATTAGCAGGTCAAACTCGGCAATCTGCTCTTTGCTGCTTTTTGCAATGTCATGTACGTCGATCAGCTGTTTGCCCAGCTGTTTTTGGATCATCTTAGCAACGTGTTCTGTATTACCCGTATCGCTGCCGAAGAAAAGGCCAACGCTTGCCATTTAATCTACCTCAATTGAATCAAAAAATAATTTAGCCGTTAACACCCATGCTCATGTAAAACACTTCGATAATGCCTTTTGCAACGAAACCGAGAGCGCCTAAACCTAGTACGCCGTATGCCACAAAACGGCCTATCTTGGGCACATTATTCTTGCTCAACACGTCGTGAATAGCGTAACCCATCAGCAAGAATAACCCCAACAACCCGATGTTGAGCATGATGGCTTCGATCTGCTCGTAATTGTCCGCAATCATTAAACCGAGAACCTCACTATAATGAGGCGCAGAATATACCACGAACTGAATTAAAGAGGAAAATTTGAAGCGCCAAAAAGCGCCAAAAAGCGCCAAAAAAGGACCATTGCGCCTAAACGTGATGCAACGCTGCTACCCTGACGATTTGATCATTCCTTGTGAAAACGGCAGCCGGTTTTTAATCGATATCAACCGCTTTTATTTCGCCGTTGCTGTTTAGATAGAAAAGAGAGTAGCCAGCCGTTTCGAGTTTATCTGCGACCAATAACAAATCGCCCATGTTGACATCGGAAATCAAAAGGTTCGTCAGGCCGGTTTGATCCAGCGTGGTAATCAGTGTTTCATGATCCGATTTTTCACATTCTTCTCCCTAAACGTTTTGTTTTCTCATTATTTGTTATTCATGACGATTGTCAGTCAGCGACTTTATGCACGCCATCGCACGCTCTAGTGATGTTGAAGGAAATCACCGACAATTTTATTAAACACCGCGGGCTTTTCGGCGTGTAGCCAATGGCCCGTGCCATTGATGATTTTCGCTGATGCATTGGGGTATTGTGCCTGAATAGCCTGTTGATGCGCGGGTGTCACATAATCTGAATCACCCCCAATAATGAACAACACCGGTCCGTTAAATACATCGGTTGAATTTGGCCAATCAATAAAGGTCGGGTAAGTATCGATTATTCCCTTAAGATTAAACGCCCAAGACCAGTTATCGCCTGATTGTTTCAAACTCTTCAACAAAAATTGTTGGGTAGGGGGTTCCTTTACATGTTCTGACAGCATACGCGATGCATCACTACGCGCATTGACTTCGGATAAATCAACATTGCGCAAACCTGCGAATACTGCGCTGTGCCTGCTGGGGTAGGCGACAGGGGCGATGTCAGCGGCGATCACACTACGGCACGCTTCGGGGTGCGTGATCGCGTAATGCAGTGCGACTTTTCCGCCTAAAGAGTGCCCGATCAGGTGCGCGGACTTAATACCTTCATGCCTGAGAACCTCAGCAATCTGCTCTGCCACCTGATCGAAACCGATATCCTCCAGCCAAGGTGACTGTCCGTGGTTGGGCAAATCGATGGACAGACAGTGTGTTGTTGGCTTTAAGCTGCGCGCCAGCACATTAAGATTATCCAGACTACCAAACAGGCCGTGGATAAGCACGGCCCATTGGTCAGTCTCGATATCCGCTCGCTGTACCCGGTAATTGAGCATAATGACTCAGTTACATGTTGGGGTAATTAGGACCGCCAGCACCTTCAGGCACTACCCAACGGATGTTTTGCGACGGGTCCTTAATATCACATGTTTTGCAATGCACGCAGTTTTGCGCGTTGATTTGAAAGCGCTTGTTGCCATCATTGTCTTCAACCACTTCATACACACCCGCTGGACAATAGCGCTGCGCCGGTTCATCGTACTTCGGAAGATTGACCTGAATAGGAATACTAGGATCGTTGAGTTGCAAATGACATGGCTGATCTTCTTCGTGGTTGGTATTGGAGAGAAATACGGAAGACAGTTTATCAAAACTCAGCGTGCCATCTGGCTTTGGATAGTCGATTTTCTGAGCTTCACTCGCCAGTTTCATGCCTTCGTAATCGCGCGCGTTATCGCTCAGATTCATGAATATTTTGCCGCCAAATACGTTTTGATCAAGGGTATTGAACACACCACCCCAGAAGGTACCGTAATTGTGAATGGCAGGACCGAAATTGCGTGAGCGATACAATTCATCGTACAGCCAGCTGTTTTTGTATTTCTCGGTGTAGGACGATAACTCAACAGATGTGATTTCTTTACCGTCTGCCATCGCTTCAAAAATTGCCTCAGCCGCCAGCATGCCTGACTTCATGGCAGTGTGATTGCCTTTAATCTTTGCAAAGTTCAGCGTTCCTGCATCACAGCCAACCAACATTCCCCCCGGAAAGGTCATTTTAGGTAGGGAGTTAAAACCGCCTTTCGCGATAGCTCTGGCACCATAAGACACGCGCTTTCCGCCGTCTAGATACTGTTTAATGGTCGGGTGGTGCTTAAGACGCTGAAATTCGTCGAACGGGCTCAAATGCGGGTTGCTGTAATTCAGGTCGACAATCAAGCCAACTAAAACCTGATGGTTCTCCGCGTGATATAAGTAGCTTCCCCCTGTCGCGTCATCAAGTGGCCAGCCAGCGGTGTGCACGACCAGACCTTCTTGATGATTCTCAGGTTTTACATCCCAAATTTCTTTAAAGCCGATCGCATAATGTTGGGGAGAGGCATCTTTATCTAGCTCAAACTTGGCTATTAATTCCTTGCCAAGATGACCACGACAACCTTCGGCGAAAACAGTTTGTTTGGCGCGTAATTCCATGCCGGGCATGTAACCCTCTTTATGCTGGCCCTGCTCACCAATACCCATATCGCCAGTAATGACACCACCCACACTGCCATCATCGTTATAAATCACCTCGGCGGCGGCAAAGCCGGGGAACACTTCCACCCCCAACTCCTCAGCCTGCTCAGCCAACCAGCGACATACGTTACCCATGCTAACGATATAGTTACCGTCATTGTGCATAGTTTTCGGTGTGATCCCGTTCGGCAATTTGGTCGCTTTATGTTCATCTTTCAGCAAATAAATGTCATCTCGGGTGACGGCGGTATTGAGTGGCGCGTTTCTGTCTTTCCAATCGGGAAATAATTCGTTTAACGCGCGTGGTTCAAACACGGCGCCAGAGAGAATATGCGCACCCACTTCACTGCCTTTTTCAACCACACAGACCATTAATTCCTGATCGGCCGCTTTGGCTAGTTGCATCAATTTACACGCGGTTGATAGCCCTGCGGGGCCTGCGCCGACGATAACAACGTCGAATTCCATAGATTCTCTTTCCACACTCATCTCCCCGATGTTTTATGCTTTTATAGAGAAGTATTGATTAAACAAATATTTTAACTCAATAAAAACAGGTAAATTACGCTTTGTGAAGCAGGGTAAATGCGGTTGACGTTTACGTCAACTGTCAGTAGATTTAACCGTCTTTTCTGGCCTGCGTATTCAAACTTACGGATCTCGGGCCTTAATAGCCCATTCATCGAGGTGAAAATGAAGGTATTAGTTGCCGTTAAACGCGCGATTGACTACAACGTCAAAGTGCGCGTCAAACCTGATAATTCAGGTGTCGATCTGACCAATGCAAAAATGTCGATTAACCCATTTTGCGAAATCGCTGTTGAAGAAGCGGTGCGTCTTAAAGAAAAAGGCGTTGCGAGCGAAATCGTGGTGGTTTCCATCGGCGATAAAGCATGTCAGGAGCAAATTCGCACAGCGCTTGCACTAGGTGCTGACAAGGGCATTCAGGTCGATACCTCTGAAAATCTGGATTCTTTGCAAGTGGCAAAAGTGTTGCAAAAAGTGGTTGAGCAAGAGCAGCCACAGTTGGTCATTTTAGGCAAGCAATCGATTGATTCAGACAACAATCAAACCGGTCAGATGTTGGCTGCATTAACCGGTATGCCGCAAGGTACATTTGCCTCAGAAGTGTCGGTTGATGGTGAAAGTGTGAGCGTAACACGTGAAATTGATGGTGGCCTGCAAACCGTTAAGTTGAGTTTACCCGCAGTAGTCACCACTGATTTGCGCTTGAACGAACCGCGCTATGCGTCATTGCCCAACATCATGAAAGCGAAACGTAAGCCATTGGATGTCATCAATGCTGCCGACTTAGGCGTAACACTGGCTTCCAATGTCAAAGTTGTTAGTGTATCACCGCCACCCGTGCGTGAAGGTGGAGTTAAGGTCGCGGATGTGGCTGACTTAGTCGATAAATTGAAAAATGAAGCGAAGGTGATCTCATGAGTATTCTTGTTTACGCAGAGCACGATAATCAGCATCTGAAATCCGAAACGCACAAAATGATCCACGGCGCTTCGCGTGCTGGTGATGATATTACAGTGCTTGTCGCTGGTCATGATTGTGCGGCGGTTGCCGAAGAAGCGGCGAAAATTGACGGCGTAGCCAAAGTGTTGCTGGCAGATAATGCCGCTTATCAACATCAGCTTGCAGAAAACATCGCTCAACTCGTGGTTAATATGGCTGACGGCTACACCCACATTTTTGCTGCAGCGACAACAACGGGCAAAAACTTCATGCCACGTGTAGCGGCCTTGTTGGATGTGGCGCAAATTTCTGACGTGATTGAAATACAGAGCGCAGATACATTTGTTCGCCCCATTTATGCAGGTAATGCGATTGCGACGGTTCAATCTTCTGACCGCGTGAAGGTAGTCACGGTTCGCGCTGCGGCATTTGACGCGGCAGGCACGGGCAACAGCGCGCCGGTTGAATCCCATGCAGATGTGGTTGAGCTGGATAAGTCCTCATTTGTATCTCAAGAGTTGACGGAATCAGAGCGACCAGAACTGACCGCCGCGGATGTTGTTATTTCCGGAGGTCGTGGTATGCAAAACGGTGAAAATTTTGCGCTGTTAAATGGTATTGCCGATAAACTGGGTGCTGCCATCGGTGCATCTCGCGCCGCAGTCGACGCGGGGTTTGTACCGAACGATATGCAGGTCGGGCAGACGGGCAAAATTGTTGCACCGCAATTGTATATTGCGGTGGGGATCTCCGGCGCAATTCAACACCTTGCGGGTATGAAAGATTCTAAGGTGATCGTTGCCATCAACAAAGATGAAGAAGCCCCAATATTTCAGGTCGCAGATTACGGTCTGGTCGGTGATTTATTTGACGTTCTACCTGAGTTGGAAAAATCACTGTAATTACGCATGATAGCTCCACTTAAAAAAGCGGCTTACTCAAGCCGCTTTTTTGTATTTGCACAGCGCTCAGGCAGTGGACATGGTTCTGACATATTTATTAACAATCTTTAATCGTGTTGGGGGGCTAGGTTGGGCTAAACTAGCGCGGTGAAAATGCGTTCAAACAAGGCCTTAAATGAACAATACGATTAAAAAAGCAGGCATTCCCATTGTCATTCTTATTGTGGCGGTGATCGCCATGATTGGGCTCATTTCCATGAAAAAGCCGCCAGAGAAAAAACCGGTCGAAACCGAGGCTTTGCTGGTGAGTGCTACGCCCATTGCGTTTGAAGCGGTTCAATTTACGGTAAGCACGCAGGGCAATGTGTTACCCATGAATGAGACCACATTAACCGCACAGGTATCAGGGCGGATTGACAGTATCGCTGATGTGTTTGTTGAAGGTGGCTTTTTTAAACAAGGGGACGTGTTACTCACGTTGGAGTCAGAAGACTACCGCACTGAAGTGCAACTGGCTGAGGCCGAGGTGGCCAGAGCGACGGCAAATCTTCAGGAAGAAGTAGCCCGAGGCCGTGTCGCCGAAACAGAATGGCGCTCAGTCAACAGCTCTGTCGCACCGGATTTAGGGTTGCGCAAGCCACAGTTGGCGCGTGAGCAAGCGAGTCTGAAAGCGGCACAGGCGCAGTTGGAAAAAGCGCAGCGCAACCTGGCGCGAACACAAATTAAGGCCCCTTATGATGGTATGGTTGTATCGCGAGATGTTGATGTAGGGCAATTCGTGAGTTCTGCAACATCGTTGGGTATGATTTACTCGACACGCATAGCAGAGGTCAGACTGCCCCTAACCGATGCGGATCTGGCGTTTGTAGAGTTGGACAAGGGTGAACCACTTCCTGTCAACCTGACCTCAGTGGTGGCAGGGCAACGCAAACAATGGCAGGCGTCACTTGTTCGCACCGAGGGTGTTTTGGATCAACGAAGCCGTGTTATCTATGCCGTGGCCCAAGTCGCTGACCCCTACTTACGCGACGAAAATTCAACCCGAGCCGGCGATGTTCTGCGCTTTGGCCAATTCGTCAACGCGACCATCACCGGGAGAAAAGCCGACAGATTAGTGGTACTACCGCGTCATACCCTGCGTTTGGATGGCACTGTGCTGGCGGTTACCCCAGATAATGAAATCGCCATACGGCAAGTTGATGTGGTGCGTGCGGATGAAACATCTGTGTATATCCGCAGTGGTCTAGAGCCTACCGATAAGGTGGCTACCAGCGCAGTACCTAATCCGTACAGCGGAATGCCGGTCCGATTGCCGGGAAGTCAATCCGACGAACCGTCGCCAGCGGAACGCGATGTTGAAGATGCTGCAGATGACGAAATAGCTCAGGTCGAGGCATCTGTATGAGCAGAATAGATACACACAGCGGCATCATCGCTTGGTTTGCGCGCAATAGCGTTGCCGCAAACCTGCTCATGTTTATTCTGATCATTGGCGGTATTTTCGGCGCGAATGTCATTCAAAAACAAGTATTTCCTAACTTCGTGCTGAACATCATTTCCGTTCGAGTTCCATATTTAGGCGCTGCGCCACAAGAAGTTGAAAAAGGCGTGACCATTAAGGTCGAAGAGGCGATCAAAGATCTCGATGGCATCAAAAAGTACACATCAACGTCAGTTGAAGGCATGTCGACCGTGACAATCGAAGTCGAAGATGGCTACGACACGCAAATACTGCTGGATGAAGCAAAAGCACAGGTAGATGCGATCCCGAGTTTTCCAGCCAACACTGAAAAACCGATTGTGTATCGTGTTAAGGCACAACAAGACGTGATGTGGGTATCGGTTTATGGTGATGCGAGTGAGCGTGAGCTGAAAGAATTTGCCAAAGATATGCGCGACGATATCGCCAATTTACCGGGTATTTCTAGCGTATCCGTGGTGGGTGATAGGGATTACGAAATTTCTATCGAGCTGACCGAACGCCGCTTGCAAGAATTCCGGCTGACCTTTTCCGACGTCGTCAATGCGGTTAGAGGGTCATCGATCGACTTGCCCGGCGGATCCATTAAATCTGAGAATGGTGACATTTTATTGCGCACGACGGGCCAAGCCTATAACGGCGTGGATTTTGAAGAAATCGTGCTGACCACTCGTGAGGACGGCACACGATTGCTGCTGAAAGACGTGGCAACAGTGCGGGACGGATTTGTCGAAAACAATCAGTACGCGCGTTTTGATGGTAAGCCCGCTGTGAGTATTCGCGTGCGCGCGGTAGGGGATCAAAACGCGCTGGAGATCTCTGAGCAGGTAAACCGGTATCTCGACAACAATCGGGCGAGTTTTCCGGCAAACATACAAGCGGATTCTTGGGGCGATAGTTCGTTTTATCTGGCAGACCGCTTAAATATGATGCTGGAGAATATGTTTTTCGGTGCGTTGTTAGTGTTTATCGTGCTGTCCTTGTTTCTTAAGATCAAGCTGGCATTCTGGGTCATTGTTGGCCTGCCTGTTTGTTTTTTAGGCACTTTGCTGGTCATGTCGCTGGACTCAGTGGCGGTGTCGATTAACATGCTAAGCCTGTTTGCGTTCATTCTCGTGCTGGGTATCGTGGTCGATGATGCCATCATTATGGGCGAATCGGCTTACACAGAAATTGATCAGAAAGGTCATACCGCCGACAACGTTATCGCTGGTGTTAAAAAAGTAGCGATGCCAGCGACGTTCGGTGTGTTAACGACGATTGCAGCGTTCTCGCCGATGTTGATGGTCACAGGGGTATTTGGCGTTATCTGGAAAACCATCGGCCTAGTGGTGATCATCTGCCTAGTATTTTCATTGGTTGAATCTAAATTGATCCTGCCAGCCCATTTAGTGCACATGAAGTTAAAACCGTATGATCCAACAAAGGCCAACCGCTTTCAGCGATTTAGAGACTTTTTTGCGGAAGGCATAAAAACGTTCGTCAAAACTAAGTATGTGCCATTTTTAGAAAAAGCCATTAAAAATCGTTACACCACGCTCGCGACTTTTATTGCCATGCTATTGCTCACCGCTGGGCTGTTCGGTAGCGGCTTAGTGCGATTTGTATTTTTTCCCACCATTCCCAGTGATTTTATGTTGGCGTCGGTCGAACTTGAACCGGGTTCTTCCTTGGTACAACGCGACAGGGCAATTGATGAATTGCTCGCGGCGATGAACCAGATGGAAGAAAGTGTCAAAGCCGACGGTGGCGGTGATGTGGTAAAGCATGCGATTGCGTTTGATAACGGCCCGCTAATGGGGCAGATATTTGTTGAGCTGACTAAGGGCGAAACGCGGGAACTCACAGACACCGAAATCAGCGATATATGGCGCGACTATGTGACTGAAATACCTGGCTTAAGAACCCTGACGATTGGTGCTCCGGGCGGCCCGGGGGGCGGTGATGACCTAAGTTTTGAATTTTCTTCTGAAAATATCGATGAGCTACGCAATATCAGTGTTGATCTGAAAGAATACCTGCGTGCTTACACCGGTGTGACTGAAATCAATGATACGTTCAGTGGCGGCGCTGATGAAATACAGTTGGCGCTTAAAGATCAAGCCGATATTTTGGGTATATCATTGCAGCAGCTCGCGCAACAGGTGCGCTATGGTTTCTACGGTGCCGAAGCGCAGCGTGTCCAGCGTGGCGATGAAGAAGTGAAAGTGATGGTCCGCTACCCGCAAAGTGAGCGATCGTCGGTGGGGCATTTAGAAAATATGCGGGTTCGCACGCTCGCCGGTGATGAAGTTCCCTTCGAGCAAGTCGCTGAAATAGAGCTGGGTCGGGGGTTTGACTCGATTATCCGTGTAAATGGAAATCGCAGCGTTACCGTCAGCGCAAAGCTGGATAAAGCGATCCTGGAGCCCACGGAAGCGATGAATGAAATTACATCTAATGTGATCCCCGATTTGCTTGCTCGCTATCCGCAGGTGGATTTTAAAGTTGAGGGGAATTCGCGCGAGCAGCAGGAAGCCATGGTGAGCTTAATGCAAGGCATGCTGTTTGCGCTGTTTGCGATCTATGCATTGTTAGCCATTCCACTGCGCAGTTATTCGCAGCCACTCATTATCATGTCTGTTATACCCTTTGGGATCGTGGGCGCGGTTGTTGGGCATCTGCTCCTGGGGCAATCTGTCAGTGTGTTGTCGATTTGCGGGATCATTGCTTTGTCGGGTGTGGTGGTGAACGACAGCTTGATCATGGTTGATTTTGTAAACCGCTACCGCAAAGAGGGGCATTCACTCATCGAGTCAGCTATTCAAGCTGGCGCGCAACGCTTTCGGGCCATTATTTTGACATCCCTGACCACGTTCATGGGCCTAATGCCGATCGTTTTTGAGCGAAGTCTGCAGGCTCAGGTCGTTATTCCAATGGCAATCTCACTCGCCTTTGGGATCTTGTTTGCAACCATCATTACGCTACTATTGGTACCGTCGTTATACTTAATTTTAAACGACTTAAAAGGCGTATTGTCTCGCAAGAAGTCCGCAGGCGAGTACGTACATGAGAGCCCATCATTCGATAAATAAACGAGATTGATAGCCACAAAAAAGGCCTGAGTTCGACAGTGAATCGAAATCAGGCCCTAATAGCCGCTGACTAACCCCGACTTTACGGGTTTAGTCAGCGGTTTTTTTGTACAATGGCTACAGCCACTTAGAAGTTGAACTGTGCCTCAATGCCGTAAACCGCAGGGTCATTCACGAAGCCAGTGTTGTTACTGAAGTCAACAAAGCCTTTTACATTATCTTCGTCAGTAATGTTTCGACCAAATAACGCGATTGAATAATCATGCACGTAATCGATGTAGCCAATGCGTAGACCAATTTCAAACTGACCATCAGTTTGGAACTCAATTGACTCGTACAAAGCCATGTTGGTATCGCCTTGATACACATAATCTGCGTAAACGTAAATCTCACCGTTTTCCGTTTCGTAAGTGTAGCGGCCTGCTAGATTAAACGTGGTTTCCGGAGCTTGTTGGAACGAGTTTCCATCCAGCAGCGCATTTCCGTTCGCATCGAGTGGATCTAATACGGTACAAAGACCCGAACCACACGCAGCAGTTGCTAATGTGTCGTCGTTCAGCTCTGTGTCTGCGTAAGCAAAACCGGCAGTGACTAGGAAATCTGAAGTGACCAACACTTCCAAATCAACTTCAAAACCAACGCCAGTGCCTTGATCAGCATTCAACAATTGGTTGCTGTTAGTTGCGCCACCCACCGCTGAAAGTTGAATATCGTCAATCTCGTAGTAGAAAACAGCGGTATTCAAACGAACACGATTGTCGAGAAGATCGGATTTGTAACCCACTTCATAGGACATAATGGTCTCGGACTCTGCCGTGGTCGGGAACAACAAAAATGCCACGTCGCGACCCTGAATAGATTGTGCTCTAAAACCGCTGGCAACACGACCAAACACCATAGAATCAGGCGTTAGCTGATAACTGGTGCTCAGTTCCCAGCTCAGATTGTCATCTTCACGGTTAATATCACTCACCGCCGGAATGCCTAAATCTAGCCATAGCTGACCGTATTGACCGACGAAAAAGTCTTTTTCATCATCGGTGTAACGCAACCCAAGGGTCACGTTCCATTCATCGCTCAGATCATATGAACCTTGTCCGAAAACAGCCCATGTGGTGTTTTCCTGAGAAACAATGGTATTTTGTTGATCGCCTGCGAAACCAAAAGAGGCAAATGACTCGGTCTCAACATCTAAACTGGAATCAAAATAGAATCCACCGACCTGCCACTGGAAAGCATCGCTGGTGTTGCTGGCAAAGCGTATTTCCTGGGTAAACTGTTCTACGTCGGCACTGTCTTGCGTGACTGATGGCGTGAAAATCGGGCCAGGGAATGTGACTGTGTCAGTTCCGAACACGTTAACAATTGCCGATGAAATGCCTTCAGGAACAACGGCATCAAGACTGAACGGAACGACGCCACCGTCGATATCACCGCGTGAAAAGCCGTCGGCTTCCTCAATTGCACTGATCGACGTGACTGTGAAACCATCAAGTTCCCATTCAAGCTTTAGTGAGCTACCAAAACCTTCGTAACCCTGTGGGTTACCGTCGCCACCGTCGTAATAAACCGTGTCGCGATCATAATTCTGGTTCAGGTTATTCGAACCGCGGTCAAAAATGTTGGCGCGGAAAATTGAGGCGCTGCCTTCCAGATCACGCCCATGCACATTGAGTAGTGCAGTAAAATCATTGGTTGGTTCCCACAATAGCTGAACACGGTAGGCTTTTTCATCATACCCACCAAGCGCGTCGCTTTCACCGGTAAATCCATTGTCGATCCAGTCATCGCGATCTTGTGACAACACCGACACACGTGCAGACAGTTCGTCTGTTAAACCACCGCCAACAGCACCTTCAAAATTAATGCTGTTAAAGGAGCCGTATGATACGCGCCCGTAACCACCGAAAACATCGGATGGTTTTACCGAGTCGAACTTCACAATACCTGCTGTGGTATTTCGCCCGAACAATGTACCTTGCGGGCCACGAATGACTTCAACCTGTTCAACATCAAACAGTGGAAAACTTTTCAGAACGACGTTTTCTTGAACCACTTCATCCATAATGATGGAAACAGGCTGCGATGCCGCTAAGTCGAAATCAGAGTTGCCTAAACCACGAATATAGAAGCGAGGCGCAGCACGGCCGTTTGAGGATTCTGCATACAAACCCGGTACACGAAGGGCGATAGATAAAATATCGTCACCGGCACTAAAGATAGAGTTGAATTCGTCACCATTCAGTGTCGCGATGGAAATGGGGACTTCCTGAATTGACTGAGTGCGTTTCTGTGCAGTAACCGTAATTTTCTCCAGTACGGCGTCTTCATTCTCCGGAGCCTGCTGCGCAAAGGCAACAGAACTGCCTAGCGCACAGCTGATACACGCTGCTAGCGATGCAATTTTCATTGAGTTCATGTGTGTTTACCAAGTCAAGTGTGTGGAATTGTGTAGCTTCTACAAGCTGGAACTCATTATACCAGTTAATTTTTACTCAATGCCAGACGAAGCACTCAGTTTCGAAGACTTTTTCGGTAGAACCCTGGCGATAGCCCGGTAATCCGCTTGAAAAGACGATTAAATGAGCTGAGGTCTTCATAGCCTACACTTTGAACGATAGCAGCGATTGGCATGGGAGTGCTATCCAATAGGCGCTTGGCTTGCTCGACACGAAGTTCCTGAACATACAGCTGAGGTGTTTTTCCGGTTGCACGCTTAAATCTGCGCATAAGAGTGCGTGTAGACAATGCCGTCAATTGTGCCATGTGCTCAACGCTGGTTGCTTCGGCAAGGTGCTGCTCAAGATAATTCTGCAAGGCAAGAATTTCAGCATCATGATGAAATTTTCGGCGCTGCAACGGCGCATATGCTGCTTGATGTCCCCGAGCAGCGTCAATAACATGAGACTTCGCTGTCTCTGAGGCAACGTGGTGGCCACAGTAACGCTCAATCAAGCGTAGTACCAAATCGTACCAGGCCATCCCACCACCGGCACAGAAAATGCGCTCGTCTTCGGTTATCAATTGGTTTGGTTGTAGGTTTACTTGTGGAAATTGCTGACCAAATCGCTCCGCATAGCCCCAGTGGGTGGTTGCGAGCTTGTGATCGAGCAGCCCGCTATTAGCGAGAATAAAAGCGCCGGTGCAATTACTGGCGATATCGCTGCCTGCGCGGTGCAATCGAATCAATTCCGGCAGTAGCCCGCGGGTTTGCTCCAGCACATAACTGATGTCGCCGCCAATGGTTGGCACCAAGACAATAGAGGCTGATTCGACATGATCAAGACGACAATGGGGCTTCAACGTATTGCCATTGATGCAGTGAACATCCTGCCCATTGAGTGACGCTAAACGCACCTCAAAGTGACGCTGAACGGCTTGATTGTGAATACGTTGCCAGGCGACGCCGGCCAACGAAAACATGTCGATGGCACCGGTGATGGACGATGCCAAGGCTTGGTCAAACCCCACTATAATGACACGGAAGCGTGAGTTTTTTGTGTGATTCAGCGAGTCCATTACTGTTGTTTACTTGCTTCTATTGACGCCAATGATATGTGGCAGTATACGCCATAATAATGTCATTTGTGACAATTATCCTCACCGTGTTTGCGTGTCATTATTACTAGAGCGTGTTGGTCTTTGCGGTACAAATTTTGTTCAGTTCTATAGCTTGCGGCTGAGAAAAGAGGATTGAAGC
The DNA here is from genome assembly GCF_018474025.1 of Alteromonas oceanisediminis. Lineage (GTDB taxonomy): Bacteria > Pseudomonadota > Gammaproteobacteria > Enterobacterales > Alteromonadaceae > Alteromonas_E > Alteromonas_E oceanisediminis. The sequence continues at coordinate 111,170 of NZ_JAHCTA010000004.1, read as the reverse complement.
TTAGTTATTCCAAGTGAATGACGAATGACGAAAGCCCCAAGCTATAGAACTGAACCCTGCGGGCAGCGCTTGGTGACAATTTACACTGCGTTTTCGTTCGCTTATGTAGAATAACTACACAGCGCTCACTCAGCCTGGTTTAAATTGTCACCAAACTGCTACAAAAATGCACCGCAAAGATCAACACGCTCTAACAGCGTTAAAGGAGATACGACAATGGCAAATCAACTGGTTCCGCGTCAGGAGCTTGAGTTTCAGCTTTATCATGCACTCAACACCCACGAACTTATCGACAGAGATTATTTCGCAGACCATTCCACTGATACGTTCAACGCAGTGTTAGACACTGCGGAGAAAATTGCTGAAGAACTGTTTCTGCCTCACAATGCAACGGCTGACAAGCACGAGCCCACCTTTGACGGCAGTAAAGTCACTATGCTGGATGACGTTAAACGGGCTTTTGATGCCTACCGTGAAGCGGGTTTCATTGCCGGCCGCTATAAATTTGAAGATGGGGGTATGCAACTTCCTGAGACCGTGATGACAGCGTGTGCAAGCTATTTTATGGCAGCAAATCCATCGACAACCGCTTATCCCTTTCTGACGGCAGCGGCGGCAAACGTGATCGCTCATTTCGCTACTGATGAGCTCAAAGCGCAGTTTATGCCGCGCATGTTGAGCGGTGAGTTTACCGGTACAATGGCGTTGACCGAACCGCATGCGGGTTCTTCTCTGGCTGATATTCGTACGACAGCGGTGAAGCAAGTTGATGGTAGCTTTCGCATTAAGGGCAGTAAGATTTATATCAGCGGCGGTGAGCACGAACTGTCAGATAATATTGTCCACTTGGTACTTGCAAAAATTCCGGGTGGACCCGGTGGCGTGAAGGGAATATCGTTGTTCGTTGTGCCAAAGTATCGACTACAGGACGATGGCAGTATCGGTCAGAAAAACGACATTTCATTAGCGGGCTTGATCCACAAGCTGGGTTATCGCGGCACGACATCAACGGCACTCACCTTTGGTGAAAATGATGACTGCCATGGTTATCTGGTTGGCGAAGCGCATCATGGGCTTCGATATATGTTTAAAATGATGAATGAAGCACGTATTGGCGTAGGCTTTGGGGCCGCGATGATTGGGTATCGCGGCTATCGTTACTCTTTGGAATATGCCAAAGATAGAACGCAAGGCCGAAAAGCGCCGAATACTGCGCCTTCAGACAGTGCAGTACCTATCATCGAGCACGGTGATGTAAAAAGAATGTTGTTGGCACAAAAGGCCTATTCAGAAGGGGGCATGGCGCTGTGTTTTTACGGTGCCCGTTTGGTCGACGACCTGACCACTTTATCTGAGGGTGAAGAGAAACAAGCGACACAAGAGTTGCTTGACCTGCTAACGCCAGTCTGCAAAGCATGGCCTTCAGAATTTGGGCCAAAAGCAAATGATCTGGCAATACAGGTGTTGGGTGGCGCGGGTTACACGCGAGAATATCCGGTTGAGCAGTGTTGGCGTGACAATCGCCTCAATCCAATACACGAGGGCACCAACGGTATTCAGGCATTGGATTTGATGGCTCGCAAACTTTGGCAAAGTCAGGGATTGGGTTTACGAACATTGCAGCAACGCGTGGAAATCGATTTAGCGAAAGCAACATCGACTCGCACACGTGCATTAGTCGCAAAATTAACCCCGTATCTTGGGCAATTACAATCTATCATTGGCCATATAGGTAAAACATTGCAAGGCGACCAGCAAGCAGCACAATTGGCCAATGCACAGTGTTTTATGAACGTGTTTTCGTCAATTGTGATGAGTTGGGTGTGGATACGTCAGGCCATCGCCGCAGAAGCGATGGAAAGCACACAGAACGGTTCCGATCACAGCGCGTTCATACAAGGTAAATTGGCTGCTGCTGAATATTATATTCATTGGGAGTTGCCGCTAGTACAGCGTGATCTCTCACTTCTCGAAACGATCGATCCAACCTGCGATACCATGCAGCCGGATTGGTTCTAATTACAGGATTTTTACTATGCAAAACAGACAATTTCTTCTTGCTTCTCGCCCCGTAGGGGAACCCACCGCTGATAATTGGACCTTCACCACCAGTGAAACCCGGGCACTGGGCGATAACGAAATATTGGTCAGAATCGACTACATTTCGCTTGACCCTGCCATGCGCGGCTGGATGAATGAAGGCAAATCATATATTGAGCCAGTCGCCATTGGTGACGTGATGCGTGCAGGCACGGTCGGCGAAGTGATAGAGTCCAGTGATGATGGTTTCGCGCCTGGCGACTTCGTTTACGGTCATTTTGGCGTTCAGGATTACGCGGTGGTTAGTACCAAAGGGGTACATAAAGTTGACCCTTCTCTCGCGCCCTTAGAGCGTTACTTGGGTGTGTTGGGTATGCCAGGAATGACAGCCTATTTTGGCATTCTCGATACTGGCATGCCAAAAGAGGGCGAGACTGTGGTGGTTTCGGGCGCTGCTGGCGCGGTCGGGACTGTCGTTGGCCAAATTGCCAAGATCAAAGGCTGCCGTGTGGTAGGCATCGCTGGCGGTAAGGGCAAGTGCCAATACCTTATCGATGAGTTGGGGTTTGACGGCGCTATCGACTATAAAAATGAAGACGTTAAAGTGGGTTTGAAACGCGAATGTCCCAAAGGCGTTGATGTGTACTTTGATAACGTGGGTGGCGATATTCTCGACAGTGTTCTAACACGGATTAATCTGAGAGCGCGCATTGTAATCTGTGGTGCAATCAGCCAATACAATAACACGAAGCCTGTGACTGGGCCGTCAAATTACCTGTCTCTTTTAGTCAACCGGGCCCGTATGGAGGGTATTGTCGTGTTTGATAATGCAGCCAATTATGGCAAAGCGGCTGCGGAAATGGCGGGGTGGATTGCGCAAGGAAAGCTCAAGGCAAAAGAACATGTTGTTGAAGGGTTAGAGAAGTTCCCTGAGGCGCTGATGATGCTGTTTAACGGCGAGAACTTCGGTAAACTGGTGCTTAAAGTCGATCACGAGGCGGCTCAGTAATGGTGGCCAACGTGGAAAACAAACGTGTTGTGATCACCGGCGGTGCCTCCGGTATTGGTGCCGCATCGGCTCGGTTGCTGGCGCAACGCGGGGCAACGGTGTTGGTCAGTGATGTCAATGATGCTGAAGGTGATGCGTTAGTTGCATCGCTGAATGAAGCTGGCGCGAAAGCGTATTTCTGCCATGCAGATGTGAGCCAGCATGCTGACGTTAAAGCTTTGATGACGTATGCAATGGAGCATTTGGGCGGCATTGATGTACTGATTAACAATGCCGGGGTCGATCACGATCCGGCCCCCTTAACTGCCATCCCTCAAGAAGCGTTTGAGCGCAATATTGCCGTGAATTTGACCGGTGTATGGCATTGTATGCGTGAATGTATCCCGTATATGCTGCAGCAAAAAGCGGGTCAAATCATTAATGTTGCCTCGGTCGCCGGGTTACGTTCGTCACCAATGATTGCAGCTTACAGCGCCGCTAAACATGGTGTTATTGGCTTGACTAAGTCTGCTGCGGTCGAGTATGCCCGCGCCAATATTCGTATCAACGCGGTATGTCCAAGCTTCATTGACACACCGATGGTGCAAAATACACTGAAAAAAGTCGACGAACGTGCTCAGAAAGCGATCATCGGTGCAAATCCAATGAAACGTTTAGGCAAAGTCGAGGAAATTGCATTTGCCGTTGCCTGGTTAAGCAGCGACGAATCTAGTTTTATGACAGGGCATAATGTGGTGCTTGATGGCGGCATGTTAGCGTAGTCATCACAACAATTGAAAGGTTATGAACATGGATAATTTATTTGATTTATCAGGCAAAGTTGCCTTAGTCACAGGTGCCAGCCGTGGGATCGGTGAGGCGATCGCAAAGTTGCTTGCCCATCACGGCGCACATGTGATCGTGTCGAGTCGTAAGTTGAACGACTGCCAAACCGTTGCAGACGCGATCACCGCTGATGGAGGCAAAGCGTCTGCGATGGCATGTCATGTGGGGGAGATGGACCAGATTACTGCAACATTTGAGGCAATAAAGTCACAATTTGGGCAATTGGACATCTTGGTTAACAATGCTGCAGCAAACCCATTTTTTGGTCATATACTGGATACCGATTTGGGCGCATTTAACAAAACCGCTGACGTGAATATTCGCGGATACTTTTTTATGTCAGTGGAAGCCGGAAAAATGATGCGAGAGCAGGGCGGTGGTGTGATATTAAATACCGCTTCTGTGAATGGCGTTCGCCCCGGCGATATGCAAGGAATTTACTCAATCACTAAGGCCGCTGTTATCAGCATGACCAAGTCATTTGCAAAAGAGTGCGGGCGTTATAATATTCGTGTCAATGCATTACTCCCAGGCTTAACGGAAACCAAGTTTGCGTCTGCACTGACAACGAATGATAAAATACTCAAAACAGCACTGATGCAAATCCCACTCGGGCGGGTTGCGCAACCGGAGGAAATGGCGGGCACGGTGTTGTATTTGGTTTCAGATGCGTCGTCCTACACGACGGGGACTACGGTGACGGTAGATGGAGGGTTCTTAGCCTAATGGCGATTTGGGTAGATGCAGATGCATGCCCGGTTTTGGCGCGTGAAATCCTTTTTAAAGCGGCTCAGCGGACCAAGATGCCACTGTATTTGGTGGCTAACCAAAGCATGAGAACACCGCCTGATGCGCACATTCAGAGTATTGTGGTGGCGCAGGGGTTTGACGTAGCAGATGATCAGATTGTTGAGCGTTGTCAAACCGGTGATCTCGTCATCACTTCTGACATCCCGCTAGCGGCAGACGTGTTGAAAAAAGGCGCAGCAGCGCTCAATCCTCGTGGCGACGAGTACGATGCATCGACAATCCGCGCTCAGCTGAATATCCGCGACTTTATGGATACGATGCGAGCTAGCGGAGAACGTACCGGAGGACAACGCCCTTATGGTCAAAAAGAAAAGCAGAGTTTTGCAAATGCGCTAGATCGGTGGCTCGCAAGAGCCACCATTCAATCATGAAAATTACAATACTGAGATCAGCGCATCGGCCAATCTGTCTACGTTCTCGTGATTGATTCCGGCGATGTTAACGCGGCTCGAGTCAACAAAGTAAACGCTGTGATCATCGCGCATTTGTTGCACCTGATCAGGTGAAATACACAGGTAAGAAAACATTCCTTTTTGCTGGTTTACGAAACTAAAATCCTTGTTTGCGCCTTTTTTGCTTAACGCACTCACTAACATACCGCGCAGTGACTGCATGCGAGTGCGCATATCATCGACCTCGCTTATCCACTCTTGCTTTAAGGCGTCATCGCTTAAAATAATCTCCACTAGTGCACCACCATAACTCGGCGGCATTGAGTAGATGCCGCGTGCAACGCTTTGGATCTGCGACTGTGCAATCTGGCGGGTCTGGGTTGATTGGGTGATGATTGCGGCTAACCCAACGCGTTCACGGTAGAGACCAAAGTTTTTACTGCACGAGGCAGCGATAATAATTTCTGGCAGGGCTTCGGCGAACAGTCTCACTGCATACGCGTCTTCCTCAAGCCCATCGCCAAACCCCTGATAAGCGATATCAAAGAAGGGTAAGAAACCTTGTTGCTGCGTAACGTCAAGTACTGCACGCCACTGTTCCTTAGTCATGTCGCCGCCGGTTGGGTTATGACAACACCCATGAAACAACACAACATCAGTTTGTGGAATCGTGCTGAGGGTATCGATCATCTCATCGAATTTGACTGATGCCGTGGCTTTATCGTAGTAGGGATAAGTTTTAATTTTTAAACCGGCATTACCGATTAACGGAATGTGGTTTGCCCAGGTTGGGTCGCTAACCCACACCGTGAGATCTTTGTTCACGCGTGTGAGTAGTTCAGCCAAAATGCGCAATGCACCACAACCTCCGGGTGCTTGCACTGCGGCTGCTCTGTCGGCCATCAAAACGGGGCTTTTGTGACCCAGAATCAAACCTAACATATTGTCGATAAACCCTTGTACACCTTGTGGGGTAATGTAGGTTTTTGATGTTTCCTGCTCGAGTAAACGCTTAGATGCCTTCGCGACGGCAGACACAATAGGAGTATTACCTTGTTCATCTTTGTAGACACCAACGCCTAAATCAATTTTTCGTGGGTTGCTGTCCTGTTTAAAAGCAGCGGAAAGACCCAAAATTGGATCGGGGGCGAGTTGCGGTAATACTTCGAACACAGGCGTTCCTTAGGTGATTGTGATGACGAAGCGGCATTATGCCAGTTTCAGTGCAAAGATGAAGCGGTAGCTGTGTTTTAACCCAAGGAAAATTGATAATGCTGACGCTCGGTTTCTTCCCCGACAGACGAAAATGTGCGTTCCTGCCATGTGACGTTGCTTTGTTTATCTAGCATAAGTAGCGTACTGGACCGCGTCCCGTAATTTTCACATTTGATGAAAATCGACGATAGCTGCTTCTCCCAGACATAGGGCACACCAGTCTGGGGTAAATCGATGTCTTCTGCCTGAGTGGGATCGCGCAGCAACGTGAACAGTGCTTCCACCGAAAGGTGTTGATGATTTTCACAATATTGCATAAGGGCATCCTTGCCGCGTTGGATCTTAGGCCAGGGTCGATCAAGGTCTGCATTTGATAACCCATAGTATCCGTCACGTAAGTCTGCCTTTAGCAGGGTGTGATTATTGAACACGGCTAGCTTGAGTGGCTTAAGCGTGCCGTAGAGCAAATTATACCCGTTGTACTCCGAAGCGGTCTTGCGCAACTGCTCTGAATAGTCGGTATCGTTATTGATGCCTTGTGCATAATTCACGATGAGCTCGCCACGCGAGCGCGCATGGGAACGTTGCCGCTCAGGATCACGAATATTCGTCAATGCGCCAACCAATCCGTTACGCGTAACCCCCATCCATGTGCCGCCAGCTTCAACATCCTGGCCGGCTAAAAGCTGTTCAGGAGACGCCCAGAAATGTGAGGCTAATGCCGGTCTAGCGTAGAACTCGTCTCGATTCGCAGCAATAATCAACGGGTACTCAGGGTGTTGATTGATTGCGATAAAAAGTATACACATAGCGCCAATACATCGTTTATTTGCATTTACAGCCTAAGGTTGATTAGACTGCTTTCAGCTGTCCATTGTGCCGTAGAGACCGCCGTGCCTCCAGAAAAATTACACAACGTCAATAAAGTGAGTGAATTAGACCAGATTTCGCGCGGAGGCAATGGATTATCACGTGCTTTCGGAGCGCTACTGTTGCGTGTTTCCGGCTGGCGCATCGAAGGTGAACTGCCAAATACACCGAAGATGGTATTGGCAGTAGGTCCGCACACTTCCAACTGGGACTTTTTCCTCGGTGTAGCGGTATTGTTTGCGCTGGGCATCAAAATACGTTTTTTGGGCAAGCACACGATTTTCGTTCCCGGCATACGCTGGTGGCTTAAGTCTATCGGCGGTATCCCAGTCAATCGCCGCGCTGCACACGGAATGGTTGAACAGGTTACAAATATTTTTCAAACCCAGAAAAAGATGATTTTAGCGGTCGCACCCGAAGGGACCCGTTCATATATTCATCCCTGGAAATCTGGCTTTATCCGAATTGCCCACAGAGCCGACGTGCCAGTGGTATTGATTGGCTTTGACTTTGTGCGCAAAGCTGTGGTCTTAGGACCTCATTTTTCACCCAGCGGCGACATTGAAAAAGATATGCAAACCGTGTATTCGTTTTATGCTAGTGTTCCAGCAAAATACCCCGTAAACACCAGCGCACATAGCGCTGTCGCCAATGGAGACGTCAGTAGTGACCAATAAAGGGTTTACCACGCAACTCATTCATGCCGATCGGCAATTAAATACGATTGAACATGGTGGGGTACATACCTCAACCACACAATCTGTGTTGTTTAACTTCGACCGTGCACAGGATCTCATTGACGTTTTCCAAGGTAAACAAGCAGGGCACGTCTACTCTCGCTCATCGTCTGGTGCAGTGACTGCGTTGCAAAATATGCTCAATCAACTGGAAGGTGGTGTTGGCGCTCTGTGCTTTTCGACGGGAATGGCTGCTATTGCCAGCACATTATTCTCGCTGATCCGCGCGGGTGACCACATTATCGTTAGTCGCTTTTTGTTTGGAAATTCACGCAGTTTTATGAATACGCTCGCCGATTTGGGGGTTCAAATCAGTTTTGTTGACGTCACAGATGTACGTTGCATTGAAGCGCTTTATCAGCCAAATACCAAAATGGTGTTTTGTGAAACGATAGCGAACCCGGTTACGCAGGTGAGCGACTGCGAAGCGATTGGCCGGTTTTGCCAGGAAAAGAATATTGTGTTCATGCTGGATACCACCATGACGCCCTGCTATATATTCGATGCCAAAAAGGTGCACGCCAGTTTGCTGGTCAGCTCTTTAACAAAATACGTGGGAGGTCACGGCAATGTTTTGGGCGGTGCGGTCGTCGATTCAGGGCTCTATGACTGGCAGACATTCAGTAATATACATGCTGAATATCGGGTTGCAGATACTTCTCAATGGGGTTTAACCCAAATCAAGAAGCGCGGACTGCGTGATATCGGTGCGACGTTAAGCCCTGACTCTGCTAGCCGGTTGTCGATTGGTTTAGAGACGTTAGCGCTCAGAATGAGCCGAGCCTGTGATAACGCCCTGCAACTCGCGACCTGGCTCAACTCGCATGAAAAGGTGGATAAGGTTTACTATCCGGGATTGGCCGATCACCCTCAACACTTTATTGCGCGTAGTCTGTTTAGTGAGTTTGGCGCCATTTTAAGCATCGAATTAGCGCCTGATGCCGACCCCTGTGTATTTTTGGATCGACTACAACTCGTGCTGTGTGCAACGCACCTAGGCGATACCCGCACACTTGCGTTACCTGTCGCTTCCACAATTTATTATGAAAATGGCCCGGACGGTCGAGCCGATATGGGCATTGCCGAGAATCTTATTCGAATATCGGTGGGTATCGAAGATATCGATGATCTCATTGCTGATTTCGAGCAGGGGCTTAACGCTCAGTAAAAGTATCTAATTATTCGAAAGATAAGCGCTATATTTTGCGATTTTATTCGATTAAGTGGGGGGGTAAAATCGAGTATCGATTCGCAAAATGGTAATGCCAGTCTTCTGGCTGATAGTTACACCCAGGCTGTGCAGCGAAACGGTAACGTTACCGTCGTCGAACGTGCGCTAACGCAACAAAGTATGCCGCACCTTGACCAGAATGAATTGGCTGCGTGGCAAGTTCCTGAATTACAACGCTCAGAAGAACAAGCTCATCATGCTGCACTGTCTGATGAGATAGTTTCACAAGTTCAGTCTGCTGATGAAATCGTGTTGGCTGTGCCGATGTATAATTTCGGAATACCCAGTACGTTAAAAGCATGGTTTGACCGATGTTCGCTTTGTCTACGCAGAGGGCCTAGCCATGGGTGATGAAAAAGCGCGAACGAGTATGGCAGATGCGCATAAAAAAATATTGGAACTTATTTAACAATGCTGTGGTCTATGATTATGTGAGCAGGGAATGACGAATGTCTTCCGACTCTGTTCACTGTGTGTTCCAAGTTGAGTGTGCTTGATTGCCCCGCTAATTTAGCGGGGCTTTTTTATCTAGCAGTACTGCTTATAACGTCAATGCCTTCTCAATATCGGCTCTGAAGTCTTCGTCGCCCGGCTTAGTGAATGAGCTATAGCTGTCAACAACATTGCCGTTTTTATCGACTAAGTATTTATAAAAATTCCATTTCGGTGCTGTGCCTGACTGTTCAGCAAGCATACGATACAGAGGATCAGCATCGTCACCACGCACACTGACAGCTTCAAACATGGGGAATTGAACACCGTACGTCAGCTCACATAATTCGGCTGTTTTCTCTTCATCTTGATCTTCCTGATTAAAGTCATGTGAGGGAAAACCTAGTACCGCGAAATCGCGATCTTTAAAGTCTGAGTAAAGTGCTTCTAAGCCTTCAAATTGGGGTGTAAAACCGCAGTAACTGGCCGTGTTAACGATCAAGAGTGTTTTGCCTTGAAATTCATCACACAGATTAACCGTTTCCTGTGAGTTCAGTTTTCGTTTGACGAACTTTAGTAAATCAGGGCATTCATTGGCTTGTACATTGGTACTGATAAGTGCTGTGGACAATGTGATTGCTGCAAACACAGTCTTTGAAAAGGTAAAACGCGTCATGATACTTGCCTTGAGTTGTATGTTATCCGTTATCAATAGCTTAATTGATTGTAAACAGATCACCAATGATTATTCTGCGGCGCTGGCAATGTCAGCGTGCATCGGATAAGAATCCGACTGTTGCCGTTACGTGAATTTCGATGAGTGCACCGATATCTCGCGTTCAGTGTGATTGACCTGAGCTATGGGCGCAGTGGTATAGTGAACTGGATCAAATAACACATACTAAAGACTATGACTAAAACTCAACGACTTTCAGCGCTAGCCGCTGTGTTTCTCAGTTTGTCGGCTTGTTCGGCTACCCAATCGAGTGGCACAGCATCTGCCCCTCAATCAAATACCTTCGAGACTTTATCAAGCCAGTCTCCGGCAAATCTGGTTAACGCCAGTGAAATTTCACTTGAATTGATTATGAGCGATCCTGACTGGATCGGGAATTCACCCGAGCGGCCAAGTTGGTCACTGGATGGCGAGAATGTCATCTATTATCAGAAGCAAGCGGGTAGTGAGCTTAGAGATGTTTTCCTGCGAGATCCAAATCAAACAACACAGGGGAATGGGCAGCAGGTTGAGTTGAGCGACATGCATCTGGTCCACAGGCAACATAGCGTGCGTTCAGAGCAACACGGTTTTCAGGCCTGGGTGTTTGATAGCAATCTATTTGTCGCTACGTTAGAGGGTCAAGACGTCCGTCAGTTAACCCAAGACAGCCATCAACCGCATGACCTGCTGATTTTGACTGATGGCCGCTTAGCGTTTCGCATAAACAATCAGTATATGGCGATGGACGTTGATACGGGGCGACAGGTTGAACTGGTGAGCTGGCGGTTCGCCAAGGAACCCAAAGCGGTCGAACCCGCGAGTGATTTCATTGCGCGCGAACAGTTGGATCTCATTGAGTATGTGCAGGTTAAACGGCAACAGCGACAGGAGCAATTTGACTATCAGTTGGCGATGCGCGACGCGAACGTCACTACCAGTCCCCAGCCGTTCTATTTGCCTGAAACCCAGAGAAACGTGTTTGCAGCGCTATCTCCCAAAGGGGACCGGTTAATCGTGGTTACTGCTGAGGACAAAGCCACACGGCAAGACAGCGACATTATGCCCAATTACATCCAGGAAGACGGTCGCATTGCGGCAGATGAAGTACGCCGTCGTGTTGCCGATGCGACCCCCGAAAGTGATACTGTTTGGTTGATTGATATTCCCTCCCGTGATGTCAGTGAGTTAGCTTATACTCATCTTCCCGGTTACAACGATGACGTGTTGGCTGACGTTAAGCGCGAGAATGCGCAAGCGCGCGGTGAAGACTATCAGGTTAACCGCCTTCCGCGTGACATTGGTTTGTTGTCAAGTTGGTACAATCAACCAGGAGTACAGTGGAGCCATTCCGGCGACAACGTCGCCTTACAACTGGAAGCGTGGGACAACAAAGATCGCTGGATTGTGTCGGTCGATTTTGACGCGAAGCGTTTCGTGACACAGCATCGTTTATCAGACAATGCCTGGATCAATTACGCGTACAATCAGTTTGGCTGGTTGAACACGGAAGAGACGCTGTTTTACTTGTCTGAAGAAACAGGGTATTCGCACTTATATGTTAAGCCACTTGATGGCAAAGCGCGCGCGTTAACCAAAGGGCAGTTTGTCGTCGACGACGTTACCTTCAGTGCCAACGACCAATTTGCCTACTTCAAAGGCAACGTTAAGCACCCCGGAATTTACGAAATCTATCGCGTTGATGTGCTAACGGCTAAGCAACAGGCGTTGACTGATCTGAATGGCATGACTGACTATGTGTTGAGCCCAACTGAAGATGCATTGCTGCTAACCCACAGTCAATTGACGATGCCGCCAGAACTTTACATTCAGCCACTAGCCAGTGAAAACATGAGTGCAAAGCGCTTAACGCACACCGTGAGTGACGCGTTTCTTGCGTTACCCTGGGTTGCGCCTAGCATTGTGCCGGTACCCTCGTCACATACCGATGCACCGATTTTTTCACGTGTGTACCAGCCGCCACAAACCACAGACACAACCACAGAGAAACGGCGCGCTGTTGTGTTCAACCACGGTGCCGGGTATTTGCAGAATTCGCACATGGGTTGGTCAGCGTACTTTCGAGAGTTTATGTTCCATAGTTTGCTCGCGCACCAAGGCTATGTTGTGATGGATATGGACTATCGTGCTTCCAAAGGTTATGGACGAGACTGGCGTACCGCTATTTATCGTCAAATGGGTACGCCAGAAGTGCAGGACCTTGTTGATGGCGTCGCGTGGATGGTTGAAAACGCCAACGTTGATCGTCAGCGGATTGGAACCTACGGGGGCTCTTATGGCGGATTTATGACGTTTATGGCACTGTTTACAGAGCCAGACCTCTTTCAAGCGGGTGCGGCACTCAGGCCGGTGAGTGATTGGGCGCACTACAATCACCCGTACACGTCCAATATTCTCAATACACCTGATATCGATCCGATTGCCTACCGTCGCAGTTCGCCGATATACTTTGCTGAAGGCTTGCAGAAACCTTTGTTAATCAACGCACCAATGCTGGATGATAATGTGTTTTTTGTCGATGTTGTCAGGTTGGTTCAGCGTCTGATCGAGCTTGAGAAAGAGAATTTCGAGACCGCCATTTACCCGGTAGAGCCTCACGGTTTCGTGCAGCCAAGTTCCTGGCTAGACGAATATCGCCGTATTCATAAGTTGTTCGAGCAAAACCTTTAGGGTATTTTCGAAGTTGCAAGGGGCTCACGCCAGGTGAGCCCCAGCAACGACCACAACAAACTTAGCAATAAACCGCTTAACACGCCCCAGAGGTGTGCATCAACGGCAACTGATGCCTCGATCAATGCGGCGATTTGGCTGCTGTCACCGCCAAATTGTTCATAACAAATCTTGATTGCCAGACCAATGAGTAGCAGCCAGCCAGTGTGATCGCCTCGGCGAATATCTCCACAGGCGCCCCACACGAATAAACCATGTAAAACCCCCGACAGGCCCACATAGTGAGTTAACTGTGGCGAAAACAACCAGATGGCAAGTGACGTTAGCACCGCACAGAGTGAGAAAAAAATACTGAAGCGGGCAGGACGATAGTATTCGCCGTGTAGACCCCACAGTAACGCAAGGCCGGCGATATTTAACAAAAGGTGTATCGCATTGGTGTGCAGCAGATGTGCGCTCAGTAAGCGCCAAAGTTCGCCCTGATTCACGGTTGCACGATTAAACGCAAACCATTGGCTTGACCAAGGTTCGAAAACGAAGCCGAGGATAGCGATCATGGCAACGCACAAAGGGCCAATCCAATAGCGAATTTGAGTGGGTAATACCAACATATTGATGATTTAAAGTCGTTTTGTGTGAGCAACAACGGTTATCATAACCCAAACTGGGTACGTGGTACCTGAACATTGTGAAAAGAGGAATACTGTATGTCTGATATCAACACTCAGATGGTTGATCACGTATTGCGCGTAGTCATTAACCGTCCCGCTAAGAAGAATTCTTTAACGCGTGAGATGTATGAACAGATGGCACAAGCCATTGAACGGGCGCGTGATGATGGTGCGCGTGTCATTGTTATTGAAGGCGAGGGCGATTGTTTCACCGCAGGTAACAATATCGCTGATTTTGCATCAGTGGATGAGGCAGAGCACGTTAACGAAACGGCTCACTTTATGAATGCTCTAATGCACTGTGACTTGCCGGTGGTGGCCAAAGTGCGCGGCTTGGCTGTTGGCATCGGTACGACCTTGTTACTACATTGCGACTTGGTGTATTGCGATGATTCAGCCAAATTTGTGATGCCGTTTATTGACCTTGGTTTAGTGCCTGAGTATGCCTCAAGTTACATTCTGCCAAGAGTAGTAGGCCATCGAAAAGCCAGCGAGTGGTTAATGTTGGGCAAGCCATTTGGTGCCGATGAAGCAAAGCATTTCGGCATTGTGAATGATGTGTTTAGCGCCGCTGAGCTAGACAGTGTGGTTGACACCATTGTCGACGCACTGCGCGCCAAACCTGCTCTTGCCTTAAAAAATACAAAAAAGCTGATGAAATCAGATGTGCATAACGTAGATGAGCATATGGCGGAAGAACTTGATTTCTTTATTGACGCTATGCGTTCAGAGCCGGCACAGGAAGCTTTTGCGGCGTTTTTACAAAAACGTCCTGTGAATAAAGAGAAGTTTAAATGATACCGAACAGCGATAACATGCCGTCAATAAGAATCTTTCATCAGCACTTTCGTCGTGTTTGTGCGGCCATGTGCATAACGCTATGGGCCACCAGCGTGGATGCGCAAATTGCCCCCAGAGAAGACCGCGAACCGGAAGCCGCGACTGGGTACAGCGAGAAGCAAGCCTTTACAGCCGAGCAGTTTATGGTTGTGGCTGCCAATCCCTATGCAAGCTGGGCGGGACGTAACATCATTGAACAGGGCGGTTCAGCGATTGATGCCGCAGTCGCAGTTCAGGCCATGCTTACCCTGGTCGAGCCTCAATCTTCAGGGATCGGTGGTGGCGCGTTTATTCTGTATTGGGATAATCAGACAAAAACGCTGCACACCTTTGATGGCAGAGAAAAAGCGCCCAGCAAGGCCGATGCGTTATTATTTACTGACAACGGCGACGTCATGAAATGGCGCGATGCCGTCGTAGGTGGCAAATCGGTTGGTGTTCCGGGTGTGCTAGCTGCCATGGAAAAAGCGCACTCGATGTTTGGTGAGTTGGCTTGGAAAACATTGTTTGTAGATACCGTCACTACGGCGCAACACGGTTTCGAAGTATCACCGCGGTTACATAAACTGCTGAGCTTGAATGTTCATCCTGGACTGCAGCAGTTTCCGGAAACCAAAAGCTACTTTTTCCCTAACGGTAAACCCTTGCCCATCGGTTCAAAGAAGAAAAACCCTGCATTGGCCAAGACCCTATCCACTATCGCTGAGTCTGGCACAAAGGCGTTTTATGAAGGGGAATTACCTCAAGCCATCGTGAAAAAGGTTACCAACAGTCCGATCAATCCCGGCGTACTCAGTGAAAGTGACTTTGCTGACTATAACGTGATCCAACGCTCCCCCGTGTGTGGCTATTATCGCACGCATAAAATTTGCGGTATGGCCCCACCGAGTTCAGGTGGTATCAATGTGCTTCAGATCATGAAAGCGCTTGAAGGCTATGATGTCGCCACAATGGCAAACAACTCTGTAGAGTTTGCGCACCTGTACACTCAGGCATCAGCGTTGGCGTATGCTGATCGCAATATGTATGTCGCTGACAACGATTTTACGCAGTTACCCTTTTCGGCTTTGATCAGCGATGCTTATTTATCTGACCGCGCAAAGGAAATCGCGTTGGATAAGCCAATGCGGCGCTTCAGAGCGGGTAAACCCTACACCCACATGCAATTAAACCCTGATTACTCATTAGAGCTGCCGAATACCAGCCATATTGCCATTGTCGACAAAAAGGGTAATGCGATATCCATGACATCAAGCATTGAATTTATGTTTGGCTCAGGGTTGATGGTTGGCGGCTTTTTACTAAACAATCAGCTGACCGACTTTTCACTTGCGCCAACCCGCAACGGCTTTCCGACCCTGAATCGTCTTGAACCGGGCAAGCGTCCGCGCAGTGCAATGAGTCCAACCATGGTATTTGACCGAAATGACCAATTGACCCTAGTGGTGGGCTCACCGGGTGGGAGTCGTATTATCAGCTATGTTGCTCAGACACTGGTGGGCGTTCTGGACTGGCAATTAGATATCCAACAAGCGATCAACTTACCAAAAATCACCAATCGAAATGACTATACGGCGCTTGAAAAAGGGACACCCATTGTTGAGCTAGAAAAAGCCCTAATTGAGAAAGGCCACACGGTGCGTGTGATTGACCTAAATAGTGGATTGCATGGCATTCAGATCCTTAACAACCAATTGGTTGGCGGAGCCGACCCCAGAAGAGAGGGCGTGGCGGTAGGGCAATAGCAAAAAAAAGCCAGCGAGTGAAGCACTTCGCTGGCTTTTGTTCATTATTGCTTGTTTAAGCTAAGCTGCTTTTTTTGAGCGAGAACTGCGTTTCTTCGTCGTGGACGCTGCCACTAGCTCAGCGGGTTCAAAGTCATCCACGCTGATGGCGCGCAGTCGACCTGCTTCAGTACGCTTCATTAACGCGGCCTCTTGCTCGTCGATAATGCCGTCTTTCAGCGCACTATCTGCTAAATCGGCTAGCTGAGTGAAAGGTAGCTTTTGTTTACGCGCTTGGCAAATGCGCTCAAACACAGGCTCAACTGCTAGAACATCGTCGAGTGTTTGCTCAAGATCACCAATCAGGTTGCCCTCTTCACGCGTCAAATACTGGCCATAGCCAATACGATCACGTGCCGCACATGGTGTTTGCAAGATGTGCGCAATTTTATGCTCTGTGACGTCACTAGGGCGGTCGATACGACGGCCGAAGGGTAGGACGATAGCTCGCAGTAATCCAGCCAACACTGGCGAAGGGAAGTTACGTAAGAACTCATCGATTGCTGTCTCCGTTTGGTACAAGCAGTCTTGTAAAGCCCAATGTAACAAGGGTAAATCTTCCTGATTGCGGCCTTGTTCATCGAATCGTTTCAATGCGGCACTGGCAAGATAAACCTGACTTAAAATATCACCCAACCGCGCGGACAAACGTTCACGGCGCTTAAGTTCGCCGCCAAGCAAGCCCATTGAAACATCGGTTAGCAACGCTAAGTTAGCCGAATACCCCTGCATAAGTTGGTAATACCGTGACGTGTCATCCTTAAAGGGCGTGCGGCTTAAACGACCGCCAGTCAACGAGAACCACACGCTGCGTACCGTGTTACCGATAGCAAAGCCAATGTGTCCGAATACCGCTTTGTCAAAGCGCTGTAAACTTTCTTTCCGATCTTGCAATTGAGATGCTTTTATCTCATCCAAAACGTAAGGGTGACAGCGCATTGCACCCTGACCGAAGATCATCATATTACGCGTGAGGATATTAGCCCCTTCCACGGTGATTGAAATTGGCGCGCCCTGATAGCCACGACCAATATAGTTATTCGGACCTAAACAAATTCCCTTGCCAGCATGTACATCCATGGCATCGTTTACCACCGTGCGCATACGCTCGGTCAGGTGATATTTACAAATTGCGGAGATCACGGAGGGCTTTTGCCCTACATCTAAAGCGGCGGTTGTCATGCTGGTCACCGCATCCATCAGGTAAGCGTTGCCACCAATACGCCCTAACATTTCTTCGACGCCTTCCATGTGGCCAATAGGCAGCCTGAACTGACGACGAATACGCGCATAGGCACCTGTCGCAATAGCCATGGATTTGGCCCCGCCAGCGGCTGATGAGGGCAGGGTAATACAGCGTCCAACTGACAAGCATTCCATTAACATGCGCCAGCCTTTGCCCGCCATGGCTTTGCCACCGATAATATAATCCAGCGGTACGAAAATGTCTTCACCGCGCACCGGACCATTCTGAAATGGCACGTTCAGCGGGAAGTGACGGTTTCCAATGTCTAAACCTTGCGTATCACGTGGAATCAGTGCGCAGGTAATACCGAGTTCTTTTTGGTCTCCCAGTAATCCATCTGGGTCACGCATTTTAAACGCTAAACCAATCACTGTCGCAACTGGGGCTAGTGTAATATAGCGCTTATTAAAGGTTAGACGCATACCGAGGATTTCTTCACCTTCCCACTCGCCTTTACAGACGATGCCGACATCAGGTATTGCTCCGGCGTCTGACCCCGCTTCCGGGCTGGTCAAAGCAAAACACGGAATTTCATCTCCCACGGCTAAACGGGGTAGGTAATGGTCTTGCTGTTCCTTCGTGCCGTAATGCTGCAACAGCTCTCCGGGGCCTAACGAATTGGGCACACCAACGGTGCTGGACAATACTGCGCTGACGCCAGCCAGCTTCTGTAATACTCGAGACTGTGCATAGGCTGAAAACTCCAGCCCGCCATACTGCTTTTTAATGATCATGGCGAAGAACTTATTGTCCTTAAGATATTGCCAAATCTCTGCAGACAGGTCGGCGTCTTTGTGGTTTATTTGCCACTCATCCACCATGTTACAGACTGTGTTACACGGGCCTTCCAGAAAAGCTTGTTCTTCCGCGGTAAGGCGAGGCTGCGCAAAGGAATGTAATTTGTTCCAATTAGGCTTTCCTGTAAAAATGTCTCCATCCCACCAGACGCTACCGGCATCAATGGCCTCTTGTTCGGTGTCAGACATTTCAGGCATGACTTTTTTATAGAACTTCAGCAAGCGCTTGCTGAGGTACTGCTGGCGTATACCTCGGTTGACCAGCGGCACCGACAACGCAAGAAAAACCAACCATCCAAACCAGCCAATGTCGCCGGTTAATGTTCCAACAACCATCACAACCCCAACACCAATGACGGTGTTTAGCAAAGATGTTTGCTTATAAGCAGCAATGGCGATCACTAAGATACTCAGTAAAAACCAAATTAAGTCAGACATGAAGCCTCCTGATAACTCGAGCTAATTCTCGATAGTGGTCTATGGTCAGACCAGACATTGCAAAACTAATAGTTCTATACGCAAAGATCAAGCAATGCTAAGCATACGGCTCAAAACAATTTACGGATTTTAAACGGTCTAATAGGGCATGCCCTAAGTATAGCTCAGTTGTGAAGAGGCTGGTCAGTCTGTGGTGCGATAAGCGGAAAGTTTAATATCGCCTTGTTCGTCACCATCTTTAAATTGCTGCAAGCGCACCAAGACGTAATCGAGGGAAGGCGAAAACCATGCGAAGGTTTCGCGCGAACTTGAACCACGATTGATCTTTATTTTAATGCTATCGAGCATTCCGTAAGGTAACTCCAATTGTTCCGTACCCACCACCTGGATGTTGTATTCACGCATTTCACCGCGATAATTAACAAAGTCGTAGGTCATTTCTGTTTTACCACGAGCCAGTTGACGCGGTACATCAATGCGAAACAATTGATTATCAAATTGACCATTCCAGGGGAGAGGAGGTTGATCGTCAATTTTGATCTGTTGCTTGTCGTGGTCAAAATTCACCTCCAGTGCTTTGTCAGGACCGGTACCGCTGCGCTTATAATAATATTGAGAGGGAACAAGCTGACCGTCTTCGAGCAGAAAAATGGAATGCTCAAAGCGTTTATCCGATAAGAAAAACTTCGAGACTTTTGAACTGTACGTCAGCGAATATTGCTTAGTAGTTAACGGCTCTAGCGTTAAACTAGCTTGGCCAACCTCGCCACCGAAGCGGTAGGCTGAATACTCCGCAACAAAGGGGGTTAACGGCTCCGTGGCTGGGGAATCGCCGACTTCTGCTATCGCGTTGGATGCGCCAATGCTGGCATGACCCACGATCAGAAACGCAGCACTGATCACTAAGCTACGCAGCGTATCCATCTTCTGGCAATTCTTTCTCATCTAACACAGCCTTATTGTTCATGACCGTTAATCGACCGTCGCAAAACCATTTAACCACAAGCGGAAAGATCTGTCGCTCCTGAGTTTGTACACGTTCCGCCAGTGACTCTTGCGTATCGTCATCAAATACAGGCACTTTCGCTTGCAGCACAACAGGACCCCCATCAAGCTCAGCCGTGACAAAGTGAATACTGCAGCCATGTTCCTCATCTTTCGCTTCCAAAGCCCGACGGTGAGTGTGCAACCCCCGATACTTGGGCAGTAACGAAGGATGAACGTTCAACATTTTATGCCCAAAACGATGAATAAAAGGTTCACTGAGAATGCGCATGAACCCTGCCAGCACAATACAATCAGGCTGAAACGCGTCAAGACAGTCCATCAAGCGCTCATCATAGCGCTCGCGAACCTCGCCTGCCGAAGCGCTGATCACTGCTGTGTCAATGCCGGCCAACTGGGCGCGTTGCAATCCGTACGCATCAGGCTTATTCGAAATGACAGCAACAATCTTGCCATTGATATGACCTGCGGCACACGCATCGATAATGGCTTGTAAGTTACTGCCATTGCCGGAGATGAGAACAGCAATCCTCATCGAATGACAACACTCTGTTCGGCGTCTTTGTGAGCGACAGCGCCAATACGCCATGCGGTTTCACCATGGGATTGAAGTAATTCAATCGCCGCATCCACGTCCGACTCAGGCAACGCGATTACTAAGCCCACACCACAATTAAACGTGCGATACATTTCATGTTGTGTCACGTTGCCAGCATCCTGAAGCCAGTTAAAGATGGCAGGCCATTGCCAGCTTCCAGCATCAATGACAGCCATACAATCGGACGGCAAGACACGCGGAATGTTCTCCCAAAAACCACCGCCGGTAATGTGCGAAATAGCATGGACCCTGTGCTTTTCCAGTAGTGCCAAAACTGACTTCACATAAATCTTCGTGGGAGCGAGTAAATGTTCGGACAGTGCTTTGCCGTCCAAGTCTTGTTGCAAGTCGGCGTTGCTGACTTCAATAATTTTACGTATCAGCGAGTAGCCGTTTGAATGAGGCCCAGAGGAACCCAGCGCAATTAAAGCGTCGCCCGGTCTGACATGACTGCCGTCAATGACATCGTCCGCCTCAACAACGCCAACACAAAAACCGGCAACGTCGTAATCATCGCCATGATACATGCCTGGCATCTCGGCGGTTTCACCGCCGATGAGCGCACATCCAGATAAATCACAGCCAGCGCCAATACCTGTAACGACGGCTGCGGCAGTGTCTACATTGAGTTTTCCAGTCGCGTAGTAGTCCAGAAAAAACAACGGCTCCGCGCCCTGTACAATTAAATCGTTAACACACATCGCAACGAGATCAATTCCAATGGTATCGTGTTGCTTTAAGTCCATAGCAAGTCTTAGCTTTGTACCCACTCCGTCGGTGCCGGATACTAGCAGTGGGTTTTTATATTTTGTGGGTAAAGAACACAACGCGCCGAAACCACCCAAGCCGCCTTTTACTTCAGGGCGAGCCGTGCGCTTGGTTACTGACTTGATCCGTTCAACTAAACGATTCCCTGCATCAATATCGACACCGGCGTCTTTGTAACTAAGGGAACTTTTAGGGCTATTCACTGGCATACCTTCATGGCTATAGATTGAAATCGTGGCAAATTCTACCAGTATCGCCTTTGATTACCAACGCGACAAATAAAATATTAACGGATGAAATCAAAATCAAAATCATCGACAATAGCGAGTAGGTTCTTTGGTTCAACACGGTATTGGGTTGTCGATGTCTAATTATGCTCCCCCCTCTCGTCGCGTAGCGTCGCTCATATTGATGTGGGTAGCGTTACTCTCGGCTTTTTCGAGCTACGCTAACGACTCGCGATTACATCAAACACATATCGTGCGTGTTGCTGTGCCCGATCAAACTGAACGTCAGCGCGCCATCGCCCTGCGCGCAGCCTTTGAGCAGGTACTGATTAAAATGGCTGGGCAAACCGACGCTTTTGAAGGCAGTGAGTGGCGCCGCATTTTTCGCTCTGGTGATGACTATTTAACGGCCTATCAGTTCGATGCGGAGCAGGGGCAACTGTACTACGTTGCTACCTTTGACATTGTGAAAGTGCAAGAACTTCTGCGACGAGAGGGCGTTGCTGTCTGGGATGCGCGGCGGCCTGATTCTATTTTATGGCTTTCGGTTTACGCGCCTAATGATCCTGAAAGTTTTGTATTGTCTGAAGGGCTCAAGCCCTCACTGACTGAGACGATTGATACTGTTGCTGAACAACGTGGTATTGCGCTGGCACTGCCACTGATGGACATTGAAGATTCATTGACTGTGTCGCCATACGATATCGCAGGCCGGTTTATGGGGCCGATTGTGCAAGCCTCTACACGATACAATCTCACGCATATTATTGCTGCACGGGTTAAGCGCAGTAAGGATTATGATGTTGAAGAATTGCAAGCGCGTCTTGAGTCGCTTAAGCAGGCAGATGCCCAAGGTGAACTCGATGGGGCAGACACGATAACCTCGTCAGAGATAGCCGATGACTTGATTAAACCGAACGAAACGATGGTCGCTGATGCCGCATCGCCGTTGTTTTCGTTTGACGAGTTTTCGAACATGTTAGCGCGCTTGCAGCCGTTTCAGCTCGACTACACCTTCGTCATCGATGGTCAACGTCTTTCTGGTGCCCTGGGAGGGGAAACGCTGGAGCAGGTCGTTGCAGAACTGGTACATCGGTATGCCGACTCCCTAAGCCGCAAGTACGCCATCCATCATGATCGCTCACAAGCCGCAATTGAACCAACAACCTTGGTGGTATCCAATTTGACCAGCATGCGTTCGTTCACCGAAGTCAGTCAGTTTTTAAACACGTTGTCATTGGTCGAGTCTGCAACCCTGCATTCAATTCAGGGTCAGCAAGGCTCATTTGAAATTCGTTTGTTTGCGGATCGTTCCAGATTGATCGAAGCGCTTCTGTTGGATGGAAGATTACTCCCTAAACTCGATGCTTTCGGTAATGTGATTGACGATGCCGAGTTCGTATGGCGACCGTAGGCATTGAACAACTCACGCTGCCTATCAGCGTGCCAGTAAGCCAACAGTTTGAAAGCTTTGTTGAAGGTGAAAACTCACAACTTGTAACGCGAGCCAAGATGCTATTGCGCCAATGTATTGCGCGTTCTGATTGCTCAGATGGCCCAGATGTAAATCAGCTCTTTATCCATGGTGGCGAGGGTACCGGGAAAAGCCATTTGCTGTTTTCTCTGTGTCATTTAGCCAACGCAGAGTCCTTGCCGAGTTTTTATCTGAACATGAAAGACGTGGTAACCCTATCGACGCACGTGCTCGAAGGGTTGGCATACACACCGCTTTTATGTGTTGACGATGTGCACGGGATCAGTCATGACAAAGGTTGGCAGATAGCGTTGTTTGATCTGATCAATCAGCGGGCAGAGCAGCGGGCAGGATTGACCGTCTTTGCATCAAGGTTCCCACCCACACACAAAGGCGGCAATGGAACGTTACCGGACCTACAATCTCGCCTTTCTTGGGGAGAAACTTATGTGCTCAACCCGTTGAATGAATCTGCGCAAATTCGATTATTGGAACAGCTAGCCAGATTGAGAGGCTTGCGCCTCACTCATCAGGCGTCGCTGTATATCATCCACCATTGTGAGCGCAGTAATAAAGCGCTAGTTAAACTTATTGAGCGCTTAGATAAGCGCTCGTTGCAAGAACAAAAGCCGCTCTCAATCAATCTCATCAAACGCGAGTTGGGTATTTAGTCCATTCACTACTGCTCAGGTAACGACACAGGTACATCGGGCCCATGGATAAATTCATCAGAAAGACGACGCGCGGGTAAGCGCAAAAGCTCGTGATGATGCTCAGGTGCGGGAGTAGCGCCGTTTGGGTTCACATTATCGAACCAGCTTCGTGTCGGATCGAGCAATCGCGGTGCTGGAAGTTGTTGTTGAATCGCCCGAACATTCAATTCTGGCAGAACATTTTCAACGGCGAAGCGAACGCGCGTCTGTAAGTCACTTGCACTAATGCGATCGCGTTGCCCCCACGTAATGATGACGTCGGGATTATTCACAGTATCAATGATTCCAATATCGCTGCTGGCGCCTAATCGATAGGCCATCATAAATCGTTCAAACAGCGTGGCAAAGTCTTCGCGTTCATTCAAATACGCATAATACGCAGGCGCAACATCAGGGGTGAAAAACAGTTCAATATCATCGCCGCGATAGCTTCGTTGAGTACTAGTGGCGGTTTCACCGGCAAAACTTACCTGCGCTAACGCCTTCATTTCATTCGGCAACAGCGGATAGGAAACAGGGATTTGATCAGATGAAGCACCATTATTGCGAAAATACGACAGCGGATCATCGCTACTGCGCAATCCAGCCCAACTGGTGGGCGGGAAGAAATCATTGGCGTGGCCTAACTCATGGTACATTAACCATGAAATTGAGGCTTCCAAGTCAACAAAACTGCGCGTCAAACGAGCGTCGGCTGGGTAGCGGCCAGCGGGATAATAGTCATTGTTTTTCACATAGCGCCACGGAATAACGAAATTAAGATCGTTACCAAAGTCACTACGAAAGTCAGGGCGGTCATTCAGCGTGTCGCGCTCTTGTGGGGTTTGCCAAAAGTTATTGGCATCCAGATAGATAGCCCCCGTCGCTGTCCAGTAAAAAGAGGGTCGTACCTCATACGAAATCACAACGGCAGTGGTCGCACGTAACAGCTTCAGCATATCTTGCCCTGCGTCGCTGTTGGTCAGGTACTGTCTGAATCGTTCGCCCATCCAGGCGTGAGAGACCAAGGTTCTATCCAGTACGTCTTCTACCGTGGGTTCGGTCGCGGTTTGTCCTAACAGTGGCAATTCACCAAATCGACAGGTGGAGCGGAGCGCATTGGTGTAAACACAGCGCTCAATCTCGTCTGCGTAGGGGCTGTTGGAATTGAAAGCAAACATGTCAGCACTGACAATCTGATTATTACCCGGGAAGTAAGCATCAGCGACAATAGTGTCGTTCTGAACCATGAGCAAGACATCATCAGCTGCCACAGTTTGGTCCGTGAACGCGACCTCTGCTTCAAACGTGATAGCTGTGTCAGCAGTCACCGACGGCGCATCAAAATAAATGTACTCAGGTCGGTCTGCATCAAGCTGAACATTCTGCGCTTCAGGACCGCCAGTTTGCGTCCATGTGACCGCATCGATTGTTTTGCTATTGGCAGCATCGACTCTGAATGACACACGACCGCGTTCGGTGGCCGCATGATCAAGGCGAACGTTGACATTCGGCGTTGGGTCACTTGTCACGGTGAGTATCACTGACGCACTCAGTGTCTGGCCTGATGCAGTGAGTGCATTAACGCTAAACTCATAGTCACCCGCCAAAGGTACGTCGAACCCAACCGCTAACGTATGAGCGGCGAGCAAATTGACATTGGCAGGTCCGCTCATTTGTTGCCATTCGACTTCCTCAAGGTCAGTGCTGTCCGAGGCGCGAACACCTAACCCAACCGATTCGCCAACCACTGCGTTACTATCACCGAAAAAGGATAATCCTCCGGCAGTGGCAATCGGTTCTACCGGTTGGTTGTCAGGTTCGGGTGAGGGTGAAGGGGGGGCAGGAGGGTTAGGCGCAGGGCCTGTTCCACTATCCGACCCTCCTCCACAGCTTGCGACACTCAACATCGCGACAACACTCAGTACAAACATCCATCGTGACGACATCATCATTGATTAACCTCGTTCAAATCGTTGGCGTTCCTCTTCCATCACAGACTTTAACTTTGGAAGACCTTCGCCTAATTCTTTTCCACGTTTGCGCGCATACACTGCACAACCTACAAACATACCGATGACAAACATCAGCTCGATCACGGCATACACCCACTCGTGTGGTTCGGCATATAGGATAGTAAGACCGTGTAATAGGTAAAACATTACAATAAAATTTGCCCACGCATGGGTATAGGGCTTGCCTTTAACAACTCCGTGTAAAGGCAGCAGAAGTGGCAACACATAAATAATGAAGATAAAAATAGGGCTGTACGTCGCACTATCTCGCAGAAAAAAGTGCCAGACGATAACCCAACATAGCAAGCCAATATGACTGAATAGCGCTAAGTACCGAAAGTGACTGGTTTTTGAAAACATAACGTGCTTCGCCTTGAGGTTGATTTACTGTTTACGTGCAAGATGCGCTAAACGTTTACCCTGCGCAAGACAAAGCGCAATTTCGTCTTCAGACAGACGCGGGTTTTGTTCATTGCTATCCAATCCAACATGGCTGACCCCATAGGGCGTACCGCCCGTTGTCGTGCTGGCTAATTCAGGTACCGAATACGGAAGGCCACAAATAACCATGCCATGGTGAAGCAGTGGCAACATCATAGAAAGTAGCGTTGATTCCTGGCCACCGTGCATACTTGAGCTGGACGTAAATACACACGCTGGTTTATCCACAAGGTCGCCGCGTAACCACAGCGCACTGGTACTGTCGAGGAAATACTTCATTGGGGCGGCCATATTGCCGAACCGCGTGGGACTACCCAATGCCAGCGCAGCACATTCCTGCAGTTCTCTGCTGGTGACATAGGGAGCGCCCGCATCAGGAACAGATTTCGCTTGTGCATCAAGGTTATCTGTCACTTTGGGGACGGTGCGTAACAGCACTTCGCCGCCGGCGGAGCTGGCCCCTAAGGCTATTTTCTCAGCTAAAAGGCGCGTGGCACCATGCTGGCTATAAAATAGAATTAAAATATGACTCATGAACGATTGACTTGCACTAACGACAGAAGCTGTTCTGGTGGTCGTCCGATGACCGCTTTATCACCATCGATAAGTATTGGGCGCTCAATCAATTTTGGCGTTTGCGCCATCGCGCGGATTAATTTTTCGTTGGAAGCGCCTTGCAAACCGAGCGCAGTAAACTCGGGCTCTTTGGTACGCATCATTTGCGTGACATCGGTGATTCCTAATGCGCTAACAAGGTGAGTGAGTTGAGCTTCACTGAGCGGTTCCTTCAAGTACAGGACAATGTCAGGGTGAACGCCGTTGGCGGCCAGAAGTTCTAATCCCTGACGACTTTTAGAACACCGCGGGTTGTGAAGATATTGCATAGTGAAGCCTAATTCGCTGTAATGTACCGTTAAGTATACCGCGAAGTTAGCTGTGAGGTTCAAGTGCGTAAAGTGTTATTTGTGATGGTTGCCGTGTCTGCATTAGTTGGCGGCGTGCTTCTTCAACGCGCTATCGATCCACAGGACGTGGGATATGATTTCGAAACACTGGATGGCCATGCGTTTCGTTGGCAGGACTTTAACGGTCAGTACGTGGTGGTTAACTACTTCGCAGAATGGTGCGCACCCTGTTTGAAAGAGGTGCCTGAACTCAATCAGTTTGAGCAACTTGCTCAGCAAAGTGATTCTATCTCTTTATTTGCGGTCAGTTATGATCCGCTCACCACCGACCAGCTGACCCAAGTTAAACGCCAGTACAACATGCAATTCGCATTACTCAATCCCGCAAAAACGCAGGCAATGCCAATGGACAAGCCTCAGTACCTGCCAGCCACTTACATCATAAAGCCTGACGGCAGTGTCACGAAACCACTGCTTGGAGAACAAACGGCGCAATCAATCAACGCCGCCATTCTACAATTACAACAATCGTTCTAGTTTGGCTTGTTCGTCGCGCAGTTGTTGTATGCGGGCGCGTATTCGTTGTTTATCTAAATGACTATCACCGGCGAAATTGTATGCGTGTTGCAGCTCGTCGATGGCGCGAGGGAAGGCGGCTGCTAAGGCAAACATTTCGGCGTTAATTTGATGCATTTCCAAATATTGTTTGTTGTTGCCGTAGGCGTCGGATAACAGCTGATGGCTTAAGAAATGATCGGGGTTCAGTAGTAAAAAATCACGCAACACATCAGTGGCTAATGCAAACTGATTTTGTTTTATTGCCGCGTTGGCCAGATTCAACGTCACCACCGCATTTCTCGGCGTTTGTTGCAGCTGCGCTTTCAGCATTTCAATCGCTTCTGAGGTTAACTCAAGTTCAATCAACACATCGGTTGCGGCATCAATATAAAAATTGTTGTTGGGATCCTTCTCGATCAACGTATCGATGATGGAACGCGCTTCTTTATATTTTGCGTTGCGCATCAAGGCGAGCGCCAATCCGTATTGAGCCGCCTCAGCAATCACTTGCGGTTTTGTCACTTCAGCCTGGTAATATTCCAAAGCATATTCTGCATCGTAAATATAACGCGCCGTGATTCGTGCTTTCGCCAAATGAAACGCCAGACTGGGCGGAACTCGGCGCGATGGAAGCGCGTCGACTCGCATTCTGGCATCCGCAATACGCGACTCAGGCAGCGGGTGCGACAGCAAGCGGGCAGGCGGACGTGAAACCAGCCTGAACTGCGCGGCAAGCTTACCGAAAAATGTGCCTGCTGCGTCTGGGTCGAAACCCGCCCGTGCCATCATGGTAATACCAATGCGGTCAGCCTCTTGTTCATTTGAGCGAGTGTAATTGAGCTGCATTTGCACAGCAGCAGCTTGTGAGGCACTTACAGCAGCCATTCCAGCTTGGGCGTTGCCGGATACCGCCCCGAGCAAAATCCCCGCCAGCAACGAGGCTATCTGCACAGGAGATGCGCGCTGAGCTGATTGCATGCGACGCGCTAGGTGACGTTGCGTGACGTGGGCGATTTCATGCGCCACCACAGAGGCAACTTCGCTTTCATTGTCGGCGTTGTAAATCAGTCCAGTATGGATGCCGATATGCCCACCATAAAAAGCAAACGCATTAATGTCAGCGTTATTGATCATAAAAAAGGTGTAGGGAAATTTGACATTATCGGCATGAATAACCAATCGGTTACCCAGATCCTGAATGTATTCATCTAACACAGGATCATTCACGATGGGTGCTTGAGCGCGCATTTGCCGCATGATCACATTGCCGACCAACATCTCTTTGTCAATTGAAATGGTGTCAGAAGCGACCACACCGATCTCTGGCAGGGTGTTGCGTTTGAGGCGTTGGGTTTCCTGTGCAACAGCCATTGCTGCACTGAACATAAATATTGCGATGCATAGCGTCGTCAAAGCGCGGGTAAAGCTCATAATACTCCAGAGATTTTTTACGGCCCAGTGATGAAATCACACCATCATTAGAACAGCTTTTTGCCAAATTAGTTGCATTAATATCGTTCACGCGTTGCACGACGTGCCGTGTATAGTGGCGTGCCTGTATTTATAGCGTAAACCGCATTGCTATTATACCCCCGCATAACCTATCATCCGTGCAACTGAGCTTTTCTTGGATCGATTGTTAACCATGCTAGGTGTATTTGACCGTTGGTATAAACGTAAATTTTCCGACCCTGATGCATTAATGTTGCTGCTGCTAATTTTATTTACAGCCGTTGTTTTGCTCTTTTGGGGCGGTATGCTAATGCCGGTTATTGTCGCGGCAGTGATCGCCTATTTGCTCGATTGGCTAGTGTGTCAGCTACAAAGAATGGGCCTGCAGCGTACGCTTTCTACCGCCATTGTCATGTTATTGTTTTTCAGTATTACCATCATGGCGTTAGTGGGGTTGGTACCAGTCATTTCAAAACAAAGTGCTAATCTGATTAAAGAAGTACCCGCCATTTGGGCGCAAGCCCAAGCGTGGTTGATGACACTACCTGAAAAATACCCAACTTACATCCAATATGATGCCATTCAAAAAATGATGGAAAATGTCAATCAACGCATGGTCGGTTATGGCGAAGACATCATTTCTCTTTCGTTTACGTCTATCGGCAACCTAGCCGCGCTGTTAATTTATCTAATCCTCGTTCCATTAATGATCTTTTTTATGCTGAAAGATAAGGCAGAGCTGTTACTGGGAATTTCCCGATTTCTGCCGAAAGAGAGACGGTTAATTTCACAAGTCGGCTTAGAAATGAACGTACAGATCGCCAATTATATTCGTGGCAAAGTGATTGAAATTGTCATTGTTGGCACGGTGTCGGTTGTCACATTTTTAGTGCTCGACCTACGCTATGCCATTTTGTTGGGCGTGCTGGTCGGTCTATCGGTGCTCATTCCCTATATAGGTGCTGCGGTAGTTACCATCCCAGTGGCTGCTGTGGCATTGTTTCAATTTGGTATTAGCACACCTTTTTGGACGGTCATGATCGCCTACGCGATTATTCAGGCGCTGGACGGCAACTTGCTTGTTCCCATTCTGTTTTCAGAAGCGGTCAGCTTGCATCCATTGTATATTATTGTTGCGGTGTTGTTCTTTGGTGGGTTATGGGGCTTTTGGGGGGTGTTTTTTGCTATCCCGCTTGCCACATTGGTGAAAGCCGTTGTTAATGCGTGGTCGTCACCAAAAGAAATTGTCATACCGCCGCCATAGTGGGGCGGTATGAGTGCTGACGTTTATTGATTTAAATAACCCAATACAACCTCATGGTGGTCTTTCGTTTTGAACTTGTTGAACACATGTTCAATATTGCCATCTTCATCAATCAAAAAGCTCAACCGATGCAAGCCATCGTAAACTTTACCCATGAATTTTTTTTCACCCCACACACCAAA
The DNA here is from genome assembly GCF_018474025.1 of Alteromonas oceanisediminis. GTDB lineage: Bacteria > Pseudomonadota > Gammaproteobacteria > Enterobacterales > Alteromonadaceae > Alteromonas_E > Alteromonas_E oceanisediminis. The sequence continues at coordinate 80,846 of NZ_JAHCTA010000004.1, read as the reverse complement.
TTGGTCGGCGACTGCGTGATCTTCGTCACTCAACAGCGTGAAGTTTAAATCGTGTTTTTCTTTAAATCTCGTCAGTCGGGCCACAGGGTCGATACTGATACCCAAAACTTTCACCTGATGACCTTCAAGTTCTGAATGAATATCACGCAAGCCCTGTGCCTGAACCGTACAACCTGGCGTCATGGCTTTTGGGTAGAAATACACTAGCACTTTTTGACCTTTGAAGTCGGCTAGGGAAACGGGTTGGTCTTGTTCATCGTGGAGAGTAAATTGAGGCGCTTTATCGCCCGCTGTCAACGTTTGCATATTAATCCTGTCGTTGTTTGTCAATCAGTTCGCCGGTTAGGCCCAAGTCTTCCAGTACGCGGAAAACAGCGATTCTAAATGCGTTGATGTCGGTCGCTTGCGGCGCACTCAACATCATTTTACAACGCATCATATTGGCACCCGTCTGCTTCTGTGTAAATGTTTGCTGCCGAAGGGCGCTTACGCTTACGCCGTGCTCTGCAAATAACGACGTCACTGTTTTTACGATGCCAAGTGAATCGACGCCCGTAAACTCCAAGCTCAACAGGTGGTCAAGGTTTTGCTTACAATGCTCGCTCGTACGCTTAAGAATAGAAAGCAGATCATGTTCCTGACACAGGCGTGGTAGCATGATTTCAGCCTTAGTAATACATGCCTGACGACCCTCAATGATCATGGTCAACGAAAAGTCTTTTCCCAGTATGGCCTGTCGGCTATCCAAGATATTGCAGTTTGCCTCTGCGACGCACTGTGCAACTGCACTTAATATGCCGGGCCGATTCATACCCAAAATAGTGACAATGAGCTGTAACTTCATAATAGACCACACTGTAATGCGTCAAAATAGCCGCGTATTTTCCGTGTAAATATCTTGAATGGCAATATTATGATGAAAATGCTTGGATCTGGGCATCTGTTGCTTGTTTTTAAAAGGCTGCATCATTACCATGTGCGCTCTTAAATAAAAGGGGTAATGATGTTCACAGGAAGCTACGTCGCGCTCGTCACGCCAATGCATCAGGACGGGCAGGTCGATTACGTCTCACTTGAAAAACTGGTTAAGTTTCACATTGATGCGGGAACACACGGTATCGTTTCGGTTGGAACCACCGGTGAGTCTGCAACGCTTCCTTTTGAAGAACATATTGACGTTGTCGCTAAAACTGTCGAATACGCCGCGGGGAAAATCCCTGTTGTTGCGGGCAGTGGGGCCAACTCTACCGAAGAAGCCATATTCCTTCATCATCAGTTAGCGAATACGGGTATCGTTGGCTATCTAAGCGTTGTTCCTTATTACAATAAGCCGCAGCAGCGCGGGATGATTGCGCATTTCAATGCTATCGCTGACGCCTCCACGTTACCCACATTGTTGTATAACGTGCCGGGGCGCACGGCGGCAGATATGCTGCCTGAGACCGTGGCGGAATTAGCAAAACACCCCAATATCGTTGGGCTTAAAGATGCGACAGGGGATATCCAGCGGTTAAAAGATACGCTGCCTTTGGTCCCTGACGACTTTATTCTATTGAGTGGTGACGACGCCACCAGTTTAGAGTTTCTCAGCCATGGCGGTCATGGCGTCGTTTCCGTGACAGCTAACATCACGCCCAAGCAAATGTCACAGTTATGTGAATTGGCGTTAGACAAGCATTTTTCACAGGCGAAAAATATCAACCAACAACTTGATGCGTTACACCATCAATTGTTCAGCGAGCCAAACCCCGTGATACCAAAGTGGGCATTGTTTAAAATGGGCTTGATCTCAACGCCGGTTTTGCGACTTCCTTTAGTCGAGCCGGAACTTGTGAGTCAAAAACAAATCGAATCAACCATGCAGTTGCTAGGATTAGTATAAAAGGTGTTCATGAATACGTATAAAAAAGGTTTAAAACCTGTTCTTTTGGTTTCGCTACCACTGTTGGTCATGACAGGCTGCGCAAGCAAGCAAGAACGCCAATTGGCCTCTGGTGGTTTCAAATACACTGAAATTTCAGAAGGGCAGTCAATCAAAGTTCCTAGTGATGTCGATTCTCCCGAGTTCAGTAGCCGTTACAAATTGCCCAAGTTAGGTGACGATGCGCCACGCGGGTTACTCGGTAAAGATTTACGTATTAGCTCACCACGATTGGTTTTGCCGGTTGTCACAGGCTCGCACGTGACTGAAGGCACAAAAACCGCCACCGTTTGGTTTGATAAAGTGGATGACTCTCAGCCCCTTGATCAAACCATTTGGAATTCACTGATTGCGTTTTTAGACGATCGCGGTATTGGTGTTGATACCTTCGACCCGGAAGCGCAACGTCTGGTAACGGACTGGATGATTATCAGCAATGATGAAGATGAAAGCTGGTATAGCTGGACGCGTACTGAGGGCGAAACGGGCCGACGTTTTGAATTTACGTTGGATTTGAAACCTCACGGACGCAGCGCTGCGTTGCACACTGAGCTTGTCGATTACTTAAAAACAACCGGTAATGACGTGAGCGCAGATATTGACGTGATCAGCGAACGTCAGGAAGAAGTCGACATTCTGAATCAGGTTATCAGCTATTATGACCAACAAATTCAGATTGCCAACTCGAATAAATTGCGCGAAATTCGCCAAGGATTGTCCACAGAAATGGGCTTTGATCCCAATGGAGATCCAGCGTTTGTTGTCGATGCAAAGTATGACATAACATGGCCGCGCACGTTGCTGGTGTTACGCAAATTAGGCTTCGACGTGAAAGACTTAGACAAGTCAAATGGCTTACTTTTTGTTACCTACAGTGGTGCTGAGACAAGTTGGTGGGAAGATTGGTTTGGCAGTGATAATGGTCTCAATTTGGATGAAGATGATTACCGCCTGTTGGTGAAAAGACAGGGCGAGAAAACCTCTATCACGTTTATGGACGATGAAAGCCAGCCGTTTTCAGCCAAGCAAGTTGCCGATTTATATAATGCATTTTCAGACGTCATGTCAGAAAATGACCTGGACATCTAACCTGTAAAGAGAAGTGTTGGAATGCAAAAGCAGCAAGAACTCTACCGTGGTAAGGCGAAAACTGTCTTCACGACCAACGATGCCGATAAGTTAATATTGGAATTTCGCAATGATACCTCGGCATTTGACGGTGAAATTATTGAGCAGCTTGATCGTAAGGGTGAGATTAACAATAAGTTCAATCATTTCATCATGCAAAAAATTGAAGCTGAGGGTATCGAAACTCAGTTAATAGAGCGCTTGAGTGACACAGAATCGTTGGTCAAAAAGCTCGACATGATCCCGGTTGAATGTGTGGTGAGAAACTTTGCAGCGGGCTCAATGTGCAAGCGTTTGGGGATTGAAGAAGGCAAAGCGTTGTCGCCATCTACGTTTGAGTTTTTCCTGAAAAACGACGCATTACACGATCCTATGGTGAATGATTTTCACATTCTTGTTTTTGGGTGGGCAACGCAAGCGCAGATTGATGAAATGAAATCAATCACGTTGAAGATTAATCAGATATTGAAACAGCTTTTTGATCAGGCTGGAATGTTATTGGTTGACTTCAAGCTTGAGTTTGGTGTGTTTGAAGGCCGCTTAGTGCTAGGCGATGAATTTTCGCCTGATGGGTGTCGTTTATGGGACAAGGAAACACGCAAGAAAATGGACAAGGATCGCTTCAGACAAGGGCTGGGCAGTGTGGTAGAAACCTACATTGAAGTTGCACAGCGCCTTGGTGTTAAACTATAGAAGTCACTTACTGAATGTATCCAAAAAAGGCGCGATTATAGCGCCTTTTTTAATCCAGCTTTAACGTCACCGGCCCATTGGGTTTAGCACAACAAGGTAAGCACTCATCGTCGTCGATGAAGGCGAGCGGGTCGGTGATATAGTCTATGCAGCCATCAATCAGTGTAGTGCGGCAAGCGCCACAGAATCCGTCTCGGCAATGGTACTGAATATCAATCTGATAGCGCTCCAGTGTTTGAAGCAATGTTTCAGAGGCTTCTGTATGCAAGGATTTAGTGCTAACGACACCGTCGTGGCCCTGATGCTCCACAACGGTGATGATACACGTCTCATCGACAGGTAATTCGCGCACTGGACTGCTTACAGCTCGAAGTCAGAGAACTCACTGGAACTGACTTCGGAATCGATTTGCCCGACCAGATAGGAACTGATCTCAGACTCCTGTGGTGCAACCTGTACATTGTCAGAACTCAAGTAATTGTTCATCCAAGGTAACGGGTTGCTTTGTACATCGAATGGTTGGCCCATACCGATGGCATTCATGCGATGATTCGCGATGTATTCAACGTACTGGCACAAAATATCTTTGTTTAACCCAATCATTGAGCCATTCTGGAACAAGTATTCAGCCCACTCTTTTTCCTGTTCTACGGCTTTGAGGAAAATAGCTTTCGCTTCTTCCTGGCACTCTTCTGCTATCTCCGCCATTTCCGGATCATCTTTCCCTTTGGCCCATAGGTTCAGAATGTGTTGAGTTGATGTAAGGTGAAGGTTTTCATCACGTGCGATTAAACGAATAATTTTCGAGTTACCTTCCATCAACTTGCGCTCGGCGAACGCAAATGTGCAGGCAAAAGACACGTAAAAACGAATGGCCTCAAGCGCATTGACAGAATTAATACACAGGTACAATTTCTTTTTAATCTCACGCACGGTCACAACGTGAGTTTCGCCATTGATGACGTGCTCACCTTCACCTAAAGTTTGCCAAAGCTGCGTGTAGAAAATCAAATCATCGTAATATTGGCTAATGTCGCTTGCTCTTTTCTTTATCTGATCATTCACTATGATGTCATCAAACACCGCACTCGGGTCTGAAAACAGGTTGCGTAGAATGTGTGTGTAAGAGCGCGAATGAATCGTTTCAAAGAATGACCAGGTTTCTATCCATGTTTCCAGCTCAGGTAATGAAACAATAGGCAGCAAAGCAATGTTCGGACTGCGGCCCTGAACTGAATCAAGCAAGGTCTGGTACTTAAGGTTTGAAATGAAGATGTGTTGCTCTGCATCGCTTAGTTTCTGAAAATCAACACGATCGCGACTCACATCCACTTCTTCTGGGCGCCAAAAGAAACTGATCTGTTTTTCAATTAATTTTTCGAAAATAGGGTGTTTCTGCTGATCATAGCGCGCCACATTGACGGGGTTACCCATAAACATGGGCTCAACCATGGTGTCAGTGACGACCTGATTAAACGTTGTGTATTTCATATTATCTGTTACCTGACGATGTTATTTATCGAGCGTTCTAGGCTGTTTTATTCTTTTCGGCACAATGGCGTGCGCAAACTACGCTATATTTTGCACGCACCACCTGCACAATCATCATCTTCTTCAACAACAGCTTCTACTGCCTGCGGCTGAACGACCTGTGCTTTTGCAACCGTAGCACTGCTGCTGTCGGTCGCACCGTCACGGGTGTTGTGATAGTAAAGTGTCTTTACGCCAAGTTTGTAGGTGGTCAACAAGTCTTTAAGCAATAGCTTCATGGGGACTTTACCGCCTTCGTACTTACTTGGATCGTAGTTGGTGTTGGCTGAAATGGTTTGGTCAATAAACTTCTGCATGATCCCAACCAACTGCAAATAACCGTCATTTGAGGGAATATCCCACAACAACTCATATTGGTCTTTTAGGCGGTCATACTCAGGAACCACTTGTTTCAACACACCATCTTTACTGGACTTGATACTGATGTGTCCACGTGGTGGTTCAATACCATTCGTAGCATTAGAAATTTGTGATGAGGTTTCAGAAGGCATTAATGCAGATAATGTACTATTGCGTAAACCATGCTCTACAATATCGTTGCGTAGACTATCCCAATCGTAATGTAGCGGCTCATCGCAAATGGCATCTAAGTCTTTACGATAAGTATCAATCGGCATTAACCCCTGAGAATACGTGGTTTCGTTAAATTTCTGACACGGGCCTTTTTCCTTGGCGAGGTTATTAGACGCCTTCAATAAATAGTACTGCATGGCTTCAAACGTGCGATGCACTAAACCATTGGCGCTTTGGTCTGAATACTTAACACCATTTTTCGCCAAATAGTAGGCAAAATTAATCACACCAACACCCAAGGTCCTGCGCCCCATCGTGGCATTGAGGGCGGCGGGTACCGGGTAATCCTGATAATCTAATAAACTGTCAAGCGCACGCACCGCTAAATCAGATAGTTCCTCAAACTCGTCGAGGCTTTCAATGGCCCCTAAGTTAAACGCTGATAATGTGCATAGGGCGATTTCGCCGTTTTCATCATTAACATGTTCTAGCGGCTTAGTTGGTAAGGCAATCTCTAAGCATAAGTTGCTTTGTCTGACCGGAGCGAGAGTAGGGTTGAAAGGACTGTGAGTATTACAATGATCAACGTTTTGCAGATAAATACGGCCGGTGCTGGCTCGTTCTTGCATAAACAAACCAAATAACTCCATCGCTTTGATTTGCTTTTTGCGAATGCTAGGGTCGTTTTCGTATTTCACGTATAGGGCTTCGAACTTGTCTTGATCCGCAAAAAAGGCGTCATACAGGCCCGGAACGTCAGACGGGCTGAACAACGTGATATGCTGATCTTTGATCATGCGCTGATACATAAGTTTGTTGAACTGTACACCGTAGTCCAAATGACGTACTCGGTTTTCTTCAACGCCGCGATTATTCTTAAGTACCAGCAACGACTCAACTTCGAGGTGCCAAAGCGGATAGAACAAGGTCGCCGCACCGCCTCGTACACCGCCTTGCGAGCAACTTTTAACCGCTGTCTGGAAGTACTTATAGAACGGTAAGCAGCCAGTGTGGAATGCTTCGCCACCACGAATAGGGCTACCCAGCGCTCTGATTCGGCCCGCATTAATCCCAATGCCGGCACGCTGGCTCACGTATTTGACGATGGCACTGGCAGTGGCGTTAATAGAGTCCAGGCTATCGCCTGTTTCAATCAGAACGCAGCTACTGAATTGACGAGTCGGTGTGCGAACCCCGGCCATGATCGGTGTAGGAAGGGATATCTTGAACAATGACACCGCATCATAAAAACGCTTGATGTACGTCAGGCGCGTTTCGGCAGGGTATTTGGCAAAAAGACAGGCAGCCACCAGAATATACAAAAACTGAGCAGACTCATAGATGTCGCCTGTCACACGGTTTTGAACCAAATACTTACCTTCCAGTTGCTTCACCGCCGCATAACTGAAATTCATATCGCGCCAATGGTCAATGTAGCTGTCCATTTCTTCGATTTCCTGCCGCGTGTAATCGGTCAGAATATGCGCATCGTACTTACCATTTTTGACCATCTGCTCAACATGTTGATACAGGGCAGGGGGTTCAAATTGACCATACGCTTTCTTGCGCAGATGGAAAATGGCTAAACGTGCGGCGAGATACTGATAGTCTGGTGCATCGGTTGAAATTAAATCGGCCGCTGACTTAATCAGTGTTTCGTGGATAACTTCAGTGCTGATCCCGTCATAAAACTGGATCTGAGCCTTGATTTCAACTTCAGAAACGGACACATTTTTAAGGTCTTTGGCTGCCCACGTTACCACTTTGTGGATTTTATCTAATTCGATGGTTTCTCTTTTGCCATCACGTTTGGTGACATATAAATTATTATTCATTATCAGTAGCCATTATTGTGTTTGCCCACGGCATGCAAAGAAGAGCGTTAACTCTCACGCAGTGATATTGATTTATTATGTAGAAACAGCGCCGCTTTTTGATGAGAGCGTGTTGACCTTTGCGGAACATTTTTGCAGCAGTTTGATGACAATTTAAACAAGGCTGAGCGAGCGCTGTGTAGTTATTCTACATGAGCGAGCGAAAACGCAGTATAAATTGTCATCAAGCGCTGCCCGCAGGGTTCAAAATTTGTACCGCAAAGGTCAGCACGCTCTGGTGTTATTGAGCAGCTGAAACACAAGATAGTGAGGTTTTAGGTGTAATGCAACCCAAGATATGGTGATTTAAGCAATAAAAAACTGGCACCAATTTTTAGTTAGTGGAAGCTCACTGCACAGTGCCTATGATGAGCAACGATATGCAAAGATCAAACTAAATCGCACCCAAAAACCAAATTTATATAATGATTTAGTTTTTAGGCGATATCGATATATAGGTTAATATTTCTTCAATACCACTAGATATAGTGTTTTGTGGGCGTCATGCAAAATCTTGTTTCTGACAAACCACCAGATAATTGACGTCGATGTTCTTGTTCGAAAGATAATACTGCTGCGTCAACGGGCTGAGGTGCAGCCCTGTCGAGCGGAGCGGAACTAAACTGGTTGAGTCAACCATGTTCAACAATTCACTGGGCTGAATAAATTTCGCGTAAGAATGTGTGCCTTTGGGAACAAGATTGAGTAAATATTCGGCCCCGACAATCGCCATTAAGTACGACTTCACATTACGATTAAGCGTTGAAAAGAACACGAGTCCACCGGGTTTAACTAAACGGGCACAGGCCTGCACAACCGACGCAGGTTCGGGAACATGCTCTAGCATTTCCAAACAGGTCACGATATCGAATGTATCCGCATGTTGCTCTGCATAGGCTTCGGCGGTCGACGTGTGATATGTCACGTCAATCTGACTTTCGAGCCCGTGCAGTTTGGCGACTTCCAGTGCCTCTGATGACATATCAATGCCTGTGACGTTGGCGCCCATCGCAGCCATGGCTTCCGACAAAATTCCGCCGCCACAGCCAACATCAACGATATTCTTACCGAACAACCCATTCGCCTGTTCAGCAATAAACGCTACACGAAGCGGATTGATGTCGTGCAAAGGTTTAAATTCGCCAGACTTATCCCACCACCGTGTTGCAATGGCTGAAAATTTCTGGATTTCGTCGTGGTCGATATTCATGCAGAGGAAGGCTCATTCAGCAAAAGAAAAACGGCATAACCTTAGCGATTTCGGTTGCACAGGTAAAGACCTTTGCAAAACTGCGTTTTAAGGCACATCAAAGGCTACAGTTTGGCATAAGGTAGTGGTACACTGGAGGCTTGATGTTTTACCCATAAAAGTGTGTCACTGCCGTTTTAAAGAAGCGTGAGTATCGGTAGCGTTGACTCGATAAACCTATAAGGGACAAGCCAGTTTATGACTGACAATGCCAAAGAAATCCTTCCCATTAACATCGAGGAAGAATTAAAGAATTCTTACCTTGATTATGCCATGAGCGTCATCGTTGGCCGTGCGTTACCCGATGTAAGAGATGGCTTAAAGCCTGTGCATCGGCGCGTTCTTTTCGCCATGAACGAGTTGAAAAACGATTTCAATAAGCCGTACAAAAAATCAGCCCGTGTTGTTGGTGATGTGATCGGTAAATATCACCCTCACGGTGACTCAGCGGTGTATGACACCATTGTACGTATGGCTCAGCCTTTCTCGTTGCGTTATATGTTGGTTGATGGTCAGGGTAACTTTGGCTCTGTGGATGGTGACTCTGCCGCCGCTATGCGTTACACCGAAATTCGCATGGCGAAGATTGCACATGAATTACTCGCTGATCTGGATAAAGAAACCGTCAATTTCGTACCCAACTATGACGGTACTGAAAATATCCCAGAGGTGTTACCTACCAAAGTACCTAATTTACTAGTCAACGGTTCTTCGGGCATTGCGGTGGGAATGGCGACGAATATTCCTCCGCATAATTTGACTGAAGTTGTGAATGGCTGCATCGCGTTGATTAATGACCCATCGTTGGGCGTTGAACAATTGATGGAATATATCCCCGGTCCGGATTTCCCCACGGCAGCCATGATCAGCGGGCGTAAAGGTATCGATGATGCCTACCGTACCGGACGTGGCAAAATCTATATGCGTGCACGCGCTGAGATTGAGACCGAAGATAATGGTAAAGAAACCATCATCATCAATGAGATCCCTTATCAGGTTAACAAAGCACGCTTGATTGAAAAAATCGCCGAGCTGGTTAAAGAGAAAAAGATAGAAGGTATATCTGCGCTACGTGACGAGTCTGATAAAGATGGTATGCGTATTGTTGTAGAAGTGAAGCGCAACGAATCCGCCGAAGTTTTGCTCAACCATTTGTATTCGCAAACCCAGTTACAAACTGTGTTCGGAATCAATATGGTGGCGTTGGATAACGGTCAACCAAAAGTCTTCAATCTGAAGCAAATGCTCGAAGCGTTTGTACTTCATCGTCGTGAAGTGGTGACTCGACGTACCGTGTTCGAGCTGCGCAAGGCGCGAGATAGGGCTCACATCCTTGAAGGTCTAGCGATTGCGCTAGCAAACATCGACGAAATCATTGAGTTGATCAAAGCTTCGCAGAGCCCGTCTGATGCGAAGCAGGGCATTATCGCACGCGGCTGGAAACTCGGTGATGTAGCGGCCATGCTTGAACGCGCGGGAGATGAAGACCCATCACGTCCAGAATGGCTAGCGCCAGAATTCGGTATTCGTGAAGGCGAGTACTTCCTGACTGAGCAGCAGGCGCAAGCCATCCTCGACTTACGTTTGCATAAGTTGACAGGCCTAGAGCACGACAAAATCCTCGATGAATATAAGGGCTTGCTCGAGCTGATTGCCGAGTTATTGCATATTCTTGGAAGCCCTGAACGATTAATGGAAGTTATCCGCGAAGAATTGGAAGCGATCCGCGATGAGTTTGGTGATGCACGCCGCACTGAAATAACCGCTGCCACTCATGACATCGATATTGAAGATTTGATCGAGCAAGAAGACGTTGTTGTGACCTTGTCTCACGAAGGTTATGTTAAGTATCAGAAGTTGAGCGATTATGAAGCGCAGCGTCGTGGCGGGAAGGGTAAATCAGCCACAAAAATGAAAGATGAAGACTTCATCGAGAAGTTGTTGGTTGCTAATACCCATGACCACATCCTGTGTTTCAGTACCCGCGGCCGATTGTATTGGCTCAAGGTATATCAGTTGCCTCTCGCCAGTCGAAATGCCCGCGGTCGTCCGATCGTGAATATTCTGCCACTGGAAGAAAATGAACGCATAACGGCCATTCTTCCGATCCAAGAGTTTTCTGAGGATCAGTTTGTGATCATGGCGACTGCGAATGGCACCGTCAAGAAGACAGCGCTAACGTCTTATTCTCGCCCTCGCTCAAACGGCATTATCGCCGTTAACCTGAACGAAGGTGATGAGTTAATCGGTGTGGATATCACCAACGGCGAAGATGACATTATGTTGTTCTCAGACGAAGGCAAAGTGGTGCGCTTCAATGAGAAAGCGCGTGACTCTGAAACCGGTGAGGTGAAACGTGATCCTGAAACCGGTGATGAAATTCTAGCGATCCGCCCTATGGGGAGAACGGCGACTGGTGTACGCGGTATTCGACTTCAGGAAGGCCAACGTGTGGTCTCCATGATCGTGCCGCGCGGCGAAGGCGCTGTACTCACCGTGACCGAAAATGGTTTCGGTAAGCGTACACCATTAGCGGATTACCCAGCCAAGAGTCGAGCAACGCAAGGCGTGGTTTCAATCAAGGTTTCGGAGCGTAACGGTAAAGTTGTCGGCGCGGTGCAGGTTGATGACAACATGGAAATCATGTTGATCAGTAATCGCGGTACTTTGGTGAGAACGCGAGTCGCCGAAGTCTCGGTGGTCGGGCGAAATACTCAAGGGGTTCGCTTGATACGTACGGCGGACGACGAGCAGGTCGTTGGGTTGGAGCGTATCGAGGAAATCGCGGTTGACGATATTGATGCTCTTGAATCCGACTCCGTTGAAACAGGCGCGATTGAAACAGCGCAATCAGGCGATGGTACATCGGCAGATGTTCCATCAGGTGATGATCCACAAGAAGATTAATCAATAATGACGGTGTACAACTTTTCAGCGGGCCCAGCAATGCTGCCCGCCGATGTGATGGCGCAGGCCCAGCAGGAGTTTCTCGATTGGGGAGGGCTGGGCACGTCAGTTATGGAAATCAGCCATCGCAGCGCCGAATTTATGCGAGTGGCCGCCGAGTCTGAGGCCGATCTTCGCCAATTAATGAACATTCCTGAAGACTACACCGTGCTGTTTATGCACGGTGGCGGTCGTGGTCAGTTCGCGGCAGTACCACTCAATCTGGCACAACCTCATCAGCATGGTATGCATTTGGTGTCAGGCTCCTGGTCGAAGGCGGCAGTGGTGGAAGCCTCTAAGTATATTCATGCCGACAGCGCTGATATACGTTTTGAAGAGAACGGGATTATTGGCGCGGATGTGAGTTTAGCTTCGCCCGTCGGTGACGATACGGCTTTTGTGCACTATTGCCCGAACGAAACAGTGGATGGCATCGAGTTATTTGATGTACCCAGCGCGAAAGTGCCGATTGTCGCTGATATGTCGTCGAATATCTTATCGCGTGAGATCAACGTGGCTGACTATGGCCTCATATATGCCAGTGCGCAGAAGAACATTGGGCCAAGCGGTCTGGCGGTTGTGATTGTAAAAACCGAACTGTTGGGGGGCGCTCAGCCGCAAACCCCGGTGATTTTGGATTATACTGCGGCAGCGCAAAACGAGTCGATGTTTAACACGCCGCCAACGTACTCTTGGTATTTGTCGGGGCTGGTCTTTAAGTGGTTGTTGCAAAACGGTGGCGTTGCTGCGATTGAGGCGGTAAATCGCCAAAAAGCTGCACTTCTTTATAAGGCCATCGATGCATCGGATTTGTTTGTGAACCGTATCGCTCCGCAAAATCGCTCTTTGATGAATGTCGTTTTTCAATTGCGCGATGAGAGTCTGAATGCTCAGTTTTTAACTGAGTCCGTTCAACACGGGTTACATGCGTTGAAAGGACACCGCAGTGTGGGTGGAATGCGCGCGAGTATTTACAATCCAATGCCACTTGCCGGTGTGCAGTGTTTAGTTGAATTTATGCAAGAGTTTGAACGTACTAAAGGATAGCCAGTTGCAACAACTTACCCTAGAGCCCATCGCGCGAGTCGATGGCACTGTGAACGTACCCGGTTCGAAAAGTTTGTCTAATCGTGCATTATTACTCGCCGCAGTGGCGCAGGGTGAAACAACATTAACCAATTTGCTCGACAGTGATGATATACGCCATATGCTGACGGCGTTGTCTAAGCTGGGCGTTAAAACACGCCTTTCTGATGATAAAACACGTTGCACCGTCGTAGGCTTAGGGCGTTCGTTTCAAACTGAACTTCCACTGGAATTATTTTTAGGCAATGCTGGCACTGCGATGCGCCCTTTATGCGCGGTGCTGGCAACGTCGGACGTTGATGTGACGCTGCAGGGCGAGCCGCGGATGGAAGAACGTCCGATTGGCGATCTGACAGAGGCATTGCGACAAGCTGGCGCAGATATCACTTTTCTAAAGAACGCAGGGTTTCCACCGCTGCAGATTAAGGGAAAGCGCTTGCGAGGTGGGAATATGACGGTGGATGGCAGTGTTTCTAGCCAGTTTTTAACCGCTCTATTAATGGCTGCGCCTCTATTCGAAGGTGATTCAACAATCACTATTGTTGGCGAACTCGTGTCTAAACCCTACATAGATATTACATTGGCAACCATGAAGGCGTTTGGTGTCGAGGTTGAAAACCAAGATTATCGGGTATTCACGGTAAAAGGTTCACAGCAATACCAATCCCCAGGCCGCTTTATGGTCGAAGGTGATGCGTCATCGGCGTCGTATTTTTTAGCGGCGGGCGCGATTAAAGGCGGTACCGTCACAGTGACCGGCGTGGGGCGCAAGTCAATTCAGGGAGATGTTCGGTTTGCTGATGTGCTGCAAAAAATGGGCGCAAATGTTGAGTGGCAAGACGATTCCATATCCGTTTCTGCAGGCACGTTGCAAGCAATCGATATGGATATGAACCACATACCAGACGCTGCCATGACCATAGCAACCACGGCATTGTTTGCTGAAGGTACAACAACGATACGCAATATTTATAATTGGCGGGTCAAGGAAACGGATCGACTGCATGCCATGGCGACAGAGTTACGTAAAGTGGGCGCTGTGGTCGATGAGGGGCATGATTACATTACAATTACACCGAATAAGGTGATGCACGCCGAAATTGATACGTACGATGACCACCGAATGGCGATGTGTTTTGCGTTGGTTGCGTTAAGCGATTCACCGGTGACCATCAACGACCCCGGATGCACCCGCAAAACCTTTCCTGATTTCTTTACGCGATTCAAGTCTCTGTATTAAGGGGCTCCCAGCACCACCCTGTCGATTACGCAGTATAATCTGTGCGGTAAGAGGTTGGTAATTCCGACGAGCGGGGCGTATAATCCCGCCCGTTTTTTGCTAGGGAAGTCTATTTTATGCAAGCAATACCGGTGGTAACCGTGGATGGGCCTAGCGGTGCAGGCAAAGGAACCTTGTCAGCCATGTTAGCGACTCATCTGGAATGGCATTTGTTAGACAGTGGAGCACTTTATCGCGTGCTTGCCGTCGCAACTCAGCATCATGGCCTTGCGCCGATGGATGAAGAAGGCATTGTGCCGCTAGCGTCAAGCCTTGATGTCTCGTTTGAAACTGACGGAAAAGGGCGCAAAATTGTGCTGGAAGGAGAAGACGTGACCGACGTTATCCGCACGGAAGACGTTGGCAGTGTTGCTTCTCAGGTTGCGGCGCTTCCACGAGTGCGTGAAGCGCTATTGCGCAGGCAGCGAGCCTTCCAGCAGGCCCCCGGCCTGATTGCTGATGGCCGTGACATGGGCACGGTTGTTTTTAACAGTGCTGAAGCGAAAATTTTTCTGACAGCCTCAGCCGAGGCTCGCGCCGAACGACGTTTTCACCAGTTGAAAGACAAAGGTTTGGATGTTAACATTGCGCGCCTTTTAACCGACATAAAAGCTCGCGATGAGAGAGACACTCAACGTGCCGTGGCACCATTGGTTGCAGCGGAAGACGCTTTGTTGATCGACTCTACTTCGCTGAATATTCAGCAAGTATTTGAAAAGGCAATGAATTTTGTGAAAGAAAAGGCGCTGGTTTAGCGCATTTTTCGATCGTGAAATGACACGTAACTCATCATCGACAAGGACTGGCGATGATTTTTAATAACAACCCCACGTTAACTGGATTGTAGTGTGGATGTCAAAATGATTATTTTAACTTACTTATATGACTGAAAATTTTGCAGATCTCTTTGAAGAGAGCTTACAACAGCTAGAAACTCGCCCAGGTGCCATTGTTAAAGGTACCGTTGTTTCTATCGATAAAGATATTGTGCTAGTTGACGCTGGCCTTAAATCTGAAAGTGCTATTCCTGTTGACCAGTTCAAGAACGCAGAAGGCGAGCTTGAAATCGCTATCGGCGATACGGTTGACGTTGCACTCGATGCCGTTGAAGACGGTTTCGGTGAGACCATCCTTTCACGCGAGAAAGCGAAACGCCACGAAGCGTGGGTAGACCTTGAAAAAGCGTATGAAGAGAAAGAAACCATCAAGGGTGTTATTAACGGTAAAGTGAAAGGCGGCTTCACAGTTGAAGTAAATACTGTACGTGCTTTCTTGCCGGGTTCTTTGGTTGATGTTCGTCCAGTGCGCGACACAACACACCTTGAAGGTAAAGAATTAGAATTCAAAGTGATCAAGCTTGATGCCAAGCGTAATAACGTGGTTGTTTCACGCCGCGCAGTCATTGAAGCAGAGAATAGCGCAGAGCGTGATTCATTGCTGGCTAACCTTGAAGAAGGTCATGAAGTTAAAGGTATCGTTAAAAACCTTACTGACTACGGCGCGTTCGTCGATTTAGGCGGTGTAGACGGTCTACTTCATATCACTGATATGGCTTGGAAGCGCGTTAAGCATCCTAGCGAGATTGTGAATGTTGGCGACGAAATCAACGTTAAAGTACTTAAATTCGACAAAGAGAAGTCTCGCGTTTCTCTTGGTATGAAGCAAATGGGCAGCGATCCATGGCAAGAGATTGCTAACCGTTACCCTGAAGGTTCTAAACTGAGTGGTGCGGTAACCAATCTGACTGATTATGGTTGCTTCGTTGAAATTGAAGATGGCGTTGAAGGTCTTGTTCACGTATCTGAAATGGACTGGACAAACAAAAACGTACATCCGTCTAAAGTAGTTAACCTAGGTGACGTTGTTGAAGTGATGGTTCTTGAGATTGACGAAGAACGTCGTCGTATCTCACTTGGCTTGAAACAGTGTATCGATAACCCTTGGGAAACATTCGCTAAGTCGCACGAAAAAGGCGACAAAGTGTCTGGTAAGATCAAGTCAATCACTGACTTTGGTATCTTTATCG
Source organism: Alteromonas oceanisediminis (assembly GCF_018474025.1). Lineage (GTDB taxonomy): Bacteria > Pseudomonadota > Gammaproteobacteria > Enterobacterales > Alteromonadaceae > Alteromonas_E > Alteromonas_E oceanisediminis. The sequence continues at coordinate 64,580 of NZ_JAHCTA010000004.1, read as the reverse complement.
GTCTAGACGGTGGCATCGATGGACTTGTTCACTTGTCTGACATCGCTTGGAATAAAACCGGTGAAGACGCTGTTCGTGACTACAAGAAAGGCGATGAAATCTCAGCCGTTGTTCTTCAGGTCGACCCAGAGCGCGAGCGTATTTCATTAGGTGTTAAGCAGATCGAAGAAGATCCGTTCAACAAGTACCTAGCTGATACTAAGAAAGGCACTATTGTTGCCGGTACCGTCACCGCAGTTGACGCAAAAGGCGTTACGGTTAACTTGTCTGAAGAAGTTGATGGCTACATCCGCGTTGGCGACCTTGCTCGTGACCGTGTAGAAGATGCTTCTGAGGTAGTTAACGTGGGTGATGCGATTGACGCCAAATTTATGGGTGTGGATCGTAAGAACCGTATGGTTAACCTTTCTGTTAAGGCGAAAGATCAAGCTGACGAGAAAGAAGCTCTAGATAAAGTGAATAACCAGACAGAAGATGCTGGTTTCGCAAACGCTATGGCAGAAGCTTTCAAAGCGGCGAAAGGCGAGTAATACTCACCTAAAAAGTCAAATGCGGTGCATCAAATGATGCACCGCTCATCATTTGCAGGTAACATTGAGATAATTAAGCGCTTTAATTACCACTCAAGAGGTTGCCATGACAAAGTCTGAACTGATCGAAAGACTGGCGTTGCAAGCACAACATGTTCCCGCTCACGAGCTTGAAATCGCAGTCAAAGAATTACTTGAACAACTCGCTCAAACGTTGCAAAAAGGCGAACGTATTGAGATACGAGGGTTCGGCAGCTTTTCTCTTCACTATCGCGCACCGCGTGTCGGGCGTAATCCTAAAACCGGTGAAACCGTGCAGCTTGAGGGTAAATATGTCCCACATTTCAAGCCAGGCAAAGAACTTCGCGACCGCGTTAACGACGGCATGTAAACCCACTGGACGACAGGAGTTCGATTTTTGAAAGGACTAATTCTATTTTTACTCGTTCTATTGTTGCTTATTATAGGCGTGGTTGTTGGTTCTCAAAATGATCAGATGGTTACGGTGAATTACCTGGTCGCTCAGGCCAGTATGCGTCTCTCAACGTTAATGGCGATTGTACTCTCAATGGGTGTGGCGCTTGGTTTACTCACCATGGCAAGCAGTTGGCTTGCCCTACGGGTCAAACTGGGTGTGCTGAGGCAGAAACTTAAAAAGCTGCAAAGCGAATAACGCATGTTAGAACTGTTGTTTTTGTTGCTTCCAATTGCTGTCGGATACGGCTGGGTGATGGGGCGGAACAGTTTGCGTCAGGCGCAGCGTAAACAATCAAGCATACTGTCTAAGCACTATTATCGTGGCCTCAACTTTCTCCTGTCAGAGCAGCCTGATAAGGCCGTTGATACGCTGATTAAAATGATCGATCTGAACAATGATACGGTCGAAACGCACATTGCTATGGGTAATTTCTTCCGGCATCGCGGCGAAATAGATCGCGCCATTCGTGTACATCAAAATCTGGTTAGCCGCGATGAAATTCAACCCATGCAACGCGAAAACGCGTTACGCGAACTCGGCAGAGACTATACGCAGGCAGGTTTTCTGGAACGTGCTGAAAACGCCTACTTACAACTGCTGAATAGTGACAAGCATTATCTTAATGCCCAGCAAAGTTTGTTCAAAATTTATCAAACCACGAAAGAGTGGGATAGGGCAATTGACCTCGCCGAGCGAATGGTCGACTGCCATGGTGACAACAATGACATTCATGTGCGCTTAGCGCATTTCTACTGTGAAAAAGCTCAGAAAGCGCTGGATAAAGGTGAGCAAATATCCGCTGCTGAAAGTCTACAAAAAGCCGTTGCTTCAGACGAAAAAGCCGTCAGACCTTGGTTGATGTTGGGCAAACTTGCGATTGATAAAGGCGCTTTTCAGGATGGTTTCGAGTGTTTGACGCAAGTCGCTCAGCGAGACATCAATTGGATGAGTGAAGCCATCCCACTGCTGGAACAATGCGCAGAGGGCACTCAGGATTGGCAACAGTTTGAACGTATTATTGATCAGCATGGCGGCAATAGTGCAGCGGCATACCTTGCCAAAGTCAATGTCATGGCAAGGCGCGGCGAGGTGGACGAAGCGACCAAGATGCTTTACGAACAATTACGCAAAAAACCCACTATGAAAGGCTTTGCCACATTAATGCGTTTGTACATTCAAAATCAACAACTGGACGAAAGCACGAGTAGCTTGGCGTTGTTGAAAGGTTTGGTTGAGCAGCAAATGTTACAACGTCCGAAGTATCGGTGTGGAAACTGCGGTTTTTCGGGGCGAAAAGTGTATTGGTTATGTCCTTCATGCAAAAAGTGGGGCGTGGTAAAACCTATTAAAGGATTAGATGGAGAATAGTACTATGAACGATCCTAAGGTCATTGTTGCATTAGACTTTGATACTAGGCAGCAAGTTGATCAATTGGTAGAAAAACTTAACCCGTCTGAATGCCGTTTAAAAGTGGGTAAACAATTGTTCACACACGAAGGGCCCGCGCTTGTAAAGCACTTGGTGGCGTCTGGTTTTGATGTATTTCTCGATTTGAAATTCCACGATATTCCCAACACCGTCGCAAAAGCGTGTATCGCAGCAGCCGACTTGGGTGTTTGGATGGTCAATGTGCATGCTTCCGGTGGCCAGAAAATGATGTCACACACGCGTGAAGCGTTAGATGCTCACGGTGCAAGCAAGGTAAAACTGATTGCAGTGACCGTATTAACCAGTATGGATCAAATGCAGCTTGATGATGTGGTTGGCGGGATCAGTATTGAGCAGCAAGTATTGAAACTGGCGGTGTTGAGTAAACAAAGCGGGTTGGATGGTGTGGTGTGTTCAGCGCAAGAGGCGCAGATGCTCAGACATCAACTGCCGAACGATTTTCAACTGGTAACACCCGGAATACGACCTGCAGGCTCTTCAGCTGACGATCAAACTCGTATCGTGACGCCTGAAGACGCAATCAATTACGGTGTTGACTATATGGTGGTAGGCCGACCTATCACGAAAGCCAACGATCCCGTGTCGGCATTACGTACTATCAATGAACAAATTGCGGCGACGCGATAGCCGCCGCAATGTTGTCGTTGTCTACAAACTCAGGGCCGCGCCGGCCTCTTGATATTCAAGCGACAATTGTTCACCGAGCGCTTCCATAACGGCGCTATAAGTCACCTTACCCTTATGCACATTCAATCCATTCAGCAGGTGAGGGTTCTCCAGCATCGCGCGTTTCGGACCTTTATTCGCTAACGCAAGCCCGAAAGGCATGGTGGCATTGTTTAGCGCCATGGTTGAAGTGCGTGCAACGCCACCCGGCATATTCGCTACGCAGTAGTGCACAACACCATCGACGATGTAAACAGGGTCTTGGTGCGTAGTCGCACGCGATGTCTGAAAACACCCACCCTGGTCAATCGCAACATCGACAAGCACTGAGCCTTGCTTCATGTTGGCAATATGGTCGGTGTTCAACAGCTTTGGAGCCGCCGCGCCGGGTATCAACACCGCGCCTACGACTAAATCAGCTTTGGATGAGTAATGCTCAATTGCATCAACCGTTGAGTAGACGGTTTTCAATTGATTACCAAAAATATCGTCAAGCTCACGTAAACGCGGTAAAGAACGGTCAAGTATAGTGACATCAGCGCCTAGACCGATGGCCATTTTTGCCGCATTTGTACCCACAACACCACCACCGATGATCAAGACCTTACCTGGCGCTACGCCTGGAACGCCACCTAACAAGGTGCCACTGCCGCCATGCGCTTTTTCAAGATAGTGTGCGCCGGCCTGCACAGCCATACGACCTGCCACTTCACTCATTGGTGCTAACAGCGGTAGGCCGCCGCGCGCATCCGTTACGGTTTCGTAAGCAATACAGGTCGCACCAGACTCCACAAGCAACTTGGTCTGCGTTGGATCAGGGGCTAAATGCAGGTAGGTATACAATGTTTGGCCTTCGCGCAACATTTTGCACTCGTTAGGTTGCGGCTCTTTAACTTTGATGATCAGTTCCGCGCGCTCAAAAACGATCTCGGGCGAATCGACAATCTCTGCACCCGCTTCGATATACATCGCATTGTCGAACCCAATGGCAGCGCCAGCGTCGGTCTCAATGATGACTTTGTGACCGTGCGCGACAAACTCTTTTACCGCCGCAGGTGTAAGACCAACGCGATACTCATGATTCTTAATTTCCTTAGGTACACCTACCAACATTACGTAAACCTTTTGTTAAATAAAAAACGTGCGCAGTATACTGAGAAAAAAGTCAAATAAAGCACTGAATAATGAGAGATTATAGATTAATATTTGGAGAATACCCTGATAATCAAAATAATCTATGCTAACAAAAACCCCAAAAAGCTTGGATAGGATTGACCGTCGCATACTCATTGAGTTGCAGATTGATGGTCGATTATCCAATGTCGAGCTGGCCAAGAAAATTGGTTTAAGCGCCAGCCCCTGCCTTGAGCGTGTTAAGCGACTGGAGAGCCAAGGGTACATCACTGGATATCGAGCCATGGTCGATCCGGAAAAGCTGGGGGCTGCCATGTTGGTGTTCGTTGAGATCACATTAACGAAAACGTCGGTCGATATCTTTGCAGAATTTTCTGCGGCGGTGCAAAAACATGAAGATATTCAAGAATGCCATCTGGTATCCGGTAACTTTGACTTTTTGTTAAAAACACGTGTTGCCGATATGTCCAGTTATCGCCGCCTACTCGGTGACACATTGCTGCGTCTTCCCGGTGTGAGTGAATCGCGAACCTATGTGGTTATGGAAGAGGTGAAAGCGACGACACAAGTGCACATTAATGTAAAGTGATAGGCGGCTTTGTTTGTGACGAATTTATGCAGAGTATCGATACGCCTTATGATATTCTTTTCAGCCTAATAAGCACCTCGCTAGCGACTAGGCTTTGCGCTATCCATCTGCCTAGTGAGCTATTTTTGCGTATCGCAGGCGACAATTTAAGAAAATGATGTAGAGTTATGACGCGATTGACTGGCGTACAACGTTTATTTGAAGTGGGTATGATGCTGGCGTGCACATTCTCATTCTTTTTGCTGTTAGCTGTGGCCACATTTCACCCTGCCGATCCTGGCTGGAGTCAGGTTGGGCTGCAAACCGATATCCGCAACTGGGTCGGTGCCACTGGCGCATGGGCTGCTGATATTCTTCTTTTTGGTTTCGGCTATCTGGCGTATGCCATACCCTTCGCGTGTGCGTTTCTGGGCTGGTTCCTGTTTCACCATGTTAAGCAGCTTTCTGAACTTGATTATCTCGCGATTGGCTTGCGTATTATCGGAACGTTATTGCTGGCACTGGGCCTGACAGGGCTAGCCAGTATCAATTTCGATGACATCTATAGCTTTTCCGCGGGGGGTATGGTCGGTGATATTATCAGTAGCGCTCTGATCCCCTATTTTAATACCGCCGGTACCATTTTATTGTTACTGTGCTTTTTCTGCACGGGTTTCACTTTGATGACGGGGCTTTCGTGGTTAGGTGTTATTGATGGTTTAGGTGCCGGCGTATTAAACGGCGGGCGAAAACTCGCTGCATTACCCCAATCGATACCGGCGTTAAGATTACCTCAGCTCAAAAACGGGTCTGAGCAAGCTGGCAATAGCACCGTCAATATCACCAGTATGCGTGCATCTCCGTCCAGCGAAGAAACGAGAAAAACGCCTCATTTTACCATCCCAGAGGAAGTTTTCTCCGCTCAGACAGAACATAGTTCATCGAGTAATGACGTTGACACTCCGGCCGTTAGCCGTTTAGATACACTGAAAGAGAAGTTCGCAAAGCGTCGCCATGTTGATCGTGAACACAGCGAACAAAAAGAACTTGTAAATCAGCCCGCTCAGTCTGCAAACACATCGACACCGCCCACGCAGCGGCCCGTTGAAGACCTTAAAGACGAAGTCAGTGTGACGGCGCCGCCCGTGACACCGATGCCATCGTTTGATTTGCTAGAACGAGCAGACAAGCATGAGAATCCAATTTCAGCGGAAGAACTTGACGCGGTATCGCGACTTGTCGAGCAGAAATTGGCTGACTTTAACATCGAGGCAGTTGTAGTGGGTGTATACCCAGGCCCGGTAATCACTCGATTTGAGCTGGATCTCGCCCCCGGCGTTAAAGTGAGTAAGATCACGGCGTTGTCAAAAGATCTGGCTCGGGCGATGTCGGCTATTTCCGTGCGCGTTGTTGAAGTCATACCGGGTAAGTCGGTGATCGGCCTTGAATTGCCCAATAAAAACCGTGAGATGGTGCGCTTAAGTGAAGTGATTTCATGTGAAGCCTTTCAGTCAAATGCATCAGCACTAACCATGGTATTGGGCGCTGATATTTCGGGTAAACCTGTGATAGTTGATTTGGCGAAAATGCCTCACCTATTGGTTGCGGGTACGACAGGCTCAGGGAAATCAGTCGGCGTTAATGTCATGATCTTGAGCTTACTGTATAAATCAAAGCCCGAAGACGTGCGCATGATCATGATCGATCCGAAAATGCTTGAACTGTCTGTGTATGAAGGGATCCCTCACTTACTCGCCGAAGTTGTTACCGACATGAAAGAGGCCGCCAATGCGCTGAGATGGTGTGTTGGAGAAATGGAACGTCGCTATCGGCTGATGTCAGAGCTGGGCGTGCGTAACCTTAAAGGTTACAACAGTAAGGTGCTCGCCGCGATTGAGGCTGGTGAGCCAATTAAAGATCCGCTCTGGCGCTCTGAAGAGAGCATGCTGGAAGAAGCCCCAGATCTTGAAAAATTACCGGCTATCGTCGTGGTAGTCGACGAATTTGCTGACATGATGATGATTGTCGGCAAGAAAGTTGAAGAGCTCATCGCGCGCATCGCCCAAAAAGCCAGGGCTGCGGGGATACACTTAGTGTTAGCGACGCAGCGCCCTTCAGTAGACGTGATCACGGGATTGATTAAAGCGAATATTCCCACCCGAATTGCCTTTCAGGTGTCGAGTAAAATTGACTCGCGCACTATCCTTGACCAGCAAGGTGCTGAAGCTCTGCTGGGTGCGGGTGATATGTTGTATCTGCCACCAGGAACTGCGGTGCCAACACGGGTTCACGGCGCTTTTGTGGATGATCACGAGGTACATGCCGTTGTGGCTGACTGGAAAGCGCGGGGAGAACCTGAGTACATTGACGAAATTTTAAATGGTGAAGCAAGCGCAGACATTTTACTCCCTGGCGAGCAGCCTGAGGGCGGCGATCAGGAAATGGATGCGTTTTATGATGAAGCGGTCGCGTTTGTTACGCAATCACGCAAAGTTTCCGTCAGTAGCGTGCAGCGTAAATTCAGAATTGGTTACAATCGCGCCGCAAGAATAGTTGAACAAATGGAATTAAGTGGCGTCGTAACTGCGTCAGGGCACAACGGAAATCGCGAAGTGCTAGCACCTCCACCCCCGCCAAGAGACTAATATGATAAAACACTGTCTGAAAATCATTACAATCGCCGCTTGCAGCCTGAGTTACAACGCCTTTGGTAGCGACAAAACTGATGCAGCGGAAGCGTTGCAAACTGTACTGAGAGGGATCAATACCTACATGGCTGATTTCAACCAAACGGTGGTTGATGCGCAAGGTAATGAGGTGCATCAGGCCGAAGGAAAAATCAGTATGGCGCAACCCAATTTACTGCGCTGGCATACAACCGCGCCGGATGAAATTTTATTGGTCGCTGACGGAGACGCCGTCTGGCAAATTGATTATTTCGTTGAGCAAGTGTCGGTGGTTGATCAACAAACCGCGATGCAAAACAATCCAATGATGTTGCTCACCAGCAATAATGCGGATGATTGGCACGCGTTTGACATCTCGCGGGTCGATAACGGTTTTTCCATTACCGCGAAAGAACGGTCGCAGATTATGTCTTTAACGTTGGTGCTAAATGACCAAAACAGAATAACCTCGCTAAAGAGTTTAGACGCGCAAGGGCAAACCAGTATGCTTGCTTTCACAAATGTGAGGCAAAACGTTCCCTTAGGCGACGCGAACACATTTATTTTGACCGTTCCAGAGGGCTTCTATCTTGACGACCAACGACAGCCCGGCGTTTGATTTTGAGGACCCACAACCGCATGCTCCACTAGCTGCGCTGCTGCGGCCTCAGCAGCTGGATGACGTGCTGGGTCAACGACACTTACTGGCCGACAACAAGCCTATTGCACAAATCATTAAGCAGCAGAGTGCCATTTCAATGATTTTGTGGGGGCCGCCGGGCACTGGCAAAACCACTCTGGCTGAATTGATTGCCACTACCAGTCAAAGTCATATTGTTCGCATCTCTGCGGTGACAGACGGTGTTAAAGAAATCCGTCATGCCATCGAGCAAGCAAAACAGCGTCAGGCGATGCAGCAGCGTACGCTCGTGTTTGTGGATGAGGTACATCGTTTCAATAAAAGTCAGCAGGACGCTTTTTTACCTCATATTGAATCGGGCTTGATCCAATTTATCGGCGCGACCACAGAAAATCCGGCTTTCTCATTGAATAACGCACTGCTCTCAAGAGCTCGCGTATTCGTGCTCAAGACGCTGGATGACATTGATTTGCAGCAGCTTATTGACCGTGCATTAGCCCGCCTCAGCGGGTCAAACCGTGTCACGGCCACTGACAAAGCCAGAACGGCATTGATTCGCATGAGTGCTGGCGATGGACGACGATTGCTGACGCAATTGGAACTTGCCGCGCAGTTATGCGAGGGTAGTGAAATCACGGTTGAGCATGTGACGCAAAGCTCGGGTGAGAACGTTCAGTTATTTGACAAAAATGGCGACCATCTTTACGACCATTTATCTGCGTTTCATAAGTCGGTACGCGGTTCGTCCGTTGACGGTGCATTATTTTATTTTGCTCGCCTTTTGCAGTCTGGCTGTGAGGCAACGGTTATTGCAAGGCGTCTGTTGGCGATTGCGTCAGAAGATATTGGCAATGCCGACCCGAGGGCGATTGATATTTGTTTATCTAGTTGGGATGTGTTCCACCGCGTCGGCGCCGCAGAGGGTGAAAGAGCGATCGCGCAAGCGATTGTATATTGTGCATTAGCGCCAAAAAGCAATGCCGTGTACAACGCTTTCAAAGCGGCTAAACGCGCCGCTGCGGATTTTGCACATGCGCCGGTTCCCAATCACTTACGCAATGCGCCCACCAAACTGAGTCAATCCATGGAGCACGGCAAAGGCTACCGTTACGCGCACAATGAACCTCATGCTTACGCTGCGGGTGAGTCCTACCTACCTGATGGGGTTGAAGGCCGTTTTTATCAGCCTCAGCCTCGGGGGCTGGAAAAAAAGCTGGCGGAAAAGCAGGCGTTTTTGGCGTCACTCGACCAGCAGTTCGCTGATAAAGATCGCTCATGACCTACATTTATATAGCACTGGGCGGTGCAATAGGTGCGTGTTTACGTTGGTTCATAACAATGCGTTGCGAACAGTGGTTTGGAAAAGGTTTACCCTTTGGTACACTGGCGGTTAATGTTGTCGGTTCGTTCCTATTGGGTGTTTTCTACGCCCTTATGCAACACACTGACCTAGAGCCAAGTCCCAGCCGAGCTTTTCTTGCCATCGGGATGCTAGGCGCATTGACAACTTTTTCAACATTTTCCTACGATACACTGCTATTGCTGCAGCATGGAGAGTGGTTAAAAGCATTCGCGAATATTGTGCTGAATGTCATGTTATGTCTTGCTGCTGCCGGATTGGCAGTGCACTTATTTAAAGGATAGAAAGATCGCATGTTAGATCCGAAATTATTTCGAACTGATATCAACGCCACCGCCGCGCGTTTGCACAGCAGAGGGTTCGAGCTAGATATTGCCGCCTACAATGATTTAGAAGAAAAACGCAAAGCGCTGCAAATTAAGACTCAAGAGCTTCAAAACGAGCGCAATGTCCGCAGCAAGTCGATCGGCAAGGCAAAGGCAGCCGGCGAAGATATTCAGCCTCTGTTAGCGCAAGTGAGTCAACTCGGAAGTGATCTAGATGCCGCTAAGCATGAACTGGAGCACGTGCTGGAAGCGTTGAATATATTCTATCAGGAAACGCCAAACGTACCCGACGAAGACGTTCCGGTTGGCAACGATGAAGCAGACAATGTTGAAATCAGCCGTTGGGGAACGCCACGTAACTTCGATTTTGATGTGAAAGATCATGTCGATATTGGCGCGGGCTTATCCGCAGGTTTAGATTTTGAAACGGCGGCTAAGTTATCTGGTGCTCGATTTGTGGTGATGCGCGGCGCAGTGGCCAAACTCAACCGTGCACTCGCCCAATTTATGCTCGACCAGCACACCCAACATCACGGTTATCAAGAGATGTACGTACCGTATCTGGTCAATTCAGACAGTTTGTTTGGCACTGGTCAATTGCCTAAATTTGGGGAAGATTTATTTCACACCAAGCCCGCCACCGAAGAGGGGCAGGGCATGTCACTCATTCCCACCGCTGAAGTGCCGTTGACGAACACCGTGCGTGACAGCATTCTGCACGAAAATGATTTGCCACTACGCATGACAGCGCATACTCCGTGTTTTCGTAGCGAGGCGGGTGCCTATGGACGTGATACTCGCGGGCTAATTCGCCAGCACCAATTTGACAAAGTTGAGCTGGTTCAAATAGTTAACCCCACTGAGTCAGACGCTGCGCTAGAAGCACTAACCGGCCATGCAGAATCGATTCTCCAAGCGCTGGAACTGCCTTATCGTAAAATGTTGTTGTGCACCGGCGATATGGGATTTGGGGCAGCAAAAACGTTTGACTTGGAAGTGTGGTTACCGGCTCAGAACACGTACCGGGAAATTTCGTCTTGCTCTAATATGCGAGATTTTCAGGCACGCCGCATGCAAGCACGCTATCGACCTGCACAAGGGCAAAAGCCCGAACTTGTTCACACCTTGAATGGCTCCGGATTAGCCGTAGGACGTACGCTGGTTGCGGTGCTGGAGAATTACCAGAACGCAGACGGTTCAGTGGCCATTCCTAAGGTATTGCGCGGTTATATGGGAAATGTCGATCTGATTCCGGCTGAGTAGTGATCGGTCAGTGCTCGCGCTACAGGCATTTTGCTGGCTTGGGTAAGCCTGCCAGCTTAGTTGCCTGTTTGGCTGGGCCTTTGGGAAATAGTCGGTGTAAGTAGCGACTATTTCCCTTTTCTGGTCCCAATGATGCCGCCATCGCTTTTACCAACGCACGGATAGCTGGGCTTGTATCGTAGGTCAAATAAAACTCTCGCACAAAATGGATCACTTCCCAGTGTGACGCTGTTAGCACGATCCCATCGACTTGTGCGATAGCCTGCGCCACTGCTTCATTCCATTGATGATAATCTTTAAGGTAACCTTCGGTGTCGGTTGCCAACGTCTCGCCGTCCACGAATAGCGTGTTGTCTGTCATCGAAGTATCACCTTTGCTGCACTGTTTATCAGCGAATGCGTGTCCGCCTTAGACAGTAGTGTAATATCACGCCGCTTTAGCGTCTCAACCTTAACATTGCGCAGTAATGCATGCGCCTCTGCGACGAACAAGCTCGGCGTGAGCGAGCGCTGCCTGAAATGTTCGACATAAGCGTCGACGCTGTATACCGCATTTTGACTCAAAAGCACGTGGTGTGCAGAACGTATACAGTGTAACCAATTGTTGTGGTCGTGCGTGAAGGGTTGAGTGACATGCCACAGGGTTTTCGAATCAAATTCCATTAGAAAGTCACCACATGAGAGTAAGCATCCGTCAGTGGCTGAAGCTCATCTTTACTCACCAATTGTGCCCCGGGCGGTAGAGCCGGCGAGCGGCCTCTTTGTTGTATGCTGGAGGCGCACACATAGATGGGTTCGACGTCGAAAAAGTTAAATGACTTTATGACTTTGCCGGGCTGTTTTATTTTATAGTCAGTCGATGACTCACAATGCTCAAGCTGATACACACCATCGTCAATCAACAGAACTGCCGCTGAAAAACCGTAATTCCCACACGCTAAAATAAAATCTAATGCGTCTTGATTGGACGGACTCGAGTAAGGCGCTTGCGTTAGGATGACAAGTATCGGCAACATGTCAGAATTGCACCAGTTTATCGCTTTGATGTAAACGGGAGAAAAACTCGCCCAAACCTACCTGTTTGAAAGGAAATGCGCTGCTTTTATCTTCCACAATCCCACGCCGTTCAGCGGCCGTAACGCAGACCAGTAAAGGGACTGAAAAATCTTCGGCCAGTGCATGCCAAGCGCGTGTCGCATTAAATTCGTCACCAAGCGGACGACGCAATGCATTGGCGTGATCAACCCCATCTTGATAAAAAAACACTTGCTCAACGCCGCCTTTGTTGCTCAGCACGTAGCGAACAAAGTCAACGGCATCTTGAGATGTCAACGTATTCAGCGCTGTCGTTGTTATCAATACTGACACAGACATAACTACTCAACCTAATAAGACTTAGAGGCCACAAACAAAAACACCCCAATTAAGGGGTGTTTTATAACAGAATTAGCGCGTTAATCAATCATCGCCGCCAAATGCACCGAGAAGGTGGAGCATTGCAGTAAACAAGTTATAGATGCTCAAGTACAATGATACAGTCGCCATCACATAGTTTGTCTCACCGCCATTAATGATGCGGCTGGTATCAAACAGGATAAGCCCTGACATAATAAATACAATTGCCGCACTTATCGCTAAACTCACTGCAGGTACAGCAAAGAAAATGTTTGCGATAGCAGCGATAAGCACCACCACTAAGCCCACCATTAAAAACCCACCTAAGAAGGAGAAGTCTTTTTTAGTGGTGAGTGCATAGCCTGATAATGCAAAGAAAACCAGTGCAGTGCCACCTAACGCCTGAGCAATGAGCTGAGGACCATTGGCCAACGCAAGATAGTGGTTAAGGATGTAACCCAGTGAACCGCCCATAAGCCCGGTAAACAAGAACACCAAACCTATTCCGGCCGCAGAGTTGGCTTTCTTCTGAATAATAAATAGCGTAATGAATGCACCGATCGTCATGCCGATAGATGCAAAAGGACCGATGCCAATTGCCATAGTCACGCCTGCACACAATGCACTGAATGCCAGCGTCATTGCGAGCAACATATAAGTACTACGCAATACTTTGTTAGTCTGCAATGCAGACTGTTGAGCTGAACCAGCGTACATCGAACGATGTTCCATTTTACCCTCCAACAGGTGTCATAACTGAGTTTTCTTTAGGAAAGTGTGATTATACACAACCCCACAATCTTAGTGCATGTTGTATGGTCTTTGGTTCCATTTTTCAAGTGAATTCATCATTTAAACCAACTGTTTTAACGATGAATTGCATCAAAGCTGTACGATGTGATTAAAACCTGTGCAAACAGTCATTTTTTTTAAGTTTAGACTTTACAAGCCAAAGGTAGCCCTTTAATATTCGCCCCACTTGGAGAGGTGGCAGAGCTCGGTTGAATGCACCTGACTTGAAATCAGGCGAAGGGTCAAACCTTCCGGGGGTTCGAATCCCTCCCTCTCCGCCAAAACATAAAGAAACCCGCTTCGGCGGGTTTTTTGCTTTCTACTCTGGCTATTTTTGCTGTCATTCCCACAATAGTCGGTTAACATTATGCCTTTATTTTGAGGTGTGTTGCCTCTTTGTGGGTGTGTAGTAAAATGCTGCGCGCGGATTCTCCACCTAAACAGTAAGAACATAACGTGATAAAAATTCTTCTAGTTGACGACCATGATCTTGTTCGCACAGGCATTAAACGGATTTTAGAAGATGTGAGCGACTTTCGAATTGTTGATCAGGCAAAGAGCGGCGAGGAAGCCGTGGCTATTTGCCGGAAAAATGCACCTGACGTTGTCCTGATGGACGTCAATATGCCTGGTATGGGAGGCTTAGAAGCAACTCGGTTAATTATGCGTATGTCTGAAAACACGCGCGTTATTGGTTTATCGATGCAAAAGGACCATCCTATTCCGGCGAAAGTGATGCAAATGGGGGCATTTGGGTTTCTGACGAAAGATGCAGAGCCAACAGAAGTGATCAATGCAATTTACAAAGTGGCCGCAGGTCAGAAATATCTGGCACCTGACATTGCTCAACAGGTGGCGCTCGGGCAGTTAGAATTAACCGACTCTAATCCGTTTGATCAACTCAGTGATCGAGAACTAGAAATCACCATGATGTTGACCCGCGGGCAAAAAGTGCCCGATATCGCCAGTTATCTCCATATTAGTGCCAAAACAGTAAATACCTACCGTTACCGTATGTTTGAGAAGTTGCAAGTGAGTTCTGATGTAGAACTCACTCATTTAGCGTTGCGGCACAAACTCATCCAATCTGATCAATTGTAGATGCCAGCTGATAACGCCTTCGATCTCGACAAGTACCTTAGCCACCTCACTCACAAGCCCGGTGTTTATCGCATGTACGATGCGAAGGATGAGGTCATTTATGTCGGTAAAGCGAAGAATCTGAAAAACCGCGTTTCCAGTTATTTTCGCAGTCAGCACGATAACGCCAAAACCCGCGCTTTAGTGGCCAATATCGACCATATTGATGTGACCGTGGTCAATAGTGAGACAGAAGCGTTTCTCCTCGAAAACAATTTTATCAAAAAGTATAAACCGCGTTACAACGTGGTACTACGTGATGATAAATCATATCCTTATATTTTCTTATCGGGTCATCAGCATCCACGACTTGCGTTTCATCGGGGTACTAAAAAAGCCAAGGGCGATTATTTTGGGCCATACCCAAGCGCGTGGTCTGTGCGAGAGAGTTTACGTTCCATGCAGCGTATTTTCCCGGTTCGGCAATGTGAAGACAGCTATTATAGAGCGCGCACGCGCCCGTGCCTTCAATACCAGATGCAGCGCTGTTCAGCGCCATGTGTCAAAGGACACGTATCTGATGAAGAATATGCGCAGCAAGTAGAGTGGGTCAAACTGTTTTTGAAAGGGCGCAATAAAGAAGTTATTCAGGCGCTGGTTGAGCGTATGGATGCGGCCAGTGAGCAGCTTAACTTTGAGGCTGCCGCCCGCTATCGGGATCAAATTTCGGCATTGCGTAAAATTCAAGAGCAGCAATTTGTTGCGGGTACGCAACAGGAACTTGACGTATTTGGTATGGCGGTAAGACGCGGCGGGGCATGTCTGCAAGGCTTGTTCATTCGCGATAATCAGATGTTAGGTAGTAAGTCTTTTTTCCCCAAGGTGCCTTCACTGACTGATGAAACCGAAGTATTTACCGCGTTTTTGACACAGTTCTATTTGGCTGGCAATAAAACCATTCCGAAGCAAATTGTGATCCCCGTTGCGCTTGAAAACAAACAAGCGATTGAGTCACTGTTAAGCACAGAGGCAGGGTATCGCGTTAAATTATATAACGGCGTGAGGGACGAAAAACGTCGCTATCTCGAATTAGCCAACAGCAATGCACAAAATGCGTTAGACGCACATCAAAACCAGCAAAAATCCGTGATGGCCCGATACATTGAGTTAGAGCGGATTTTGCAATGGGATCAAACCATCCAGCGTATGGAGTGTTTCGATATTAGCCACACCTCGGGTCAGCAAACGGTTGCATCTTGTGTGGTATTCAATCGAGATGGGCCGCTCAAGAGTGATTATCGGCGTTATAACATTGAAGGCATTACACCCGGTGATGATTATGCTGCAATGGCGCAAGCGTTAACGCGGCGTTATGGCAAAGTGCAGGATGAAGATAAAATTCCCGATATTCTGTTAATTGATGGTGGAAAAGGGCAGTTAGCGCAAGCGGAGGAATGTTTCGCGGATTGGCAGTACGAGAAAAAGCCGTTGCTTATTGGTGTTGCTAAAGGCACAACGCGTAAGCCGGGGCTGGAAACGTTGATCATTGAAGGAACCCACGAAACCATTCCAATGGATGCCGACTCAGTAGCACTGCATCTGATCCAACATATTCGTGATGAGTCACACCGTTTTGCTATCGCAGGGCACCGCAATCGTCGCCAGAAAATTAAAACCACTTCGTCGCTGGAATCTATTCCGGGAATTGGGGCAAAAAGACGTCAGGCACTGTTGAAGTATATGGGGGGGCTGCATGGGTTGAAAAAGGCCAGTAAAGATGAGATTGCGAACGTACCCGGTGTTAGCAGCGATCTTGCAGAGATCATCTATGATCACCTGCACAGTTAACTTTTGCCCTATGGTTGTGTACACTCAGGCAGGATCTTTTTGAAGTAGAGCAGCATTTTTCGTGTGGACCATTCCGAACATCGTCACCGTCTTTCGTGTCATCCTGATACCTATTTTTGTTATTGTTTACTTTTTAGACTGGCGCTGGGCTCAATACACCGGTGCCTTTATTTTTTGGTTGGCCGCGATTACTGATTGGTTCGACGGGTATTTAGCTCGCAAACTTCAGCAAAGCACGCCTTTTGGCGCTTTTCTTGACCCTGTAGCAGACAAGCTCATTGTGGGCGCCGCTCTGCTGATGATCACGCATACCTACGCAACGCCTTGGATCACTGTGCCAGCAATCATTCTGATGATGCGCGAAATTTATATCTCAGCCTTACGTGAATGGATGGGAAAACATGGCTTGAGTGATGTGGTCAAGGTGAATTTTACCGGCAAAGCGAAAACCATGGCACAAATGCTGGCACTCATTGGATTGCTGTCGGGGCTGGAGTATTTTATGGGCGTGCGTATTTACTGGGTTAGCTTGGGCTATATTTTGTTGTACATCTCGGCGGCGTTGTCTGTATGGTCAATGTTGACTTACACACAAGCGGCATGGAAACACCTTAAGCTCAGTCAGTAATTGTGCAAATTTGCGTCTCTTGCACAAAAGTCGCTTAAAAACGCAGCAAACAAACTGTTTAGAGGTTGACAGCTTTGACTTTGTCGGTAGAATTCGCTCCCACGTTGCAAGCGGGAATAGCTCAGTTGGTAGAGCACAACCTTGCCAAGGTTGGGGTCGCGAGTTCGAGTCTCGTTTCCCGCTCCAATTTATTGGAGTCAACGTTTCCAGCTCTTTGTATGGCGGAATGGCAGAATGGCTATGCAGCGGATTGCAAATCCGTGGATCTCGGTTCGACTCCGGGTTCCGCCTCCATATATTGAGTGCAGTGATGACTGCAACCATCCTCGCCCGGGTGGTGAAATTGGTAGACACAAGGGATTTAAAATCCCTCGCGCGTTAGCGTGTGCCGGTTCAAGTCCGGCCCCGGGCACCATTTATCATCATCGAGTTAATGAATTGCTGCATCACGTGCTTTCATTTAATGGCTCTCGTCGTCTATCAACGACATTATTACTTGATTATCGCCACTTTGCATCACAGACTATGCGTGTCGTAATGATAAGCAACGCAAGAGTTTTTTACTGTGAATCCACTCGTTTCCGCAACCTGGTTAGAAGCACGCTATCACCAGAATGATGTGGTGGTTTTGTACACACGCATGGGTGATATCATCACCGGAATGAACGAGTCTTTAGACGGTATGATCATACCCGGCGCGAGGCTGTTTGACTTCGAAAACGATTTCGTGGCAGAAAACGCAACACTTCCGCACACACACCCAGACGAATTTACTTTTGAACAAGAAGCCAAGCGACTTGGCTTAAACAACACGGACACGATAGTTGTTTACGATACCAAGGGTATTTTTTCGTCGGCGCGCGTGTGGTACATGTTGCGTAGCATGGGGCATCTGAAGTGTGCAATTTTGGACGGGGGATTATCGGCGTGGACGCAGCGTCAGCTAAAAACACTCAGCCAGCCAGTGACCGATATGCCAGTTGGCAATTTTACCGCTCAGAATGATATTTCAGCGTGGTGCGATAAAGAAACAATACTCAAAAACATCGGTAGCGCTAATTTCAAAGTCATTGATGCACGCAGTCAGGCGCGCTTTGAAGGTAAAGCCGCGGAACCGCGTGATGGTGTGCGCTCCGGGCACATTCCGGGTTCTATCAATATGCCTTTCACTGATGTACTCAGCGACGGTTGCCTAAAATCCGCAACAGAGTTAAAGCGTCTTTTTGAACGTGCAGGCGTTAAAAAACATGATCAGCTAATCTTTAGCTGTGGCTCAGGCGTCACAGCATGTGTTTTAGCGCTGGCTGCACACGTTGCTGGCTATACTCAAATCAGTGTGTACGACGGCTCATGGACAGAGTGGGGAGGGGATAACACGCTTCCCATTCAGCAATCATCGCAGCACGACAAATAATCTATAATGAAAGATCAACAGGCGCTAGGTTTCAATGAACGAATTTGTACAACTTTACTGGCTTGAGTTTCTCACCATCGCAAGTATCCATCTGCTTGCGGTTGTCAGCCCCGGACCAGATTTTGCCATTGTTGTTAAGCATAGTATTCGCTATGGGCGGCAGGTTGCTTTTGCTACCAGTATCGGCATTGGCTGCGGTATTTTGCTGCATATCGCCTACTCATTGCTGGGCATCAGTTTAGTGATAAAGACGACCCCTTGGCTGTATTCAATTTTTAGCTACGTGGCCGCAGCCTATCTTCTGTGGTTAGCGTGGGGAGCATTACGTGCAAAGCCTTCCGATTCCGCTCCTTCAAGTAAGCTAAATAACATCACTCAGGTGACAATGTCGTTACGTAAAGGGTTTTGGATTGGTTTTCTTACCAATGGTCTGAATCCGAAGGCGACATTGTTTTTTATGTCGGTGTTTACCGTGGTGATCTCAATTCAAACGCCCATCGCAGTTCAGGCACTGTATGGTATTTATCTGAGTATCGCGACAGGCGCATGGTTTTGCCTGTTATCTTTTTTGTTGTCTACCAGCCGGATCGCTGGGTTTATTGGTACAAAGGGCTATTTGTTAGATCGAGCGATGGGTGTACTACTGGTAATATTGGCTGCAAACTTAGTCCTATTTCAACCAGCGTGACAGTGTAAGCGCGCCCATGTTGAGGCCAAGTTGTATTTTGTCGCCTGCGAGTGCGTTATAATGAACGCTGAGAAATACAGGTAATCATTAAACATGTCAGAAAACAGCGTGAACCCTCCGCCTAACAACCATAAAAACGATGCCCAAATCCGTAAAGCATTGCAAGGTGACATCGCGATCAACGCAATCGACGCTTTTCGTCGCGGGAATACTCTGACGCGACAGTCGTTCGGCACATTTGCGTTGGCGGCTGCGATAATTTTTACGGTAGTTGTCGTTTGTTTGTACCTTGCATTGTCTGTGTTAAATGTGAGTTTAGAGAATTACAACAGTCTTGATGCGACGCCTCGCGCTGTGATTGATATCGTGCTGGTATTGATCTTATCTCCCCTCATGGCCGGTATGATGATGATGGGGATTTCAAAAGCACGCGGAAAACACATCGAAGTAAGTGATCTGTTCCAATGGATTTCGCTCACCATCATTTTGGCGCTTGGTTCGTTGATAGCGTCGATATTGGTTCAGGTGGGTTTACGTTTATTGGTGTTACCGGGCCTTTATTTGGCCATTGCGACAACCTTTACCCTGCCTCTCATTGCCGATAAAAAGATGACAGCACTGAGTGCCATTATGCTCTCTATACGTGTTGTGAATAAGTATCTTGGGCAATTTGTTGTGTTTTTTCTCATCACATTTGCGTTGTTTTTTATCGCCATTCTCACATTAGGTATTGGCCTCGTATGGGTTATACCGCTATATTTTAATGCCAAAGGGGTGCTCTACGAGCAGTTGTTTGGCCATGGAGACCTCGATGTGGTTTCCAATAGTCCGGAGGGGTCAACCTTTGACGCATAATCAAGACGCTAAACCTATCTACCAGAAGAAGGCGGTTTGGATTGCTGCCGCCATCGTTGCTATTGCCGCAATTCTAATCACATCACTGTGGCAGAAACCGAACGTTTTACCCGACATTCCGGTTGCTGAAATCGACGATGAGGTACCCGATTTCAGCGAATTTGAGCGCGTTCAGGATAAAAAGTCCGCTTTCTTTCAATATTTACTTCCGGTCGTAGAGCAGCAGAACGAGTATATATTGAGTTTGCGTTTGATTGTGAAATCGATGTTCGAGGAATTCAAACAAACCGGAGAACTTTCGCCACTTCAACAGGAGCGCTTAGCGTGGTTAGTTGAAGAGTATAACATCGACCAAGAATTGCCGTTGGCACAGCAGTTTGAAGTGTTGCTGATGCGGGTCGATATTATTCCTGCTGAACTCGCACTTGTGCAAGCGGCCAATGAGAGTGCCTGGGGTACATCCAGATTTGCTCGAAACGGCTATAACTTTTATGGGTTGTGGTGTTTTAAAAAAGGCTGTGGGTTTGTGCCTAAGCGCCGCAATGATGACGCGGCGCACGAGGTCGCTAAGTTTGACGATTTAAGTCGAGCTACCTACGTCTATCTGCGCAATTTAAACCGCCATCCCGCGTATAAGCACTTGCGTGAAATTCGCCGAACGCTCAGAGAGAATCAACAGGAAATTACCGCTATAGCCTTGAGTGAGGGTCTGATGCGCTATTCAGAGCGTGGAGAAGATTACATCGACGAATTGCAACATATGATTAGAATTAACCAAGAGTATATCGGCGTATGAAAATAACTTGGCTACTGTGCGCTGCTCTGGCGTTCAGTGTTTCAGCGAATGCCGCTAAGCACCAAATTGAGGTCGACTACAAGAGTTTTTACAGTCATGTACGCAAACTTGATAATGAGGATACTCAGGCGTTGCAATTCGGGTTTGGCTTTCAGCATATTCACGAAGCAAGGCTGTGCATCATCGACAGCGCAACGATTGTTACAGAAAAACATTCTATACCGCTCAGCGTGACGCGCGAAAATCGCTTTACCGTGCCCAGTGAACGCGCATTGAAACTGGCTGACGCGATCGTTCGAATTGATGTTCAGGACAAGCCGAATCAATGCGATATGTCTGTGCAACTTGAAACAAAGCCAGAGTATCTAAAAGCACAGTATTCTAAGGCCGAATTGGATTTTTTGCTCAGCCAATACCATGCGTTTTTTAATGAGATGGGCAGTTTCTTATCGTTTATGATGCCGCAAGTCGATGGGCTAACCCTGCAGTTTGCGGACCCTAATCTTAGTACGCAAGCGAGCAGCGCACCCGCCATCGTGAATGGCACGTTGATGCTGAGGGAAGCATGGTTGGCGCAGGCAAAGGCACTGAATTTGCCCGTTGCACCGCAACGAATAACAGCGCTAACTCGCTAGCCAGCGCTGAATACAGCGTTAATCAACAAGTTGCAGTTGATACTTAATTTGCTCAGAGAGTCGTAACACACTCTCTTCGCCTTTTTGACTCAATTCCGCTGCACGATGGAACTCGAGCAAGCCAACGTCTCTCAGATGCGGTTCAATCAGAATGTCGGGCGGATCACCGGCTAAGCGAGAGCGAGTGACTCGCGCTTGCAATATTTCCAGTGAGCTGCTCATTACGCCCATGATCCCAGGCGTAGACTTCTTTTCGGGCTTGGGATCGGGTGAAAACCACTGGCGTAGCACAGACACTTTGCTATTAAAGAAATCATCAGTTTTGCGCTGAATATTCTCATGATCAACAGAACACTTCTCTAACACCTGAGGGCGAAAGTCCGCGCTGAGGTTAACCGCGATAACAAAGTCAGCCCCCAGTTGCCGGCATAGATTAACCGGCACGGGGTTTACCACTGCGCCATCCACGAGGTAGCGTGAACCATGCTCAACGGGTGAGAATAATCCTGGGATTGCGCACGAGGCCTTTATCGCATCGCCTATTTTTCCAGAATTGAACACAACTTCGCGGCCGCTATAAAGATCGGTCGCAACAGCGGCGAAAGGTTTGTGCATTTCTTCAAACGATTCGAAGCATAAATCGTTCATCAACTTATCAAATACTTTTTGGCCGCTGGCGAGGCCGCCACGGCGTATACCCACGCCCAGTAATGCGAAAACCTGCCACTCCGTTAACGACGACGCCCACTCTTCCAGTGCTAACAAATGGCCGCTTGCATAAGCCGCGCCGACATAGGCACCGATAGAACAGCCTGCGACGATGTCAATCTCAATACCCATTTTTTCGAGCGCTTTAATCACACCAATGTGCGTCCAACCGCGGGCTGCGCCTGCACCGAGTGCTAAACCAATCTTCATAGGGAGATCACCTGAGGTTCATCATCGTCATCAGCATTGTGTCGCGAGTTGAATACTGGCGCGTCGAAGCCGATATCACCCTCGGGTTCATGGCGGCCGCTGGCAGCAACCGTTTTAAAATCAAATAAGTGACTGTCAATCATGTGCGAAGGCACAATATTTTGCATTGCTTTAAACATTGACTCGATCCTTCCGGGGAACCGTTTGTGCCAATCCTGTAGCATGAGTTTGATTTGCTTGCGCTGCAAGTTTTCCTGCGAACCACACAGGTTGCACGGAATAATGGGGAAGGCCAGGGCGTCAGAGTAACGTCGTATGTCGGCTTCATTACAGTAGGCGAGCGGTCGGATCACGACATGTTCACCGTTATCGCTGACCAGTTTAGGCGGCATCGATTTCAACTTACCGCCATGGAACATATTAAGAAATAAGGTTTCCAGCATGTCGTCGCGATGATGTCCTAACGCAATTTTGGTTGCCCCAATTTCTTTCGCAGTACGGTATAAAATGCCACGTCGAAGCCGCGAGCACAACGAACAGGTGGTTTTGCCTTCGGGGATCTTGTCTTTGACGATACTGTAGGTATCTTCCTGAACAATTTTGAATGCGACGCCAAGTTTGGAAAGGTAACTGGGTAGAACATCCTCGGGGAAGCCCGGCTGTTTTTGATCAAGATTAATCGCCGTGATCGAAAAACGGATCGGGGCGATACTTTGTGAAAAGCGTAAGCTATCGAGTAACGTATAACTGTCTTTACCGCCCGATAAGCAGACCATGACATGATCGCCTTCTTCAATCATATTAAAATCGGCGATCGCTTTGCCCACGTTACGGCGTAATCGTTTTTGTAGTTTGTTAAAACTATATCGCTGTTTGCTAACAGCAGAATTGGATGAATCTCTCATAGCACACGGTAACCTCGAATAAGGCGCGTATTGTAAGCGTTCGTGGCGCCGGCTAAAACCCTCGATCATAAATTTATTGGCGATGTAAAATCATCCGGCTTAATGGCTAACACATCACAGTTTAGCGCGTCGATAACATGCTCCGCGGTATTACCTATCAATGCGGCAGATAAACCGACTCTTCCTACGGTACCAATCACCACCAATTCAGCATCTACTTTTTGCGCCACCATCGGGATCACGCGCTCTGGAAGCCCTTGTTCAACATGGCAACAACTCGGGCTGATCTGATGCTCTTTCGCAAACGCCAACATTTCTTGTTGATGATGTTGTTGCACGGATCGGTTGTGGCTGCTTGCATCGAAGTCGGGAATTTCTATCGCCACATTGATCGGGGCGCCAGCGAAGGCGTTGGCTAATTGCACTTTGCCGTCGAGTAACTGCGCATAGTGTGTGGCCGTATTGGTCACTTTGTGATTGAGTAGGGCATGGGCCTCATCCTGTGTGCCCACATTCACCGCAGCGAGAATATTACCGTTGGCAGGCCAGTCGTGCGTTTTAACCATCAATACCGGCGTGGGCGCTTTGCGTAACAAGTGCCAGTCCGTAGGGGTGAAAATCAAAGAAGCGAGATCGTCATGGCTGTGAGCGGTTTTGATGATCAGATCAGCACCAACGTCATCGGCGTGTTTGATAATAGCCTCATATTGGCGGTTGTCCCATACCACGTTAATTTTCAGTGCGTTAGTATCCGCCTGATAAGGTTCAACCACAGTCGATAG
Source organism: Alteromonas oceanisediminis (assembly GCF_018474025.1). Lineage (GTDB taxonomy): Bacteria > Pseudomonadota > Gammaproteobacteria > Enterobacterales > Alteromonadaceae > Alteromonas_E > Alteromonas_E oceanisediminis. Next base: position 40,763 of record NZ_JAHCTA010000004.1, on the reverse strand, counting down.
CCAGTCATGACGCTCCGCTAACACGGCTTTGCGCATCGCATCGCGTTCATCCATTGATAGCATGGTGGTCATTTCATAAGCAAAGTCATAGATACACAACAGGGCAGTGATCTTCGCACCTGAGCGCTTGGCCAAAGTGACAGCACGACTTAGGGCAGGTTGTTGCGTCGCGTCAGCGTCGACAACGACGAGTAAGTGATTGGGGCTTGTCATAGCGTGGTCCTCGATAAACGTATCGAGTTAAGTGTATACAGCAATCACACAGCGCGCCAATGCACAGCGAATGGCCTGTTTAGCGCGCTAGGCTAGCGCCTTTTAGATCCTGACGATGAAGTTTGTGTTCCATCGCTTGAGGGTCGAGAATGGTGATAAGTCTACCTTCAACCGCGAGTATGTTGTCTTTTTGGAAGCGTGTCAGTAAGCGCGAGATAGTCTCTACGGTTAAGCCCAGATAGTTTCCAATTTCATTGCGTGTCATGGTTAGATTAAATTGTTTTGAAGAAAAGCCCCGTTCTTCGAAACGCGCCGAAAGGTGCGCAATAAAATACATTAGCCGCTCTTCGGCTGTGCGTTTATTCAACAGCATCATCAATTCATGGTCGTTTTTAATTTCGGCGCTCATGAAACTCATGATTTGCCGACGAAGCTTCGGGAAGCGTGATGCCATAATATCCAACGTGTCGTAAGGCAACTCACAGACCATAGCCGTTTCCAGCGCCTGACAGAAACTTTGGTGGCGCTGCTCGCGCAATGCGTCAAAACCAATCAAATCACCGGGTAAGTGAAAACCAATAATCTGCTCTTCGCCATCCTCTGCGCAAATGAACGATTTAAACGACCCAGACCGAACCGCATACAGCGACGTGAACGGGTCGCCCGCTTTTATCAATTTGTCGTTTTTACGCAGTGGTTTCTTCCGTTCAATAATGTCATCTAGCGACGTCATCTCGTCATCGCTAAGCGCCACAGGAAGGCATAAATGACTGAAACTGCAAGTCTGACAATGTATTGAAAGGTCATTTCGACCTAACGCTTTTTGCATCAACGCGTCCTTATACGGATTACCAAAAACACTAGTGAGTTATATCCGGTAAACCCTGAAAAAACAAATAAAGTCCGTAACATAATAGCATTAATGCCACGCCTTGTCGTACTAGCGGATGGCGATAATAGTCGCGTAAGTACTGGTAACCGAAGCTGGCCGTCAGCATAGCGGGCAGGGTGCCTAAACCAAAGGCCAGCATGACTAACGCACCAGAACCGGCAGTGCCAGACGCCAGGCTCCAACTTAACGTGGAGTAGACCAGGCCGCAGGGCAACCACCCCCAAACCGCGCCATATCCCACCGCCGCCACGGGGGTTTTGAATGGCAACAAGCGAGTGGCAAAAGGTTGAATTCTACGCCAAAGCACACCGCCAGCTCGTTCCAGCACAGCCAAGCCACGAAACCAGTCTCCGATGTATAGCCCAAGTAAAATAAGCAAAACGGCGCTCAACAGCGTTAACAAATGGATACCTGAGACGAATTGGTGGCTGAAGATACTGCCTAACCAACCAGTCAGTGCGCCAGCGACGGTATAACTGGCAATTCGACCACTATGATAAGCCAGCGTGTAAACCGGAGCATAACGGGAGTTTGGCACGGCTGATTGCAAAGCGACCGTGATGCCGCCACACATGCCGAAACAATGAACTCCGCCAGCGATACCAATCAGAAAGGCAGCGAATAAGTCAAGCTGCGCCGTCATTGCGGGGGTTCTTTATCCGACAGTGCATCGCGTTCATGATTTAGCTGATCATGCTTGCGTTGCTCAGCGAGGGCTTTTTCTTCCGGAGGTAAGTCATCATCAAATAAAATGTTATATCCCTGACGCTCAAGATCATCAAACTGATTAGCCCGAACTGCCCAAAAGAAGATACCAATGGCTAAGGCAACAATAATGACCGCAATAGGGATCAGCACAAAGATGATGCTCATTGGTGTACCTCACTGTGCTGAGTATCAGTGAGTAATCGCGTTGAATTGGTTACCACAATAAGCGAGCTGAGCGACATGCCGACGGCTGCCATCCAAGGCTCCAGAAGACCGGATACCGCAAACGGAAGCACAAGCAGATTGTATCCCAGTGCCCACGCCATATTTTGCAAAATTTTACGCTTAGTTCGCCGCGCCATCGTGAACAGTTGAGGTAATGAAGAAATCTTTTCATTCAATAAAATAACATCAGCGGCGTTTTTAGCAAGATCAGTTGCGTTACCCACAGCGGCGGAAACGTCTGCCTGCGCTAACACGGGTGCATCATTGATACCATCTCCCAGCATCAATAATTTATGGCCCTGCTTCTGTTGTGCCTGTACATAATCGAGTTTATCTTGGGGTGTTTGTTGCGCCACAAAGTGGTTAACCCCCAATGCCTGTGCAATATGACGGACTGCCGCATGACTGTCGCCGCTGAGAATGGTAATGGTAGAAACTGGCAGTGCCTCGATAAGCGGTTTCGCATCACTTTTGACCTGATCAGCCAGCCAGAATGCAGCAAGGATATGCGTTCCGTCACTCAATAATACGTTGGCTTGTTCAACCTCATGTTCAATGCTAGACCAATTGGCATGCGCTTTTACATCCACAAACCGTGCCGAACCCATTTGGTACGTCGTTCCGTTTACCTCACCTGCAATCCCACCACCTAGGGTCACCGAAAAATCCTTGACCCTAGGTTGTATACCTGATGAGGCAGAAGTTTCAGCGCCAGGGATGTCGCCGATAAAGGCTTTCGCAATGGGGTGTTCAGAACGTGATTCCAGCGCACAGGCAATGGCAAACAGCTGCTCCTTGGCCTGTGGTTGGTGATACCATTGTTGCTCAATGGCAAACTTGCCGTGCGTGAGTGTTCCGGTCTTATCCAACACCACCGCGTTAATCTGTGTTAATTGTTCTAATGCATCAGCTCGCTTTAATACAACGCCCTGTTTATTCAGTTTTGCCATGGCGCAGGTCAGCGCAGAGGGCGTGGCAAGACCCAGTGCACAAGGGCAGGTGGCAATGAGCACAGAAATCATTATCCAAAAGGCGTCTGGTTCGCCACGCCAATGCCAAAAGCCGAAGGTGAGTGCAGAAATGGCCAGTACCACAACAACAAAATAGCGTGACAGCACATCAGCAACCATGGCAATCTTCGGCTTGGTCGCCATCGCTTGCTCTTGCAATCGCACTATTTGATTCACCAGTGCGTACTTCAACGTTTGCTCAACGCGAACTTCAATACTGCCAGCTTGATTAACCGTGCCGCCATAAACCGTGCTGCCAGAAAACTTACGCGCTGGTTCGAACTCACCATTCAACATGGACTCATCAACCTGACTTTCTCCGTCAACCACAATTCCATCGACCGGCACAGTCTCACCCGGTTTGACCAAAACCACCTGACCAACAGCAAGTTGTTTAGCCAACACGCATTTATAGCGATTGTCTTGCTTTAGATTTGCAGTCACGGGGATATATTGCAGCATATTGGCACTGATCAATGAGGCCTTGTGCCGTGATCTATGCTCCAGAAACCGACTTAGCAGCAAAAAGAACACAAACATACAGATAGATTCAAAGTAAACGTCACCGCTACCCAGCCAAATTGATTTGATACCTGCTAGGTAGGTGCCCCAGATAGCTAACGTGACGGGCACATCCATATTAATGGTTTTAGCGGCTAACGCTTTCAACGCACTGAGGTAAAACACGCTACCGGAAAAAAAGACCACGGGTGTGGTAAGTACGAGACTCACAAGGTACAGATAATGGCGCGTTTCGGCTTCAATGTTGCCAAACCAGTCAAAGTAGAGCCCTGCCATCAGCATCATGACCTGCATTGTCATGATGCCAGCCAACCCTACCTTTTTTAAATACGCCTTTTGTTCCGCGTGATAAATGGCCTCGTGCTGGTCCTGCTGGAACGGAGCCGCGCGATAACCGATTTTTTGGAAAGTATGTAACACTTGCGATAGCGCGATGCTTTCAGGATCCCAGGTCAGCGTGGCACGCCGCGCCGACACGTTCACCGCGATTTGTTTTATACCTGCAAGTTTGCTCATTTGCTTTTCGATCAACCAACCGCAGGCTGCACAGGTAATCCCCTCAACGGTAAGCTGTATCTGACGGTGTTGCCCCGATTCAATAACAAACTCTTCCTGGATCGCTGGGTTGTCATAAACCGCGAGCTTTGCCATGGTCTCATCGAGCAATTCATCGCCCTTAGCCGCAGGCTCGGTGCGAAAGGTGTAATAGTCTGCAAGTCCATTATCGACGATTGCCTGTGCTACCGCCTCACAACCAGGACAGCACATAATCTGACGTTGATCATGGATGACAACCGCGTATTTCGTACCTTCCGAATGTGGCAATCCACAGTGAAAGCATGTTTGTTGCTGCCTACTCAAGGGGTTAACCGGATCTCGTCGGAACGGGGCAGGGCAACGACTTGCTGGATTTTCCACGATTCGCTAACAGGCAATAACGTGACGCGCCATTTACCCTGCAATGGCTGTTCGGTGTAACCGCGGTAAAGGCCCGTAGCATCGCGGGTTAGCATCACCGTAATGTCACGGTCCTTTAATGTGACATGGTACATGCCCAGCTGTATGGCTTCGCCGGTTCTGGGTACGCCAGAAAGAAAACGTAATTGTACCGATCCGTCGTCAGCAAACGATAAGCCTGCGGACATATTTTGCTGACGCGCTTGCTCAATTTTATCCAGACGCGCATTGATAGTACGACCTTCTTTATAATAGTCATCCACCACAAGGCTATCTGATGAATTGATGGCCAGATGAAGCACCGTAAAGCCCACGATAAAAGACGAAAGTGGGATCGCGATCAAAAACCATGGCCAGAACTGTTTGTACCATGGCCGCACAACGGGTGAAGTCATTCAGTGAAAATCCTATAAAAAAGCCCCGAAAGAACGGGGCTAGTAAACCACCTTTCGGCTACTTATTCGATAAGCTATAAACGTAGGTTGCGACAACGTGGATCTTATCTTCACCCAATGTTTTATCAAATGCCGGCATCACACCGTTGCGGCCGTGATTAAGCGTTTCTGTTACAGCGCGCTGACTGCCGCCATACAACCAAATATTGTCGGTAAGGTTTGGCGCTCCAATCATCTGGTTGCCTTTACCATCCATACCATGGCACGCTGCACAGGCGGCAAAGCGAACCCTACCCGCATCGCGCAATGTTTCATTCACTTCACGCCCGCTCAAGCTTAGCGTGTACGCCACAATTTCTTTGATACCCTGTTCACCAAATGGTGCTAACCAACCGGGCATAACGCCTTGGCGACCATTAACAAGGGTCTCTTTGATCTTATCGCCGCTGCCACCGTACAGCCAATCATCGTCGGTTAGGTTGGGGAAGCCGCCATTCTGACCGCGCGCATCAGAGCCGTGGCACTGAGCACAGTTTTGTAGGAATAGGCGTTGGCCAACTTTGACCGCTTCCTCGTTATGCATCAGTTCTTCAACCGGAACCTTGGCATATTCAGCAAAGATGGGGTCAAAACGCTCATTGGCGAATTTAATCTCGCGATCGTACTGAACTAATTCATTGTTTGCGATGGCTTCCTGTTGTTTGGCTTTAGACTCTTCAAGACTCAAAATGCCCTGATTTGAACTTGTCCAGCCCAATAGCCCCTTATAGGCACCCAGACCAGGATAAAGGACAAGATAAACTAATCCCCACACGATGCACACGTAGAACAATATCGTCCACCACTTCGGCAACGGGTTATTGATTTCAATAATCCCGTCAAACTCGTGGCCCATACTTTCGCCTTCAGGCACTCCGGTTTTGTTGGATAAACACCATCTTAACAGCCAGTAGCACCCGAAAATTGAACCAAGGGTGATCACTGAAATCCAAATTGTCCAAAACATGCTCATAAGTTTTAAGACTCCTGCTTATTGTTCTTTGCGGGCTGACTATCTTCTTCGTCGGCAAACGGTAAGTTCGCGGCTTCGTCAAATTTCTTCTTATTGCGGCTACTAAACGCCCAAATCACGATGCCAATAAAAGAGACAAATACGATGACAGTAAAAATGCTGCCAATTACACCTTGATCCATCATTATTCTAAATAGGTTCCTAAAGATTGAAGATAAGCGATAAGGGCTTCCATTTCTGTTTTACCTTTTACCGCCGCTTCCGCACCTGCAATATCTTCATCAGTGTAGGGCACACCGAGGTCTTTAAATATTTGCAGCTTTTTACCCGTCATTTTGCCATCAAGCGTATTTTCCGCCAGCCAGGGGTAACCCGGCATATTTGATTCTGGTACCACATCACGCGGGTTGATCAAATGAACACGATGCCATTCATCACTGTAGCGCTCACCCACACGCGCCAAATCAGGCCCCGTACGCTTTGAGCCCCACAAAAATGGACGCTCCCAGACCGACTCACCAGCAACACTGTAGTGCCCGTAACGCTCAGTTTCCGCGCGGAACGGTCTAATCATCTGGCTATGGCAGCCAACGCAACCTTCACGAATGTAAATGTCGCGGCCTTCCATTTGTAATGCCGTGTAGGGCTTCAAGCCTTTGACTGGTTCCATGGTTTGCTGCTGAAACATAAGCGGGGTAATCTGCACCATGGCACCCAAGCTGATCGCAACAAGGATCAAAACGGTGAGCAAACCAACATTTTTTTCAATTAACTCATGTGGATTTTTCATCATCGACTCCTTATGCCGCAGCGCTTGCAGGCTCTTCGCCTAAGCTATGTTTCGGTGCCCGAATGGTCATGTAGGTGTTGTACGCCATGATAAGCATACCGGCTACAACAAACACGCCGCCGATAAAACGCACGACATAAAACGGCTTAGACGCTTCCAACGATTCTACGAAACTGTAGGTTAGGGTGCCGTCAGCGTTCACTGCACGCCACATTAAGCCTTGTAATACGCCAGACATCCACATAGCAACGATGTACAAAACGACACCAATGGTCGTTAGCCAAAAATGCACATTAATCAGTTTCGTGCTGTACATTGAGCGCTGTGCAAACAACACTGGAATCAAATGGTATACGGAGCCAATAGATACCATGGCAACCCAACCGAGGGCGCCAGAGTGAACATGGCCAATGGTCCAATCGGTGTAATGTGATAGCGCGTTTACCGTCTTGATGGCCATCATCGGGCCTTCAAACGTTGACATGCCGTAGAATGACAGCGACACGATCAAGAAACGTAACACAGGGTCGGTACGTAGCTTATGCCAAGCACCTGATAACGTCATGATGCCGTTGATCATGCCGCCCCATGACGGCACGAACAAAATAACCGACATCACCATACCCAGTGACTGAGTCCAATCGGGCAGGGCCGTATAGTGAAGGTGGTGTGGACCCGCCCAAATGTAAAGTGAAATTAACGCCCAGAAGTGAACAATTGACAGACGGTATGAATAAACCGGACGACCCGCTTGTTTGGGGACGAAGTAATACATCATGCCCAGAAAACCTGCTGTTAAGAAAAAGCCAACCGCGTTGTGCCCGTACCACCATTGCATCATCGCATCCACAGCACCTGCGTACAAAGAGTAAGACTTCGTAAACGACAGTGGGATCGCCATACTATTGCCAATATGCAGTACCGCCACGGTAAGCATAAATGCCCCCAAGAACCAATTGGCAACGTAGATATGCGACGTTTTACGGATCACCAATGTGCCGAAGAAATTGATGATATAGGCGACCCAAACCAGTGTGATCAAAATATCAATGGGCCATTCGAGCTCAGCGTACTCCTTACTTCCGGTTATTCCCAATGGCAGTGTAATAACCGCGGCCACAATAACCGCTTGCCAGCCCCAGAAGGTGAAGGACGCTAATTTGTCGCTAAATAAGCGTACTTGCGAGGTCCGTTGTACAATGTAGTAAGACGTCGCAAACAGGGCACAGCCCCCAAAGGCAAAAATTACCGCATTGGTATGAAGTGGGCGTAGGCGCGAATAGGTTAACCAAGGGATATCGAAGTTTAACGCTGGTGCAAATAGCTGCGCCGCTATCAATACACCCAAACTCATGCCGATAATACCCCAGACGATGGTCATGATGGTAAACTGCCGTACTACTTTATAATTATAGTCTGGCTGTGCTTGGCTGATTTCACTCATTTGACGGATCTTCCACTGCAATATAAAAATGTGTTCACTTCTGTTTTTACCTGCGAGCTGTTGCTACCATGCTCAGCACCACAGTTTTAACGGTGCGATACTAAAGCTTTTAAATACATAATGATACCGAAAGAATGAATCTGTTGATCTCGGTCAATAAACGCTACATTGCAGTAAATACAAGGTTAATTATACGTTAATGCACAAGCTTAAAGTGTTCATATTTCCGGCGATAGCGGCCATTTTTCTGACAGGCTATCTCACTAGTACCCACAACTCGCGACAGAGTGCGAAACTAAGTGATGACAGTATAGCAAAGATGCCTGTCTGTTCTATTCAAAATAACCGTTGCGAACTGCACGTTGGACAGCAAAAACTCACTATTCAATTTATGTCGCCGCCAGAGCCAGAAGAGGAGACTCAGGTCGACATCAGCGCCAGCGAGCCGATAAACATCACTTCAGCGTGGGTGGAAGGTGTGAACATGTACATGGGTAAAACGCCATTACTGATCAATCGGGTGTCAACGAACAGGGTCTCCGGCGTATTTTTTCTCGGCAGTTGTCACCAACCGCTGATGCAGTGGCGGCTAATGCTGACACTAGAAAAACAAAAGCACCCGATACAGGTGCTTTTCGAAACGCAACGTTAATGCCGCGATTCCATCACATTTGTGATTGCAAGTAGTTAGGTAAGCCCAGGCGTTTGATCAGATTAAGCTGTTGTTCTAACCAATGTGCATGATCCATTTCCGTGTCGTCCAAGAGAACCAATAGGATATCGCGAGACACATAATCCTCTTCCTGCTCACACAGAGTAATCACTTCACGTAACTTGGCTGCTACCTCATACTCGACACGTAAATCGCTCTCTAACATTTCAGGAACATCTTTGCCGACTTTAAACCCAACACGCGTTTGCATGTCGGGCGTACCTTCCAAAAACAACATCCGTTCAATCAATTTAGTCGCGTGGCTTTTTTCATCGTCAAATTCATGATTTATGCGTTCGTAGAGTTTGGTTAAGCCCCAATCATCGTACATTTGCGCGTGAATGAAGTACTGATCCATGGCAGCAAGCTCATAGCCCAGCAATGTGTTCAAGCCATCAATAACGTTTTTCTTGCCTTGCATGCTATTCGTCCTCCTCTACCTGTGTTTGTAAATAGTTTTCAAGACCCAATGCGCTGATCTGGAACTGCTGAGTTTCTAACCAATCCACATAGTCTTCTTCATAGGCCAAGATACTTTCAAGTAAATCGCGACTGACGAAGTCTTGCTTCTCTTCACAAAGTGCAATGGCACGTTTCAGAAGTGGAATCTGCTCTAACTCAAAATCCATATCACATTGCAACATTTCCGGGGTTTCTTCACCGATGTACAATTTGCCTAATTTCTGAAGATTAGGCAGGCCTTCCAAAAACAAGATGCGTTCGATCAGCTCGTCGGCTTGTTTCATATCCTTGATGGACTTCTTGTAGCTGTGATGGTTTAACTTTTCCAAGCCCCAATTTTTGTACATGCGCGCATGCAAAAAGTATTGATTGATGGAAGTGAGTTCGCTCGTCAGTACTTCGTTAAGTACTGCGATAACGCTGCGATCGCCTTGCATAGTTCACCTAACAATATTGAATTCTTAAGTGAGTATAGTGTACTCCGCGCAGAATATCAAAAAAACCTTTAAAAACAACTATATACACATGATAATGGTTATCAATGTTACCATTGTTAGTAATTCAGTTCGATGGTTGGGCTGGCTCAGCATAATGATCTCGGTCCTCCACAAAGGCCAGGCTTTCCTCAGCAAAACCTAAACCGGCTTCTTTGAAAAAATTAAACACTTTGTCTACGCCATTATCGCGTAGAATTTTGACCTCATCTTCGTAACGGGCTATTGCGGCGACTTTGCCGTGAAAGCGCGTGTGCTTGAGTTGCTTGGCAATATTGATAGAGTCTTCAATACTGGGTAGGGCCAACATCACGAGCTTGACGTTGCTCATATCCAGACTTTCCCACAAGTCTGCATCTTCACCATCGCCGGTGATCACTTTATGGCCCTCTTTTTGAAGTCTGCGTATTTTTACACGGTCGGCGTCCATCCCCCAAACGGCACCATCTGCCAATTTGTTCAATGAATTAAACGCACCCAAGCCAACGCGCCCCATGCCAACCACTAAAAAACGGGCGCTATCCATATGAGGATACTGGTCTTCTACCAAGGGTTGTTGCTTTTCCCAGCGCCTGAACAAATCGTTATTGCGGGAGTAGAGTGTATGGGCCGAGCGATAAGTAATACTGGTCACTACAAAAGACAGCGACACGGCCATAGCAATGATCACCAGCCAATCTGTGCTGAGCATACCCAATGAAACGGCTAGTGCAGCAACAATCAAACCGAACTCACTGTAATTACTCATGACCAGACCGGTCAGGAAGCTGGTGCGGGCACGCAACCGTAATATCGATAGCACGCCAAAGAAAAGAATATATTTGATGGGTAACAACAACGACAGTACTAAGGCTAACCCGAACATTTCCCAATCGGGCAGGGCAGCGAGCCCGATACTCAGGAAGAAACCAATCAAGAATAAGTCTTTAAAACTGAGAAGCGATTTAGCCATCTCTGCCGCTTTGCTGTGTTGAGCAAGTAGTAGACCCATCACCAACGCACCAAGGTCGCCTTTAATGCCAACCAGCTCGAACAGTTGATAGCCCCCCAGCGCAAAAATGAAACCTGTCAGGGGTAATAGCTCACCGTGGCCTGAACTATTGATTATCCGGCTAAAGAGCGGCATGGCAGGTAGTAGCAGGATCAAGCCGATAGCCCACCATTCTGGGAGCTTCCCTGTTGCGATGACCAGAAAAATCACAGCAAAAATATCTTGCATCACCAAAATGCCCATGGCGATTTTTCCATGCCGCGTTTTACTTTCTCCGTTCTCTTCGAGCACTTTCATCACGCACACGGTACTGCTGAAGCTCAGTGCAAACACAATCAATGCCAGAGTGGAAACAGACAGCGCTGAAATAGCCGACAGACCCAATGCGGCAAGCAGAGTTAAACATAAGCCCGCGAGTGCACACCAGAGCCCTGTGTGTAATACACTTCCCAGCCAGACTTCGCGTTTGGCCAGGTCTTTGATATTTAGCTTCAAACCGATGGTGAACAGCATAATCGTTATGCCTAAATCGGCAATGGATTGCAGCGCAGGATTGGTGTTGAAGCCCGCAAAATGCAACGCAAAACCTGCGGCTAGATAACCCACTAGCGGTGGAATACCGAACAGCTTAACCGACAAGCCTAAAATAAAAGCAAACAGTAAAAAAATGTATTCCATAGAAACGCAGTGCAACAAAGTGATGGGCTAAAAGATAAAGGTGTCGTCCCGATGGTTCAACCTTTTCTGGGTGATAAGGCATTCGCCAAAATACGCTAGTGTTTGTCTTTTAATCGCTCAGACAGTGAATTTAATTCCATGAGCAACGCGTTTTCCTTGATCCTGAGCGCACCGAGTTCAAACGTGATTTCGGCCTCACGCTGCTTAACCTGCTCGTAAGTCATATCTCTGGCCGCCAGCGGCGTGGATGTTGAGCTGTTGCTTTGCTGGCGTTCAGCTTGTTGACGCTGAGCACGACTGCGCTCTGCCTTGTCGATTAACTCCAACTTATCCGCAAATCGCGTTAACGCGATACGGTTAATGTTGATACCCAGTTCCACGCACTGTTCCAGCGTCTTGTCGTACTGACGATAGTTGTTCGCGCGAATAAGGCGCTTAACCAACTCAACTTTTTCGTCTTTAATACTCACGCTTGGTCTGCCTGCAATTTTAGAGTTAACGATGTCTCTGGATAAAATGACGTACAGCGTACGCCGTTCTTTCTGGCGCTTCTATCATAGGCATGTGGCCGAGATCCGCCCACACGTGGGTATCACAATCGAGCCCCTCTTGCCAAACGCTCACGCTACTCACATCAATCAATTGATCCTGAGCCCCCCAAATGACAAGGCTAGGGCAGTCAATCGTTTTTAGCTCATCATCAAGATAAGCTTCGGGCTGATTGTAATCGGCAAATATTTTTTCATATTGACGAGCGCGTGCCTGATATTGCCTACCGATGGCACGGTGAACGCTGCCGGGTGCATAGGGCGGGCGAGCCATGACCATGCCATAAAAGCGTTCGAAGTCGTCGTCGCTTTCCATTACAAACGGATTTACGCCCTCCGACAGTAATGTCATTAAAGGGCTGGGCTCTGGCGATTTGACGCCAGCCGGATCAATCAACACGACAGACGAGCAGACGTCCGCATGGAACCGTGCCAGATACGCTGCAATAAACCCGCCCATCGAATTACCGACAACATGCGCACGCGAATGCCCACTGGCTTTGATGAGTTCGACAAGGCGCTCTGCCTGGGCAGTGATGGAGTAATCTGTTTGTTGATCAAAGCCCGTGTCGCCATGGCCTGCAAGATCCGGAATAACGACGTAGTAATCGCGGGTAAAAAAGCGCGCAAAGCGCAACCACACACTGTGGTTGGCCGTAAAACCATGCACAAGCAACAACATCGGCTTTGCACTATCCGCAGAACGCCATACGGCATGCTCAATGCCACCTAAAGTCATTCGAGTTTGCTTCAACCCATAGAGCTTGGCTTCAAACTTATTGCCCTGTCGATAAATCCACGCCCCCGCCCGAGCGTAGTAAGCCCAGTAGACACCAACCAACAGTATAATAAAAAGCAGAATGATCCACATATCAGGAAGCCCTGAACCAACCGGTTATAGATACACGCGGTGTGAGTGCCATTGGCGTGACGTAGGTTACCGAATGAATATGACGCACATCAAACAGACTCAGTGAATTGAATAGTGGCGACCATGCGTCTCTGGGCGTGCCGTCGTTTTCAAAAAATTGCAACAGACCACCCCAATCAGGATGCCAGTTTGGGCTTAAATTTAGGACATAGGCGAGGCGACGTTTTTCCGTATCGTGCACATCTTGATGGCGGGTGAGAAAATGACCGGGCATGTATTTGGTGGCCTGTGCACTGGCTAACGCGATGTCGTCTTTACCGGTTACTTGTCTAATCATGTTAAGCGTTTCGGCGCTATTCAACCACGCCTTTACTGCCTGAAACAGCGCTTCAGACTGTTCGTCGATCAGGTGGCGACCGTAAAGATACCCGACACCTTGCGAACCAAGCTGGACAATTTTCTTGCGCATTTCATGCTGTGCTTCTGGGCTCATCGCCGCTGTCTCACTGGGAGAGAGTAACGCGGGGCGACCATCTTTCACATAAGCGTAGTCGAAAGCATCACTTTTATTTAACGCAGAGAACACTTCCTGAGCCGTTTCGTCAGGAAGAATGTTCGGAATGCGTGTTCTATCATCTTCTGCGTAGTGTTGCTTGATGACATTGAGGTCGAGGTTGGGGTTTATCGTTACCATGTTATTCTAATTATCTTCCTGTACGTTTGATTTTTTATGAGCCCGTGTTAATCCGGAATGATCCTGGTAATACTCAGAGGTCATTTGCAAATCGAGCATTTGTTTTGCCAGTATTTTATTCAACCATGATAGCGGTAACAAGCGCGACGCAAGATTGACCATGCTCGCTTGATTGCCATACACCAACCTCGCCTGGTTACGCATAACGGCATTTGCAATTCGCTTAGCCAAGCACGATGGTGGTGTGGTCAAAAAGCGTTGCTTAAACTGTTGGCTTTCCTGTAAACGCGCGATCTGTGTGTTAATCCCGCCAGGATGCACCAAGTGAACCTGAATATGCGGAAAAATCTCACTCAATTCAGCCCGCATTGCTTCGGTGTACCCCCGTATCGCAAACTTACTCGCACAATAATCCGCTGTGTTGGGTGGCGCAATCAGACCAAAAACACTGGAAACATTAACGATTGCCGCCCAGGGCCGCTGTGCTAAAAACGGCAATGACGCTTTTGACCCATGCACCATACCATAAAAATTGACATTCATAACGCGTTCAAGCGTTTCCTGCGACGTTGCCCAAACCGGCGCAGAAGCGCCTTCAATACCTGCGTTATTAATAACAATATCAATGTTCTGCAGGGCGGCTTCACTGGCAGCCAAAAATGTACACCATTGCTGTTCGTGACTAACATCCATCGGCTGCGCGTAAATACGCGTATGCGGGTATCGTGATTTAACGGCTGACACCGTCTCCTGCAATGCGGTTTGGTTAATATCACATAATGCTAACTGAGCGCTGTGCGCTGCAAATTCAAACGCGAGTGCTGCACCAATACCTGAGCCAGCGCCACTGATCACCACCGTTTTATGCGCGAAGAACTCTTTAGGGTTGGCCATCATTACTCCGTAAAAACGTGATGCTGCGGTTTAAATTTGCGACATAATCGCCTGTAGGTGAAGCTAAAGCCAGGAAACATCGCGGTAACCTTGCCACTTTTGCTCTTATACCATGATTGACACCCCCCGTAATGCCATACGGTTTTGGTCATTTCTTGATGGATATGCTCGGTGTATTCATTTTCGGCCTCGCTCGTTGCTTCAATAGCCGACGCGCCAGAAGACAATGCTGCCTGTATACTCTGACGAATATACGCCATTTGCGCTTCAATCACGAACAGGGCAGACGTGTGACCAATCCCGGTATTTGGGCCGGTAACGACGAAAAAATTGGGAAACTTGGGCACACTCGTGCCGAGATAAGCGCGTGGGAAGTCGCTCCATACGTCGCTCAGCAAGCGGCCAGATTTGCCTATCACCGGGTACGAAATAATGCCGTCAGATGCATCATACCCGGTCGAATAAATAATCACATCAAGCGGCACAGCGTGCCCTTGTGCAGTGGTAACCCCTGATTCTGTAAATGTTGAAATACTGTCGTATTTGTCATGCAATACCACATTACTGCGACCTAAGGCCGGGTATAAACTGCTCGACACGATGATCCGCTTACAGCCAATGGTGAAATCGGGAGTCAGCTTTGCGCGTAGCTCAGGGTCGGGGACTTGGCGCCGCAAATGTTTCTTGGCAGGACGAGCCGCTAGAAGTTTCAGCAACGTTTTAGAGTACTTGAATCCCAGTATGCGAACTTCAAGTAGCCAGTAGATCAGGCGCCGAACTAGCGAATAGGCGAATCGATTCTTAAGCAATCGCCGTTGCCATGGTGAAAAAACGATATCCCAACGGGGCAGTACCCAGTGCGGTGTGCGTTGAAATACATGCAATGCCTTAACGTGTTCTGCGATGGCCGGGATCACTTGGGCAGCGCTGGCGCCACTGCCAATAATCGCTACGTTTTTACCACTCAAATCAATTGAGTGATCCCAGTTATTGGTATGGAAGGTTGCCCCCTGAAACGTTGCCTGATCCTGAAACTTAGGAATGATAGGCGTGCTCAGTGGGCCAGACGCGTTGATCACGAACTGAGCATTAAATTCATCGCCTGCATCGGTTTGAATGAGCCATTGTTTGGCCGTTTCTTGCCACTCAACCCGTTTGACATTTTGATTAACGCGCGTTTTTTGATGCAAGCGGTATTTGCTGTATATCGACTCAGTGTAGCGGCTGAGTTCATCGCGCTGCGCAAACATTCGACTCCAGTCATACGGCTCAAATGACAGCGAATAGAGTGGCGATTGCACATCTACCGCTGCGCCGGGATAGGTATTTTGCGCCCACGTACCGCCGACAAATGCACGTCTTTCCAAAATAATAAAGTCGTCTATACCCATCCGGGCAAGCTCTATGGCAGCGCACTGGCCACCGAACCCACTACCGATAATGACTGCCGTAAACCTATTAACCTTAGACAAGAGACTCTCTTTCTACGCGTTCTTTCACTATACTTTACTGACGCAAGATAAAAGATGCTACTGCTATCACTAAAAACGAACACACTTTGTGTTGCAACTTGGAGAGCCCATGGAACATCGTGCAATACCTATCCTGACGCTACTTTTGTTATTGGCAGGTGTGATCAACGTGGTTTATCACAGCGGCTTTTGGTTCACGGGTGTTGTGGTTATTTTCCTGTCGATGGCGCTTTACGACCGCTTTCAATCAAGCCATTCTATTTTAAGAAACTTTCCTCTGGTGGGGCGCTCACGGTGGATCATTGAATCACTTCGCCCGTTTATTCAGCAGTACGTTCTTGAGCCAAATACTGGCGGCGCGCCCATACAAAGAATGTTTCGCAGTATTGTTTACCAACGCGCTAAAAATAGTCGCGAAACAATTCCCTTCGGTACGCAATTAGATACCTACAGCAATGGCTACGAGTGGATCGGACATTCACTATCAGCGCGTGATGTTGAAAAGCTGGATTGCTCACCGCGTGTCACTATTGGTGGCAAGCAGTGCAAACATCCTTACAGCGCGAGTATTTTAAACATTTCTGCCATGAGTTTCGGATCACTGAGCGATAACGCCATCTTGGCGCTCAATAAAGGCGCAAAGGCTGGCGGCTTTTCTCACAACACGGGTGAAGGAGGCTTAAGCCATTATCACCTCGAACACGGCGGTGACATTGTCTGGCAAATAGGAACCGGCTACTTTGGCTGCCGAACGAAAGAGGGCGGATTCGATGCGCAAAAGTTCAGACAGAATGCGGCTCGTGACGCGGTTAAAATGATCGAAATTAAACTCTCTCAGGGCGCAAAACCAGGCCATGGGGGCATCTTACCCGCTGATAAAAACACCCCCGAAATTGCGCAGATCCGCGGCGTTGAGCCTTACACTCAGGTGGATAGCCCAGCCCGACACTCGGCGTTCAAATCTCCGCTGGAATTGATGGATTTTATCCAACAGCTACGTGAGCTCTCAGATGGCAAACCCATTGGAATAAAACTGGCACTTGGCCGGCGCAGTGAGTTTGTGGCAATTTGTAAAGCCATGTTAGATCGTGACATCAAACCGGATTTTATTACGGTAGATGGTGGTGAGGGCGGCACCGGCGCTGCGCCGCTTGAATACAGTAATTCGATTGGTACACCGCTCAAAGAAGCCCTTGCCTTTGTTGATGATATGCTGCGTGGATTTGATTTACGCAGTGACATAAAACTGATTGCATCAGGGAAAATCATCACGGGGTTTCATGTGATAAAACACCTCGCGCTGGGTGCCGATATTTGTAACAGCGGCCGGGGTATGATGCTTGCGCTTGGATGCGTACAGTCATTGTCCTGTAACACCAATAAATGCCCTACAGGCGTTGCCACTCAAGACAAATCATTAGCCAAAGGGTTAGTGGTTGAAGATAAATTTGAGCGCGTTCGACAGTTTCACCAGAAAACAGTGCACGTAGTCGCTGATATGTTATCGTCAACGGGCCTAAAACACCCGAGCGAGTTAAACCGTACATTCATCTATCGGCGTATTAATCAGGCCGAAGTGAAGCGATTTGATGAAATCTATCCGATCATTGGAGAAGGAAGTTTTCTGACGTCGACGCCCCCTGAGCGCTATAAGCTCGATGTAGAAGAAGCAAGTGCTTCGAGCTTTATGCCGCGCGTACAGCTAAGCAGTGTCGAAGAGGAAGATATTATTCCCGTGGCGCAGGCTTAATATAGAAAGGAAACTTATGAATGATTCAAAAATAGGCCAAATGGGATGGATCGACCTAACCGTTGATAACGCTGATGAGATTAAAGATTTCTACGCGTCCGTGGTTGGCTGGTCAACTCAGCGTGTTGAAATGGATGGATACAACGACTACAGCATGCAAATGCCCGTCAGCGGAAAAGATGTTGCAGGCATATGCCATCGCAAGGGGAGCAACGCTGAATTACCCGCAAAGTGGTTACCGTACTTTATTGTGCAAGATATTGAACACGCACTTGCCAATGTTGTTGCCAGAAATGGTAAGACATTATCTGATATCCGAACTTATGGTAATAGCAAATTCGTGATCATTGAGGATCCCGCTGGCGCGGTGTGTGCACTGTATCAAGAGTAAACTCAATCACTAATGTGATAAAACGCGATACCTTTTAGTGTAACCGAATACGTAATCGATAGCCTGAATGTCATAGCATAGGTACACCATGTTGAAAAATTAATCTGAATGTTCGCTGAGCAAATAGTCAGATTAAATTGGCGTGCTCATGCGCACTAAGGGTTTTGCAATGAAAGGTTTAAGCGTTTTAGTACTGGCAGCAACGATGCTGTTACAGCTCACTCACACTGCTCATGCAGCTGTGATCACCGTAAACTACGACGGTTTTTCGCAAGGGAAGGGCAGGATAAGCCAGTCACTTGACGGCGTGCAACGAAACTCCTTAGCAGGAATGTACGATCTCACGGTGAAATCAAATGACCACTCCTTCTTTGAGCACGATCCGAATAATCCGTCTGGCATTGACGCTTTCTGTGTGGAGTTGGATCAGTTTCTGACCACGAAAGGCGACGTAGATTATAACCTGATGACTGGATTAGACTTTTTCCATGACAGCCACAAAGTGGACCAAATTGGTCGCTTGTACACGGGTTTCTTCCATACACTTGCACAACAAACCACTCAGCGAGAGCAGCGAACCTATAGCGCGGCTTTTCAAGTGGCGCTGTGGGACCTAGTTTATGACTCGTCATCGCCAGACCTGGCTGAAGGTCGATACCAGGCAACATCGAGCTCACCCAGCGGTGTGATAAGCTTGGCATCAAATTGGCTCAGCAAGCTTGGCAGCATTACTAGCAATTTTAATGTATTTGTTTTACAGAGCGACACGTCGCAGGACTTGCTCTTAGTTAACCCCGCGACTAATCCCACGCCGAATGCTTCAGTGCCTGAGCCTGCCACCGCGGCATTGTTTGCTATCGCACTCGGGTTTGCTATTCATTTGCGCCGTAAACAGGCAAAGGCGGGTGTCGTTACTTTTTTAGGAAAGTGACTTTCGTCACTGGTGTGTAGCGAATAGAGCGGGTATTGTTGAGCTATTGTAAACTCGTCGATGCTCAAACAATGCGCGCTAATTTATCCCTATTCCTGACGCTTACCATTCTTACTTTGCCGTTGTCTGCGGCGGCGCATGCAGACACGGTGTCTGCTGATGCACTTTATACTGCGGCCGAAAATGAAATCGGTAACGATTTGGATGAAGCAGAATCGCTTGTGGTGAGCGCATTGAAGCAATTTCCAGACGAGCCGAAGCTACATTTTTTGTGCGGCAGGATCATGGGGCAGCAAGCGCAAAACAGCATATTCTCTGCGCTTGGTTATGCAAAAGAGTCGTTGGCTTGTTTTAGTCAAGCTGTGGAATTGGAACCCAGTAACGTTGAATATCGTATCGGATTGCTGCGGTTTTACCTAGGTGCGCCCAGTATTGCTGGCGGCGATGAAGCCTTGGCATGGGAGCAAGTAGCAGCGATACAACAGCTGGATCCTATCGAAGGAGGCAAAGCAGAACTATTTTATCATCAAATGGGCGACAACACAGACGACTATGAGCGAACGGTTGCACATCTTATTAAAGAATACCCTTTAGAAGCAGAGTTTCCATTTCAACACGGGCTGTATTTACAGAGCCAGGAGCAATATGAACAAGCTCATAATGCTTTCTTACAAGCAGCAACGTTAAAGGTTGGTTCCGACGCGCAGTTAAGCGCGCTTTATCAACTAGGCCGCACCGCGGTTTTCAGTGAAACAAACATCGCCGCAGGTATCCATGCATTGCAGAAGTATATTGATAGTGTGCCGCAAGACTCGATAGATTTGCCGTCTCAGGAATGGGCACACGGACGCCTTGCGCAGCTTTATGCGCTTCAAGGAAATACGAACTTAATGAAGCAACATCTTATCGCTGCTAAGCGCTCTGACGATAAGAATTTGGGTAAAACGCTAAAAGATATTGAATAGCAAAGATAGATAGAAGTTTAAGATGATCTTAAAATTAATTAGAGTATCATTTGAATCAATAGGCAGCGCTACAATGCGCTAAACAATTGGTCGATGAGTTTATCTGAAATTGGCATCCTGATATGCTTCTAGAGGTTGAAGAGAATGCTATTTACGCAGATACCCTTACACCCTTGAGCAAACTGTCAGTGCTGTTTTAATAAATAATTACAAGGTGCCTCGGGATTACACACATGTACTTCAGTTAAATAGGTAATTCTGTTGTAAATTTTATTTGCGATAAGGCCATCGTACTTTTAATCTCAGAAACACCTTCTATCTTCGATAATGTATCGAAAAAAAATCGCTCGTAATCGTAGACATCCTTCACAACCACTTTTGCGAAGAAGTCTTGTTCGCCCATCAAACAATAGCACTCAATTACGCGACTTAAGCGCTGAATATCTTTGCTAAACTGATCTAAATGGGTTCGGCCATGTGCAGAAAGTTTTATATGAGCAAAGACTATTGTACCAAGCCCTAATTTATCTGCATTTAAAAGGGCAACTCGCTTGTTGATATAGCCATTTGCTTCGAGTCGTTGAATTCGACGCCAACATGCGGCTTGTGAAAGATTATTTCTCTCTGATATTTCAACGGTCGTCAAAGCGGCATCCGCTTGAAGGTCGTTTAAAATTAACTTGTCATACTTGTCCAGCATATTCTATTCAGATTTACAGCTTAATGATTGATAAGTATTCAATTATAACCCGTAAATTCCAATAATGTCATAATAATATTCCTTACTTTGCTCAATAATATGAAAAATATATTCATTAGAGATGGTTCGGATGAGCGCAGATAAATCGGTGTCAAGTACACCGTACAATACATCCTGCTCACTAGTGGTTGAAGCCGACAGTACTTTGGGGTCCTTGCTAAGAGTTCTTGATCAACTAGCGGTCTTAAATTTGTCCTTACACGAAATGACAAGTAGTCAGGCATCGAACTCTACACAGAAAATTGAACTTTGGTTTGATTGCTACAATGAAAGTGTTTTCCATCGACTCGTAAAAAAAATTAATTCATTTGAGTTTGTTTACGCTGTAACTACCGTCACGACAGAGGAGAGCTTCACATGAAAACGGGAGCAGACTGCTTACTAGAATGTCTAAGTGATCTGGGTGTAGATACTATTTTTGGATACCCTGGTGGAGCGGTTTTGCCGCTTTATGATGCTATATTTAGACAAACTCGTATTAGGCACGTGCTAGCGCGTCATGAACAAGCTGCCGTTCACGCTGCAGAGGGTTACGCAAAAAGCACTGGTAAAGTTGGTGTTGTAATGGTTACATCGGGTCCGGGCGCAACTAATACCATAACCGGCTTAGCTGATGCGTTGCTGGATTCAATCCCGATTCTCTGCATTTCCGGACAAGTTAAAACTTCTTTAATTGGAACAGATGCTTTTCAAGAAGCTAACGTAGTAAGTCTAATGCGAGCGGCAACCAAGTTTAACTCAATAGTTATGGATCCAAGTGAGTTAATTCCACAAGTTATTAAGTCTTTTGCATTGGCGCGTAATGGAAAGCCCGGCCCTGTAGCCATTGATATTCCCAAAGACATTCAGGCTGTGGAAATGCAATACACCTCTTCAGAAACGTTAGAGAAAGAAATTCCTCCCACAAAAAGCCAAAATGATACTCTTATTGCAGCCGCGAAAGAAGCTGCTCGGCTTCTCTATCATGCAAAACGGCCAGTGATATATTCCGGAGGCGGAGTAATTTTGGCAGGGCAGAGCGCGAGTGATGACCTGAAAGAACTGGCTGAAAGCTTACATTGTCCGGTTACGATGACACTGCATGGTCTCGGCGCATTTTCTGGTACTCACGAACTAAGTTTGGGAATGCTTGGCATGCATGGATCTTATGAGGCAAATTTAGCCTTGCATGGTTGCGACGTGATGCTTTGTGTAGGCGCAAGATTCGACGACCGAGTAACAGGAGAGCTGGGTGGTTTTTCGCCAAACTCCAAGAAGATTCATATTGATATTGACGCCGGCTCGATAGATAAATTGGTTCAAGCGGATGTTCCTATTCAAGCAAATGCTGCAGAAGCATTGAGTGAGATTAACAAACAAATAAAATTGCTGAGAGAAAGTAGAAGTCAGGAAGATACTTCTGATTGGTGCTCAATGATTCAAGTATGGCAAGCCAGAGACTGTTTCGCTTACCAGAAAGATAAATCTTGTCTTTTACCTCAGCAGGCTATTCACACGATCTACAATGCTTTTAAACATATGCAGCCGATTGTCACGACAGAAGTGGGGCAGCATCAAATGTGGGCTGCGCAGTATTGGAAATTTGAAAAACCAAGAACCTGGCTGACTTCTGGGGGTTTAGGAACCATGGGGTTTGGGTTTCCGGCTGCAATAGGAGCTCAGATAGCTTTTCCTGGTCGTCAGGTTGTGTGCATTGCCGGTGAATCTTCAATTCAAATGAATATTCAAGAACTCGCTACTGTAAAACAGTATCGCCTACCATTAACTCTCTGCATTATTAATAATCAACACATGGGGATGGTGAGACAGTGGCAAGACTTCCATCATGGGGGGCGGCACTCTGAAAGCTATGCTGAGTCATTACCAGATTTTGCTACTTTAGCTAAAGCGTATGGCATAGATAGCCACCGAGTTACCACACAAAGTGAACTCGAAGAGGCGTTGGAAGAATGTCAAGCTGACAAGACACAGCCTACGGTCATTGAATGCATAGTAACACCATTGGAAAATTGTTTACCCATGATCCCGGCAGGAAAAGCGCATTGTGATATGATCCTGCCTGAATGCATTACAGACGCTCCTACTCGTGAACACTTTTCAAGTGCGTCATGTAAGTAGTCTAATGGTCTGACGCCGTAACAAAAAAGACTCATTAAGTAGACACTGACTACTTAATGAGTTGTGGGAGCAAGTCAAGAATGCATAAAGCTCATCGCTAACGTGACGATCAGAACTTGTAATTAGCCTCTAGTGTAATAAATCGAGGTGGACTAGGGTAGGCGGCAAAAGTTCCGTTTTGTTCTGGAACAAAAAAGCCAGCGACTAGGTAGTCCTCTTCAAATAGATTTTCTGCACGTAATGCGACGGACCATCTATCGTCGATATCTGTAATGCCAATTTTCGCACCAACAACCGCAACTCCATCATTTCTTGGCGAGAGATCGCTAGATTCCACCAAATGAGAAGAGTATGTACGAATGTTAGTGTGTAGAACAAGCTTAGTAGTATCGGTAAGGTGAGGGGTATATGTTAAGTTTACATTGTAAGCATTTCGAGGCGAGCCAGCCAGCTGTTTACCTTGAAGTCCGTCTAATGGCGTGCCTTCAAGATTTGCGCTGTCATCAAATCTCGCCTCGTTATACGTATACGCAAAACCTACTTGTAAATCCTCTGATGCGCTGTAATTTGCCTCAAACTCGAGTCCCTGTGAGATGGTCTTATCAACATTTTGCACCGTAAAATTGGTACCAGAAAACACAAGCGATTGGTAGTCCCTGAAATTTTGCAAAAACAACGTTGTGTTGACTAATAAACGATTGTTTATGAATTTGGACTTTATTCCTAATTCAAAGGCATTTACTGTTTCCTCTGAAAATTCAAGGTCGGTCAGTTGCGCGCCGTCACCGCCAAACAAAGCACTATCAAATCCGCCTCTATCAAGATTGTAACCTCCGGCTTTGTAACCACGATCGTAACCACCATAGACCATGATATCTGACGATATCTGGTAGGCCACTTTGAGTGTGCCAGTTATTGCATTCTCACTGCGATCATCTGAATAAACGCCATTAAACTCAGTATTAATTGCAGGGTTACATGATAGTAACACCGCTGCGCCACCGGTGGCCGCAATTAACCCTTGAGTGATAGCGGTATTTGCCGGATCCAAATAAAAGTCACAAACAGGAAGTCGCCCCTTTAAATCAGCACCAATATCTTTGGTCTCATGTAAATACCTAAGACCCAGTGTAACTGAGATATCGTCAGTCAATTCGTAAACATTGTGCGTAAATAGCGCAACAGACTTAGTTTCAACGTCGAATTTATCCGCTAACTGTCCATCACCTTCCTGCGAGCCTGGCAACAAGAAGGGCAGGAGAGCAGGCACTTGAGGGCCTAGGCTCCCAAACAGTTGACCGCCAGCTAAACCTGAAAGGAGAAGGTCAACGTACAGATCCCCCTGTGTGCCAACACGCACGGTATCTTGCAAACTCAATTCTTGATTGGAATAGAAAAAGCCGACAAGCCAGTCAAGCTTATCGTCCATCGATAAGCCTTGTAACCTGACTTCTTGCATAAAATCTGTAACGCCGGAAAGGTAATCGTCTCGATACGCGCGATCAATACCAGAAAAATCGACATCCATACCTCTGTCAACGTCCCAGTCACGATACGCACTCAAAGAATATAGGGTGCCGATATCAAGGTCCCATTGAATATCAGCTGAGAAACCCCACTCATCAACTTTTTCTCCCAGATCCCGATTTGGACTATAACTGACTTTTGGATCGCTCGAGTCACCTGAAACAATGCCCGTCAGTCCTAATAATCCAGCGCCTGCTTCAACTGCTGATGCAGTTGGCCCCGTAAAAATATTAATGCTTGCACAGCAGTTTTCATTCGTAGATGCTGAATCCATTATAAAACGTGCGGTGAGTTCGGCGCCTTCATAGAGAGCTTGGCCTCGGAGAGAATAACGATCAATATCGTTAAATTCACGGGTGCTATTTACATCTTCGATGTATCCGTCTCTCTCTCTGATTGAGCCATTAATACGAAACGCCCACTCATCATTTGCTGGAGTATTGTATGCACCTTTTAGCTCTCTCGCACTAAAGTTACCAATAGCGCCGCTTATATATCCCCCTTGATCAAACGATGGCGCTTTGGTCGTTATAGTTAACGCCCCTGCTGAAGTGTTTTTACCAAACAAAGTACCTTGTGGGCCTCTTAAGACTTCGACACGCTCTAATTCAGGCAACTCTGATAATGCAACACCTGTTCTGCTTCGATATACGCCATCAATGAAAATACCGACTGCAGGTTCGAAGCCTGGGTTATCAGAGCCAGTTCCTATTCCACGGATGCTAATGGACGTTGCCGTGGCGGCCGACTGGCCCGTCGAGACATCAATACTAGGGGATAAGTTTTCTAAATCCCTAATATCCCGCATTCCTATATTATCAAGTAGATCGGCTCGAAATGCTGATACAGCAACCGGCACAGTTTGTATAGATGCAGCTCGCCTCAATGCATTGACTTCAATTATTTCGATTTGCTCGTTATCGATGTTTGGTATATCTGATTGTGCGATTGTAGTAGTTGGCGTCGTGCCAAAAATTAGTCCTACAGAAAGGGCTAAATAAGACTGTCTTCCAAAGCTGTTCATGTGCGATTCTGCCTTTTTTCTGCTGGTTAGTTTATAATTATTCAGATGCTTTAATGGTTTATGTTTTTACGTCATCAGCACTTGGGCGATGTTTCCCAAGTTCTCTTTGTGTAATGTGATCCCAGCCCGGCGGTTTGTACAAGTATTTGAGTTTATCCGTAAATGTTGGAGCTAAGCGCATCTTTTGATAAAGACCACTGACGCCTGCAACATGCGCCTTAAAGGGATTATAGGTCTTTAGTGGCGTAACCAGCCCGTAACGAGGTTCTTCCTCTTCTTCTTGGAAAGTACCAAACAACTTGTCCCAAAGTGACAACACTTGCCCATAGTTTTTATCGATGTATTTTCGCTGCGTGCCGTGATGCACTCGGTGCACTGAGGGTGTGCATAAAAACCTTTCTAGCCACCCCATCTTAGTGACTAAGCGGGTATGATTGAAAATACCCCACACATTTTTTAAGGTCGCAACTATCGCCAGTTGGATTAAATCGACCCCCAGCAGTGGTAGAAGCAAATATGCTGGTTGCGCAAGTTGTCCCAAAAAAAACCCGCGTGCTGCGGTTGTTATGTTAATTTCATTTGAAGAATGATGAACATGATGGAATGCCCAAAAAAAACCTACTCGGTGACTAATATAATGGTCGACGTAATACGCAAAGTCGTGAAGCAGAAATATAGCTACCCAAGCCCACCAAACGTTAGGCATTGTGAAAAGTCTGAAGTTCTCATAGACAAACAGGTAGATAGCGATGTATAGAGCACCAAAAATGATCGCCTCAGCGATTGCGGTGATTGTCGACACCCCCATACTGTAGAGACCATCTTTATTGTTGTATTGATTTGGACGAAGCCATATATACAACATCCGCTCTACCGCAATCATAATCAGATAAGCAATAAGAAGTACCGTGAACAATTGACCTGATTCTGCCGAAGCATAAACAATGTGCCCCCATTTCTCTAATTGCTCTTTCATGGAAAACTCCGTTAGGATGTCTAGGAATTCAGTTTGCCAATTGCGACTTGTTAACAAATGGTGAATTTAATGTAAGCTTTCCATTGACTGACTGGTTTGTCAATGAAAAGCTGTATGAAAATTTAAAGGAAGCTTTAGTTTGATGTTGAGGCCTAATGAACGAGATAAAGTGCTCACACGGGCAGAACTAAAATTACAGACTCGCGCCGCGATTATGAAGTCAGCCGAAAAACACTTTTTTTCGGTAGGCTATCAAGGCACCTCATTAGCTGATGTCGCAAGTGACTCGGGGATCAAAGTGCCTCTTATTGTCTATCACTTCAAAAACAAAGAGGAGTTATGGAAAGAGTGCGTGAATAATGTGTTTGAAAAATTAGACAAAGCCCTAGCTAAGATGTTTAACCAGATCAATGAATTGAGTGGGGCAGATTATATTCGAGCGCTACTAAAAGGATATATTCAGTCAACCGCTGAGGCACCAGAATACATGCGATTATTGTTTATTGAAGGGACATTACCAAGTGATCGCTTAACGTGGTTAGTCGACACCCATCAGCGCCGTCAAAGCGACATGATCATGGATATTATTCGTCAAGCGCAAGCGGCGGGAATTTTTAAACGTGTCGACGTTATCCATGCCAAATACATCTTAGCGTCAGCGGTGGGGGCTCCCTTTGTCTTAGCACCTGAGTTTGCGTTGATGACGGGTAAAAGTGCTATGCAACAAGAGGTAATCGACACACATGTCGAAACCTGCATGACCTTATTATTTGATTTGCCGACAGATTGATCCGCTCACCTAAGTTAACGAAACTTTGTTTAACATTGTGGTCTGAAAGAAAACGAAATCACATAAATGGTAATCTTTATTCTGAAGGCATTACACTTCAGATTGTTGCTGAATTGTTGAATTTAATCAGAGCTCTGTACATAGGCTTTTTCTAAACAAAACTCAAAATTCACGCACAGCGAATAAGAATTATTACCAATCATCACGCGTTACTCATAAATGAATGTTTTCGAGACGTCAAAACACATCTCTAATGTCCACCAATGAAAGTCGACCACTCTCAACTCTAATCAAATCATAAGACTTGTTTATTTCAGTAAAGGAGAGTAGAGGAAAAGAATATTCAAAAGCATTGTCAGGTTTACACCATACATTCGTTTCAGTCATCGTTACGTGCCTCCTACAAACAAAAGGCCGAGCATCATAAATAGAGCAGGCACCATCTTTAAGAAACGGACATGGTGTGAATTTACTGCATTCTTGTTTCAGTATTATTGATTTTCTTTTTATCCCAGAACTGTTTTCAATATTCTGTATTTCAATCTCAGACACCGTGACTGGATAAGTGCAGCAGTGGTTACAGCCTTTAGTACAGGGCGTAAACTTCTCAACATGTGCAGATAAATCATCCATCAAGGCATACAACCTGTTGAGTTTTTTCAACACTGGCATATTAGCTTTGGTTAATCGTTTTGCTATCTTGGCTTCTTTTTGGCTCAATGCGACCGGAAGAGATTTGAAAACAATCGATTTCAAACATGGGTTCTGTTTTTTTAAAGAAGTGCTTAATTCTTCTTTAATTTTAATATGGTCAATAAGACCATAAGGTGATAGCCTAAGCAAAAACTGTATTCAGGTAGAGGCACTTAGGACTTGAAAACCTACACGCTCAAATCAAGAGCCATGGAAATAACACTAACTGACTTTGGCGCAAGAATCATTGATTGGAAAGTGAATCTAGGGGATGAGATAAGACCGATAATTTTGTCTTATAAAAAACTAGAAGACTACTTAGATGATCCCTTTTATCTTGGGGCATTTGTTGGCCCGTATGCCAATAGAATCAAACAGGGTAGAGTCCAAAAAGATCAAAAGTTGATTGCCCAACTTACGTTGAACGACAGACTTAATCATCTTCATGGTGGTCCTAACGCTCTTGACAAGAAAAAGTGGAATGTCGTTGACTTTGAAGATAATAAAATCCGGTTAGAACTTTCAATAGAAGACGGGTGGAATGGTTACCCCGGACCGATAGAATTGAAAATAGACTATGAACTACACGACGCTCTGTTGCGATTAAAATTTGAAGTCAATGCTTTAAGAGCAACCATCGCTGGCCCCACGAGCCATTGTTATTTCAATTTAAATAGCACTCAGTCACAGTGTTCAGGTCTGGAACAATGGCTTGAATCCAATGCAACTCATACGCAACATTCGGATTTATTTGATGTTTCAATGGAACGGCAAGCGGATGTTAAAGCGACTCAATATAACTTTGATACGCCAACATTGCTCTCCGAAAACTGTGCTTTTCGCAATTTAGATCATAATTTCTTATTCAGAAGAGGAAGCCAGCAAACTGTTCTGTATAGTAAAAACAGGGACTTGTCTCTGTTTGTAGTGTCAAGTTATCCTGCAGCCCAGTATTATGCGGGTTGTAATTTAACCAAGCCGTTTAAACCAAACGAGGGAGTATGTATTGAACCTCATTTTGGGGCCAATGCACCAAATTATTACCCCAATTATGGGCTATTGCTACCCGGTTCAACATTCAAGGGCCATATTGATTATACTCTGGTCCCATTGTTGAATAATCTGAGTAAACACAGAAGCTTTTAAGCTGTTGAACTGTATAAATCGGTGTCAATCAACACTGACATCAAGGTATTCAACAACCTCTAAATCGCCGTCGTTGACTGTCACAGTGAACGTGTATTTCCCTGGTCCGCCAAAGGTGACATAAACCTCCGATGTAAATCTGTTGTCATTATCAAACTTTACATCAAAGGGACCATCTAACAGCGACCACTCCACTTCTGGAAAAGGATTTGGAACCCCATCATAATTTATTTTTGCACGTAAAACGGCTTCATTGCGATCAACTATGCTGTCGTAAGAAGGAACGACCGAGGGCGGGACGTTGTGTTTGAAGGATTGTGATTTGTCATCAGTAAAAAGAGCTATATCAAGGTTTTCTTTATTTGCTGCCCACAAAATTAAACGTTGAGAAAACTCGATATGATCTACATGAGTGATACGTGTTCCTGCACCGCCGTTCCAAAACATATTTCTGTCAAATAACCCTATTACGCGGCCTTGATGGTATTCAAGGATCGAAAGAACACTGTCTCTATCTTTTTGATAAGGAGCATCAATTTCATTTACTCTGATCTTTCCATTCAAACCACCATTTTCAAGCATTGCGAGTATTATTGCTGGTGGTGACGTTCGTACAAGGCTAATGCCTTCACCTCGAATTCGTACGCCTCCCTTTGCGTTAAAATTATTTAGAAAGTGCTCCTGTGTAAAGTTGGTTACAAGGTAATTTCCTGCACCATTGTCCGTTAAGAAGTACATTCCAAATTGTTCGGAAATATCATTATCGCTGAGTCGTCCTGATTCGTTCTCCACACCGACATATTTCCAATGACCGCCAAATGCGCTGTCTGACCAAACGATTAGCCCACCACCATTGCGCACCCAATTTTCAACAGCTTTTGCTTCTGCTGAAGCAAAGCGCCTTTGATTTGAGGCAAGAATTATTACGTCAAAGTCAGAGAGAAAATTAGTATCCAACGTAAAAGACGCGTCGTACATTTCAATAATTTCAGCACCGATTTCTTCTATGTATTGTTTAAAAATCGATAAACCTAAGGGGCCAGAGTCGCTCAGTCTCATAGGTTCAAATGCTTCACTGGGGCCAGATGGAATATTACCTTTGGCAGACACATCACCATAAACGTACAAGACTGAAAAGCGTTGTAACTTCAAGCTTTGGTTTTTTGCAAATAATACAGAGGGCGATATTAGTTGAGAAAGAAATACGACAAAAAAGAGTACTGACTTTAGCTGTGAAGTTTTCATTCTATGTTCGCTCTGGCAATAAGAAGTGCGTTTAGACCTTTATTCTTTATTCGAAAGTTCTGCAATTCTAGACACTGCTTCTTTTGGCGTTAAATCTCTATTCCAAAGTAAGGGGTAATTGACGCGGTTGGGGAT
This sequence comes from Alteromonas oceanisediminis, assembly GCF_018474025.1. GTDB lineage: Bacteria > Pseudomonadota > Gammaproteobacteria > Enterobacterales > Alteromonadaceae > Alteromonas_E > Alteromonas_E oceanisediminis. The sequence goes on along the minus strand of NZ_JAHCTA010000004.1, from coordinate 10,328 downwards.
AGGGTAGGTGTTTTTCCATGACATACTGTCGTCAACACCCCACAGCGTAACTCGATCCAATTTGTCTTGTTTTTCAATAAACAGCTCAAACAGCTCACCATATCGTGCCGTGAGCGCTTGTTGTACCTCTTCAGGCAATCCGTTCTTATAGGGATCTAACGCTCTTTCAAATTCTGGTAATTCAAACCGTGAGTCCATCAGGCCTTGGCCAATTATTTGTCCTTCTTTTGTAATGGGTAAGACATCGATATCCAACTCAGTGATCATAACTTTTATGCCAAGATCAGCATATAAATCGATTGCTTCATCTATTAAGGCAAGATCAGGATAATTAAGGCCCCAGTGACCTTGGATCCCGATACCGTCTATGCGGATATTGTTTTTTTGGAGCATTTTAATCATGCGAATAATACCGTCTCGCTTTTCAGGACGCCATGCGTTGAAGTCATTGTAGTAGAGCTCGGTATCAGGCAAATAGATTTCTGCAAGAGAAAAGGCTGCTCTTACGACTGCTTCACCGCTCCCCAAACGGTCGACCCAAATAGTCTCTCGATAATTTCCATCGTCATCAATTATCTCATTCACCACGTCCCACGCATCCACTTTGCCCGCATAGTGCCCTGCAACCCGCTTTATATACCCATCCATTATGCTTAATTGTTCCGCCGAACTATTGGGCTCGCCGTTTTCATCATTAAAAAACCAAGGTGGTGTTTGATTATGCCAAACAAGAGTATGACCAATAACAAACATGTTGTTGTCTTTACCAAACTGAACAAAGGCGTCGCCGGGCGCGAAATTGAATATTCCAGGAGCTGGACTTATGACCTCAGCTTTCATTGAATTTTCCAGCGTGATCGTATTGGCGTGTCTTAACACTATATCTGTGAGTTCTGGACGTTCGTTCGCAACAATCGCATCATTAACGGCAAAACCAAATTTGAATTTGGTCGAGAAGGCGTCTTTCAGAAATAGCTCTTCAGAAGACACTGGTGATGTTATCACTAGCAACGAAAAGATTAAGCGATGCATGATAGACATAGTGGCCCGTATATCTCTTTATTGTCAGCGTGACTATATCTAGTTATTGTATTTACATCAAGTTAACGATTTCGATAAAGTGAAAAGTTCCACATGGTATTAATCAAGAACTTAATCAAAGTAGTGGTTATCACAATAACTTCTGCGTTGACAAAATCTCAGTGTGTATTGGCTGACCATTTACTGGAAAGTAGCCAGCATAACCACGCGTATTTTAAAAAAGCTTCGTTAGAGTTGATAACAGATAAATTGAAATTTTGAGAAGGAGCAACTTGGTCGCATAAAAAATGTATATTTTATTTTTCAGAGATGGATCTTAGTACCGATCAGTCAAATGGGCCGCTATCAAATATTTATTCTTATTCCGCTTCTCAAGGTGTCAAACTAGTCAAATCTGACTCCGGTTCTAATGGTCTATATTCACTCAATGATTGGCTGATTGTTGCAAATCATGCAACTCAAACCATTTCTAAACTCAATGTTGAGACGGGTGAGATAGTCAATTTAACCAGCATCAAGTTAAATTCGCCGAACGATTTAGTGCTTAATCGAACTGGCGCCATTTATTTTACTGACCCCAATTGGCAACTAGGCCGCAGAGAACGTTCTAAACCCTTTACAGGCGTTTATTTGCTGCAGCCAAATGGGCAGCAGGTAACGCTCTCAAAAGCACACAAAAATCCAAAAGGTATTGTGTTAAGTGTCGATGAACAGTTCTTATACGTTGGCGACGCTGGAAACACAGTATGGAAGTATCGAATCGACGAGCATGGTCGACTAGAAGAAAAGAGGGTGTTTGCGACAATAGAATCCCCGGATGGGATGGCCATAGACTGTGAAGGCAATGTATTAGTTGCCAGTCATAATACTGGCAACTTAATCGTACTCAACAATAGAGGTGATGAAATTGGTCGGATTTTCATCGCTCCCAAAGTCACTAATGCTGCTCACGGTGGACCAGAGGGGAAGACGCTTCTTGTCACTACTGGAAGCGGTTTATTTTTGCCCACATCTTCAATATCAAGCCGTGGATTCTGCGAATACAATGACTCGTAAGTGCTGCCTCAGAGAATAAATCATTCGTAGGCATCAATAGTTTGGATTGTGCCGTCTTCCAAATGTGTTAATTCAGTCATTTTGACACATCGAAGATGGGTTTGACCGCCACTCAAAGAACTATCATGGTAAAACAAATACCACTTTCCTTGATACTCAACGATGGAATGGTGATTAGTCCAGCCGAGAACAGGGTTCAATATTACGCCTTTATAAGTAAAAGGACCGTATGGACTGTCTCCAGTGGCATATACAATTTTGTGTGTATTGCCTGTCGAATAGGAGAAATAGTACTTACCTTTAAATTTGTGTATCCATGGACCTTCGAAGTATCTTTTTTCAAAGTCGTCTACTTTAATCGGAGTACCATCCTCATCTAACAGTAATATATCCTTGGCAGGCTCATCAATTTCAAGCATGTTGGCGTTTAGCTTCGCAACTTTTGGTGGAATAGCAGGCTCACCATCTTGGGGATAAGCGTCTTGTTCCTGAAAGGCACCGTTGTGCCAATTTTGAAGTTGACCACCCCATATTCCACCGAAATACAGATAATAATTTTGGTCCTCATCTTCAAAAACGGCGGGGTCAATACTAAAGGTACCCTTCATGAAATTTTTTTGAGCTGAAAAAGGGCCAGATGGTGATGTTGACGTTGCAACCCCAATCCTAAAAACACCGGATTCGTCTCGCGCGGGAAAGTACAAATAATACATACCATCTTTGTGAGCCGCGTCAGGTGCCCACATTTGTTTCGATGCCCATTCAACATCGTCAATATGCAAAGCAACGCCGTGGTCAACAGTTTTGCCAGTTGCGTCGTCATAAGAAAGAACATGATAATCTTCCATCGCAAAATGGTCGCCATTATCGTTAATGGGTTTGTCTGTCTCGATATCATGTGACGGATAAATGTATATTTTTCCCTCAAACACATGAGCAGATGGATCGGCGGTGTAAATGTGATCAACGAGAGCAAGATCTTTTTGCTTAAGAGAGGATGCACGCTTCAGATCCTCTTCCACGGTTTTCTCAGCATCGCTTAGTTCATGATTTGAAGCTTCAGCTTCGTTGGTAGTTTTAATAGTCACGATTTTTCCCTGAATCATTGAGACGCTTCAAGCGGTTATTTGTGTTTGGATTTGACGAACGCGCTGTTCGGTAAGCGTATAAAATCTGATCAATAGAAGGCTCAATATACTGCATATAATGGGAACGCCAGCAAAAGCGAACAGTATTCCTGACAAAGCGGTTTCCGTCTGAGCTTCATTTGCACTGTAATCGGTTGCAGCCAGTATCCAACCGGCCAGTGCGCCGCCGATTGCGAAGCCAAATTTGATTGATAATAAATGTCCTGAGAACGTGATTGCAGTCATTGCCTTGCCTAGTTTCAGCTGACCATAATCCACGGTGTCAGCAACCATGGAGAACATAATGGGAGTGAGCACCATGTGAGCGAAATTGGCAATAAAATAAACGATGTAGATGAGCACCACGTCAGTGGGATCCAATATATAAAACAGTGAATGTGAAACTATAACTACAACGACAGCAGCTTGAAATAACACTTTCTTCTCAAAGAATTTAGATAGAAAGTTTGTAGACAGAGCGCCCAACACAGCACCGAATGCAGAAAGAGTCAAAAAGCTGGACAGTAAAGATTCGTCATTGACGTAGTACTTGATGTAATGGGGGGCCACGGATGCTCGTATCCCAATCAATATTAATGTGACAAGACTTACGGCTGCAATAATTGCCCATTGGTCATTTTTAAATAGCTTAAAGAAATCCGTTATGATTTCTCTCTTTTTCTTCGACTCCGTAGGTCGAACGTTTTCTTTCGTCATTTTAAAGCAGAATAGAAAACAAATAGCTGCTAAAGTACCCATAAACACCATAGCAAGTGGATAGCCGACTTTATCGTCTCCCTGACCAAAAAATTCAACTAGCTTTGGAATCGCCCAGACAATCACAACCAATGCAGCCATGGCCATCGCAAATCGGTATGATTGCAAAGACGTCCTCTGTTTTGGATCTGATGTCATTACCGCACCTAACGCACCATAAGGAATGTTAATCGCCGTGTAGCAAGTCATCAATAAAGCGTAAGTCACATAAGCGTATATTAAGTTTCCTATGGTACCGAAATTGGGTGTAATAAATGCTAATACAGCGAACACACCGTAAGGAACCGCAAGAAACAATAAAAACGGTCTATAAGAACCCCATCTGCTGCGGGTTCTATCGGCAATTCCCCCCATTACAGGGTCTGTAAAACCGTCAAAAAGCCTTACTGCTAGTAGAAGTGTTCCCGCGGCTGCCGCTGATAAACCATAAACATCGGTGTAAAAAATAAGCATAAAATTAGCAACCATCTGAAAAACGATGTTGCTTGCCGTATCACCTAAGCCATAACCGAACTTTTCTCTTATTGTTAATTTTTTTGTTGGGTCAGACATGCAAGATCACTTAAATGTTATAAAAATGTTTATAGTCATTATAACCATAAGTATTCGAGTTAAACCACACTAATTTTTATTGGAGGCCTTTAAAACTGAAAAAATTGCAGAAAATCGTGGTTATTCAATGCTGAAATTTCAGCAAAAGTTGCACCGGTAGGGTGTTCACTCAGTATTCGAATGTGAAGCCAAATTCTCGTAATTTCTCATAAACGTGATTATCAAATCGATATAGCGATGCCGCCCTATGCGCAACGTTTGTCTGCTTCTCTTTGCAATCGATCAGAAAATTCATCTTTAAGATTTTTCTACGGAAATTAGGTTTATCAAACTTTTTGTTTAGTATCGCTTCATAAATTTCTTGAAGCTGTAGCAGTGTGAACTTTTCGGGTAATAGATTAAATCCAATTGGTTCATGGCGGACTTTGTATTGGAGGCGTGCAAGGCCTTTATCCATTATGTGCCTATGATCAAACATTAATTCAGGGAGTTTTCTCACATCAAACCATTGGCATTGGGACCTATCATTCTTTGGCACAACGCATGTTTCTTCCATTCGAACCAAAGAGTAGTACACCACAGTAATGGTTCTTCTTATTGGATATCGGTCGACATTGCCAAATGCTGCTAGTTGATCAAGATAGAGGTTGTCTACGCCGGTAATCGTTTTAACTACACGCACCGCCGCTGAATCTAAATTCTCATCCTCTTGCACCCAATGACCAATCAAGCCCCACTTGTCAGCAGCTAAGCCCTCAGAATATTTGACTAACAGAACCTTAAGATTGCCATTTTCTACAGCAAATATTAAGTTGTCTACAGTAATATTGTTGATGCAATTTGGCGGTATCTTGTCGTCATCAAGACCCGCGCGAGGTTGATTGCTGGTATACACAGACATTGTTCTTGTTCTTTTTGTTTTGAATATTTAAATGGTATTGATTTAACGTCTCAAATTCAAACTAGGATTGGTCTCAAGATTTACTTCATCCTAGTCCACCTAATGAAGCCATCGATATCTTCAATATTTCTTATGCCCAAAATCCAGATTAATTCTGCTGCATCTGAAAAGTCTAATCCACCATCGTGGATGGTTTGATTTGAATATCGTTCATTTAAACCGTTGTATTTTTCAGCAAGGTCAATAGCAATTTTCCATGTCTCGCCATGGTTACTCAATAGGTATTGCCTTGCTTCACTATTAACGTCATTAAATCCAGGCGTGCCGTTTCCAAAGGCATTGCCGTCTGGTATTTTGATATAGTTTGCATGCTTTTTGACATACTCAAGGTTAGATGGATGTGTTTGTTCCTCATTCCATTCACTGTGTTGAACGATGATTATTTTAGTTTTGATATCTACAGCTAACTGTTTGTCCGATACAACTCTCTTTAGCCAAAGCGATGTTAAATCCGATTGCCCCGCTTCCATAACCCACACTCTACAGCGGGTTTTAATGCATGACTTAACACGGTCTTCAATCACACTAATCGCTCTATCTGGAGCGGAATGCGCGTCTATCCAATTATTCTCAAAGGCTCTATCAAATAACACAGGCGAATGGATGTACAAACCCCCTTGTATGCCATAAGCCCCAGCGACAGCAATAAATTGCCCGGCGGGTAACTCAACCTTTTTTAGTATAGTGCTAGCAGCCGCGATTGAATGCAGATCGTCCGCATCGGTTTTAGAGTCGAATTGGAGCACAAGCAAATCATACTGTTTATCGAAAGGTTGAACTCCAGCGAAGACGTCGAAATGACTAATTAAGACAAAAAATAAAATAGAAAGGAGTCTCATAGTTTTTAATAAAATGTTATAGTCATGTTGACTTTATAGGTTAGAGGATTTACTTTCTTAACGCAATAGAGAGCGATAGCACGATTGAGACGTGCTCTGAGCTTTTGTCACTCTTTTCATTTTCATTGCCCAAAAGGAGTAGCAAACATGGCTTTACGACAACGGATAATGTGCTGCGTATTGATCTTAGCATTTGAGGCTAACGCTTCCACTTATGCGCTATGCGACCGTGATGTCGAAAAAGTGCTTGAAGTGACGTTCAAAGCATATACTCATTGTTCAACATCAGACTCACTTATTGAAATGAACCATGCTACTGGAAATGTAGGAAGCTTCTTTTTTACTCACTGGAAGGACGGAGGTAGTACATCTTTACAATTGGCCCCGACGGGTCACTTTAACGTTACGTGGGAAGGTGGAGGCTATAACTATGTTGGCGGCCCAGGGTGGCACGAAGGCCAAATCAATAGAAATATAAACTATTCTATGAATAGTGATTCAGGTGCTAATTTCATTACGCTTTATGGCTGGGGATTCGATGTTGACCAACCGACGAGCGACCCCTCTCATTTGGTTGAGTACTACGTCTTGCAGAGATGGACCAATGACTATGTGCCAAGTGACAACGGAGAGGAAGGGATTGTTTTAACTAGTAACGGTGTTGAATATCGAACTTTTCGAACACTGAGAGAAAACAAACCGTCTATAAATGGACCTTCGACATTTTATCAGTATTGGAGCATGCCTGCTCAGCAACAACCTTTAGGCGTTACACACACAATTGTGTTCGCTGATCATGTGAAAGCATGGAACGATTCGGGGTGGATGCTACCCAACTTAAACAACGTAGATGCCTCTGACGACCCAACCTATCAAGTATTAGCTGTAGAAGTATTTAACCCAAAGGAGGGTGGTTCAGCTAGTGGAAGGGTTTGGGAATCGTCCGAAAAATAGTCATACAAACCTTATACAGGAGACATCATGAAATCCTACGCACTTGCAACACTTTTTGTTTTAGTAAGCACTGTGAGTTGCACCTCTTTGATTGAAAAAGCACAGGCGGATAAAAAAGGTAGCTCACAACAAAATGAACTGATATTAAAACAGCATTTCTCCGAGTCATTTGAAATCGGTACCGCTATAAGTGCTGACCAAATATTAGGGAACACCGAGTTAGACGACTTGGCTATTGTTCGAAGACACTTCAATTCGTTTACGCCGGAGAATGCAATGAAGTGGGAGAGCATTCATCCCAGACCGGAGCAGTTTGAGTTTTCAATTTCCGATGCATTGGTTGATTTTGGGATGGAGAAAAACATCAATGTAGTAGGTCATACTCTTGTTTGGCATTCACAGACACCAGATTGGGTATTTGAAAATGGTGCAGGGGAACGTACCTCCAGGGATGTGCTGCTAGAAAGAATGAAAAACCACATACACACCGTCGCTGGACGATACGCCGGAAAAATCTTTGCATGGGATGTCGTCAATGAAGCACTAAACGAGGATGGCACTTATCGTCAATCACCATGGTTCGAAATTATCGGTGAGGAGTTTATTTATTACGCATTTAAGTTCGCTCAAGAGTCAGCACCAAATGCAAAACTCTACTACAACGACTACAACCTGTTTAAGCCGGCCAAACGAAAAGGCGCAATTCGAATAGCAAAAATGCTACAGGAAAAGGGAATTCGAATTGATGGTATCGGTATTCAGGGACACTACGCGCTTGACTACCCAAATCTAACAATGACAGAAGACTCAATTATTGCATTTTCTAAACTGGGTGTTGATGTTCCGATCACAGAGTTAGACGTTTCAGTTTTGGAGTTTCCTGACGAAGATAATCAGGGAGCAGATGTTTCCTTAAATATCGAGCTAAGTGCAAAGTTTAATCCATATTCTGAGGCGCTACCTCGTTCAGTGCATGAACAACTTGGTTTTCGATATAAACAGATATTTGAAGTATTGCGACGTCATCAAGACAAAATTAGTCGAGTCACATTTTGGGGAGTACATGATCAGCAGTCTTGGAGAAATGATTGGCCGATGAAAGGCAGAACAGATTACCCTCTACTGATTGACCGCAATGGTGATGTGAAAGATTTTGTATCTTCTCTTTAAAACCAAGGTAATACGGTTGCGCTCATAGATTTAAGTGTTGAACCAGCCTTTACATATTACTTAAGATGGAACGGTCCATTGCATAGTATTCACATAAATATTGAAGATTACACACCTTTAGTTGAATGCACTTCAGTAACAAAAGAAAGCCTTAACACTGAGATTCGCGCGACGGGTAAACCTATTGTCATGCGCAACTTATTGGGCCATTGGCCAGCAGTAAAGACTGGGCGCGAGTCTGTTCATAGCATGGCTCAATATCTAAGACATTTCGATAGTGCTAAGCCTTTACAAATCATGCTGGGAAATCGTGAAATGGCGGGGCGATACTTTTATCGCTCAGATATACGTGGGTATAATTTTGAGCATTGTGAAGCTCCAGTAGAACATATTCTGGATAAACTCTTGGCGCTTGCTACCGATGAAAAGCCAATCAGCATCTATGCTGGCGCAAAATCTGCTCAAGACTTATTTCCTAGTTTTGCTGAGGAAAATCCGCTTTCTCTTTTGGAACAGCAAATTAACCCACTTATCTGGATTGGTAATAATGCGCGCATAGCACCTCACTACGATGCTTCAGAAAACATTGCAGGAGTAGTTTGCGGGAAACGTCGATTTTTATTATTTCCGCCCGAACAAGTAGAAAATCTGTATGTCGGCCCACTAGAAAATACTATGGCGGGACAACCTTCAAGTATGGTTGATCCGGCAGCTCCGGATTTTATCAAATGCCCAAAATATCAGGAGGCAATAAAAAGTGCCTTGGTTGCAGAACTTGAACCAGGTGATGCGATCTACATTCCTGCTTTGTGGTGGCATTATGTTGAATCTACAGGTCCATTAAACGTCTTAGCGAATTACTGGTGGAATGATGTCAAAAGGGGCTGTTGTATTGCTAGCCTAGCGCACGCCGTCATGGTCATTCGCGATTTACCCTTGAATGAACGGTAAGCTTGGGAAGCGTTGTTTGAGCACTTTGTTTTCTCAAATACGGCAGGTCAGTCTGTTGATCATTTGCCTGAACACGCGCGTGGAGTGCTAGGCAAGAGTTCTGCACAACGCAATAGGGTAATCGAACACTTTATCGTGTCATCGCTTAAAAACCTGTAGGTCTAGGGTTGAATCTTTTTATGGTTAATTTAAAAAAAGAGGTAAATATGAAGATATTCAGCGGTTTTTTTCTTATCTTTGTTTTGACAATTAGTACATGCACTCGAGCCGAAGATCGCCAAAAAGAAATTGATTTGGCCTATTCAAAAATAGTGAATTTGCTACCAACTAATGCGCAGCTTATTCACAACCCCTACTCAAGCGCTTGGCAAACCTATGGTGAAAATTATTCAGTCACTTCATTAAACAACAGTGAGGTGATCGGTGGTGATGCCTTACTTGTAAATGTTAAACGCAAAGGAAAGAACCCATGGGACGTTGGCGCTTTTGCTAATATTCAAACGGACATTGAAAAAGGCGATGTTATTTATTTGATCCTTTGGGTCAGGTTAAACAGCAATACCGTTAATGCTACTGGGGGCCTTCAATTAGCCGTTGAACCCTATAGCTACCTTGTTTCAGAAGAGCTGGCTCTTGAAGATCAGTGGCAAACATATGCGATGGCTGTAAAAGCAGAAAAGAAGTATAAAAAGGATGAAATTCGCTTGCATGTGCAGCTATCTCAAAAAAAACAAAAAGTAGAGTTGGGGCCAACTTTAGTATTTAACTTGGGAAAAGAGGCGGATTTAACAACGTTGCCGTTGCTGTAAATTTTAAATATTAGCTGTAGCGGCCCGACTTATTATCCTGTCTGACCCGATTTTATCCGCACTTCCTGACCCACAATCATTGACTCTATCC
>NZ_JAHCTA010000025.1 GCF_018474025.1 Alteromonas oceanisediminis | reverse complement strand
TGGGTTAAGTGCACACTCCCTGATTGGGCAGCAGGCCAAACAAACTTACCTTGCTCTAATCGCTTGTAGTACAAACACAGTCCCTGACCATCCCACCATAACAGTTTTACTCTATCACCACGGCGTCCGCGAAACACAAACACTTGTCCACCAAACGGGTCTTTTTTCAGCACATGCTGCACCAGTGCCGATAACCCATCAAAGCCTTTTCGCATATCTGTATGACCGGCGCACAGCCAGATGCGTAAATCATGAGATAAGGTGATCATGACAATGCCGACAACAACACACGCATCACCTGTGCATCAGCATTGTTAATCGTCACGCGATGACCGTTGGCGAGCTCTACCGTAATCGATAAAGTAGTCGGTAAAGCCGGTTTTGGTGATGACACGGCCACCGGTAAAAACGTAGAGGGTTCATTCAACTTCGCAACAGGCAACGACCCAGTAGCAATACGCACCCAACGCGCTTGCCCCTGCTTAGCTTCCCGCACCCAGCGAAACACCTGATTCGTATTAATATTATTTTCTCTGGCAAT
>NZ_JAHCTA010000003.1:455938-495998 GCF_018474025.1 Alteromonas oceanisediminis | reverse complement strand
AAACCAATACGAATTAGATGTAAGAAATGAGAGAAAAGTAGCTTAACTGGGTTGGTCGATTTGGCTTGACCACGTCACTATGGAATGGTAGACGAATATCGAACGTAATAAGCCTTGCTGCGCACATCAAACGAACATCATAAAGTGACTGCCCAAGATCTTGCTGGTATGCCATGTCATACTCTTTACATAGGTCTACGACTTTTCTATCTGGGTGTTGAACAAAATGGGTATTGATATGTTCAAAAGTGAGCAGTAGCTCATCCGTTATAATTTCATCAAAGTATCCCTTAACCCCGTATAACCACTCAATGTTCGATACTATTATTTTGTCTATCTCTTTATCTGTTACAAGGAACCAAGGAACTTTTTTTAGTTGCCAGTATCGGCGTTCTATTTCAAGCTTTTCAATGGTTCTTGGGTCTTTCAAATCTTGAGAGTACTTTGCTTGAATAGCAAACTTAGGCTGGTTTTTAGAAGCGGCATTAACCAAGAAATCGGAGGACATTACATGGTTTACTCCTCCTTGCGCAGGGTGCCAAAGCTGACCTTCTTTAGCAATATTGAGTGTGTCATCTCTGTTGAGTGGAAACTGCTCACGAATATCTGTTACGGCAGGGTTATGGTCTAGTAGGAGAAAAACTGCGAACTCAAGATCCGAAAGTACATGATGAACTCGCCCAGTTAGGTGTGAGTAAACTCTTTGAGATCGGCCTTTTGAGGGGACTTCATCAACATACAGCCACGGTTTATAGTTAGAAAGCTTTCCTGCACCTCGGCCTTCTTTTATCCGCTTAATGATTTGCTTTTCAGTTAAAACATACTTTGATTTGGCCAAAACAAAAACCCGGTTAACTTTTATTCAGGTTAACCGGGACACATAAAGTTTTTAACTTTATTGCTACAGTTTCAATCTTTATTGTTACAGTTTCAAACTTTAGTGTCTAATGACAAACACATCCCTGTGCTAAAAAAACCTACTCAACCGTCACTGATTTTGCCAGATTGCGTGGTTGATCGACGTCGGTGCCTTTGATAAGTGCCACGTAGTACGACAGTAACTGTAGCGGCAGTGTATAGATGATGGGCGCGATGGACGGTTCGCAGTGAGGCACGTTAATCACGCGCATGGTGTCGTCGCCTTGGAAGTTAGCGTCTTTATCGGCAAACACGTACATGATACCACCACGGGCGCGCACCTCTTCCACATTCGATTTTAGTTTCTCAAGCAGCTCGTTGTTCGGTGCAACCACGATAACCGGCATTTCCTCATCGATCAGCGCCAGAGGGCCGTGTTTTAACTCACCCGATGCATAGGCTTCTGCATGAATGTAGGAAATCTCTTTCAGTTTCAATGCGCCTTCCATCGCGATGGGGTATTGGTCGCCACGACCGAGAAACAAGCTGTGATGCTTGTCGGCAAACTCTTCAGCCAACATTTCAATATTGGCACTAAGTGTCAACGTCTCTTCCAGCTTGGCAGGCAGGCTGTGCAAACCTTTAAGCATATTTTGCTTATGCTCTTCAGTCAGTCCGTTGTATCGCCCCAGAGTGAGGGTTAATAGCAGAAACGCCGTTAGCTGCGTAGTAAACGCTTTGGTTGAAGCAACACCAATCTCCGCACCGGCTTTTGTCATGTAGGACAAGTCAGATTCACGCACCAGCGATGAACCTGGTACGTTACAAATGGTGAGTGTTGACATGTAGCCGAGTTCTTTGGCTAATCGCAACGCCGCCAGCGTATCGGCTGTTTCGCCAGATTGCGAGATGGTAACCAACAAGCTGTTTGGATGCACTACCGATTTACGGTAGCGGAACTCAGAAGCAATTTCGACGTTGCAACTCACGTTTGCATACTGCTCTAACCAATAGCGCGCCGTCATACCGGCATGGTAGCTGGTGCCACAGGCAATGATTTGCACATGCTTAACGTCTTTTAAAATGTTGTCAGCGTCTTTACCGAACAGATCACTCGCAATATCATCATCGCCTAAACGGCCTTGGAGTGCATTGCGAACCACCGTGGGCTGTTCATGGATTTCCTTAAGCATATAGTGGCGATAACCGGCTTTGTCGCCTGCGTCATGCTCTACTGAGGATTCCACAATCTCACGCTCAACCGCGTTGCCATTATGATCAAATATGCTCACACTGCGGCGCGTGACTTCTGCAACATCGCCTTCTTCGAGGAAGATAAAGCGGCGGGTGACAGGTAGTAAGGCAAGTTGGTCAGAAGCAATGAAGTTTTCGCCCAAACCTAAACCAATCACCAAAGGGCTTCCGGAGCGAGCCACCACTACGCGGGAAGGGTCTTCTCTGTCCATGATCACAGTGCCGTAGGCTCCGTAGAATTGTTTTACTGATTTTTGCACCGCTTCAATCAGGCTCGACGAAGTCTTAAGCACCTCGTTGACGGTGTGAGCAATAGTCTCAGTGTCGGTATCGCTGCTAAAGGTATACCCTTGATTAGACAGTTTTTGACGCAGATCCAGATAGTTTTCAATAATGCCGTTGTGCACAACCGCGATCCGCTCGGTCGACGTATGAGGGTGTGCATTGGCTTCTGTGACCCCACCATGCGTAGCCCAGCGTGTGTGAGCGATGCCGGTAGTGCCCAGGCCATTTTCCGCCGTAATCGCATCTGCCAGTTCTTGTACCTTGCCTATACGGCGTACGCGGCGGAGTTCACCTGATTGATCGAGCAGGGCAACACCCGCTGAATCATACCCTCTGTATTCGAGGCGTTTTAAGCCTTCTAATAAAATCTCAACCACGTTCCTTTCAGCTACTGCACCGACTATGCCGCACATATTAATGTTCCTCATCTGTGGCGCAGATCACGTCGACGCCGTGTTGTTGAATTAAACGCACAGACTCAGCGGCAATCGCTGTGTCTGTAACCAAAGTAGAAATATTTTTCCACGGCAGCTCCACATTCGGGATGCGCCGATGTAGTTTGTCTGACTCGGCCATTATGACCACGTGCCGAGAAACGTCTGCCATAACCTGGCTCAAGTTAGTCAGTTCATTGAACGTTGTGGTTCCACGTTCAGGATCGAGCCCGGCTGCACCAATAAACGCCATGTCGAAGTCGTATGCGCGGAGCATCTGCTCCGCCATTTTGCCTTGAAAGGCTTCTGATTGTTGATCCCAGGTTCCACCGGTAAACAGTATTTGCGGGTGGACATCGCGCGTTGTTAGTCGATTAGCGATTTTCAGGGAGTTAGTCATCACCACCAGATCTTTTCGTTGTTCAATATGAGGCAAAAGCGCAGAAACGGTTGTTCCCGCGTCAATAACAATACGTGCGCCAGAGGGGATAAGCTGCGCTGAGCGCTTCGCGATCGCGTACTTTCGTTTTGAAACTATGGGGCTTTCATCGCTTTTATTATACGTTTCGACTTTTACTGCGCCACCAAATTTACGAACGAGCTTTCGTGCGGCTTCAAGCTGACGAAGATCTTTTCGTATTGTAACTTCAGAGGTAGAGAACCGTTTTGATAGGGCTTCCACACCAACTTCTCCCTCTGACTGTAGCTGTTCGAGGATAGAATGCTGTCGCTGTTGCGTACTAATACGAGACACGATTTGCCCTAATTGATTTCAAAGTGAAAGGACTATAGCTTTCGTTTTGAAATTATCAAGTATATCGAGCTATTAAATGGTATTTAATGATATACGCTATAGCGTCGGATCTAAGCATGAATCAGTAGAAAGCCGCCTGAGCAGGCGGCTGGGTGGTAGCGTAGATGTATCAGGTTATCGCTTAGTGGGGCGTTCCCAGCCGTCGATATTTCGTTGTTTGCCGCGTGCTACGCTGAGTTGATGCTGTTCTACGGATTTGGTGATCACGGAACCCGCGCCAACGGTAGCGCCTTCGCCAATGGTGACAGGAGCCACTAAAGAAGAATTTGAACCAATAAAGGCTCCGCTGCCAATCACGGTTTTAGATTTGTTCACACCATCATAATTGCAGGTGATTGTACCTGCGCCGATATTCGCGTTTTCACCCACTTCAGTATCGCCAAGGTACGTCAAATGATTCGCTTTAGCGCCTTTACCTAGCGTCGTTTTTTTCATCTCGACGAAGTTACCCACCTTAGACCCATCAAGCATGTTGGCGCCTGGACGCAGCCTTGCGAATGGCCCAACGGTGCAATTAGGGCCAACACTGGCTTGTTCAATAATACTGTTTGCTTCAATCACAGCGCCATCGGCGATATCGCAATCGATGAGTACGCAGTTGGCACCAATGCGAACATTATCACCCAGTGTCACTTTGCCTACCGCAACGAAATTAATATCGATGACTACATCGGAGCCGACGCTCAATTCACCGCGTACATCAAAACGGGCTGGGTCGGCTACAGTCGCACCTGCCAGCATGGCATGTTCTGCCTGTTCGAGCTGAAAAGCGCGTTCAAGCGCTGAAAGCTGCACACGATTGTTGACGCCTTCAACCTCAAATGGCTTTTCAGGGTGAGCAGCGCGAATTTGTTTACCTTCGTTAGCGGCCATTGCGATCACATCGGTAAGATAATACTCACCTTGCGCATTGTTGTTTTGCAGGCCAGAAAGCCAGCGTTTCAGATCCGCACCAGGGATCACCATCATGCCGGTATTGATTTCAGTAATCTCGCGCTGTTGTTCAGTCGCATCTTTATGTTCGACAATCGCGGTGATGTTGTCACCGTCGCGAATAATGCGGCCCATACCGGTGGGATCATCAAGCTGCACCGTCAACAGAGCGAGGTCAGCGTTTTGCTTTGCGGCCAGTAAACGCTTTAGTGTACTGGGCTTGATCAGGGGCGCATCACCCACGAGTACCAACACGTCATCTTCGTCATTGATGTTGTCGGCGGCTTGCTGCACCGCATGGCCAGTGCCAAGTTGCTCGGCTTGCAAGCACCAAGTCAGGTTACTACCCGTGATCTGTTGCTGCAGCAAATCGCCACCATGCCCGTAGACTAAATTGACACTATCTGCGCCGATTTGTTCGACCGTATTGATGATGCGCTGCACCATCGGTAAACCTGCAATGGGGTGCAAAACCTTCGGCAGGCTAGATTTCATGCGCGTACCTTTTCCGGCCGCTAGGATAACAACTGATAAACCCATAACTCGTTCCCTCAAAAAGTGTGTGCAGAAGTGTAACGAACATCCTGAGCGATGTCAGTGCTGAATTGCACCGTTCACCTTCCGTGCTATGATGAGCGCAATAGGTTGCAAACGTGGTGGCGTGAGCAACTGTGCTTGATCAAGGAAGAGGTTATGCAGTGAGTATATTCAGAACGTTGCACCGCAGTATTTTAGTGTTGTTCGCGGTAGTGGTGATTTCTATTGTGACACTGGTGCATTTCAGTATCAGTAAAATTGTTGCCGAACAAAGTCGAGCACAACAGGCGTCTATGTCGCCTGCGATTGATTTAATCATCGACCAATTAATCCAACCTTTGCATATCGCCGAAACACTTAGCAAGTCCAGAGAACTTGTCGATTTGATGGATGTCACCGAAAACGATCCGCTGGTTCCAGAGGACGCTTTCCGCATGCTTAAGCGTCTTGAAAATGAGTTTGGTATGATCTTTTTCATTGCCAGCGAAGTGAATCGTCAGCAATACAATTCTGACGGTAGCACCATTGATCTCATTGAAGGCGAAGTGAATTGGTACTTTAAGTACCGAGATGCAGAGCGCAACGCGGTGGCTGACATTGGCAAGTGGGAAGATACGCATTTTTATATCGATTTAAAAATTTACAACAACGACGGCAAGTTTCTTGGCTTTTTTGGCGTCGGCAAGGCGCTGCGCAGCTTTTTAACGGTGTTTGACAGTTACAAGCGCGAGCACGGTTACGATTTTATTTTTGTCGATGATAACGACAACATTACGCTGTCATCAGATTCCACACTGATTGCTGAATATTCAGAGTTTAAAACACTCGAAGACTTGCTGTGGTATCAGCGCCTAGAGCCTGAGATAAAACAGGAAAAAACCTTAAATAATCAATTGGTGTCCATTGAAGGCAATGATTTTCTGATCGCTGAGATTGATTTAGAACAGTTCGACTGGACGCTATACCTTCTAAGCCCGTTAGATGCGCGCCAAACGGAAATATCACGTGGCTTTATTGCCAGTGTAGTGACCTTATTGGTGATCATCTTTGTGCTGTTTCTGCTCATCTACAATATTTTGTATTACTTCCGTCAAGACATGCAAACCAACACGTTGCAATACGCACCCTCGCGGTTGCCGGACCGAATTGTTATTGAAGAGAAGTTTAATAACTTAATTGATGCACGGCATACCGTGGCAGTGATCATTATTGACATAGATAACTTTACATCGATTAACGACACCTATGGTCGCAATGTAGGGGATCAGGTGCTTGACAGCTTCACGGCATATTTAGGGCACCAGATCCGCAGCAAGGATATACTGGGCCGGTGGAGCAGCGAAGAGTTTATCATTTTATTGCCGGATACCGGCCCACATGAAGCTTTTGATATGGCTCAGGACATCCGTCAGGGGATCGAGGAAATAAGCCCCCCAGCGGCGCATCCGAACATCCGCCTAACGGCGTCTTTCGGCGTTTCATATACCGCAACGCCGCGCGCCATGAGTGAGGTAACGGCTAATGCAGACGACGCGCTTTATCAGGCAAAACGCGAAGGCAGCAATCTTGTCAGGATGCAGCTTATTGACTAACCTCACGGGCGACGTTTTGCTCGCTGTTTACCCACTAAGCCGTTCGTTAATGCCACGCCAATCAAGATGCAGGCCCCGCCGATATACACCGGCACACTGAGGCGTTCATGCAAAAAGATACCGCCCCAAATCACTCCGAACAACGGCACTAGATACGCGACGGTAATCGCTTTGGACGGCCCCTCAGTGGCGATTAAATCAAAGTACAGAATGTACGCCACCCCAGTGCATACCACGGCAAGTGCTATGGCTTGAAACCAGGCACTGTTTCCAGGCATGTGTACAGGCCATGTCCATAGCGCCGCAGGCAGTAAAAACACTGAGGCAAATAGTTGACTCCCCGCGGCAATAGCGAGGGGCTTTACCCCTTGCATATAGCGTTTCATGTAGCTTGCCGCTATGCCATAGCAGCAAGTGGCCATGAGCGCTGTAGCGATGGGCAGGAAACTGATGCCGCTACCGCTGACTTTGGCCCAGCTGAGCTGTACTACGCCGAAAAAGCCAATCAATAATCCGAAAATTGCGCTACGTTCTAGCCGATCCGAAAGCCAGATGAAAGCAATCAGCGCCCCGAACATAGGCGCAGTGGCGTTGAGAATGGAATTGTAGCCAGCTTCTAAATGCAAGCTACTGTAATTAAATAGCGCGAATGGCACCGCGGTATTAACCACACCGATAACCGCGATATGACGCCAGTGCACGACCATATCGCGCCATTGACGGCGTAATAATACAAAAGGCAGTAGAAACAGGCTTGCTAAAACCGTTCGCAATTCAACCAGTGGATAAACGCCAAACTCTGGCGTTGCCGCGCGCATAAACAAAAAAGACGATCCCCAGATGGCGCCTAAAATAAATAGCTTAATGACTGCGCTTGATGACACCGATGTTTCCTTTTGATGATAGCGGGTTAAAAAAGGTTATCGCCACGTTCCAACGACAGTAACCACTGTTTACGTTCCAGCCCACCAGCATACCCTGTGAGAGTGCCATTTGCGCCAATTACACGATGGCAAGGCACGATGATTCCAATCGGGTTTTTACCATTGGCGGCTCCCACGGCGCGGCACGCTTTTTTGTTGCCGATGCGCAGGGCAATATCTGCGTAGCTGGTGGTCTTGCCATAATCAATACTCATCAACGCGTGCCATACACCACGTTGAAAATCGGTACCGTGAGGATTCAGTGGCAACGAAAATGCACGCCGATCGCCATTAAGATATTCATTGAGCTGCGTAACAGCAAGCGTTGTGATTGAACTAGGCGACACTTCACCACAGTGACTCACAAAGGTCACGTGAGTAATGCCAACGGTATCTGCTTTGACTTCGAGCCAACCCACTGGGGTGTCTATGTACTCTGTGCTCATTTACGAATTCTCCTGCGTGGCAATTTGCCAAAGCTGAAATGTTAGATAGCTGCCCCAAGGTGATGCTTTTGTCGGGTTTAACGTGAGTTTTTGCTGAATTCTGGAAACCACCAGATCGGTACCAAGAAACATATCAGGTTGCGACAGCCCGCGCATGCGTAGGTAATTTACCGTCCACGGTCCGATCCCTTTGATCGCAAGCAGGCTTTCAGGTGACGGGTGCGGATCGTTGGTAAAGCATTCGGCAAACGCTCGAAGTGCGCGTTTTCGCGCTAAAGGCATTTTGAGTAAATCATCGCTGATGCTGGCAATCTGCGTTGGGGTGGGAAACGCGCACGCTGTGCCATCGCGAGAGTCATTATAGTACAAGCAGATTCGTTGCAGTTGATTGATAGCGGATGTCACACTTACCTGTTGTCCCAAGATTGCGCGACAGCCGGCTTCGAACGGGCTCCACACACCGGGCAAACGCAGCCCTTGGGTCAGTAAGTTGCTGGGAACACCGCTTGCTGACAGTTTGCTCATAATAGCCATCGGGTCAGCATCCAGGTCTAAGATGCGTCGGACATGTTGGATCACCGGCAGTAACATTGGCATGTGTGCCACCTGTATTTCAACCCTAAATGCCTGTTTTTCCGGTAGATGAGTCGCGCGAAAAAAGCCATTCTTCGCGGGATCGTAGTCCAATTGAAAGTACCGCGCATAGCTATTATCTGTCACTTCCTCAATAGGTTTTATCGCACGAAGTGCCATAAAATCCCGTAGCGCAGGCCAGTCATAAGGGGCTCGATAGTGGAGCATGAGTTCGATGGCGTCGCTGCGGTTTTCCTCATGGTTTCGACGAATTTGTGTGGGGGTTAGCTGCGTAACCGACTTCATCTGCGCCTGTAAACGGCGACTGCTCGAGAAACCCACACTGTGGGCAATGTGCTCCACGCTTAAGCGGGTTTGGTGTAACAGCTGTTTCGCCAGCAAAACTTGAGAATATTGCCGATAGTGCTTGGGGCCCATGCCAACATGCTGTTGTGTTAATTTATGCAAATAGCGCGACGTGATACCTAGCTTGTTAGCGATGTTCTCGACACTCAGGTCAGGGTAGGCCAAGAGTAAGGTTAATGCTCGCTCAACAGTAGTATCGACCCCTCTCCACGCTGGCGACCCCGGCGCGCTGTCTGGCCGACAGCGTAGGCACGGGCGATAGCCCGCCTGCATGGCTTGTTGGCGATGGGTAAAGTATTCAACATTCTCTTCGTTGGGCAGGTTCGCTGGACAGATGGGACGACAGAAAATACCGGTTGTTTTCACGGCAATAAAAAACAGCCCGTCAAAGCGCTTGTCTCTCGTCATGCGTGCGGTACGGAAGGTGTCTGTGTGAGAGTTACTCAGCATGCTTTGAGTCATCTTGGGTAGTACGCGTTATCCAGAATGTGCTTATTGTAGAGGAAAGTTGGCACATTGAGGCGACGAAATCGGAACTGTTAGTTAACCAATTAACGCAGTGCTGTGCACCACTCGACTTGATTTAGCCTCCTCAGCACAGGATAATCCACATGCCTTTCTTTCATGTCATCGGGTAAATCATTATTGCTATTTTTTCTCTAACGCGCCGTGTTGTCTGGCTTTTCGCGTTTCTGTTGGTTGCTCTTGCGAGTGCTCCAGCGCGGGTGGTAGCCGATACCGCAGCCTCAAGTTCAGCAGTACCAGCGTGGTTTGATAGCTATCAAAAAGACGTCGCTGCGCGAGCCCGAAAGCTGAATATTCCCGGTTATGCCATGGTTTTTTATCAACAAGGCGAGAAACCTGTTGTGGTAGTTCAGGGCGTCACTCATCGAGGCGGTTCCAAAATATCACCAGACACCGTGTTTCGTTTAGCCTCTGTGTCAAAAACGTTTACTGGCGTGTTGATGGCGAAGATGGTCGCTGGGCAACAGTTAAACTGGCAAACACAGTTGGTCGAGCTGGTTGAGCAACCTGACTTTAACTCGCAATATACCGACAAGTTACAGCTTGAACACTTAATTGGCCAATCCAGCGGTTACATGCCAAATGCTTATGACAATCTTATTGAGGCTGATTATCCGGTCAAGCGCGTGCTGAAGCAGCTTGCTGACCTAGAACCTTTGTGCTCTCCCGGCCAGTGCTACACCTATCAGAATGCATTATTTGGGACGCTGGAAAATTACTTTTCAAGCCAGAATACCTCTTATCACCGCCAGTTACAGACACAACTCTTTGACCCTTTAGGCATGCAAACAGCCAGTGCCGGTAAGGGGGCTTTGATGAGTTCATCGCAGTGGGCGCGCCCACATATCGCTATTGCCCGAAATCGCTGGCGCGAAGGCGACGTAGAAAATAATTACTATCGTTTTGCGCCCGCAGCAGGCGTTAATGCCAGCATCGCCGACATGTCGGTATGGTTACGCGCCATGCTGGGGGAATACCCCAACATTGTCAGCCCTCAATTGATTAGCGATGTGACGACGCCTCGGGTAAAAACCAAGCGTGAAACTTACCGCAGGGGCTGGCGTGAACATCTTAAAGACGCACATTATGGATTAGGCTGGCGCGTTTACGATTTTGAGGGTTACAAGCTGGTTTATCATGGTGGTTGGGTAAAAGGCTATCGTGCTGATGTGAGTTTTTCACCGGAGACCGGCGCAGGCTTTGCCATGCTGATCAATGCTGAGAGTAACATGATCAATTACACCACCGCTGAACTGTGGAGTGCCCATTTTGAGGCCTTTCGCACAGCTCAGCAGCGTGAAGCGGCATCTGCACAGAACAACACGCCCTAGCCGCTACCCTTTAGCTACTTTTCGCCGGTTTTGAGGTATGTGTATCCGTCTAAACAGGACTCGTAGAAGTCTGTCCAACGAACGCCTTCACGTGGATTCATGCCGCCACTGGCAACGTGCTTGTCAATCAACTTCTTAACATCAGACGCCATCGCCTTGGTGTTGTATTGCATCACGCTAAGCACATCAGTGACCGACGAACCACGCACGAACTCTTCGATATAGAAGTCTTCAGGGTCGTCATCATAACTGAATATGTGAACTTCACTGAGACGCCCAAATAGGTTGTGCATGTCACCCATTACGTCTTGATATGCGCCGGTAAGGAATAGGCCGACGTAATACGGTTCGTCTGGTTTGAGTGGGTGTACCGGCAAAATATCCGAGATACCGCGCTCAATCGTGAATTGATCAATTTTGCCATCGCTATCACAGGTAATATCTACCAGTGAGCAATTCACTGTTGGCTCTTCGTTCATGCGCGTTAGTGGAACAACGGGCAGCAACTGATCAATTGCCCACGTATCCGCCGCGCTCTGAAATACTGAAAAATTACACAGGTATTGGGATGACAAACTGTAATCGAGTTCTTGTAGTTGCTCCGGCACGAAATCGACCGAACGATATTTATGTTGCAGTTTAACCATGATCTGCCAGTACAAGGTCTCTATTTTACCCAACTCTTCGAGGCTAAGTACGCGCAGTTTAAAAGCATCTACGGCCTTTTCTTTATACTCCGAAGCGTCATTGAATAATTCCTGCAAGCTGGTTTGTTCGTCAAAGTGGTCAGCCAGATAACGAATGTTCTTTACGAAAATGTGTTCGCCGTCTTTCTCCGACGTATCAATTTCGGCGCTGTTAGAGCGTATTTCTCCAACAATTTCAGTGATAACGCAACTGTGATGCGCAGTGATGGCTCGGCCACTTTCACTCACCAGCGTCGGGTGGGGCACGGCTTCTAAATCGCAAACTTCTTTCATGCCATACACCACATCGGCTACGTATTCATCCATTGAATAATTGCGTGAAGAATCACTGGTAGAGTTGCTGCCATCGTAATCAATACCGAGCCCACCGCCTACATCTACATATTCAAGCGGGAAGCCCATTTTGTGCAATTCAGCGTAAATGCGCGCGCCTTCGTTGATGGCTTCTTTCACCGCGCGGATATCGGTTAACTGACTGCCAATGTGGAAGTGCAGTAGCTTCAGGCAGTGCCCCATGCCTTCTGATTCTAAGTAGCGAGCGGTTTTAATAATTTCCGTAATGGTTAAACCAAACTTGGCGCGATCACCGCCTGAGCCTTCCCACTTCCCACGGCCTTTTACTGTCATTTTTGAGCGCACACCAATGGTGGGCTCAATGCCAAGCTCTTTCGCCGTTTTCACCAGCAGCAATAGCTCGCTGTATTTTTCGACCACCACCACCATTTTACGACCCAGCTTGGTGCCAAGTAGCGCTAGCTGCATAAACTCTTTGTCTTTGTAACCGTTTAAAATGGTTAACGAGCCAACGTTTGTATTCAGCGCCAAAACCGTGATTAATTCGGCTTTCGAGCCGGCTTCCAATCCGTAATTGTAAGGCGTTCCAGCGTCAACAACTTCTTCGACAACTTCACGCATTTGATTGACTTTAACCGGATAGACACCGCGATACTGGCCTTGATACTTGAAGTCTTCAATCGATTTGCGAAACGCTTTGTTCAACGTTTCAACTTGATTGCGCAACACATCATGAAATCGAACAACCACCGGGAACTGGATCCCTTCCTGTTTAATTTCATCGATAACCGCTTTCATGTCGATGCGGATATTGTCATTGCCCGGTTCGGGTGTGACATGCACGTGGCCATTTTCACCAATATGAAAGTAGCCGCCGCCCCAACGCGATACGCCGTAAACTCGCTCTGCGTCTGCAATTGTCCATTTCGCCGATTGTGTAACCAAATCTAATCTCCAGCCGTCGTGTTATCAGTGAAAGAGCTGTATACGACCGTTGCTAACCTGAGTTCAGGTTGAATGATAATAAGACCGCTATTATAGCGAGCTTTACGGTGTATACCAAAACACTTGATCAAATGGTTTGTCAAAAACATGCGCGATTTTGAATCGCCACAATCAATAACCTCTACGATATTGCAAGAGCAAATAGATGAGCCATCGCTAACACGCTTATTCGTTAACAGACAACCATGAAGTCAGGGCTGTCGACTTGGGAAAGTTGTTGTCTCGCGCCCACGTCAAGGCATCTTGTTGTGTTTTTACACGGTGAGGGGAAAAGGGCAAATCCTTGAAAAAAAACTCAAGGTGTCTGGCTTGCGCGTCATCATTGACCAGCCAGCATTCGCTGGTTTGGTTGCGGCGGTCAAAATGCAAACTGTAGTTTACATTCTGAGCAATGACCGCTGGCCCCACCGTCCATTGTCGAAAGTCCACCAGTACGCCCCATGTCGATTGACGCATACGCTGCATCACCACCCCAAGTTCGGATAAATATCGCAAATCGATGGCCTGATTCCAATCACCTGTCAGACGGACAGCGATGATATTGTCGAACCGATTGATCGTAAAACTGGGGGCGCTCATGGAATTTGCTTATCTCAAACGACAGGGTTAGGGTAACTTAGTGCCACGACAAACCATTAAAATAACAACCTAATAAGGTAACGCGCCTATGAATCATCCTTTCCCACTGCTCGCTGCGCTTTTGGTTGGCGTGATGAGCTTTACCAGCAACGCTTCGTTGCTAATAAAACCGTCGCAAGATCCCGATCTCGCTTATCAAGGCACGATACTAAGTGGGAAATATGACACAGCTGTGACATCGCCTCAAGACCTGCTGGGCTTTCCTGTTGGTCAGCGCGTAGCAACGCCCGCGCAAATCATGCAAGCCGTCGATACGTGGGCAACCCAGAGTGACCGGCTGAAGGTGGTTGAGTACGCCAGAAGTCATGAGGACAGACCGCTATACGCCGTGTTCATCGGCTCGCCAACATTGCTTGAGGCTATGCCAGACATCAAACAAAAGTTAGCAACATTGGCCGATCCGCGCGGGGTCTCCGATCAACAAGCGAGTGCATTGATTGATGAGCTACCTGCGGTGGCATGGATGGCCTATTCGATTCATGGCAACGAAACATCCGGTGCCGATGCGGCGCTGGCGTCCATTTATCATTTGATTGCCAGTCAGGACAGCGACGTTAAAGCGATGCTGGACGATATGCTGGTGGTGATTGATCCTATCATGAACCCCGACGGCAGGGCGCGCTTTGCAAAATCGTTGGAGCAATATCGAGGCACAGCACCGAATGTGGATGATCAATCACTATTGCATAATGGCGACTGGCCGTATGGACGCACAAATCACTATTTCTTTGACCTCAACCGCGACTTTTTCTATCTCACACAACCGGAAACGCAAGGGCGGGTAGGACTGATCAATCAATGGCGGCCACAACTGATGATCGACGGCCACGAAATGGGCGCACAAGACACGTATTTAATGGGGCCACCACGGCAGCCTTTGAACGACAACATCTCGCCCAGTCTACAGAAATGGGCAGAAGTCTTTGCGCGTGATCAGGGTCAGGCCTTTGATCAGCGAGGCTGGCGTTACTACACCGGCGAATGGTTTGAGAACTGGTATCCAGGTTACTCGAATTACGCAGAGTATCGCGGCTCAATGCATATACTGTATGAGCAGTCGCGTATGGCAGAAGACGGGGTGCGTCGCCCAGAAGGCACGGTGCAAACCTATATGGAATCGGTGCATCACCAATACGTGAGCACGATGGCAAATTTAAAAACACTGGCGCAGCATTCTGATGCGATGTATCAGGATTATTGGCAAGCACGTAAGGAAAGCGTCAGTAAGAAAGGTCGTTATGCCGACAAAACCTTTGTCATTGCAGCCACAGAGAATCATAGCCGCCTTGATGCGTTAGCACAGAAACTGCTTGCGCAAGACATCGAAGTGTATCGCGCTGATCGCGCCATAACGCTCAAAAAAGCCACCAACCATCTAGGTCAGACTCAGCAGGTAGACGTTGCGAAAGGTAGCTTAGTCATACCGAATCGTCAGCCTGAAGCGCGTTTGTTGTCGGCTATTATGGAATTTGATGCCGGCGTGCTTCCTGAGGTGCTTAAAGAAGAGCGGGAGAGTGTACTTCGCGATGGGTCGTCAATTATGTACGACACCACAGCATGGAACCTAACCATGATGTATGGGCTGGCAGCTTTTGAGGTTCCGCGCTATATAGATGAAGACGTAAGCCCTTACCAAATGCCGACACCCCGCCACACTTTAGTCGATGGCGCGATTGCTTGGACGGTAAACGGAGCTGACGACAACGCACCGGGTTTCGCAGCACAATTGATGGAACAAGGGATCCAAGTTCGGGTGCTGGATAAATCAACCACTTATGCTGAAAACGATGTGGCGCGCAGTGCTGTTGTGGTAACGGTCACGGATAACCCGAATCGGGATGATCTTGTGGCCCAACTTAAAAGCACCGCAGATAAATTCAATCTGGGTTTAACGGCACACACGAGCGGATTTGGTGAAGGCGACTTACCCGATTGGGGAGGCCGCCATTTCAAATTATTGACACGCCCGCAATTGGCTTTGCTGAGTCAGGGGAATGTTAGCTTTTATGATTTAGGTGCGACATGGTGGTCTGTCGATCACTACCTTGGTATCCGTCACAGCCAACTCGATATTAATAGATTACGTGGGGCTGATTTACGTCGCTACAACGTGATTGTTTTACCGGAAACCTGGTCCAGTCTTGATGAGCCTGTTGTGGACGCACTCTCTGAGTGGGTTAAACAGGGCGGCACATTGATCGCCAATGGGCGTAGCGCAGGCCGCTTGGCGGAGGAGAAAAACGGCATTGGCAGTGTACGTCAGATAGAAGACAGCTTCGCTGATGCAGGCGACTATAACCTGGCGCTGCACCGTGACTGGCTTGCACTGAATACCCGCATAGACGTCGACACAGTACAGGCGCACGCTATGCCATCAAATGTGACTTATCCTTGGGACAACGCGCCGAAGAGTCTGGACAAAGACACATTGGAAAAACAGGATGCATGGCAAAAACTATTTATGCCGCGTGGTACGATGGTGGCAGGTCGCTTTGACCAGCGTCACTGGCTCACGTTTGGTGTGCCCGAATCGATGCCGGTGCTGTTTGGCCGTCAACCTGTCTTGATGGCTAAATCCGGTGTCGACGCTGTCGGCCGGGTTGGTGAGTACATCGCTGGCGATACGGAAACACCTGAAAAAGCCAACGCATGGTATACCCACCCTGAAAATCAACAGCTCTATGTCCGTATGAGTGGGTTGTTATGGCCAGAGGCTGCTCACCGTATCGCGAACTCTGCTTATGTCACTCGTCAGGGAATAGGAAAAGGCCAGCTCATTCTATTTTCTGGCCAGCCTAATTTCCGTGGTGCGGCGAAAGGCTCAAATCGGTTATTGCTCAATGCCATTGTTTACGGCCCTGGACTGGGAGCCAAGCCAACTGTGAATTTATAAGTGTAAAGGCGCTATTCGCGTCCAATGACTGTGAATAACAAAAACGCAGCCGCTTTTTCAAAAAGAAAACGCGGCTTTTTTACGCATGTCGATACGTTTTTTCAGCCGAAATTGAGTGTAAACACGATAATTTGAGCCCCTATCTAAAATAGATATGACCTTGTTGGCGCGGCAATTTACATGGCCTGCGGGGAAATGAGAGCCACCGGATAAAAGGGCAGCGTATGTTCAGCTATACCTATGTATGTGTCTGTTTATATTCTAACCAGATTTATTGATATTTAATGCGCTCGTTTTCACCACTTAATTAACGTAATTTATAGGAACTACCATGTTGAAAAATGTTGCTTCTATCACTCTTATCTCTGTTGCTTTGGGCTTTTCTGTAACGGCATCTGCTAGCGTTGAAGATGAGCTTCAAAACATTTGTACTATTGTTAAAGCGGACGACAAAGGCGAACTGCGCAAGAAGATGTCTTCTGTCGAAAAGAATTTTAGTTTGAAACTTCAGGACTACTACACCGGTATCACCTGTGGCGGAGAAAGTCTGATCCGCACAGCGTTTTTGAATAACGCGGTTGAGGCAGGCAGCTTGCTGGTTAAAAAGATGCCTAAAAGCCAGCTCAATGCACCGGAGCAAGACGGTAAAACCATCCGTGCGTGGGTGTCTGAAAATAATCTAATGTCTTCGCCGATTGCTGAAGTTCTTAACAGCCGTATCTAACTTGACCTGCTAGCGCGGCGAGCCATTCGCCTGTGTCAGCAAATTGAGACAGAACCCGCTACGTCAAAAGGCGTCGCGGGTTTTGTTATTTCAGTGCATAGTTAAGTGTATAAAAATGCTCACCTTCTGATATTGTGATTTCCATGCTACCGGCGATCGACGCCAGTGCTTCGGTGCCCGAATCGGGGACGATAGAGATACTCAGTGATTGAGTTTCCCCTTGCATCACGCCGTGATGTTGCAATACAAAACTACCTTGCTTGCCGTCTAATATACCTGTGACCAGCTCAATAGCGACATACCCAGCCGAACCACGCACAGCACTGCGGTGACTAAGCATTTGCCCCTTACCCGTAGCGACCAAATCGCCACTGTAGTTTTTGTTCAATGACATTCTTCCCGCGTCAAACACGCCATCATGGTGTGGCTCCATAGCAACAGTAAATTTTCCTTGTGCGACCTGCATCGTTTGTTCTCCTGAATTTAATGAATGAGCAATTGCATTATCAATCAGACTCCAGCCTGTGCCGGTCACCGATTAGATAAAATGAGAGATAAACACGCCCTAACCATGGTGCGCTCACTCCAACTGTGATGCATCAATGCAATAACTTTACCGTAAAATAACTGTATATAAAAACAGTTACTTTGTCATGCTCTCAGTTGAGTCATCGGCGTTTGTTAGGGAAAAGCCCAGTGTCATCCGTTTAGATCATCCGAGCCGGTAAAATCCACATGATTAACCTATTTATCCCAAGGCTATTGACATTAAACCTTGGTCTAAGGTTTATACTTAGTGTCAAATATCAATCAGATAAGCGGTGACTATGAAAATTGGTGAACTTGCGGAACGTTCAGGGTTGTCCACGCACACGTTACGTTATTACGGAAAATGTGGTTTGCTGCAACCCAGTGGGCGCAGTCAAAATAACTATCGGCATTATTCCGATGCCGATTTGTCATCGGCGCTTTTTATCAAGCGTTGTAAACAAAGTGGTTTTACTTTGGAAGAGACGGCAGCGCTACTGACTATCAAAGGTGCGAAAGATGAGCATGTGTGTGCAGAGGCGAAGGCAATCACGGCGCAGAAGATAGCAGACATTAGTCGGCAGATGGAGCAACTAGCGGCCATGAAAGCGACGCTGGAAGACCTTTCAGAACTGTGTTGCGGTGGCAGCGAAAGTGCTGAATTTTGCTCAATCATTGCCAAATTAGAACAGCAAGAGCAGGTGACCTCATGATGGTTTTTGAACAGTTTCTCAGTTTATTTATTGAGTCTGCGCCGTATCTGTTGCTGGGCATGTTCATCGCAGGCCTTATACACCAAGCGATACCGCGAACGTTGATTGAAAAAACGTTGGGTGAAGGTCGTTCGGTAACCACCGCGGCGTTGATTGGTGCACCACTGCCACTGTGTTCGTGTTCTGTGATCCCTGTCGCGATGGGGATCCGTCGAAGTGGTGCAAGTAAAGCCAGCACCGCAAGCTTTTTAGTATCGACGCCGGAAACGGGGGTGGATTCCATTGGCATTACCTACGCGCTGATGGGCCCTGTGATGGCGGTCGCGCGGCCGGTGGCCGCCATTTTCTCGGCCATTGTGACCGGAACCGCCATCAAGCTTTGGGGTTCTGAAACCCCTTCTGTGCATCAACCGCAAAATAGCTCCACGGGATGCTGTGCAGGTGCTACAGGCAAAATCAATACGTCTCGTGTGAAGGGTAATCCCAAACGGAACGTACTTGCATTGCTGAATGACAGCATGCGTTATGGCTTCGATAAACTGCTGGCCGATTTTGTGTGGTGGTTGTTGATTGGCCTTGTATTTGCCGCGCTGATCGTGACTTACGTGCCGAGTCACTGGATGGCGGATTACGGCTCAGGGCCATTGGCAATGGTGCTCATGGTGGCTATTTCCATTCCAATGTATATCTGTGCCACAGCGTCCACGCCCATCGCCGTAGGGCTAATACTGGCGGGTATTTCGCCAGGTGCTGCGTTGGTGTTTATGCTGACGGGTCCAGCCACTAATATTGCAACACTCATGGTGATTAAAAAAGAGTTAGGCGCAAAAGAGCTCGCGATCTATCTTATCGCCCTGATTGCAAGTGCGTTGGTGTCTGGTTGGTTATTTGATGCTGCGTTGTCAACATTTGAGCTTAATCTGGACCTACACCATGGCGAACACGCTGACATGGTGAATATCATCTACCAAACGAGTGCTGTGATATTGGCAGGATTGATTGGTTGGCAGGTGATTAAAACGCTGAAAAGCTATTTTGCGGGTTCAACAGCCCATGTCCATTAACGAGTGAATTGCTCACAGCGTTGTTGTTGAAGTGACTCGGTGGCTGATTTCAAGCGGGTTACACAGTCGCGCCCCTTTTCAGCCACCGGAGTCACACAGCGACTTAAAAGTCGCTTATCACCGCGGCATCCTGATTGAAGGTAAACCGATTCACTTTGCCACATTGCGCCAAATGATTCGTCGATGCGTACGGCGCTCCCGGTTGCTGAACGTCATTTTCCCAACCCTGACCATTTTTCACAAACGCTTTGAGCTCAAACCAGCCGTTGGCTGTTTGGCTACAATCCATATCTACATCCAGCATCCAGAAATGGTCACCCCACTGGTTTAAGGGCTCTTCACCATAACCGTCATTGGCGACTGAGCGATAGGCTCCCCATGCTGCCGGCCATGCATTGGTGGTCCAATCCAGTGCCGTTCCCTCGGCCTGTGTACTTTGTCCTGCCTGTACACCATACCAGTCAAGCTCACTGTCAGACGCTTTCCAAGGAGCTGTTGTGCTGTTACGAAGATTGTTGTGTCGAATGGGAATTGCACACTCCCGATTGGCATCCGTACAACTCTTGCCCAGCGCGCTGGCAGCATAGCTATGATCAATTCCACCGCGCACAAACATATCCTGACCGCTGGCTGTCTGCGCTTGCACAAATACAACGGTACGCTGCCAATCTTGTGTTGATGCGCCACTGATTTTTGCATTCTTGTGGATCGCAACGGCATCCCAAGGTGCAATGTTCAGTTGCGCTAGCCCACTCACGCTAACCGTTACTGTGTCACCGGAACAACTCAGTCCATCAGCGCTTAATTCGCCTTTTAGCACATTGCAGTATGTTCCTGCGCTGAGACCGGAGGCCAAATTCTGCGTCATCCAGCTTTGTTCCTTGTTGATGGCGACAAAGCCACTGCTCCCACGACTGAAGGCGATTTGATTGCCACCGTTGCTCCACCAGTTTTGGGTATAGAATGCATCACTGGTGTTATTGCGAAAATCCATGGCACCGGCAATGTAAGACCAGCGATGTTCACATTGCCATTGGCTGCCAAAGCAACTCGATGTGCCGTTGTTGTGCACCGGCACGCTTGGACCGCCAGCATCGGTATCACCATGAAAATCATAGCTCGACATTACTTTTGGATAGCCATATGGGTAGGCCAACATAAAAACATTGGCCAGGTCGTACAAGCGACCGTCTTCAAAGGTGATCACGTTACCTCCGCCGCCGTGGCCGCGCTGATTATCATGATTGTCGACAAAAACGACCGCCTGTGAACTGGGCATGAAGCCCCAGCCTTCGCCAAAATTACTCAACCAGGCTAATTGCCCATTGCGAAAGGTGTTGCCGATTTCGACGCTGTACTTGAACTCAGTCACCAAACCATTTCCTACGTATTCACTGGCGCTGACCGCTTCGCCGCCCTGATCAATGACTTCCTGAAATACCAACGGCGATCCATTCAATTGCGATACGATGGCACTGATGTCGTTAGATGGCATGTGTTTAGAGGCATCGAAGCGAAACCCTTTCACTCCGATTGAAATCAAGTCATTCAGAAACGCCGTTAGCGTATTGCGCACATAAGGCGCATCGGTATCCAAATCAGCAAGCCCGACCAACTCACAATGCTGTACCTGCCAGCGATTGCCGTAATCATTGATAGAACAGGAACTGTGAAAATCCTGCGGTGAATAAATCGGGTATTGCTTGTTCGCGAAAGTAGACCCAGCCGTTCCGGTGCCACTGCCCGCCGCCATGTGATTAATGACGGCGTCAACGTAAATATCGACGCCTGCCGCATCACAGCGCTGAACCATGTCGATAAACGCAGCACGGTCGCCACCGCGGCTCTCTAGCACATAACTAACCGGCTGATACCGCGCCCACCACTGCGGCACATCAATGTGTTCGTTCGGTGGAGAAACTTGCACCGCTGCATACCCCTTGGGGCCCAAAAAGGTTTCGCATTCGGTGGCAATATCAGGCCACGACCATTCAAATAAATGGACAAAGGTGGTTGGTGCAGCGGTCGTGAAATGTGACAGACTGGCCAGTAATGCGCCCGCCGTCAGTGAGGTGCGTAAGTGTTTCATAATGGTTCCCGTGAAAAGTTAGTTAAATCGCTCTCAAACCGATTATGCGAGTACAACGTCATAACTCCTTTCACTTAAACGCATGTGATTTGAATCAATCGGCGCAGCGTCACGCCGACTTTTACCTTAGGGAACACTCACACAATTACCACTGAATACGTATGTAACTAATATGTTAAAAATGTAAAATAGAGTAACATCTAACGTGGAATGTTGTGTTTACCAGATGGCGTAAACAGCGTCTTAAGTCGTCGCGTAGCGCTTGCCAGCATGATCACGACCAGACTGACGCCGAACAGTGGAAATAACAGCCCCAGCACACCAATCATTACGACCAATACTTTATCCACACGAAAGCGCGAAGGTACGCGAGGAATACCCCAACTATTCTGAGGTTTACGCTTAAGGTAAGACACCAGCCCCGCCACCGTCGACAGGGTGAAAGTCACAGCAACCAACAATAGGATGCTCCAATTTATTATGCCGTACTCGCCTTGGTGCAAACGCATAAACACCTGACGTAAATCCATCAATACACCCACGTCGTTCCAAGTCAGCGTTTTAACAATGTCGCCCGAGTACTGATCAAGGTAAATGACCTTTTGGTCGCGCAAGTAAAATGCTCGGTTACTGACTTTAAAGGCACTGGCGTTTGTTTTGGGGAGTTCAATACTGATGGTCCCGGGCAAAACTAACTCTTGCTGCGCTTTGCGAGCGATGGCGTTAAGGCTGAGTGGCGAAACTCGTGGATCTTGCGGTAACACTGACTCAATTCCCTTATCGCTGCGCCAATGTTGCGGATAGCCCGTATTGGTGTGGTGCTGCACCCATTTTAACTGGTCGCCAAACACATTTGTCCACGGTATACCGCCGGCAAGAATGATCAGTAAAAAAGCGGACATCCAGAAACCCATTACCGCGTGAAGATCACGCCAGAAAAGGCGTTTTCCCTGAGAAAATCGAATGGTAAAGAGACCTGCAAAACCATTGCCGCCAGATGGCCACCATACGTACAACCCGGTCAATATCAACACCAGAAACCAGCTTGCCACTAATTCGATAACCAGCGTGCCGGGTGTGCTGAGTAGCAATTCACCGTGCAATTTTCGCACGTCATACATCAGCGTTTGACGTTGATCCAATTGGCCAGCAACGTCTCCTGTGTAAGGGTCAACGTAAACGTTGGTGCTAGCGCGCCCTCGTCCCTGTACGGTAAACTCGGTATTGAGCGACTGCTCACTGGGCAAAGTAACGGCCACGATGGGCTTATCAACGGCGGCTTGAGCAGCTCTGAGCTGAGCATCCAGCGACAAAGTGGGTGCGGCGAGCTCAGAAGCACTGGCATGTATCCGTGGCTGATTGAAATAGGTCTCTTTGTATAGCGCATGGTTTACGTCATCCTTAAACAGGTAAATGCTGCCTGTCACCGCGAGGAGTGCCATAAAAGGTAATGAAATAAGACCTGCAATGACGTGCCATTTCCATAACCAGGCGTTGAGTAATGTGTTTTTCTTAAGCATGCATTAGCTCCTGCACTGACTGACTAAAAGGTAAAAGAAGCGCCCGCATACAGCGTGCGCCCGTCGATGGTTCTAAAGCTCATACTGCCGCGTCTGAAGGTTGCGCGATCTTCCAGCGTGTCGGTGAGGTTGAGGGCGTGAAACCAAACTCGCCAGTCATTCCACTGATAGTTAACGCGCAGGTTGATCCGTTCGCCGCGGGTGAAGCGTGAGGCTTCAGAGTTGGCGTCGTCAGCGAAATAGTCGCTGTAGTAATCGCCTTCCAGCTCGATCACCAATTCCTCTATAGGTAACCACGCAACGCGTATATTTAAGTGGTGGTCGGGGGAGCGACGCAGAATTTTGCCCGTTAAGTCATCAGCAGCACCGGGCGTGCTCTGTACAAATGAATCATACTCGTTGCGTGTGTAAGTGTGCGTGACACCAATGCGGTAGGGGGCGTTTTTTGGCGCAAATTCAAGCACACTTTCAATGCCCTTGATGGTCACTTCACCGGCATTTGTGGTGAGTTGGTACTCGATGATTTCACCGCTACTAAGCGCTTCAATAAATTCTTGTGTCACCAGGTAGTTATCAATATTGGTATGATATGCCGACGTATCAAATTGCCACGAGCCGATACTGCCGCGAATACCGGCTTCGAGATTCAGCGCCTCTTCTGGTGCTAATAGTATTGCTTCAGGCTGGATATCTAAAAGATCACGCAACTCAGCATCAATGAAAATGTCATCAACGCTAGGTGCATAAAACCCTTCAGAAGCGCTCGCCCACAACATCAAATTGGGCGACGCCGCATAGGTGAGCCCCAACTTAGGCGCAATGTCAGAATAATTTGCATCCAATGTGAAATCGCTGTGAGACTGCTGAATATCTTCATACCGCGCCCCTGCGGTAATTATGATTGTGTCAGTAAGCTCCTTCTGATATTGCAGATAAAGTGCATCAATCGTTAATTGGTTAGTGAAGGTGTCGAATGTTCCCTGTAAACCTAGATCATTTCGAGCATATTGCTTTACGTCCTGCTCCCCATCATAGCGTTCGTAGCCAGAAATCAGGTTTGATGTTGTGAAGTCATGCCGATATTGAATTTTTGCGCTGTACGCCAGATCGTTTTCATCCTGTGGCCCACGAAAACGAGAGGCGCCTACGGTGTCCTTCTCGCGACGCACGGCGTGAACGTCGAACTGCCCGTTCGGCATTAAATACTCCCACTGCCCAGATAATGTCGATTGAGTCAGGTCTGTGGAAGCGCTTAGCGAGCCCGCTTGAGTTGGGTCGTCGGCAAGCTCCTGCTCCGTTAAATCGCCTCGCTCGATGCGATTCTCGGAAAGATACTCAGCGCGCGTGGTGATTTCACTAACATCGCTGGATGAAAAAATAAGCTTTCCGCTGACTTGTTCACGGTCATTCTTTGCACCTTCTCGCAAGCCATCCAGTTCGCGCAGATTCGCATCAAAAAAATAACCGACTTTTTGCACGGTTCCACCCGTGCTGACACGCGCACGAAAGCGGTTAAAGTCACCGGCCTCTGCCGAGATCAAGGTTTCTGACGTAAGAGGTGCATCGCGAGAGACTACATTGATAACACCGCCAAACGCATTATTCGGATACAGTGCCGATGCCGGGCCTTTGATAATCTCAACGCGCTCTATATCGAACGTATTCGTGCGGTCGAGGCGTTGCGTGGCCCCTTCGTACGGGTTTTCCAGCGCGATGCCGTCCAGCATTGGAATGGTGTAACCTTTGCCCCCATTTGGGATACGCAGGTTTCTGACTTGTGTTTCGCCAGGGATGCGGTCAAGAAACTCATCAGGGTCAACAAAACGCAGACGTTCCAATTCCACGCGGCCCACAACATGAGAGTTGATGGGTAAGGTTTTTAAGTCAATTCCACCCAATGTCGCGCCTTGTGTATTGGCATCACCGAGCACGGTGATGGTTTCAATAGACGCGCTTGATGGCGTGCTTTGTTCAACAGAATCTTGCGCAAAAATCGCTGAAGAATAGGCGCTGCATAGCAGTATCGCTGCCGAGCGCCGGGCAGTGTGATTCAATCTCATAGAATGTACTTTCACTCAATAGGTTAACAGTGCGTCGTAAAACGAGCGGATGCTGTGTTTACGTTGTTGTGTCGTTTAATCTAACCAATGAAAGTTGTAGGTGGGGCACGAGACAGTGCAGACGCATATTGCGCATTTAAAAACAGCTGTTGAAGCTGTGACGTAGTTTTAACGGAATGCGGTGCAAGTTCAACACCACGGGGAAAAACACTAAACACATCTAAGGTCGGTTCAGTCGCTTCTGCGGAAGAACAATCCAGTGTTTGCCAGTGGTCAGGCGCTTCAGAGGGCGCTGCAACCTCGATGATTTGTCCGGTATCTAAAAAAGCCGACTCAGATATCCAGCGAACATCACTGCCGGTACAAATCAGCATGACATCAGCACTGTTGCTTGCCATACCTTGCGCCAAATGCAACTGCTGCGATGCCGTTAACGCCGAGGCAGCGCCATTCAAGGCCAGCGAAAGCGCTAACATGAGTGTGACAGTAAGTTTGACGATCGGTGCGTTCAAGTGCTTTGGTATCCATGCATATGACAAGACTGTCCGTAAGCGCTTGTCACTCTGCTTTTTATACTAAGGGCAGAACAAAGCAAAATGCAACCGACTTATAACACCTTTTTTACAATCATCTGCTCACGGGCGCGCTAACCTAATGGATGCCAGCGATGCAGTTTTGGGTTGATGGCAGCGGGTATCACGAAGACCTGAACAACTGAAGCGCCGTCGCATCAAAGCGATTCAAATTTGGCAAAACGGTCGTTAACTCACTGTCTGTTAGACCAAACCACGCGCCCAGTGCCGCCGCCAACTGCTCAATGGAGGTGGTTGGGATGATGCGCCCGTCATCCCAGTCATCCTGAGTATTAAGGCGTTGCTCAGGAAGATGGCCGATGATACGACCACCGCGCACAGCGCCACCTATAACCAACTGATGGCCAGCCCAACCGTGATCAGTGCCATCCCGGTTAGACGTCAGCGTGCGGCCAAAGTCAGACAATGTCACGGTAGTTACGTTGTCCGCTTTGTTCAGCGCATCTATGTCAGTATTAAACGCACTGAGCGCCTCCGCCAGCGTAGCCAGCAAGGCCGGGTGCTGCTCCGGTTGATTGTCATGCGTGTCCCACCCGCCAAGCCCAACAAAAAATACCTGGCGAGATTGCTGTAAGCTAGATTGCACGGCAATCATATCGGCAACCATACGCAGCTGGTTCGCCAGCGTGTTGTTTTCGGGGTAGTTGACAGTACGTGGCGGTGCAGCGGAAAGCGCTTGTTTGAGCACTTCGTTATTGTCTCGCGCCGTTGTGATACGTCGCGCATATTCCTGCGTGAGCGGGCTGTGATCGAGCGCCAGCAATTGCTGATGCGCCTGAATACGTTGCTGATCATTCGTATTGCTGGGGTTAAGGCGGGCAAAGTCTTGTGGCCCGTTCGGGTTAAGCACCAGGGGGAGCTGTAACACACCGCTATTAAGGATATCGCTGCTGCCAACACTGATATTGATTGGCAAGTTGGTTTGGGTGTCTTGCAGTAAATCGGCCATCAGCCCCAGCCACCCAATACCTAATTGTGTATTGATGCCCGCGGTCTGCCATAACGCTTGTTGCGAATTGTGGGAAAAGAGCTGCGGCGGTAGCTTGTTGGGATCGGCTTTTAATTGCTGTTTTGTTGCAGGCTCAACAAGCGGTCCAATATTGCTGACCACCGATAGCCTCTGAGTATTGAAAAGCTCTGCCAAAGGTGCCATCGCACGAGGCATACTATGTGCAGGCAAATCATTCAGGCTAAGATCGATGGGTATCAAACCTTCGCGCGGATAGGCAATCCCCTGGCGCGTTGTTTGATACGCTGCGTAAGCTTCAGATCCAGTCGGTATCAGCATGTTAAAACTATCGTTACCGCCGTACAAAAAGACACATACCAGTGCTTTGTGGTCGCTAAAGCGGGCTTGTGATGCCATTGCCTTGAATGCATTCAACTGCAAACCTAATGCGCTATAGCAGCCCATTGAAGCGGTCGCGAGGCATGCCCGCTGTAAAAACTGGCGTCGGGATGTCATCATTCGTCTCCTAGCGTTGAACTGCGAATCGTGGTGAGGTGAATATCAGCGTTAACCATTCAGTGATGCGCATCTCAAGAGATGCCTGATTGCGTATTTGGTTATCGTAATCGATTAATACCTGTTTGAATTCGGCTGTCATGTCGCCCTGCAATACCTGATGGTTCAGCACTGAAAGCGCTTCATCTTGAGACTGGGCGAGCACAGCAGCATGTTGCGAAAAGTCGATCCCAAGCCGATTGCGTAATGCTTGCGTGTCGTTGCTCAGTAGCACATACGCGACAAAGTTGCTGCTGAGCACCACATTGTTCGACGTCATCAACTGTAACTCGGGCGTTATCATGTCCAGCTCGGCCAGCGGCCCGTTGACGCGATGGTCGGGTAAAAAGAAGTTAAACACCGACGGCGCACTCAGAGGTGCCTGCGCGGTAAATTCCTGAATTCGCGTGAGTTCCCGAAACGCCAGATTGGTTGTTGATACGGATGTATCCGGCGGTAAAACAGCGCGTAATACCTGTGCGGCGCGCACTAAGGGTTGTTTGACCCGGCCATAACGATTTTGCGTGTAAGCTTCAGCATCGCGCGCTTCTGGGTCGGTCAACACCGCCGTGATCACCGCCAGCATGTCACCGCGTTCGCCTTCCTGATTGTGGTTAAAAGCGTCGGCCACGCGTTTAACATAGGCCGGGCTGGGGTTAGACGTTACAAAGTGAGCGATAAAATGCTTAGCGACAAAGGGCGCTACGTTGGGGTGATTGAATAGGCTGTCGAGTGCGTCGTTTAGAGCAACGCCCGGCGCCGTGCCCGCTGGCACCACTTGATTGTCGATCAAGCGTTTTTCGCCCGTGTCATGAAAGGCCTCGATGACTTCCATCGGGTTGATAAAGTCGACGCCAACAAAGAAGTTGTGCCAGGTTTCTTCACGCTTGCGCGCAAAGTGCCAGCCGGTAAAAATACGCGCGTAGTGCTCAATCACGTCTTGATTGTACGTGGGGATCCGTTTGCCAAGCGCGTCGCGCTTTTCGCGACCATCTTGTTCCAGTTCATACAGCCCTAATGAGAAAAGCTGCATGATTTCGCGGGCAAAGTTTTCATCAGGACGAATGTTCAATGCAGGCTGGGGTTTCTCGTTGCCCATCATGGAAAGGTAAAGCCCCATCGCTGGCGACAATGTTATTTCTTGCAGCGCATCTCTGAAATTACCGAACGCGTGGTTTAGGAGTACGTCATAGTAATACGCCAGCTCAACCTGAAAATTTTCAAGTTGACTGTGTTCTGAAATCACAAAGAACTGACTTAATGCCAATGCCATGCGCTGCCGAAGCTGATCGTCAGC
The DNA here is from genome assembly GCF_018474025.1 of Alteromonas oceanisediminis. Taxonomy (GTDB): domain Bacteria; phylum Pseudomonadota; class Gammaproteobacteria; order Enterobacterales; family Alteromonadaceae; genus Alteromonas_E; species Alteromonas_E oceanisediminis. The sequence goes on along the minus strand of NZ_JAHCTA010000003.1, from coordinate 467,497 downwards.
TAGCAGTGTTGCTCGCCACCATGCGTCCATCCGGTGTGGTCGCGCAAAACCACCTGGTTGATCTTCCTGATCTGAGCGCAAATGAGCGGCTACGGGGTAATGGTGAGTTATGGGCAAATCAGCTTGCGCTTGTATCCACGCCTCCACACTATTGTCGCGCAGAAACGCAGCCACGCTATCAACCTGACCGAATTGAATACCAAAAGTCGCCTGTGTCAGGAGTCGTGAGGCATCAATGCGTTGTTGCTCAGTGAGTGGCTGTGGCGTTGGCGGAGAAGGAGGCACTGGTGCAGGCGCTGGCGCAATAGGCTGTGGCGTTGGCGTGGCGCTGTTATCACCGCCGCCACAACCGGCAAGAAACACTAACATCACCAGCCATATTGCTGCACCACTAAGCCGATATTGGCATGCTACGGGAATGGAACACATAAGAAATCACTCGCTTTTTATCAAACTTGATGAAGCGTAGCCGTGCCAGCGTCAAGCGCTGTCAGTGGAATGTAAAGTTATGTAAAGGTAGAAGTGAGCACTGACGAGAATTGTTCCGACTCGCTAATTAAGCTACACTTTTTTTCTCCTCATTTTCTCTTTGTTCGCGCGCATACTATGTAAGTGGGTATGTTTGCTATGGCCTTTTATGACGAATCCTTTTAAGCACTCAGTGGCGGCAGGCCTTTCAGCCACAACTGCTGAAGAGATCGACGCGCTTATTCAACAGTTTCAGACGCTCACTGAGCATGAGCAACAGCTGGTGATGCTTCTGGCGGTTATTTACAAGCCGATTGGGGCGACGAAATTAAGCACCGTGGTCGGTATTTTGTGCGATTGGGGAATGTTCATCGGGCGCAAAACGGATTACGTTCTCTCAACCGAGCGCAAGACAGCATTACATCGACAACAGATAATATATGCGGGCAAAGACGGATTACAAATCAATCCGCTGATTGCCAATGTCTTGGTCAGCCAACTCCCGCTGCGTGCGTTTCAGGATTTTCTGATGGCAGCCGAAGAGGTGGTGCCGGTGGTGCATAGCTTGCACTGGCAAACGAAGGCTGTCGATGAACGCCGCGTTATACGCGACCTTTACTTTCTAGGGGAGATGGACGAGGTAGAAAATCTGCTCGCCATTGATAAAGATCCCCAGATCATTCATCACACCAAAAACCGCGTATTGGTTGAGTTATTGTTTCTGCCCTTTGAATTAGAGACCTTTCTGGCGGTGCCTCACGCCGTCCAATATCAGGCATTCGCCACGTTACTGCGCGAGGTTCAGGCGAGTGGTCATTCATTCGACTATGCAGTGACACTACTTGAACAGGTGTGTGCAGCGCACCATGCGGCCAATGCCGTTTATATACCCTGCGTACAGTTGCTGGCAGAATTCACCTTTTACCAAGGCCGGTTTGAGCAGTTTGATCAACTCGTAGCGACACTCGATAGCAGCAGTTACAGTGTGCAGCTCAAAGCAATCGATTGTTTTGTGCGCGGAGATGTCGGTGAATCGTTAGCTCTATTTAGCGCAGCATTAACGGCCAAGAACAAAATCAAACGGCGTAAGCACCCTTATTTGTCGGGTATCGCAGGCTATTTCTATAAGCTGGCTTTAATGGTTAACGCAAATCGAACGGATGGTAGTGAGTATGCGCAAGTGCTTGCACAGGTGGATGCCGAAGAGCGTCAACGGCAACACGAAGATGAACTGTACCCACTCAGCCGACATTCGGTCGCTACGGTTCGCAGCCTGTCAGACGGATTGGAGTATAAGTTACCGATTGAACAGCATTGTGTGCCAGAAGACTATCAGTGTTGGGTTCATCATCTGGGCTATTATAATTACGCGTTGGCGCAGGTGTGGTGTAATCAACGTGTCGACCCATCATTAGCCAAGCGAATGCAGGCGTCTGCAACCGCGTTTGTACATATGGGCAGTGAGCTTTTTGCGCGTCTTTGCGATCAGCTAGTTACACAACTGCAAGGTACGGAGGCCGTCGACACAACACCGCTGAACGACATTAGCCAAATGATCAAGCCCAAAGCCAGATGGGAATTGGCGCTGGACAAATTAATCACTTTGGCGTCGAAGCCCGCCGCAGAGGAGCCTGCTGCGTCCGCTAAGCCGGTGCGTATCATCTGGGAATTAATCGAGGGGTTTGAACACCGGTTACAGGCGCGCGAGCAAAAACGCAGCCAGTCTGGCTGGAGCAAAGGGCGCGTTGTTTCGCTGAAACGGTTGAAAACAGAAACTGACGCATTTTCTTTTTTATCAGACCGAGATCGAGTGGTTTGTCAGGCCATTCAGGAACACGCTGGCTGGAACTATTACGGAAAGCTTGAATATTCGTTGTCGGGCATCAGCGCATTAACAGCCGCCGTTGGGTTAAACAACCTGTATGCGGAAAATGACTTTTCTGAACCACTGGAACTCGTGCAACGTGAACCGGAGCTTACCCTCAGTCAGGTTGGGGATGAGTTATGCTTAAGCATGGCTGATGTGCCAGAAACCAGCCAGCGCTTCGCCGCAGAAGGTGATTATCAACTCAAAAAAGTGGCTGATAGGCGCTTTCAGCTAACTGTTTTTAGCGCAGAGCATCTGCAGGTAGCGAGCATCGTCGGCGAAAGCGGGTTATTGGTGCCGATGCAAGCCAAACAGAAGGCGTTAGACAGCATTGCAGCGATTGCCCCATTTTTGAATATTCAATCGACGCTACCTGATTTAGACACAGGGCTGGCCACCTGCAAACCCGATCCGCACTTGGTGGTGAACATTCAGCCGGCGCAACAGGGGCTTGAATTTAGTTGTCATGTGATGCCATTTGGTGAGCATGGCCCGGCCTTGATACCCGGTCGTGGCAGTGCCAGCTTGACCGCTGATGTAGATGGGCAGCGTAAAGCGACTCAGCGCGATTTGGCGTATGAACAACAGTTGCTGGATCAGCTCGATGACGCTTGCCCGGCGTTTCTCGCAATGCCCGGCCATGTGCTTAGCCTAGAAGATACCCAAGATGCTTTAAACGCGCTGGAGCAATTGACACAGGCCAAAGCCAATATGAAATTGCCATTACTGCTGCGCTGGCCGAAAGGCAAGAAAATCTCGCTGACCAAAAAGCTTGAAGCACAGCATTTGCAATTGGCGCTGGGTAAACAAAGTGAATGGTTTGATATTACCGGCGATCTGTCGATAAACGATACCGAGGTGATTGAGTTGCGCAAGCTGCTTGCGCTCGTCAGCACCAGCCATGGCCGTTACGTCGCGCTAGATAATCATCAGGTGTTGAGTTTATCAGACGATTTGCGCAATAAGCTCGAGCAACTCAATCGCATCACCGATGAAGGCAAATTCCACCCCCTCGCCAGTGCGCATATTGAGCAGGCCACTACAGGCATGCGTATGAAAACGCTGCACGCGTGGGATCGGCAAACCGAAAAGATGCACCAAGCCAATGCTATCGAGCCGAAGCTGCCTTCAACATTCCAAGCATCGCTACGCGATTATCAAGTGATCGGGTTTGATTGGGCAATGCGACTTGCGCATTGGGGGGCGGGAGCCTGTCTTGCCGACGATATGGGATTGGGCAAGACGTTGCAAGCTCTTGCGGTGCTATTGGCGCGCGCTGATAAAGGCCCAAGTTTAGTGATTGCACCGACTTCAGTGTGCTTTAATTGGCAACAAGAGGCGCTCAAATTCACGCCCACCCTTAACCTGCATCGATTCTCAGATGCGCAAACAACGTCCGCACGTCAGGCGCTGTTATCCACGGTAGGGCCATTTGACTGTGTGGTGATCAGCTATGGCTTGCTGCAGCGCGAAATTGACTTGCTGAAAACGGTCGCGTGGCGAACGGTTGTTGCTGATGAAGCTCAGGCGCTAAAAAATCCGCTTGCGAAGCGCACTAAAGCGGCGTACGCACTCAACGGTGAATTTAAAATGATAACCACTGGCACGCCCGTTGAAAACAACTTAACGGAATTATGGAGCCTATTCCGCTTTATCACGCCAGGGTTGCTGGGGAATTTGAAACGCTTTACACAGCGTTTTGCGGTGCCCATTGAAAATAGCAAAGACGATAAGCTGGCCGCACGCAAAGCCAGTCAGCAACTGAAAACACTGATCCAGCCGTTTATATTGCGGCGCATGAAGAGCCAGGTACTTACCGAATTACCGCCGCGCACTGAGATAACCGTACCGGTTGAGCTTAGCTCCGCTGAGCGCACTTTCTACGAGGCCTTGCGCCTCAACGCTATCGATAATATTACGCAGAGCGGGCAACACGCGGGTGCTGGTGAGCAACGCATCAAAATGCTAGCCGAACTGATCAAATTACGTCAGGCCTGTTGTCATCCGCAACTGGTGATGGCCGAAAGTCGTTTAGCCAGTGCAAAACTCAACGCGCTTGACGAGCTGCTGAATGAGCTAAAACAGAACAACCACAAAGCGTTAATCTTTAGCCAGTTTGTGGGCCATCTCAAACTCATCGCCCAGCATATTGAATCAAAAGGGCTGGATTATCAGTATCTCGACGGCTCAACCACTCAGGCACAACGAGAGCAACGCGTCACGGCGTTTCAGCGAGGTGAGGGGGATGTGTTTTTGATCAGCCTGAAAGCGGGTGGCTCAGGCCTGAATCTTACCGCAGCAGACTACGTTATCCACATGGATCCATGGTGGAATCCTGCCGTGGAAGAGCAAGCATCAGACCGTGCCCACCGTATTGGTCAGATGCGTCCGGTCACCATTTATCGGTTGATTGCGCAGAATACCATTGAGGAAAAAATTGTTGCGCTGCACCAGCATAAACGCGACATCGCCGACAGTTTATTATCAGGCAATGATGTCGCCAGTGCGCTGTCGGTAGAGGATATGTTAAACCTGCTGAAAGAGACGTTTTAACGGCCCAGTTGTAAGGAGTTATAGCTCAGCTGCTCACTTCATAGTTAAAGCTTTCGACTCGAATTGACAGTCTGAATGAGACAAAGAGCGAACACAATGCGCTTTGCCACGATGACGATTCTCCGTAGTAAATGATGTCGTATCTGAGTTGTCTACTTCTGCTTTACGTACAAAACAGCCAAACGGCTATCACTGACCGGTATCAAAAGACAAAGAGCCGACACATTGAACTTTGTTCCGAAGGTGCAACGTGCGCAGTTCTGTGTCGGTAACGTCCGGTCTGCCTACCAACGGTCTGACAGGTTTGGTTTTGCTCCGCATTCGAAAATTTCAGAGCAAGTTAGATTTAAACCAGTCCATCACTAATCCAGCTAAACCCGGGCAAAGGTGGTCAATAGCACCTTCACATTGCTACACTCACTGTTACATCGCTGAGATTATCGGCGTTTATCGTTGCTTGTAGAGAAAGGGATTATGATGAAATTAGCTCAAATGACATTTCTACTCACCGCACTGCTGTTGTTGTTTCCGGCTCATGCGCAACAGCCTGAGAGTCAACCCATGGTGATAGGCACTAAGGTAGCGCCCCCATTCGTAATGAAGAATGACACCGGTGAATTAGAAGGTATTTCGATTGATTTGTGGGCCGAAATGGCAGAGAACCTGGGTATCGATTACCGGTTTGAAGAAGCCGAGCTCACTGATTTGGTGGACGGGTTACAGGATGGTCGATACGACGCCTCGATTGCGGCTATTACCGTAACTTCCAGCCGAGAGGCTGTGATTGATTTCACGCACCCGTATTACACTACCGGTCTTGCAATCGCTACGACCAAAAGTGAACGCGGCTGGGGCAGTGCGTTGGCACGCTTCTTTTCTTGGGAATTCTTTGCAGCCTTATCAGGACTATGTTTAGTGCTGCTGGCAGTTGGGTTTGTGCTCTGGTTGTTCGAGCGCAAGAAAAATCATGAACAGTTTGGTGGCTCGCCTGCTCAAGGGCTTGGCGCGAGCTTTTGGTGGGCCGCTGTGACCATGACAACAGTGGGGTACGGTGACAAAGCGCCCACAACCCTCGGCGGTCGTATCGTTGGTCTTGTGTGGATGTTCGCTGCTATCATCATTATCAGCGGGTTCACCGCCGCTATTGCGACCAGTTTGACGGTGAGTCAATTGAGTTCGTCAATTCAAGGTACTGATGACCTTTATGGCGCAAAAGTTGTCACTCTGGAGAATTCGGCGAGTGCTAAGTTTTTAAGTGCGATCAAAGTTAAACATCAATCCACTACGGATTTATCCGAAGCATTAACGCGCCTTCAAGATCAGGAGATCGATGCTGTGGTATACGACAAACCGATCTTGCGTTATCTGGTGAATCAGCAATTTGGTGACGATATCTTGATTTTGCCCGGTGAAATTGAGCGCCAGGATTACGCCATTGGTTTATCGACCAACCATCCTTTGCGCGGCGCTTTAAATGAAGAACTGTTAAAAGTCATTGAAAGCGATACATGGGAAGAAATTGTCCGGCGCTATTTAGGTGAAGAGAATCAGCCGTAGTTAAAAATGCCGGCAGGGACATTGAACTGCCGGCGAAATGTGGAGGGTAGGTTAAGCTTAGGCAGGCACACCATCGAACGTTCCTCGCTTATCGCGCATCAGGTGAGGATCTTCTCCCTCAGGGCGAGGCCGGTTTGGCCAGTAGTCACTGACATTGCCAGCAACATGCACACTGCCTGCTCGCCAGTCTTCCCAGCCCTCGGCCATGGTGGCATCTGCGCTGGCGTAGCGCAGCGTTAAACCCGCTCGGCGTCGCGTTGATAGGTTGGGTTGAGAGCCGTGCAGCAGTAAATCGGAATGCACTGAAAATTGCCCGGCTTTCAGTTCGTTCACAAAGCTATCGTTATACCGCTCACGGTTTGCAACACGACGCCCCAGCACACGAGTGCCATCCAGTTCCAGCTCGTCAAACGGTAATGGCCCGAGTAAGTGACTCCCCGGTACAAAGTGCATAGTACCGTTGTCATCGTCGGCATCATCAATCGCTAGCCACACGGTTAATGTTTTTGCTGCGTTAAACGGCCAATACACGGCATCCTGATGCAGTGGCACTTCCATGGGGTCACCCGGTAATTTACAGAACATATGCGTGCTCCAGCATACTATGTCCGGCCCCAACAAGGCCTTCACGGCCGCAACAATTTCCGGTGTGTGGATAATGTCATACAGTCGCTGGCAAGATAAGTGATACCCGTTAATCGAGTACCCATTGCGTTTGTCGTTAGCACCAACAACCTGTTCAATGAGATCATCAAAATAACGGCGTAACTCGTCAGCTTGTGAAGTCTCAAAAACAGACAGTGGGGAGAGGTACCCATCAGTATTAAATTGATGTATTTGAGCTCTGGTCAGCGATTTTTGATGAGCTGCCTGTGGATCAAACTCAACCGGTGAAAAGGCGAGCTTGCGATTGGGGTCATCAAAGTGTCTATGTTGATACGGGGTTTTCATCACAGTCTCCTATCGTTAATGGATTGTCTGCATTAAGAAGCATCTGCGCCAGTGTTGCCGCGAGGTCGTTTCTGAATTGCTGCGCCAATGGCGATTCAAGGGCTCGGTCGAATCCATGAAAAGCCTTGGCGTAGCCAGTGAATCGTTGCTGAACATTGGCTTGCTCAAGCCGCAGCGAATATTCGCGATTCTCGGTATAAAAAAGATCGTCTTCACCCACTGCAATCCACGCGGGTGCAACCTTGGTTAATGACACATGTTCACCGGGTATCACCGTTTCAGCGAATATTGTGTCCCCCAGATAGGCGTGCCAGGCACATTGATTGTTGTCTGGTGTCCAAACCGCGTAGGCGGTATTTCTATCGTTCTTATTGGAAGACGCTGTTGGGTCAAGCATGGGATATATCAGCAGTTGCCCGGCTAAATCAATATTGTGATCGCGAGCCTTGATAGCGAGTGTGGCGGCAAGACCGCCACCAGCACTTTCGCCACCGATAACAAGTTTGTTTTCTGTCACGCCTTGCGTGTGTAAACACCAAGAGAGCGCGGTAAACGCGTCGTCCAGTGCGGCCGGATAGGGATGCTCGGGAGCGAGTCGATAATCAACGGATATAATCCGAATAGCCAGACCGTATTGATGATACAGCTGCTGCACAAGCCACAAGTTTTGCTCCTCAGCATCTTCCGGCTGACCGATAATGTAACCACCGCCATGAAAATGAAGAAACACATGTTCAATCGGTTCTTCACACCCCTGCGGCCGATACTCGACCAGCCTCAACGTATGCTGTTGCGTCGATGGGATTTGATGCTCCAGTCGTAACGCTTGATATCGCGTGGCGCTCGGTGTAAAAGCGGCCTTAAAGGCATTGTGACGTATGCGCGGCAGGGTTTCAGCCCGTAAATCAAACTGCGGGAAATCGGCCGCAAATTGATCAAGGTGAGCGTCTGCAAAACGGGGAAATTGACCGTCGTTCATTCGCGGAGAGGTCATGCGATTACCTGAAAGTCATCACGCTCAACGGTACTCAACAGGCTGGCAAAATCGCGTGTATGACTGGCCCAATTTTGGGTTATCGTGCCATCAGCGGTTTTGTACCAAGAACTGCATGCATTATCGGCCCAGACCGTTTTAGACAGTTTTGCCTGTAAGGATTGGTTAAATGCCGATTGGGCGCTTTCTGTCGGCATAACCGCGTTTTCGTGATCACCAGAAAACGAGTCGATGACGCGCAGCATGAAGTTGATCTGTTGCTCGAGCATAAAGGTGATCGAACTGTGGCCAACGTTTGTGTTTGGCCCGTACAGTACAAACATATTCGGGAAACCTGACACCATAGTGCCATTGTATGCCTGTGCTTTGTTCAGCCATTGTGCGTGCAGTGATCCATTCAGCCCAATGACATCGACAGACCACTTCCAACCTGTGGTTTCGAACCCGGTGGCATACACGATAATATCCAGTGCGTGTTCGGTATCGGTTTTGATGCCGCGAGGTGTGATGCGATCGATGGCTTTATCCTCAAGCGAGACGTTTTCTCGCATCAACGTAGGGTAGTAGTCATCGCTACACAGAATACGCTTACAGCCAATCGGATAATCCGGTGTCAGTTTGGCGCGCAATGCTGGGTCAGGCACTTGAGCATGTAAGTGGGCCAATGCATCTTCAGTAAAGGTGGTTCGCCCTAATTCAGTAAATTCGAATGCTTGCCAAAGATAATAATCAGATTCTTCGTACAGCATTGTCCTGTAATGCGCGGCCAGTTTATTTGCTTGTTCAGGATTGGTTGCCTTAAGCCGCCGCTCATTCTCTGAAATGGCTCTGTCACCACGGCCGCGAATCCAATTGGCTGAACGCTGAAAGACAGTTAAGTGTTTGGCGACTTTGGCGAGTTCAGGTGCAACTTGTACCGCACTTGCCCCTGTGCCAATCAAGCCAACCCGTTTGTCGGTAAAGTCAACTGAGTGATCCCAGGCAGCAGAATGGACGTGTTGCCCCGTAAAGTCAGCGCGACCTGGAATATCTGGAAAAGCGGGGCGATTCAGTTGGCCAAGCGCGCAAATCAAGTAATCTGCTTGCAGCGTAAGCCCGTTATCGCACTCTACTTGCCACTGATGAGACTGAGAGCACCATTTCGCGTGTTTCGCTTCAGTATTCAGTGTCAGGTTGTCATGCAGTTGAAAGGTGTCTACCAGTTCTTTTGCGTAGGCCAGCAATTCACTCGCCTGTGGATAAAGGCGTGTCCAGTTGAGCGACTGCGCAAATGAAAACTGGTAGAGAGCCACTTGCACATCACATGCGCAACCCGGATAGGTGTTCTGATACCAAGTGCCGCCGACGCTGGGGTTTCGCTCAACAATATGAACACTGATACCCGCTTTTTTTAACTGGATTGCCGCCGCCAGACCACCCAATCCAGCCCCTAAAATAATGGCTTTCTTTGCGTGCTTATCCGGCATTGCGCACCTCTTTATCTTTGCCGTCCACATGCTTAATTCTTGGAGAAAGGGACTTAAGAAGATCCACTTCATCGGTTCGATAAGGTGTTCCGTCGGCGTTTAGAATGTCATGGAACCAGACAGCGGGTGATGCAGTGCTGGGAGGATCTGTCCATGCGAACTTTGTCTGCGTTTTACCGTCGACAAGCCCCCAGTTAAAACACCCTATATGGCGGGATTTGAACACGGTTGCGTGTGAGTCAAATGTGCAACCTTCCCGACGATTAAGGTATTCTGTGCACAATATCGGTCGCCCGTGTTTCTCAAGCTCGTCAATTAACACGATCAATTCATCTTGCGATTTATAGTGATGAAAACTAATGACATCGCTCAATGCGATGAGATAACTGTTTAGCGTTGGGCGCGGTTCATAAATTGCCGCTGTGATCGGCTGCGTAACTTCTTCTTCCCTTAACCACTGGCACGTAAATGTCAGCAAATCGATTCCGGCCTGATATTCAACTTCCTGCGCTTTAAGCAACTGCTCTTGCTGGGCTTTTCGCTTTTCGGGGTTCAAGTGCAGCGTACCCATCACGATATTGTTGACTTCGTTGTAGGGATCCCAAGCGAGGATGCGCGGATCGTCCTGGAATCGTCGGGCTAACGACCTGACATAACGTTCAAGCGAAGACCATGACGTGCGATTTAACAGCTTTGCCCGGCCAGGAGAACGTGCCCATCCGGAGTTGTGTACGCCCGGTCTGGGCTGGGGCTGGTCTCCTTCAACCGGTTCAAACCAACAGTCATCAAAGATGACCAGCAATACCTTCATGCCTAAACTGTCGGCGATGCTTAGAAACCGATCAATACGGTCGAGAAACGGCAGCCTTTCAGGACTGAGCATCGGATTAGCCTGCACTTCTTCTGACCACACCTGATCATGTAAATACACCCGCAGACAATTCATGCCCAGATTTGCAGCCCAGGTTAATTCTTTGATAATGGTTTGCTCATCAAAACTGTCAGCCCGCCACATCTCGATTTGATTGATCGCTGTGGCCGGGATGTAGTTACAGCCAATTAAAAACGTCTGTTGTCGGTACCAGTCTTGTGCCGCTTCGCAGGACCAAAGTGATTGCATTCATGACCCCTTTAAATTACATTAAGTGATAGATGTATCATTTTAAACTACCATCGATTAACAATATGTTAAAGAAATCTTTTTCAAGGCGAGTCGAAATGGGTGTATTTTTTGGAAAGTGGCATGGCTAGCGCTTGTCATCCATCGTTGAAACCGCACCGACGCAGAAACCCACTCACAGGAGAGTGGGTGCTAGTGTCACCTCACCGTACAAAGCGGCCGTGGCAAGGTCAGGCTGAGGGGGCAAGTAGTGCGACTCAGCGCTACGACAAAGACTGCTACTTGTGTCCCGGTAATCGGCGGGCGAACGGTGCAGATAATCCTGATTACTCATCCGTGTATGTGTTCGACAATGATTTCTCTGCGTTACACAGTGAGACAGATCCGAATGATTCGTCGCAAGAAGCAACACTTGACCCCTTATTTACTCAGGAATCAGAAAACGGCTGCTGTCGGGTTATTTGCTATTCACCCGATCATGCCAAAAGTTTAGCCAGATTAAGCGATGATGAGCGTGTCCACGTGGTTAAATGCTGGCAGACGCAAATGGGTGAACTGTCTGAAAGCTATACCTGGGTTCAAA